>JANSXP010000054.1 GCA_024742875.1 Planctomycetaceae bacterium | reverse complement strand
TGGGAGGTCGATTACCTGCGGAACGTCCCCGCGCCGGCTCGCTCCGCGTTGCTCCGCTGTCGACAAAACAGCTGGCACCGCGACTGAGGCCGCGAGTCGCGGCGGACGGTGGCGTGGGAGGTCGATTACCTGCGGAACGTCCCCGCGCCGGCTCGCTCCGCGTTGCTCCGCTATCGACAAAACAGGTGGCACCGCGACTGAAGCCGCGAGTCGCCGCGGACGATGGCGTGGGAGGTCGATTACCTGCGGAACGTCCCCGCGCCGGCTCGCTCCGCGTTGCTCCGCTGTCGACAAAACAGCTGGCACCGCGACTGAGGCCGCGAGTCGCGGCGGACGATGGCGTGGGAGGTCGATTCCCTGTGGAACGTCGCTGCGCCGGCTCGCTCCGCGTTGCTCCGCTGTCGACAAACCGCGTCTGACGCAACTCTTCATTGAGTCCGCGCCGACGTGGTTGTCCACGCCATAACCTCCCAAATAGGCGCCTCTCATACGGCCGGATTCCGTCGGCAGTTTTCGCCTCTCCAGAGAGATCGCCTCAGGACATTCACTCTCTAGTCCCCAGGGGGCATTCAGGCCGCAAAGTTTACCCGCTTTGCCAGAGTGGACCGGGGTCCGGCTTGTAACGGATGTTTGCTCTGTTCGGAATGTAGAGAGCGTCAAGCGACACTCATCTGTGACCGAAGATCAGTGTGACAGTGCCACCACGGCCCTGATCATGTCCTGATATTTGCTGCAAAAGTTGCCTGGAGTTCCCTGATGCCATCACGAAGGCTTCCCGTAACCATCCGGCCGATTCTGCTGGTCGTCCTCGGAGTCATCGCCCTGCCATCCTCACACGCGCAGGCGGACGAGGCGATACTCGAAGCGGCGCCGGCCAGCGCTGTCGGGGACATTGACAACGCAGACGAGCCCAAAGTCGACCTGCGTGAACGTGCCCCGTCCGTCTTTCGCAGCGTCTCACGAACGCGTCGCGCCAAAACCAACGATCGCCTCGTCGAACTGGTCAAAGAGACCGTCGAGGTCACTTCACGAAGAATGCTGTCGACCGAGCAGCACACCCCGTGGCAGATGATTCACGCGCTGCTGGGACTGCGCAACGAATGGAGCATCCTTCACGAAGGCAATCCGGTCTCTGGTCTGGACTGGATCGCTGCCGGTCAGAGTTTTGAGAACGAGTACTGGTTCGAAAAGACACAGTTCGGCGGCCGCGCTCACCCGTATAGTCGCCCTTACGCTTTTGAAGGCCACGCCAATCAGACCATCGCTCTGATCTCAATGTGCGGTGTCGGGCTCGATCGGGAATTCGGAACGGCCGACGGTACGGTCACCATGCGTGACATGATTCGGCACGCTCAGATGACGGTTTCCAGCAAAGATGAACCCACCTGGACGCTCTGGGCACTGAGTCGTTACCTGCCGCCTGCCGCCCAGTGGCGCAACAAAGACGGCGACTACTGGAGTATCGAACGCCTGGTCAAAGAGCAGGTCGACAAGCCGATGAAGGGGGCACCGTGCGGTGGCACCCATGGTCTGTTCGCGCTGGCCCACGCCCGCAATGTGTATCTGCAGCAGGGCAACCAGCTGCGAGGTGTCTGGCTCGAGGCCGATTACAAAATTCGCAAGTACATCAACACGGCCCGATTTCTGCAGAACCGTGACGGCTCTTTGTCGTCCAACTATTTCCGCGGTCGCGAGTACAACCCGGACTTCAACAAACGCATGGCGAGCGTCGGCCATACGCTGGAATTCCTGATGATTGCCCTGCCGCAAAAGGATCTGAACCAGCCGTGGGTGCGTCGCGCTATCGAGTCGGCCGCTCGCGAACTGATGAATAACCGTCGTGCCTACGTAAAGTGCTCACCCTTGTATCACACAGTGAACGCGCTGAATATCTATCTGGATCGTGTGAATCCAGCTCAGCCCGCCAAGGTGGCCATCAACCCGGAACGCAAGACAGTTCAGGCCGACAAGCCAAAACCGAAGAAATCAGGTGTTCCCGTCAAGACTGTCTCGCAGCCAAAACCGGTTCCCGATTCGACCGACGCCAACAAGCTTCAGCCGGTCCCCGATCTGCCACAGGACAAGCCGGTCGTCGTGCCAGCGGAATCGCCCGAGTCTGCCGAAGGCGAATGGCGAGCCACGGCGAAAGAACGGCAGGGACCGCTCAATGTGCCCGAGGAGAAGATCGGGGGAGCGAATCCTGCCGCATCGGAACCCGTCAGCCCGACGGGGGACCCCGCTCAGACGCCCTCACCGGAACAGGTGACCGCTGAAGAGGAAGCCACCAAAGAAAGTGAAGCAAAACCTGCTGCTGATCCAGCCCCGGAGCTGGAAACGATAACGCCGGCAGTTCCTGAGGCGACTGAAGAAGGGGAAGCACCTGCAGATTCGACACAGGACCAGTCGGACGCGAAGCAGACGCCGTCCGCGATCGGTGATGCCACCACAGAAGCGACAGCCGCAGTGGAAGCAGTTGAATCCGCCCCTCTGATGATCCCGGACGCTGCAGCGAGTGCACCAACCGCGACGCCGATCCCTCAACGCGAGGTCGTCGCCAATACCAGTGATGCCAAAAGTGATGCGACTGTTGAGTCCATCACCGAATCTGCAGAGGAACCTGAGGAATCGGCTCTGGAAGCTCCCGAGGCAGCGCCGGATTCAGACGCACCGCCGGCCCCCCCCGTACTGCCACTCACTACCGAAGCGGTCGACGGCCTGAAGCCTGTCCCCACTCTGCTGGCCGGAACAGAAAACCGGACCGTCGCCGACTTTGTGGCCGCCTGGGAACACCCCGATCGAGCGGCCATCCGAGCCCGGCAGGCGATTGTCGATGCTCTGAACGTGCGGCCAGGAGCCAGCGTGGCTGACCTGGGCTGCGGCACAGGCGTTTTCCTGAAGCCACTGGTCGACAGTGTTGGGGCTGACGGTCGTGTCTATGCCATCGAAACCTCGGCTGAACTGGTGGAGCACATCGAAGGTCGCGTCGAAGCCGAAAATCTGGACGGCGTTTTTGTTGTTCGCAACGATTCGGAATCGCTGCAGCTGACCTACCATCGCGTGGATCGGGTTCTGATGGTCGACACCTGGCAGTACCTGGAGAATCCCGCCGCGATGCTGCTGTCTGCCCAGACCGCACTGGTGCCCGGTGGTGAAGTGCTGGTGGTCGACGCAGAAAACAGGCTGGACGACAGTTCCCGCAAACGACTGCTGAAGATTGCCGATCAATCCGGACTGTCTTATGTGGAAGACGTCCGCGTCGACGGTCTGGATGGCACCGTGATTCGTTTGCAGCGACCGTTCTAAAAGAAACAGTGCTGCCGCAGAAACAAAGCCTCTTCGCCGCACAGCGAAGAGGCTTTTTTCGTTCAACGTGAGTACCGTCAGGCCTGAGAATCGACTTCAAAACCTTTGCGCTGTTCACGCTCAATAAATGAGTTCGCCAGTTTGTCCGCACCAAAGGTTTCTGTTGCCGGATCAAACACCACTCGGCGGTTCAGTCGCATGGCGATGTTGATGGCGTGGCACACATTCAACATCCGGTGATGAGACTGCATGTCGCTGGCCGGAGATTTGCGGGTCCTGGTGCATTCCATGAAGTTCCGCATGTGAAAGCCGTCCTGCCCGTAGCCTTCCTGTCCGGTGGGATCATCCACATACAGCCTGCCGATACTGTCCGCCTCCAGTGGCTTTGATTCCAGCTCTTCCACAGGTGAGCCCACAATCTTGCCGCGGTTGACAAGAAAACGACGGCGATTTTTCCCTGTGAACATGATGCCGTTATCAAACCCCAGCTCATCGGCCCGATCCCGCACATACATCTCGACGCCATCTTCAAATGTGCACTTCACCTTGAAAGCAACCGCGCAGTTGAAGCGATCATCAGAAAGTGGCATCCCCTTCTCATCGAACTCAACCGGGTGGTCCACTTCCACAGGATCGATCGTAATTTTGCCAATGTCCGCGCCCAGTTTGTCCAGTGCCCACATGGCCACGTCCACATGATGAGCGCCCCAGTCGGTCAGTTTGCCGCCTGAATACTCGTAGAACCAGCGGTAGTAGCGGTGCGCGCGGCCAAACGGAAAGCCGGCTCCCCAGCCGCTCTGATCACGAATGACCTTTTCCGCCCGGTAATCGACCGGCTGACACTGCCCCTGCCACAGATCCCAGTTCAGCGACGGTGGTGGGTCGGCTTTCGGCAGAGGGTCGCACAGTCGTGATCCGCCCAGGCAGATATTCACTTCTTTCACATCGCCAATGCGGTTCTCCCTCATCATCGCAGCTGCAGTGGCAAAGCGTTTGCTGAACTCGGTTCGCTGCTGCGTGCCGACCTGCATCACCCGGCCGGTTTCCTGCTGGACCTTTAGAATCTGCTGCCCTTCGCGAATCGTCAGCGTGACCGGTTTTTCACAGTACACATCTTTGCCGGCCCGCATGGCATCGATGGCGATGCGGGAGTGCCAATGGTCCACCGTGCCGATCACCACCACATCCACGTCTTTATTGTCGAGCACGCGGCGATAATCTTCGTGCGCTTCAATCACCAGCGGACGATTCTGTTCCCGATGATGATCAATGCCGACCTGCAGTGCTCGTCCGGCCTGCAGCGAATCAACGTCACACACGGCAATGCACGGGCCGTACTTTAGTGCCTGTTTCCCGTGGTACGTGTGAAACCGGATGCCGGTGCCAACGAAAGCGATGCCGGGCTGTTCGTTGGCAGATCGAAAACCGGACGCGTAGCCGGTCGAGGTGGTAGCAGCAATAGCGGCAGCACCCGCCACACCGGATGACTGAAGAAACTGACGACGCGTGGTACTCATAGCGAACCCTTCGAATGCCTGGCAAATGAATCAACACCCCAAGGATAGGGAATACTTGAGGACTTGAATAGCAACGGCGAAAAGAACAGCGTTTTAGTTACTCAAACCCTACCCACCGATCAATGACTGACCATTTGTGACCTGTTTGGATAATTTCAACGCCTCGGCGAAGCCGTATTTCGCCACGCTAACCGGCGACTTTTGCCAGATCAAAGCGCTGGTCTCGAATTCATCCTGATCGGCGTAATAGGTCAGCGTAGTTTCGATGTTCGCATGCCGGGCCAGATCTTTCAGTTGCTTGGGTGGCACCCGCTTTGCCCACCGAACGCAGAACGATCGCCGCAGGTCGTGAGCGCTTGCAAACTTGCCCCGGTCGCTGACCTGGATCCCGGCAGTCCGCCCGATCTGTGACACGTTGCGGCTCAGGTCTTCTTTGTTGCAGAGGGACGGAAAGACGCGCCCGCCGCCTTCCTGATCCTCTGGCGCGAAGTTTTGCGACAGGAACTCCCAGAACTCCGGCGCCATCGGTGCGGATCTGGCACGCTTCTTTTTCGCCTTGTCGGCGTTCTTCGGAATCCAGAAACGCGGATAACCCTGTGACGTGTCAACTGAAATGTGTTTCATGTCGTCAGCCCAGCGCAGTTCCCGCAGTTCACCGATCCGCAGCCCAGACCACCACAGCGCCCACAAAACCTGTTGATATTTCCGGCCAGCCATCGGGTAGGTTTCCGGCGCTGCGGCCAGCATACGCTGAAACTCGGTTTCTGTGAGTGCCTTCCCTTTCGCGGCAGCCTCTGCCCGAAACGGTGGGAAGTCGGGAACCTCTGGCAGACTCCCTTTCTTGACAGCCCAAGTAAGAACCCGCTTCAGCACTCGCAGATATCCCGCAACCGTAACATCGCTGACCAGATTGCCATTCGTCCCCGGCCGCTTCTGCAGTTCGGGTATCAGTGCGGCGATAAAATCGGTGTCTATCTCCTGCAGCGTGCCGGGCCGCTTCGTGTCGTTGATCGCGTTAATTGAGCGCTCGAAGTCCCGCCGAACGTACACCCGCGACAAGTCCACGGTTGGATCTTCGCGGAACAACTGGATCGCTTCAGTCCAAGGCATGCGCCGACCAGGGATGAACGCGCCGTGATTCAAAGACGCCTCCAGCGCGGCCGCCGTCTTCTCTGCCGTCCGCTTCGTTGCAGTTCCGGTAGACTTCCACCGGACACGCCCCGTCTTCGGATCAACCCAGCGGCAGTCCCAGTTCTTTCGATCGCCGCGTTTGTGCAATGTAACCTTTATTGCGTCCATCAGTTCGATTCTCCTGCAGGTAGTATTGGTGGTGGTTCGACAACTTGCGGCTGTGGCTCCTGTGGCGTCGCCTGACAGCCCATCGCCGCAAGCTGGACCAGGCAGCCGAAGACGATCGCAAGACCGCACCAGATCGCGATTCGATCGCCGCTATTCGCGTGTTTGGGTTCGCTCATTTCGCCAACTCCTGCGCTAGCTTTTCCTCAGCCATCAGACGGCTGGACTCGGCCTTGAGTTGTCGCAACATACTGTCGCGTTTTGCCTTCTGGTGCAGCCTCCAGCCGCTTGATATTGCGACTCAGTGCCTCCGTGTAGGGAATGACCCCCTTCTGGTATCGCTGCAGTTCTTCAAGTCTCTGGTATTCCAGAAAATCCCCGCGGTTGTAAAGCCGCATCATGTTTGCGTCCGTGACTGTCCGGTGCCCCCTTCCGTTGTACGTGATCAGCGCGAACTCTCCCCGGTGTCGGGTGACTCGCAGTTGCGCAAAGAAGTTGCCGCCTCTCGCGATCACTTCAGAACTCAGCAACATTCCGCCCAACTCATCGCGAATAATCGTCCACTTCTGGAAGTAGAACTTTTCGCCGTTGTATCGCGTGGGCAGATAGGACTCGACAAAGCCAATAGCAGCCTCCTGCTCGTCGGCTGTAATCTTCTGAAACTGGCCGATCATCAGTGGCAGCCTAGGCTTCGGCGGCAGTTCCTCAAGTTCCGGCAGAGGTGCTGGCTCGGGCTCCGGATCAGCGGCGGGTTTCGCCTTTGGCTGCCAACCGGCAAACTCTGGCCAATCCGCCAAGTATTCCCGTGCCGCTTCGCTGGTGCCGAATTTCTTATCTGCCTTCGTGAGCAGTGCGGCTCGCCAGGCGTTGTCAGCAGCCATCGCAGCAATAGGATTGTCGGCGAGTCCGAACTGCTCCAGGACTTGCACCTTGATCGCTTGCTGCTGCTCAAACGTCATCCACTCGACCGTCTCTATATCAGCCGTGTTGAATTCCTGGGGGGCCTGTGGAAGCCGCTCGGCGCACCCTGCCAGCATGCCCAGCAGGACGGTCATCCCCATTGCGGCAGCCGCGCGTTTCGCTTCATGCGTGCCACACACTTCCCGCAGGTCACTCGCTCGGGATCTGTTGTCACGTCTGGATCACTTGCCGCCGATCCGCACAGCGGGCCACCATGCTCTGCCTGACTGTGCCGCTTCGGCAGAACGCCAGCAGTCGTGCCTTTGATAACTTCACTCATTCGTCTTGCCTCCCAGTCTGTCGCTCTCGAAGATCATCGCCGCTATCTGGACGATGACGATCCCAAGCCCGCCGCAGACGATCGCAAGGGCAGCTGCGTAGCCTCGCGTGTCGTCCATACAACCCAGAACCGTAACCGCCACCGCAGCGTTTGTACACCAACACAGAAGGACTTTCCTGCACACTCTCCCAGTGCTGCAGGTCATTGCTTGCCGTCCTTCAGTGCGTCTTCGAAAGCCCATGTCCGTCTCACCAGCGTTTACACCGCTTCGCCTCTGCTAAGTTGCAATGCCATCGGCTCGACCATCGAATGGACGCACGTCGGGCCAAGAGATAGCTATCGCATCGGCAAGCCATTGAAGCAAGTATCCAATCGTCTCACCAGACAGCTGCGGTACGGAGTTACTGCCCGCCAATGCAGCAGCCGTCCCGCTACAACACGGCCGCCGCTCTACCACTCTGGGACTTTCTCAGTGCGAGAGGCAAGGACGTAGCCCGACACGAAAGGCAGTGCTGAGGTAACGTAGGTTCGAGTCCTGCAAGACTGCATCGACCAGCCCGATGAAGGAGCTGTAGCCACAGACGCAGCGAGCCATGATCTGAATCAGGCTATGTCAAGCAACAGAAAGCTGCTCATCTACGGGTTAGACGCCTTTGCTCTTTCACGTCCGATCGATGATCAAGTCCTGATGGGAATGAAGGCTCTGACACGCGAAGCCGGGTTTCAAGCCAGGACCATTCACTTCAGCCGTTACCATTTCTGCCTGCCGATGGGCTGGCCGGTCGGACCTAGAAGCGGCTGGAAGACGCAATGGAGCGCATTGCCGGCACCCCACTGTGTGGCAGCCTCCGGAACTTTCGGAGGTTTCCAGCCCTCGAAGATGTTTCATTTCAGCAAGCAGGTGCTGGCAGCAGGACGGGCTGCGAGCGTACTCAGCTTCAGCGTCCTGCAGCGTGATCCTGGAACGAGCGACTGCGCACTTCTGGGCGCCACCTGCTGATCAAGTTTGCCGATCAGCACTTCCATACGGTCGATTTCGATTGCCAGCAGAATCGACTCGCGGATGGCGGAGGATGCCCGATTCCTGGCGACCTGCAGGTACTCACGGACTTCTGTGATGCTGAATCCGGTGACGGCGAACAAACCAGCGACAACGATCTGACTCTCTCGCTCATTGCATTCTCCTGAATTCTGAGTTGAGGAACAGCAGCAGAACGTCGGAGTGGGGCCTCTTCCCTGACCAGATTTCAAAATAGGCAAAATTCGCGACGAGCTGCTGCGCCACGGACTGTATCTCGGTGGGAACCGGCTTCTGCGCTACCCGGCGTGGTTTGCAGGTGGGACGTTTGGTAGTGCAGAACCTTCGTCCAATGGGATAAACCCCAGTGGCGGGTGCGCGAATGAGCGGGGCAGTGAGAGCACCAGCGAGGGAACCTCAAATTTCAAACGCAAACGCATGACTGCGTCATGCTTAGGAGACAGAAGACAGAATGCAGAGGTACAGCGGTCGAATCGCAGGGTGACCGGGGAAGAACTCACTCACAAACAACACGAAAACCGACGTAACTAATACGGACGTCGCTCGCGTTGCTGAGGCGGTCCGCAGAACGAGCGTAGTACGCGGCGTAGCTCCACGAGCCCCCGCGCAAAACGCGAGACGACACGGAGCCTGATGGACCAATCGGATCTGTAACAGAACGCATGGTATATTCTCGTTTACCGTCGCTGCACCACTCCCAAACGTTCCCATGCATGTCGTAAAGCCCGAAGGCGTTCGGGCGCTTTAGCCCAACCTCGTGGGCGTACTGCTCGTCCTGTGCGTTGCCGTTACCAGCAATTCCGCCCCACCACGCGTAGTCGCTGAGCTTGGTATCCGAATCACCGAAGTGAAAGACTGTCGTCGACCAGGCACGGCACGCATATTCCCATTCCGCTTCCGTCGGCAGACGGTATGTCCGCCCCTCACGAACACTCAAACGCCTGCAGAATTCCACGGCATCCTCCCAACTCACGTATGTCACCGCAACGTGGTCGCCTTCTTTCACGGAGCGGGAGCCCCTCCACGGCGTTGTCCTCATCACCGATTCCCATTGAGACTGAGTCACTTCATGGATGCCCATATAAAACGGCTTACTGATCGTCACACGATGCTGAGGACCTTCGTCGTCGTCGCGGAGCTCTTCGCTCTTAGGACTGCCCATCCGGAAAGTGCCCGCAGGTATCAGCTTGAGTTTCATACCGATCTTATTGTTGATGAAATCTTGCATCGATGAGTCAGCAGAGTCTGTTGGTCGCGTCTGCATTTCCGGTCGTGGCTGTAAGTCCAGTGATCCTCCACTTTTCACTAGTTTGAGATCTGGCAGCCCTTTGAAGATGGGATGGATCGTCTGGGAGTCTCGCCCTTTGCTGGCGTCCCGGACAAGGTCCGCCACATCGCGTTTCAAAGGACTTAGCAGTGATGTAACAGACGTGTCTCTTCGACTGACCAATCCCGGTAGCAAATCTAGCAACGCCTTTGTCATCGCTCCGTGGCCCCAGCGTTTGTCTTCGAAAGCCTGTTCGCCCTGCTCGCACGCGAAAATTGCGGCCGTGTTGTCCGGCAGGTCACTCAGTTTCACTTTACTGCCGAAGGCTCGACCGCGAGGACGATTCGGGCTGATACGGCAACAATCCGCGATGAGCAATCGATTGCTGGCACCTGCAATGCGAAGTCCGCCCAATACGGAACTCATGCCCACCAGACTATTGGGGTTGGGTTCAACAAGTGGATTGCCGTTGCGGTCAAAGATCTTGTTCCCCGCAGAATCTACTGCCCGTCGAATGGACGCGTCATACGGACAGAACATGGCTTCGTCCGAACCGTCAAGTTCCACGCCATGCCCCCATAAGCCGATAAGGCAGACGCCACCGTCTCTGCCTTTCGCCCCGAGGCCGTCCAGCTTGGCTTCAATCGCCTGCTTGGTAGCCTTCGGTCCCAGCAGGTATTCGACCTCGTAACCGTGAGCTTCCAGAAACTTGCCCAGATCGGCAGCATCAATTTCGGGGTATGCCAAGAGCGGTTTATTCATCTCCGCGTGACGATACTTTGTTACGCCAATTAGCAAGGCATAACGATCCGATTCCTGAGCCATTGCCGATGACATCGCCAGACATGTCACCAGAAGGCTGAAGGCGTGGCGAGGAACGTTCATCATATTGCTGGCTTTCTCATCGGAACTTCGTGGCCTGATCTCATGAGTCTTCTAACGGGTTGGTTGTCTACGCAGTTTACAGGTCTCGAACCAACCCCTGGATGAAGACTCGTCGGAGTCGTATCTTTTGCGCGTTCTTTGATTGCTCCGACCAGTTCTGCTCTTCCGCCAGTGCGTCACTCGCTTGTTTCACCTGCCGATAGGCGGATTCGTCATCCAGCCGCCCAGCGATCTGCGCGACCAGTTCAAATGAGTCAATAGAGGTCCCGCCTGAATTCAGGCAATTCAGCGGGACAGGGATTAGACCAACCAGAACCCCAATCGGCTTGGATTTATCCACGTCTGCGTAAATCGCTGCGGCTTCTTCGGCACGCCCTTCGTCAAGCAGGGTGTCGCAGATAAGAAGCAAGCCTTCATGCTCTCCGTACCTGAGACCCATGGCCTGAGCCAGTGACAACGCGCTATCAACGTTGCCCAGCAGTGTTGGTGCAATAACGCAGTAAGGCAAATGGCTGCCTCCAGCATCCTTCAGATTCTGAATAGCCCCTTCGTAGTCTCCCCGAATAGAACAAAGGATAGCTTTATCGCTCGGATCTTGTTTCAGTTCAGGTTTAATAAAGCGATCTCGCTGTTCCTGAGTTGTCAGTGCAAGCACCGGTCGAATCTGTGTGGTCACAGCATAGTACGTCTCTCCACGCCATCTGGCGATAGCGGTAAAGGCGTCCGGGGCCCCAACTCCGTACTCATGATCGCCCAAATATGAATAGGAATCTCGCGTCGAGGAATCCAGTCCGGCGAGAGCCTGCAAGAAAATCTTCGATTGGCGTTCGAGAAGTGCCTTGTCCCGTATCGGGTCCAGTGCAGCAAGTTCGCGCAAGAACGGGATTCTGTCTTTGTTCCAGTCATCGAGCTTGAACGACAATGCCTGTGGTCCGTCAATTTTTCCTCTGATATACGCCGTGTCTTCAGCTGATCCAAGTTGACCGATTTCTGAACGAGCCTTTTGACGTCGCCGCCTGGCTTCGCCGTCAGAAAGCTGTTGTCCACGAGGATACAAAGAGACTTGACTGGCAGTCGTATTCAATTGCAGGTTGACGACGCCGTTCAATAGCGAATGGACCGTCTGAGTTTCCTGTTGATGAGTTACCTCACGAACCTGCTCCAGGACATCATCATGTAACTGAGCGGAGAGTGCGTTTGCTGTGAGTTTGCCGCCGTTCCTGCAGCGTTTCAGGAAGGCATGGGTGAAAGCCCCATGGCCCCAGTCGGAGTGCTCAAAAGCCCGTTCGTTTGCACTACAGGCAAACATGGCGGCAGTGCGTGTGGGAAGGTCGGATATCTTCAAGTTGCTGCCAAACGCTCGACCGCGTGCGGCGTTAGGATCTTCTCGGCAGCAGTCCGCCAACAGTAGTCGGTTGCCTGCTCCGCATTTCGTCAATGCATCAAGGATCGACCGCATAGAAGTCATTGTCGCAGGATCGGGTTCCAGCAACAGTCGGCCGTTTCTGTCGCGAAGAGTATCTCCGTTCGAATCTTTCACCGTTCGAATACCGGTGTTGAACGGACCGAAGTAAGCGTCTTCGCCGTATTGCACACCGTGCCCAAATAGCCCGACGATTACTGCCCCATCCTGAGTTCCCTGCTTAGAGAGCTTCTGCAATTCCGTAGAAATCGCATCGCGCGTCGCTTTCGGTCCCAACAGCGTGACGACTTGATACCCCGAGCCCTTAAGCAGTTCCCCAACAGCCAATGCATCTGCCTCGGGGTATTGCAATTGGGTTTCGTTCATTCGACCGTGCTGATATGTCGTCACTCCGATAAGCAGCGCGTGTTTCTCCGGTTCAGCAACAGCTTGTAATGAAAATGGGAAGATCCCCAGAATCAAAACAACCAATTGCCTGACATCAAAAAGTTTGGCGTACATATCATCCAATTCCTTTCCTCGATGGGGCTTCGACCGGTGACTTATCCGCTCGTTCGATCAATTCTGCGGTGACAACTAACGATTGCTGTATCGAATACTGATATTGGCCACCGGGCTGTCCCGAAACTTGAGCGGCTTGACTTCGTAACCGACGTCCATGGTTTTTCCGCGACCGATCTCGCCGTGACCACGTGGGAGCGAACCATTTTCCGGCACGGCAACGTAAAATTCGACATGCATGACGCCCAGCCGATGACGGCTTTTCATTTCTGTGGCCGCACCTTCTCCCAGTTTATTCACGACGAACTCGTACACGTTATCGGTGCTGCGTCTGGTTGTAATTAGCCAACCAGGGACGGCATGGACGCCGGGACCGGAACTGGTGCCTTTGGGTACGACATAGCCGCCGTACTTCTGAGAGTCTTCTGAGAAGGTATTCACGACATCCAACCCGTCGATGGCGATCTTCGCGATGGCGGCGAACTTTGAATCGTAGTTGTAAGCCTTCACGATAATCTTCTCGCCGACAGCGATGTCGACGAACGCTCGGCCATTTACGGCACGCGGCGTGACCGGCTTTGGCGTTCCACCGTTCTTGACGGTCAGGATTTCTACCGCATAATCGGGGGCTCCTTTGGCTGTCACGCGGGTGCCATCTTTGATGTCGAAATCTTGACCGGTGGATCCATCCACGCTGGCAGTTGCTGTCGCTGCTTTGTTGCGACGTTGCAGGTGTTCGTCTGTCTTTTCGCCCGGACGTTTTTCCGGCAAAGCAACTGTGCCGCCGTTAATGCGAGCGATGTCGGCGGAGTTGTTAATTTCACGCGTGACCGACAGCAGCTTGCGTCGTTTGTGACGGATTTCGATCGTGAACTGAATAACGTCCAGACCATCGTTTTCAGCAAGAGTCCCTTCGATCTGGTCATAAACGCCACTCACGACGAACTCAGATTGTTCTCCCAGCGTACTCCCCATGAGTTCCCTGAGCTTTTCTTCAAAGGCAGCGTCGAAGGTGCTGTCGGGAAGATTCGGGCCACTGAACTTTCCCAGTCGAAGCACTCGACCGTTGAGGTCCGGATCGTCTTTGATCTTTTCTTTCAGTTCGCCGACGGCAGAATCCAACTGCCCCTCAAACGTCATCTCGATCCGGCGGGTGTCAGCGGCCATGGACGGAATAGAACTCGCCAGAACAAGTAGGGGGAGGAGGTGTTTCATGATCATTCTTCAATCAGATGTCGTATGTGAGTTTTCAATACCGCTGGGCTGAAATCGTTGCTCAACGTCTCAGCTGAGAGTCGTTGAGTCACGGCGGAGACCGCAATGCTATGTGGTTAACGGAAAGAGTCCTATTTTGGGTCAAAGCCAAACTGGCGGGCGACCAACTGAAACATGGATGTGGCTCCAGATTCCCAGGCACCGCGTTTGATGCCGCCGCCATCACGCAGCAGAATTCGCAGGCCCATTGATTTCAGACGTGGATCTGTATCAATGGCGGCTCGCAAACGTTTGGGAGCCACGAATAACTCGGCGGCCACCGTTTCCAGTGTCATGGATTCCAGGTGGTATCGACGTGCCACTTCGCCAACGGGCTCCGGCAGATCGGTGATGTCGTCTTCTCCAACGAACGGGCTTGTGGCCTCCACAAGTGCTCGTTGAAACAATTGAGTGTCTCTGGAAACCCATTCGCGAAATTCATCGTCTTCCGGATAAAGTCGGCGAACCTGATCACGAGCATCCGCCACCGCACCAGAGAACTTGCGTACCTCGTCGTTGGGAGCTTCTATCATTCCATTGCGGTGACAAGCGATGCAGGACACTCCGGCGAAGATCTGTTCGTTACCTGATGTCCGCAGAGAATCGGCCACCACTTCAATCGGGCCAGCATCGATGCGATTGCCTTTGCCGTCGATCAGAAGATAACCCTGCATTCCGTTGGGAAGGTTGAAAATGATCTCGCCGCCGTCATGTTCAAATGCCAGGTCGTTGAATTCGTTGTTCGGAGTTTCCGGTCCCAGTGGAAATTCTGAAAGGATGGCTCGACGGTTGGCTGACAGGAAGTCGTAGCTCTTCCAGTAGAATCCGCCCGACTTCATGTTGTGTCGCTCGATCAGACGATTCTGACCGGACACTCCGGATTCTGTGAAACCGCATCGAACCACTTTTCCAAGACGAATGTTGGCCGCAGCGTCGACTCCCAGGTATATTTCCAAGTCGAGGTCCGTCATGCGTTTCGGATTGGCAGGGTCACGATTGTCGGCACGCCGCGCCACCAGGTCCGGCAGCTTCAGGTCGTAGAGCAACGAGTAGTACAGCGGTGGCTTTGTCGCCACAGCCACCAGCCAGTCAGCTCGCACGGCAACCGGCGTTCGGTCAGAACCTCGCAGATCCTGAATGTCCTCATCGATTTCGTCCAGTTCGTCGTCGTCGACGGCCCCATACGACAGAGCGTAAGGATACGCCTGAGTCAGCGTGAGCCAGTGTTCTCGCCCCCACCCCAGTTTGTCGATATCGACCGCGTACACCACCTGCTTTTCATCAACCGCTTTGGGTTTCACCAGCAAGGCTTCCCAGGAAAGACTGTTGACGGCTTTGGAAAGTGCCAGTCGCGTTGTCTTCAACTGCTCATCGTCGATGGTCAGGTCGTTGTGAAGGTGGCTCATCGTAAAGTAGCGAATGTTCCGCCGATCTTCTCGACGCAGTGACTGCAGATGAGACCTCATCGCCAGCAACTGGTCCTTCAGAGTCGCCCGTGGCCGACGAACGGCAGGAGGAATGGGTGGTGCGCCCGCCTGAATCCATTCCTTGATTTTGTCCACGTCCTCTGGCGACGGTTTGGGCAGTTGAGGCCGATTGCGCGGCGGCATGCGGCCGGAATACATGGCTTCCCAGACGCTGGAGTTCTCGTGGTCTTCGGCCACAACCATGCCTTCTTCGGTGAGCGATTCGATATCCATCACGTTGAAGGCATAGCCCGATTCCGAACCTTTCCCTTTGTGGCATCGAGCACAATTTCGCCGCAGAATCAGCCCGGCTTCTTTGGCCAGATCATCATTGCCCGTTGCGGTTTCTTCGTCGGCTTGACAGGGAAGAAGGAGTAGGAATGCCGCTGAGACGAAGAGCGAAGTCTTCATGAGGTACTCGCAATTAAAGGTTCGGAACAGGTCAGTACACGGGTAACGTGCTGACGTGTCCATTCTTCCCACCTGATTTCAGATTTGCCAGTAAGTTGGGGGGGATGGCTGCGATTTGTGGACCAGCGACGCAACGGCATTCGTTTTCGCATCTTGGTTCATTCAGTCCCCTGGCCGCAGTTTTGCAAACCAAATGCGTCGGTAAACCGTCCTCAGACGTTCAGGTACTTTTCTGAATCTTCATTCTACATTGATGCATGTTTTCAAGGATAACGTGGGAAGAATACGTGGTCGTATTCGTTATCGACTAGCTTCTGCGCGTCGTTGCTACATTGGATTTAACATGAAACACATACTTGGATTGCTTGGCCAAAGTGTTGAGTTCTTCCATAACGCCTAATTCCGCCCGTAGGATACCGAAGTCAGTGCCTTAAGAGATTCCTAGGGCAAAGAGTTGTATGATCGCAATGGCCGTCGGTTGCTTGAACCTGACTCAACGTCTCTGATAGCGGAGTAAACCTAAGTGAAGCACACATTCACGTTTTTGATCTTCTTTTTCACGGCCACTGGTGTTTCCGCTCAGGACAAACACGCGCTGCTGATCGGCGTTACCAAGTACAGTCACAGTCGGATGAACGACACACAGTTGCAATTTCCGGAGGCGGATGCCAAATCTGTTGGTGAAGAACTGCAAAGACGCGGGTACACCATCACCACACTGTTGGGGCGAGAAGCCTCACAGACTGCGATCCAAAAAGAGCTGGACAAGCTGGCGACTCAGGGCAGTATTGGTGGAGTTTGTTTGGTGGGATTGTTTGGCCATGGAGTTCAGTACGGCAACGACGCGTACTTTGCTCCGTATGACACGGGCATTCGGTTTGTCACGGACTCACAGGGCAACAGACTGCGAAATGCAGATGGTAGTGCAAAACTGGAACCAGATCCGGACAGCATGACGTCCATGCGTTCGATTTTGGACGCTTTGTCGGCCTGTGGTGCAACCAATCGTGTATTGCTGGCGGATTGCTGTCGCGAAGACCCCAGTGCGGCCCGCGGCCGAGCGTTCGGCAGCAAGCTGTCTGTTGCCGATCTGCCACCTGGAATGGCGGCCTTGTTTGCGTGCAGTGCGAGCGAAAAAGCGTTTGAGCACAAAGATTGGGGCCATGGAGCGTTCACATATTCATTGCTGAAACGGCTGAGGGGTGCGTCAACCGACTTAACAGCAAATGAACTGTCGGTTTCACTGCATCGGGATGTTTTGAAAGCCGTACGAGATAAAACAAACGGAGCCGATCGGCAGACGGTCAATCCGATTACCAATGGAATCGTCAACCTCGGCCTGACACCGATCACCAAGCTCGTGCCCAACGCCGCCGGCATAGTTTTTGTGAAGATTCCGGCGGGCAGTTTTTTGATGGGCAGCCCGGCAGGTGAACAAATAGTCAACGAAGGTCCAGTGCATCGTGTGACGATCAGCAAGCCGTTTTATGCGGGGAAGTATGAAGTGACGATTGCTCAGGTGTTGCAGTGGCTGAACGCTCCAGGTGTGCAGATTGATGACGATTGGGTGATCGATGGCGGCGACTACAGTCCTGTTCGTAAGTCACGCGGTCGCTGGGTGCGGAATTCTTCATCGAAGTTTGCCAGCAGCGACAACCAGCCGATGCAGTGCATTTCGTGGCACGGAGCGGTGGCGTTTTGTGAGTGGCTGAGCCGTCAGGATTCACGTTTCACGTATCGGTTGCCGACAGAGGCGGAATGGGAATACATGGCTCGTGCCGGCAGCACCACGCCGTTTTGGTGGGGTGACACGCTGGACGGTGATCGAGCAAATGTCAACGGGAATTATCCCTATGGCACGGAAACGAAAGGCCGCTTTCGGGACGTCACGACTCCGGTGGGCTCGTATGACGCCAATCAGTGGGGGCTGTACGATACAGCCGGCAACGTTTGGGAATGGTGCAGCGACGGTGAACGAGAATATTCCTCGCGTGCGGTCACAGATCCGCTTGGTCCGACAGGCTCTGCGCCGTCTCGCGTTTTGCGTGGGGGCTCGTGGGACTTCGGCGCGAACGAAGCTCGTTCTTCGTGCCGCTTCAGTGGCGCGCTCAACGAACGTTTCAACTGCTACGGGTTTCGCGTTATTTGTGAGTGAGTTCTTCCCCAGTCACCCTGCGATTCGGCCGCTGCGACTCTGCCCTCTGAATCTCTCGTCCTCTGCCTTCTCTTGCCCCTCCTCCGCCACCGAGTTTAACTCGATGGGAACCGGTCTTGCACTACGTAGCGTTCAGCTGCGGTTGCGACGTCCGGTAGTGCAGAAACCTCAATCCACTGGGATGAATCCAGTGGCGAAAAAGTGCTACGCCCCGAATGAAACATTCTCCAGTGAAAGAGCATTCCATGAAACCTCTCATACGTATCGCACTGAATTACTTCAGTCTGTTGCTCGCATTGGCCGTTGCATTCAGCGCTTCCAACGCTGACGAACCCGGACTTGCGAAACGCTATGCGTTGCTGATCGCTGTGACGAAGTACAGCAACAGCGAAATGAATAAGCCTCAATTGCAGTTTCCAGAAGCGGATGCGAAGGCTGTTGGCACGTTTCTGTCGGAGCATGGGTACACGGTAAAGTATCTGCTGGGTTCCGAGGCCAATCGAAAATCGATTCAACAGGAACTGCAGGATCTGGCGAATCACGTGAACCAGGACGGTGCCGTGTTTGTTGGACTGTGGGGGCATGGTGTCGAGTTCGAAGGGTCGAAAGAGGCCATGTTCTGCCCGTATGACACCAAGCTACGAGCCGTCAAAGCTTCGAACGGAGAGGTCCTGTTCAAAGACGGGCAGCCGATGATCGAGCCCAACCCGGAATCGCTGGTCGGTATGGAAGCGATTTTGCTCGGCCTGAAACTATCCGGTGCTGGCAGTCGCGTTCTGTTTGCAGATTGTTGTCGAAACAGTCCGAACCGACCCAAAGGCCGAGCTTTCGGCAGCAACGTGACGACAGCGGATCTCCCCGACAACACAGCCGCCATTTTTGCATGTCAGGCTTTGGAGCAGGCATACGAGCATCCTGATTGGGGCCATGGTGCGTTGACGCGTTGCTTCCTGGATCTGCTGCCCTCGATTGCAAATTCAGAATTCGACAACGTCGGTTCGTTCGGGGCCCGGCTGAGGCGTAATGTGAAACAACTCGTCGCCGATCGCAGTAACGGTCTGGACGTGCAGACGGTGGTGCCTCTGGAAAAAGGCGTGGCAGAACTAAAGCTCCAGTCCACGGAACGGCTCCCCAACGCCGCCGGCATTGAATTCGTGAATATTCCGGCGGGCAGTTTTATGATGGGCAGTCCAGAAAATGAAGAGGGACGCAATAGCGACGAAGGTCCGCAGCATCGCGTGACGATCAGCAAGCCGTTTCATGCGGGGAAGTATGAGGTGACCGTTGGTCAGGTTCTGCAGTGGTTGAATGCTCCAGGGGTCCGGATCGAAAGCCAATGGATCAAAGATGGTGGTGAAAACAGTCCCGTTCGAAGCAAGGGAACAAATTGGTTGGTCAATTCCTCTGATCGGTTTGCAAGTAGCATGAATCATCCAATGTACGGAATCTCTCAAAAAGGAGCAGTTGCCTTCTGCAAATGGCTTAGTCAACAAGACCCACGGTTCGCCTATAGGCTACCTACGGAAGCAGAATGGGAGTACATGGCACGTGCGGGTACGACGTCTCCGTTTTGGTGGGGCAAAAAACTGAATGGCGATCGGGCGAATATTGACGGTAGTGAACCCTACGGAACTAAAGAAAGTGGGCGATATCGAGGAAAGACAATAGAAGTTGGTTCTTTCAGTCCGAATGGCTTTGGTCTGTTTGACACATCAGGAAATGTCTCGGAATGGTGTTCAAATACCTATATGAAAATAGGGGGTGGCAACTCACTGGGAGGGGGAAAGTATAGCGCACAGCTGAACTTCGTGGAATCAGGCGTCCACCGGGGAGCATCTTGGAGTCAGGGCGCGGTTCACGCAAGATCCGCCGCTACGGGTCGTTACTTGACTAATCGAAGACCATGGATTGGCTTCAGAGTTGTCTGCGACTAGAGCTTACACCGTCACCCTAATTCGATTTATGGAATGATGGAGTACTACAAAAGCGAAACGGAGCCGAGGGATTTCGAAGCCGATGCTCCAAGTAGAGTCGCGACGATGGGAAACCTGGGATGCGTACGAGGCGAGCAGCCTGACCTGACCTAGGCAAACGTTCAGGTGTGAATGTCTACATCTTGGTCTCCCGATACTGATCGGAAATCTCGGGAAGAACACACGATCTCAGTCGTTTATAAGTCAGACCTAGTCAGCAAAACTCTATGCATTGTGACTATTAATGAAACACCTACTTGTTCTACTCAGTCTGCTTGTCAGTTCGTGTGGCGTTTCCGCTCAGGACAAACACGCTTTGCTGGTCGGTATCACGACATACAGCCACAGCCGGATGAACGATACTCAACTGCAGTATCCGGAGGCGGATGCGAAGTCTGTTGGTGAAGAACTGCAGAGATGCGGGTACACCGTCACCACACTGTTGGGGCGAGAAGCCTCACGGACTGCGATCCAGAAGGAGCTGGACAAGCTGGCGACTCAGGGCAGCAATGGTGGAGTTTGCCTGGTGGGATTGTTTGGCCATGGAGTTCAGTATGGCAACGACGCGTACTTCGCTCCGTATGACACGGGCATTCGGTTTGTCACGGACTCACAGGGCAACAGACTGCGACATACTGATGGCAGTGCAAAATTGGAGCCAGATCCAGACAGCATGACGTCCATGCGTTCGATTCTGGATGCTCTGTCGGCCTGTGGTGCAACCAACCGTGTGCTGCTGGCGGATTGTTGTCGCGAAGACCCCAGTGCGGCCCGCGGCCGAGCGTTTGGCAGCAAGCTGTCCGTTGCCGATCTGCCGCCGGGAATGGCGGCCTTGTTTGCGTGCAGTGCTAGCGAAAAGGCGTTTGAACACAAAGACTGGGGCCATGGAGCGTTCACATATTCATTGCTGCAACGGATGAGGGATGCGTCAGCTGACTTAACAGCAAATGAACTTTCGGTCTCACTGCATCGGGATGTGTTGAAAGCCGTACGAGATAAAACAAACGGAGCCGATCGGCAGACGGTCAATCCGATTACCAATGGAATCGTCGACCTTGGCCTGACACCGGTCACCAACCTCGTGCCCAACGCCGCCGGCATTGGATTCGTGAAGATTCCGGCTGGCAGTTTTTTGATGGGCAGTCCGGAGAGTGAAGAAGGACGTGTCGACGACGAAGGTCCTGTGCATCGTGTGACGATCAGCAAGCCGTTTTATGCGGGGAAGTATGAGGTGACGATTGGTCAGGTTCTGCAGTGGTTGAATGCTCCAGGGGTCCGGATCGAAAGCCAATGGATCAAAGATGGTGGTGAAAACAGTCCCGTTCGCAAGTCAGGCAGTCGCTGGGTGCGGAATTCTTCATCGAAGTTTGCCAGCAGCGACAACCAGCCGATGCAGAGCATATCGTGGCACGGAGCGGTGGCGTTTTGTGAGTGGCTGAGCCTTCAGGATTCGCGTTTCACGTATCGGTTGCCGACAGAGGCGGAATGGGAATACATGGCTCGTGCCGGCAGCACGACGCCTTTCTGGTGGGGTGACACGCTGAACGGTGATCGAGCGAATGTCGACGGGAATTATCCCTATGGCACGGAAACGAAAGGCCGCTTTCGGGAAGTCGCGAGTTCAGTGGGCTCGTATGACGCCAATCGGTGGGGGCTGTACGATACATCGGGCAACGTTTGGGAGTGGTGCAGCGACGGTCCGCGGGAATATTCCTCGCGTTCTGTCACAGATCCGGCTGGTCCGACAGACACCGGGTCGTGGCGCGTTTTGCGTGGGGGCTCGGAGCTCAACAACGCGGACGACGCTCGTTCTGCGCGCCGCTTCGACCTCTCGCCCGGCCTCCGTAGCCACAACATCGGATTTCGAGTTGTTTGTGAGTGAGTTCCAATCATCTTTCCATCCCGATGTCGATTCTGCCCCGGCTTAAGGTCATACGCACGGTCGGCCCGTGACAAGAGGGTGACACGGTCTGTCTCGTGGCTTGAGTGATCTCTCAGGCCAAAGCCGCGGTGACAGACCGGGACTGGTTGAGTCATCGAACGTCCCGGTCTGTTCTTCCGGTCGTTCCAGCCCCTCGGTAGGCCGGGCTGAGCAAAGCGAACTTCGGCAGCAGCTTTTGCAAAGGGGCATCACTCATCGACGCCCGCGAAAAGCCACCGTCTACTTGGAAGCAATTGCAAATGCCTCGTACATTTCGAAATCTGAGGCCGCAGGTGGCGTCATGGGACAATCTGCTGACCGCTTATCAACGCTGTCAACGTCGCAAACGCTATCGGCAACCAGCCACGAAATTCGATTTTCAGTGGGAACAAAAAACCTGTTCCGCCTGCAGCAGCAGTTACAGCATGGAACGTATCGACACGGCAGCTATTACCACTTTCACATCACTGATCCCAAGCCTCGAAAAATCAGTGCCGCTCCGTTTCGACCGGGTTGTTCATCACGCTCTGGTGAACGTCCTGGAACCGCTGTTCGAAGCCAGATTCATCTTTGATAGTTACGCATGCCGAGTCGGGAAAGGCACACATCGAGCCATCCGGCGTGCTCAGCACTATCAGCGACGCTTTCCGTGGTGTCTGCAGACAGACATTGTGAAGTTCTTTCCCAACATCGATCACCAGATTCTGCTGCAGACGATTCAACGACCAATCTCTTGATCCGCCGGGGTTCGCTTCGCTCGGCCCGGCCTACGGAAAACAGCGAAACGTAGATTTCAAACTCGAACGCATGACTGCGTCATGCTTAGTTGAGAGAAGGCAGAGGACAGAGTGTCAGAGTTCAGAGTAGAAAAGGCACAGCGGTCGAACCGTATGGTGACTGGGCAAGAACTCACTCACAAACAACACGAAAGCCGCGGTCGTGGTTGCGGTTGCCGGGCGTGTAGTAGCTGCGGTACGCAGAACGAGCGCCGTACGCGTGGTAGTACCACGAGCCCCCACGCAAAACGCGAGACGACCCGGAGCCTGTTGGCCCAATCGGATTTGTGACAGAACGCGAGGAATATTTCCGCGGACCGTCGCTGCACCACTCCCAAACGTTCCCATGCATGTCGTAAAGCCCGAAGGCGTTCGCCTGAAAACACCCCACGGGAGCCGTGAAGACGTGCCCGTCGGCAGCGTACACCGCCGTGGTCCAATTGGCATACTTCGCTCTCGCGGTAGCATCTGCAATGTTGCCAACCTTCACCAAAGATTCGGGGGCGTCCCCGTTGTGAAAATCCCCCGTCGTCTCGGCTCGGCATGCGTACTCCCATTCAGCCTCAGTCGGCAAACGATACGTCCGGCCTTCTTTCCGGCTGAGCCACTGGCAGAAGGCCACCGCGTCGTTCCAGGTCACGTTCACAACCGGATGATCGTCGGTTTGAGCGACCCCGGCGTTCCGCCAGCTATGCCAGCTATACTTCGGATCAGGACCTTCAAATTTTCTGTCGGCTTCATTCCAACCGAATCCGCCTTCACCGTCGCGTTCCGGCTCTGTCTGGTAATTCTGGTCCCGCACAAACACCGCAAATTGCCCACGAGTGACTTCGTGAATCCCCATATAAAACGGCTTCGTCAGCGTTACACGATGCCGAGGATGCTCGTCCGTTAAATAAGATTCATTTGCCCCATACTCTTTATACTTCACCGCCAACTCCCTGGCGGACTGGCTGCTGCCCATCAGGAAAGAACCCTCAGGAATCAGCTTCAACTGCATCCCCGTGCGATTGGTCAGGATTGCGGGTGGGCCGGACTCCAACTGCAGATCCACAATGCCATTCGTAATTGGATTGATTCGCTGACTGGTATTCGGAGACTTCGCTTTTACCAAAGAGCTGACACGGCGATAGAGCGGGGCCGACATCGAGTTCACCGATGCATCGCCATTCGCTCCCAGGCGGTTGCAGTAGTCCAGAAACGCCTTCGTGAAAGCTCCGTGACCCCAGTCGCGATGTTCAAACGCCTGTTCGCTGTTGGAGCATGAGAAAATGGCTGCTGTGCCCTGCCCAAGGTCTGTTAGCTTCACGTTGCTGCCGAAGGCTCGCCCGGTTAAAGCACCACGTGCAGCACTCGGATCTTCACGACAGCAATCCGCCATCATCACTCGGTTACCGGCTCCGGCCGTGTTCAAAGCTTCCAGCAGTCGCTTCATCGACGTCATCGATGCAGGATCAGGTTCCAGCGTGGGCTGACTGTTGGTGTAAACCGTGTTGCCCTTGCTGTCCTTCAGTTTTCTCATGCGAGTGTCGTACGGACAGAAATACGCGTCCTGCCCGTATTGCACGCCGTGCCCAAACAGGCCAATGAACACAACTCCATCGTGGCTGCCCTGCTGTTCGAATTCGGCCAGCTCCCGCTCAATAGCTGCCTCTGTCGCCTGACTGCCCAGCAGCAGTTTCACGGTGTAACCGCTTTTTTGCAGCAGTTCCCCCACTGATTTCGCATCGACTTCCGGGAACTGCAACGGCGTGCGATTCATTTGAGCCTTCTGATACTTGGTGACACCAATCAGCAGGGCATATTTGTCCGCCGATTGTGCAATCTGTTCACAAAGAAGCATCGCCAGAAGCATGGAGACTCGAAACATAACCTGCCTAAACTTGAACTATCTGATGCCGACCTTGGAAGCCAAAGTTTCGGTGTCGGTGGCTTGTCGATCCTTCCAGGGAGTATCCAGATCAAACGCAGAAATGCCAGTGGTTTGGTCGCTCCTATGGGGGCCGGTTGATGTAACGACAAAGGCAGGACTTCGGCGGCGCGATTCCGTCGGAAGTTGGGCCTCCGAAGTTGCCTGTGCCGAAACATCACGACGGTGGTGGACATTCGATCAGTGCGAGTAGTCCACGCAGTAATAACAGCCGCACGCACTCTTGGTGATGCGAGTGTGATACCCAAGGCAATCCAGCTTTTCTGCCGCGTAACGGGCATCACACAACTTTCGGTAGCAGTCGTATCGCTTCCAGCATCGATGACCGGTGATATCAGAACCGGCAGTCGTGGTGACTTCGTTCAGACTTGTTGGGTTCTCCGTCGCATAGACGGCCGGTGAAACAGAAATTGCGGTGATTCCAAGTGTCAGCAGTGCATATTTTCGCAGCAAAGATTTCATCAGTGATCTCCTCATCAAGTTGTTTTTGGATCACCAACCTCGGTGAGCCTTTGCCCGGGAAACGAATGCCGTGCAGATATCTTCCCATATGATTCTCAGAATTTTTTCTTTCGCGGAAAACGTCATCCCAGCAAGAAGCCTGGAATGGTCTGTCTGCGAACAAGACGACTGGAAAACAGAAGATTCGCCAGACAGAAATCTAAGTTCTTGAAATGGCGGGGAAGATCCATCCTCAACGAGCGTTTTAATCGCGGACAGCAATTTCGCTGTCATTTCAACACCTCAATTGGAACGAATGCGATGAGAACTTTCTTCAACATCCGATCACTGTGGGCCGCCGCTGTTCTGGCGGGAATGCTGGTAATCGCTGCCCCAACCGTGTCTGCCGGTGATTCCTGCCACGCACCTTGCTACTACTACAAGACCATCACCGTATACAAGACGGTGAAAAAGCCGTACCGATATTCGTACACCAAGTACTCTCAATGCGGTCAACGCTACACCGCGTGGGCAACCGGCTGGAAGACAGTCAAAGTGCCCGTTTACAAGCGTGTTCGAGTGAGCCACTGAATGCGGCAGATGAAGTTTGCGTATCGAAGGGTGGCCGGGGCTGGACTGAGCTTTCGAAGGAAGCCCCAGACTTATTTCTCAGACAGCCATCTCGACCGTTCACATTTCGCGCGAATTCTAACCCAGTGCTGGTGCTGGCTGCCGCCAGGCCTGCAGGCTCGTTATCCTGCGGACGAAATGCAGCAGGATGAACAACAGTCTGAAATTTGCCGTCGTTTCATCGGTGGTGATTCAACAGCCTTCAGTGAGCTGTACGATCAGCATGCGCCCGCTGTCCTCGCCTTTTTGCGAAGTCGATTGACTACCATGCCGGACGCCGAAGATGTCAGCCAAACGATCTGGGATCTCGTGTGGTCCAAACGAGGAAAATTCGACGGTGCGCATTTTCGAGGCTGGGTGTTTCGGATTGCTCACAACGAAGTGGTCAACTGGCGCCGGAAATCCAACCGGCAGACTGCCAGCCCGCTGGTCGAAGGAGATGACGTGGTTCAGGCGGAATCAACATCGAGTTCGCAGCGTGACGACGAGTTGGCTGCCATGTCTGAGTGCATGAAACAGCTGAGCGAACGGTTGCTTACAGTCATCAATCGCGTGAAGCTGGACGGCGACGCCCCCGTTGATGTTGCGGACGACATTGGCACCAGCCGCGGTCAGATCGACAAAGACGTCCACCGAGCCAAGGCAAAGCTGCGAGCCTGCATGGAGACGAAGCTGCCATGACGATTCATCTATTAACAATCCCGGATTCGCCCGCGGATTGGCCAGGCTGGCTGGAGCAAGAGCTTGTCAGCCTTCACTTTGGGGAGCTGATCGAAGAATTACGTCTGAGTGGTGACGAGTCGAACGCAAGTCGCCTTGGTGAAATCCTTTCCTCGGACGAACTGAGGCACGTCACCCGCCATGGCTTGGCGGACGTGGGGGGTGAGAAGATCCAGCAATTGCTCAACAGTCCCGATGCTTTGTTAAAACTACAGGAGAATATTTTGCTCAACGAAACCAAATACTGGAAACAGGTTGGGCTTGCGACAGAGCCATCGCTGCAGGAAGCGGCGGCTCGAGTGAAGACGAAACTGGGCTCCGTGGTGACCGATCCTGCGACACTCACTACGAAATCGCCCGTCCCGGATCCCCCCCCGCGAGGATCTCGCCGTGCGGCGTGGGTGGCCGTGGTTGCCATGTCTCTGATGCTGGGAGCGGTCGTCTGGCAATTCCATGGCGGGAGTGACTCAGCGGGTGTTCTGGGCGAGGCCAACCTGACCGCCAACGACGTGGCGACATCAGCCGAGTACTTTCAACGCATCGCCGATTCCGGCCAAAATTGGTTTGGCCAGCCCCGCGATACTACGCAGCAACTGACGTCGCTTTTGCAGGATGTAAGCAGCAACTGTGAAAAGCTGATCAATTCCCGCCACGCGGCTCTCACCGATGCAGAGCGTGACTGGTTCGTCGAAAAGTGCGGCGATTGGAAGACGAAGTTCGACACGGTTCTGGCTCAACTGTCCGCCGGTGAGATTGACGCCTCTGAAGCTCGTGAGCAATCGGATAAGGTGATGAATCGCCTCGTCGACGTACTGCGGAGCTGGCCCAATGTGTAGTGTAAAGGTTCCAGCTATGTGTGGAGTCATCGGCGATAGCCGATTTGGGCCGGCGGCTTTGCCGCGGGAGCGGTGTGCGGAGGCTGCGTCAGGGGTGGAGCGAAGCGAGTGACCGCGACCCGCGGAGATTGGAGCAGCCGTCCCGGCGTCGTCGGAAAAGCTCTGCGGGTCGCGGGCGATAGCCCGTCGACGCAGCCGCT
Organism: Planctomycetaceae bacterium; assembly: GCA_024742875.1. Lineage (GTDB taxonomy): Bacteria > Planctomycetota > Planctomycetia > Planctomycetales > Planctomycetaceae > Fuerstiella. Next base: position 26,358 of record JANSXP010000054.1, on the reverse strand, counting down.
CTCGTCGAGGCGTCGTTTCGGCTTGTCCGAGCGGTGAACGGGTTCGATTGTATCGACCCGTTGCGTGACCCGCTGGCTGATCCGTTATGGGGACACCTTTCGGATCACGTTCCGGACACCCTTAGAATGGCGATTCGTTGAGGCGTGTGACGGTCGGGGCCATTTGTGGTAGTTCTTACTCGGCCGGGTCGCGAACGTTCTTACACGGCCTTCAAATCAGTTGACGCTGGAAACGGTTGGAAGTTGTCGCTCGGCCGCGATCGCATCGAGCACCTGGAAGTGCGGCTCGCCGGTTGACGGATCTGTTCGTCGCAGGATGATGGCAGCGTCTTCCTGACGATGCTTCGCTGCCTGCTGTCGATCTTTCTGGCGTTGTTCGCTTCGCTTATGTCGAAGCATGACAGACTTTGGAGCATCCCATCGTAGTTCGAGCGACTTTCGGAACATGCCGATTCGGTTTTTGGTGGGATTGCGATCGTCCAGCCATTCGATCTGTTGCCGGATCACGTCGGCGGGATGGTTCGTTGCGAGGGATTGGGCAGCGTAACGATCCATCCCCTGCTGCCTCAGCAGTTGAACCAGATTCAGATCAACAGCAGCAGGTTGTTGTTTTAAGTTGTCATTTCTCTGTGTTGTTTTGTTGCTGGTCTGGTTTGTGCACCGGTTTTCTGGTCTGGTTTCTGGACCCCCTATTCGCTGGTCGGCTTTGTTGTACCGGGGTTGGGCTTTTCGGCTTTATGTTACTAGCGAATCGAAAAGGTAGCCGCTTTCTGTTGACGTGAGCCTGGCGGAAATTCACCGGGATCGTCGCAGCAGATGTAACCGGAGTCTTTTGAATGCCGGATCGCAGCGGACAGCGTGCTGCGGTCGGCAACCTTCGTGCAGTGCTGCAGACGCGAATACGACAACGGTGCCACAGTCCGCCGGCCGCCGAGTTGGTTTTGATCGCCGATCGCATGACGAATCACTGCGCCACCCACCTTCACAACGGACGGCAATTGAGTTGGAATGATCATGTCGAAGTAGCTGTTTGGAACAGACGCTCGGTTGCCTTGGCGACGATAGAACCCGCGGAACCTGGCGGGGGCGGCGGTGTAATCCCCTTCTGTGTCCCAACGAAGTCGGTAAGCAGCCGTCTGCGACGATTTACCGGCCGCTGATTCGTTGGCCCGTTGCGTACAAATCAGAAAGTTGCCAGCGACGGCATCCTGCAGTGCTTGGGTGATTGCACCGCGACTGACACCCGCTTTCTGAGTAAGGTCGCGATACGTAACCGTAACATCCTGACGAATCGGATTCCCCTCTTTGTCGAGCCAACCCAGCGTCTGTCTCAGCACAGAGGCGACGATGCGAACAGTACCACGCGAATAATTCGGCAGACACACGTCGAAGAATTGATTGAACAGATAGACGTGGCTCGCTTGAAGCGATTCGAATCCGGTAAACGGCTTGGACTCCGGCCGACGTTGTGATTTGGAAGGGGCCATGAACAATGTGCGGACGGTTAGCCTCGGCCGAAGAGGTGGAACTCCCGCAGCCAGAACTTTTTTTCGATGGCTGGCTCCTCTGCTTTGGGTCGGAGTTCGACGATTTCTCTTCGGCGGCCTCAACAACGACTTCGTGGGCCGGGGAGGCTGGTGCTTTCAAAGCGAGTTGCTCCGAGAGGCTTCGCATCAAGTGGTGCTGCTCGTGTTGACGATCCTGGAAGGCGTCAATCTGCCGGTTCTTTTCGTTGAAATCTTCCTGCAGCACGACGACTGTCTTTTCAAGAACACTGACGAGGCGATCGTGGTGATGGCTGGTGTGACGCCCCTCTTCCGCTGGCCGCTTTTCTTCGGGAGCTTGAAACTCGCGAGTCAACAGTTCTCCTGAGATTCGCCATGAAAAGGGTTGGTTGTCCTACTTGTGATCAGCGACTTCGGAAACCGTTGGCAGGATTGAGGCACGGTCAGCGTGGTCGTCGGTCTTTACGATGCCTGCAACGAAGCGTCGCAGAGTGCTGCGGGACTTTGGGGTGAATTGCTGAGCTTCTTTCAGTGTCAGGTATTGGGAGGTCATAACAAGAGGGGAATGAACGGTTCCAGAATAGCGCAGGTTGGGGTGCTCGCAAGAGGTTGCTCATGGGCGTGACGGCGGCGTGCTCGTGGGCGTGGCCGGTGTTGGGGCGATGGCTGTACGAAAACGAGGACGCCGGTTCACGGGTTGGCCTTCGGGACTCGCTCACTGCACGCTCATGGATTGGTTCATCTGATTTTGGTATGCGGCTGTTCGTCTTCGGGCGGTGACATGGCTGGTTCGCGAGGGCTTGCTCGTGGCCGTACTCCAATAGGGGGAGTGAACGTGAGCGAATGGTTGGGCACGATCAGCATCGATTGGGACTCGCAGAACGGTGTTGATCAAATGTTGTGTTCAAGGGCTGAAGTAGAGGAGTCGCCGGTTGATTCGCTGGGTGCGTGAGCATGCTCTGGGCGTGGCGACGGCGAGTTCTCAACAACATTGGGTAGTCCCTGGCCGTGACTTGAGCGAACTCCGCGGCACGCTCAGAGCGGGGGAATGGGCGTGTTCGGGCAAGGCTCGTTGAGCGTGCTCTGGGCGAAAAACGCGGGTAGTGCTGAGGCATTTCTCTACAGGGGTGAACCCAGTGGGGTGCAAGACGAAATAAGCTCGCTCCGGAACAATGAACAGGTGCACTTCGTCTTTGCCCTTGCTGCGAGCAAATACGGTGGCTGAAAGTGGCCCATCCTTCAATTTAAAGGACGGTGAAGTCTGTGATCTGTTTTCCTGTTTGTTTGAGGCCGGACGTTTTGCCTCATCGTGAGATGATCCCATAGAATGTGACAGGGAAAGAAATAAAATACGGTCGGCACGGGGCGTGTGCTGTCGCAGTCTCTTCGCAGCAGCCCACGGTCCAGGCTGTCGAGCCGGTCTGGCGACCCCGGTTGGCAAGCTGGCACAGCGAAGACAACCGTTGGTTTCGCCAGCGTGCGAGCATGCCTTGAGGGGGATTCTCAGCTTCAATCCGACTATGTCTTGCCCCAGTCTCTTGGCCCTCGACACATTGGGCAAAAACTCAGGAAACACACAGTCTCCGACGCGCGTAAGCGTCGCCGACGCAGGGCACCATAGCGAGGAAGCGTCATTCCGCAAAGTTGTCACGACTTCCATACGATTCTTTACTACCGAACGTCGCTGGACTCCCACGTCTAAGAACTGGCGAAGCAACGTAGTGGCGTCGAGCGCTGTTTCCGGCTTCACCCGAGGCGAGTGCCCCCCCTTGCGGCTACGGAGGCGAATGGTCTCGTGTTGGCCACAGTTCAGAGTTCAACCAGCAGCACTAGAACCGGGGGCTCGACCGCTTCGCTGTCCTACGCTTAGGTTATGTGTGCCATCCAGCTACCCCCAGCTGGCTAGTCGGGCAATTCCGGTTCCTGTCGCGTTTACGAATCATGCGATGAGTAAATTGTCAATCCGAACGCTGGCCGTCACCGCAATGGAAGGAACAGACAATTAAATATTCAATCTACGGCAAGAGCCCAGAGCCGGAAGACTGGAAAAGCCAGTGCGTCAGGTGACCCAAAGTGGTACCTGACCCGGCGGGTGCATAACCCGTTACCCCGTAAGGGGTTACGTCGACGTCACCCTAGGTGTGCGTCCATCCACGGCGCGACCCAGTCGCTGTAGCGTTTCCGCTTCGTCGGGTGACTGGCCAGAGTCTTTTCGATCAATCCCAGCTTAATCCGGCGGTTGTTCTGCTCGCGTTCGGTTCCAACTGTCAGCGATTCGGTCAGGTATCGCCGAAGCAAGCTGAGTTCGTCGAATGTCAGCTTTTGCGGCACGAAAACTTCAAGCGTGATTTGCTTGCCGACTTCCCGCCGTCGTTCTGTCAGTTCTGCCCATGTCTGGCGTGTCTGCGTGATCATCGTTGTTTGTCCTTCGGTGTTCGTTGCCACCATTGCGGCGGCTCGTTGAGTGCGACGGGCTTGAATGCCCGCAGGAATGCTTCCAGTCCCTTCGGGTCCGGTTTCGGTCGTGGTGTCCAGTCGATGCGGTTCATGGCGTCACCGGGGGTCTGTGGCGGTCTCGGCGTAGTTGTGCGCCACGCCGAACTGTTCGCCGACGCGGATCACAGCGGCTTTGATCTGGTCCGGGTCGGTCATCCCGTCCACGGCTTGCCGCAGTGCGGCGCGAATCTCAGTCTTCCGGTTCAACGGCACCAGCAAGCTGCCAGCGCGAAGACCGGGCAAGCTGACCACCAGACGGCAGCGGCTGAATTCGAATTGGTCGACAGCGCTGACGATCGCGCTGGTGGGGTTTCGTTCAAAGTTCTGTCCAAACATGCTGTGGGCTCCTGTGTGCCTCTGTGAGCCGTCCTGATCGTCGGCACGGGTGGATCAGTCGGGAATTTGGTTTCAGGACGGCAGCGGGGCGTCTGACTGGCCTGACGGGTATCTGCGGGCCAGTTCTTCACGAACCAGGAACAGCTGGCAGCAGTCGCGCAGCCGCTCCAGCATGTCGCGGTGTACCCGCTGCAGTTCGGGCGTATCCGGTGGCGGCACTGTGTCCGCGTTCAACAGGTCCGCCATCAGTTCGGTGTACCCGTCGCCCAGTCCATCGGGGCGGACCGGGGCGCGGTCTTCCAGCAGTCTCCTGCGGTCTATCAGTTCTTCCGTCGTCAGCGTCCGCAGCCTGCGGCGTCTGCTCGTGGGGTTGAATCGTTTCACTGGTTCGGTTCCTCTGTCTAAGGGCAAAGGGCAGATCTGATTCTGCCTCTGGTCTATTCGTTTCAGCAGCGGGCGGGGGGAGGCAACAACGGCGGGCGGCCCCCTATAGGGGCCTGCCGCCCGTTGGATTTGCCCTCCCCAAAAGGCAAGGGGCAAGGGCAAGGGGCAAACGGCTGCCCTTTGCTCAATCTGGCCAGTGGGGTTTGGGTGAATCGGTCAGCTTTCGGGTCGGTCGGATGTGCAGTGCCAGCCGACCATTCCCTGCCTTCGCTTCGTATTCCTCGCACAGCCCGGCGTCGACCAGGTCAACCACGATCCGGTCGATCGGATCGCGTCCGGATTTGCTGACAACCTTGACATCGAAGCTGTTTCGGGTCCGGCCGTCAGGGGCATGCCAAAGGGCATGCAGTGCCTTTTGCTTCACGTTGCTGTATTTGTCGTTTTCGGCGGCCTGTTTCTTCGATTGCTCGTAATCAGACAGATTCGAGAATCCGAAGTGCCAGGCGTTTTCGTCGAACTCCATCCGGTGCATTGCGAATTGCTCGTCACGCCCACCGGTTCGCACCGCAATATCGTGCTGCCCCTGGTGCCGGTATTCTTCCAGCCGCCCCATCAGCCAGTAATTCCCGGCAAACTCCGCGATCCCTGCCTGGCTCAGATCTTCCAGATTGGGCGCGTCGCTGAATTGGGCGGACTTCTTGACGTGGTGAGCGAAGATCACAGAGACGCCGGGGCAGTGTTCCAGGACGCCCCGCAGTGCCGGACCGGTTTCGTTAAGGTTGGCCGTGTTGACGCCTTGCAGGCCCATGTAGAGCGGATCCAAAACCAGCACGTCGGCTTGTCGCCTCTTGACGTGCAGCGCCAGTGCCTGTAAGTCGGCAGCGTCGGGGAGATTCGGGAAGTTCATCGCTTCAATGAACAGCCCGCCCATATCGCCGCGGCCCAGATTCTTGCTGACGGCGGCCTTTCGAATGCGGCGGCTGGCGGCTGCCTTCGACGCCTCGCCTGTGACAAACAGGACGCGGCGGGTTGTCGCAACGGGAAACCGCCCCAGCCAGGGAAGACCGGTGATCAGGCTTACGACCAGGTCGCAAAGGCAGGTCGTTTTCAGGCACTTCATCATGGCGCCAAAAATGGTTGGCTGATCGAACGCGAAAACGTCTTCGACCAGCCAGTCGATACGCTGCTCTGCCAAGTTCCAAAATGCCGGGTCGCTCGCCTCCATCCCGCCAAATTCGCGTTGGGCCAGGTCGGTGATCACCGGCCGTTCGGGTGTCCATATCGCAGGCGGGTCGATTGTGCCGTCTGGCATCGTCGCTCGCTGCAGATCAGCGTTCGCCCGGAATGCCGGGGCAAATGTTTCGACCGTTGCAGTGAAGACAGAGTCCAGACCTACGGCGGCAAGTTCGGCCTTCGTGATCTCTGCCGGCTGCGACTTCGGCGGATCGTAGTCATCACCCTGTGGCGGATGTTTCGCCTTGAACTGTTGCCAGCGGTTGTGCTGGCAGCTGTCATGGCTGCAGTGAAACCCCTGCGCCCCGCCGTCTCTGACGAATAGATAAGCGTCGGTGCCAGTGTGCGACGAATCAAACGGGCAGGTGATATGCCAGCGGCGAACGCCTTCGCTGTCGGTCTGGCTTAACGCCTGGATCCCGTGGTGCTGCATGTAGCGTTCCATCAGGAAACGGCGTTCAACCAGCGGGCCGGTGAAAGTCGTTTGCGGCGAACTGTTGACAGGCGTCTGCGGTGCCGCCTTCTGCGGTGCGTAGGATTCAGTGGCGGCCAGAAAGTTCTGCAGGATGAATTCGGGAATGGTGGTGTCGCTTCCGTACGCGCAGACGTGCGCCCAGCGGTGCGGCCTGCCGGGCTGTTCCTCGCCTTTCTGGTTCTGGGTGTACGGCATCCGCACGACGCGGGCGGGATCGTGAACGGCCTTATCGACGTGACAGATCGCCGTCAGTTCTGGGCAATCGGCGCGGGTGATCTGATCCAGCCGAATCAGAATCGCTTTGACCAATTCCTGCCCGCCTGGATTTGGCAAGTCGATTCGGTATTTCAGGTGGATGCCGTTGCCGCTGGCGATCACTGTTGGCTTCGGGAAGTGATGCCCTGCCAGAAACGCAGTGATCCATTCGGACAGCTTGCCAGCGGCGAGGACTTCCGGGCCGTCAGCTGGCAGACCTTTGGGGCGTTCACTGTCGATGTCGACCAGAAGCCAGGAATGGCGTTCAATCAGCTGGGCGTTAACCGTTCGTCTTTCGGTGAATCCGCTTGCCGGGTTTAGGTTATAGTAGACACCGCCGTAGCACTGCAGACGTTGTGCGGCGGCTGCCGCTTCGTCTGGCGTGGTGACGACTTCACTGCGTGCCCGGTTGGACTGATCGAACGCGCGGATTTCGAATGGTTGCCCGTCGAATGTGTGGCTTACGAACTCATCGAATTGATCCCTAAGATCTTCGAATTTAATGGCGTAGTCGGTTAATTTTTCATCCGTGGTTGTCATAATTTCCTTACTCCGATTTATTGCCCCGTATGTCTGGCACGACTGCGGGGCTTTTTTTGTGCGCTTCGGCGAAGATGGTGTTACGCGGTTGCCGTCACCCAGCGTCGCCGCCCCTGGTCGTAAATCCGGCCAGCGTGGCATGCCTGATGCCGTGCCTGGATCTCTGCCATGACGTTTGCCACGCGGTTTCGTGCGCGTTGCTTGTCGGCTGGTTTCGCTTTCAGAAAAGCCGCTTCTGCTTTGTCAAGTTCGCGGTGCAGGTCGGCAGTCGGTGTTGTTGCAAGGGTCATCAGTTCGATTCCTCAAAGTTGCGGCGGATGAACTCGCGCACTTCGCGCGGGTCAAGATCGAGAAGGTTTGCGATCGCAGCTTTTGGCACGAACGCGCACCATAATTCGTAAACGTTTGCGGATTGTTCGTTGGTCAGTCCGCAGGTCTGCAGACGACGGCCGCGCAGTGTTTCGGGTGGGTCACACTCTGGCAGCATCAGTGGCACCCCACGGGCGTGGTGATTGCGTCGCGTGTCGTCCATCCGGCGGCAAGTCGGGAATGCAGCGTGGTCGCGTTCATGCCCATCTGCCTGGCCCATTGCGCGACCGTCTGGCGGATGCCGTCCAGTCGCAGGAAACGATTCGTCCGGCGGTTGTTGGACTGCTCGCGAGCCGTTGCCCAGCGCAGGTTCCCGCGACAGTAGCCGCGCCGGTTCTGGATGCGGTCCAGCGTGCGGCCATCAGGTCGCGGGCCGATGTCGGCTTCGATGTCGGCGACGAACTGCCAGAAGTCCTGCCAGCGGCGGCAGAGTCGAATCCCTCGCCCGCCGTAGCGCGGAAACTCGCTGTGGCTCGGATCCTGGCAGCGTTGCCGAATCGACTTCCAGCGAACGTAAAGTGGGTGGTCGGTGGCCCTCATTCTGCCGCCTCCTGTGGCGGACAGCCGCGGGCAATCCAGGCTTCGATTGCGTCTCTGTGCCAGACCCACGCGCGGCCCAGTTTGTTGGCGGGTGGCAACGTGCCATCCTGCCGCCATTTGGAAAGCGTCCTGCGATGGACGCCCAGCAAGTCGGCAAGTTGCTGGCCGGTCAGAATTTGCGGCGTGTCGTTCGGCAATGGTGTAGTGATCATGTCGCTTACCTGTATTGAGTCGTGAAAATGCGTCCACTCTTAACAAGACGTGCGAACCTTGCGGATTAGTTCGATTAAAAGGGGGCATTCTCCCGGCACCTTATGGGGTGTGTTCCTAACCCCTTGCATAGTAAGAAGATCCGCCTTTAATTATTTTCCGGATTTCTGCCCGGAATCGGCGGATTTGGGTTGACAGCGGTTGGAATCGGTCCGCGATTGTCAATCAGTTCGTCCGGTCGGATTCGCTCTGCATCCGTCTGGTTCAAAAAGTCTATTGCGGCATCGAGGCTGCCAGGATCAAACGCTTCGGTGTGCCCGGTCCACGCATCGCTAAAATGCACTTGGTGTCCCAGTAGCTTTAGGTGTTGCTGGCAGTCTGCCTCCAGCCTGAAGGGTTTGCCGGCTTTGTAAATCGCGTGACACCGCAACGCATGGACCGTGCAATCCGTTTTTCTCTCGATGTCGCGCCATATAGCCGCCAGTCGATCCCGCGGGTCGATGCTTACGCCGATTTTCAGTGCGGCAAAACGATCGGTCACAATCTCGATCACATAAAGGAACCGGGCTTGGGGCGTCTCCGGCTCGGCGGTTTGTTCTGCCTTTTCGTGAATTGGCAGTGCCAAAGATGCGTTGATCCCTGCCGGTTCTGGACTTTTCCCCTCGCGGCTCAATTGGTCGAGATAGCCGATTCCGGCGATGGTGATCCGCGCCCTCCAAAGAACAGTCTGCCGTGCGCTTGAGCGGCTGTCGCACTCAATATAACCGTCGCGGCACAGTCTGCGGACTATCCTTGAGAACAGTACCGACTCGGAGTGCGTTGGCTTGCGGTCGCTGATCGCTTGGCGAAATCTGAGGCGGCAGCCGCGGTCCTCGCAGGTGTGAAGCGTCTGGAGCAATCGACGTTCGATTTCCCGCTGATACATCACGCACCTCGTTTCGCGTCGTATCGCTGCGCCTGTCTCAGATAGCGTCCCAGATCGATAGACTCGTGTCCGCGCTCGCTGTCGTTCGAATCACCTGGAGTTCCGTCCCACGTGTGCGCGGGGCGGGTGCGATCGGGCTCCGATTCAAGAAAGCCGTCTGACTTCATTCTGTCTCGCATCACCCGCAGGCAGGTCTTGCAGAATCTGAAGTCCTTCTTTCGCTTCTCGTCGCAACCGGCTGTGCTGCATAGTTTGGCGTCGACCATCACTCACCACCTTTCGCGGCGGCCAGCGCGGCTTCGCTGTTGCAGGTTTTGGCGTTCGCTTCGATCGCCTCGCGGCTCATCGCATCCGGGCGGCTTTGCGGTTCGGTGTTCTGGCGGATAGCGTTTGCCAGATCGACCAGCGGGACGAATCCCTGCCGGAATGCGTAGTAGACTGGGACGCCCGCGTCTTTGCAGAACCGGCTGACGGAATCGGGCTTGCGTCCGATGATCTTGCCGACTGTCTCAAACGTCGCCAGACCGTCGATCTCGCGGGGCGTGTCGGATCGCTCGAATACGTCTGCCAGCCTGTCAACGGCTTCGGTGAGTGATTCGGCGACGGCGCGGCTGGTTGCGCTGGGGGACTTTCTGGGGGTCTCTCTGACCATTGTGGGAACCTTTGGAACGTGGACAAACAAACGGATTTGTTTGCGACGATGGTTCCCGGAAGTACCGGGCCTCCCGTCACGTTCCCCCAGGCTTATTCAGGCCTGGCAGGTTCACCGATAGTCGGCGACCGGACGACAGTCCGCCCCGAAGTCCCCCACTGATCTAACAGCAGTCCTTGACGGGGCGTTTGGCTTAACTGCCTCCCTCGATATTGAACTGTAGCCGGTGACGGCTGTCAGCGCTGATCGCTTACGCGGAAATCCTTCTATTTTTGAATGTCCACCATTCAACCGAAAACGGCGGTCAGCGGCGTCTGAATGCGGGGCCAGCACCGGACATTAACCGGACTCTGATTTATGTGACCTGTTTGGATAAAAAACCGGACACACGCCGGACAAACGGACCGCTCAAACCAGTTAAAAAGGCCAGCCCGATTTTCAAAAGGCTGGCCTTAGTCGATTTATTTGGATAGGGAATTCGCCAGCCGAATGCAGCGGGCATCACCGCGTACCAGACGGTTTTCACAGGAACCCGTCTCCGAGCAGCCTCAGTGTTTTGAGAGCCGCACCTGGTCACGGCAAATCGTTCAACACCAGCGACTGCCAAACCGGGACCTACAAGCGTGTGGTGGCGTAGAAGTGAACCACACTCAGGTACACCGCTGCCCCGGTCCCGACACTTGCCAGCAGCACGAAACCGCCGAGGACGCGGGTTCGCTTGATCTGCCACCACATGACCACACCGGAAATGCCCCACAGCACCATGGCGGCCGCCATGATGTCCGCAAAGAGAGACCAGATCATGCGGCCGTTCCAGTGAGGCGGCTGGCCGTGCGTGGTGTGCAGTCGCAGAAACAGACTGCGCATTGTCATTGGCGGCTCTCCAGTGTATTCCGCCACGTCCACATGGCCGTCCCGCAGCACATAGGTGATTCGCGCGGGCCGCCCGTCCACGCGGGCCAGAAAATTCAGTTTGCACCAGCCAAAGGGCCGCACTTCACCGACCATCTCCAGTCCGGCCTCTTTCACGACAGTCGGAACAGACTGACGGGCCATTTCGTACGGTGAATTGTCCAGCGACACGTGATCAACGTCCGGCAGCAGATCGTTCTCACCAAACTGACCGCGTTCTGTCGTTGACACCCAGGAGGAATGGTCAACCGGGTTGATGTAAACGGCGTGTCGGATCTCGTCGTTTGTCACCTGCAGGACAATGTCGTTAACGAACTCCGCCGGCGACGACGGATCTCGCTCAATCCGAATCCCGGGCGATGCCGCCTGCAGCGCCCGCACAACATCATCAGCCAGCGCATCGGTCGTGGGAAACTGCTCCATCGCTGTTTCCGCCAGCAGCCCGGGTGACGAACTGACGATCTGCGCATCAGTGAACAGCCCGTAGTGGTTGAACATCGCGCCCGTGATTCCGTAAAGAAACACCCACGGCAGCAGGAACAGGCCCGCGTACATGTGAACACGGCGGAGCACCACCAGCATTCGCGTCGACAACCGTCGGGAACGTCGAGAACCGCCGGCCTCGTCGTTCACAGCAACACGGGACTTTGGCTCGTCGGTGCCTGTCGGCGCTGGGGGCTGCGGTGAATTCATCACGGCTCCTTCTTCCGCCCGGCACTCGCACGGCTATTCGGAATACTGGTTTTTCAGGTTTTCAGCAAACGGCGGCAGAACCACGCCACGCTCGGTGATCAGACCGGTCACGAACTCATGCGGAGTCACATCAAACGCCGGATTTCGAACCCGCATGGCCTCCGGGGCCGTGCGTCTGGCTCCGAAGCTGGTCACTTCTTCTTCGCCACGTTCTTCGATGGGAATACCACTGCCGGCAGGCATGTCAAAATCGATGGTGGAGTAGGGCAGTGCCACATAAAACGGGATGCCGAAATGGCGGGCCAGAATGGCGACCGCCATGGTACCGATCTTATTGGCCACATCCCCGTTGGCCGCCACGCGATCGGTGCCCACAATCACCATATCAATCAGCCCCTGGCTCATGAGGTGGGCCGACATATTGTCCGTGATCAGGCTGACATCGATGCCAGCCTGCTGTAGCTCCCAACTCGTCAGGCGGGCGCCCTGAAGCAGCGGACGCGTTTCATCCGCATACACGCGAAAAGCGGTCCCTTCACTGTGGGCAACATACATTGGGGATGTGGCCGTGCCAAATTCCGACGTCGCCAGAGAGCCGGCATTGCAGTGTGTCAGGATGCCAGTGTCGGGTTTGATCAGTGGTGCACCGTGCACGCCAATCATGCGACAAAGTTCGCGATCCTCTGTATGTATGCGAACAGCTTCCTGCACCAGTTGCTCATAAAGCGCGGCCGAACTGTCCGCCGTGCAGTCCTGAGCGTAAGCCACCATCCGATTCAGAGCCCACTTCAAATTGACGGCCGTCGGACGAGCTTCCCCCAGCCAGTCGGCCTTCTGCTGGATCAGCTTTATGAATTCCGCCAGCGGCTGTTGCTGGTGGTCACGCAGTCCCACCAGCAGCCCGTAAGCGCCCGCGACGCCAATCGCTGGTGCGCCCCGCACCTTCAGCGCCTTAATGGAGGCAAACACCTGTTCGATATCGTCCTGCCGCTCACCCACCACCGTTAATGGAAGCTGCGTCTGATCCAGCAGAAACAACTCGCCGTCCTGCCACCAGATGGTCTCGGGCAGATTCAGACGATTGCGGGGGATATCCGCATGGGCGATCAACGGTCTCGACATGTCTATTTCGTGGCCTCAGGCAGTTCGTGAATTCGCAGACGGCGGAAATCAAGCAGCGTCGTGGGATCATGGCCCTGCAGACTCAGATGCCCCGCATCAAGCCTCTGCCCTTTGCGAGGATTCGGATCCGGCTCGCGTGTGTCCACCCAGTCCAGCACCTGATAACCGTTCACAAAAGTGGCAAAGCGATTTCCCTGAGCGATGAGCGTCTCGGTAAACCATTCGTTGTTATTGGCAACGACATAGCGGGCAGGTTCGCGGCGATAGATGCCCCCCGATCCAAAGTCGGCCGGCTGAGTGCGGTCATCGTTTTTATAGTCGTGCTGAATCTGCATTTCATAACCGTGCGACGGCGCCTTTTCGGTTCCTGCGATGGCTCGAAAAAACACGCCGCTGTTGGCCGGTCGACCATCGGCGATGGCCTTCGTGTCGTTGATATTGGCTTCCACGTGCAGCACAAAGTCTGCAAATGTGCCTTCGGTTTCCAAAAAACCAGGCCCACCTTCAGCATGAATGGAACCATCAACCGCGCCAAACGTGCCCTTGCTGCCGGGAACTTCCCGCCAGCCCGTCAGGTCCGCGCCGTTAAATAGCTCAGTCGTGTTCAGTGGTTTCAAAAACACATTGCGGAACGCCACTCGTCCGGAATTCATCTGCAGACCAATCACACCTTCGCTGCGTGCGTTTTCTGTCTGGTCGTCAAAGTCGACAATCTGCTGGTCGTCCAGTTTCACCGTGACCCGCGATCCCTGGCAGACCACATGGAAGGTGTGCCAGGCCCCTTCGACCGCCGGCACGTTTTCTGCCTTGTAGCGTGCGACCAGACTGCCCGTGGGATGGGACGGGTGGACGTCGGCGATATTCAGCTCGTACGTGTTTTTGGCAGGATTGGTCGCCCCGTCCGCGGTTCGCAGAAAGACGCCGCTGTTGCCGCCTTTTGCCAGATGGAAATCACACCGCAATTCAAAATCGCCAAACCGAAACGGAGTTCTCAGCAGACTCACATCGCCTTCATCGGCCACGATGCAGCCGTTTTCCACGCGCCAGTTGGCATTGTCGGGCACGTCCCAGCCAAACAGCGTCGCTCCGTCAAACAAACTGATCCAGCCATCCCGCAATTCCTGCTCCGTCAACTGCGGGGCGGCAAAAACGCAGGGCGGCGTTGTACCCGACGGCTCCGGTGTAGGGTCTGCCTTTTTCTCAGCGGGCGCGGTGGCCGGCTCCGATCTGATAACAGACACACCCGACTGCGGCCGATCTTCTTCGAACGAACAGCCAGCGGCAGCAAGCGCAAGCAGTGTGATCAGTGTCAATCTCATAGAGCCCCCTGCTGATGCCTCCCCAACGGGACACACCACTTTGTTTAGTTGTTCTGGGAAGACAGCGTCCACCGCAGAAACGCTTCCAGAAACGTATCGATATCGCCATCCAGCACGGGCTGCGGGTTGCCCACCTTCGTTGCCGTGCGGGCATCTTTCACATACTGATCCGGGTGCAGCACATAGTTGCGTACCGTCTGGCCACCGAATCCGATTTTGGATTTGGAACCACGTTTGGCCGAGAGCTCAGCATCCCGTTTTTCCATCTCCATCTGATACAGTTTGGCCTGCAGCATCTTCCGGGCTGTGGCCCGATTTTTATGCTGACTGCGTTCGTTCTGGCACTGGACCACCACGCCGGATGGCCCATGCGTCAAACGGACGGCCGAATCTGTTTTGTTAACGTGCTGCCCCCCCGCACCACCGGCACGGTACGTGTCTTCGCGGACATCAGAGTCCCAGTTGATTTCGACTTCGAAGTTGTCATCCAGTTCGGGACTGATATCGACGGCAGCAAAAGCCGTGTGGCGACGACCGGCCGAATCAAACGGACTGATGCGAATCAGCCGGTGATTGCCCGTCTCTCCCTTGAGGTAACCAAACACATACTCGCCACGAATGGCAATTGTCGCGTTGCGGATTCCGGCCTCTTCACCGTGGGAGATGTCAATCTCTTCCAGCTTAAAACCACGTCGCTCTGCCCACCGCGCGTACATCCGCAGCAGCATTTGCGCCCAGTCCGCCGAGTCCGTCCCGCCTTCACCCGCCTGGACCTGCACGTAGGCGCCGCAGACATCCTCTGGCTCTGCCATCGTCGCCTGCAGTTCCACCCGGTCCACCGCCAGCTGCAGTTCTTTCACAGCTGACTCCAGTTCCACGGCGCTGTCGGCGTCCTCTTCAGCAAACTCCATCAGCACCTGCATATCCTCACCGGAAGAAATCAGATCTTCCAGTGGTCCGGTGACGGCTTTGAGCCGTTGCATTTCTGCGACTGTCGCCTGAGCGGATTCCTGGTTGTCCCAGAAATCCGTGGCATTCATTTTGTCACTGACTTCCGCCAGCTGTGACTGCTTGGATTCCAGGTCAAAGACACCCCCGAAGGTGTACGATTCGCTGCATCAGTTCTTCACATTTGTCGCGCAGTTCAGCTTCCATGACCAGTATTTTCTCAGGCTCGGATCAAAAGACGGATTGAAGGGGCGGATTTCAGCACAGTCGATTGCCGGATGCAACGCAGTCTGCCTGCCACGGTGGTATTTGGCACGGTTGCGTATCTCACAGTTTTCGCTCAGCATGCCACCATGAAAATCCTCCTGAAAAGCCTGCTCAACGCTGTTCCAGGTGCCATCCTTTCCGGCTTTGCCTGGTGGACCATCAACGACTGGTTCGGCAATAAACAGGGGGGCCTGCTGGAGAAGCAGGCGTGGCCGCTCAATGACGTGAAAGTCTGGATTGCCACAGCAAGTGGTCTGGCCGTGGTCGGCTCTGCCATTGTTCTGCTGTTTGCCGCGTGGCGTCGCAATCAGCTGCGGTCGACGTTGATGTCACTGGGGCTGGACGTTCAGGAAGAAATCCAGCGTTCGGACCCCGCCCTGCCACAAAAGGTTCACTGCCTGAAAGACTGGGTGGGCGGATACAATTACGCCTGCGGACAAGTGAACGGTGTCGACCTGCAGATGCTGGAGTTTCATCGCGAATACCGCAGCAGCGACCGCAACGTGCAGACTCAAAGACACACTGTCATCCTGCAACCGTTCCCGGAAGAACTCTGCGCTCCTGTTCAGCTGGTCCGCAAGCTGTGGTCAGCGATGTTTGCCAATGCCGACGGCGTGGTGCTCAATGCCGATCAAATCTACACCGATCCTCGTGACATCGAATTGCTGGCGGAGTTCAATGAGGCGTTTTACATCGCTCCGCCCGAATCGCTCGCGACGCCACCAGCCGGCTACGTCGACACCATCCGGCCCATCCTGCAGCTGCCGTTTGTCCGCGCTGTCATGGACAGTCCCTTCAAATGGAACTTTGAGATTTCCGACGGCACACTGGTGATGTGGCAGCAGAACCGTCTACTGACAGCCGGCAACGTATCAGCCGCCATCACAGAAGCGGGGCGCATTCGTGAAGCGCTGACGAAAACTGTCCGCACATCAACGCCGCTGACGGCAACCAGCAGTTTTCCCATTGGCGTGAACCTGCAAATGGGCCCGATCGTCGGTGGTGGCTGTGTCGGCATGTTTCTCGCTTTGGCCAGCTTCGCTCCGATCTTCTTTCTTTACTCACGCGAATTTCGCTGGGTCATTGCGATCTGGCCATTTTACGGTTTTCTCGTGGTGGGGCTGTCTGTCATCGTGGCCGTCAAGCTGTTCGGTCGCAAAGACTGAGGTGGCACACCGTCTACATTCGGGCCTGTCAGTCTTTCGAACTGCGGATGCAGGATGATGAGCTCCTGGTGCGGAATTCACAGTGCCGCATGGCAGTCTACAAATACTGGTCGGCTCCCCGCTCTTTCAGTTCCGCCAGAATCTGCTTGATACGCTCCGAGTCGTCCCGGCGGGCGACGAGCGTGGCATCGGGCGTGTGGACAATGATCAGATCATCGACTCCCAGCGTGGCCACCAGATGATCGTCCGTCGTGCGGACAATCGTATTGTTGGTGTCGATTGTCACCACATCACCGTCGATGGTGTTCCCACTGCCATCGGTGCCTGCCAAACGCGGCACGGCCAGCCAGCTACCGACATCATCCCAGTTGTAGGGAGCCTCCAGCACAGTCACGCCCGCCGCCCGCTCCAGCACGGCGTAGTCAATGGAGATGCTGTTCATCTGCGGAAACTCATCGGCGAGAACGGCATCGTAATCCGGCGTCCCAATCGCGGCCGCAATCGTCTGCAGTCGCTGCCACGAATCCGCCTCATACTGCTGCAGATGTTCCAGAATAGTGGCCGCCTTCCAGCAGAAGATTCCACAGTTCCAGTAAAAGTTGCCGGCATCGACGTACTGCTCTGCCAGAGCCAGTTCCGGCTTCTCGCGGAAGGACTCCACATCAAACACGCCGTCCTGTCCGTCCATCAGACGGCCACGTTCAATGTATCCATAGCCGGTCGCGGGAAACGAGGGTGTGATGCCGAACAGGACCAGTCGAGACGCGTCCGCCTGGACCACCTCCACGGCCTTGCGCGCAGCCGACTGAAACATCTCGATGGGCGAAATCACGTGATCCGCCGGCATGATAAACAGAATCGCTTCCGGATCGCGGTGCAGCGCGTGGATCGCGGACAGCCCCACACATGGCGCCGTGTTGCGGGCGGCCGGCTCTGTCAGCACGTTCTCCGCCGGCAGTTCCGGCAGCTGCTCGCGTGTTTTCTCCACCTGAACGGCATTGGTCACTACCCAGAAGGATTCGTGACCTACAAGGTCACCGCAACGATCCATGGTCTGCTGAATCATCGTGCGATCGCCGGCCAGTTTCAGCAGCTGCTTGGGCAGTCGCTGTCGACTCTGAGGCCAGAAGCGGGTACCGGAACCACCAGCCATAATGACGGCGTGAATCATGAGTGCGACCTTTCAATAGCGTCAGGTCGACTCCGCCGCAGACACGCTACGGTAACTGCAGTGCGTCTCTGGGGCCGACTCCGACCGTGGTGTTCATTGTCAGTGGATACTGTTCCCGCAGTGCATTGATATCATTCAGTGTCACACTGCGGACGATATTCAGGTCGTCCGCCACGGAACGATACTCGCCGCGGTAGACCCAGTTGTTTCCCAGCGAGGACAGACGCCCCATCGGCCGTTCTCCTCGCAGCACGACGCGGGAAGCCACCTTGTTGCGAGCCTGTTCCAGCTCGTCCTCGGTGATGCCGTCGGCGTTGACTTCGTCAAAAACAGCCTGCATCCTCTGCAGGTTTTTTTCGACGTCTTCCGGCTCACAACTGAGATAAGTAATCCACGTTCCGGCTCCATCGAATTCCCCGTAGCCAAGATCCGCACAATCGACAAAACCGGGATCCGTCATCTCCCAGAACAGCCGGCTGCCGGAATCGTCACCCACCACGACGCTCAGCAGTTCGGCCGCAAACCTCAGCTCATGGTCCCCCTCCGGAGCGGTTCCCATCTGCATCACATGCTGCTGCACGCTGCTTTCGCGGTGGACCATATGCAGACGGGACTGCGGCTGGAAGGCGGGCGCTGATCGCTCGGTTTTGCCGGCCGGAATGCCGCCACAGTGGCGTTCCACGATTTCCATCAACGAGTCGATGTCCGTATTGCCGGCGATCGCCAGCGTCATGTTGCCCGCTTTGTACTGCGCGGCGTGGTAGTGCCTCATCTGCTCGGACGTGAGCGCTTCGATGCTTTCGTTCGTCCCCAGAATACTCTGGCTGAGCGGATGACCGGAGAAATGCGTTGCCATCACGTGGTCGTATGCGGTGAAACCTGGCTGGTCCTCGTACATCCCGATTTCTTCGAGGATGACCTTCTTTTCTGTATCGAAATCTTCCTGCCGCAGCGACGGCTGCATCATGGCCGCCAGCAGTTCCATGGTTTGATCCAGGTATTCCGGCAGCACGGCGGCGTAGTAATTGGTGACCTCCTGATCGGTCGACGCATTACTGCTGGCACCCAGCTCATCCAGAATCCGGTTCATGTCATCCCCGGAGAAACGCTCGTTTCCCTTGAACGCCATGTGTTCCAGAAAATGGCTGACTCCCGCCACCTCAGCGGTTTCATCACGCGATCCTGTACGAACAAAGAATCCGGCCGCCAGGCTATGAACTGAGGGATTCAGTTCCACAACGACATCCAGGCCGTTCTCAAGTGTTCGGTGATAAAACTGCATGACAGATACTTTGCAAAAGAAGTCGCGTCAGCCCAGCCGTGGGCTGTCGCACGCTGGCAGAAGTGGATCAAACCCCGACGGCAACCGCAGGCCACAGTCGTCAGACACTGGCGACGGGAGACTGCACACAGGTGGCGTCCAGCTGGCGCGGGCCCACAGTCACCAGCACAATCTGCTCCGGCGCGTGGTCAACAATGTAGTTACGAACTCGATCAATGGTCAGGTCTTCGATCTTCGCTCGAATTTCCTGCAGCGGCACAGCACGTCCCAGATAGAGCGTGTCACGTGCCAGCGAGGCGGCCCGTGACATCGTGGATTCCTGCTGCATAATCAGCGTGCTCTTGGCTCGGGCCTGACAGCGAAGCAATTCCTCTTCCGTCAGATCTTCATGCAGCCGACGGATTTCGGACACCATCACATCCAGCGTTTCCTGCGCCCGATCATTGGTGGCTCCCGCATACCCCAGCACACGAGCTCGATCCGCCTGTGTCGACAAAGAAGCAGAAACGGCGTAGCACAGGGCCCGTCGTTCGCGAACTTCCGTGAACAGGCGAGAACTCGAACCGCCGCTCAGGATACTGGTGGCCGCCCATGATTCAAAATATCGCTCATGCGGATACGGCACGGACTCCCACGACAGCCCAATCTGTGTCTGCACCGAATCGTGCTCCACATGCAGCGGAGCAGGGACAGGGGGAGTGGCCGGCGGCAGCATCACCGGACGAGACTGCCAGTCAGACAGTTCGCGTTCGAGCACGTCCTGCAGCTGGCTCAGCGAAATGTTGCCCGCCACGCCCAGCGCCGCCTGTCCGGGCACCATGAATTTCTCGTGATGGGCACGCACATCTTCAATGGTGATTGCAGGCACGTCCTGCAGGCGACCTTCCGCCGGATTTCCATAAGGCCTCGGGTAACTGCAGCCGCGAAGCTTCTGGCCGAGCAATTGCCGGGGATCATCTTCGATGGATTGCAGACCATGAGC
This sequence comes from Planctomycetaceae bacterium, assembly GCA_024742875.1. Taxonomy (GTDB): domain Bacteria; phylum Planctomycetota; class Planctomycetia; order Planctomycetales; family Planctomycetaceae; genus Fuerstiella. Next base: position 6,576 of record JANSXP010000054.1, on the reverse strand, counting down.
GACAAGCCCCTGTGCGGCCGAAAACTGATCTTCGGCCAGATGGGGCCGGCAGACCAGATCGGCAATCAGCGGGACAGCATCTGCCAGTCGGTCGGCCGTGGTGGCCGCTGAGATTGTCAGATAACGCACGCCTCCGGACACGGAACGCTGCAGCCCGATGTTGTCCATGCGGGATGACAGCTCTCGGGCAGAAAACCGACCGGCTCCCCGCGGCAGCATGTCAGCCAGAATTGCTGTGGTCCCCGACTTCCCGTCTTCGTCCAGAACAGCGCCTGCGGGAATCATCAAAGACAGTGCGGCGGACTGCACTCCGGGCATGGGCTGCACGACAACCTGCAACCCGTTGGACAAGGTGAGCGTCTGAAATTCCTGTCGTGTCATTTCTTCCTGCTGCTTTACGAATTCCAGCCAGCGTGGCAACCTGCCGACGGCTTCAGGAACCCTGAGAAACCGGACCTTCCTCGCGAAGATCCGGTCCCCTGATCAATCAAACAAACCTAGCGGTTCACGTTAAAGTCACCGGACGTCTTTCGCCAGATCGCGTGCACGTGATTCGCGCTGTTTTGCGTGTTGTTGTACTCCACAATGAACGACTTGCCCTGCAGGACGTAGTGGTGTGGCTCGTTGAGTTCGGAACCGCCCCACCAGGCAAAGTGAATGTCATCCATGCCGTCGGCTTTGATGGCCGCCATGCGTTCGCGAACGACGGTTGATGGCATGGCTGTCAGGTACTCGGCAATCAGATCACGGACCAGCTTCTGCTGTTCCATCGACATATCGGCGTATCGCAGACCTTCCGGCTCAGACAACACGGGCTGAGCAACACCGCCTCCGCGAATGTCTTTGGGCGCTTCTTTGGACAGCCAGACTTTGCCAACCGTGTCTTTGCTGCAGGCTTTGAGAATCTGACGGGCAATGTCTTCGCGTTTTCCCAGTACACGCAGTGCTCGTCCCGGGCCCGCATCAATCAAGCCTGGATTGGCGCCAAAAAACTCGGGCGTGCTGCTGACAATTTTGCCGTCCTGGATGCTGAAGTTCAGCGACAGGTGATGCCCTTCAAACCGCCAGCCCCACAGACCTTTGGGTCCCGGCTTGCCGAACAGACTCACATAGTATTTGTGAGGATGGCGTTTTTTTCGACGCTCCTCTTCTTCTCCACCTTCGAACAGGTAGAGCACTTCTTCCAGACTGCGGACTTCCAGCGTCTTTTCATAGCCAGCGGTCGTCAATCCGGACTTCACCAGATCACAGGCGGCATCGTAGGCGGCTCCCTCCAGGTCCCACAGGCCGACCCCCTTGCGTTCACGCGGGATGAAGTGCCAGTTGAGGCGTTCAGGGTCATCGTAGCCAAAACTGACAGCCAACTTCTGGCTGTGATCCAGAGACTCCAGAAAACGCGACGCGGCCTGAGCCATCGCCCCACCGGGACGGGCGTCGGACTGGGCGAGTGAAGTGGATGGTACCAGCAGAATTCCACCAGCAGCCAGAAGAAGAATGTGCGAACGGAGCATACGCCTGTTCCTGAAAAGGAGGGAAGTTGGGGAGGGTTTGAGTGAACTCAAAGATCAGCCGGGAGGCCATGACAGGGCACGACCACCCAGTATATGAATATGCAGGTGAAAGACCGACTGTCCGCCGTGCTCACCCGTATTGACCACCGTGCGGTAACCCTGTTCGAGGCCCAGTTTGGCGGCCACCTGCGGCACCATCATCAGCAGATGGCCGGCCACAGCCGTGTCGTCTGCGGTCAACGCGTCCAAAGACACAATCGGCTTTTTGGGTATCAGCAGCACGTGCGTCGGAGCCTGCGGACTCACATCATGGAACGCCAGACACAAGTCGTCTTCGTGCACGATGTCTGCCGGGATTTCCCGCTCAATGATCTTGGTAAAAATGGTCACAACGCAGCCCTGAGATCCGTTGAGCAGAAGAAGGAGGACAGATTTGAGGACTCGGGCCCTGCTGACGTGCCTGAATCCCGTCGGCAACGGGCCCGAAACCGGCGGGGAGACTAGCAGCCACGCACCCAAAACTCCAGCAATCGCCGTCGTTCGGCCATCCGGCGGGCGGGCGGGCTGCCGTCGAACAGACGTGGCACCCGCCCGGCAATTGCCGTGGAACTGTTCGCCCGGCCAGTACAGTCGGTGTTATTCAGTTTTCCGCGGCGTTACACTGCTGGCGTCAAGCCCCCCCCGTCAGAGGAATGCCGCCGCGATGTCGGATCAGTTTTCGAACCCGGAAGACAGCAACCCATCTCCCGACCATCCCCAGAGTCAGGAAGTGCGGCACAGCCCTGTCGGCGCGCTGGTTCCGGCCCACGTGGCCCGCGGCATCTTCAGCACCGGAGCCGTTGTGCTGCAGGGACAGCACGAATTCATCGTGGATTTTCTGCTGCGAATGCAGCAACCCCAGCAGGTGGCCGCGCGTGTCGTTCTGCCGCCGGCCGTTGTGGCTCAGTTCATTCAGGCGCTACAGGAAAACCTAAAAAAGCACGAAGACCGCTTTGGCCCTATCAGCCTGCCAACGCCTCCTGTGACCAACCCCGACGCACCGAAGCAGTCCGCTCAGGACCTCTACGACCAGCTGAAGCTCAACGACGAAGACATGTCGGGGGTCTACGCCAATGCCGTGATGATCGGGCACACAGCGTCAGAGTTTTCTCTCGATTTTATCACCACGTTCTTCCCGCGATCCGCCGTTTCCAGTCGGGTCTTCGTGGCAGCCCCCAATGCCCGCCGACTGCTGGATTCCCTGGTGCATGCCTACCAGCAGTTTCAAAACCGACCACCGTCTTCCCAGCCGCCGCCGCCCGCCACAGATCCCGGTCCGGGCCCCGACGAGCCGCCGCCGGAACCACCTCCGTATCATCCGGAAAACAACTAGCTGTTGCTGCGTGGGTCCCTCAAAATTGTGCGGGCCGTGCCGCTGTCATGGTCGCCTCAAGCTCCGATTCTCTGGGCACCATGCCCCCGGCACGTCGATCCACGGCAGTTCAAAGCACGGCTGGGGCTGGCGTTGGGCGGACCGCTTCGATCGCTGGAAGCACCCCTTTGCCAGTCCGTCTCACCTGAGAACGGCAGTCGGCCTGCCATCTACCAGGGGCGCCACCATGGCTTCTTTTTGGGCGGACGAGGTGGCGGCGGACGATGCCCGCCGGGAGGGTCATCGCCAGACGTAATAACAACGTTCTCCGGCAGCAAAACACAGCTCAGTTCCCCCTGCACGCCTCCTGTAGTATCGGTGCCGATGATTCCAGGGCCAAACCGAACCTGCGGCAGCGGCACATGGCCCACAACCACAGTGACGGGGCAGTCCGCCGCTTTGGCCCCGAAGACAAACTGTTTATCGAACAGCCAGGGCGGATGAGCGAGCGAGTAGTCGCGAGCTCGAAGAATCTGTATCTGAGTGGCGAACGGCAGGTTGTTATCCAGCCCTGCGTGCACAAACAGGTACTGACCGTGTTCCACACTCCACGGCAGATCTTTCATCAGCCGAGCATGCTCCTCCGGCAGCGCCTCCCGAAGAGCATCCAGATCGCCGTGCGGCACACCGTATGATTCGAATGTCACTTCCGAGTCGTAATAGGGCAGCCACCGACCGGGCCAGTCCACGAAATCGGGCACGTCAAACAGCCCCAGCGAACCAGCCATTCCCAGTTCGTGATTGCCACAGACCCACGTCACCTTGTCGTGCCGTGACGCCAGGTCACAGTATTTGTCGATCACACCTTTGGAATCCGGCCCCCGATCCACCAGATCACCGATGAAGACAATCCATCGATCCGCGATCCCCGGGGTGCGTCCCAGCTTGGCAATGACGCGTTCCAGTTTATCGAGTTGTCCGTGGACATCGCCGATGACAGCGACAGGGCCATCGATGCGTGTCGGTACTGAAGACATACTGCAAAGACCGTATGAAAATTCCGGAGAGCAAAGCCGCACAATAGCGTTCGCTTTCCTTAGCGAAAAGGCACTCTCGCACCGCGGCTGGAATGTTTTCGGCAGCCACGTGCAGCCAGGGGCAGGTGCCCCGGAAACAGGATCACATCGAACGACAAACGTGTGCACAGGACTGTCGGCATCGCATGGGGCGGGGCTTGAAACCGCCACGACAACAGAACCGGAATCGCTGGCGGTTGTCTGGCCGTGATCACGGAATAACCCCCAGATTTCCCCGAGGGATTCTCAAGGCAAGGCTGGTTTCCCCTGTGGTCATTTGGCATCATTCCCGGCTCCTTCTGTTCACCCTCAACAGGTCCCACCAAAATGCTCTCACACATCACCACTCAGCTGGAAGACATCAAAGAACAGGGGCTTTACAAGTCGGAACGGCTGATCGATTCTCCTCAGAATGCCGAGGTCGAGCTGCAGGACGGCTCCGCCGTTCTCAACCTCTGCGCCAACAACTATCTGGGACTCGCCGGACACCCGGAGATCCTCAAAGCCGCGCACGAAGGACTGGATCGCTGGGGCTACGGGATGGCGTCGGTACGATTCATCTGCGGCACCCAGTCTGTTCATATTGAACTGGAAAAGGCGCTGTCCGAGTTTCTGGGAATGGATGACACCATCCTGTACAGCTCCTGCTTTGATGCCAACGCCGGGCTGTTTGAGACGCTGCTGACGAAGGAAGACGCCATCATTTCCGATCAGCTCAACCATGCCAGCATCATCGACGGCGTGCGTTTGTGCAAAGCTCAGCGTTTCCGCTACAAAAACAACGACATGGCCGATCTGGAAGAACAGTTAAAGCAGGCCCAGTCGGCCCGGTTTCGCCTGATCGCCACCGACGGCGTGTTCTCGATGGATGGCTACCTGGCCAACCTGCCGGCCATTTGCGATCTGGCCGACAAGTATGATGCCATGGTGATGGTCGACGACTCCCACGCCGTCGGCTTCACGGGAAAGCAGGGCCGCGGCACCCACGAGTATTTTGACGTGATGGACCGCATTGACATCATCACCGGAACACTGGGCAAGGCGCTCGGTGGTGCCAGCGGAGGATACACGGCAGCCCGACAGCCCATTGTCGATTTGCTCAGGCAGCGTTCCCGCCCCTATCTGTTTTCCAACACGCTGGCCCCACCAATTGCCAATGCCTCTTTGCGAACGCTGCAGCTGCTGCAGGAATCCGGCGCTTTGCTGGAACAACTGCGCGACAACGCCCGCTGGTTCCGTGAAGCCATGACGAAGTCCGGCTTTGAACTGCTGGATGGGGATCACGCTATCATCCCCGTGATGCTGGGCGATGCGGTGCTCGCCAGCAAACTGGCAGACGCAATGCTCAGGCGTGGCGTTTATGTCGTGGCGTTCTCGTTTCCCGTCGTTCCCAAAGGACTGGCTCGAATTCGCACGCAGATGTCGGCCGCCCACAGTCGTGAGGATTTGGAAAAAGCGCACGCTGCCTTCGTGGAATGTGGCAAAGAACTCGGCGTGATTTAGACGCGACGGCACCGCATGACCAGTTCATGGGCTCAGGACCGAGACTGCCCGTTTCCCGCCACCGCGGCGCCACAACTCGCAAAGGCGTGGAGCTTCTCTCGGGATCGACTGCAACAGCTCGTGGCGGCGCTGCAGTCGCACGTCCCCTCTGCGGCACTGGCGTGTGTCGCCGTGTCCGGATCGCTGGCTCGGATGGAGTCTCACGAGGAATCCGACATTGACCTGTTGGTTGTTGTCGACGATCAGCACACACAGTTTTCGCCCCGCGTGCTGGAAGACATCTACGACGACACCTGGTCACTGGTGTCATCCGCACTGCCGCAGCCACCGCCGAGACCAATGTCCGGTGGCATTTTTTCCGAATGCGTATCATGGCGACAGCTTGTGGACGAGAGCGTTCGTGGTCGGGTGGACGAACCCATCACGCCCTACGGACAGCGCATGCAGCTGCTGCTGGACGCGCAGCCTGTCTGGGGGCACAGCAGGTTCGCGCAACTGCAGGCAACGCTGCTGGACTGGTACACCGATCCCCCCCTGACGGCCGAGTTTGGGGAGGACGGGCCATTCCACTGGCTGACGCAGGAAATTCATCGCTACTGGCGCAGCATTCGCGCCCGAGCCTGCTGGCTGTTCGCTGATCAGCCCGTCAAGGCAGTTCACGTGAACACCAAACTGCGATCCAGCCGTTTGCTGCTGATCGCCACATTCCTCGATGCCATCCGGCGCTGTCACCAGGCAGACCAGCCCCGGACCGAACGTATTGCCTGGCTGGCCGAACAGTGTCAGCGACCACCGCTGGAACGGATCGCACAAATGTTGCCGCCGGAGGTGACGCGACAGTTACTCAGCGCTTACGAACAGGCGTGGTTGTTCACCCAGCAAAGCGGGCCCGAGGCGGCCGCCCTGCCAGTGACCGTGCAACACGCTCTGCAGCAGCTCGGACAGATTTTCCGCAGCCGCTGCCAGCTGGACATTTAGCGAACCCGCCGACGAAATCACGGCGCCGATCCAACACAAAAACAGCCGCAATCGGAAAAAACAGGGCAGACCGAAGCACGCCGCCGATCGCCCCATGGCCCGCCGCCCTGGATCGCAAAAAAAACTGGCCGAAACTCATTTCCGTTGAACCAATCTC
>JANSXP010000147.1 GCA_024742875.1 Planctomycetaceae bacterium | reverse complement strand
GGATGTTGAGCGGTTCGACTTCGGTGGGGTGATCATTGATGTTGCCGATCTGAAATTTGATGCCGCCATGCTGCGGCCCGTCTTTGTGGAGCCACCGGTGGACGCCTCCGGACTGGCTGCGGATGGATTGCCCATCTTTGTCGATCCTGATCCGTCTGTGCAGGTGACTGTCCCGATCCCCGTTGAGCCGGACGGCGGCATCGGGGATGGCGCGGAGCCTTTGCCTGAAGCGCTGCCTCTGCCGTTTCCGCTGGATGAAAACGGCAACCCTGTCCCGATCCCCGTTGAGCCGGACGGCGGCATTGGGGATGGCGCGGAGCCTTTGCCTGAAGTATTGCCTCTGCTGAATCCGCTGGATGAAAATGGCAACCCTGTCCCGATCCCCGTTGAGCCGGACGGCGGCATCGGCGACGGCGCTGGACCTGTTCCCACTGCACTGCCACTGGTGATCGCTGACGCGCCGATTCCCGTCGAGTCTGACGGCGGAATCGGTGACGGCGCCGTACCGATCGGGGTGACCAGCGACGCTGTTGACATCACGCCTGAGCTGCTTCCGACCAGCTTTCCGATTGAAGTGACACCCACTTTTGTGCCGACCATTGAAGGCACCGATGCGGGAGAGTGGATCTCCGGAACAACGGGGGATGATGTCATCGTGGCCGGTGGTGGCGATGATGAGATTCATGTTCCCGTGGGCGACAATCAGGTCGATGGCGGGGATGGTATCGACACGCTGGTCATCTACGAAGGCTATCGCGCCCAGTACCTGTTTGCCGTTCGCAGCGATGGGGTGACCACGATTTCGGGACCTGGACTGAACGGCGAAACGGTGACGGTGGACTTGCTGAACGTCGAGCAGATTCTGTTCAACGACGGTCTTGTCGACCTGACGGGATCGGCGACCGTGACGCCGCAGCCACCAACCGGAGACGGAACCGTAATTAATGGCACCGATGCGGGCGAGTGGATTGGTGGTACGGACGGCGACGATCAGATTTCGGCCGGCGGCGGTGATGACGAGATTTACGCGGCCGTCGGTGACAACACAATCGACGGCGGCGAAGGAACAGACACACTGCTGGTTTACGGCAACCGTTCCGACTACACCATTCTGAATCTCGGTGATGGTCGGATCTCGCTGGAAGGGCCGGGGCTGAACGGAGAAACCGTTCGCAATACGCTCACCAGTGTCGAACAGATTCGATTCTCGGATGAAACCATTCAAACGGCCGACGTCCCCGATTTGCCGATCACCATCCAGCCCTATCCGCTGCCAGGAGACCAGGTCGCGACCACGGCTGTGCTGTCCGCTGCGTCACCGGAGCCTGCCGCAGATCAATCCGCGGAAGCGGACGAATCGCCTGTGCTGGTCGCTGCTAGTGAGCCTCCCGTCATTCCGGCCGAGCATGATCCCGAGGTGAGCTCCACATCGGGCTTCAGCAGCGCGGCGACGGACGACTTCGGTATGGCGTCTTTGTCCGCGTTTCTGCCGGACGCTCGATTTGACCTTGTGGCGATGGCTAACGCGGCCCGGGAACTGCTGGAGACGTCTGAGGCAGAGATGACGCCCGGTCAACTGCGGACGCTGTTCGGTGAGCAGCTGGGAATCGATCTGTCGCAGGTTGAAATTCGCACTGGTCTGAACAGCATGCTCCGGCAGGTGGGCTTTGACCTGGACGTCATGCTCTCTTCAACCGACGGCTTCGGAGAGGCGTCTGTCTGAGGCTCCGCTGTCTGACGGTCGTGCCATGACGGTGAGTTTGTGGCCGGCAGTTTGTTGCCACCTGATTGGCGGTTGTCAGAGACAACCGTCTTGTCCACCATACGCCGATCCACGCACTTCTGATATGGGTCGAGCTATGCATCCGGTATTGAATCGCAATCTGTTTCTGGTCAAAGAACATGTCGGCATGTTCAAGGCCGCCAGTAATTACGACGTGTTTGATCCGGTCACCGGCGAGAAGATCATTCACTGTCGCGAGAATCGCATTGGACTGTTGACCAAAGTGCTGCGGTTTACTGATTTTGCCACGGCCACGCCGTTTCATGTCGACCTGAAAACGCCCGAAGGGGAGCAGATTCTGAGTGTGCAGCGAGGTATGTCGCTGTTTCTTTCCACCGTCAATGTTCTGGACGAGCGTGACTACCGGATTGGTGGATTCAAGCAGAAACTGTTTTCCATTGGTGGCTCGTTTCGGGTCCTCGGTGAAGACGACTCAGAGCTGTGCACGCTACAGGGCAAGTGGACGGGCTGGGAGTTTCGCTTTCTGTCAGGCGATCGCGAGTTTGCCAGAGTATCCAAAAAGTGGGCGGGCGCCGGCAAAGAGTTGTTCACTTCTGCGGACAACTACATGCTGCAGATTTCTGAGGACGTGCCAGCTGACAATCCGGTTCGCCAACTGATTCTCGGCGCCGTGATGTGTATCGATAAAGTACTCAAGGAACGTTAATCGCCGTCGGGCCCGGACACGTCTCCTGAGCCCTCATTCATCCGTTTGGGGCCGCAGACAGATTAGCTCTGAAATCGTCCTGGCGTAGGCGCAGTTGTTGGCAAAGCTCAGGCTGCTGCGGGTCCAGGCCCTGTTGAGTGGCCCCAGCCGATTCACGCGAAAACCGTCCTGAGCGAATGCCTCGGCTGTCGCTTCGTGAACATAGACCATGCCGCTCATGATGGGCATGTAAACCGTCGACGCGGCTGCACTTGGAATGGCGGCCGCATGATGCCCCCAGCCGTTGCCCTGGCTGCGATCGTCTCCCATGACCATCAGGCCACGAGAATTTCTTACCCGGTTGGGCTCGTAGCCGACGTAGCTGATCAGTGTGCCGGTACGAAATATTCGCTCACTTTTGTCCTGGGGGAAGTCTGTCGGCAGGTCGTCGACAGTCCACAGCGCGTCCGTTGCGTCCTCGCTGCGGCACTGGATCGGAACGTGCTTATACTCCACCTGTCCGGTCTCGACATGCACACGACCGATGTACGGCTGCAGATAACTGCGGAAGTAATGATAGTCACCGACCAGCAGATTGGACTGTTGAATGATATTGCGTTTTCCTCCGGACGGCAGGGTCCGAATGTTCGGTGCGCCACCATGGAAGTCATACACGGGCACGTCTTTCAGAATCGACGTTCGCCGCTGGATTGCGCCTGTGTCTGCATCCAGCCAAAGGTGCTCGTCCCTGTGAAAGACGAGCACCCGATTGTTATGAACCGCGTATGTCTGGGTGCTCATGTATCCTTTCAGGGCGGTCGTCCAGACGGTGGAGCCATCGTTCAGATCCACCAGTGACACGCCCTCCGGCTTTTCCGGTGGTGAGTGCCCTCCACCACGTCCCACAACAGTAACCGGTCGCCCCGACGACAATTTCATTGGCAAGGGCACACACCCCATGTTGACGCCGCAGTTGCTGCTCCAGGCTTCTTCACCAGTGGCCAGGTTCAGTGCCTGCAGGTTGGTCCACAATTCTGGCGGGGCAGACTTGTGTTCGTGCGTAAAGTGCCCTTCCACCGGCATGTAGTTTTGTCGCGTGAAAATCACCCATCCGTTGTGCAGGAACGGCTGACTGCGACCGACCGCCATGATGTCACGCGTCCAGATTTTTTCTCCGTGGCGGTTGAAGCACGCGATGGAGCCTGACGCATTAAAGAAGCAGACATACTGGCCGTCGGTCACCGGAGGTGGCGCTGAACTATCGCTGAAGCAACCGGAAAGCCGCAGAGGATGATCAGCCCTGAGCGCGTGTTTCCACAGTGTTTCACCTGTGGCCGCACTGCAGCACCAGCATTCAATATCTGACCCCAGTGCGGCATCCTGCTGGACGGGCATCATGGTGGTGAAGTAGAGGCGATCGTCCCAGACAACGACCGTGCTTTGTCCGGTTTCCGGCAGGGTTCGGCGCCACAGGACGTCTGCGGTGGAATCAATTTCCCAGCGCGAGGCGAACTCCGCTGGCACACAGAAGTTGCCCTGAGGACCACTTCCCTGTGGCCAGACGTTTTTCAGATGCCGCGTCAGAAACGCCAGAACAATCTCGCGGTTTTCCGGCGACTGAAACTTTGGCCCACCATGACCAGCGCCTGTCACGACGTGCAGATGCGATGAAACGCCCTGCCGCCGCAGTTGCCTGTGCAGTCGGGAACTCTGGTCGAGGGGAACACCGGGATCTTCGCTGCCGTGCATGATCAGAAACGGACTTGCATCGGCGGTGGCACAGTGCAGAGCGCTGGCATCGTGCGCCTTTTCAGGATCTTCCCGCACGGTCACCCCCAGCAGCTTCGCGCCGTTGGAGCGGGCTACGTCCTGGGCCGTGCGACCGTCACCCACATTATTGGGGGGCATCGTCATCAGGTCCGTCGGCCCAAACCAGTTGCAGACCGCCTGCACTCGACTGCTGACCGATTCCGCCCGCGGATTTCTGCGGGTTCCCAGCAATGCCGCCAGATGTCCCCCGGCCGAAGTTCCCCAGGCGGCAATGTGGTCTGCGTCAAAGTGATGCTGATCGGCGTTGCGGCGTATCCACCGAACGGCCTGGTAGCAGTCATCAATCTGCGCGGGCCAGATGGCCACATCCGTCAGGCGGTAGTTGATTGTCACAACGGCGAAGCCATGTTCGACGAGCCAGCCCGCCTGCTTGTGGCCCGATTTTTTGTCGCCGTTCTTCCAGCCTCCGCCGTGCACAAACAGGACGACCGGAGCCCGTCGACTGTGTGCGGGACGAATGACGTCCAGCAGCAGACGCTCGCCGTCCACTCGCGCATATTCGATGTCGCTGAGAATGATGGCATCAGCGGGTATCTGTGCGTCGCACTGTGATATGCTCGCGAGAATGACTGGAAGCAGCAGGCAGCAGCGGAAAAACGGACGGCCGGTCATAAGCGTCTTTCATGGCAGACAGAAGTCTCGATGATCGGGCAACCCGGCAGAAAAGCCGATGTAGGCAGGCTGCCAGCCGATTATTCTGACATTCTGTCGACCAGGCCGAAACCGAACTGCAAAGTATGCCCCTGGAGCGTACAAAATGAGTGCGATTGTCTGATGTGAGCCGGAGGAACGTTTTTCGAATGTCGCGTACCGTGTGGAAAAACAGCTGCCAGCCAGCCGTGTTGCTGTTGTGGCTGACTGCGCTTTTTGGCGACGCGTCGTGTTCGGGCGCTGCCGCAGCGTCTCACGCTCGAACGGTCCCTGCTGCGGGGGCCGTTTCCGTGCAATCGACCACTGTGTCGCCTGCTCTCAAGACGGCATCTGTCTGCAGTCCCGTCTTCCAGTCGGCAATGATCCAGAGCTTGGCTCAGCTGGCTCCCAGATCCAATTCGGCGTTGTTGGGCATGCAGGTCCTGATTGTTGCGTGGATCTTCATCCTCGGCGCGTGCTTCGGAAGCTTCCTGAATGTGGTGATCTATCGTCTGCCCGCCGGCATGTCACTCGGTCGACCGAAATCCCGCTGTCCCCGTTGTGAGACGCCTTTGTCCGCCCGCGACAATGTCCCCATCCTTGGCTGGCTGATGCTGCGTGGAAAGTGTCGCTACTGCAGCCTGCCCATTGCTCCCCGTTATCCGCTCGTGGAATTGACCTGTGGTGCCATCCTGCTGACGCTGATGTTTGGCGAGTTGCTCAACGGTGCGGCCAATCTCCCTGTGCGACACCCCGACCATTTCTCGCTGCACTCGGGCTTCTGGCTGGCGTGGTTCGCCAAGTGGGACCTGTCTGGACTAT
>JANSXP010000099.1 GCA_024742875.1 Planctomycetaceae bacterium | reverse complement strand
GTGTTGCAGGCGTTGAGCACCTGCTGCCCGCGGATGTCGTTGCAGACGAGCATCCCCGTCGGTGCCTGCAGTGACATCAGCCAGGCCATCATAGGTCCCATGTCGACCAGGCCGGAGCGTTCGATGGTCGTCACAGGCGAGTCCTTCTCCCCCGGAGACTGATAGACGGACAGCGGACAGTCGGCCGCCTGCGCAAGCTCTTTGAAGGAGTGCAGCCGGGCTTCGGAATAATGAGCAAACTGAAAACCGCAGTAGGCGAATCGTCGAAAGCCCCGGTCCCACAGATGCTCGAAGGCCAGCTTTGACACAGCGGCGTCATCCGTCTCCACTTGCGGAATTCCTGCGAACGTCCCCACACACTGCACGTCAACACACGGGATCCGCAATGCACGCAGAGGTTCCACCGTCCGATGATCGACCCGCGCGATGACTCCGCTCGGCCGCGCATTGGTCAGCCAGTCCGGCGGCAGCGCGTCGATCGTCATCTCTTCATGCAGCAGCGACCACTGCCGCGTTCTCGCAAAACGAGCGATGCCGCGCAGAACATCACGGCCGTAAGATCGTGATGTTTCCACGAGCAGCGCCACGCGGCGCGAATTTCTTATCCCCCGAGGCAAACCCGCACCTCCACAATGTGTCGCAAATCATTAAACGGATGTCGCAGAATATCCTCGACAGTCTCCTGCGCGAAGCAATAATTAGCCTTCGGGCAGTTTACGAGCAGAAGCAGGCTGTCGCAGTTCATTCAAGGAATCATCGATGGCGAACGTTTTGCAAATCCTGCGAGCAACGGCGGTCTTCGCGGGTCTGTGCCTGCCAGGCTCCTGCGTGAAGGCCGATGAAGCGACGCCGCAGCAGCTGGAATTCTTCGAGCAGAAAGTCCGCCCGCTGCTGGCCGAACACTGCTACAGCTGCCACAGCGTGAATGCGGAACGACTGGAAGCTGGCCTGCTGCTGGACAGTCGAGCGGGCCATCTGACCGGCGGCGATTCGGGAGCCGCCGTCATGCCCGGTGATGTGGACAGCCTGCTGCTGGAAGCTGTGCGCTACGAGTCCTACGAAATGCCACCCAAAGGCAAACTGCCGGCAGCGGACATCGCCACTCTCGAACGCTGGGTCAGTATAGGGGCTCCGTGGCCTGACGAGCCCGCGCCTGTCGCAGACGCTCCTCAGAACACCTTCGATCTGCAGCAAAGGAAATCCGAGTTCTGGGTTTGGCAGCCGGTGACTGATCCCTCGCCCCCCAGTCCCGTCGCCGCCGACTGGCCCCAGAACGACATTGATCGATTTGTTCTGTCGCGACTGGAAGCGGCCAACCTGCAGCCGGCACCAGCGGCCGACAAAGCCGCCATTCTCAGACGCCTGTCCTTTGACCTCACGGGCCTGCCTCCAACCCGCCAGGAGATTGACGATTTTCTGAGCGACGATCGCACCGACGCGGTCGAACGGGTCGTCGACCGCCTGCTGGCATCGCCGCACTTTGGGGAACGCTGGGGACGACACTGGCTGGACCTGGTCCGTTACGCCGAGTCCCGGGGCCACGAATTTGACAATGACACGCCTAACGCGTTTCAGTACCGCGATTACGTGATTCGCGCGCTGAACGCCGACGTGCCCTACGATCAGTTCGTTCGCGAACACATCGCCGGAGACCTGCTCGCACAGCCCCGACTCCATCCCGAGACGGGGTTCAATGAGTCGATTCTGGGCACCGGTTTCTGGTTCCTCGGGGAATGGGTCCATTCGCCGGTCGACATTCGCAAAGACGAATCCGACCGCTTCGACAACATGCTGGACGTGATGTCGAAAACGTTTCTGGGGGTCACCGTCGCGTGTGCCCGCTGTCACGATCACAAATTCGACGCCATCTCCACAGCAGACTACTACTCGCTGTCCGGCTTTCTGCAAAGCAGCGACTATCGACAGGTCCGCTTTGAATCGATGGAACAGAACAAACGCGTCGCAGCACAACTCGCCAGCGTTGATCGCGATTACCAGCAGCAGATTGCTGACCTGCTGGAGGCCCAGGGCCTGGTGCTGCCGCGGCAGACCAGTTATCTGACGGATAAGTCGATTGTCGTGGACTTTGGACGCATCGCACAAACGCACTATCTGCAGGACGGCCACATTTTTGGCGCGGCACCAGCCATTGAGGGGCAAGCCGGCTGGAGGAAAGACGGCAGCCTGCGAATCGCCACACACGGTGCGGCCATCAGCGATCCGATCTGGTTCGGACTCCAGTCCGTCACGGAGGGAAGCGTTGCCAATCGCAGCAGTGTCTCAAAGCTTCCCAGGAGTGGACGCACACTGCGTTCCCCAACTTTTGAACTACAGCACGGTCGTGTGGCGTGCCGGGTCAGCGGGACGGGACATATCGTGGCGTGCGTGGACTCTCACCGACTTGTCGCCGGGCCGCTGCACAAGCAGACCATCGTCAGGGTCAACGCCGGACAGCCATGGACGACGCTGAATCTCGATCGATACGTGGGCCACCGGCTGCATCTGGAATTCGTACCCGCAGCACACGAGCAGCTGTCTGTTCGCATGATCACTCAGGGACTGGATGACCGGGGGCTGGCGGACATCGACCGGCGATTGCAGTCACTGGATCAGCCTTTCGCGGAGTATGCCGAAGCGGCCGAAGCAGTCCTCAATGCTGATGTCAAATCAGAGTCGCGAATCTTTGCGGACTTCGAAAGCGGCACCTACGACAACTGGACCGTGACCGGCGAGGCGTTTGGGAAAAACCCACAGACACTGAAAACGATTGCACCGTACCAGGGAAGGATTAATGGCCAGGGTGCGTTCTTCGTCAATTCGCACAACATTCGCCCTGGCGGTGATGTTCGCCGGGGAGACAGCCTGACCGGCACCCTGACGTCGCCCGAATTTGAGATCGATTTTGATGCCATCGAATTCCTCATCGGCGGTGGGCCGCACAAAGGCAAAACGTGCGTCAACCTGCTCATCGACGACAAGGCCGTACTGACAGCCACGGGCAAAGCGAACAATCAGATGTCGCCGCACACCTGGAATGTGCGGGAGTTCAGGGGACGAACCGCGCGGATTCAACTGGTCGATGATCACACGGGGGGCTGGGGCAATATCGGCCTGGACCATATCGTGTTCCGCAGTTTTCTGTCGACCGGTGCCAGTGATCTGACGGCCACACAAACGGCCGTCCTGCGTGCGGTGGACGCGTGGCGTGCCGCACGCGAGCGACTGGCTGCGAACATCGTCAAACGATCGCGCCTGGCCCTGGCGATGATGGACGGCACCGGCGAGGACGACCGCATTCTGATTCGCGGCAGTTCGGCCAATCCCGGGGCCGTGGAACCACGCCATTTCCTGACGGCCATCTCGGGCGATGCCCCCATGCACATCGACACCGGCAGTGGACGTCTGCAGCTCGCGGAGCAGATCAACGCAGCAGACAACCCGCTGGCATCACGTGTCATTGTCAATCGCATCTGGCATCACCTGATGGGCCGGGGCATTGTGTCGACCGTCGATGATTTCGGCTATCTGGGGCAGCGGCCCACACATCCTCAGTTGCTGGATCATCTGGCCTCCCGTTTTCTGGCCGACAGACGCAGCATCAAACGCATGATTCGCTATATCGTGCTGTCGCGGACATATCAGATGTCGAGCCTCGCCGCCCCCCAGGCCGTTCAGGCGGATCCGACAAATCAGCTGTGGCATCACTGTCCACCGCGACGTCTGCAGGGAGAAGTCATTCGTGACGCACTGCTGGCAGTGGCCGGTCGACTGGATCGTAACGCGTTTGGACCGCCGGTCCCCATTCATCTGACTGCATTCATGGATGGGCGGGGACGACCGGGAAAAAGTGGTCCACTGGACGGGGCGGGGCGACGGTCCATCTACATTTCCGTGCGACGCAATTTTCTGTCTCCCTTCATGCTTACGTTTGATACGCCCGTGCCATTCAGCGCCATGGGCAAGCGCAACGTCTCCAATGTTCCCGCTCAGGCTCTCATCCTGCTGAATGATCCTCTGGTGGTCGAGCTGTCCCGCGACTGGGGGCATCGAGCGATCGCTGAAGTTCCCGGTGTTGGGCAGGACGCGATGTCAGCGCGAGTGTCCTGGCTGTATGAAACGGGCATCGGCCGCACGGCGACACAGCAGGAAACAGAAACGGCACTGCGTTACCTGACGGCACAGGCGCAGGCAGCGGGCGTCAGCACAGACGATCGTCCGCTGTGGGCTCGATTTGCGCATATCCTGGTGAACACCAAGGAATTCATTTTCCTCAGATAACACAACTCCACGGGTTTCCCCATGAATTTCTATCCCTGCCAGCGACAACAGTCGGCTCCCGCCACGCGTCGTGAAATGCTGACCCGATGCGCCAGTGGCTTTGGCGCGCTGGCACTGGCCGGCCTGCGAAGTGACCGGGCGTTCTCCGGCGACGCGCCCGCCCAACCGGGTTCAGCCGGGCACGGTCCCCATCACCGCGTGCGGGCGAAGAACGTGATCTTCCTGTATATGGACGGCGGTCCCTCACAGGTTGACACATTCGATCCCAAGCCGATGCTTGATAAGTACAATGGCAAAGATCCCGGACAGTACTTCAAAGTCGAGCCGACACAGTTCAACAACACGGGCAAAGTGCTGGCCAGTCCATGGAAATTCCGGCAGTATGGCGAGTCGGGCATTCCTGTGAGCGAACTGTTTCCTCATGTGGCCGAGTGTGTCGACGAGCTGGCCGTTGTGCGTTCCATGACGTCGGGTTTCCCGGAGCACACTTTCGCCAATTACTTTCTGCATACCGGAAGCGGTCTGCAGGGACGTCCGAGTATGGGAGCCTGGGTCAATTACGGTCTGGGCAGTGAGTGTCAAAACCTGCCCGGCTTGGTGGTACTCAACGGCGGGCTGATTCCTCCCGGCGGACTGGACTGCTTCGGCAGTGGATTCCTGCCGGCCAGCTATCAGGGTTCCGTCTTCAAACCATCCGGCACAGGCGTTGCCAACATAACGCCCACAGACAGCACACCCGGTGCACAGCGAACCAAACTCGACCTGATCAACCAGCTGGACGGCCTGGCCGCGGATCAATTCCGGCAGCATGACAGCATCGAGTCGGCCATCCGCAACTATGAGCTGGCGTATGCCATGCAGATGGCAGTGCCGGAGGTCATGTCCATCAACCAGGAACCGCAGCACATCCAGAAACTGTATGGACTGGAAGCCGAATTTGCTCAGACGCGAGTCTACGCCGCCCAGTGCCTGATTGCCCGCCGCATGGTGGAGCAGGGCGTGCGTTTCATTGAGCTGACTTGTCCCAAAGTGAGTGGAGACCGCTGGGATCAGCACGGCAACCTGAAGCAGGGTCACGAAAACAACGCGCGGGCCGTCGATCAGCCCATCGCCGCGCTGCTGAAGGATCTGCGACAGCGGGATCTGCTGGACGAAACTCTGGTTGTGTGGGCGGGAGAGTTCGGCCGCACGCCGTTTGCCCAGGGAAAAAATGGTCGAGACCACAACCAATACGGCTTCACCGTGTGGATGGCGGGCGGCGGCGTTAAGCCAGGCTTCGTGTACGGAGCCACTGACGAATTCGGTTACAAGGCCGTGGAGAACCGTCTGGAAATGCACGACTTTCACGCCACGATGCTGCACCTGATGGGTGTGGACCATAAACGCTCGACATTCCGTTTCAGTGGTCGGGACATGCGACTGACCGACGTGCACGGGCACGTCGTGCACGAATTGATCAGCTAATCTCCCACCAGCAGGCAAAGCACAACATTCATGGAAACACGACGACTGGGGCGTACAGAACTGCAAATCAGTGCGTTGTCTATTGGAGGGCTGTACACGTCATCGCTGGCGGGTGGAGTGGCGGCCACACAAAGCATCATGCGACGCGCCATTGAACTTGGCGTGAATGCGATCGACACAGCGCCCGCCTACGCCGACAGTGAAAAGACGGTCGGTTCCGCGATCGCCGGCCTGAACGCACCATTAATCCTCACCACCAAACTGGGTGGACGACCGCAGCCGTTTGACCCTCAGGATATCGGCGGACTGCGGCAGTCGGTCGAGGAAAGCCTCCGGCTGCTTGGACGCGACCACATCGACATTCTTATGATCCATGAGCCGGATCGCCCGCAGCAGTATCCGTGGTGGACCAGCTACGATCCGCTCCAGGGGCCGGCACTGGAACTGATTGAGGAATTGAAAACAGCCGGCACCATTCGCTATGCGGGGCTGGCTGGCACCACAGTCACGGAGATGACGCGACTGATCGCCAGCGATCGTTTTGACGTGGTCTTGACGGCCTTCAATTACAACGTGCTGTTTCGTGAAGCTGCCGGCAGCGTATTCCCCGCCGCCGCAGAGCGCGACATGGGAATTGTACTGGGCTCAACATTCGGACAGGGTTTCCTGACCCGCCGGGCCGATGAGGAAGTTCGCAGGCGTCCCATCTGGCTGTCAGAATCACGTCAGCAGCAGTTACTGTCCTGGTATGAACTGCTCGATGAATCGGGACTGCCGGCATTTGAAGTCTGCCTGCGATTCGCGCTGTCCAACCCGGCAGTGTCAACAGTCCCCATTGGCTGCAAGACGGCCGAGCACCTGGAATCCTGCGTCAGCGCCGCAGCAAAAGGCAGTCTGCCGGCTGACATAATGCGGCGACTGGACGAGATTGCCGCTATGGTGCCGCACCGGCCATGGGAAGAACCAATGATCCTGCCGTTTGGAAAGAACTACGTCGGTCCCGGCATTGCCAATATGGGGGCCGCCGTGCAGGTTGGAAAACTCAGCCTGAACGACGACACTTAAGACCGAGGCTCCCGTATTCCGCTGCCTGTGCCCAGGAATCAATCATCCTATGGATTCAACACCGCGCCCTGGACCTGTCGTCCGCACCGCACTAATCGTGATTTTGAGTATTGCCGTTGGCCAGCAGGCCAAAGCGCAGCAAAAGCGTCAGGCGGCTGGACTGACGGCGGCCGGACAGACGAAACGCGAGGTCGTTTATAAAGAGGTGGATGGGCGCAAGCTGCACCTGGACCTGTTTTATCCGACCGACAAGCTGCGGACATCCGCCTGCCCGATCATCGTCTACACCCACGGAGGCGGCTGGGCGGCCGGCAGCAAACAGGGTGTCTCTCGCGGTTCGTTTGCGGATGTGTTCAATGGCCTGCTGCAGCACGGGGTCGCCGTCGCCGCCGTGCAGTACCGACTGTGCAAAAAGGGGACGGATATCACGATGCGGGACTGCGTCATTGACTGCAAAGACGCCGTTCGGTTTCTGGCAGCGAACAGCGAAAGTCTGAAGCTTGATCCGCAACAGTGTTTTGTGATGGGAGATTCGGCCGGTGGACACATTGCTCAGATGCTGCTGCTGTCATCGCCGGAGACTCTGCCGGGAGACCAGGCACTGGCTGCCGTCCGCTATCGCATGCGGGCAGGTATCTCGTGGTATGGCCCCTGCGATTTTGAAAACACACAACTGTTCAATCACGACGATCGAGCGAATTTCAAAGACCGCTTTGCCGGGCGAATTCTGGGCACCACGCAGGAGGGAAAGCGGCAGCGCTATCGTGAGGTCTCTCCGATCAACTATCTGGATGAACAGGACGCACCACTGCTGATGATTCAGGGCGACCGCGACACGACCATCCCCGTCAAACATGCGTTCTACATGCTCGAAAAAGCGGCCGCCGTCAGAGCTCCCGTGGAGGTGGTTATCGTCAAACACGCGGGCCACAACTGGCGAAAAGTCGAGCAGGCCATCAGCCCCACGCGAGCTGAAATTGTGGACCGCACGGTTCGATTTGTGACCGAGCGACTGCCGTCACATACACGCAAACCCATCCTCAACCAGGAGAACCCATGATTCGTTTTCTCATTTTTCTGGCGACACTGCAAGCTGTTGGAAGTCTCACCGGCGCCCCTCTGGCGAGTACTGTTCGCGCCGAGGAAACCACGCACACGTTTCTCGCCTGCGGCAGCAACACTTACATCATGGGTGTTGACGGTAAGCCCACATGGACCTACCCCGCCTCCACACGCGACGGTTTTGTGATGGAAGACGGCACCATCATCCTGACACTGAGCAAGGCAAAAGGCTCAGGTGGTGCCGTTGTCCGCATCACGCCGGACGGTGAAGAAACAACCATCTGGAAAGGCACCCAAAGTGAAGTCAACAGCGCCCACCCCACGGCGGACGGCACGTTTGTGATCACCGAGGCCGGCATGAACCCTCGTCTGCTGGAAGTTGACGCGTCCGGCAAGGTACTCGTGGAATTTCCACTGGCCTGCCAGAAAAAGAATCATCACATGCAGACACGCATGGCCCGCAAGCTGGACGACGGCACCTATCTGGCGCCCCACCTGCTCGACTTTGCCGTCTTCCACTATGACGCCAGCGGAAAGGTACTGCAGAAGCTGGACACCACCGCCCCGGGAGATGGCCAGCATGCCATCCACACCTGGCCATTTACCGCCATACGTCACGGCGACGGCCACACACTGGTGTGCTGCACTCACGGCAATCGTGTTGTGGATTTTGATGCCGATGGAAAAATCGTCTGGACGCTGACAAACGACGACCTGCCGGGTAACTGGTTGCAGGATCCGTGCGGAGGGCAGGTGCTGCCCAACGGCAACATCGTGATCACCAGTTACGCGGCCGGGCGGGCAGACCGTTCAGCGCCCAAGATGTTCGAAGTGACTCCCGACAAGCAGGTGGTCTGGAAGTACGCAGATGGCCAGAAGAGCGGCATCCACCATTTTCAGATTATCAGCACCAACGGAAAAAGACTGCCACAGCCGGCTCGCAAATAGGTCAGTCGGTAAAGCACGCCGCCAGCACGGGGTCGGTGTCGATGATCCGCAACAGGGCGACCGTGTGATCGGTTTGGCTCAGAGTGGTGTAGAAATCTGACTTCACGCGGGGCGCCATTCTGATGGCCGTCTCCCATTCACTGCGGGAGAAGGGATCTTCAGCGATCGCCTCCCAGAATCCCGTGGCATCAAACAGATGACGAATCTCGTCGGTGCCGGCTTCCATCAACTGGCTGACCACATAGGTCGCGACTCCCACCTGCAGACCATGCAGGCGGGGGCGCGGACTCGTCGCGTCCAGCGCGTGCGAAATCAGATGCTCGCTGCCACTGGCAGGACGAGAACTGCCACACACGGACATCGCAATCCCATTGAGCATCAGCGCGGTGGCCAATAGGCGGACGCCTTCAACGTCTCTGACTGGCCGGCCCATAAACTGAAAAACGCTGGCGTCGGACAGCAGAGCCGCAAAGTCGTCCACGTATTCGCCGACCGCATGGAAAGCCAGCTTCCAGTCGCGCACAGCCGTCAGTTTGGACACCAGATCTCCCACACCCGACAACCACAAAACTTTGGGAGCCGCCAGACAGACGTCGGTGTCAACAATTACGCCGTTGGGCATGTTGCCCGACAGCGATCGGCGTCGACCGGCAACTGTCATGCTGGACTGCGGGCTGGCAAATCCATCGTTGGACAGGGAGGTTGGGGCAACAAATACAGGTCGATGGATCCGAGTGGCCACGTATTTGGCCACATCCAGTGCTTTGCCACCTCCCAGTCCCAGCAGCCAGAGAGCTGCCGTCGGCTGTTGCTCCAGTGAGGCCACGATCCCATCCGCCGTTTCAACGGCGCAGTCAGGCACGGCAATCTGATGGGCAGTGCGAATGCTGCCGTCCTGCAGAGATCGCTGCAGCCGATTCAGCAGTTCAGGCGGCAGCCCTTCGCTGTGAAGCACGGCAACCTCGTCTGCGTGGACACGCTGCAGATAAATGCCAATTCGGTCCAGGGCTCCCGATTTGATGCGTACCGTCCGCGGTATCTCAATCTCTCGGCGATCACTCATGACACCGCACACAAAACAGTGGCAATTTCCGACCAGACTTCAAACGGCTGAAACGGCTCTCCCTGCTGAGTCAGCGTCTCGGCCAGCCAGCCCCGGGCAAATCGAAACTGCGGTTGCACCAGCAGTGCCGGCTCCAGATCCGGGCGGCCGTCACCCGCAAAAGCGACCTCATGGCAGTCGCCATTTGCCAGTGCTGCCCGCACCACGGCCGCTTTGGAAATGCCCACACGCTCATCGAAGAATGGAGAACCTCGCGGCAGCTCGATCTGCAGACCGCCCTCCGGAGAATACGTCCCGGGGTTCGTCAGCACTTCGACAGTCACTGCGTACTGCTGCAGCAGCCGTTCAATGTACCAGCTGCACCCATTGGACACCACCTGCACGTCCCAGCCACCAGCACTCAGATCGGCCACGGCGGCACCCGCACGCGGATCGAACTGCATGGCGTCCATGGTCTCCTGCATCTGCCGATCAGTGGCCCGAATGCGGCCAAGAATTTGCTGCAGCGCTTCAAAATGGGAAATCCTGCCGGCGGCGTACTCTTCAAACGGCGCGAGATCTTCCGGCTGCAGCAGCAGGTCCACGGCGCAGGCGTAAAAATCGTTCCGCGCCATCGTGCCATCAAAGTCCGTGATGAGTCGTTTCGCGCCGCCATCCATTGTCGTCCGTCCCTCAGTTGTTCGCCGTTTTTCGCATGTTCGGCGGGAATGTGCGTGACCGCAATACGGCACGGCAGGTCGCCCAAAATTCCTGTTCGGCAGAAAATCTGTGGTCACCGGCGACGATCGATGGCACCTCAGGCACGTGCGGCGACGCTCAGGCGTGCGAATCCGCACGGCACGGCGTGAGCAAAACGCAGACTGTCACCACAGATCGTCGAGGCGGCATTCGGCTGGTCTGCTGTTGCAACGACGATCAGCAATGTGGCACATCAGTTGCTTTGTCCTTCGGATCGACTGGTCCTGTTCTTCCCCCCTGTGAAGGTACTGCCATGTGTGAAGACCATATTCTCCCGCTACTGCGACGCTCAAAATTCGGCCGTCTGCTGCGTGACGACCAGATTCGGGCGCTGGCAGGAATCGCGATCTGCGAGCCATTGCCAGCCGGTGTCGAAGTCTTTGCGGAAGGCAGCAAGGCCGAAGCGTTATGGGTGATCTGTGAGGGAACTGTTGCCATTCAACTGAGTACCCGTGACGGGGCGCCTGCCATCATTCAGACACTCAATGAACCGGAACTGCTGGGCTGGTCCGCACTCGTGGGTGATGGGCTAATGTCGGCCACCGCCCTGACAACCACGCAGACCACGCTGCTGCGACTGCCGGCGGATGCGCTCAAAGATCTGTGTATCGCCGATCATACGCTCGGCTACGCGGTGATGGGTACGATTGCGGCAACGCTGACTGGACGCCTCTCGGTGGCGCGGGGACAGGCAGCCCGTGCTGTGGCGGCCTGTCAGCCAGGTGTCTGCACGCCGCACTAAATTCCCTCAGTTCAGGTTGATCGGAAGTGCGGGGCGAACGGCACAATCGGGGCCGTTTGCCTTTAGTTCAGGGGCTCGCGGCAGACGCTTCGGCTGCAGCCTGCACCTCCGGCGCGAGCTGGGTGGTGTCGGACAGCGTCACGCCCAGAAACAGCACCACTAATACGATGGAGAAGACCAGCAGAACGGCATTCAGTGGATGGTCGTACTTCAGGTGCATGAAATACGCAGCGACGAGAAACGCTTTCACTCCCGCGATCGCCAAAGCCACATACACGTCAAGATCACCAAAGGGGAATTCGGCGGCAGCCACAGTCACCCCGGTGAGCGCCAGCAATGCAGCGAAAATCCCGATCAGCTGTGCGGGGCTGGAAACGTGAGGCTCGTGAGCTCGCCTGCTTTGTCCGTTAGTCTGTGCAGAGGATACCGCCATGTCAGCCTACCAGATACAGCAAAGGAAACAGAAAGATCCACACCAGGTCCACCAGGTGCCAGTACAGCCCAACCACATCCACCGGCGTGTAGTAGGCCGGAGAAAAATCGCCGCGCAGCGATCGCTTCAACAGCCAGCCGATGGCCGCGATGCCGGCAATGATGTGAACCGCGTGCAGGCCCGTCATCGCAAAGTAGACGCTGAAGAATGAGCCCGCGCGATCGAACGTCTCACCGGCCTGGGGCCCGCCATATTGCGAGGCCCAAAGGTGCCCTTCATGCCACTTGTGGGCGTATTCGATTCCCTTCACGCCGAGGAAGGCAACGGCGGCTGCGATCGTCAGCGACAAGCACAGAACCAGCCCTCGTTGCTGCCCCAGCTGACTGCAGCGAACGGCCCACGCCATTGTCAGACTGCTGAACAGCAGGATGACGGTATTGATCGCCCCCAGCTTTGTGTCCAGCAGCGCCGCCGAATTCACAAACACTTCCGGGTGCAGCACGCGAAACACGGCGTAGGCCACAAAAAGCCCACTGAAGAACAGAACTTCCGTCACTAAGAACAGCCACATCCCCAGTTTTGCCGCGGCAAACTGCTGTTCGGCTGTTTCAAAATGATGAGCGCGAAACGTCTCGTCAGCGTGCGGAGCAGGCCCCTGCGAGAGTTGTGCTTCCGCAATCATGATTGTGTCTCCGTACCGTCGGACTGCGATGGAGTGTACGGCCGACGCACATAATCACCGGTGTCACGCTGCAGCTCGAAGTCCGCCATGTCATAGGGGTCAGTGACGACAGGATCGTCAACAAAGTTATGCAGCGGAGGCGGGGAGGCCGTCTGCCATTCCAGCGTGGCGGCGCCCCAGGGGTTGGCCGGAGCGCGGCGGCCCCGCCAGAGGGAGTGCAGAAAAACGGCTGCACACAGGATCAATCCGATCCCCAGGAAGAAGGCGCCCGACGTCGAGATCACATGCAGCCCCTGATACTCCGGTTTGTAGTCGTAAAACCGCCGTGGCATACCACGCGATCCCAGAATGAACTGCGGAAAGAAGGTCCAGTTGAAGCCGATGAAAATAATCAGGCAGGAAATTCGCCCCCAGAACTCGCTGTACATTTTCCCGAACAGCTTGGGCCACCAGTAGAACATGCCGCCAATGAATGCCATCAGCGATCCGCCCATCATCACGTAGTGGAAATGGGCCACCACAAAATAGGTGTCGTGCAGATGAATGTCAGTCGCCAGTGCTCCCAGGAACAGACCCGTCAGTCCGCCGATGGTGAACAGCAGGATGAACGACAGAGCAAAACACATGGGCGTCGTGAGCGATATCGATCCTTTGTACAGCGTGGCCAGCCAGTTGAAGACCTTGATGCCGGAGGGGATCGACACGCTGAAGGTCAGGGCACTGAAGATGACGGCCGCCATGGCGGATTCGCTGGTAAACATGTGGTGTCCCCACACCAGAAACCCGAGAAACGCGATGGCGATGGCGCTGTAACACATGAACCGGTAGCCGAAGATCGGCGTACGACTGAATGTGGAGATTAGTTCACTAATCACGCCCATCGCCGGCAGGATCATGATGTAGACGGCCGGATGGGAGTAGAACCAGAAAAAGTGCTGGTACAGCACCGGGTCTCCGCCGAGCTTTGGATCAAAAAAGCCAATGCCCAGGGCACGCTCAGCAATCAGCAGCAGCAGCGTGATTCCCAGCACGGGCGTCGCCAGCACCTGAATAATGGCAGTGGAGTACAGCGACCACAGAAAAAGGGGCATGCGAAACCACGTCATTCCTTTGGGCCGCATGATGTGCACGGTGGCGATAAAGTTGATCCCGGTGAAGATCGAACTGAAACCCAGGATAAAAACGCCCAGCGTGGCACTGATGACGCTGCTGTTTGTCGTGGTCGAATACGGCGTGTAGAACGTCCAGCCCGTATCCAGACCATTGAGCGCCATGGCGGCGATCAGAAACACGGCTCCAAACACCCACAGGTACCAGCTGGCCAGATTCATGCGCGGGAACGCCACATCTTTGGCCCCCAGCATGATGGGCAATATGAAGTTTCCCAGGGCCGCCGGGATGCTGGGAATGATGAACAGGAACGTCATGATCGCCCCGTGCAGCGTAAACATGTGGTTGTAGGCATCCGGCCCCATGATGGTCCGTGACGGACTGAGCAGCTCCGTGCGCACCAGGATGGCCATCACGCCCCCCATCAGAAAGGCCGTGAGAATTCCGATCAGATACATCACACCGATGCGTTTGTGATCGAGCGTATAGACCCACGACATGATCCCGCGTTTGTTGCGCAGGTAGTCGGGTTCCGAAATCGGCTCGGACTTCCAGGCCTGCTCGGGCAGGCGCGTCGTTGGTGGCAGGGTTGTTGACATGGTCGTACCTTTCAGGCGTCGCTCACTGCTGATTCAGCGAATCGACGCCCCTTCGCCGGGCGGCTCACGCAGCCCCTCACTTCAGCGATTTTATGAACTCGATGAGTGCTGAGATTTCTTCATCCTTGAGCTGGCCCTGATAGGTGGGCATCACTTTGCGGTAGCCGGCTCGCGCTTTGGACTGCGGTTCGAGGATAGACTCACGGATGTAATTCGCATCCACCTCGACCGTGGAGCCGTCGTCGAGGACGGCCGTCTGGCCCCACGCCGCCAGAAAGCTGGGGCCAGCCATCTGCGAGCCGTCCACGGAATGACACTGAGCGCACCCGCGCCGTTTGTACAGCAGCTTCCCGGCTTCCGCCGGTGACATCGTCTCCAGAAAATTCGATGCCTTCTCGAGCCAGCGATCAAACTCGCCGGGAGGATGCACGACCACAGACGAGATCATGTTCGAGTGCTTCGTACCGCAGTACTCCGCACAGAAGAGGTTGAACTCTCCCGGCTTCGTCGCTTCAAACCACAGTTTGGTGTAGCGACCGGGAATCACGTCGCGTTTCACTCGAAACGCGGGAATGTACATACTGTGAATCACGTCATCAGACGTCATGTTCAGCATGACAGGCTGATCCACGGGAACATGCAGTGTGTCGTCGATGTAGCCGTTGGGATACTGAAAGGCCCACACCCACTTTTTGCCAATCACGCCCACCTCGTAGGCGTCCTCCGGCGGTGTGGTCAGCTGCATGAAGCCGGTAAGACCGACGATAAAAATCACGGCCAGCAGAATACCGGGGATGACACTCCACGCAACTTCCAGCCCTGTGTGATGATGCAACTGACGGGTGGCCGGCGTCCCTTCGCGGCGGCGATACCGCACGACAAAAGCCACCAGTGCCCCAGTGATGCCGACAAAGAAGATCGTGCAGATCACCAGCACGACGTCGAATACCCAGTCCACCTGCTGGGCAGCAGTGGAGGCGGATTCCGGCATCCAGAGTCTGGCGGAGGCTGGCATTGAAAAGGCAGACATCAGACGGCTCCTCCGTTTTGCTGCAACTGCGTTTGTGGTCGGGATGATCGACGACCACGCAGCCACATGGGCACGACGCTCACACACAGCGCGAAGACCGTGCACAACGCGCCGACTCGCATGATGTTTTTTGCCACCGGGGTGTACTGCCCGGAGGATTCGTCATAGCGAAAACAGAACAGCAGGAGTTGATCGAGCGCTGAACCAATCTGGCCGCCGCCCGCCTCGGTGATGGCCAGACGGAGCGTGGCTGGCGGGTACTTGACGCCGTAAAGATACTGCGAAATTTTCCCACTCGGCGTGCAGACGATGACTCCTGCTGCATGAGAGTACTCTCCTGATGAGCGCAGAAACTGATAGCGGAATCCCGCGGCCTGGGTGACCGCGCGAATGCTGTCCGGGTCACCGGTGAGAAACTCCCAGCCGCTGCCCGAACCAGGTCGGCCATACGCGTTGACGTGGTTTTGCTTCGAGGCCGCGGCCTGAGCGACGGTTTCCGCAGGATCAATGGAGATGGACACGACACGATAATCGTCACCGGCTCCAGCCGGCACCTCGCGCAGCCCATCCACCAGTCCGTCCAACTGGAGCCGACACAGCATGGGACAGGTCGCATAGTTGAATGACAGAATCACGGGGCGTTCGCCATCAAACAGCGTTGCGAGGCGGCGGGGGGTACCCGTGCTGTCTGTGAACGTCAGGGCAAGCGGCAACTGCTCCCCACGACAATCCACAAAACCGACATCAACGATTTCCGCCGGACGGTCTTTCATCACCTGAGCGGTCGCAGTTGCCGGCAGCAACAGACAGCAGATCAGCATCAGCCGACGCATGTTTAATCCTCCGTCTGCATGAGCGAACTGGTTGTGCCACGATCACGCGACTCAGCGGCGGACGAGGCCAATTCGATCGCCGTCAGTTCAATCGCCCGATCAATCGGAATGGCGACAAGATCGTTCTTTCGATCAATCCAGGCATACTGATTCAGTTTCGCCGTCTGCTCGGCCATCAGGGACTCTGACGAATCGATGGTGTTCTGTGCGGCCGTTTCCTGCTGGCTGCGGGACAGCGAGAGATACAGGGCCTGCAAAGCAACGATTGCCACAAACGTGACAACAGCAGATACCACTCCGGCCACGGCAATGCCGGGTGCGTACAGTCCGTCGTTTTGTTCTGTTTTTTGTGTGTTCTGTGTCATGGCTTCTCTCCCCTGGCCCAACCGCTAATGCACGTGGTGGGCAACACTCTCCGGCAATCTTGGATCCTGAATGGGAATAAAGGCGGACCGTCGCAACTGCAGCAACACGCCCACAGCCAGAACTCCAGCAAAGCCAGCAGCTGTCAGCAGTTCTGTCAGGCCGAATACGGGAGATTCGGCGAACTGGGGATAAACGACCCAGTACAAATCCAGCCAGTGCATCACCAGCAGCAATCCCGACATCACAATGACAAGACGTGTGCTGCGTTTGGCCGCTCGGGGCATCAGCACGAGAAACGGAACGACGAAATGACCGATCACCAATGCCTGACTGATGCTGTCCCAGCCGTGCATTTGCCGATGCCGCAGCCACACCGTTTCTTCCGGAATGTTGGCGTACCAGATCAGCAGGTACTGCGAAAAGGCGATGTACGCCCAAAAGCAGTTCATGCCGAACAGCAGCTTGACGACATCGTGCAGGTGTTCGCAGTTAATGGCCGGGTGCAGTTGGCGACGAACGATAACGGCAACCACGATGGCCAGCACGGACAACCCCGCAACCATCGCCCCGGAGAACGCATAGATGCCGAAGATGGTGCTGAACCAATGGGGGTCCAGCGACATCAGCCAGTCAAACGCAGCAAACGTAATCGTGATTCCCAGCAGCAGCAGAGCCACAGCACTGCGGGATTCGAGCATGAGAGTCGTCGACGCGTCGCCGGTTTCGTCCTGTCGCCGCGATGCCCGCAGATACCAGCGGCCGCACGTCACCCAGATGCCGGCATACAGCACCGCGCGAACAAGAAAGAACGGAGCGTTCAGCCACGCAGACTTGCCTTCGAGGATTTTGTCGCCCTGCACGGTTTCGGGGTCATTCCATGGGAACAGATCGCTGTGCCCAGCCAGCAGCAACAGCACCAAAGGGGCGAGCAGCAGCAGCGGCCAGCCAATGCTGGCACCGAGAAACTCGGCCAGACGTCGCACAGAAACACTCCAGCCAGCCCGGACCAGATGCTGAATGGCAATGAAAAACAGAGCGCCCAGGCTGATCGAAACGGCGTACCAGCCGGACAACAGCCACGCGTGCGACAGTCGCCGTGTGCCGTCGGGTGACATCAGAGCAATCCCAATCGCAGTCGCAAGAACGAAAGCCACCGCGGCCCCCAGTTGAGACAGGCGACGCGACGACACAGGGACGGTCGCTCCGGCATTATCTTCAGGATTCCAAACGTGCGTGCTGGCCATGTCAGTTGATCTCCCGAAGGTTGGGAAGAATGTCCTCCGGAACGTCGCTGCTGGAGGCAATACGAGTTCTCTGCAGTGCCCGCACGTACGCGACAATTGCCCAGCGATCCCGCACGGGAATCTGACTGGCATAACCGGGCATCCTGCGTACTCCGTTGGAGATGGAGTTGAACAGCTGTCCGACCGGCTGATTGCGAATAGGTTCTGCATGCAGTGACGTGGGCCGCACCCACGTTCCCTGTTCAAGCTCAAGGGCGCGCAGTGTCACCAGCCCGTCTCCCTCGCCCCCCTGCCCGTGGCAGGTGGCGCAGAAAATGCCATACCTTTGCTGCCCGCGACGGATGAGACTCTCATCGACCGCCAGTGGAAACTCGGTGACCCAGTCGATATTCGCAGCAGCCTGAGAGGGTGGGGCCTGGTCGGATGGGGAGCCGGAATCGACGTCCGACACCCGAGTCAGCAAAGCCGAAGGCTGCAGGCGGGCCGCCGACGGGGCCTTTGCGAGGGCATCGGACGACACCGGCTCTCGACCAAGGTAATAGCGATCGTCTGCCCGCAGATCACCTCTGGCCACCGTCCCGGAAACCTGCGGACGCATCGAACGGCCGTCGGCAAACAGACGACTGGTCGACTGGGCCTTAAACTTTGGCTGGTGGTCCATGTCGCTGACGAATGACAGCCGCGGCCTGGTAGACGTGGAAGAACGCGCTTTGGCGATCAGCACGGGCGGAATCAACGCCAGCACCAGCAAAATGGCGGTTGCCATCCAGATAGCCCGAGGCACCCTGGCCTCAGTCGGGTTTTCGACGGGGATGTGATCGACCGACTCAGCTCCGGCCTGACGCAGCAGCGGCTGCAGCCGGCCTGTCTGAAACTGCTCGTCATCAGCATCCACGGCCAACAGGTAGCGATCGTTCGTCGCCCGCGAAAAGGCGGGCACACGAAATCGGGGATTGGAAAGCCGTGGCAGTCCGCCAAACAGCAGCGTTCCGCCGACGACCGCAAATGCAGCCAGTAGAATGGCCAGTTCAAAAGCGACCGGCAGACTGGGAATGATGCTGAACAGGGGCTTGCCGCTGATCAGAAACGGATAGTCGATGGCATTCATCCACCACGCCATCCAGACGCCACCGCCAAATCCCAGCGACGCGCCGGCAATGGCGCCCCATGGGAGCGGGCTGCCCTTCAGGCCGAGTGCATCGTCCAGACCGTGAATGGGATGAGGCGAATGCACGTCAACACGACGAATCCCCAATTCTCGGACCAGCCGCACGGCCTTGAGAACCGCGTCTACCGATGAAAAACTGGCGACCAGTCCACGGGACGTGGGGTCCGCCTGAGCGGTCGGAGCCGGGCTGGGCGGGGGAGCGGTTACGCTGGACATGAGTGATCCTTTCCGTGAGGCATCACTGACTTCACTTCCGCCATGGCAACCATGGGCAGATAACGACAGAACAGCAGAAACAGTGTGAAAAACAGTCCAAAGCTGCCCAGGAACATCAGGATGTCAACGGGCGTGGGCACAAAGTAGCCCCAGGACGACGGGAGAAAATCACGGCTGAGCGACGTCACTGTGATGACAAAGCGTTCAAACCACATGCCGATGTTTACGAACACGCAGATCGCAACCATCGCCCAGGGGGACGTACGAACTTTTTTGAACCAGAACAGCTGCGGGGCCAGCACATTGCAGCTGACCATGGTCCAGTAAGCCCACGCGTATGGCCCCAGGGCGCGGTTAATGAAAGCGAACTGCTCGTATTGATTGCCGCCGTACCACGCGATGAAGAATTCAATGCCATAGGCGTAGCCCACCATCATGCCCGTCGCCAGTACGACCTTGCACATGTTCTCCAGGTGTCGCAGCGTGACCAGATTCTTCAAACCGAAGAACTGACGCGCAGGCACCATCAGCGTGATGACCATCGCAAATCCGCTGAACACCGCACCGGCCACAAAGTACGGAGGAAAGATGGTGGTATGCCAGCCGGGGATCTGTGACGTGGCAAAGTCAAAACTCACAATGGTGTGCACACTCAGCACCAGCGGCGTGGCCAGCGCGGCCAGCAGCAAATAGGCCTTCTCAAACAGCCGCCACTGTCGGCCTGAACCGCTCCAGCCGAGCGCCGCGATGCCGTAAGCAATGCGACGGACCTTTGTCGTGGCCCGATCGCGCAGTGTGGCCAGATCCGGCAGCATGCCCAAATACCAGAACATTGCTGAGACGGTGGCATAGGCCGTGACAGCAAACACGTCCCACAGCAATGGGCTGCGGAAGTTGGGCCACATCGCCAGCGAGTTGGGAACGGGAGCCAGCCAGTAAACAAACCAGACGCGGCCGATGTGAATAGCGGGGAAGATTCCCGCACAGGTCACGGCAAAAATGGTCATGGCTTCAGCAAAGCGATTAATGCTCGTGCGCCAGTTTTGACGGAACAGGAACAGGATCGCAGAGATCAGCGTGCCGGCGTGTCCAATCCCCACCCAAAAGACAAAGTTGACAATCGGCCAGCCCCAGAAAACGGGTGCGTTGTTGCCCCACACACCGACACCAGTGGCGATCAGATAGCCGATCAGCGCGAACAGCATCAGCGTGCCGCCAACAGAAATCCCAAAAGCAATCTTCCACGCACGCGGAGCAGTGGGCTGTTCGGCCAGTGACGAGACCTGCTCGGTGATCGATGCGAGTGAATTATCGCCCGTCATCACGCCCGGTCGAACGGCCGGATCAATGATCGTGTTGTCAATATCACCCAGAGAAACGGTGGCCATATCAGTGTGTTCCCTCGTGTTCAGCGTGTCCTGCAGCACCGTCCGCGTGAGCAGCATGTGAGCCGTGATGATCGTGCTCCGGGGTGTCATCCAGCCATGGATGTGGATTCCGAATTCTTGCCAGGTACATGGTGCGGGGTTTGGTGTTCAGCTCTGCCAGCATGCCGTAGGCACGATTGTCAGCGTGTAGCTGCGCAACCTTGCTGTTGCCGTCGTTCAAATCGCCAAAGACGATCGCCTCCGCCGGACAGGCCTGCTGGCAGGCCGTTTGAATTTCGCCGTCGGCAACGGACCGCTGGCCGTTTTTGGCATCGATCTTCGTGTCCTGAATACGCTGCACACAGTAGGTGCACTTTTCCATCACGCCGCGGCTGCGGACGGTGACGTCGGGATTGATGGACAGCTGGACCAGCTCTTTCCCGGGCTCTTCCAGCGGTGCGTTGTAGTCGAAGAAGTTGAACCGCCGGACTTTGTAGGGGCAGTTGTTGGCACAGTACCGCGTGCCGATGCAGCGGTTGTAAACCATATCGTTCAACCCCTCGTCACTGTGAACCGTCGCCGCGACCGGACACACCTGCTCACAGGGTGCGTTCTCACAGTGATGACAGGCGAGCGGCTGATGGGCGACTTCCGGATCGTCGGGCTCCCCGGCAAAGTAGCGGTCGATCCTCAGCCAGTGCATTTCCCGGCCGTCCAGCACCTGCTCTTTGCCCACGATCGGCACGTTGTTTTCGGATTGACAGCCAACCATGCAGGCGTTGCAGCCGATGCAGCGGTTGAGGTCAATGGCCATGCCCCATGCGTGCCCGTCGTACTCCTTTTCTTCCCACAGCGACTCCAGTGGCGGATGGTGTGGACCGCGATGTTTCGCGAAGTCGGCATGCTGCTCGTACTCGGCCAGCGTACCCGTGCGAACCAGCTCTCCGACACGCGCTCCAATCGCTTCCAGCCCCACTGTATCAATGGCGAAGTGGTCCTGCGTGGTCGCCAGCTGGTGCGTTCTTCCGGTGGGCTCCAGCCTAACGTCTGTCAGCACGCGACTGTTGCCCGTGGCGAGCAGCACGGAAACATCCACCCCGACCGGGGCGACGTCCTCGTCCACGAGGCCACCGACGTGACCGGCGGCCGTTCGGCCGTAACCCAGCGTTAACTGAATGGAACCTGCGGCCACGCCCGGTAACTCAAACACAGGCAGCTCAACCTCACCACGCCCTGCAGTAATACGGACAACGTCGCCGTGCTTCACATTCAACTTCGCCGCGGTCGCCGGGCTCATGGTGGCCGCGTTATCCCAGGTCAGCTTAGAAACAGCATCCGGTGTTTCCTGCAGCCAGCCGTTGTTGGCAAAGCGTCCGTCATGCGTGGCCGGAGAGTACGAAACAACAACCTCCAGTGCGTCCGGCGAGACGTCCGCCAACACCGGGTCGGCAGTTGCAGACGGCCATGGGTTCACTGACGCCTTCGGCTGCTCCTCGTCGAGAAAGCCATCGTGCACGACGCTTCGCCAGAATTTACTGTGTGCAAATCGGCGATCCAGCGAAGTCAGCGACTGCCGGATTAAGGCGTCACCACGTGCCGGTTCTCCGACAAG
>JANSXP010000067.1 GCA_024742875.1 Planctomycetaceae bacterium | reverse complement strand
GTTCGTGCCCGGTTACGGCAGGCGTTATCCCACTACCCCACAGCGTGAGCATTGTTGGCGAACTCGTATGCATTCCCCGTTGACACCGCAAATCGACAAAGACGCTGGCATTCTCGCTTTGCTCGCGCGGTTGCAGACCGATCTAGGTGCGAACGCATTTGATATCGTCGACCACTGGGAAGATGACCTCTGTGCAATCGGCTTCGGCATGCCTTCTGATCACACCACCCTCGTCTACGTCTCAACGTATGGGCATCCGGATGGTGAATACGATTACGAACTCGAAACTGCGCCCAAGACAGAAGCGGACGTCTATTCGGTTGCGGGGCGGGGCGCAGCGACGACTTACGATCGACTCGCAGATATCATCAAAAAACACTTGAGGATCACAACGTGAATCCGACAACTCATTGTGCTTGGTGATTCTCGTCGCGCCGAGGATTGAGTGTTTGATACATTCGCAACTACAATCGTGGGATAACAATACAATGCACCGGAGTTGCCGTCCGGGCTGAAATTGAAATCGATATCGCTGGCGGCAACCCGGTGATCGTCAACGTTATGCGGCAACAGCATGATCGACGAGTCACAGAAAGTCGCCGTGCTGCAATTCGTACTCGATCGGTATGGCGTTGACAAATACAACCGCCTGATCAGCATCGTTGATGAAACCGTTGGCCGTGGTGAGTTTCGCTTCTGGCAAGAACAGCTCCTTTCAAAGTTGCACGAAGAAACTGAGATAGCGATCAACTCCGTCGATGAGTACGCAAAAGTATTTCGTGACGCTCCCTACGCAACGAAAGATGTCACTCTTGAAGAGTTCTTGGCGGAACCAAGCCGGTACTACTACACCGAACCTGTCGTTATCCCCGATGAATGGGTTGCCAAAGCGTGGGAACAGTCCGGATCGTTTCGCGAAAACGTCACCTACGAATTCTCTCGCGAGGCACGCAAGAATGGCGATCTTTCGTGTCTCGAAGAGAGCTTACGGCAGTTGGCTTCAATCTTGCCGATGAATCGCAACATCGACATCTATCGGTCCATTCGCGATATGTCGCCGCACCGCGAAAGCGAGTTTCGCCCGACATTCGATCGCATTTTTGGCGATCAAATGACGGAATTTCCCGTACCATTTACTGACCAACAACTCGTTGAAATGTTCGGCCACGAGATGGCTCGTGAAATGGGCATTGGACAACCACCCCAATAGCCGCATAACAAAGCAATGCACCGGAGTTGCCGTCCCGGCCAAATCTGAAATCAACGTCGCCGGCGGCAACCCGGTGATTGTCAACGTTATGCAGCAAAATCGTATGCGTGTTCGCTCCGTTGAAATCGGACGCCCGGATGAGTTCGAGTGCGCGTACGGGCTTGTCGAAAGCGATGGGGCTGACTTGCCGCCCGTCCTCGTCACGGCCTTCCGCGGTACATATCCAAACGGATCGCGTGGCAATGCACACGGTCACTTCATCTCAAACTCGACCGTGCATGGACTTGCTGCTTTTGATCCGTGGTGCCTAATCCTCGACTTCCGAGAAATGACGTACGAATGGGGCAACACGCTTCTGTCCGTGTTCGACAATGTAAATCGATTCATGGATGAAAAGGACGATGAATCTGAGGTGCCATTTCCAATCGTGGTTGTCACGTCCCAGAAGTGTGAGACCGCGTTCCTGTCGTTGGTAACACGATCAGGCAATTCGCCACCAGACTGGCACTTCAATGACTTGGATAGAGCAATCGAGTACGCTGTGAAACAGGCACGAGAGTGGATCGACGCCTAACGAATCGTGCTGCATAACAAACCAATGCACCGGAACGCGGCATGTGCGGTGCTTCTGCTTTTCGTCAATCACTCTGCCGCGTCCGGTGATTGGGGACGTTATGCAGCAAGAGGCCAAGCAACTCATGAAACGGCCCCCGATCAAGAAGGCATTCGGCCTGGGAATACTCGCCACCATGCTTATCACGGTCGGTTTCTGGAATCAGATTTCGGAAGCGTTTGGACCCATGGAAAAAGATGAGCTTCAATGCCTCATTTGCCACCGTGAACGAATCAAAAAGTGGGTGTGTGGAGCGAAAATCCGTGACCACATTGTCACCAACGAATACTCGCAGTGGATCGACGAATTCGTGCCGTCGACTCACGATCATGTCTGGATCACGCATACACACTACAACCGCAATCACTGGTTCGGCGGGACTTCAGTCGGGTGCGGTGGCATACCCACGATCCCGCGGATTTATGAGCAGCGGCAAAGTATTGGTGAATCAGAGTCTCGGAAGCTCGCACTTCAGTTTCATCAACTTGTGAAGCAAAAGTCGCCCGAGGACGAACTTTCACGTTTCGAGAAAGCTCTCGTTGAGAATCCAGCATCGCTGCTGAACCCCGTAAACTGACCGTCGCCCGCAAATCACGCGGCATAACAAACAAATGCACCGGAACGCGGATGTCCGGCCAATTTTCAAATGAGAGTCATCTGGTCCGCGTCCGGTGATTTGAAGCGTTAGGTGGACGAGACCGAAGGTAATTCAAACGCCCCCATATCCAGCCATCGCTGCAATCGTTCCACCAGTCCTTCGACTTGATCCCTACTCAAATGCATCCGCGTCGAAATCTGCACTTCCTCTGGGATTGGATACGGCATCCATCCGCTGACCTCACCGGGGGGCAGTTCCAACCCCAACGCTTTCGCTTGGCTTTTCATTACCTGCGGCTTTCCATCGTTCACGCCCAGCCAGATAAACGACGATCCGGGATTTTCCGTCGCTTCGTCTGTGTCGCCGATTGCGGAACTCTGTTGCAGAGAACACTCGTATCCGTAGGAATCTGTGAACTCAACCAACTTGAAACCGCGTCCTGTTTTCGTGTCGTCTCCGAGCATAGTCGCCACCTAACAAAGCAATGCAACGGAGCGGCGTGCATCGCGTTAATTTTAAATCGGCGTCCACTCACGCCGCCCGCTGATTGCCAGCGTTAGCTGGCAATGGAACAGATGACACGATTGCAGGACATCGAGCCAGTTCCGATTTCATCACTGCTTCAACGCAATTGGCAGGCCGACGCACCTCCTTGGGTTATTGGGGCCCTCGTCGCCGCCCCCGCGTTGTTTCTTAGTGGGCCAGTACAGTACGCAATTCTCGCACTGGGAGTCGTGGCTGGCGTCGCTGCAGATATCGCATTGTCACGACTTCGACAAAAGTGGCGCATCGAAGATGCCACAACGCCGCCAGCAGAATTTCCTTCGCCAGTGGAATTCGATCCCAGCGATCGCGCCCTGATATGGCAAGCACTGACGGCTGACCCGTCAGTACGATCAATCGTGCAGTTTTCGTATGGCACGTGCGTTGTCTCAGTTGATGATGTCGATGATCCAATAGCAAACGCGAAGCAGCTTCTTTCGGAATACGGCCATGCAATTCCCGGAACGCCATCTGCAGACATGCTTGTTTACACCCTCCCGGAAACTGGTGATTTCGTCGTGGGCTGCTATCACCCCAATATACTGACATACATCCCGCGTGGATTATTTGATAGAGACGCATCTACTGACGAAATTCAGACTCCGGCAGCGTACCTTGGACGTGATTTTCGCTGTCTCGACACCTTCGCTCAGGAGTCGGTACACTTGCATCGATCTGCCAGCTAACAACACCATGCACCGGAGCCGTGCCAGCGGTGTTTTCAGAATGGATCATCACCAGTCACGGCCCGGTGATGTTTGACGTTAGCTGGCAAAGTGTGGCATGAGCACGCAACTTCACGCCTACCTCGATCACAGCCTCGGTCCCGACGACATCGAGACTATTCCTCGTTTACTGAACAAGCACGTCACAGCAACACGTGACGTTGAAGACTACTGGCGATCGCAAACTCCGAGTTGGCAACTCAAAGACCGACCACCTCCTGATTCGAGCTGGCGCGAGTGCAGGGAGCTCAATTTACCGCCAACCGAACTCTTCCGTGAAGGTGAAGCTGAATTTCGAACAGACACACTTTTTGTTGGGTTCTTCACCAATATCGCATGCTTCTGGTCTTCTGGTCGGTTTCGCGGATTTCTCTCGTATTCCAAGCATCGGAAAGTTCACCGTAAAGTCGCCCATCAACTGGCCCGCGCACTAAAGTCGACAGCAATTGCATGGCTCTCCGAATTGGCTTTCGATCCCGACATGCTTGTTGACGCGCAATCAATGGACGCCGTTCTTTCTTCGCTCAACGAAGAAATGGGTGCCCCACAGCCAAACGCTGATACAATTTCAGATCAAGTTATCACTGACGCAAAGCACGGCGTGCCTGACGTTTGGTACCTTGAGAGGCCGCCCTTTAAGATTGAAACCGAAATCGAGCCAGCTAACAAAAGCGTGAACCGGAGTGGCGGTTCACGCCGAATTTGAAATCAAAGTCAACCGTCGCCACCCGGTTACGCTAAGCGTTATGCAGCAAAGCTCACTTCAGGCATCGATCGATGAACGAACGTGACATTACACGCATCGAAAAGGTGACGCAGATTCCGTTGCCAGACGGTTATCGTGAACTGATTCTGCAGTTCCCGCCTGAACTGAAAGCAATTCTCAACCTTCGCCCCAAAGACGAACGTGACATCTTCACGGACGCTGCAACTATCATCCGCTGGAACAGATTCTTCCGTTCACCGGATTACGAGTATGAAAACTCATACGGTGAGATCTGCACGTTTCCTTCCCACCACATTGTCATTGGTGCTAATGGTGGCGGAGACTTCTTCCACCTAAACGTCAAGCGAAAGCGGACTCCAGTCCTGTTTTGGTGCCACGATGACGGAGAGATTTCTGTACAATCTAAAAACTTGGGATCGTTCATACAGTCAGTCTTCAGGTCCACTGGCGAGCTCGTAGCAGATCGCCTCAATTTGACCTGACATGTAGTCACACCCGTCGGCTGCATAACAAAACGATGCACGGGAATTGTGTATCACCCCGAAATTTCAAATCAAAGTCGCTCGTCACAATCCCGTGATCGTCGGCGTTATGTTGCAAAGCTCCCCGATCTGCCCTTCCAGCTGAACGCCGTTCTCAATTTGATGCTTGATGACGATCTACTTCTACACACGCACCGACGAGTACGGCGACTTCTGCAACTTCTCAGCGCACGGATTCGCCATCGATGACAAGTACTGGCCCACCGTCGAGCACTATTTTCAAGCTAAAAAATTTGCGGGTACGAAACAGGAGTCCGCAATTCAACGGGCACGCACTCCGGGCGACGCCAAGGGACTCGGTCGCAGTACCGCCATCCCACTGCGTCCTGATTGGGAAGACGTCAAAGATGACATCATGTATCAGGGCGTCCTCCGTAAATTCCAGACGCACGACGACATTCGCGACCGATTGCTGGCTACGGGTGATGAAGAGATAGTCGAGAGTGCGCCCGGAGACTACTATTGGGGCTGTGGTGCCGATGGCACCGGGCAAAACAAGCTCGGCAAGATCCTCATGCGGGTCCGCCACGAGTTGAAAGTCCAGTCTGATTCGGCAACATAACAACACAATGCACCGGAGCCCTGCCGGTCGCGTTTTCACATGGACAATCAGCTGGTCAGGGCCCGGTGATTGTCGGCGTTAGCCGCCAAGAGCACATGCACCGACGGTACTTTCCAGCATGCCCAGTCGATGGCCCGATCGAACCGCCAGTGCCGTTCGGCCATATGTGTTCTACCGGAGCCGTCCCTCAGAAGTGCGCGAGCTGCGATCACTTATTCGAAGGCGAATGCACAAGAAACATTGATGATGTTGGTGGCTACCTTCACCTTGATCACGGTCCGTGTGGTGTCGATGGTCCCACCGACCCAGTAGTATTCGAAAACGAATTCATCACGTCGAAAGTCGAAATCCCACGCAAGTGTTCAAAGTGTCGCTTTCTGGCAGTTGCGCCGATCTACGGATTCCACTGCACGAAAGATTCCGACAAATGGGGCGACTTCCACCGAAGTCTCGATTGGGGCTCATGGCGTCCCGACAGAATCTACATTCAACTGCAACTGCCAAAGGTCACAACGAAAGCTTTGTCAGAATTCGCCTTCAACGAAGACAAAGTGGCTTTCATCGAGGAACATCGCCGTATCAATCCCGGCGTATCGCTTGAAGAAGCACTGGCAGATTATGTCCACTTTCGCACTGTAATCGAACAAGGCGGCTAACAATTGCTTGCGCCCGAGCGGCGGTCGGGTGCCGAAACCGAAGTCCGAGTCGCTCGCCGCCGCCGGGTGAAGCAGGTCGTTATGCAGCAATGGGACCTGTCCTCGACATCTTCTTTAACTCATCGTACCGAACCGTGCCCACATGGCAGGATACGACGCTGCATGTTGCAGACAAATTCCCCGAGGATGGCTCCGATCCCTGGACAGCAGACAACTTTTGCTGGATCTCTGACACCCAGAAACTCGGTGGCTGTACGTCGTCAGATGACTTACGCCCGTTTTGTGTGGACGTGCACGAAGTGCTTCATCTTGTTGGGCATCTTCAAACGTCGGCAGCGCGGCACAACATATTCATTACGCACTACATTCGATTGTCCGCCATGTGCAATCGGCTGATCGATCACCGCCTGCTAGTCGAGGTAGCCGCATTCCTGGCAATCCAGTACGATGGCTTTGTAGAGTTCGACCCCTTACTACTGCCTGCAGATGCTCCCGGTGTCACCAGAGTTAGTTACGAACGCTATCCCTCAGGAGCCGATACAGCACATTTGGCAACTTCTGAAACCTGCAAATGGTGGCTTAGGCACCCGAACTTCAACATCTTCTAAACGCATAACAACACCATGCAGCCGACCCGTGTCGGGACACTAAAAACATTCAACCATCGCTCATCACGGGACGGCTGATGGTCAACGTTATGCCGCAAGGCAGTACGTCACCATTTGTATGGACAGTCCACACCAAATCGACCTGGCCGGCTCCAACGACGACATTGCTCGCTGGATATGGAAGACGCTTGTGCCCAAAACCGGCCCAGCGTCGTTCGTTCAACCTGAAGTGCTTCGTGCAATCGAAAAACTCCGATGGGAAGCACAGGGGAATGGCAACATCAAATGGGACGATCGATTCGAAATGCTGCTTGACTACATCGAAGAATCTCTCACGTCCAAATCATGCTTCTCCAGCGAAAGTAAATCTGAAATCCGCCGCGATCTTGATCGCCTCCGCAACTTTCTACCTCCCAACGAATTAACGGACGACTCCCAAATACCTGAGTTGCCTTACGTCGAAGATGACTTGTATGACCGTCTTAGAGATCACTTGATTGAGTTCTGCCGCGACCATCCACAGTTGATTCCGTATACTCCGGACCCCGAACAATATCGCTAAGAGTGTCGCGTTAACTCTCGCAAAAGCGGCATAACAAGGCGGTGCACCGGAGCCGCGTTCGCCCGCAATTTCCAATTTAAGGCCAATCGTCACGGCCCGGTGACCTTGATCGTTAGCTGGCAAGAAACGCATGCCTCAATACTTCGTCAACGCTGAGCATGAGCGGCCAGACTTCCGCCTCGTTATCACCTATCTCTGGCACGACTTCTTCAACGTTGATACTGACGGAGACTCATACAATCCCGCCAGCCGCAAGTGGACACAGCTCTACATTCGTAATCGACAAGACGATTCGCAGATCGTAGACATCGACCCCGCGACAGATGATCCATTGATTCTTCGTGTCGAATCGAAACAAGAATACCTCGCAACTACTATTGCGAGCCTCCTGCCTGGCAGCGGCCCAAAGGGCCCCGATCCACTTGACGGGCAGATTACAGGGTGATGCACCCGCGTTGATGCCGGTACCGATTCGAAAATCAGGCAGGCCTGTGCGACATTTCCAGACAAAATCCACAGTCCCGTTCCTGTCAGTGTCGACGTTGGAAGGCAATCGAAATTGATTGGCAGACCCTGATGTCAATTGATCCATTGACCGCCGGCTCGCAGATCTCACTCGGGCCTTTGAGGTATCTCTCACTGCCATGCTGGCCATGTACGTTCCCAAACCTTTCCATTTTGTGCTCGCGGTTGCTGTCCTGGTAAGCGTGTTTCTTGTCCTCTGCGCGCTCGCCGGTCGATGGAAGATGTCCGTCGGTATCGCCGCCTGCTGCATCCTGGGCGGCGGCGGAATGATGGTCATGCCAGACCTGATCTCTATCTGGAATGCAGATCTCTCGCAATTGGGCAGTATCGCCCGGGAATCGAGTTCCACCACTTACAGCGACAGATTCTTTGCATTCACGTGCTATTTTTACGGCGGTCGTGGGGCGTTCCTGGCTGCTAGTGGAATGACTGCGGGGTTGATCTTTCATGCGGCCATGGAGCGTCTGGTTGGTCGCAGCCAGGACGATTCCCACGGGCAGGCGGCTGCTTCTGAATGACAGCTCACGGGATTCGGCTGCTGGAAGACAGGTTCAGCCGGAAACTAGGCTCTCTGGCAGGTCGCGTCAGGCGCCCCGTCAGATGGTGCTCTCAACATCTCCCCTTGACTGGTATTCTTCTGCGAGAATCCAACGGGGAATGAATCAACGCGACACCGCTCCTGATGGCATACGACCATCGTTCGCAGGCGAAGATGGTCTTCGTGTCGACACGTACAGGTCTGCGTGCGAGCCTTCTTTCAACACTCCATGGCAGACGCTCAACTGCGTCTGGCTTTCCGTATGACAACGATCACCTACCTCAAAGGCGACGCCACTGCTCCGCAGGCGAAAGGAAAGAAGATTATCGCTCATGTCTGCAATGATCTGGGTGGCTGGGGCAAGGGGTTTGTTGTCGCCATCAGCCGTCGCTGGACGGAGCCGGAGCGGAGTTATCGAGACTGGCACCGCCATCGATCAAAAAATGACTTCGCCCTCGGGGCGGTTCAGCTGGTTCAGGCTGAAGATTACGTTTGGGTTGCCAATATGATCGGTCAGCGGGGGATGAAAACCGGAAGTAAGGGCCCCCCGGTCCGCTATCAGGCAATCGAAAGCTGCCTCATCAAGGTGGCCGAACTGTCCGTGGAGTTGTCCGCCTCCGTTCATATGCCTCGCATTGGCTGCGGTCTCGCGGGCGGCAAATGGGAAAGGATCGAACCGCTCATCCAGCAATCACTCTGCGCTGCGCAGGTGCCCGTGTTCGTGTATGACTTTGTCTGAAAGTCGTCGACCTGACAGCCGGCATGCCGAAAGGGATTCCCACAGACACTCAATCGGGGTGAAGTCTGTTGATCCAGTGTTTTCGGGAGCCATATATGGCATATGGGATCACAGCGATGGC
This sequence comes from Planctomycetaceae bacterium, assembly GCA_024742875.1. Lineage (GTDB taxonomy): Bacteria > Planctomycetota > Planctomycetia > Planctomycetales > Planctomycetaceae > Fuerstiella. The sequence continues at coordinate 30,043 of JANSXP010000067.1, read as the reverse complement.
TCCGACAATGACGAAAGGCGAAGCGCCCACACCCATCACTTTGACGGTGTCGCTCAGGAGGTAGACATAAGTGTTCTGTGCCAGCACTCCAATCAGCGAAATGAGCAACAGCGGAATCGTCAGGCTGGACTTCATCAGCATGGCGATGCTGCCCAGAACGCCAAAGATGACGGCCAGCCCAAAGGCCACGTGCACCCAGCCGGGTGTCGCCAGAGTCAACTCGACCTGTGCTTCAGTCAGGCCGGCTTCTGTGAGCGCTTCTTTGGTCGTGTAGACGGTCTGGAACAACAGAAAGACGACCAGCCCAAAGGCATTCCACAACAGAAACATGCTGTTGCAGATTTTGAACCACAAAGGTATCGCGGGGCGGGGGGATGTTTCCATGGAAGCAAATCTCCTGCTGTGAGGTCGATGCGGGATCGGTCGTCTGTTGGCTTATCATCGAGATTGTTGCGCAGAGTACCAGGCAACGGACGTCAGGAATCTGGCTGTTTGTTTACTTGAGAATCGCGAATTCCCTTTTCGCGCATCAATCACACCCACGGCAGCACCACGGATGATGGCCCGCGAATCGTTCGAGGGAGGCAGGGCATCCAAATCAACTCCTCAGGGAGACCTTCCCCGGCTGCGACGGGCAGGCGATCTTACACCATTCTGACACGTCACCGGGCGGTTTGTGTCAGACTTAAGCTTAGGCCTGTCCTCACGCTTCTGTGCATGGTGGGCTCGTTATCGCTCATGGAGAAGATCGAATGCGTTGTTGTTTTGTCGTGTGCTTATCAGTGGTGTTGGTCGCCGGTGTCCGAGCGGACGAGCGCGCAGATCTGCCGAAAGACGTCCCGCCGGTTGTGGGCGTCGCTACCGTTCTGACGCCTGCTGCGGACAATGGCGGCAATGACTGGTCTGTGCGGGTCGTCGTTCCCAGGGTTGTCTGGGAAAAGGTGGGCCAACAGCAACCCAAAGTCCGGTGGCCGAAGCTTCGCGTGTCGGTGACGGAAGCAATACTTGACCTTTCGATGCATTATTCGGCCGCCAGTCAACTCAGCGAGCAGTCGCAGAATCGCGTTCTGGATCTGAAGGGGCGACGACTTTCGCGACAGGAAGCACTGCGTCGGCTGCAGGATTCGACCCCCGTCCTGGTGTCGGTGTCTGGCACACTGCCCGACGCCTGGTATCTGAGGTGCACAAAACCGGATACGCTGATCATCGTGCCCGGTATTCCCAACGCACCGGCGCCCGAGCTGTTGCCACGAAAGTCACGCTAGAAAAGCGGCGCCCGCTGGGGACTGTCGACATTTGCGCCGCACGTTCTGCCTGCTATCCTCGCTCCGGGGAAGTCACGTCCGGCATCCCCACCACTTTTGCGCAGTCTGCGCCAGAGGGCGACTGCCGCTGCGAGTCTTTAGGGAAACAGAAGATGAGAAACGTGACCGGAATCATCGTGGTGTTTGCTGTCACCTGGGCAACGCTTGCGCCAGCGACTGCTGGTTCTGCAAAGCTGAGCGGCCCGGCAAGAGCGGCTGCAAAGTTTTCTGTTTCCGGCGTGCGACTGGGCGATTCGATGGAACGATTCACAGGCCGCTTCCCGACCGCCCGAAAGTGGCGAATTCCGGTCAACTCCTATCCCAGGAATGACGTCTACGAACTCTCGGTGGACAATGGCACCACCGCTCCCCCAAACGTCACGTTCGAATTTGAACGGGGGCAGTTAAAATTCATCACAATCATGTACTCTCAGGAATCCCGGAAACTCATAGAACGCAAAGACCGACTTCTCACGCAGCTGGAACGTCGGTTCGGCAAATCGAAGCTAACGCTGAAAGCCGTTCAGACAGACTTTGGCCCGGCTGATCAGTACGAGTGGCAGTTTGAAGAGGCTGGCGTCGACTTCAGTTGTCAGCTGTTTGATGACGGCTCGGCACGCTTCAACGCCTTTTTGTCTGATTCGCTGCTACCCGCGAAACCTCAAACATCCCGACTGGGGTTTGACTGAAATACCATGCAGCACTCAGAATCGGGCGTCCTTGATGACTTTGGAAATCACGCAGTCTCACGGCGAATCGGCAATGACGGATCCGATGAAATGGCAGCGGTTATTCCGATCTGCCAACCGTGAAATTCGATTGCGTGCTGCCAGGGCACTGGTGGAGCGAGATGATACGCCGGCGCCCATTCTGCTGGAGATTCTTGATTACTACAGTCACGATGGGCTCGGAGCTCTGGCTGAGCGGGCGCTGCTGAGGCGACCTGCAGCGGATCTGCACGACGCCGCTGTTGAGCGATTGTCGTCGTCAGATGACTTTGTGCGTCAGGTGGCCTGCAGGCTTCTGGGTGAGTCAGATCGTCGGGCCACGCTTCCTCTGCTCGGCATGTTCGACGATCCCCATGTGCTGGTGCGACGAGCGGCCGGCTGGGCGCTTGCAGCACTGGGCGATACCTCCGCGCTGGGGCCTCTCAGGCGGCTGCAGGAGATTCGAGCGGGCGAGGACATTAATGTTCGCATGGCCATCGAAGGGGCCATTCAAAGACTGCAGGACAGTGCCGATGTGGACCAGTAGCGGGCGACGGCGATGACCGCTGATCGTCATTTCCGTCAACCCTGGCCCCGAGCACACGGCTTTGCCGCTGCGTGATTTCCGCCGGCAGCAACTGATGCTGTGCAGTGTTGGACACAGCGAACCAGGGGGAGTGCACAGTGTCAGCTATGAATGCTGATCAGGTGATCCGCGACCTCCTGGCGGCCAGACGGCGGGCCATTCTATACTGCCAAAAGATCCGGGCTCAAACTGAAGTGCCGGGAGGGCCTGAAGCCTCAGTTGTTGAGGCAACCACGCGTCCTGCCGATGGGGACCGATGTCCGTCCGGAGGAGACCCGATATGTCTGAGTTCCTGCACATCGAATGCTTCGATAAAGATCGGCTGGCGTTCTTCGATGGCACTCAGGTTGTCGTCACTGCGGAGCTGGTTCTGTTCTGGAAACCGCCAAACCCGTTTGGCCAGTGGACGATCTCGCCGTTCGTTGTTGATGGCACTGACTACGTCTGCGCCGAGCAGTACATGATGGCGGAAAAGGCGCGGCTGTTTGGTGATTCGAAAACTGAACAACGTATCATGAGCACCGACAGCCCACGTGAGCACAAGAAGCTGGGCAAACAGGTGATCGGCTTTCTGGAAGACCGCTGGATTACGGAACGCTGCAGGATTGTGTTTTGCGGCAACGTTGCGAAATTTGGTCAGAACGAAGACCTGAAGGCACAGCTGATGAACACTGGCGATCGCCGTCTGGTGGAAGCCAGCCCACTGGATCGGATTTGGGGGATCGGCTTTGCCGCTGATCATCCGAGTGCCTACCAGCCGGAACAGTGGCGTGGGCGGAATCTCCTCGGTGAGACGCTCGAACGCGTTCGCGCTCACCTGACTGGGTGATCTGTGATAGAGTATCGCTGGAAGACGGCATACAAAGAGGAGTGACTCATGAGCGGGCGGGCGGAAGATCTCTATGGGCAATGGCGGGCGACCTCCGGTGTGCTCGGCGGGCAGGAATTACCGGGAGACGTCGTGGCCGCGACGAAACTCTCCATCGCCGAAGGACGGTACACCGTGGATCTGGCTGGCGCGATCGACCGAGGTGCGTGTTTCATCGACGGTGAGGCTCGTCCATTGAGAATCAAAATTTCGGGGGAGCAGGGGCCCAATTCGGGGAAAACCTTTCTGGCAATTGCCGAATTCCCGGCGGCCCATGAACTCCTCATCGCTTATGATTTGAGTGGAGAGGATTATCCGGCGTCGTTCGCCGCGCGGCCGAATCCCTTCAGCTATGTGGCAAGGTTTCGCCGGTGCGAATCGTGACGCGGCACCAATTGGCTGGGCGGTCGGCACCCAGGAAAACAGACTCACACGGCCGCGGACGATTGTGTCGAACGACCTGACAAACTTCTGACTTCTGACTTCTGACTTCTGGCGACTGGCTCAAGAGACGTGCGAATGAAAACCATGCCACACTGACTGCGTGAACTGATTCTGATTGTCTTTGTGCTGACGATCCCCGCGCGGACTGTGGTTCCGTCAGAGGTGTACCGACGTCCGGTGGTCACTGTGATATCGTCGGGGCCACCGCCTCATAAGTTTATGCTGCCGACGTGGATCCATCTGATGGACGCCCCGTATGGACACGAAGTGACCATCGTTCGACGGGAATCTGACCCGACTCTCCCGGCATGGGGATGTCTGGGGCTGGTCACCTTTTTCTGTCTCCATACAGAGTTGAACGACGCTCTCCTCGCCTCTCAGATCTGGGAGCTCTATATTCAGGACACGCCGCTCGTGCCTGTGAGCACCGTGTGTCTGTTGCTGTACGTTTGCAAACGCCTGCGGGCCGGATAACGGTGGTTCTGCAAATGCCCACATATCGATGTGCGCCCATGTCTCAATATGGCCCCACATCCTTAATGTGGGCCTACATCCTCAATGTGGGCCAGATACTCTGTCGTGGTACGCAGTCAACAACATCCCGCATCTGATTGAGGTGGCCCCATATTTCCCCAATCGATTCAGATCATCAGCAGTCTGCTGGGAACGGCCGTGCGAGCCTTCGCGACGGCCGTCCTCGTCCTCGAACTGCTGTGGAGTCTGCAACTGGCAGTCCTGAGCTTCTGGGTGGCCAGCGACGGCTCGACGTTGCGAGGCTTGCTGGCTGCCTGCGGCGTGTTTTTACTGTGCGGTGTGTCCACCGTCACGCTGGCCGCCTACTTTTCAGCGCAGGTCGTCATTCGACAGGCGGTAGAAGAAGCCGCGCTGGGCCGGGCCGTTTTGCACGGTCTTTTCCGACGTGTGCTTGGGGTAACCGATCCTGACAGCGGCGAAGAACAGAAAACACCTCGCGTGCCAGTTGAGATGTCTCGCGAAGATGTCGAACGTGTTTTGAATGACGCAGCGGGGCGACTGTTGTCGGAGGACGGGCCAGTCACGCGGTGGGGGCACCTGCGTTCTGGCTGGCCAAAAAGATTCAGCGGATCTGTGTGTGGGCGACCGTTCAGGTGATTGTCAATTCATGTTCTGAGGACGGCGAATCGATCAATATGCTGGCTGCGGGATCGACTGAGTGATACCGTAGACGACGCGGTGGTGGCGTACCTGCGACGCTACTTCGCTCGATCTGCCTGTACGCTCATCACGCTGGTGAGCCTGGCGTGCCTGTGCCTGGCTGCGGGCTGAATGCCATGTCCAACCCATTGCTCCTGTCACACCATCGTCGCTGGAAAACGCACCTGGCTGTCGCCATCGTGCAGTTGCTGCTGGCGATTCCGTTTGTGGCGGGACTTTGGTACCTCCTGCCACCGAACCCCATCGTGAGCGTTCTCGCGGTCAGCCTTCTGCTTTTCAATCTGGTGATGTCCGCGTGGCAAATCTGGTTCACCGTGTCCGACCGCAGCGACTTTTTCTGTTCGATGGATTCCGAAAGGATTCGCTGCGAGTGTCCGGTTACCGCGATGGGCAGCACGTTTGATCTGGAACTTATGGACATCCAGAGAATCATTCACAGCGACGGTCGAATCAGCCTGCGCAACGGCACGGGTGATGAAGTGTGGCTGACGTCCAATTATGGGAATCCCGCGGCGAGATTCGCTCAGCTGATTGTGGACGCCAACCCGGCCGTGACTGTTGAGCGGTGCTGATGATTTCACTGGTAGCGACGCGAACGAGCCGGCAGGAAAGGTGCCATGTTTGCCCACTGGTCACTGGTGCTGGATGGGGTCAATTTGTGACAGGCAGTCGCACAACAGCGCTGTGTTGTAAGGATCGGGCAATGCACAGGACGGCAGGACGTCGAAGAGGTAATTCCAGCCTGTCTGGTGGCCGCAGTCGTCCTGAACTGACGGCCAATCCTGATCGTGCCAGGGCAATTTGCGGCCACGTATCTATGTATCGCCGGCAGACATTGTCATAATCGCCGCATGATCGACGACCGCAGTTCCAACCCCTACGAATCACCCAGCGCGCCGACTCCGTCGGTGAACTCCGCCGCAGCTCCTGACAATCGTCCGCTGCGGGCGACAGCCGTGTTGCTTCCACCAGTTCTGACCGTTGGTGCGACGCTGATTATCTGGCTGTCGTTTGCCAACGCTTTAAACAGCCGTGTGCATGCCGGCAATGTGATGGTGGCCTGGTCATCGACGCTCGTTCTTTCGGCAGCATTATCCAGCATCGCCGTGGCGCGGATCTGGCCGGCAAGATTGTCTCCCCTGTCGATGGCGTTGGGATTTGTGCTGTTTGGGATTGTCTTCTGCGTTCTGGAGGGGGACACGTCCAATGGAACGGACCCTGTTCAGATGACCTTTCTCTACGGAACACTCAGCGCAGTGCCAGTGCTGGTGTTCGTCATTGCACGACAAATCAACAAACGCTGGCTGAGTGGCATGGACCGTGTGACAGTGGGGCACCGGGAGGACTGATGACAACAACAGCCACGATTGTGCGGCAACTGCTCGCTTTTCTCTGGGCATTGCCTTATACGCTAGTCGGTGTGTCGATCGGCGTAATGGGCCTGTGCACACGGGGACACGTTCGTCGTCGAGGCCGGGTTCTGGAGTTCTACGGGGGCGGGACCAAATGGTTTGTGAACCGCCTGCCTGACGGGCAGTTCGTTCTCGCCCTCACGCTGGGCCACACGATCATTGGACAGACAGAAGCGTCACTGGATGTCGCTCGCAAACACGAACTGGTTCACGTGCGGCAGTACGAAGTGTGGGGCCCGTTGATGGGGCCAGCCTATCTGCTGGCCTCTGTCTGGATGTGGGTTGCCGGACGTGACCCCTACACAGACAATCCCTTCGAACGTCAGGCCTATGAGGCAGAAGGCGAAAAGTGATCTAAAGGGAGTTACAATGCTGCTGTCCGAACTGCAAAACATCGCCGACAAGCGCGAACTGGTTTCCATCGCCCGCGACTGCCACGACGAAGAAATCACCGGGTTCGTCGAATCCGTGTCAGAGGCTCTGGTGACCATGCAGCTGTTCGACAACGCAGGCCTGTATGTCGGTTTTGCGGTGTTTGAGTTCGATCAGATCTGCGAGGTGTTTTGGGGTAACCGCGAACACCGCGCGCTGCGGCAGTTGATTGAGAGTCGTGAACCACCCCCAGCCGTCGAACTGGAAGCGGATGAGTTCCTGTCAGCGATGTTCGAGCTCAACGATCGGTTTGACAGTTTGTGCCTGCATCAGGCGGACGATGAAGACCATTATGAAATTGCCAGCATCGAAGCCTGCGATGAAGACTGGTGCCGGATTCTGACGTTTTCTCCCATGAAAACGCTGTCACGGACCTCTAAGCTGATCAGAACGGAATCCCTCACCCGAGTCGTGGTGCAGTCAGCCTACCAGGATTCTATCGTCGCCCTGCATTCACTCGACATTTAGAATCACTCTGCAGCAAGACGCCTCACGTTCCGATTTGACTTTTTAAGGTCAGACCGATGGTCCCGCGAACGCTCCCACAGCGTGCACTGGCTGTGACGCTCATCGTGATACTTATGTTGGCTGCCGGCTACAGTGTTTTTTTCGCCATGAAAGCACCGCAGGCGGAATTGCGGCGAACGCAAATCGACGGCGGCGAACTGGCCTCACTGCTAAAGTTGCGATGCGGCAAGTACACCTATATCGGCCCGGACATCAGCTTTTCCTGGCGATTAATGGCGAAACGCTTCGGCCCTGATAATCAGTTGATTGAGGAAATCGAACTGGGCGGTGGCGGTAGCGGATTGCGATCCGGCGACAGTTTCCAGTATCTGATTCCCGTTGATAGGGCAGGCACGGTCGAAATTCGCTTCAATGGGTTGGGAGTCAGCCAGGAGATCAGCCCCCTGCTGCCAGCGCCGCCCCGAACCAGGGGCTACAGCGGTCGCGTGGCGTTCGACACGCAACACCCTATGTTGCTGGAGGCATTCGCCATTGAAAACGAAAAAGAACTCTACGCGCCCTTCGAACTTCCACTGAAAATCCACGGACAGGCTGTGGCCATCACGCTGGAAGTGAGTGAGTCGACTCCGGGGGGCCTCCAATCTCTTCACCAGTGAGTAGTGGCCTTTGTTCCCTGTCGACGCAGGCACACACGGGGCCGGGGCCAGGCCGTGTTGGCTCGTCCATACGCTGCAACAGGAGTAGGTAATGCGCGCTGAAATGTGGTTTTTTGTGGCGTTCATCAGCATCTTTTACGCCGTTGGCTTTGGCCTGCTTGGCTACTCCGTGGTCTGTCTGAAGCGATCGACGGAAGCAGCCGCCTGGCCGACTGTTCCAGGCAAACTGACGCATTGCGATTTGAATTGTGATCACGACACCGATGGCGACACTTTTGCGGTGCAGGTCCGCTACGAGTATGCGGTCGCCGGCAGGGACTTGAGCAACGATGTGCTGGCGTTTGGCTATTCACCCAGCTCGGGGAAGAGCGTCCATCAGGAGATCTTCGATCGCCTCAGTTCTGCCAGCTCAGTGGAGGTGCGCTACAATCCGGACGACCCGGGCACGTCAGTGCTTTCCTATGGCGTCCATCGCTCCATTCAGTTCTTTCTGGCATTTGCGATCACCTGGCTGCTGTTCGTCATCGGCTTTACGATCCTGTGGTGGGTCAGCAGCCAAAGTGACGATGTACTGCTGAGGAATCTGGGGACGCACTAACGTCCTCAAACTGCTGCAGGTCTATGCGAGGCCGGTGATGATGCGGCCGAAGCCGGCCATCGGTGACCGTGATCAGGCCGAGGCTGACGCACGGCTGACGTCATTTTGCGTTCTGCAACGCGTGGGTGGGCAGTGGCAGAAAATCGTGTTCACGGATCATCCAGCTTTCCAGTGCCTCACGAAGCGTGCGTTCTGTTTGTTTCACTGACGCCCGGCCGGCCAGATTGTTCTGCTCGAACGGATCTGCCTCCAAATCGTATAGCTCTACCACGGGGCGGGGCTGCTGAAAATACAACCTCGAATGCAACGGCGAAAGCTGACCGGCGATGTGTGCCTGGGTGATCGCTCTCCATGCCGCGGTGGCGGGCATGTCGACCGGCGTATAGCTGCGATCCGGCAGGGCATTGTAGATATAGCGATACCGCTTTGAGGTAACGGAACGGGACAGATCCAGTCCGTCGGTTCTCGTGACTGGCCCCCAGTGCCAGCCGCGTTCCGCAAACACAAACTTCCGCCCAGGCGCATCATGTCCCAGCAGATGCGAAAGGAAACTCACGCCCGTCATTTCCGATGGAAACTGAAGTCCACAGGCCTCCAGAATGGTGGGCCCCAGATCTGTACCGCTGACGAGATGGGCGCACTGTGACCCTGCCTGAACCCTGCCAGGCCAGCGAATCAACAGCGGAACATGAGTGCCGCGATCATACAGCGTGCCTTTTCCCCGCAGCAGGGCTTCGCCGTTGTCCCCCATGAACAGCACCAGTGTGTCATTCTCGTGTCCCATGGCCCTGAGCCTGTCCATAATCTGTCCGAAGCCCCAGTCCAGTTCGCGAACTGAAGAGAGAAATCGCGCATAGTCCATGCGAACTTCCGGCAAATCGGGCCAGTCTGGCGGAAGAATCAGTTTTGTCGAATCGATTCCATCATGCTTTGCAGCAAATCTGCGATGCGGCTGATTGAAGCCAAAGTAAAGAAAGAATGGCTCGTCATCGGGCACTTTGCGCAGCGCGGCTTCCACGCGATCTGCCACCTCCCTAAGCTTCTCGCCTTTGGTTCCTGCCGAGCGAACAAAATGATCAAATCGCTGATCGAGATTCTGCATCCCCTGTTCCCGCAGCACCCTGTCTATATGCGGTGCTTCACGGATGCGACCATCCAGATGCTGATGTCGGCCGTCCAGCCCCACCCAATATCCGTGCTCTCGCAGCACGTCCGTGAAGAAGCGGACATCGCCTCGAGGCGGCTGCGCGAACCGGGTGACACCCAGTCTCACCGGGGAGCGACAGGCAAAGATTGAAATACGGGAAGGAGCACACTGCGGAGCGGTCGTATAGGCACGTTCAAACCGCATTCCTTCGGCGGCGAATCTCTGCAGGTTGGGCGTGATTTGAAATCGCGTTGCGTTGTCGTCGCCGCAGCCGCTGACATGCGGCATACTGTGGTCATCAGACAGAATCAGCAGGACGTTGGGCCGTGTCGTCTCAGCTCGCACACCGGACAGGATTGTCGCCAGCATGCCGCAAAGCAGGATTCTGGCACCGCGGTCCGTCACTACACGCAACATTGTTAGCAGCTTCGATTGAGACGATTCAACGTTGCAGTGCTCAGGCCCAGCGCGGTGATGCCCGGAATTACTAAAAGATGCCATGTCAGTCGGTCCTGCTCTGCCCCGTTCGGATTATCTTGCCACTCGTTGCAGCACGGATGTCTTTTGTAATGCTGTGTCGACATCAGCCTGGTGTGCCCCAGCCGGCGGAGGCAGGAGTGATTTGACCGTCTTGTCAGAAAGCAGGCGTACGTCTGTCATGCCACAGGCTCTGAGTCTTTTGGCAACGGCTGCCACGACTTTGAATGGTGCCTTGGGCGTGACTCCGATGTAGGCGGTCTTGTCGTTTCCCTCGAACGAACCGGACACGCAAACGGTGATGACCAGTTTTCCTGCTGGCGGTGAATTGCGTTCAGGCAGTGTGAGCCATGGGCCGACGGTGATATCGCCGGCTATGATGTCGCAATCCCCCAAACCATCGACCAGCGCAGAAGCGAGGTCCACGCGGGTGCGGCCCGCGGCAAAAACCTGTGCCCTTCCGTCGCAAACGCAGGCACGCACGAGGGAGACGTCCGGGTCCGCTACTGCGGTGTGACAAACAACGAGTTGGAAGGCAGCGATCAGGTTGGACAACCAGCAGAATCTCATCACAGCATTGTCTCCATTCGGCGTGTCATTGCTTCAACAGGAACGGCACCCGCTGATTGTTGCAGCCCGCCGACTGAAAGCCGGCAGACTCCGTGCTCCCGGGCTCATTGGTGTCGGTATCAGCAGGGCACCGATGCAGGCCTCAATATAGCGTCCCGCGCTGGTCCGTCTATGTGAGAATGACGTTCAGGCCCGGCACGCCCGGCTTGTCAGACCAGCAAGACAAAACACGGCAGACCCAGCGATCTCCCGGTTAACGTCGTGCGCAACCGAGGGGCGACCGTTGACACCAGTTTGAAATTTGCTGTGACCGGTTTTGTTGAGGCGACAGAAACCCTGCGGCCTGATGGGTATGACCTGCAGGCACGCGTGAAAAAGCCGGGGAGCGACCGCTGGATGTGGTACACCGTCAAGCGATTCCAGACTCTGTCTGAGGCCCAGGAGTATGAGTCGTACCTGTATTTCCTCACCGTCATGGCGACCACTGTCGACCACCGATCAGAGACCGATCTGGTGACCTGGCGCAAGCTGCTCAACGAACTCGAACTGCCGACAGGCTACCGGCTGGATGTGCGTTATCGGATCGTGTCGTACTATGACGATTCCCGCTTTCGCGGTTTGCCGCTGACTTATCGCTCTCGCTTTTAGCGGGCACTTATAACGGGCTCGAGACGGCTGGGCAGCCCGCACCGGCCGCTTGATTACGTACTTCCATGATCGTCACGACCACTGCAGCAGCGACTCCACATAGGCGGCCGATCCATCCCTCAGCCAGCCGTCCAGTTGCGCTGGGTCTTTCAATTGCTGTCCACGATTGGTCGGCACCACCAGAAACTGGCAGTTGACGTCCGTCAGCGCTGTCATGTCGCCCCACAGCTTTTCAAACTGTGACACGGGGAAGATGTCTTCCTGCCCGCGGCCCCAGCGTTTTTTGACATCCTTGAGTGTGATGTAGGTAGGCATGCGGGCGCCCAGTTCGCGGACGGCTGCGTTGATTCGGTGCGCATCACCCAAATCGTCGCGCGTCAGACCGAAGGTCGCCAGCAGACGATCAATCGAGATCCACGTGGTCAGCGTGTTGTAATAGGACAGGGCGAATTCATCTTCCTCGCGGGGCATGGCCAGACCCTCGACCAGCCGAACGCGGCCGTCCACGCGGGCCAGTCCGCCGCCCCGATCCTCCAGCCGACGGCTGATGACTTCAAATGACAAATCCGCGCCGGAATGCATGTGCAGCCCCAGACACGCCGGGTCAAGATTGGCGCCCAGCGTGTCCACATTGTGCAGCATGAGGTACTCCAGCTGCGGATGATCCGTCAAAAGTTGCTGCAACGTTCCGTTGATGAGCAGATTGGGAACTTCGTACCAGTGTCCGACCGGATGCAGACACTGGGCGGCCAGGTTGTCGCGATAGTCGGCCGCTTCACCAGACGATCTGGCCCAGTTAGTCAGCGCGGATCGAACACTCACACGCATCTTCTCCTGCTGTTCGTCGAGGACCTGCTGCGGCATTTCTTCCCAGGCAAACTGCAGGTCACGCACCGTGGGAACCATTCGCAGACCGACGCTGGCGCCTTTGGAGACGTAGACACTGCGATCCGCATACCGCTGCTGAACGGTGGAACGAATGGGGGCGTCCGTCAGATAGCCGGTTGTGATGATGTGAGGGAACTGGTGGCCGAACTTCTGTTCTGTTTGCCGACTCTTCGCCAGGTGAATGTCAAGAAACGAACGGAATCGCCCCCCCATACGGCAGAACGGATTGAGGGCCTTCACCACACCCGCGCCCTGTGTCCACCGACTGCCGACTCCTGCCGCCAGAGTCATCACACCCACACGTCCGGCGGCGATCGCCTCCCGACCCACCTGACAGATGTCGTCAGCCACTGTGCGGCGGGTGTCAATGACATCCTCGCTGCGGACGTCTTCCACTCGCGCAGTTTGCGGCAGGCGATTCTGAGACAGTCCCAGTCGACCGGTACGAATTTCTTCCCGCAGCTGTTCGTGCGCGATGGAATCGAAACCGTTTTCCTGCAGCAGATGATCGAGGCTTTGGCTGCTGCCTTCGTCTGAGGCGGACCCGGGCAGAATGCGGTTGAGCAGATTCATGGCCAGCGTGGAGGACGCGTCCCCCCGACGCACTTCATCGCCTGCCTGTTCCAGCTCCCGCTGTCGTGCGGGAGGCAGTTCGGCGATGTTCTGCTTTAGCAGATCCGGAATCACAAGCGCTCGATAGCCGCCGGGCATGGGGCCGTCAGCCAGTAACTCGGCGGCCGTGCCGTCGTCGTTGATTTCGAAGTCGTACACCACGGGATCCATGGCGAACGGAACTTCATGCTGGGCCTCGCGTTTGACGTCCAGCATCATCTGCTGCAGCCAGTCCTGTGCTTCGCTGCGAACAGCGGGGTCAAAGATGAAACCCATCCCGCCGCCCGACATGCCGCCCAGCATCCAGAATCCCTGAAACTTCTCGCCATACTTCTCCTGACAGCGGCGGATCAGTTCTTCGGTATATGCGGTGGAGCACCAGGGAATAATGGCCTGCAGTGGCTCATGAAAATTGCGGTGGGTGGCTGCGCCGATGGCGGGGACATCGCCCCGCTGCAACGCCGAGGAAATCTCTTCCAAAAGGCCGATGGCGTCCTGGCGGGCCTCCCACTCTGCCTCACAGCGCAGCAGATACTTTTCGGTCACCATTTCGAGAATAGGGCCCACATTCTGCGCCATGCCGCCATGCACCAGCACAAGGCTGTCCTGGAGTCGCTGACGTGCTTCGGCGCAAACCTGCTGCTGCGTGTACACCGTGTGCTGCGGCATCAGACGCCCACGACTGATCCCGAATTCCGGATCCCCTTCGCCGGCAGCCGCTCCCTGTATGAGCTTGATGCCCGGCCAGATGCCACCGGAATCCTGCCAGCCGCCCCCCGAGCCGCCAATCCATTCGCCCAGAATGGCGCGGGCCGCCACAATGCGGCGATCGGACTCCTCCAGTGGGCCGGTCAGCTGCGAAACCTGCCCGGTGGCGCGCATACACACAGAAATCAGAGAGCCCAGCAGGTTGGTGCTGACCGCCAGCCGTGAACCTTTGGGAATGTCGTTGACGCGACTGACAATCTCCAGTCCCTTGCCGGGGCCAATCATCGTGTGGAAGACATCGGCCACGGTCGCTCCGCAACCTTCCATGCCGGGAGGAATGATTCCGGAGGCAATCACGGCCGCCTTGATCAGTCCCAGATAGTCACGCGCAAAGTCAAAAACCTCGGTCAGTTCGCTGATGTCCGCCCGCGATTCCAGGTCAATGCTCACCAGCCGGAGCACCGGTTCATCGATGACACGCAGAGCGCATTCGATCGGTGGCTGGGGGTGACTGTGACGCCCTCGCACGGCGAGATTTACGCTGGCATTGATGACCTGAGCGCCTTCGGGATAGTCCATCCCCAGAAAGAAGATGTCACTCCACGCACTGTGCGTGAAGTCCATCCGCACGGCCGTACGTTCGCGGAGAATGGGGTGTCCCGTCTGCCGCGGATTGGCGGCGATCAGGGAACGATTGAGCTTGAGTGGGACATCGGCCGGATGCCCCGTGCGGAACATCCACTGATTGCCTTTTACCGTGCGAACGCTGCGGCGAACCTGATTGGCCAGCGTCTGGAAGGCCAGACGATGGTAGGCTTCGGCAATCGCGCTGGTGAGCGTGACCGACAGACCGCCTTCCTGCTGCGACTGCAGAAATGTGTCGATGGCTTCGGGGAAGCGACGTCCCAGCAGCTGCTCATACCCGGAAAAAGGAATGTGGCCCGTTTCCCGACCAGCCAGCACACCGGGCAGATGAAAGCGATAGATCGCATACAGGAAGAACAGCGCCCGAACGCGCTCATAGAGGTTGTCGCAAGTGCGGCGAAACGCATCCAGTTGGTCACAGTCGGCCAGCAGCTGTTCCGCCGTGCGATTTTCGCAGTAGCGATCCAGAGAAATGTTGCGAACGTCAGGATCGTCCGACGTAATGACCTGCAGCAGAGTCGGCATGATGTACTCAATATAAGTGCGGCGAAAACGGCTACGAGGCAGAGACAGAAGCGCGGGAGTCGGCGAGGAGGTTGACCAGTTCTGTCAGGATGACGTCGCGGTCCACTCCGCCCAGTGAGATGGCCAGTTGCGCCATCATCAGGCCGTACTTGTAACTGATGTTGTGCCGGGCCCCCTCCACTTCGAGTGCCAGATACTGCTCCTGCTGGGCCAGTTGAGAGAGTGCCGTAGACAGATCGATGGAGCCGTCTGTGGCCGAGAGATTCTGCTGCAGCAGCGTGAGAATGCTGGGCGTCAGCACGTGCATTCCGAACAGGCACAGGTAATGACCGGCCCGCTGACCGGCGACGACCAGTTCCTGTTCGGCCACCGTGGGCGTGGGCTTTTCAACGACGGTGGCCACGTTGTACAGGCGATCCTGTTTGGCGACCGGGCTGCCGCCCACGGTGCCAAAATAGATGATCTGGTTTTCGCGCGTGGCCTGAATGGCCGAAACGCTGCATTCGTGCTGTCGGGCCACTTCGCACAGCTGCGCGGCACAGCTCTTGTCGGTGCGGCTGACATACAGGTGGTCGGATACCAAATGCAGGAACGCTTCCTTCTGCACAAAGTCCGCCGCTCGCAGAATGGCGTCTCCGTAGCCGCGCGGATTGTCCTGCTCAAAAAACGTGAGTCGCGACGCGTGTGGTCCGGCAGCAGACAGGTAGGGGGCGGACTGGTCCGGTCGCACGATAATGGCGATGTCTTCGATGCCTGCTTCGACAATTTCGTCGAGCGTGCATCGCAGCGCCGTCAGGGAAACACCGTGACGGTCGACGACGCTTTGCAGCGGCAGATTGGAGTGGTGCTCTCCGGCAGCCGTAATGACGGCTTTGGTGATCTTCATGAATGCAGCCTTCAGCGGAACAGAATGTCCTGAGGCCACAGGCTCGGTGCGTGCCCGTCCTGTGGACCACCGGAGGTTAGCTCCTGCCCGCAACGGTCGTTAGTGTAAACCGGGCAGAGGCAGCAATCTGGCACCGGGTCGGGCCGGTTGCGGCAACAAAAAAGGCACTCTGCGGTTTCCCGGCAGAGTGCCCTGTGCAATCGTTACGGCCCCGGTCGGGCCGTAACGATTATTCGATGTCGTAGTCGTTTGTCAGCACTTCCAGCGCGTCGACAATTTCCTTGTCTCCCATGCCCGAATCACGCACGATTTCTGCGTTGGCTTCCACGTTTCCGGTTAGCTCTTTGGCGGTCGCCGTGATGCGGCCGGAACTGTCGTAGGCGTACGTGATTTCAATCGGGCTGCCCTTGGGCAGATTTTCCGGCAGGTTGAAGACACGGAAGTCGCCGATCAGTTCGCAGGCGGCCGGATCGACGGCGTCGCCCTCGAGAATTTCCACGTGGACACGCTGCTGATTGGCCTGGTTGGTGCCAAATCGCTGCTTCACGTTGTGAGGCACGGGCGTGTTCTTCGGGATCATGATGTGGTTGATCTTGCGAGAGCGGTCACCCGGATCAGTAATCTTGATGCCCAGCGAGTGCGAGTTGACGTCGCTCGTCCTGACCGAGTTCAGTCGCTTCTGCACGGCTTCGGCAATCTTGCTGTTGCCCTGGTTGTTGCGGGCTTCGAGGATCGACGCATGAATGGCGGCCCCTTCGGCAACCGCACGTTCCGGCATCAGTTCGCGAGATGGCGTGCGTCCGGTGACTTCCTTGAGCATCTGCTCAACCACGGGCATCAGCGTGGAGCCACCGACAAGGATCACCTCATCCAGCATGCCGGCCTTAACGCCCGCCTGCTGCATCACCAGTTCGGTGGTGTCTTTGGTTCGCTGCAGCAGGTCGGCCGTCATTCGCTCAAATTCCGCTCGCGTGAGCGAGACCGACAGCGTCTTGCCTTTGAAGTAAACGCTGATTGGCACCTGCGATTTGTCTGACAGGTCGCGTTTGGCGTCTTCCGACTCCTGGTGGAACTGCAGCATGGCTTCCGGATCACTGCCCGGATCTTCGCCGAACTTCTGCTTGAACTGCTCCACGAGATGATCGGCCAGTCGCTTGGACCAGTCGAGACCACCCAGCATCACGTCCCCGTCTGTCGCCAGCACGCGGAAGTTGGTGGGCGTGTAACGCACCACCGTCACGTCGAACGTACCACCACCAAGGTCGTAAACCAGGATGGTGCGTTCGTCGGCGTTCAGGTCCGTGCGTCCCAGCTCATTCTTGCCCCAGGCGTAGGCCAGTGTGGCGGCCGTGGGCTCGTTAATGATGTCGATCACGTTCAGGCCCGCAATTCGCCCAGCGTCCTGAGTGGCTTTACGACGAACATCGTTGAAGTAGTAGGGCACAGTGATCACCGCGTTGGCGATCGGTCCGATGACGTCTTCCGCATCCTGCTTCATCTTTTTCATGATGAGTGCAGAAATGAATTCCGGCGTCAGTTTCTTTTCCTGGTACACGATGTGGAAATCTTTGTTTCCCATTTCGCGTTTGATGGCTTCGATAATCTGATCGGGCGAGGCCACTGAGATGCGCTGGAAAGAGGGGCCCACGACCACGCGGTCATCATCGAGCAGTACAACCGACGGGGTGATCGGTCGTCCATCGGCGTTGTTCAGGACAGTTGGGTTTCCATCGTCGTCGAGATAGGCGATCGCGGAGTAGGTTGTACCGAGGTCGATGCCGACGGTTCGGCCTTCAAGAAACTTCATTTGCGGGCCTTAGTCCTTAAAAACGTTGTGGTTCCGGGATGTTCAGACGGAAGAACCTTGAGGTTGGGGCGACTTTGGTACGGCGAGAATTCACCGGACAGCAGCCACATCGCCCGCTACGAGCCGAGTTCCGTGATGGCAACTCAATCCTCGCAGGTTTTCCATTTTGGTCATCGGCTTGGAGCGTTGCAAGCAGCCCACTGGTCGAAACCCCGCCTGTGGCCGTTTTTCGATCAGCCATCAGGGACGCACGGATTACGACGCGCCGGCGGATAGGGGCACCCGCTCTGATTGGCCCCTGGGGGCGGCACAACACACAAAGAACGTTTGCAGCGCGCCACCGTCAGCACGGCCCAGTCTGGGGTACGGATTTCTCCTGGATGTCCAGACGGACGCAGGCAGGCCGCCGCCCCAAAAGTCGGCCGGAATGAATGTCGGGGCGTGATGCCAATATTCACCCATTTGGCGGAGCGAACCGGAGCACGCCAGCAGCGATGTTCGTGCCGACGCGATGGAACGACGCGATGGGCCTGGCGTTTGAACGCTGTGCGCGGCCGTCCGGTGTCAGGTCGAGCGTGCCCAACCTGGCACCGGAATGACGGCAAAAAACGTTACAGGCGTCGTCGCCGAACACAGGTGGTTCACCGAAGCACGAGGCTCACCGAGCCGTGATATGGGCAACAGCGGTGGAAACAGGACAGCTCCGCCGTCGCAGCGTCTGTGGGGGCTACTGGCACGCAGACTCGCACGTGACGGCCGCAGTCACCAGCGACGGATCTTCGTCGGCGCCATGCGTCAGCGACGCGGGGATCACAGACTGCTTGTCCTCTGCGGCCAGAGGAAGTTCCAGAGGCTGCTTCTGGAACATGGTGGTGAACGGGTGCGGTGAGACACCGGACTGGCAGCCGGTCAGCCCGATCGGAATCAGGACCAGTGCGATGGTTTTCAGAATGTTGCGTGTGATGGTTTTCATGACAATCTCCCTTTACGTCATTGGACCTCCGAGTGGCAGATTTATGCTTTCCGTGCGTCTGCGTGATGACCACGATCGTGTGGTCGTTCTGTCTTTATATAGACGCGGAAGTGGAGGATTTGTCGACCAGTTTCTGCTTTCTCACAACGCATTTGGGCAGCGCAGCGGATCAAACATTCCGCCCTCCGGCAGAAAACGACAGGTCGGCAATCCGGTGCCGGAAGATAGGAGATGTCTGAGGGGCAGGCCGGTTTTTGCGCCACAAATTTGGTGCCGCCACTCAACAGAATTGTTAAGCGAACAAGCGGTCGAAACACGCACTGCACCGTCCGAAACCATCACCACACGACTGAGATTGTCAGGTTACTGACACGCCGAATCGGAATTGTCTTACACACAACAATGTGATGTGGTCTCACCCCGCGATGACGGCACGCAGCGGGAGGCGGCTGTGGCCGTTTACAGCGATGTGCTGACGCCGTCGTGCAGGCGATGCAGATGTTCGCCCGCTTTTCGGACCAGCAGGATGCCCTCATCTTCGCGGTTGGCAAAGGACTCGACATCTATGGAGTCCGGATCGCGATAGCTGAGGTTGATTTTCTCGCACAGCTCCCTGGGGATCTGTGAGGCAACGGTCACCGTCACACGCGGCTTCTCCACGCCGTCTTCAAACGTACCGGTGCCGCGCACATGGCTGCTGTGAGCCAGCGTGCCCCACGGGTAGTCTTTGAACTGATCCCATTGCTTGGTGAAGTAATCGCGGATGTGATAGCCCACTTTTTCGATCGTGGCTCCGTGCGTGACGCTGATTTCCTTCATGTGAGGCGCGTAAATAATCAGTTCGCCGCCATCGGCCACAATCGGTTCCAGCTTGTACATGCACTTGCCGGCCACCCACAGTTCGTCATACATGGGCGGAGCACAGGACAGGATCTGCCGATACGGTTTGTCGAAGCGTTTGATGTGCACCTGACCGGAAAGCTGCGATGCGCCTTTCCACGCCTCTTCGGGTGTGCCAAAAAACATGCCATACGGCGAGGCGTCAGAGGCCACCACAAACGCCAGACAGCGCTTCTGTACGGGGATCATGCGGGCCGCGCGGTCGACCACCTGCCGCACAGGGGTGTCCTGAATGCCGATGATCCCCACGTTTGTGATCAGTGCGCCCAGCCAGTGAAAAAAGTTCAGCAGCGTGGGCCCCGTGATGCCGGGAAAGAAGTACTTGTTGCCGCCGCTGAAGCCCACCACTTCGTGGGGAAAGACGGGGCCCACGATCAGCGCGAAGTCGTAGTCCAGAACGCGTTTGTTGATTTCGACGTCAACCTGCTGCGACAGCAGACCGCTGGAGATTTCGGCCGTCTCCGATTCTGTCAGTGTGCCGATGGTGGTCAGCGCTTCCGGATTGTCCCATTCGTGGTTAAACAGTCCGACGTCGGTGCATTCGTCGTCGGCCGCGATGCCCAGCATGCTGCGAATGCTGTGCTGGCTCATGGGCGGATGGGTGCCCAGCGCCACCAGCAGATCGACCTTCGTACAGACGGGCACCAGCAGGCGACGCAGTGTGGCAAACAACACGGGCAACGGCGCGGTGCGGGTGCTGTCGGGCACAATCAGCATCACGCTCTTGCCGCGAAACTCTTCTAACGACACGTTTTCTTCGATCCACGCCACGATGGCGTCATCACTCATGGTGGTTAGTTCGGTGCCCATAATTAACCGTCGATCTCCGTGTCCTGTGTGCCGAGGCCCCTGTGTTGGCGGGGTACTGTCTGCCGGCAAGCCTGGTTGTGGATCCACCGCCGCGCGGTGGTGCCGGGGCCACTGTAGTAAGTCGCTTCGTCCAGCAGAAGCGAAAGCTGGGGCAGACGACGCGGCCGTCGGGCGATGTCGAGGTGGCCGGTGACCGGATCCACGGCGTGCGAGCGCGGCGTCAGTGAGGCTGCAGGCCCAGCGTGAGGCCGCAGGGGGGCGTGAGGATGAACGTCGGGCGAGCAAAGCGACCGCAACGTCACCAGTCCCGCAATTCGCGCAGCGTGGGGGGAGTCTAGCGAAATTCCGCACTCCCGTACACGCACAGTAGAACGTTTGCGGCAGATGGGGCAATTGGTCCTGGAATGTGAAATCGGCGAGAGCTGTTATGGCATCTGAGCCCCCCCATTCGTTAACCTCCCCGATCCGCGAAAACGCTGACGGATGCAGCCTGCTGACAGACAGAAAATCGGTCGGCCGGATGCTGTTCGGTGATTGTCACCTGACGCAGCAACCCGGCTGCCGGACGCTTCTCGCGGAAGCTTTTGACCATTCATCCAGCTGTCGCTGCTGTTCTATCTACTTTCAGGAAGTTTATGACTCTCGCGGAGATTCTTCAGAGCCGATTTCGTGCTGACCTGCGACATCGTGGTGCGGCTTATATTGAAGCGGAACGTGTCTCGCTGGTGCGTGTGACGCCGGAAAACGTGTTTGGCGTCGTTGTGGACGGTGTTGAGTACCAGACCCAGCTGCGCTACGAAGAGAACGACATCGGCCTGTTCTGCACGTGTGACCAGTTTGCCAAATCCAAGGCGTGCAAGCATCTGTGGGCGACCGTGCTCACAGCCGACATCGAAGGGTACATCAATCCGGCGATCCGTCCGGGACGACTGGCGCCGTTTGTGTCAAAAGAAGTGGGCACCCCGGTTCGGGTGGATGACCTGCAGCCTGGATACGATCCGGACGACATCGGTGGTCCCAAAGGCGGTCGCAGCAGCACGAAAACAGCCGCTCGCCCGGCCCCCGCCGCCCGCCTGCGTCCGTGGGAGTCGCGTCTGGTGGGACTGCAGGAAGAAATGGCGGCCCCCACGTCCGGCACCAAAAAGACGACCAGCCAGGAACGGCAAATCTTCTACGAGATAGACGTCGCGGCCAGCCAGGAGGCGGAAAAACTGGTCATTCAGGCTTCGCAGCGGCAGCGTCGCTCCAGTGGCCAGTGGGGCAAAATCAAGCCGTTGAAGATTCGCCCCGGCGAACTGGATCAGATTGAACATGAGGACGATCGTGTCTTTTTGTCGTATCTGGCCGGCGCAATCCCGGAACGCAACAACTGGTCCACCCAGCAGGCCGAACTGCGGGCCGCCGCGCACCGATTTCATCTGCCCTACGAACTGGGCACGCTGATTTTGCCTGAGATGTGCCGCTCAGGGCGTCTGGCGATTGCCTCAGACGACGAAAAAGCGCGGCAAATGCTCGAATGGGACGAAGGCGATCCGTGGGATCTGACGGTCAAAGTCAAACGCAACATCGATGGCAGCGGCTGGAACGTCGTGGGACAACTGGTCCGCGCCGATGAAGCTCTGCAGCTGTCCGAAATTCCGCTGGTGGTTCCCGGCGGCTTTGTCATCACGTCGGATTCCATTGGACGGCTGCGTGACTTCGGCGCGGCTGAGTGGATCAAACTGCTCTCCGGTGACAACACCATCTCCGTACCGGAAGCCGACCAGCACGACTTCGTCGACAAGCTGCTGGATGTGCCCGCGCTGCCGCGGCTGGAACTGCCCAAAGAGCTCCAGCTGGAAGAAGTCCACGCGGTGCCGTCGCCATCGCTGAAAATCTTCACCCCCAATGTGTCTCGCTGGCGCAACGACTCACTGACGGCGGAAGTGATCTTCGACTACATGGGCACGCCCGTGCCAGGTCGCAACTCTCGCTGGGCGGTCGTGCAGCGAGAGCACAATCGCTGCATCATCCGAGATCGTGCGGCCGAAACCTCCCGCTGGGAACGTTTGCGGGAGCTCGGATTCCGCAAGCGTCTGAATGGCTCGGTCACCAATGCGGATGTGGAAATCGGACGCCGCGAACTGGGCCGCGCCGTTCGCAATCTGGTGGAAGACGGCTGGGAAGTGTTTGCTGACGGCAACAAGGTGCGTCAGGCGGGTTCGATGAAGTTTCAGGTCACCTCAGACATCGACTGGTTTGATGTCGACGCGAAGGTGGACTTTGAAGGTCGTGCTGTGGCGTTTCCCGAACTGCTGCAGGCCCTGGAACGCGGTGATGCCACCGTACGTCTGGACGACGGTTCGCTTGGTATTCTGCCCGAAGAGTGGCTGGAGCAAATCGGCATCATCTCGGGACTGGGGACACTGGACGAGGAATCACTGCGATTTTCCAACTCGCAGGCGGCACTGCTGGACGCCCTGCTGTCTGCTCAGGAAGACGTCGAGTTTGATGACAAATTTGAAGAACTGCGGGAACGGTTCCGCAACTTCACCGGCATCGAGAAGGTCAATCCGCCAGCCAATTTCAAAGGCGAACTGCGAGACTACCAGCGTGATGGCCTGTCTTGGATGACGTTCCTGAACACGTTTAACTTTGGCGGCTGTCTGGCCGACGACATGGGCCTGGGGAAAACGGTTCAGTTCATCGCCATGCTGATGAAGCACAAGGAGACCAGCAAATCTTCGCTGCCCACTCTCATCGTGGTGCCGCGGTCGCTGATCTTCAACTGGAAGAACGAGTGCGAACGCTTCGGGCCGGAGCTGAAGGTGATGGATTACACGGGCATGGACCGTGCTTTGCTGCGAGACGACTTCAGCAAGCAGGACATCATCCTGACCACCTACGGAACAGTGCGTCGCGATATCACCATTTTGAAGGACACAGAATTTGATTACGTGGTGCTGGACGAAGCCCAGACCATCAAGAATCCTTCGTCGCAGATTGCCCGCGCGTCGCGGCTGCTGCAGGCGCGGCATCGTCTGGCCCTCAGTGGTACGCCGATCGAAAATAACGCCGGCGACCTGTGGTCCATCTTCGAATTCCTCAACCCGGGCATGCTGGGACGCAGTTCGGCGTTTCGCAGCCACGTGTCGGATCCGGACAGCCCCGACGCACGTTCCGTAGTCGCACGCGGTCTGCGGCCGTTTATTCTGCGGCGAACCAAAAAAGAGGTGGCCTCCGAACTGCCGGATCGTCTGGAAGAAACCATCTACTGCGAAATGCAGGAAGATCAGCGACGTCTGTACGACGAACTGCGACTGCACTACCGCGAATCGCTGCTGGGGATTGTGCAGAAAGACGGCATCGCCAAAAGCAAGATGCATGTGCTCGAAGCGCTGCTGCGGCTGCGTCAGGCGGCCTGCCATCCGGCGCTGCTCAGTCGCGGCGAAGAGGCCGAAGCCTACGCCAAGCTGGAATTCCTGATCCCGCACGTGAAAGAGCTGGTGGCCGAAAACCACAAGTCTTTGGTCTTCTCGCAGTTCACCAGCATGCTGTCGATTGTGCGTCAGCATCTGGACAGCGCGGGCATCGAATATGAGTATCTCGACGGTCAGACGCGTGATCGTGAGAAACGCGTGGAGCGATTCCAGAACGACGACAACTGCAAGGTCTTTTTGATCAGCCTGAAGGCCGGTGGACTGGGGCTGAACCTGACCGCGGCGGACTATGTGTTCCTGCTGGACCCATGGTGGAACCCGGCTGTCGAGGCGCAAGCCATCGACCGCGCCCACCGCGTGGGGCAGACGAAAACGGTCTTTGCTTACCGCATGATCTGTCGCGATACGGTGGAAGAGAAGATCGCCGAACTGCAGAAGAAGAAGCGCGATCTGGCCGATGCCATCCTCGATGGCGGCGACCAGAAGAGCATCCTCAAGGATCTGTCTGTCGAAGATCTGGAACTGCTGCTGTCATGATGGCTGGTCCACGCGGGAACGTCAGCTGGCTGGCGGAACGGCAGTCTGTCAGCTTCCCGCGCGACATGGCCGAAAAGAGATTCCCAACGTGGCCACCGAGGTGGCCATCGAGGTGGCCATCGAGGTGCCCATCGAGGTGCCCATCGAGGTGCCCATCGAGGTGCCCATCGTGATCGCCCTTCCGACCACACTGGCGTCCTTTGGTCGTCTGGGACTTAAGGGAGCTGCAGGTCTTGCGGCCGCCGACGTCATTTCCCTGACGCGGCTGTCGATTTCTCTGATTCCCGTGGTGCTGGTACTGGGGATTCTCGTCCGCTGGCAGGCTGGGGTGGCGACTTCCATCTACGCCCTTGCCCGCATGCTGATCCAGCTGTTGCTCATTGGCTTTGTGCTGCATTTCATTTTTGAATCGCAGCAGCTGTGGACCGTTCTGCTGACACTCACGGTTATGGCGGCGGCTGCCGGCTGGATCTCGCTGCGGGTGGCGACGCAGTGCCGTCGTCAGCTGGTGAAATTTGCGCTGGCCGCCATTGTGTGTGGCGGCGGCCTGACGCTGGTTGTTGTCACACAGGGCGTGCTGCAGCTGTCTCCCTGGTATCTGCCGCAGAAGCTGATTCCGCTGGCAGGCATGATTTTCTCAAACTGCATGACAGCCGTCAGTCTGGCCGTTGATCGGCTGACGGTGGAACTGCGTGGCGGGCAGAGCTGGACCACCGCGCGACAGGCCGCATTTCGTGCTTCCCTGATTCCCATCACAAATTCCCTGTTTGCCGTTGGTCTGGTGGCAATTCCCGGGATGATGACCGGTCAGGTGCTCTCCGGTGTGGATCCCGCTGTGGCCGCTCGATATCAAATCATGGTGATGTGCATGGCGTTTGGCTCCGCCGGGCTGTCATCTGCCCTGTTTCTGCAGCTCGCCGGAGAACAGAATCTGAGGCAACTGACGGCAGAACACGATTCTCAGGCAAACAGAAACGCCGGCTGAACGGCGGACTTCGGCGAACCGGACCCTCCCGCTGGCAGCCGTGACAACAGGAAAGATTATGACGCAGGGCAGATCGAAACGCAGTCATCGCAAGAGCAGTGGCGGATCCCGGCTGAACGCTTCGCCGCGGAACACGGCCGAAGGCAGCGTCCCGCGAGGACCCGCTGATCGCCTGGTCCTCGCCCAGACAGACCAGATTCTGCCAGGTCGTGCGCTGCTGGTGATGCTCAACGGCAGCGCTCTGGCCAAACATCTGACCAATGCTCGCCCCGACGTCGAATGGACCATCTTCACGTTTGAGCACTTTTACCTGACGGCAGCCGTTCACGCATTGTCTGAGCAGAACAGTGATGCCCCCGTGGAACTCTCCTGCCATCCCGATTTGCCGCAGGACGAGTATGACACCGTGCTGCTGGCCACAGACGCCCGGGCGTCATCGGAACTGGCACGCGACGTTCTGCAGGGTATCGCCAATCGCCTGAAGTCCACCGGTCGTCTGATTGTGTCGGTCAACAATCCCCGTGATCACTGGCTGCAGAATCACCTCAAAGAAACCTACGGTCGCATCACGGCCATCAAAGATCCCGAAGGGGCCTGCTACATCGCCCGCAAACGGCCGTCCCCGGCAAAACAGAAGAACTTCGATGCGGAGTTTGCGTTCCGCGACGGAGAAACGCTCATCGCCTGTGCTTCGCGGCCGGGAGTGTTCAGTCATCGAAGAGTGGACGCCGGCGCAAGGGCACTGGTCCGTTCGCTGAATCTGCTGGCGGAAATGAGTCCGCCGTTTGATCCAACGCGCATCGTGGAGATGGGGTGTGGCTGTGGTTCGGTGACGACAGCTGCCGCCTTACGCTATCCGGATGCACAGGTGATTGCGGTGGACAGTCATGCACGAGCCGTGCAGTCCACCGAGCGGACGGCCGCACTCAATCAGGCGGACAACGTGGCCGTCCTGCTCACATCGGGTGGGGACATCCCAGGACCCGGCACACACGACTTGTTTTTGTGCAACCCGCCGTACTACTCTGATTATCGTATTTCGGAGTTGTTTCTGGACGCGGCAGAGGAGTCGCTGCGACAGGGCGGAAGGATCCACCTGGTCACCAAACAGATCGAATGGCACCACAACCGAATGCTGGAGCGATTCGCCAACGCGGAGGTCTATGAGATTGGCGATTACCACGTGGTGGTTTCCATCGCGTATTGATACGCCCGCGGTCTGCGTCGGATAATGGCCCACATGTCTTTGTCCTGCGGCAGTCCCGATCAGCGCCTCAGCCGCAGGTCCCCGGAAAAGGGACCTGGAGAAGGCCCCTCGGCAGATCTGCGGATTTGCCCGTCGGAATCCCCATCGGTGGCCAATTTGTTGTATGATTCCGCCGAGCCGAAACTGTCGGGAGTATTCGGGGCGTGTGACACACGTCAGTCCAAACGGCTCCCGGTTCGGTCCCCACCTCACCACCCACCTGCCCAACATCTCAACCGACTGTTTCCATCCGCGGAC
Organism: Planctomycetaceae bacterium; assembly: GCA_024742875.1. Lineage (GTDB taxonomy): Bacteria > Planctomycetota > Planctomycetia > Planctomycetales > Planctomycetaceae > Fuerstiella. The sequence goes on along the minus strand of JANSXP010000067.1, from coordinate 3,333 downwards.
TACTGGAAACCACGGCGGTAACCAACGGCGACGTCGTTCCGTGCAAATGGAATGGCCTAGTGTACAAAATGACCTACGTAGGGCTATAGCAATCCCGCTGTTCGAGAAATCCTGCGTCAGAAGATCAGGTTTTCGGGAGTATTCTTGATAAACCAACAGCTAGTGGAGCCATTGCTGCTGAGCGGGATCGGGGTCACTGCATTGGTTTCCGTCGAGGTCGTCGTCTGAAGGAAGTAACGTGGAGATCACAGAAGTCAGAATCAAGTTGATGGATGACAACGATGACCGTCTGCAGGCCTTCTGCTCGATCACCTTTGACGGGGAATTTGTTGTTCGCGACCTGAAGATTATCGATGGTCAGCGGGGCCTGTTTATTGCCATGCCCAGCCGGAAGCTGACCACAAAGTGCTTCCGCTGCGGTGCCAAGAACGAAATTCGAGCCAACTTCTGCAGCCAGTGTGGCCAGAAACTGCCGGCCGATCAGGGCAGCGATGCCCGCAGCCGGCTGTTCGCCGACATCGCTCACCCCATCAATTCTGCAGCCCGCGAGAAAATTCAGAACGCCGTGATTGAAGCTCTGGAAAATGAGCGCGTGCGGGCCTGCCAGCCGGATTACGTCTGCACGTACGACGACTTCGACGAATTCTATTCGGACACGAAAACGCGATAATCGGTGGAGAGACTGGCCTCGGCCGATCATCCCCCGGAAGCGTACGACTTTAGGCGGCCAGACCTGGACCGCGATTTGGCTTGCACCGTTCCACATGAGGTGGGCCAGCCCACCGTTCCGGTTTTCGTGAACTCGGATTGGCGTCTTGTGGGGCAATCCGGGCGTCTCGGTTGGAAATCAGCCAACAATCCGCCTACGCTCATGCGCTTTGATGTTTTCCGGAATCATCCTTTCTTTGGTGGTGCAGCATGACAGACACAGAAGCAGTGGAAGAATCAAAGGCAGCGGCGGAAGAGCTCAAACCGGCAGGTCGACAGCGTTCGCCACTCGAACGGGCCGTGGTCTGGGGCGGCATCGGCCTGCTCATGCTGCTTGTGTTCTTTGAGTACAACAGCAAGACGAAGTTCGAGAAGGCGCGTCAGTGGGCCTCGGACAACGAATACGCGAAAAAGTCTCTGGCGGAAGTCCGTGATGCGTTTGCCGGCGCTCGCGAGACAGACCTGGACAGCGAAGGGGCTGCCGATTCCGCTGAACTGGAAAAGGAATTCAAGTGGCCCAGTCTGTTCATGAAGTACAAACTGGTGGCGACCTTCCGTGGCGTGGGTGAAGAGGCGCAGATGACCGGTTTCTACAATCCGGACGATCTGGCCGCCGTGCAGGAAGAACAGGCCGCCAAATTCTCCCAGGAAGTCACCGGCTCGTCAGCGCCTGACCTGAATGCCTTTGGCCCCAACGGTCCCATTGAAGGGGGCGGTCGTCCGGGCGATGATGAGCCCGGCGAAGACGCAGGCGACGATGAGTCGGGCGACAGCGAGTCGGGCGACACGGAACGCCCACAGGGCAGTGATGAGCCGGATGCCACCGAAGAGGCCACGGAAGAAGATTCGGAAGCCAGCAAGCCGGATGAAGGCGCAGGCGACGACAACTAACGAACGGCACCTGTCAGTCCCTGCACCAGGGAGAGTTTGACGGACGACGTTCCGCCCAGGCAGATTCAACGGGGTGATGCGACGCGATACGGCGGGGCATGGCCCCGTTTTGCGTTGGCAATCAGTACGCCAGCTGTATCATCAGGCACGCGGCCGAGACCCCCACGGCCATCCAGCTCAAAGTGGCGGCAACGGGCGTGAGCCGTGTGTGCAGGCGTTCTCCGGTCAGGGCGGCCTGAGTGACCGTCATGATGATGGTCGACATCATCGACGACAGTGCCAGACCCAGCACGCCCGCGTGGCGGGTGAGTGGAATGATCATCGCAATGTGGCACACCAGCGCGACACCATAGGAAAGTGTGGCGATGTTGACGTGCGATCGGGCCATCAGAAACTGAAACTGCAGCTGACCATAGCCACGAATCATCAGGCGGCACACCATGATGGCCAGCAGAATGCCGGCGCCTTCGTAACGTTCGTCATACAGGATCCAGATGACGACCGGAGACAGACAGGCAATCACGGCAAACGCGGGCATCAGCCATTTGCCCACTTTATCGGCGATTTGCGTGTGTGATCGCAGCTGATCGGACGGAGACGGCAGGCGGCTCAGCATGGAAAAATGAACGTCGCAGCAGCGGGTGACGATGCCCTCCGCCACCGCCGCAAGATTCCAGGCAACCGTGTACAGACCCAGATCGGCGGCGGAGATCAGTTTCAGCCCCAGCAGGCGATCCAGATTCAGCCATAATGCCATCACCAGCGTGTTGACGAGAATCTGCCGACCGAAGCCGCAGATTTCCGCAGAGGCGTCCCGCGAGAACCGACCCGGCTTCATCGGACACAGAATGTAGGACATAACAATGCCCACCGCGGCTCCGATAATGGTGCCGGCCACAATGGCCCAGACGGAAGGAATGATCAACGCCATGATGACGCTGGTCGCCGTGCCAGCGATGGTCATCGCCAGTTCATCAAAGAAAATGGATCGATAGTTCAACTCACGACGCAACATCGGGACGGCCGGACTGCGCAGCCCCATCAACAGCGGCCTCAGGGCAAGGACAGCCAGCACTCCGGTCAACTCCGGCTGCTCATAAAACAGGGCAGCCGGCCACGCGCAGGAAGCGGCCACCACAGCCAGACCAGTGCCGCGCAGCAGTGTGATCCACCAGCCGGTACTCAGGTAATGTCGCTCTGTTCCTTTCGGATGCCGGATCAAAGCGGGCGCAACACCCATATCTGACAGCCACTCCAGCGTCGTCATGAACGCCAGAGCGGTTCCCAGAAGGCCAAATGCTTCCGGGGCCAGCAGCCTTGTAAGGATCAGGTTGCTTCCCAGTCTCAGCACAAGACCACAGATCTGCGAGATGCCCATCCACCCGATACTGGCAAAACCGCGTCGAGCGTCGCCCTTCAGGCGCGCGAACGGAGCGGTGATTTTTTCTCGCAGGTTCATAGTCAGTCGTTTCTGCCGGAAAGAAGTCGTGGGTTATGCGTGCGTCAGCGTCGATGAGCCCGCGGCTTTGCAGGAGTCGGAGGCGGAAGCACGGGCAGAATCTGTGGCAAGTCCCTCGTCAACAGACGTCAGCACCTCGTCCAGACGTGTGTGCTCTGCGACGGGTTTTGCAGGAAACATCAGATGAGGTTCGGCCGCTCGACCCAGAATGCGGCGTTTCAGTTCGCTCAGCTGCCAGCGGTGCAGCTCTTTGCGAAATCCGGGAGATTCGAACC
>JANSXP010000110.1 GCA_024742875.1 Planctomycetaceae bacterium | reverse complement strand
GTTCGTGACTCGCCGGAGGAGGCAAGGCGCCCGAGTCGGGGGTGCAGAGCCCCGCCTCTCCCGACACGAGCGGGCCCACAACCGCGCCCGTGGGAACGGAATGCAAAGCGCCCTGCACCATCCGCAAGCCGGGCGGCCCTGCTGAGCCGCCAGCCCCACCCGAGCAGCAGCGACCGGCAACAGAGGAGCCGGCGCGTCACGCACCCAGCGGCGCCGGCGGGGGTGCAACCCCGGGGCCCGCCGCCTCAGGGGTCGCAGCTATGCCGGATAGGCGGCGGGCAGGACCATGCGTCGTGGAGCTCGGGGCAGGCACGGCGCGGTTCAGCATGGCGTGCCAGGAGCAGGGCTTCCTCGTCATCCCGGTGGACCGGCCGAACGGGAGGCACAAGGCTCAGGTGGCAATCGTATTCTGCGACCTGGCCGACTCCAGCCAGGTGGACGAGTTCTTGGGCACGCTCTTGCACAAGAAAGTGTGCCACATCCACATGGCGCCGCCGTGCGGCACCGCAAGCAGGGTCAGGGACATTCCAGTCCCCGCCGCAGCCAGGGCCAAGGGTGTGTCTGGACAAGACCAGTCTGGTGCTGATGGCCAACAACGAAATCATGCTCGACCAACTGGAAGCCGGCAACTATGAGCGGGCGAAGGATGTGGTGGCGTGGTACATCAACGCAGCAAAGACGTACGGCGTCAAAGCGGTGAATCCCGGCGGTGTCGCCGCCTGGAAATGGGGCGAAGACGCCAAACAGGTCACCTCCCCAATTGCCGGTTACAACAACCTCACTCCCGGAAAAATCGTGGCGGAGCTCACCCGAATCTGCAACGACATGGGCCTGCCGCACCCCATGCACCTGCACTGCAACAATTTGGGGGCACCGGGAAATATCACCACAACCATGGAGACTCTGAAACATCTGGAAGGGCAGCGTGCACACATTGCCCACTCCCAGTTTCATGCCTACGGAGGCAACGACTGGGAGGAGATGCGCTCGGAAGCGGCGCAGCTGGCCGAGTTCTTCAACGCCAATCCGGACATTTCCACGGACGCGGGCGCTGTCGTCTTCGGTGAAACGGTCACGATCTCGGCCGATGGTCCCTGGCAGCATCTGCTGTATGAACTGACCGGACACAAGTGGGGCAACCTGGACGTGGAAAACGAGACCGGCTGCGGCATCGTCCCCTACAACTACAAACGCACGAATGTCGTCAACGCCGTGCAGTGGGCCGTTGGTCTGGAGCTGATGCTGTTGATCAACAATCCCTGGCAGGTGTCCCTGTCGACCGATCACCCCAACGGCGGCTGCTTCTGGCGGTACCCCGAGATCATTCACCTGCTGATGAATGCGGATTTCCGCAAAGAGTGCATCAGCAAACTTCCGGACAATGTAAAGAGCCGAATCACGCTTCCCGAGATTGACCGCGAGTACAGTCTGTATGAAGTCGCCACGCTGATTTCCGCCGGCCCGGCTCGCACACTGGGACTCAACCACAAAGGCAATCTGGGAATCGGCTGTGATGGCGACATCGCTGTCTACGAAGAAGAAGCGGACGTTACGAAAATGTTCAGCTACCCGCGGTATGTCATCAAGGGCGGAGAAGTTGTCATCGAAGAAGGGCACGTTCGCAGTGCCCCTCAGGGCCGTGAAGTCATCGTGCAGCCGGAACACAACCCGGATACCAACGATTTCATTCGCCCACTTTTTGAAGACTGCTACACGATGTCTTTCGAAAATTACCCCGTGGAAATGGAACGCGTGGAGAACCCGGTCACTCGCGAGTGCGAGCCGGTCTAAGTTGCTTTGCGACCGAGCAGCCGTTCCCGCACCGGAAACGTAGTTTCGGGCCCGAGCTGGCCGGATTCAGCCCTTCTGCTGCCGCCCGGTCGCGGGTGACGGTCAGTGCGATCACGGTGTAACATTTCCCCGGCTGCCAGCCGCTCACGTGCGTTTTAAGGCTGTGTCGCGTGTTTTGCTGCCTGTTGAATGGGACGGGCGTTCGTGACGTAACAGCTGCGACCGTGTGTTGCGATCACCAGCTGACCGGATTCGGCATGTACCAGCAGGTCGGCCACCGCAGCGGCAGGCAGGTCGGCACACAAAGAAATCCACGACTCACCGCCATTCAGACTGGCATAAACACCCTGATCAGTGCCCACGTACAGCAGGTCCGATACCTGCGGGTCCTCGACAATCACGTTGACGCACTCGGCCGGCAGTCCGCCGGAAATGTCTGTCCAGTTCTGCCCCGCATCGTCAGAACGAAAAACGCGGGACGTGTAGTCGTCCAGCCCGGCTCCGGACTGCGTTGCAAACACGCGTTCCTCGTCATGCCCGGACGCCAGCACTCGCGAGTAGCTTCGCCGAGGCAGTTCAGCATGGATGGCCTTCCACGTCTTGCCATCGTCGGCCGTAACGTACAGTTCGCCGTTGTCGGTTCCCGCAAAAATCAGCCCAGCCCTGCGGCGTGATTCCGACAGTGTTGTCACCGCGCGATACCGCAGATTGCGGACCGCGTCGTCTCCCACCAGATCCGGGCTGATGGGCATCCAGTTCTCGCCGCGGTCTGTCGATTTAAACACACGATTGGCGGCCGCGTACAGCGTTCGGCCGTTGTGCGCCGAAGGGAAAAAGGGGGTCATCCAGGCAAATCGCAGCTGCTCCCCGGCGATCGCCGGCTGGATGTCGATCGTCTGCCCGGATTTCATGTTCTTGCGTCGCATTTCGCCGTATTGATGTTCGTAGTAGACAACGTCGTCGTCAGTCGGATCACGATAGGTGAAATACGAATCACCTCCCCCCCAGCGATCCAGATAGACGTGTTCCCATTCGTCTGGCTGGCCGGCAGCCGGACGATGCGTGTGGGGGCCGAACAGCGCTGCATTGTCCTGTGTGCCCACATAAACATTCCAGGGATCGCGGCGGTCGTGTGTTACCGCGTAGCATTCGGCCACCGGCATGTTGTTCAGATGCAGCCACGTCTGACACCGATCATGCGTGACAAACACGCCGCCATCCGTGCCAAAGATCACGTGATCCGCGTCGTGGGGATTGATCCACATCGCGTGTGTATCCAGATGAATCACGTCCGCGCCATGAGGCAGCAGATGGATGATCGTGCCAGCGATCTTTTCAAACGTCCGCCCTCCGTCGCGAGAGACGAATGAATTCTGGCCAATGCTGTAGACCTCGTCGGCATTGTCCGGAGAGACACGAATCTCGCACCAGTCCCAGCGAGCCTGCAAAGAGTCGTTCATCAAATGCCAAGTCTGCCCCGCGTCGACGGATCGATAGAATCCGTCGCGATCCCCTTCGTCGGCCAGCGCATAGACCACCTGCGAATTCGAGGGCGCTACGTGAATGCCAATCCGATCCACGCCCTCACCGCTGGGCAGTCCGCCAGCCAGCAGACTCCACGTGTCGCCACCATCATTGGTCCGATAAACCCCGCTGGCAGATTTCACGTCTGCGGTGGACGCCTCTCGCTGCCACAAACTGGCGTAGAGTGTCAGAGGATCTTTCGGATCCAGCACCAGATCAATCGCCGCCGCGCCGTCGTTGGCGTACAGAACCTGTTCCCAGTTGTCACCTCCATCTGTGGTTCGAAACACGCCCCGCTGCTGATTGGGACTGTTCTGATGCCCGATCGCCGCCACATACACCGTGTTGTGGTCCGTCGGATGAATGAGGATCCGGCCAATGTGCTGCGAGTCCTGCAGCCCCATATTTTTCCATGACGCGCCGCCGTCCACCGAGCGGTAGACCCCCATGCCAGGCAGACTGGATCGCGCCAGCAGCACTTCACCGGTCCCCACCCAGACAGTCTCCGGACGACTGGCAGCCACCGCCACATCGCCGATCGCGATGGTGGCCTGCTGATCGAACACGGGCTGCCACGTCATCCCGTTATTGACGGTCTTCCACAAACCACCAGACCCCACGCCCACATACATCGTGGCAGGACGATGTGGGTGCGGCGCGATGGCTTCAATTCGCCCTCCGCAGAATGTCGGCCCCATCTGATGCCAGGCAAGATCGGCGAAAGGAGACTGCAGCCGCATTCTTTGGTGCTGTTCCCAGGACGCTGCGCGAACGGCAGCCGGCGTTGCCTCAGCAGCGGCAGACGAGGCCTGTTGGGCGGACACAGTACCGGCCCCAACAGCCAGCACCCAGAGACAAATGAGTCGACTCATGAACGAATCCAGACAATTGCGGGGGATTGCGTGCGCGGACAATATTTACAATGGAATGACAACGGCTTCCATCCGGTCACGCTCGGGACGGATATCCTGGCCTGCCTTCTTCCGCCATGCAATGCTGCCCCTCCGTTCCACGGTCCGCCACGTCCCGGTCGGCAACCGCCACAGCGGTGAAGCCAATCCCATCAGATGTCGCCAGACGGCAGTGACGGTCATCAGCAATCCCAAAGACCAGAAACCGCTGGCAGAATGTACGGCTCAGTATCTGGCCTGGACATACAGCCTGGTTAACACGAGAGTCGTCGTGACAACGGAACAATACGGCAGGCCAGAGGTCGTCAGTGTCAACCGATCCGGCCGGTCACATTGAGAATTCCGGAACAGGCCAGGTGAATGCGTGAACCATGGCTCCAGACAGTTGTGAGGCTGTCGGCAAGCTGTCAGTATCCTTCGCACCTGCACACTGGCGATCTTTGAGGACCGTCGCCAGTGCCCCAACCTCGTTTTGCGGAGGCCATCATGAACGAACCTGTTTTTGAGGCAAACAGCAACGACCCCGGTATGAAGCGTGCCGTGGCGACAGCTCGGAAGACGTTTCGTTTCTTCTGGCGAGAGATGACGTGGGAGTATCGCCGCATCATTCCGGCGCTGGACCTGGCGGCCATCAAGGCGGCCTTCACGGATCAGGAGGCTCTGGAAGCGGCTGACGACGTGGAGCAGATGTGGGTGAACGAGGTCGCGTTTGACGGGCGCAGACTCAAAGGCACACTGATCAATCAGCCCAACTGGCTCACGTCCGTCAGTCAGGGAGATCAGGTCGAAATTGGCCTGAAGGATCTGACGGACTGGATGTACGCCTGCGAAGGCAAAGTCTACGGTGCCTTCACCGTCAACCACATGCGATCCGAGATGTCGCGGCCAGAACGCAAAGGGCACGACGACGCCTGGGGACTCAACTTTGGCGACCCAGCCGTCATCCAGTATGTGCCGCCGGCTTACATCGGCGAAAAGCCGCCCGGTTTCTTTGCGCGTCTGCTCGGTGGCTCTGAAACCTCTCAGGACGCTGCCAAAGTATCTGCCACGGAACATCCCATGGCGATCAACATGCTGGAAGGCATGGAAGAGTTTTTCAGCGACGCAGAGAATCGCGACTCCGCTGATGAAGACGGACTCAATGTGCTGCACAGCATGTGCCTTGGCGGAGCCGCCCGCGGTGTTGACGCACTGCTGAAACTGGGATCTGATCCCACAGTCCCGACACGATTTGGCGACACGCCCTACCGGCTGGCCAAACGGATGGGCTGGAAAAGCGTGATGAAAGTGCTGGAAAAGCACGGGATCAGCGAGTAGCGCTCCAGGCCCTCGCTGGCCTACGGCCGCGTCACGGCCCCTCAAAATGCTCCGCCTTCCTGTCCAGCTGACGGGTCATCATTCGCTGCTCATTCGACCGCTCCGTTTGATGTTGGACAGATTACAAAACCAAACAACCGCAGTCTGCCGGCAATCGTCACACTGTGCGCTGCCTTTCAAAAAAACAGCCCAGCCTGCAGGTAATTCCCAAATCACTAATTCCTGACGTTAGGATCGGCGGCTCATATTTTCCGTCTGTGATTTGGATGATCGATATGCCCGGGCCGTTGGTGTCGAAAGTTTGCCGTTTCACTCTTTCTGTGTGTGTTGTCTGGGGCGTTGCTGTCGCTCAGGACAGCGATGCGCCGAAAGACGAATCCCCCGAAATTCATGCTGGACTGGCAGCACCTCTGAGACTGCGCAGCATTGGTCCGGCATTCATGTCCGGCCGCATCGTGGACATCGCCGTCGACCCGGAAGTGTCCAGCACATGGTATCTGGCCACAGCCTCCGGCGGTGCGTGGAAGACGACCAACGCGGGCACCACATGGAAGCCAATTTTCGACAGCTACGGTTCGTACTCCACCGGCTGCATCACCGTTGATCCGCACAATCGCTTTACCGTCTGGCTGGGGACCGGCGAAAACAACAGTCAGCGTTCCGTTGGCTATGGTGACGGCCTCTACAAATCGATTGACGGCGGACGTTCGTTCAAAAAGGTGGGGCTGGAAAACTCTGAACATATTGCGAAAGTCATCGTGCACCCGCAGGATTCCGACACCGTCTACGTGGCTGCTCAGGGCCCGCTGTGGTCACCCGGTGGTGATCGAGGTCTCTACAAAACGACCGACGGCGGAAATACGTGGACCTGCATCCTGTCCATCAGCGAAAACACGGGCGTCACAGATCTGGTACTGGATCCCCGCGATCCGGACACAATGTACGCCGCGTCCTACCAGCGCCGACGACACGTGTGGACGCTGATCGACGGTGGCCCCGAGTCGGCCATCCATAAATCGACCGACGGCGGTAAAACCTGGAAGAAGATTACCAGCGGACTGCCTGGAGGTGATCTCGGTCGCATCGGCCTGGCCATCTCTCCGATGAAACCGGACGTTGTGTACGCCATCGTGGAAGCAGCAAATGGCGGGAGCGGCTTTTTCCGATCGGCTAATCGCGGAGAAACCTGGTCACGCCAAAGCGGATATGTGTCCGGCAGCCCGCAGTATTATCAGGAGATCATTGCCTGCCCACACAAGTTTGATCGCATCTATTCACTCGACACCTACATGCAGGTGTCGGAAGACGGCGGCAAAACCTTCACGGGTCTGGGCGAGTCATTCAAGCATGTTGACAACCACGCTATCCACATTGACCCGAACGATGAAAACCATCTGATCATCGGCTGTGATGGTGGCCTGTACGAGACATGGGACCGCGGCCGCAACTATCGTTACACGGCCAATCTGCCGCTGGCGCAGTTCTACAAGATCGCCGTGGGCACCGACAAACCGTTTTACTACGTGTATGGCGGCACGCAGGACAATGCCACACAGGGTGGACCATCTCAAACGAATAACATCCACGGCATTCGCAACAGCGACTGGTTCACTACCGTCTTTGGTGACGGCTTTGATCCGGCCGTTGACCCCGAAGACCCCAACACCATCTACTCACAATGGCAATACGGTGGGCTGGTTCGCTTTGACCGTCGCACGGGACAGCGGATCGACATCAAACCGCAGGCCGACAAAGGCGGCCCGCCGCTGAGATTCAACTGGGACTCTGCGCTGGCACTGAGCCCGCACGATTCTAAAACCGTATATTACGGCTCTCAGTTTCTGCATCGCAGTACCGACCGTGGCGACACATGGGAAACCATCAGCCCGGATCTGTCCCGCAACCTCGACCGCAACAAACTGAAAGTGATGGGACGTGTCTGGGGCATGGACGCCGTCGCCAAGAATATGTCAACCTCGTTTTACGGCACGATTGTGTGTGCGGCCGAATCCCCTGTGCAGCGAAACCTGCTGTACACAGGAACCGACGACGGCATGTTTCAGGTGAGCGAAGACGGCGGCGAAAACTGGACACAGATCGGCCGCTTTGAAAACACGGAAGTGCCGGAATTTGGCTACATCCACGACATTGAACCCAGCCTTCACGACGCCGACACGGTCTTTGTGGCCATCAACAATCACAAACGGGGCGACTTCAAACCTTACATCGTAAAAAGTACGGACCGTGGCAAAACGTGGATCAATATCAGCAAATCCCTGCCGCCGCGTGGCTCCGTTTACACACTCGCGCAGGACCACGAAATCGCCGACCTGCTGTTTTGCGGTACAGAGTTTGGTTTGTTCTTCACGCTGGACGGCGGTCGCAAGTGGCTGCAGATGCGCAACGGTCTGCCCGTTATTGCGGTGCGTGACATTGAGATTCAGCGCGAAGAAAATGACCTGGTCGTGGGCACGTTTGGCCGCGGGATGTACATCCTCGACAACTACGACCCACTGCGACACATCAGCAAAGACATGCTGAAAGAGAAGGCCACCATCCTGCCGATCAAGACCGGCCGCCTGTTTATCCAAGCCGCCCCCATGTCCGGCCGCGACAAGGCGTATCAGGGTGCCGGCTTCTTCACCGCCCCGAATCCGGAGTTTGGCGTCACGTTTACCTATTACGTGAGTGAGAGCCTCAAGACGAAAAAATCCGAACGCAAAAGCAAAGAGGCCAAAGCCAAACGCGCCGGAGGTGATGTGGGGTACCCGGACTGGGATGTCCTTAAAGAAGAAGCCCGCGAAGAGTCACCACGACGTGTGCTGATTATTCGCGACGAAGACGGAGAAATCGTCAACACGCTGTCTGCGTCTACATCCAAAGGCATGCATCGGACAACCTGGGACTACCGCTACGCGGGCATGGGCGCGATCAGCAGCAGTGGTCGATCCGGCCGCGGTCCGATGGCACTGCCGGGAACTTACACAGTCGAACTGGCCAACCTCCTGGCCGGTGAGCTGACCACGCTGGCGGAACCGGTTGAGTTTCAGGTGCAGCCACTGGGCCTGGACGGCGTGAAGAACGTTGATCGATCTGAGATTCTGGCGTTTCAGAAACAGACCGCCAAACTGCAGCACGCCATCATGGCGGCCATGCAGATTGCCACGGAAACCAGTGATCGGCTCGATTATGTGGTCGCTGCCGCTGATGCCACACCTGGGATCGATCCGTCCGTTCGCAAACGCGCCAAAGCGCTGCAGCGAAAGATGGAAGACGTGATGGAACTGTTCAATGGAGATCGTCTGCGTCCGAGCCTGCAGGAGCCTGGTTACCCCGGCATTCTCAGTCGGATTTCGACCGTTGTGAGGGGCCACTGGAGCACTGACATGGCTCCAACCAGTTCTCACAAACGCAGCTATGAAATTGCCGAACAGGAATTTGAAGCGGCCCTCGAACTGCTCAAACCCATCGCGCAGAAAGACGTGCCACGTCTGAATCGGGAACTGGAAAAAGCGGGAGCACGCTGGACGCCCGGACGTCCGATTCCTGACTGGAAGTAAATCGCGCGGATGGATACTGCCGGGCATCGTCGTCGATGAGGGTGCCCGGTAGACTGTCGTTTTCACCTGCAGCTCACCTGCCTGAAAACGAGACCACATGACCAAGCTGACGCCTCGCCTGATTCCCAGCCTGCTGCTGTTCATCTGCAGTGCACTGGCTGCCTCCGCCAGCGATCCGCAGACTGCGGATCGGCCGCCCGACATTGTTGTGATCCTTGCCGATGACCTGGGCTGCTGCGACATGAAGCTGTATGACGGCTGGGTGCCCACACCGCACCTGGCCGACATGGCCGCGCGGGGCATGACGTTTTCTGACTTCCATACAAACTCGTCCGTCTGCAGCCCCACTCGCGTCGCTTTTCTGACGGGGCGTTATCAGCAGCGGGCCGGCATCGTGGATGTGATCGTGGGCAGTCGTGAGCCGGAGCACGGCATTGATCCAGCCGTCCCCACCCTGCCGCGAGTCTTCAAAGACAACGGCTACGCGACGGCACTGTTTGGAAAGTGGCATTGCGGCTATCAGGACAAATACAACCCGATTCATCATGGCTTTGATGAATTCACCGGTTTCCTCAACGGTGCGACGGACTATCACCGTCACGGATCATGGCGGGTGGGACTGCAACAGCAGGACGTTCCCGGCTACTCCACCGAGATCATCACACAGCGCAGCGTTGACTTTCTCCGCCGCCATCAGGACCAGCCGTTCTTTCTGTATGTCTCGCACGCAGCCGTGCACAACCCTTATCAAACAGCCGAGGATACTCCCGACAATCGGACAGAAGGCTTGAACCCTAACCATCTCAATGATACCAATCGCGCCAAATACCGGTGGATGCTGGAAGAACTCGATCGCGGTGTGGGGAAACTTCTCAGGACGCTGGATGAACTAAAACTGACGGACAACACACTGGTTTTCTTCTTCTCAGATAACGGCGCTGTCGGCATGAGCCCTCGGCAGTTTCGCCACTTTCGCGGCGGCAAGTTCAGTCACTACGAAGGAGGACACCGGGTACCCGCGATTGCCCTGTGGCCGGGCAGGATTCCTGCGGGCTCTCATTCAGACAGCCTGCTGGTCGGTTTCGATCTGTTCCCCACACTCACCGAAATCGCCGGTCTGGCAGACGCCTGTCCGGACAATCTTGATGGAGTCAGTTTCGCAGGGCATCTGTTCACAGAAAAACGCCCGCCCGCTCGCGATATCTTTTTTGGCTACGAACCCAAACTGGGGACGGCCATGAGACGAGGCCCATGGAAGATGATTGTCACGCAGGACAACGTGCAGCTGTATCACCTGAGCAAAGATCCGGCCGAAACCCAAAACGTGGCGGCTGACCACCCGGACATCACACGGTCCATGCGGACAGCCATTGAGCGATTCAAGGCGGACGTCACGGAAGGTTCCTGAGCGCCGCTGCGGTCGCCCGGAGCAGCTCGTTCATCACATTCGGACAGCTAATCACGCTCGATCGTCACAACCTGAGAGTGCAGTGATTTTCCCGGCACACGCAGGGTCAACACTGGCTGGCCGCTGTCGCGTCGGCGAAACGGAATCTCCACTACCTGTCCCCTGGGATTGTAAGCGACCACCGTCAGTCGATCGCCCCTGCGAAAACAGCCGTACCACGGCCACGGTGCAGCCACAGTTGTATCCACCTGACCAGCCCCGTCGAAGAAATGAAGCCAGTGGTAAACCGTGGCGAAACTGTTGCCGTCACGATCGATGGTGGCGGACTCGTCATATCGCCGCAGCACGGCCGACGGGTCAGCGAGTGCCTCGAACATCCACATATTGTCAAACCAGCGCGTCTCCACGCCCCCGTTTTCGGCGAGGAAATTCTCCCGCTGACGCCTGACGGCTTTCGGCTCATACCCGAGATACAGGGATCCGGACGTCATCGGCAGATACTGAATGCCAAACACATACTCAGGAAAGCTGGAGTAGCCCGGATAGGATGCCCGGCCTCCGGACAGCAGTGTGACAAATTCATGCTGAAACGGATCGTCCCCACGCCGCGGCGGATAGATGTCGTTGTCCACATCAAAGTAATACTCACGTACGGCTGAGGCTTCTGTCACGTACCCGCAGATGCCATGATCTCGCAGCTGCCGGTTACCAGTGACCATGCCCCACAGCGCTATGGCCTGCCACGCGTGCATGGCTTCGGAAGACGACTCCTGATCGTTGCCATCATCTTCCAGCCCGTCGCCCCAGCCGCCGCGACCGTTGGCCCAGCTGTGTCCTTCCCAGGGATCCATCATCCGCTGCCAGGTAAACAGCGGATGGTCACGATTCGGTGAGGCATAGTCGTGAATCAGCAGCTCCACCATGGGCCCATAGTCTTGTAGAAACGTTTCGTCATGCATTGCCAGAATCGCAGACGCATAGACAAAGTGACCGTAGTGAAAATGGTGATCGGTGTAGTCGTACGTGAAGAAACTGGAATTCATTCCAATCAACCCGCCGCACCTGTCGTCATAATAGAAGTAGTGATCTTTTTCCCCCGGCGTGGCCGTCAACCAGTCAGTCAGCTCGTCTCGCAGGGCATCCAGCAAACGCCCCTTTGCCCGCTCGCTGCCCATCTGCTCTGCGATGGAGACAAGGCGTGCGATGTGGGCGATCTGCTTACCGAGAAAGTAGGTGTCCTGCGGCACGATCACATCGCTGCCGCGCTCCATAATCTGGCGAATCTCCGGGTCTTTGGAGGCCTCGAAAACCGGTTGCTCGGCCGCCACTGCGCTGACCAGTTCCTGCAGGTGCGACGCCTCAAACTGTTCGCCCGCTGGCTGCGGCAAACTCGGCAGAAGCCCGTGAAAAGGCAGCGTCGTCTGGAAATTACTCGCGTTAAGCAGCCGCAGGCGACCCCGCAGCGAGTCATAGCCGTCATCGGACAGGGGCAGTCCCTGCCTCTTATAATGATGGGGCATCAGGGCCAGCCAGGCTGGTCCCGCCGGCCCTCGGACCGGTTCTGTCAAAAGGCGGTACGTCGTACGAACGGTGCCGCGCTGCACGTCATACACAGCGTCAATACGTGAGCCGGTCACCCGCTGAAACGCGGCCGACTTCCACGTGCTGAAGGCGGCCGAACCCGGCAGCGCAGCGATGGCCACATAGCGGCAGCCTGGCAGCGCTATCTTCTTTTCCGCAGTCCACGATGTCAGATCAAAACGGACTCCCTCTCCCTGCACGTAGAGACCGTAGTGCTGCCGACCGGCACGCAGCAGCAGCCCATCGGCGTGCTGCACAACGACGTGAGCATCACCCAATGCCCGCACTTCCGGCACACCGGCCTCAAACTCCGCATACACGAACGGCAGACCGTGGCCGATGGTGGCTTCAAAAGACGGGCTCCCTCGAAACGAAACATCAACGGTGAAGTCTCCCCAGTCCGCGACATCGGCTCGCTCAAAGACGTGCCCCTGCAGACCAATGCACAAATCGGCGTCAAACGGAGAGTAGATGGTGTCTTTTTTCTGCAGTAAACCGGGGCGATCCACCAGCAGGCCGGTTTCCTCACACCGAAAGGCGAGCGGAAAGGCAAACAGGTTCCGTGAGAAGCGCTCTGTGAGGACCGTCGTCCACCAGTCACTCGTGGGCAGTGGAGCCTTCAAGCCCTCCTTCACGAAGACGTCAAACTGCGGGCCGTGGTCCTGTTCATCGAAAGAACGCAGTGATGTCGTGTAGCTGCCTTGACCAATCGACACAACGCCATCAGCCGTGCGGGCGCCGCAGACGCGTTCGTCGCCGACAGCAGGAACAGCCGCAGCGGCAAACAGGTGGAGCATAATCAAATAGCGGAGGACCGTCCCCCCGTCTCGATTTGCAAAAAGAAAACGCGGCCCTGCGGTGCGATGCTGATGTCGTGCCATGACGATCCCGAATCCATGTTGCTAAGCGTGCCCCAGCACGCCGCCCCTGCCTGCGCGCAGTTTACACAGAGACAACACTATCAGAATGGGCCGGCCAGATCAGCTGCGGCCGTCTGCCCTCACCGCCAGTTGCAGCAGCAGTTGCTGAACGTCATTCACGGAGTAGGGCTTCGCCAGGGTGGCCTGCAGCGCTTCGCGAAAACGACTGCTGGGCGAGGGTGTCCGGGGATACCCGGAAGAAAGAGCTACGCGAGTCTGCGGGCTGACGGATCGAATTGAGGCATTCAACTGAACTGTATTCAGATCACCGGGAATCCTGTCATCGATGATGGCGCAGGCAAATGGAGGCGCATTCTCGTGCTGCCTTTCGCGAATCCGTGCCATCGCCTGTTCTCCGTCCGCCGCTTCCGTCACCTGGTACCCCAGCCGGGAAAGGATTGAACCGAGGTTGCGGCGGATCTCACGTTGATTGTCCACGACAAGAATCGCTCCGCTCTCATTCGGCGATGATGGCGGAGCGGACGACGCCGGGCGCGTCTGCAGGGGAAGATGCACGGTCACGGTCGTGCCAGCCCCAGGCACAGAATCGACGCGAATGCGACCATCGTGTCGCTGTGCGATGGAATAACAAAGAAACAGACCGAGTCCGTGGCCATCCTCTCGCGTGGAGAAATAGGGCTCAAAAATGCGTTCCTGAACGTCTGCTGAGATACCCACACCGGTGTCGACCACTTCAATCTGCAGATACTCTCCGTCGGGCAGAAAGCCCTCACCGTGAAACGTCTGCCGCTGACAATTGACACGAATGGTGCCACCGTCCGGCATACTCTGCCGCGCGTTGAGAATCAAATTCTGAACCAGCTGTCCCAATTGTCCGCGATCACCACTGACCAGATACGGTCGGGCAGCCGGGAGCCCGGTGACGGCAAGTCGAATGTCACTTCCGTGCAGAGAAAACTCGACCGCTTCGCTGATCGCCGGACCGGCCTCAAACAGCTGACGATCAGAAGCCGTATCTTTGGAGAGTGTCTGCAACTGATCCGTCAAAGCCCGCGCCTGTTCGATGGCCGTCATCGCCAGCTTCAAGTCGACCGTCCGGTCAGACTCAGGAAACGAAACAGCCAGGTCCACACCGCCCATGATGGTGGTCAGCAGGTTATTGAAATCGTGGGCGATGCCGCCGGCCAGCACTCCCAGCGAATTCAGCTGATTGGCCCTGGCCTGATCAGCCAGCATCTGCTCCCTCAGTTCATCGTCCTGCCGACGCTGGATGATGACGCTGCAGATACTCGCGCATGTCATCAGCAGCTTTTCATGGAACTGGTCGGGCGTGCGATGCAGAAAGCTGGAGATCGCAAAGGAACCAATGCAGTTCTGATCGGCATCGTGAATGGGGAAGGCAAAGCAGGAGCAGATGTTCAGTTGCCGGGCGACATCACGATGGCTGATCCAGCGGGCATCGTCCTGCGTGTTGCACACGTACATCGGTTCGTTATGAAATACGGTGTTGCCGCACGACCCCTGTCCCGCCTTCAGCCCGTTGATGGCAGCCAGAGCCAGCTGGTTCAAGCTGGGTCCGCTCTCCACAAAAAGCCCGTCTCGTGCATGGTCGAACAGCATCACCGTGGCAACAGCATCAGTCAGCAGCGATTCCGCCAGGCGGCACAGATCGTCCAGGATCGCCGCGTAGTCGCCCTCCAGAACAATCCTTCTGAGCATCCGACTTTGCATGCCCAGCAGGCTTTCCAGCAACTTTGCGGAAAGCCCCGTCCTGGGGATCTCAGGATTCTCAAAGGCACAGCGTTCCGTCATCGTCAGGTCCTCAGCCGGCAGGAAAGTCAAACGGCCTGGAAAGTAGCGTCGCACAAACACGGCTGACAGCCCAGATTGGCCGGCTTATGGACGAGTTCTCGGGGTTCACAGAAACGTTCGTCCCGCACTGTGCACAACCGAACACCCAGCTGTGAGTGCATGCGTGAGAAAAGCTGAGTTGAAACACTCTGCCGCCCTCTGGCACGCCGAACCTTTCAGGCAGCGCGTCTGTCATTGGCGGACAGCCATACAAACAGGAGAAGACAATCATGAGAAAACTGGCGACCGTTCGCACGGTGTCATCCATAAAGGCCATCGAAGGTGCCGACCGCATCGAACTGGCCGTCGTCGATGGCTGGAAGTGCGTCATTAAGAAGGGCGAATTTCGCCCCGGCGACCATGTGATCTACTGCGAAATCGACTCCTTCCTGCCCATCCGAAACGAGTTCGAATTCCTCAGGAAATCGTCTTACCGCACCATGGGCGAACGCGAAGGGTTTCGTCTGCGTACCGTTCGACTGCGGGGGCAGATCTCACAGGGACTGCTGCTCAGCACTGGCATTCTGAACCGCGAAGCCGTCATCGGCGAAGACGTCACGGCAGAACTGGGGATTGTGAAATACGAGCCACCAATTCCTGCCTGCCTGAACGGCAATATCGTGGGACCATTCCCTTCGTTCATCACCAAGACGGACGAAGAACGCGTACAGAACCTGACGGACTGCTACGACACCTGGAAGGACAGGCAGTTCTACGTTTCTGAGAAACTTGACGGCACATCCTTCACGGCGTTCTCCCACGAGGACTTTGGCGTCTGTGGCCGCAACTGGCAGATTGCCGAGGATGAACGCAACAGCCACTGGCAGATCGTCCGCGAGTGCCAACTGAAGGAACGACTGGAGTCGATTGGTCGCCCACTTGCCGTACAGGGGGAGCTGATCGGTCCCGGCATCCAGAAGAACAGGTACAACCTGAAGTCGTTACGTCTGTTCGTCTTCAACATCTTCGATATCAGCAGTTATTCGTATCTGCCAAAACAGGAGATGGAAGACCTGTGCCGGGAACTGCAGCTGGAGTGTGTTCCGTTTGTGGAGGTGCGCAGTGTTCCCGACACGATCGACGAGATCATGCAACTGGCCGAAGGTGCCAGTCGCCTGAACGCGTCTACTGAACGCGAAGGTCTTGTCTGGGTTCACGGTGATGGACAGGAACGGATTTCGTTCAAGACAATTTCCAATCGATTCCTGACCAGGCATGACGACTAGTCACCATGCAGTACGTGCGGGTCCGATGTTTCATCGGACCCGCTTTCTGTTTGTCACTTAGCACTCTGAGGAAAACTCCGGAACACAGGTAAGACGAATCTCTGGCGGCACATCACGGGGGCGTGGTTCCTTCTTTCCCACAACTCTGAATATGCATCGCGTGTCGTCACACAACGTCATAGATGCGTCCTGAGGATTCCTAGAGATGCCTGCTCAGTTCTTTGGCGGCTTTGAAAGCCTGACACGACAGTTAAAAACATTTTTCACAACATCTCCCCAACGCCGGCGCAGTCGTCGACGTAAACACTCACGCAGATCAGGCCGAACACCAGCCGTCGCCGCAGAGACTATTGAACCAAGGCTCGTGCTGTCGGCCGTTTCTTTCGACGCCGGCACGCTCAGTTTTGACGCGGATGCTGCCGAGAGCGACAACGTCGAGATCTCAGCCCCTGACCCGGACACGCTGGTCATTGATGTTGGAAACCTGGACACGATTACGCTTCAGGGCGGTGCTCTCGGCAATCCGGACATTCAACTGTCAAACGGAGATACCGTGCTGACAGTCAACGTTGCAGCAGCCGGCCTGAGTGATGTTCTCATCAACCTGGGAGACCAGAATGATTCGCTCACTGTCAACGAAGTGCCCACGGGCGTCAGCCTGACTGCAAACGGCGGCAGCGGCAACGACACTCTGAACGCGGCCACCGCAACCTCCGGTGTCACCCTGGCTGGAAATGGTGGTGCGGACACGCTGACCGGTGGATCCGGCGATGACATCCTCGCCGGTGGCGGCGGAACAGACATCATCGACGGCGGCGAAGGCAACGACACCAACTCCTTTGCTGGAATCGGCATCGGCGTCACGGCCGTCGTCAACGCGGACGGCACAGGCACGGCCGTTTACGGCGGCGTCAACGAAGCCTTCACCGGAATCGAAAACCTCACCGGCTCCGACAACGACGACGTTCTCACGGCCACAGGAGCGGCCGCCAATATTCTGCTCGGCGGACTGGGTGATGACATCCTCGCCGGTGGC
Source organism: Planctomycetaceae bacterium (assembly GCA_024742875.1). Lineage (GTDB taxonomy): Bacteria > Planctomycetota > Planctomycetia > Planctomycetales > Planctomycetaceae > Fuerstiella. The sequence goes on along the minus strand of JANSXP010000110.1, from coordinate 220 downwards.
GGCGGAACTGACATTATCGATGGCGGCGAAGGCAACGACACCAACTCGTTCGCCGGAATCGGCATCGGCGTCACTGCTGTCGTCAACGCGGACGGAACCGGCACGGCCGTTTACGGCGGCGTCAACGAAGCCTTCACCGGAATCGAAAACCTCACCGGCTCCGACAACGACGACGTACTCACCGCCACAGGAGCGGCCGCCAACATCCTGCTCGGTGGTC
>JANSXP010000125.1 GCA_024742875.1 Planctomycetaceae bacterium | reverse complement strand
GACTTCCTGTCACTTCATCACCGCTATGGGACCCCCTGGTATCTCCCCTGCGTATTCCGCTGCTCCTCAGTTCAGACCGGCGGCCGGTGCGGCATCGATCAACCCAGAGGTAACGGACACCGATGCTGGTGAATTGCCAGCGGCAACCATTGCGAAGTAGCCAGACGGGTCAACGATGTAGTTCTTTTCGGCGTTGCTGCGAAAGTGCTCAGTCAGCCGGTTCCAACGGGCCGGTGCAACACTGGTTGAAAATTCAAAATCCCCATCGGGATCGAAAATCAACTGTGGCCGCGCGTCTAACATCGATTCGACGTTCAGTTTTGTGATCGCCGCATTCGTCATCTTGGTCGCCTGAGCTGATCGCAATGCAGCGATTGGAAACAGCGTGGCAACCAGCCCGACACCGATACTCATGATCATCAATGACATGAGGACCTCAGTCAGCGTCACACCGCGTGGAGCGGGCATCGTGCCTGGCAGAATCTGTCTTTTCATCATTTCGACTCCGCTCCCGTCTCCGCAAACAGATAGGGGTCATCAGCGAGACCGTCACTGCTCACCGAGTCTGTTGGATTCACATCGTGCACCGTGATTGATCCAGTTTGAGTAAAGACGGAGATCAGTCTTCGTGCTCCGGGGAGATAGGGTTCATCTTCTGACAAGCCAGAGACCCACGCATACGTCGCAGGGTCAATTTCTTCTCCGGGGACGAAGGGCACACCAGCACTCACACCGGCTTCAAACTTCGCCAGATTCGTTGCCCGATCAGTTGACGTTGGTGCAAGACCACTGACGTACTCATCAATGAATTGATCCTTGAGATCAGTCGCATCTACACGATCGCAAACGTACAGGTGAATGAGTCCTGTCGACGCAGCGTCGCCGATCACATTGCCTTTGGGGGAGAAGACGATGTCCATATACGGACTGAAGCTCCCTCCATTCAGCGCCGAAGGCCTCCAGGCAGTGGGCAAGCTTGAGCCATCGAGATCAACAACGACCGAATCCGGAAGCAGAGATGGGGCAACCGGCATCAACGTTGCGGGCAATTCCAACTCATAGTCATCCGGCCCAACACCGCCAAAAGCCACAGCCGTGCGCTGATTGGTATCTCCGCGATCAGCATACGGAATCTGTAAAACAAGATACTGAGTCGCCGCGGGCGCCGACGTGATATCAATAAGTCGCGTGTCGACTGGATACCATGTCCCTTGCTTACCAGCTGGTATCCGGATTCGCATGCCGTCCACAAGCAGGCCACGTCGCTTCAACTCCCACCACTTGTTCGCTTTCAAACCCGCCACCATCCACACCTGCGTCGGATCGTCGGGAATGCCGTCGCCATTGATATCAACAGTGGACGTGCCGGAAGGGATATTCGTTCTACCGTCCAGGTCAGGGTCCCAGCGTCGAAGCTGAATCTGGCCGTCGTCCCACAACTCCCCAGAGTCAATGTACGCCATGGCACTCACGGTACGCTGCTCGCCGACACCTGAGTTTGCAGTCAGGGCATCAGAGTCAAGGTACATCCGCACACCGATTGGGCGTCGATAATAGAGAGCACGGTCACGAGCACCTGAAAGGAACGACTGAACCTGACGAGCTGCACCGGGCACACGATCTGAATCCTGCGTGAACCGGACTGTTAGAACGGTCATCGTCAGCAGCAACAGAATGATCGTGATGACAATCAGCAGCTCAACAAGTGTGAATCCGCGTCGATTCTGTTTGGCATTTTGGCGTCGCATTATCGTCGACCTCCTGCCCGTCGATTCTGGTTGGTGAGATTGTCGCCCACCTGCTCCAGCATCGTGTCAAAATTGATGGTCGTGTCGTACGCTCCGAGGTTTCCGAAGTTGGGCGTATCAGATGGCTCGAAAAGTCCGAGGATCTCATCCGCCCCCGCTGACACGATCAGGGGTACGTGATAAGTATCTGGGGTGTGGTAATTTGTCGCATTGAACTCCAATGCAAACGCCACCGAGTCTGACTCTCCGATATCGCCCGTGTCACCATCGCAGTTCAAGTCGACAGGACCACCCGGGTACTCTTCCATTGCGCGGTAGAGCACGCCCACCGGGTCGTCTGGATCAACCAGTAACAGGTCTCGAGGCACGGCTCCATTCGGAAGCGTAGACGGTTCGGGAGGCAGCCCCTTGATCAGAATATTTGCCAGTAAGCGTTCATCTGTTGTGATGAAACGATTGTCGGTGGCATCTGTCCCACCCAGCGTGCACAACCGCGGCTCAAAAGGATCGGGAGCCAGTGGATTGATCATCAGCGTAGGCCAACGATAGAACCGCAGTGGCTGGCCCCAACCATCCACAAACTCAAGTAACCCGTCTTCATCGGTATCCGCGACTTCAGCCGTAGTGAACTGATCCTCGACAGACTCAAGAGCACCGAAACGTTCTCCATAGACGAGGAAGTAGTACATCAGTTCTGAACTAACCGTTGCATCGTCGATATAGATGCCGCCGTTATCGCCTCCTGGCGGATACGTTGCGGCAAGCTTCGCGCCGTCGTCAGCAACGGCTTCGACTGCATCAGCAATTCGATTCCCGTTTGCATCCAGCACACGATCCGCGACCGCGACGATGTTGTTAGTCGTATCGAAATCTGTTGCGGAAACCGTTCCTGCCAGGTTGAAACCGAGGAGAAGCAGATCTTCGTGTCTTTGAGGAAATAGGTGACGCATGGCAACCTTCTTCGCGAGAGTTTCCACCACGGCGGAGTCCTCTTCACCATTCTGACGGTTGCCGCGCAACGGCCCAAAGATGCCATCCTGTGCCAATAGATTTCTCGTAGCATCGAGGTAGCGATCTCGCAGCGCCCCGCCTCGATCAAAGGTCCGATTAAACCCTTCGATCCGTTTCTGCAGCAAAGCATCGAGCTTGCGCAATGTCGTTACGGTTGCCGCTTCTTTGGCCTGGTTATCAATTCCAATCATCACACTGACGGACAGGGCCGCCAGAACAGCAATCACTGAAATGGCAATCAACAGCTCCAGCAGAGTGAAACCTCGCCGGTGCATTTTTCTTGTATTTTGCTTAACCATAATGCTCTCCAGTCACCGCGTGCGAACGCTCTAGTTGAGCGTTCCGCCACTGAAGTTCGTGATGTTGTCACTCTCAACGCGACGTGGCTCCAGATAGTCACCGACATCCAGCACGCTGTTCGAGTTGGCGTCAGCGTTTTGAATGTTGTTGTCGCCATTCAAATCTCGATCGGACAGATCTGTACCTTCCGCATAGCCTCCGCCGACGCCGTACAGCCCATCCTCACCGGGGGAGATCAACTGAAACGTATCGTGGTTGTACGGCTGCGTGGCATCGCCTTTCGTGTATGGAAACGCCATATTGCGAGACGTGTGGTTAGTTAGCGTCAGCGGAGAATCGGGGAATACGTCGTAGTCGTCCGCAGCCGCGTCATTATCTTTGTTCATGCCGCCGCCCGTGCTGCTGATATACAGGATGGGAGACTGCTGATCGGGCATTGGGTCGAGCAACTCCAGCGCGTCATCTCCGTCGACAGACACAAGCCGACTGGCGTCGAATTCAAAGAACGGCCCAACAGGATTGCCGCTGGCAGTCCATGGTGTCAGAGGATTCTGAGAGAAGCCGACGAGGTTTGGCGTGTCGGTGGTTCCAGCGTTCACACCTCCCAGGAAGAACACCAAACATTCGGCTCCGTTCAAATGGATGGCAGGGACACTGCTCGCCAGACCGCCTCGGGAGGCAAAGTTGAACTGCGGCCAGATGGCACGAATCTTTGCTCGATCGGCGGGAGACCATGTACCGCCAGAAGCAGGTATAGAAAGTGAGCTCGGTGGGTAGTCACCAAATTTGCTCTTAAACGTTGTGAGTGCCTGGTCCAGCTGTGTGAATTCAGTCGACACCTCAGCAATCCTTGCGCGACGCAGGACGCCTCCGATCGCGGGCAGAATTAGGGCCAGCAGGATGCTGATGATGGTGATAACCGCCAGCAGTTCCAGCAGGGTGAAACCGCTGCGGGTGCCGGGAGTCGTACTCTTTGACGTGCTGAAAGACGTTGTACTCAGATGTCTCATAGGACTAAGCCTTGTCATAGGGCCGCGTGCTGGATTCATGTTTGGTTTGAGGCGTCTTTATTGGTTGATTGAACTTCGATCGACTTCCGTCAGCTCCTGCCAACTTCCGTCCGCGATTCTCTGCGATGTGCTGTACTTCAGTTCTGTACTTCAGTGTTTCTGCTTCGGTGTCCCGTCGTTGAGTGAACGGTGAACTGTCAGTGTGACCTGCGTGCTGTGAGCATCTCGTACAGAGCCGGGAAAGCCGCCTGAGCTGTGTGGCCCAGACGGCTCGGCCCGAACTCTCTACCAGACGTTCACATTGTTCACTCAACTTCGGATGATTTAGGACAGGTCGTTCAGCAGCTTAATCAGCGGCAGGAACAACGCGATCACAATGAAACCCACGATCAAACCCAGAACCACAACCATGATCGGTTCCAGCAGGCTGATCAGGCTTTCCACCTTCACTTCCACCTCTTCGTCGTAAACGTCCGCCACCTTGTAAAGCATGTCGTCCAGGGCACCCGTCTCTTCACCCACGTCCACCATGTTCACAACCATGTCGTCGACGATCTTGGCTTCCTTCAACGGCACCGCGATGGTTTCCCCTTCGCGAATCGCCGAGTAAATATTGTCAAACGCCCGCTCAAACACGTGGTTGCCCGATGTATCTCTGGAGATCAATAAGCCCTCCAGAATGGGCACCCCGGACGCAATAAGCGTCCCTAACGTTCGTGTCACACGAGCAATAATTCCTAAGTGCAAAATCTTCCCGACAAGCGGGATGCGTAAGGATAACCAGTCGACCACAAAGGCCCCGGTTTTGTTTTTCCTCACGATCTTGATGAATAACCAAAACCCAATCGGCCCAATAAATAACATGTACCAGTACTGCAGCATCCAGTCCGAAATACTGATCAGCATCTCGGTCATGTCCGGCAGGTCGGTGCCGAAGTCTTCGAAGATCTTTTTGAACTTCGGAATGATGAACATCATGATGAAGCTCACGATGGCCACCGCGACAAAGATCACCGCACACGGATAGATCATCGCACCGGTGATCTTCCGCTTCAGCGACTGAGCCTTTTCCTTGAACTCCGCCAGTCGCTGCAGAATGACTTCCAGAGCACCACCGGCCTCACCGGCCTTCACCATGTTGCAGTACAGGTTGTCAAAACACTTTGGCTGTTTGGCCATCGCTTCTGACAGCGTGTTGCCCGACTCAACGTCTTCAATCACGTCGATCAGTGTGTTCTTAAGAGCGCCCGGCTTGCTCTGACCTTCCAGAATGCGAAGGCTTCGCAGCAGCGGCAGACCCGCGTCCTGCAGCGTTGACAGCTGACGCGTAAAGGTGGTGAGCACCTTGGGCTTCACACCACCAATGGTGAAAGTCTTTTGCTTGGAGGCGTCTTTCTTGGCGGCCGTCTTGGCCTTCTTTTTCCGCTCTTTTTCGCGAATCTTGGTAACATAGAAGCCCTTCTCACGAATCATCGTCTGGGCTTCATCCTCCGTCTGCGCCTCGATGGTGTCCTTCACCTCAAGGCCCGTACTGTCCATCGCTTCGTATTGGAAGACTGGCATATGTCACCTCCGATAACGCCGCACGAGAACCGTCTGTTTGATCCAGTGATCAGTTGATCCCAGTCATCAGTGGTAACCACCACTGAATGAGGGTTGGGTAACTGGGTGACCACCGGTGCCCTCTGTTGCAACTCGCAACAAGAGAGCATTTGTCCCCGTGAGACACTCACGAAACCTCAGAACCGGTTGGTCCTGCAGGTATCGCCAGCTTCTCACGTGGCAAACATCATTCCGTGCCGCTGATATTGTCTCTAAAGCGTTTAAGTGCTGGGGGTTATGGATTCAGGCGTGTAACAGATTGTTGCCCGCCCTGTGATGTGTATTGTTTCGCTGCAGCAGAATGGTTCAGTCCTGCCACAGCCGCTCTTTTGTGTAACGCAAACGCCGGCAACATGACCGGAATTTGTTGACCTGATGCTCTGTGATTACGACGTTTTCAACCGCCCAATCCGCACCGAAAGTTTGATCAAAACTGAGTCATCCGCGTCACCAAATCGGCTTTTTGTTTCGTTGCTGTCTGTGATGTTCTCGCCCGTTGCCAGGTGACCCAACGGTCACCCATCACGGACTATCCAACGTCTTCCATAACGGTCTCCCGCACCACTTCATCAATGGTGGTGATGCCATCAAAAATGAGCTTCAGGCCCGATTCACGCAGTGTCGTCATGCCCTGATTACGGGCCACATCGCGAATCTCATCCGCCGAGGCTTCGGCCGCCACGCAGTCACGAATTTCATCCGTCACCGTCAGCAGCTCGTAAAGTCCCACGCGGCCCTTGTACCCGCCGTTGTTGCAGCGAGCACAGCCCTTGCCGTAATAGAACTTGTACTTACGCGCTGTATCCAGCGGCAGTTGCAGTTCCATCAGCAGCTCATCCGATGGCTCAAATTCTGTCCGGCACTCTGTGCAGATACGACGCACCAGCCGCTGTGCCAGAATGCCTTCCACGGTGGCCGTGATCAGAAACGCGGGCACACCCATATCGCGCAAACGCGTAATCGCCGTCGGCGCGTCGTTGGTGTGCAGCGTGCTGAACACAAGGTGGCCGGTCAGAGCACTCTGAACGGCAATCTCACCGGTTTCGTAGTCTCGAATTTCGCCGACCAGAATCTTGTCCGGGTCGTGTCGCAGAATACCTCGCAGGATATTCGCAAACGTCACACCGATGTCCGGATTCACGGGACACTGCGTGATGCCTTCAATGTCGTATTCAATGGGGTCTTCGCTGGTGATGATCTTCGTGCTGACGTCGTTCAGCTCGTTCAGCGCCGAATACAGCGTGGTGGTCTTGCCCGATCCCGTGGGCCCGGTCACCAGGACAATGCCGTTGGGCATTTTGATCATGCGACGCAGACGCGACAGAATCGTCGGGTCCATGCCGATCTTGTTCAGGTCCAGCGCGACCACCGTTCGGTCCAGAACCCGCATGACGACTGCCTCGCCAAACAGCACCGGCAGCACACTCACGCGAAGGTCGACCGGGTTACCGCCGACGTTCAATTCAATACGACCGTCCTGCGGCAGACGCCGCTCGGCGATGTCCAGATCGGCCATGACCTTAATACGAGAAACCACCGCGTTCGCCAGGTGGCGGGGCGGTGGAACCATCTCGTACAAAATACCGTCCGCTTTCACGCGGATTTTGAATTCGTCTTCGAATGGCTCGAAGTGGATGTCACTGGCCTGGTCACGAATGGCCAGCAGAATCACCATGTTCAGCAGCTTCTTGATGGGAGCCGCGTCAGACAGAGCCTCTTCTGAAGTGAGGTCGTGCCCCTTGATGACGCCGTCTTCGTCCTCTTCAGAACGCAGCTCGCCAATGACGTCTTCAATGCTTTCTTCGCGGTCCGCGTAGTAGCGGGAGATGGCTTCTTCCACATCCGCCAGACTCGAAACCGCCCCCTGCACTTCGTTGCCCAGGAAGTTGCGGAGGTCATCCAGTGCGGCCACGTTCTGCGGGTCGGCCATGGCCACCACCAGCACGTCGTTCCGCAAACTGACAGGCATGATCTTGTAGATCTCTGCCATGGTCTGCGGCACCATTTCCAGCACGGCGGACGGAATGTTGGTTTCAGCCAGATTGATGACCGGCATGCCCCACTGTTCCGCCAGGGCCTGGGTCACCTGATCTTCTGTGACCATCCCCATACGAACGGCCACCTGACCGATGAGCCCCGAGCTTTGCTTTTGTTCTTCCAGAACATCCCAAAGCTGGTCATCTGTCAGATAACCCATGTCGACCAGAATTTGTCCGAGTTTTCGCTGTGGCATAGTGCGTTACAAAATCGTTGAAGGTGTCTGGTTGAAAGCCGGGAGCAAAGCCCCGTGTGGAAACGGCTGATGTGGCCAAAGTGACGATAGCGGACGGCTGCGCGACACGGGTCGCTCGTCACAACGGATGCCTGTCGGGCATCAGTGTGACTTAATCGTCGAACTCGTCGTCGTCATCATCATCGTCGTCGTCTTCGAAGACCCCTTTCTTCGCTCGTGCAATGCGGGCTCGCAATTCGCCCGGGTTGTTGGATTTGTTGATCACGTCTTCTTCTTCGCACAGCCCGTTTCGCCAGAGGTTGAACAGGCTGTCGTCCAGCAGAATCATGCCAAACTTCCGCCCGGTCTGAATGGCCGAGTTAATACGAAACGTCTTGCCTTCTCGAATGAGGTTGGAGATGGCACTGGTAACCACCAGCATCTCGTAAGCGGCCACCAGCCCTTTGGGTTTGCGGGGCAGCAGCGCCTGCGACAGGATGCCAATAATTCCGTTGGCCAGCTGTGTTCGAATCTGAGCCTGCTGGTTGGTCGGAAACACGTCGATCACGCGGTCGACCGTACCCTGAGCACCCGTGGTATGCAGCGTGCCGAAGACCACGTGCCCGGTTTCCGCCGCGGTAATGGCGGCTTCAATGGTTTCCAGGTCTCGCATTTCCCCCACAAGAATCACGTCGGGGTCCTGCCGCAGAGCGCCTCGCAGAGCATCCGGGAAGGTCGCACAGTCGACGCCAATCTCACGCTGGTTGATGGTCGACTTTTTGTGGTCGTGGTAATACTCGATCGGGTCTTCCATCGTGATGATGTGATGATCGAGGTTGTTGTTCATCCAGTTGATCATGCTGGCCAGGCTGGTCGTCTTGCCGGAACCGGTTGGCCCGGTCACCAGAAACAGACCACGTGGTCGCTGAATCAACTCGCGAACAACGGGCGGCAGCCCCAGTTGCTCAAACGTCAGAAACTCGTTGGGAATTCGACGCAGCACCATGCCGATCATGCCGCGCTGCTTGAAGACCGACACGCGGAAGCGGGCTTTGTCGCCAAACGCAAACCCGAAGTCGGTACCACCACGCTCCTGAAGTTCCTGCTGATTACGCTCCGGCGTAATACTCTTCATCAGCGCCGTGGTGTCTTCCTTCTCCAGGCTCTTGGTCGGCAGACGAACCATATGGCCGCCCGAACGAACAACCGGAGGCTGACCGACGGTGATGTGCAGGTCGCTGACACCATCGCGAACGACGGTCTCCAGCAACTTATCGATTTGAAGCTGACGTGGCATGATTCTCCCCTGCCAACCCGCTAACCAAAGCCCCTGCCCACAATGATTGCGTGCCACACTCCGTCGCCCACCATCAATGAGTCACCAGACGACCGCACACCGCAAAGCGGCGAATCGAAGCCGGCGAACGAACGGGCAAAGTGGGTAGCCCGGAACTTGCCGCTCCTGCAACGATTCAGTGCAGACATTCCGCCGCAAAACGCGGCCTGATCACTGACAATGAAAGTGTGAAAAACGGACACCGACCACCTGAATTCAACCAGACGGTCCATGACACGCTGTGAGTGACAAATGCATCAGCCATCGCATAAGCAACGCGACGCTTCGCCACCGGGTACTAAGTTCTCGCTATTGGATTGAGACTGAAGGTGAAGGGACATCCCTGTACGGCTTCGCAGGAGAATGAGAAAAAATCAGATAGGAATTCTGCGAAAGGCGTCCCGCGGATGCGGGGTTCCCGTTTGCACGGGATTCCCGCGGAAAGCGGGGCCTGTCAGAGAGCTGCTCCCCCTGACATGCATCTCATTGTCATGCTCTGCCGACCGAGCGTCCACAAAAGTGCATAACGTGGCCGCCTAATGGCCGCCCTTGGACAATTTGTAAACCTCGGACAGACTCGTCAGACCGGCCTTCGCCTTGTCCGTTGCGTCGTCCACCAGCGTTCGCATACCGAACAGTCGGGCCTGTCGCCGAATGTTCTGAGCCGGCTCACTGTTGAATGCCATCTCCCGCAGCGTGGAGTTCATTGTCATCAGTTCGAACACAGCTCGACGCCCCTTGTATCCCGTGTGCTGACAGGCTGCACAGCCTTTTCCGCGGACCCAGTCGCCCTCTTCCAGGTCCTCATCCGTCAATTCAAAGTAGTCCACCTCGTCCGGCGTGGGCTGATACGGTTCTTTACATTTCTCGCAAACCACACGAACCAGACGCTGAGCCATCACCGCCATCAAAGACGACGCAACCAGAAACGGCTGCACGCCCATGTCAATCAGACGTGTAATAGAACCGGGCGCATCGTTCGTGTGAAGTGTCGAGAAAACCAAGTGTCCGGTCAAACTGGCCTGTACTGCCATTTCTCCGGTCTCTGTATCGCGGATTTCCCCGACGAGGATCACGTTGGGTGCCTGACGCAGCATCGACTTAATAATCTTGGCAAAGTCCAACCCGATGCCGTGCTTCACCTCCACCTGATTGATCCCCGGCAGGTAATACTCCACCGGATCCTCGGCCGTAATAATCTTGCGGTCCGGCCGGTTCAGCTCCCCCAAAGCAGAATACAGGGTGGTGGTCTTCCCGGACCCCGTAGGGCCTGTCACCAAAAAGATACCGTTGGGACGGCGGATGATGTTCTGGAAGATGCGGTAGTTGTCGTCGCTGAATCCCAGGTTCCGGATGCCGATCTTAATGTTGTCGCGGTCCAAAATACGCATCACCACCGCCTGACCGTGGTTGGTCGGCAAAATGGAGACTCGCAAGTCAAACTCCTTGGCCCCCATCCGAGTCTTAATACGGCCGTCCTGAGGACGCCGTTTCTCGGAGATGTCCATGTTGGCCATAATCTTGAATCGAGACAGCATGGCCCCCAAAAGTCGTTTGGGAGGGCTGTCTCGCTCAATCAGAGCCCCGTCGATTCGGTAACGAATCCTCACCCGATCCTCAAACGGCTCCACATGGATATCACTGGCCCGCATCTGCATGGCCTCAGTAATAATCAGGTTACACAGACGAATAATGGGGGCCGATTCGTCCTCGTCCCCCTTCACGGCCGCCTCGGCCTCGGTCTGCGTAAATTCAATCGCCGTCTCGGTGAATTCCGAGATCATGGTGTCCACCGACTCGGTCTCCGTCTGACCGTAATGCCGGTTAATAGCCCCCTGAATCGACTCATACGGGGCCATCACCACCTTGATTTCGCGGTTCAGGACAAATCGCAGCTTGTCCAGCACCTCAATGTTGTTGGGGTTGTGCATCGCCACAACCACCGTGTCGCCCTGCACGTCCGTGGCAATCACCACGTTCTCGCGGGCCATCGACTCCGTAACCAGCTCAATAATGCTGTTGGGAATCTGCAGGCCGTCCAGCTCCACATACTCGTAATTGAACTGCTCCGCCTGAGCCCGGCCGATATCCGCGGCCGTCATATAGCCCAGCCGCACAATCGCGTCTTCGACCGTGATCCCCAGATTGGCCGCCATATTGCGGGCCTCTTCCAGCTGAGAATCTCCAATGGTGCCATCGTCGACGAAACGCTGCAGCCAGTCTTCCATCGAAGTACTCCGGTTCTAACAGGTCGAAAAACCAAGTGTTTTGTGAGGAAGTGAACGTATCCACCTGCCGCCAACCGGGCTGAGTTTGCCGGTTGCCAGTCATCGTACGACATATCGTCAGAGTCCGGGAGTTTCCGAACGGCAGAAGACAGGCGAAAAAGACGGGATTCTGGAACAGATGGGTCTGACAGGGTATTGGGACGCATCGGCACTTGGGTAGTCAAAACACGGCCAAACTGCCCCCGCACCGCAGAAATCAAAGCGAACCGGGCCGCTACAACCCGCAAATCGGGATCCCGCAGGAATTCCTAACCACAGACCACCACCCACCTTCCGCAAAAACGGTCCATCCCGGCCGCGCTCACCACACCCGAAAACCAGTCGGATTGCGGTTTTCTCCTCTCCCCAGACGCCTACACTTCCCCGCACCCCAACAACGGGGCACTCTTTGCAAAGGAATCACCATGCGAACCAAAATCCTCGCCGCCATCCTCACCCTCGGCTTCCTGGCCGCCATCCCCGCCACCTCCGAAGCCGGCCCCGCCCGCTTCGGACGCACCACTCGACGCATCGTCAACAACTACCGCCGCGATGTCCGCCAGGTGCAACGCCAAACCACACGCAGCTTCAACCAACTCGATCGCGCCTACCGACGAACACCCGTCTACCGCGGATCCAGCCGACTCTACAACCGCGGATTCGGCTACCCCTCAAGCGGCCTCTACCTCGGCGGCTCTCGCGGCGGCGTCTTCATCCGCTTCTAACGCCGGGGGCCCCGGCGAGGGCGGGGGCGTGGGACGCCGCGTTGCACGCGGCAGCTGATGAAAATGGCACGTCGCTGCGCCGATCGCTCCCGCTGGTCGCTTTGACAATCGGGGTTGGGTCCGCGCCACGCCGGTCGGACTCCCATGCCGAGTCATACCGACGCGGCATACTGACGCGTCGATCTGAATCGGATCGACGCGTTTTTCATGCGCCGCCGGGAGCCCCGGCGAGGGCGGTGGCGTGGAGCGCCGCGTTGCACGCGGCCGCCGATCAAAATGGCACGTCGCTGCGCCGATCGCTCCCGCTGGTC
>JANSXP010000094.1 GCA_024742875.1 Planctomycetaceae bacterium | reverse complement strand
GCGCCTCGGCGCAGAGATGTCACCTACAAGATGGGCATTCCCACGCCACCGCCCGCCGCGGCTCGCGGCAAGCGCGGTGCCACCTCGGTTGTCGATAGCGGAGCAACGCGGAGCGCCTCGGCGCAGAGATGTCACCTACAGGATGGGCTCTCCCACGCCACCGCCCGCCGGGGCGTCCCGGCCTATTTGTTGATGACTTCGTCGAGGTTGAGGATGAGGTTGGCGACCATGGTCCATGCGGCGAGTTCGGCGGGGGGGAGGTTGGGGTTGGGTGGTTCTTCGCCGATGGTGATGAGTTTTTGTGCGGCTTCTGTGTCGGCGGTGTAGTCGGAGAGGTATTCGTGGTAGTCGTTGACCAGGCCTGTGATTTCATCGGAGCGGGGTTGTCGGAAGACGCATTGGCGGAGGAGGAAGGCGGCGCGGGCTTCGGGGGTGGCGGGTGGTTCGGTGAGGGTGCGTTGGGCGAGGCCGCGGGCGCATTCGACGTATTGAGGGTCGTTCATGAGGAGCAGGGCCTGCATGGGAGAGTTGGTGCGTTCGCGACGGACGACGCAGGATTCGCGGGAGGGGGCGTCGAAGGTGCTCATTTGGGGCGCGGGGGCCGTGCGTTTGATGAAGGTGTAGAGGGTGCGGCGATGGACGTTCTGTTTGCCGTCGTCTTTTTTGAAGCGGACGGTGTTGGATCCGGAGAAGCCAACGGCAAACCAGAGTCCGTCGGGTTGTGGGGGCTTGACGCTGGGACCACCGATTTGGGGCTGCAGGAGCCCGCTGACGGCGAGGGCCTGATCGCGAAGCATTTCGGCATCGAGTCGAAAGCGGGGACCGCGAGAGAGCAGTCGGTTGGCGGGGTCGGTGGTGAGGGCAGCGGGAAGGACCTGGGCGGTCTGCCGGTAGGTGGCGGAGGTGACGATGAGGCGAACGAGGTGTTTGACGTCCCATGCGTGGGCAGCGGGTGAGGTTTGCGGGGCCATGAATTCGGCGGACAGCCAGTCGAGGAGGGCCGGGTGGCTGGGTAGTTCTCCCTGCGAGCCGAAGTCTTCGGTGGTTTTGACCAGGCCGGTGCCGAAGAACTGCTGCCAGAGGCGATTGACGGTGACACGTGAGGTCAGGGGGTGCTGGGCGGAGGTGAGCCAGCGGGCGACGCCGAGTCGGTTTTGCGGGGCATCTTTGGGGAAGGCGGGAAGTGCGGCGGGAGTGAGACGCTCGACCTGATCTCCTTTTTGGTCGTACTCACCGCGGTTGAGGACGTAGGCCGGTTTGGGGGCTTTGGTCTCGCGGAAGATGAGTGTGGTGGGCGCGGAGTTGGTGAGGTTGTCTGCTTTTTGTTTGGCGTCGGCGATTTGTTTTTTGAGGGGCACGATGGTGGGCTGAGATTCGGTCCATGCGTGTTCGAGGAAGTGTTTGCGGAGTTGGTCGGTTTCGGCGGCGGTGCGTTCGGCTTTGGTGACCAGAGGTTTGAGGGGATCGGGGAGTGATGTGGCGTCTTTGGCCTGGTCGGTCAGCCAGACGTTGAAGGAATCGTAGAGTGGATTTTGGTCGGCCGTGCTGACGATGCCTGCTTTGTCCCAGTAGACTTTGCCGTCGAACTGTGTGAAGGCCCAGCCATTGATTTTGCTGCCGGGCTTGAAGCCGACGTCGGCGGCGTCGACGGCCAGTCGCACCCATTCGCCTGGTTTGGGCAGTGGTCCCATGTGGAAGCGTTCGGGAGAGTCTTTTTTGCCCCAGTCGATTCTGTCACCGCCCCAGTAGGCGCGGTGGTTCCAGTTGCCGTCGTTGAACTGCAGCATGATCTCCTCGGGCATGCTTTCGGGGTCGAGGTAGACGTAGCAGAAGAAGATGTCGTTTTTGGCGACGGTCAGAGGTTTACTGGCGCCGGTGAAAAAGTGCTGCACGAGTCCCGCGCCTTCGCCAATGTGGCTGGTGTCTTTGCTGAAGACGGGAGCGGGGGGCTTGACGAATTTCCACGGCCCTTCCGGTTTGGCGCCCGCCGGGACGGCATCGTCGATCCAGACGAATTCGACGGGTTCGGGGACGACACGGGGTTGGGGAGAGGCGGGTTCGGCGTATTTGATGCCGGCCAGATAGGTGCGCAGTTTGTTGGCAGCGGTTTTCTGCTGGTCGCGGAGGTCGGCGATTTGTTGCTTTCGTTCCGGAGTCATGACCCGCATGATGGGGGCGGGGTCTTTTTTGTTGCCGTCCAGGGGCGGACCGTCGATGCTGTTGAAGTAGGCGTAGAAGGAGTAGAACTCTTTCATGGTGATGGGGTCAAACTTGTGGTCGTGGCAGCGGGTGCAGTCCATGGTGAGTCCCATGAAGACGGTGCCTGTGGTGACCACGCGATCGACGACGTTGCGCACGTGCACTTCTTCGGCGATGGAGCCGCCTTCGCTGGTGGTGACGTGACAGCGATTGAAGCCGGTGGCGATCAACTGATCGTCGGTCGGATTGTCGAGGAGGTCACCGGCCAGTTGTTCGGTGGTAAAGACATCGAACGGTTTGTTGGTGTTGAAGGCGTTGATGACCCAGTCGCGGTAGGCCCACATTTCGCGATAGTTATCCAGATGCAGACCGTGGGTGTCGCCAAAGCGAGCGGCGTCCAGCCAGTAGCGGCTCATGTGTTCGCCGTATTGGGGTGAGGCGAGCAGGCGTTCCACAACTTTTTCGTAAGCGTTGGGGGAGCCGTCGTTGAGGAAGGCGTCGACTTGCGCCACGGTGGGGGGCAGACCTGTGAGGTCAAAGGTGACGCGGCGGATGAGCGAGACGCGATCGGCTTCGGCAGAGGGACGCAGGTTGTGCTGCGGCAGTTCGGCCTGAATAAACCGATCGATATCGTTGCGGACGACGGAGGGCCGCGGCGGTTGGGGAACGGAGGGACGCTGGACGGGGACGAAGGACCAGTGCTGTTCGTACTGGCCGCCTTCAGCAATCCACTGTTTGAGAATAGCGATTTCCGCGGACGTGAGTGATTTGCCGGATTCGGGGGGCGGCATCAGCAGGTCGGCGTCGTCGCTGATGATGCGGTGCACGAGGGCGCTTTCGTCCGGCTGTCCGGGCACGATGGCCGTTTCTCCGCTGTCCAGTGCGGTGCGGCTGGCGGCTTCTTCGTCCAGACGCAGTCCGGCCTGGCGGTCGGCGGCGTCGGGGCCATGACACTGGAAGCATTTGTCGGACAGGATGCTGCGGACCTGCTTTTGGAAGCTGACGTCGGCCTGCGCGGGCGAGCCAGTCAGGAGGATGGCGAGGACGGCAGACAGCGGCCGGCAAACAGCCAGGGGACGATGAATTGCGGAAGCAGGCATTTGCATCATGGTTGATCTGTTGGAGCGAGAGCGGTGGGTGTGGCGGGAGTCAGGGGAGACGCTGGACGGCGGCGGTGAGTGACGGCGGTTGGGGCGGGGCGGTGGAAACAGTCAGGTCGGGCGAACCGGGCGGCTCGCCGTCACGTGGAAACCCTTCTGTGTCGCCTTGCCATTATGCCTGATGATGCCTGTGGAGTGTATTGTTGATCGAAAATTCAAGTGACTGGGTAGAATATGTGAGCGATTCTTTGCAGCGGTGATCCTCATTTCCGATCACTCCTGCGGAGAGTGTGTTTGCCGCCGTTCGGGAGGCGGTGTGAGTTTACATTTTCTGCGGTCGTGTTACCGTAGCGTCTGACAGGCGACGTGTCCTCAGGGCGCATATTTGAGACGATTTGTCAGTCCGCAGGGGCGGTCTGACCAAGGTTGCGGCTGTGCCGCATGGAAAGTGATTCATGTCATCGGCCAGTCTTTCTCTGGACGGAAACAACTTTGAACTCCCGGTGATTACCGGCAGTGAGGGAGAAGTTGGCGTTGATATCGGCAAGCTGCGTGCTCAGTCCGGCGCAATCACAGTCGACCCCGGCTTCACCAGTACGGGAGCCTGCGAAAGCGCGATCACGTTTATCGACGGTGAGAAGGGCATCCTGCGTTATCGCGGCTACCCCATTGAACAGCTGGCTGAGGAGTCGGATTTTGTGGAAGTCGCGTGGCTGCTGCTGTATGGCGAGTTGCCAACCGCCGAGCAGCTCAAGGTCTTTCGGGCCAAGCTGACGTACCACAGCATGATCCACGAAGACATGAAAAAGTTCTTCGAAGGATTCCCCAACAACGCGCATCCGATGGCGATTCTGTCTGCCATGGTGTGCTCGCTGTCGACCTACTACCCCGAGTCAGAGTACGAAGAAACGCACGACGACAACATTGTGCGGCTGATTGCCAAAGTCCGTACGCTGGCGACATACGCGTACAAGAAGTCCATCGGTCAGCCGATGATCTACCCGCAGAACGGGCTGCCGTACTGTGCCAACTTCCTGCACATGATGTTCGCCGTGCCCACCGAGGAATACACGCCCAATCCTGTGCTGGTGAAGGCGCTCAACGCGCTGCTGATTCTGCATGCCGATCATGAGCAGAACTGCAGCACGTCCACCGTTCGCATGGTGGGCAGCAGCCGGGCCAATATTTTTGCGTCCATCTCCGCCGGCATTTCTGCTTTGTGGGGTCCGCTGCACGGTGGTGCCAACCAGGCAGTGCTGGAAATGCTGCAGATGATTCAGGACGACGGCGGCGACTACAAGAAATGGGTGCAGAAGGCCAAAGACAAAGACGATGGCTTCCGCCTGATGGGCTTTGGTCACCGTGTCTATAAGAACTTTGATCCGCGAGCCACCATTCTCCGCAAGATGTCGGACGAAGTACTGGCCGAACTGGGTGTGAATGATCCCCTGCTCGAAATCGCCAAGAACCTGGAGCAGGTGGCTTTGGAAGACGAGTATTTTGTCAGTCGCAAGCTGTACCCGAATGTCGATTTTTACAGCGGCATTCTGTATCGCGCGATGGGCATTCCGACCAACATGTTCACGGTGATGTTCTCCATCGGCCGTTTGCCAGGCTGGCTGGCCCACTGGAAAGAACTGCGTGACAGCGATTCCCGCATCTACCGTCCGCGTCAGATTTACACGGGCGCCCAGGCTCGCGATTACACGCCGGTGGGCGCGCGTTGATGATGCGAACGGAACGGACAATGGCGATGAGGGCCGGGCAGATTTGTCCGGCCCTGTTGCTTTGGCTGGTCGTCTGTCTGGTGTCCGGTTTTGTCAGTGGGTGTGGTCAGGAGACAATGTCCGCGGCCAAGCAACAGGCCGAGCTGGATCGACTGGCGGAAAATCTCGATCAGCATCAGATGATTGTCCGAAATCGGGAACAGACCGAGGCCGGCTGGCAGAAACTTGTCGACCTGGGCAACGCGGAAGCCGCCTATCTGCTGGGCCGCTGGCTGTACCTGGACGACGATGGCACCCAATCAGACCGAGCCGTCCGGCTGCTGCTCCGGGCGTATCGGGCGGACTACTTCAACGCTTTGTTTCTGCTGTACCACAACGACCCGGAACTGACGTCCGCGGCTCTGGGGCGACCCGTGCAGGAAGAGTTGACAGCTGCAGCCGAGCGGATGGCGAAGCTGGCTGAGGATGGTGACATCCCGGCGATTCTGGAGTTGGCGTTCTGGATTGAGATGGACACACTGCCGCAGCAGGATCGCTCGCCACTGGACTTGTACCGACAGGCGGCCGAACTCGGCTCGGTGGAAAGCATGGTGTTTCTGGCGGACGGCCTGCTGGAGGCGGACGAGCCCGATTTTGAGACGGCCAAACGCTGGCTGACGAAAGCGGCGGAGTGTGGTTCCGAGGATGCCGCCAAATTGCTGGCCGACTACGACCGTCTGATTGAGCTGTACCAATAGTCTCAGGCGTTTTCCGGTTTTCACAACTCGCGGTCAGCGACGTCACTGTCAGACTTTTTTCTGGCGGGACGGCACGTTAAAAGGGCCGTGCAAAAAGACGGTTGGGTCACCCGCCCATCGTTCGCTTCTGTTTACATTGCTGCAGGTTGTTGGAATATGTCAGACTCACCATTGAAAGTTGCCGTTCACGGCGCCGCCGGTCGTATGGGACAGCGGGTCACCGCGCTGACGCTGGCTGATCCGGAACTGGAACTGGCCGCCGCGCTGGAGTCGGCCGGCAGTCCCCGCCTGGGACAGGACGCCGGCGAGGTGTGTGGCAGCGGCACGTGCGGAGTTGCCATTTCCAGCGAGCTGACAGACCGCGTGGATGTGGTGATTGATTTCTCACTGCCCGAGGCGCTGGACGGCATTCTGGCCCAGTGCGAGTCGCGAAAGATTCCGCTGGTGATCGCCACCACCGGACTAACGGACGAGCAGCGGACTAAAGTGGCAGAAGCCGCACAGAGCACGCCCATTGTGATGGCACCCAGCATGAGCATGGCCGTCAATCTGGTGATGAAGCTGGTCCGTGACGCGGCGCGTGTGCTCAAGGACAACGCGGACGGCGTGGATGTGGAAGTCATCGAGAGGCATCATCGATTTAAAGAAGATGCCCCCAGCGGTACCGCGCTGCACTTTGGTCGCATTGTGGCTGAAGAAATGGGGCAGACGGATCATGTGCACGGTCGCAGCGGCCGACCCGGTCAGCGTCCGCATGGCGAAATCGGCTATCACGCTCTGCGAACCGGCGACAACGTGGGCGAGCATACGATCGTGTTTGGCATGATGGGCGAGACAATCGACCTGACGGTTCGCGGACACACGCGGGACAGTTACGCCTACGGCGCTTTGGCGGCGGCCAAGTTTATCGTGGCCGAAGGCGCCGGCCTGTACGGCATGAAGGATGTGCTCGGTCTGTAGGCGTGATGGTCAGTTTTTGATATTGCCCTGCTGCTGTCGGCCGTGATGGCTCCCGGGTGTCGGCTGGCCCAATTTGCGGTGCTGGTTGGTGTCCGCTGATGTGTCGGATAAACTGCCTGACTGCCTCCGGTCTGTGCAGAGGTGGCAGTTTGCTCTGCGCGAGACTCCTACAATCCGCTGCCATTCGTGAGCGAGACGAATCATGAAGTGCCACGCCCTGCTTCTTTTGGCCATGTACAGCCTGCCGATCTGGCCAGTTGCGGCGACGGCCGCCGATCAGCCGACTCCGCTCCGCGGGCTGTTAATTACCGGCGGCTGCTGCCACGACTACGAGAACCAGAAGCGAATTATCACGGAAGGTCTCAGCCAGCGGGTCAACATTGAGTGGGATGTGGTGCACGAAGGGGGCACCGGCAAAAACCACAAGGTGTCCGTGTATCAGAATCAGGGCTGGGCAAAAAAGTACGACGTCATTTTTCACAACGAGTGCTTTGGCGGTGTGACCGATGACAAGTTTGTGGAGTCCATCGCCGCCGCCCATCACGCGGGGGTGCCGGCCATTTTTGTGCACTGTTCGCTGCACAGCTATCGCAACGCGTCGGTTGGCGCAGATGCCTGGCGGGAGTTGATTGGTGTGACCTCTCGCAGTCATGAGAAAAAACGGGCCGTCAAAGCCGTCCGGCTGAATGATCAGCATCCCGTGATGAAGGGTTTTCCGGCCGACTGGCAGACGCCCAACGGCGAGCTGTACAAGATCGAAAAAGTCTGGCCGAACTGCATCCCCCTGGTGCAGGCTTACGGCGAAGACACGAAGAAAGACCACCCGGTGGTCTGGCTGAACACATTCGGCAAAGCACGCGTGTTTGGCACTTCGCTGGGACATCACAACGAGACGATGAATAACGAAGTCTGGCTGGATCTGGTCGCCCGTGGGCTGTTGTGGAGTGTGGATCGACTGCAGCCCAACGGCAAACCCATGAAAGGCTATGCGGGGACCGGAGTGAAGCCGATTGTCATCGGGCAGGCCGGCCCGCAGCCGGACCCGGCATTCACGGAAATTGCCGTACGGATAAAATAGCGACGGCGTCGGTCGGCTCGATCGGAGTCCGTCTGCACGCAGGGTTCAGGGATGGTCCAAAGGGTATGAACTGGCCACTCGTTTTTCGTATGCTGGGCTACCTGTCTTTGCTGATCGGCGGAGCCATGGTGGTGACGCTGCCGTGGTCCTTTCCGTTGTGCGGTCAGACTCAGACTTTTGAAACGGCCGCCTTTCGCGGCATGCTGCAGTCCATTGCGGTGTGCGTGGGGCTGGGGCTGGCGATGGTTCTGCCCGCGCGAACCGGCAATGCCACACTGCTGCGGAAAGAGGCGCTGGCCGTTGTTGGGCTGGGCTGGATTTTGTCGGGGCTGCTTGGCGGACTTCCCTATCTGCTGACGCCCACGTACCGACTGCCCGGCGTGCCCATGAGCGTGGCGGATGCCGTGTTTGAGTCGGTGTCCGGATTCACCACGACCGGGGCTTCCGTGCTGACTCAGCTGGAAACTGTGTCGGATGTGAATTGTGAACGAGAGGCAGTGGCGGGCCGCCTGGCGTATGTTCCCCGCAGCGTCCTGTTCTGGCGAAGCTTCACGCACTGGCTGGGCGGGATGGGCATCATTGTGCTGTTTGTGGCCATTCTTGGCCGCCTGGGCGCTGGCGGCAAGGCGTTGATGCGACGTGAGGTGCCCGGTCCCATCACGGACAACGTGCGGCCCCGCATCCGTGAAACCGCCATGCTGATGTGGTCCATCTATCTGGGGCTGTCGGCCGTGCTGACGGTGGTACTGCTGATTCAGGGAATGGACCTGTTTGAGTCCCTGTGTCATACCTTTGGCACCCTGGCCACCGGCGGCTTCAGCACCCGCAACTCCAGCGTGGGCGCTTTTGACAGTGTGGGGATTGAGCTGACGATCATTGTGTTTATGGTGGCGGCCGGGACCAACTTTAATCTGTACTATCTGTTGCTGCGACGATCACCCAATCCGGATCAGTCGGTGGGACGACGGCTTCGCAGCATCTTTGCGGATCCGGAATTTCGCACGTATCTGTGCATCATTGGTGCGGCCACTGTGGTGCTGACGGTTCTGCTGTCGGCCGGCCAGACGTATCCCACCATCGGTGCCGGGCTGCGACATTCCCTGTTCAACGTAGTGGCCGTGATGACGACGACCGGATTTGGCACAGAGAACTTTGCCATCTGGCCCGAATTCGGCCAGGCGATTCTGGTGCTGCTGATGTTTGTTGGCGGTTGCTCAGGATCCACGGGGGGCGGCATCAAAGTGATCCGTTTTATCGTGATCTGGAAAGTGCTGAAGCTGGAAACGGAACGCGCCTTTCGCCCCAATCTGGTGCAACCGCTGCGGATTGCCGGACGCCGGCTGGATGATTCGATCGGCCGTGACGTGCTGGTGTATATCTGCCTGATCACCGTGATCTTTGCCGGCAGCTGGGCGGGTCTGATGGCGCTGGAACCGTCGACCCAGTGGCAGGCCAGCAACGAATCAGACAAACTGATCGACTGCGCCAGCGCGGTGGCGGCCACGCTGAACAACATCGGGCCCGGGCTGGGGATCTGCGGGCCGCATGGCAATTTCACAGCCTTCGCCGATCAGTCCAAAGCGCTGCTGACTGTGCTGATGCTGCTGGGCCGGCTGGAGCTGTTTGCGATTATCGTGCTGTTTGTGCCCGGCTTCTGGAAGGTGCAATGACAGTCCAGTCGTCAGACGCAGAAGGAGTCTCGCGCGTTGTTGTCCTGGGCGCCAGCAACATTTCGCTGGGCTGGTATCCGCTGCTGCATGTCCTGCAGGAGCAGATTGCGGCCCCATTGGAAATTTACACCGCTCACGGCATGGGACGTTCTTACTGCGGTGAGCGCAGTCGTTTTCTGTCCACGCAGCTGCCAGGAATCCTCAGCTGTGGGCTGTGGGGGCAGTTGCCTGAAGTTCCGGAACTGGATCCGCGTCCATGTGTGCTGATCACGGATCTGGGCAACGACCTGGTTTACGGTCGTTCTCCGCTGCAGGTGGCGCAGGCGGCCGAGCAGTGCATCCAGCGGCTGCGACAATGGAACCCAGGATGTCGCATTGTGGTCACGCGTCCGCCGGTGGAGTCGGTGGACGCAGTGGGCTGGTTCCGCTTTCTGCTGTGCCGTTTGCTGCTGTTCCCCTTTTGTCCGCTGACTCTGGCTCAGGCGAAGGCCGCGACTTTGGAACTGGATGAGCTGCTGCTGGCGATGGCGCGCGACCTGGAGGTGGAGATTGTCCGACCAGTGCCCGCCAGCTATGGGCTGGATCCGATTCACGTAAAGCGGAACTGCCGGCGGTCTGCTTTTGAAGACATGCTGCTGCCCTGGCGTCAGGAACGCCGTGCGGACGACCCGGTGCCGACAATCGCACGGCTGCGCCGCCCCCGACCAGAGCTGCGGTGGGTTCGTGGAAAACAGAAGGACACAGCGCAGCCATCGCAAACCTCGGACAATGTCCTGGTGTTTGCCTTTTAGGCGATTGGCGTTTGCGGCCCCGAGTTACCAGTCCACATCGCTGCGGGTATGAACGCGGGAAGCGACTTCCGCGATGTGGGGGTTGTCGTGCGTGAATTTGGCAAACACGCTGGCCATCGACACACCTTCAATCTGGCACAGAGCCGTCATGCGGGAGTCGGCCGTCACGCGCGTCGCCACGCAGTCACCAAATTCGGCCTGCAGCCGAGCCGTCCAGTCCTGAAGGTCGAAGTGTTCGGGAATGGCGGCCAGCACGCGACGACGTCCGCCCAGTTTCTTGATCTGCGGCCATGCGTTTTGTGGGAAGCTGGGCCGCTGTCCGGCCGACGGTTCGGAGCGATCGCTGGCCGACACCAGAAACTGAACGGCCGAATCCGCCAGGGAACGACGAAGTATGGTGGCGGCGTCTGTGCTGCCCGAGTCGTTTTCCAGACAGCCTGCCAGAATTCCCGGACGCGATGACCGCAGGAACTGGTCGAAGGCATCAATGAGCTCAGCGGGCGCATTAGCGGGCGCATTAGCGGGCGCATCTGCGGGCGCATCTGCGGCCGGGTTGTGGGCCAGCTTGAGTTCTGCGATGCGAGTCAGGAATCCAGCGACGGTGGCGTTCAGCGAATCCAGATGCTGCAGGAAGCACTGGTACACCGTCTGGTAGGACAGCAGCACGCAGTATTGCTGTCCGAAGGCCATGACCTGTTCGATGGGCAGCATTTGCGAGGCTTCGGCGAAGCGTGCCTGGGGCAGTTCCACAGTGACCAGATCCGCAAACGCCCGTTCGATTTCCTGCAGCAGTTCGCTGCAGTGTTCGCGGGTCTGCTTCAAATTGGTGCCGATAAACTGCGCCAGCACCTGTGTGCTGTGAATGCGCTGGGGCGAGTTCAGTTCCGTCTTGATTGCCGCCGTGATGGCCTGATCACACTGACTGGTGTGTCCGGCCAGATTCTTCTGCACGTCTCCCACGATCTGATGCAGCGTCCTGGCTCCATCGACCGGAGTCTGAGCCGACAGAAAGCTGGAAATGGTATCCAGCAGTTCGTTGTGCGTCACGATTTCCGGGTCGACGCGTTTCACCAGCTCCTGGTTGACGTGATTGGCATAGCCTTCGATCTCACGGCCGATGTCACCGCGCAGGATCTGCATAACCTGTCGCGTCTGTGTTTCTTTGGTCAGGCTCAGTTCTGTCAGGATTCCCTGCGTGTGCGACAGAATGCCGTTGATATGGGTCTGAAAATCGGGGTCGTTCTGGCCGGCATCACACAGCCAGTGACTCATCATGCCGGCGGCCAGTCCCTCGCTCTCGCGGGATGCGGCGGCAAACGATTCGGCGTCCTGCACGCCAAAACCCAGCATGCGAATGGAATCCACGCCGGCAAATTCGGCTTCGTCCTTCAGCTGCCAGCTGCGGATGTCGGCCGATGTGGCGGTCGTGGCCAGCTGCAGCAGCAGGTGAGCAACGTTCTGCGTCTGCCCGGCAAAGTCGAAATCGCTGAGGTTGTCGCCCAGGTGCAGGAAGTACTTTTCGTCAAACGGAGCCAGTGCGCGAGTGGCCGAATCGTTGTCGAATCCGCGTTTAGTGTTCAGCCCCGGCGTGGACAGATGATTCAGTTCGCGAATCATGCTGGCCGTGTTGGCTTCCTGCACGTCGACCGCCTTGCGGGCCACAGCCGTCGCATGCATCAGGACCCCGTGGACGCGGACGCTGGTCAGTTTCTGCTGCTGGGCGATCTGCGTGATCATCAGCCCCAGATCATTGAGCATGCCACTGGCCGTGCCGCCCGATGTTGCGCCGACCAGGTAGACGTCCACGCCTTCTTCCGTTGGCAGACCAGACAGTTCTTCCAGCTGGGTGGCAGCTTCCGGGGAAGCGGCCTGCTCGAGGAGTGTCTGCAGTCGTTCCTGAATGATCCTGCGGTGATCGTACAGTGCCAGTCGTCCCAGCGGGCGAATGCCGTCGACCTGACAGGAACGCGGAATGTTGAACAGCCAGCGTCGGCTCAGCCACGACAGATCGAGATCGGACGCACCGCGATAGGCTTTGGAGGACCGCAGTGGAATTGAGATGGTTTCCTCAAAGGCCAGACCGGGATGATCCACATCAGCGCGGAGCTCGGACAGCGCTTCCTTGCTGGAATCAATGGCCAGGACGGGAAACGGCGACTCCGACGCGGCATACTGCGATGCCGTCAGGTTTTTGAAGTCGCAGGCCACAGCGCCGCCCAGTCCGCCCACGCCGATGACAACAGCCGGGCGCAGACGCGTGCTGTCCTCAGCTACCAGGGTTGTGGACTCCGGCGTGGATTCGGTGTCGAGCGCAGAATTCAGTCCCGATGTGCCTTTGGTTTTCACCAGCTCCGTCTGCATCACGGGGTTTTCCGTGCCCAGATCGGCGGGAACCTTCGCTGTGTTGCGGGAGTGTCGTCGACGCGACAGCTCATCCACAAACTGCCGACAGCTGTCGTAGCGGGAATTTGTGTTCTTGGAAAGTGCCCGGGCAATCACGGGGCGATCAATCGGCTGCAGGTCGGTTAAGTCCGGCTGACTGCGCAGATGCTGGGCCGTCAGCTGAGCAGCCGTGCGTCCGCTGAACGGAGGTTTGCCGGTGAGCATCGCCTGGTAAACGATGGCCAGGCTGTACTGGTCGGTCGCACGACCAGGGCGACCTTCAAACAGCTCCGGCGCGGCGTACAATGGCGTGAAGCCATTGACGATGGACACGTTGGTGGCGTTCAGGTCTTTGGCCAGTCCAAAGTCGCCCACTTTGGCATGGTTGCCCTGCAGGAGAATGTTGTCTGGTTTGATGTCCAGGTGCTGCAGGCCCTGCTGCTCGTACATGAAATCGAGCGCATCGGCCGAGTCCCGCAGATAGCCCAGCAGTTCTTCCCGCGGCACGCCGCGTCGGCCTTCGTCCCTGCACTCGGCAAATCGATCCGTCAGATTTCCGTCGGCCAGTTCAGTGACCACAATCAGTCGCGAATCGATGACTTCAATGCGTTCGATGCTCAGCAGGAACGGGTGCCGCAGATCGCGCATGCGTTCCAGCGCTTTGAGTTCTGATTCGGCGTGTTCTCCCGAGCGTTCGCCGTACAAAATCTTGACCGCTTTGGGCAGTCCACCCGGGCCGATGGCGCGCCAGACTTCGCCGTAGCCGCCCGAACCCAGTTTGTGCTGCAGTTCGTAGTCGGCCAGCTGGATGCTGGCGGCTATGTTGTCTGTGGACGCAGGTGGAGCCGGTGCGTTGTCGAGCATTTCTGTGACGTTGACAGGTTGCGTGTTCATCGAGACATCCCCGTAAGTTCTTCTCCGGCCGCCCGCAGATCTTTGGTTTCCACCTCGGTAAAGAACGCTCTGGCGACGCGGTCGAAGTATTCCGGCAGCATCTCAAATTCCAGATCGTTGTATGTGCAGTAGTTTTTGACCTGCAGCAGCAGGTCGCGGGCGTGGCAGCGCCGCAGTGGTCGGTTGTACGGTCGGTAGTAGTTGTCGAGGAGATGCTCGACTGAGTCCGGATCGTAGAAGCAGCCCGCGTTTTCTGAAGCGATCTGAAACAGGCAGTTGAACTCGTCTTCGTCAGGGTCATCCAGATCGATGCGGTACGGGATGCGCCGCAAAAATGCCTCATCAACCAGATCCGACGGCTGCAGGTTGGTGGAAAAGATGATCAGCTGTTCAAAGGGCACCTGCAGTTTCTTGCCCGTTGGCAGAGTTAGAAAGTCGTGCCGATTTTCCAGTGGCACAATCCAGCGGTTCAGCAGCTCCGATGGCGTGATGCGCTGCCGGCCGAAGTCGTCAATCAGCAGGCAGCCGCAGTTGCTTTTCAGCTGCAGCGGCGCCTCACTGACATTGGAGACCGCATCGTGGCGGATCTCCAGATTGTCCAGCGTCAGTTCGCCACCGACAACCACAGTAGGCCGGCGAATGCGTGTCCAGCGTTTGTCCCAGGTGGCGCTGTCGACCGGTTCTTCCACTTTGTGGTGGTAGGCCGGATCGTACAGTGTGATGATCTGGCGACCGTCAATGATGGCGTGAGGCAGCCAGATCTCCTGGCCAAAGCAACTGGTGATTCGCTGCGCCAGTGTGGACTTGCCGTTACCTGGGGCACCGTACAGGAACATGCCCGAACCGGAGTTCACGGCAGGCCCCAGCAGGTCCAGCAGACCACCGGCCGTGGAGATATCATGGAACGCATCGATCAGCTCGGCGCGGCGGATGGGCTCATCGCCGATGGTCTGTGCCTCGACGGAAATCACGTAATCCATCAGCGGCACAGGGGCGGGGCCCACGTAGGAGCATTCGCTGTGGAATGTCTGAGCACGTTTTCGGCCCTCATCGGAGAGAGCATAGATGTAATCATTGAAGCTGCCCGAGCCGGCGTGTGTGACCAGACGTCGGGTCCGCAGCCGTTCCAGCGTGGACTCCACGATCTTAAACGGCAGGCACAACTCGGCAGACACCGCTCGGCCGCTCATGTTGCCGCTGGACAGCAGCAGTTTGCTGGCCAGTGATTCCAGAAACGGCTCGGACAGACCGAGGTCGTGCACCGAGGTGGGCTCGGTGGGCCAGAAGCGTTCTCCACTGAGCAGCAGCGACAGCAAAGAATGATCGGGAGCAGGTGAAACGGCAGAAGTCATGAGAGGGGGATCCGCGTGTCTATTCTGGCTGGCTGGTTTTCCACGTATTGACGGGCTCTCCTTTGCCGAACAGATAGCCCTGTGCGAGTTCGAAGCCGAGCTCACGGCAGATTTCTGCTTCTTCGATCGTCTCGATGCCTTCGGCCAGAGGCACGACGTCCAGATCCCGGACGATGTTGATCAGTCCGCTGAGCGTGGTGCGTCGCGCTTCGGAAGCGCTGGGCAGGCCCTGCACCAGCTTGACATCAAACTTCAGCACATCGGGCGGTACTTCAATCAGTTCCGCCAGGCGGGCTCGACCGGCGCCAAAGTCGTCATAGGCAAAGCCGAAGTTCAGATCCTTCAGCACGTCCCTCAGGCTCCGCAGAAAATCGAGTGAGGTGACACCTGATTCGTGCACTTCCAGCATGATCATGCGGTCCGGGTAGTCGTCCCGCAGCTGACACAGAGAGTCAAACAGACTGGCGTCATTCAGTTCGGCCGGATGCGTGTTCAGATAGAACACCATTTCCGAATCCAGTTCCATACTGGCCCGCATACCTTCGACGCGACAGACCCGGCTGAGAGCCGCTTCACTGGTACGCTGGGCGGCAATCCGGAACATCTTGTCGGGAGTTTCCAGACCGACAAATTTGCTGCGTGACAGCACCTCAAAGCCGATGCGTTCTTCCGTGTCCAGCCGCACGATGGGCTGGAAGTACGGCACCACACCCGGACGCTGCATCAGCGTGTTGAACTGCACCTGAGCAACCGCTTCTCCGGCGGCATCGGATGTCACCGTTTCACTCGAGAGGGTGGACGTATCACGATGTACGGTAAACATCACGTTGCCGAAGTGAAGAATGTCGCCGTCCCGCAGGGCTTCGACCGTTTTCAGCCGACGACCATTGAGCAGTGTGCCGTTGGTGCTTTCGCGGTCACGGACCAGCAGCTGATCACCGGCGATGAGAATCTCTGCGTGGTGCCCGGAAACAGTGGAGTTGGACACACACACCGAGTTGTCGGGATGACGGCCGACTGTAAACGGCTGCGAAATGACAGAAATGCGCTGAGCGGGGCTGTTGTCATGAAGATGCCCGCAGAGGGTCCACATAAACAATGGTTCAGGCTCCTTGGAGAGCGGCGGGGGCTGTTCAGCGCCGGATGGTGTGCTGTCCGCCGAGATGTCGAATGCCGTGTCAAACTGTGACAACATGGTCTGGTTGAATCGTTTCATGATTTCACACTCACTGCTGTGCCCGAGGAGCGGTCACCTGGTCGTCATTTCCGCTGAGAGAGACAGGAACAATGTTGGAAACAGTGGTGTCCGTGTTGTCCCCGTCGTTGTCAATTTCTGTCTTCCATGCGGAATTCTTCGCGACTTTTGCCTGGTACAGGCAGTTGTCTGCAGCCACAAACAGGTCTTCCGGCGTGCTGAATTCGAAATTGGAATGCTGCACGGCGGCTCCGATGCTCGCACTGACGGTGACTTCACCGTCGCAGACCGGTACTTTGATTTCTCCCAGTCCCTCCAGAACGCGGGTAATCGGAATGTCGATGGTTCCCGGTGCACATCCCAGGCACAGAGCGATGAATTCGTCTCCGCCGTAGCGGGCGACCACATCGTAGGAACGCATTGAGGATTCCAGCTGACGGGCGACAGCACACAGCACCTGGTCTCCGACCACGTGGCCATGGGTGTCGTTGATGCCCTTGAAGTTGTCCAGGTCAACCACCACAACTCCGACAGACGTGGAGGTTCGCAGTGATCGACACCATTCTTCCTGCAGCCGTCGCTCGTAGGCCAGTCGATTCATCAGACCCGTGAGTGGGTCAGACAGTGCGGCCGAAAAGAGCGATTCCAGCTGCTTCCAGCTGAAGAACAGATCACCATCAACAGACAGTCCAAACAGGCGGTCGCCGTGTCGGATTGCCGCACAGTCGATATTGCTCTTTGTGATTTTGGGCCCGTCGATGCGGCTTTCGCTGAAGCTGAGTTTGGATAAGGCGCCGATCGGCATGGCGCTCCAGCGTGTGCGTTCGAACTCGTTGGTGCTGAGCAGACGGCGGTCAATTTCCTCCACCGCCACCACACCAATGATGCGCTGGTGATCATCGCTGATCAGGATGTAACAATAGTCATCGCGAGGCGGCAGCTCGCCGAGCAAAACCTCGTGATGCACGATCAGCGGTGTGCTGCGAGATTCGTCAGGCGAAATCTGAAGCACAGCCGGATCTGACTGAAATTGGCAGGAACTGTCCATGAGGCCCCGGGGAGCTCGGTGATTAACGTTTCAGGCACTCGGGGACGTGCTGCATACAGTCACGGCCCGAACAGGACCGAGCGTGCGCAAACCGCGCACGCTCTGAGGTCCAACAGGACGTTAGCCCGCCAATAGGGGACCGGCCGAAAATTCAGACCAGATACACGGCATAGGGTCTTACCGTTGCAACGAATATGACGGTTTGCAGCAGAATCAGATCTATCAGTGCCGGATTGCAACATTTGTGACTACACTCTGCCGCCGAACCGGAACGCCACCGGAATGTCCTGAACAATGCGGGCCGGTTCTGCTTGATCATTTGCAGGGGAATTACGTGAGCAACTCAACAAACCGCAAGGTGACGGTGCCGCGCTTTGTCAAGGCGGCGGCAGACGGACGACGGCTGTCGATGGTCACCGCCTACGACTATCTGTGGGCCGGCATCATGGATGAAGCCGGGGTCGACAGCATTCTGGTGGGCGACAGCCTGGCCATGGTCGTGCAGGGACATGACAGCACACTGCCGGTCACCCTCGATGAAATGATCTACCACGGCAGGCAGGTGGTCCGCGCGGTAAAGTCTGCTCTGGTGATTGTGGATATGCCCTTCATGTCCTACCAGGTGAGTCCGGCCGATGCGGTCCGCAACGCCGGGCGAATCATCAAGGAGACCGGGGCGGACGCCGTGAAGCTTGAAGGCGGCGCCATTCAGGTGGAGACGATCAGCGCGATCATGCGGGCTGATATTCCCGTGATGGCCCACGTGGGCATGCGACCGCAGGCGGTTCGTCAGCTGGGCAGCATGGGCAAGGTTCAGCGGGATCAGGAACAGTTGCTGGAGGATGCACTGGCCGCGCAGCAGGCCGGCGCATTTGGACTGTTGATGGAGCTGGTTCCCGCTGAGATGGCGGCCAAAATCACCGAGCAACTGCAGATCCCCACCATCGGCATTGGCGCCGGCCCCGGATGCAATGGGCAGGTGCTGGTGGGCCCGGATATGCTGGGCCTCACACCCAATTTCAAGCCGAAATTCCTGAAGCATTTCGCGCAGCTGCGTGAGACAGCGGTCTCGGCCGTGCAGGATTACGTCAGCGAAGTGCAGGCCGGCACATTCCCTGCCAGCTCCCACAGTCATTAGCAGCGAAGCTGGTCGACTGTCTTAGACTGGGGCGTGCTGCGTTCAGACATCGCTGCGTTCACAACATCGCTGCGCTGAGCGGGTGTCTGCTGAGGGCGGCCTGTAATCGGCAGGACCGCATCAGTCTTCCGGAGTTCACCGCTTTGCCCGCCGATTGGGGCAGATCATGACGACCACGACGATTTGGAAGCTATGTTTCCTCCACTCAACAGAGGAGACATGCTGTGTGGAACCGCGACCTGAAATTCAAGCTGTGGCTCATCGCCGCGACGTGGCTGTCCGCCTGCGCGCTGATGATCGCGTTTGGCCTGCGGTTTGACTACGCCTCCTGCGGATCCGGACTGGGCTCAATCTGCCTGCTGCTGCCGTTTGCCAGTGTCTTCGCCAGTCGCCGCATCGATCCGTTCGCGAATCTGCTGATCGGCTTCATGTGCATGGTGGGCTTCAACATGTGCCTGGCCGTGCTTACTTACGCGGTCACCTGTTTTGCCTCGCCTCTGGCCGACAACTGGCTGCAGCGCTGCGATGCTGCCATGGGCATTCATTTGCCGTCCATTGTCGTATGGGCGCGAGCTCGACCGTGGATGCAGACGTTCAACCGTGTCTATGACACCGTGTTGCCCTCCACCCTGCTGGCACTGGTCGTGCTGGGATTTGATCAGGATGTGCGGCGCCTGCGAAACTTTGTGAGTCACTTTATCATCGGCGGCCTGCTGACCACGCTGATCTACGCGTTCGTTCCCGCTGTGGCCCCCACGGCCGCATTTGGCTACGACGCCACCCCCGCGCAAAGCCGATTCCTCGAACATTTCACCGCGCTGCGTGCCGGCGAATTTCCGGTGGTATCTCTGACCAATCTGGAAGGGCTGATCACCTTTCCCTCCTTCCACACCACCTGGGCGCTGCTGCTGGCCTGGTCTTTTCGTCCCTATCGCTGGCTGTTCGTGCCGATGCTGCTGCTGAATATCGGTGTGGCGGTATCCACTGTGACGACCGGCTGGCACTACGGCACGGATGTTGTCGGCGGCGTTCTGGTGGCCGCTGTGGCAGTTGCGACAACCGAATATCTGGGACCCTGGCTGCACCGCGACGCTCAGCCCCCTCCGGTAAAACCCGGCCAGAGCTTGCAACCGGCAGACGCCTAACCCCGGCAGCAGAACTGGACGTTGTCTGGGGATTCACCCGATAACGAGGGAAGAGAAAGCGGCGGAATCTGCCGAAATGGTCAAAATCGGCGGAAAACAGGATGTGTGCAACGAGCTGCTCCGGAATTTCTTGACTCTTTCGCACAGGAAAGCCACCATGTGGCTTCCGGTAAGAAGAGCCAAAATAGGGGCTTTATGACTATTCTGATGCCCAAAAGCAGCAGAATGCAAAAAGCCGGCTCTCGGTCATCACTTCTGGTGGTTACGTCGACTCGTGCGGGCTTCAAATCTGCATCAGCCGCGTTTTGGAGTTAACTTTCGTCGGAAGGTCTTTCCGGCTCCAATCCCCAACACTTGTGGAAAAACGACATGGCTCAAAACAAGAACGGCCCCATCATTGGTCTGGCCATCTTCATCATGCTGTCAGTGCTGCTGGCCGTCGGCTTCTACATGACATGGGCAGACAACCAGAAGCTGACCACTGATTTGCTGACCGCTCAGAACAAGGCTCAGGAAACAGAGTCAAGTCTGAAAGCTCAGATCGCCGGTTCGAACACCCTCAAGGGCCTGATCGGTGCGGGGCAGAACGACGAAATTGGCGTTGGCGAAGCGGGTGACACCAGCACCATCAACGGCCGTGTCACCGCCAGACTGACTGACGTTGCCGCAGACGGCACAGCAGCTCCCGCCTCGCTTCTGGACGCTGTTCAGCAAAAAACACAGTCTTCATGGAAGAATACGCAGTCCGCCATCGACCGACAAAATCAACTGGACAAGCGGACCCAGGACTACAACAACATGGTGGTCTCCAAAGACGCCGAAATCGCTCAGGTCAAAGCGGCCCGCAATCGCGCCGAAGAGCAGCTGCAGCAGCGAGAAGCCACGCACAGCGAAGAACTCGCCCAGCGAGAAGCCACCATTGACGATCTGTCGAAAGAGAAATCTCGTCTGGAACGCGAACTGGCCGATACCGTCGTGCAGTACCAGCGACAGATTGACGCTCTGAACATCGATGTCGCCACCAAACGTCAGTCTATCATCGCCCTGCGAAAACGACTGGTGGACGCCCAGGACCTGACCTTCTCCACACCGGACGGCTTCATCACGTCTGTCGATCAGCCCAGCCAGCTGGTTTACATTAACCTCGGTGAGAACGACGGCCTGCGCACCGGTGTTACTTTCTCCGTTTACACCCCCGTCAATTCCGGTGTGGGTCGCAACGACACCAGCGAGATCAAAGGTCGCATTGAAATTGTCGACATCCTCGGTGCTCACCGTGCCGAAGGTCGCATCGTGCAGCAGCGCTCCGATGTGCCCATTGCCGCCGACGATCCCGTCTACTCGCCCATCTTCCAGACGGGGCAGTCTCTGGAAATCGCCATCGCCGGTCGCGTTTCTGTCGACGGTCTCGATCGCGAACAGCTGACTCGCCTTGTCAACGCCGCCGGTGCCCGCATCATCTCAGAAGTTGACGACGACGGAGACTTTGGTGATGGACGTGGCAACCGCCTGACCCGCGATGAAGCCGAAAAACGTATCACCTCGCGAACACGATTCCTCGTGATTGCCGATCAGGGTGACTCGGAGTCGTCAGACACCAACGTCCAGGAACTGGCTCAGAAGATCCGCGAAAACACGCAGGTCCTCAAAGACAAAGCTCTGAATCTGGGGATCCACGAGATCGGCCTGTCGACGTTCCTGGAACACATCGGTTACAGCCGCAAGCAGGTTTCCTGGACGCCCGAACGCCAGCAGCCGTTCCCCGGTAAACTGGTCAACGGTGCTCGCAGCTCCGCCGTCAACGCCACCTCCGGACAGCGATTCAGCCTGGGCAACGTTTCCGGACTCTACTCCGATCGCAAAAAAGCAGTCACAGAGTCCTACGGCCAAACCAGCGGCGTCTACAGCCAACAGTAGCCCACGACTTTCTGATCATCCCCAAAACCGTCGATCGCCAAAACGATCGACGGTTTTTTTATGCCGCGAGTCGCGGGCCGCGGGTCGCGGCGGACTATGGCGTGGATCGAAGATTCTTCGTGGCACGTCGCTGCGCCGAGTCGCGTCGCTGCGCTTACCCGTTGCTGCGCTATCGACAACCGGGGTTGGGTCCGCGCTTTGGCTGGGCCGCGAGTCGCGGCGGACGGTGGCGTGGGGGGGGGCCGAAGCGGAGTGGCACGTCGCTGCGCCGGGGCGCTCCGCGTTGCTGCGCTATCGACAACCGGGGTTGGGTCCGCGCTTTGGCTGGGCCGCGAGTCGCAGCAACGGGTAAGCGCAGCGACGCGACTCGGCGCAGCGGCGTGCCACGTAACTTCCGCTCCCCACGCCACCGCCCGCCGCGGCCTCAGGAGATTTTTTCTTTGTAGGCGTTGGGGGCGAGGAGTGCGTCGAGGTCGCCCGTGTTTTCGATTTTGAGTTTGAACAGCCAGCCGTTGTCGAAGGGGGATTCGTTGACCAGGGAGGGGTTGTCGGCGAGTCCTTCGTTGACTTCGACAATTTCTCCGGCGACGGGGGCGTAGATATCGCTGGCGGATTTGACGGATTCGACCACGGCCACATCTTCTCCCTGTCCAACAGAGCGGCCGACTTCCGGCAGTTCGACGTACACCAGTTCGGTCATTTCCAACTGGGCATAGTCGGTGATGCCGACGGTGACGATCTCGCCGTTGTCAGCGTTGATCCACTCGTGAGATTCGGTGTACTTCAGGTGGTCGGGAACGTTCATCGTTACTTCCTGTCAGAACGAAAAGCCAGCGGTGCCAGTGGGGAGTGTGTTTGGTTGAGACGCAGGTTGCAACCTAAACAAACGGCTTCCTGATGATCTCGGCGGGAAACCGTTTGCCGCGAATTTCCACATCCAGTTGTGTGCCGATGCGATGGGAGCCGGATTGGATGTAGGCCATGGAGATGCCGCATTTGAGTGTGGGCGACATGACCCCGCTGCACAGTTCGCCCACCAGTTGCTCACCGTGGTAGACTTTGTAGCCGGGACGTGGTGGCGGGCTCTTGTCGAGCTGTTTGAGGGCGACGAGGCGGTCCGTCATGCCGTTGGCTTTCTGGTCATCCAGAACAGACTTGCCGGTGAATTCGGACTTGTTCAGATCGATGGCAAATCCCATTCCGGCCTGCAGGGGGGTGCGTTCGGCCGACAGATCGTTGCCGTTGAGCGGATAGCATTTTTCCAGACGCAGCGTGTCTCGTGCGCCCAGGCCGGCAGGTGTGGCGCCGGCATCGACACATTTTTGCCACCATGTGGCTCCGGAGGTGGCGGGGCAAAACAGCTCAAAGCCGTCTTCGCCCGTGTAGCCGGTGCGGCAGATGATCAGGGCATCGCCGTCGACGGTCTGCTCGGCCATGCAGAAACGCTCGGGCAGTTCACCGCCGAACAAAGTGGCGGCCGCTTTGACTGTGTCCGGTCCCTGAACGGCCAGCCCCACGTAGTCATCGCTGAGGTTGGCCAGCGTGACACTGCCGTCTGCCGGCAGACGGCCAGCCATCCAGTTGTAGTCTTCGTCTATTTTGGAAGCGTTGACCACGAGGAAGTAGGTGGTCTCAGATTGTCGATAGACGATCAGGTCGTCGATGACGCCACCGGTTTCGTTCAGCAGAAACGAATACTGCCCCTGATCGACGCCGAGAGAAGCCACGTTGTTGGTCAGCAGTGAATCCAGCCAGTCGCAGGCGGCCGTGCCATCGGCTGATGAAACAAAGAACTGTCCCATGTGCGAGATATCAAAGATGCCCAGCGATGTGCGGACAGCCGTGTGCTCGGGAATGATGCCTTCGTATTGCACGGGCATGTACCAGCCGGCGAAGGGCACCATGCGAGCACCGAGGGCTTCGTGCTGCGGCAACAGGGGCGTCTGCTTCAGGTCTGCGTCCATCGAATCACTGTCTCTTAACGGGCTTGTCGAAGGGCCGAATTGCAAATCGGATACAGCGGGCAACCGGGAATCTTTTTCAGCGCCGGAAGCATCTGTGTACAGTCGGCGAGTTGTAACACGCGCTGCTGGCCCCGGCGAGCGCGGCGACCCGGCGAGTCAAAGAATTCCGCACGTCCCAGGTCCCTCGGGGACGTTTCCTCACTGACGACCCGCAAGAGACGACAGCCTCGGAATCGATGCAGCCACGCGGTCGACGCGACCAGCGGCCGTTCACGCTAAGGTCCTCACACGCCCCGGTCCCGGCCCCTTGCAGGGAGGCGCTGGCGGCGCAGGCAAACGCGGCGATCCGATTCAGATCGACGCGTGAGTCTGACGTGTCAATGGAGTCTGCTGGGTGTGGTGCGGACCCAACCAGAATTGTAGATGCGAACAGCGTCTTCGATGGGATCAGAGTGGTCGATTGTGTATCGGATGGGG
>JANSXP010000081.1 GCA_024742875.1 Planctomycetaceae bacterium | reverse complement strand
TGTAAACCGGCTTGCACACGTTGTAGCACACATTGCGGTAGCAGGTCTTGTAAACCGGCGTGCAGACGTTGTAGCAGACGTCGCGATAGCAGGTCTTGTAGACCGGTCGCTTCACGTTACACGTCACCGTCTTGTAGCACGTGGTCATGACAGGTCGGCAGACCTGTGACTGCACGCACCGATAGTGCGTCTTGTAGACCGGCTTGCACACTGTGTAGCACTCGTCGCGGTAACGTGTTTCATACACGTTACGTGTGACGGGAACGGGCACGCATTCGGTGCACCGATCGTAAACTGTTGTCATGCAGGTGTACTGCTGTTGATCCATGACAACGTCGCGGACGGTACGATAGCCCGTCACGCATCCTGACTTTGCCGCTGCAAAGTCTCCGCATTGATTGCACGCCTGCGTTGAACAGGACTGGTAACCTCCAAGTCCAAATAACGCGGCATGCGATACACCGCCATTGAGCAACAGAATCACTGTTGCAGCGGCTCCCACCATGAGCCTTTTCATCGCCTTCACCTTGAATCAGAGTTCGGTTGAATCGATTCGAGAGGCATCCAGGCCTCCCGATGTCTTATTACTCAACCCACTCTTCGGCGGCCCATCCTACGTAAATTGACTGCTGCCCCTGGCCGGCAGCGTTTACCCAGAAGGTATCTTTTCTGGACTGCGATAATCAGTTTGGCCCACACAGCCCCATTCCGGAGCATCACCCTTACAGGCCGACCAGTCGGACCTGCGGCGATCACACGTTCCGCGGCCGAGGCACACTTACAGTGGTGGCGGTACTGGAGGTGGAGCGAACTTGGCAAACGGCGACTCAGACGCCACCTGAGTGGAGGCGGAGGCGGGTGCCTTGCTGGCGGACAGTCCACCGGAACGCACGCGGCCTCGTCCGGAAGAACAACCTACGGAAATACAGAGCGAGAAGACGGCAAGCAGACTAATCAGGCGGCGCATGTGGGGGAGGCTTCGTTAGAAGGACATCTGGTAGACAGAGCGTGTTTGCTCAAAATGATGTTTCGATCTGATGCTGCCGAAACTTTCGCGCAGGTGGCAATTTATGCAGAAGCGCCGCCGGCAGATTGGACTGGCATCGAATGTGTCGGTCGATCGATGCGCACCGGCCGTTGCGTTCGAATCGATTGCAGCAAACGGCGGGAATTTCCACCGGGATGATTTTGCCCGCGGGATCTGCCGGAGTGCGGCCGGGAAATCGTCAGTTTGGACACTAAGTCTGTTTGCCTGTGTCCGCTGCCTGACGAGCGAGGAGCGATTTGCGGATGGTCGTTTCTACGCCTACTAGTGGTGTATGGGTGGACAGAGAGCGGCTCAGTCTAAATCGGCATAAAACGCTTGGTCAAAATTATTTAAAACAAACGTCAATGTGCCAGTGGGGGACAGTTATTCCACACCTAAGCCTTGATTCGCTGTGAACGTTTTCTGTAGGATAGTCCACACTATTTTCTTTTTCACTTTCCAGGGAGAATCAGAATGAAGCGAACCAAGAAGGGATTTACGCTGATTGAGCTGTTGGTCGTGATCGCCATTATTGCGATCCTGATCGCCTTGCTCCTTCCAGCCGTCCAGCAGGCCCGAGAAGCCGCCCGCCGTACCCAGTGCCGCAACAACCTCAAGAATCTGGGGCTGGCGATGCACAACTACCATGACGTTTACCAGATGTTCCCGGCCCGACAGGGCGGCAGTGGACGGACGGCCAGTGGCCAGCAGCGTGGACGCATGAGCGCTTTCACAGCGCTGCTGCCGTTCTACGAGCAGGACAACCTGTGGAAAGAGATCACTAACAACCAGATTGCTCCGTGGGCGAATCGCACCTACTACCGACAGAATCTGTCGGTGCTGATCTGCCCCAGTGACTCCGGTGACACCCCGCCACGCGGTGGTCTGCGAGGTTACTACAGCTACGCCTTCTGTGCGGGCGACAGTTATGTGGGTTCTGTCTGGGACCCGTGCGAACGAACAAGCGACTGCGAAAATCGCCCCCTGCCGAACCGTGGCATGTTTGGGCGTATGCACTGCGTGAGAATTCGTGACATTACTGACGGCACCAGCAACACCATCGCGATGGCCGAGCGTCAGCGTCCCGAAGACCAGCGCGATATGGGAATGGCGGCTGTGGATGCGGCCGGCACGGTCGATACGGTGGCGCCGATCACCTGCAAGGCCCTGATGCAGGGCGGCCGCTATCTGAACTCGGCCGCCATGTTCACTCAGGACACGTCGCCTGGCTATCGCTGGGCCGATGGTTCAGCCTTCTTCCACGCAGCAACCAC
The DNA here is from genome assembly GCA_024742875.1 of Planctomycetaceae bacterium. Lineage (GTDB taxonomy): Bacteria > Planctomycetota > Planctomycetia > Planctomycetales > Planctomycetaceae > Fuerstiella. Next base: position 26,553 of record JANSXP010000081.1, on the reverse strand, counting down.
CATTCTGCCGCCGAACTCAGCGATCTGTCTGATTGGTGACGCGGCATGGCAGTCCGGCGGTGGCCACTATGGACCGGGTATCTGGACGCCGACCAGCGAGCATGTCGGTGGCGTGCAGGTGCTGCTGGGCGACGGCAGCTGTCGCTTCATCAGCGAGAACATCGACTCTGGCAACAGCGCCGTGATTGCTCCTGCTCCGACTGCCGGCGGCGAAAGCCCATACGGCGTCTGGGGCGCTTTGGGCACCAAGGCGGGACGCGAAACGCTGGGCGAGTTTTAATTTACGCAACAGGCGACGACGCAGTCCCCTTCTGGTGGCTGCGTCGTTTTTTCGTGACCGCACAGGTGTGCGGTGATGGGCCAGGTTTCAGGGAGAACACAATGAACACAAAAGCACTGCTGCCAGCACTGGCAGTGATATCGCTGTCCGGCTGCGGAGGCGGTGACGAGTGGACGGCCAATCAGCCGGCCACGGTGGAAGCAGCGGGATACGTCAAAATCAACGGCATGCCGGTGGAGGGGGCAGCGGTGACGTTTGCACCAGTGACCGGCAAACATGCAGCCAGTGCCGTGACGGATTCCAACGGCTATTTTGAGCTGCGGGCCTTCAAGTCAAAAGAGGGAGCTGTGCCCGGTGACTACATGGTGGCGGTTTCCAAAACCGAAGAGATTCCCGAGTCAGAGCAGCGGAAGGTGAAGTTTGACCCGGGCGAAGACAAGGAGCACGCGGATGAAGCGGCGGAAGGTGGCTCTGTGATGGCAGGCTGGCGAAACGTGCTGCCGTCTCAGTTTGCCTCGCCAGTTACCTCCGGACTCAAGGCGGAAGTGCCGTCCGGTGGCACCTCGGAACTGCTGATTGAACTGCTGTAACGAGACTCGGCGACGGTTCGTTGAGCAAACGGGCACCTGTCAAAAACGCGGTAAGAATGGAAATCCGGGCAATTCTGTCCGGATTTTCTGCGTAAAAAAGCTGGCGATGACGGTGCGTCGGCGGATGCGGCCTGATATCTTTCCGCACTCCGCCGGGCCGAGATTTCATCGATCTTTGCCTGACGGATCAAAGTGCGTTAAAACGCGGCGGCCGAATTGCCGAATCTGTCATTTACGAATTGCAGATTCAACCTGCCGCGACTGTCTGCAGGATGCCTGCAGATTGTGCGATTTGGCGGTGTAGCTCAGTTGGTTAGAGCAGCGGAATCATAATCCGCGTGTCGGGGGTTCGAGTCCCTCCACCGCTATCAAAGACCCCCGAAAACACTGGCTCTGAAGAAGGCCTTAATGTTTTTGGGGGTTTTTTCGTTTTGGGGGTGCTCCTTCAAGCTAAAGTGTGGCCACCTTTTGGCCACCCTGCGTGAAGGAGACCCGCATGATTGACCGCCCCAAAAAGAGCTGGCGCATCCGAATCCGCATCCGTGACGAGAGGCTGACAATCAGCTTTCCGGGGATGAAGAAGCCTCAGGTCCAAGAGATTGAAGCCCGGCTGCTTGAACTGCGAGCGGCCACCCTGTCGGCCACCCAGCCACCGCCAGCGACACTCGCATGGGTTGCCCAGATCGATGACAAGCTCCACGCGAAGCTGCTCAAGCATGGTCTGGTGTCTCGTCGTTTTAGCGAAGAGCAGTCGGAGGATCCGGCCAGCCAGCCTTTGATGGATTACGTCGACAGGTTTGTCTCGCGCGGCTACTCCAACCAGGGCCGAAAGGTGTCGCCGCTGACCATCAAGAAGTGGAACACGACCGTCCGCTACATGCGTGAATGCTTCGGGCCGCTGTCGCTCGCCAACGCCACCCAGGACGATGCTCTGGACTTCGTGGATTTTCTGTGGGATCAAGACGGCACTAACGAAGAGAACACCGTTCGGAAGCACTGCCAGATCGCTCAGATGTTCTTCAATGCCGCCATCGATGCCGACATCATCGCGAAAAACCCATTCCGGAAAGTTCCAACAACGGGAGTCGCCAATGAAGAGCGACAGTACAACGTGACGCGAGCGGAATTCGACAAGTGTGTCGAGGCTTGCCCGGATCACCAGTGGAAGGTGATCTTGTACCTCTGCCGGGTTGCTGGCATGCGGTGCCCGTCTGAGCTTGTGGTGGCACGCTGGGAGGACATCGACTGGAGCCGTGGCCGAATGACTATCCGCTGCGAGAAGACCTCAGGACACGCTGGTAGGGACCGTCGAGTGATTCCACTGTGGGCCGAGCTTCGCGATGTGCTGCGGGCCGAGTGGGAGCAGAGCGAAGACTCCACGATCATCACACGATACCGTGACAGCAGTCAGAATCTGCGGACCACGTTCAAGAAGATCATCGAGCGGGCTGGCCTGAAGCCATGGCCCAAGCTGTTCCAGAACATGCGAGCCAGCCGAGAGAATGAACTCATCGACAGCGGTGTCCGTCCGGACGTTGCCGCCAATTGGCTGGGGCACTCCCTGAAGGTCCAGACGAAGTCGTACCTGAACGTCGAGGACCATCACTACGACTCGCAGTTAATGAATTAAGCAGTCGTTTTCTGGCCGACCGTATTCTTTACCTTGCGGCCAGCCTGCCTCTCGCCCATGCATTTTGTCCGCGTTGCCGTTTCCCCTCTGCCGGACGCGGCTTGGCTGGGTGCCTCTTTTTCGCGGACCCGATAGCCACAGGTGGCTCAAGGCCTGATCGATGCCAATAGGTGACTTGGAAATCCTCCCATTGGCCAAGGCAGCTACCCGAGAAAGCCAGTAACGTGCTGGCAATCGGTGAGCCGTACCGATTCGTCTGAGTTTTGAAGCGAGTATTTCTGAGCCGATAGTGAAGAGCAGATTCCTTGTCAACCTACGTACTAGGGTGCGCTCACAAAATTGACCATGCTCATCATTGGATTGACAGCTAAGTAAACTGAGGGCAGTATCGCATGCAGTGTACGACTATCCCCTACTAAAGGACTCGGACTCATGACCTTGCGATACTGGCTGCACGAGCTTCGAAACCGGCTGAAATCAGGCAGATTGCCGGTCGCCGCAGGCAAAAAACGGAGGCTTGAGCGCAGAGGACGGGTCCACGTATCACCTCAGCAGCTGGAAGAGCGTCTTCTCCTTACCGGTGATCCGTTTGGGGGCGGGAGTGGCACGATCGGGCTCGTAAACTTCCCCGATGTCACGCTGACTGTTCCGGACAGTGGAATCGAGGGAGAGTCGATGCTCATTGGGCTCGATGTTTCCGGTGGTACGAATGCGACGTACACGGGATTCGACATCTTCGTCAATATCTACGGGGACGGCGTGGAACCAGCTGAGTGGGAGGACGTCAATCAGTCGTTTAACCAGGGGCAATATGGATACAACACCTTTCGCTATGAACCCTCTGCGGGCGCGCAACAATTCATCAGAACGATCACGTTGACGGACGACGCCTTCGATGAATACGACGAGACCTTCAGGGTAGAAATTACCGCCGTCGCCGACGGACTCGACTCAGCGATTGTCGCGGAAAAACTCGTTACGATTATTGACAACGATGAAGCGCCCGTCCTGCTACTGCGGCCTACTTCACCGTCGCCAAACTTTTCAATTCATCGCGGTGTGTCGCTGGGGGAATCTCAGTCCCCCTGGAGTTTCCAGCTGAAGCTATCTGAGCAGTCCGAAAAAGAGCTCTCGATCGACGTTTTCACATTTGACGGAACCGCAATCGGGGGCGACACAGGTCAGTTCGGTCCGGACGCTCACAAGGTGGACTATGAAGCCATCAGCACGAACATCATACGTCCGCGAGGCCCTGATCAGGGCACCATTATCGACACCGTGGACGTCCTGATTAATGACGACATTTGGCACGAACTCACAGAATCCTTCAGTATCTCTGCCACCGGCAATGAGGTCCGTACTCTGGAACCGCCGTTGACGGTTCGCATCGACCACAATGACAATCCAACTGCAACCTTCGAAGACCCAGATTTGCCAGCAGCGTCCGGGACCCATGGCCGCGACTCGGACAAGTTTGACTTCGAGATCACGGAGGGGGGCGTCGCTGGTTTCAAAGTGTCCATCAGCAACCCCAGTACCATTCCACTGGAAGTGACTGCGCGTGGAAGTGGATGGGAGCCGGAGAGTAGCTACTGGGGCGCACCGGAAGGTTACGGCGCCGGCGCCATTCCGGGGTTCGACTTTGAAGCCGAAGAACAGACGTGGACGATTCTGCCGGGGCAAGTCGGCCCAATCTCTGGCGGAATCGAAGTCATTGATGACGACGAATGGTGGTGGGCTGCTGGTATGCGCGTTGACGCATGGGTTGACTGGTCCACGGGTGAGTTTTCACGTTCATTCCTGATCGTTGACGACCAGCCATTCCCGACGCTTTCCACCAACGTTCCAGCAGACGTCATGGAAGGCGGCACGTTCACCGCGCAGCATCAATTCTCGCACGGATTTGAGCGAGACTGGTCCTTGCTCTACCGTACTTATCTTGAGCCAGATCCGAAGCAGACACTGTACCTCAACACCGACGGCGAAGTCGACACATACGATTGGGGAGTCGGATGGGAGTCAGACGGAACGACGATTCTCGGGCCGAGACGAAGCATCGGAATTCATGTGCCTGCAAAGTCGACGGCGCTCGCCGCAGACATAAGCCCGCTAATTGGTGGGCGTGAACAGTTCCGAGACAACGATCGATGGGACCCCGATCGCACACTGCACTATGTTGTCGACGATAGAGCCTGGGTTGCCGAGGGGCGAGGCGGGGGGCGTGCTCGTGATCCGATTGGGACAGGCGGTGATACTGGGGCTCACACAGTCGCCAACCACTACTGGCTGGAGGCTCCCGATCTGGGTGACATTCACGATCGATCAACGATTGCCGTTGTTGAGGATGATCCTTTTCCGACGTTCTCCGTCGAACGGGCAAATTCGCGAATTGAAGTATCACTTTCCGCTCCAGTAAATGTGCCCGTCACATTCGAAATCTCTGGAGATTCTTCGATCCCCTCGTATGGCCCAGAAAACTTCGAAATTGCGGGCTCAGAATACTTCTACATATCGCTGCCTGGATGGCACAGTGTTTGGGACGCCGCGACGAGTCGCTACCTCGGCGACGGTGGATTCGTAACGTTTGGACCAGGAGAAACGACTCGATCATTTAGTGTCAGCCCGGGTAGCGACTCAGCTGGTTTTGAATTCCCGGCAGCCGACATCAATATTCACGTGAAGCCGCTCAATCTCCCCACAGAACAGTTCACGGGCAGCTACCTTCGACGCAACAACAGCAACCCACGCTGGTATGACCTGCAGCCGGAGAAGGTCTATGGGCCATTTCAGTGGGAAAGGGCGACAGTTAATCTCACTGGTACCGAATCGGTCACCATCAACGTTCCGGCAGGGCCGCTACTTCCAGTTGTCGATCTGGACGAGAGTGTGCTCCACGAATCTGATGAAAACGCAATAGGAACAGTGCGTCTGAGCTACCCGTTCCACGAAGACGTCCATGTAACGCTCCAGTCCAGAAGTGACGAATATTTCCCCGGCAACGAGGCAACCCCGGGCGTTGATTTCACTGCTGTTGACCTTTCCGTCCTGATCCCGGCAGGGGACACTTCGGCCACTTTTCCCGTTGAGATCATCGACGATACAGAACACGAGGGCGAGGAACACATCTGGTTCTTCCCGTCAGCATCGAATGTGAGGTCGGCAGGAATCGGCCGGAAGCTGACCATTCTTGATCATGCGATCTCAATAACCGCCGACATACCTGTCACTTATGAAGGACTTTCCACCTGGGACTTTCGAATCGAAATTGATCAGCCATCATCCCTTCCGATTTCGGTTCAGATCATCACCGAAGATGGCACTGCTACTGCCGGCGAAGATTACGTTGCTGTGAACGAGACGATCGTCATTCCTGCTGGGACGACCGTCGTGGACCGCAGTGTCTCGATACTCGACAACTCAATTTTCGAAAAGGACGAGCATTTCACGATCAGGATTCTCTCTGCTGAAAACGGTGATGTCGTCGCTCCGGAGGCAGTTGTAACGATCCGTGACCTTGGGCTTGTCAACGCACAGCTGACTGTTGACGAATCAGTCGGAGACGCCGTCTATCGTCTTGAGTTGACAGAACCTGCCCCGTTTCCGATGAGTGTTTCGGTCAGTAATCTAGCGACAATCGGAACCGCACTTTCTCCTGACGACTACGCGGCATTCAATCAGTCCGTTGAATTCCAGAAGGGGCAGCAGGCCGCTGAAATTCACTTCCCAATCGTTGACGACACGGAGTTTGAAGACTCTGAGCGATTCTATGTGACCACCCATTCTTCTTTGGCTGATTCCGCAAACGGAGAGGGAATCGTGACCATTGAAGACCGCTCCGTCTCCATCGAAGGTACGACGGTTGCTGAAAGTGAGGGCAACGCTGTCGTCACCGTTCGCCTTGACAAACCTGCGATTTCTCCCGTGTCATTCACGCTGACGACAGGCGACGGATCGGCCACCGCGCCAGCCGACTACGAGGCGGTGACGTTCACTGGAACAGTGGCGGTGGGGAGCCTGTCGGCTAATGTTCTGGTGCCAATTATCGACGATGATGAGCTTGAGGACATTGAGAGCTTTCGGGTTGAACTGTCGGCAATTTCCAACGCGGATCCCGTAAAAACGTCGGCGGACATATTCATCACTGACAACGACAATTTCAGCAATGAACCGCGCATTTCTGCGGGGGACATGGCCGTTCCCGAGTCAGCAGGCTGGATCAATTATCCAGTTCTGGTAGCGAATGCTGACGATGAACCAATCACGGTGTCGCTCAGAACTACGTCCGGGACCGCAACCGCTGGAGACGACTTTCTCAATTGGTCGGGCACACTGACCATACCAGCAAATACAGCGACAGGTACGGTGCCGCTATTCATCCGAAATGATGATGTTTCCGAACCTACGGAACGCTTTAACGTCATCATAACGGGCGTATCCCGAGGAAGTGTTGACGATGGAAGCGGCAGCGTTCTCATACGGGATGACGAGTCGGACTCTGGGCAGGGGCCGATCGTGCACATCGTTGACCACTGGGTCCATGAAAAACATGGAGCGCCGAACGGTCTTCAGTTCAACATTGATAACCCCAATGACCAACCGATTGATATCGTGATTTCGACGGCCGACGGGACCGCTGTTGCTCCGGCTGACTACCAGTCATTGACTAACCGTTCCATCCGGATTCCAGCGAATGTCAGCACCTATTATTGGCACGGCCTGCGTGTTACCGACGACGGCCCAAACGAGAGTTCCGAATGGTTCAGCGCAAGCATCTCGGTCACAGGGGCGAATGGATCCACGGGGGATGACGAAGCGAGAATCACCATTCTTGACCTCGAAGACTCTCTTCCCGGTGTGATTGTTCACGATGCAACCGTCAGTGAATCCGCTGGAACGGCCCCGGTTCAAATAACGGTAAGCCAGGCCAATGAAAACCCGATCCCCCTGACGGTCACTCTGACTCCAAACACCGCGACCCCTGATGATTTTACCCAACTGACGACATCCATCACTGTGCCCGGTAACGTCAGCTCCTTTTGGTTTGATGCTGCCGCCATCATTGATGATGCGTTGCCAGAGCCTGCTGAAGACTTTGGAATCACAATTGCACTCTCCGGCTCAGTCGACGCGGAAGTCCTCCGCGAGCACGGAACAATCACTATCGAACGCAGTGACAACGCGGTAGACCCATCCGATTCTGCCAAAGTTGCGGTCAAGGACGTAACAGTTTCTGAAGCCGACGGAATCGCCGTCATCACGGTCGAGGTGGTTGAAAGCGGCGCCCCTGGCAGCGCAAAGCTCGTATTTGAAGACGGCACCGCGCACCGAGATATTGATTACCGACCTTCGGGTGTGCATGTGCTGTCATTCAGTGGAGGGCTGGGAGAAACAGTCACAGTCTCAGTGCCAATCATTGACGACGTTCGCCCTGAATCAACTGAGTCTTTCCTCGCACTGCTGTTTGAACCGACAGGCACGCTCGTGATCTCCGACCCCACAGGTGTCGTGACAATCACTGACGACGACACCATGCCTGAGATCATTCTTCATGAGCAGACAGCCGACGAATCGACGGGAATTGTCAATTATCGGATTGAGTTTTCTTCTCCGTTGCCGGAGGCGATTGACTTCGATGTTTCAACAAATTCGACGGCCGGTACAGCTGACCCCGCTCTGGACTACATAGGCGAAACAACATCTATTCACCTCGAAGAAGGGACGCTCAGTTTTACCGTCCCTATCAGCATAATTGACGACCCCACCTACGAAGACAGTGAGTACCTGAACGTCGAAATCCTCAATTCGCCCCACTACGCTGGATCTATCGGGCGGCTCACAATCACGGATATTGGATTGAGTTTGACCGACGCTGCGGCAAGTGAAGCAGAAGGGAAGGTTACCGCTTTAGTTTCACTCACTTCGCCTTCAGAGTCTTCCCTTCAGATTCAGCTTGCAACCCAGGACGACACGGCGGTCAACCCCGACGATTACACTGCCGTATCAACAACGTTCACTATCCCCCAAGGTGTCACTTCCTACGAATTCAGTGTTCCCTTGATTGACGACACAGAAGTCGAAGATACCGAGACCCTGCGTTTGATTGTGACTGACGCTGGTGCCACAGACCTGGTAGATGGTGAAGGCCTCCTGTCCATTCTCGACGATGACCAGCCTCGAGTGCCACAGATTGCCCTTGGAGAACTCACGATTTCCGAAGGTGCCGGCACAGGAGGCATTCCCGTCTCGGTTATCGACGCCAACGAGTCATCTATCATCTTGACACTGGCTGCCACAGACGAAACAGCGACCTCTGGGGAGGACTACCTGCCTCCAGCGACACAGATCACCATTCCTCCGCTGACGGCTGCATTTGAGATTCCCTTCCAACTGATCGACGACCTGTTGACTGAAGAGCCAGAGCGATTCCATATTTCCGTCACAGGTTCGGTCAACGCGAAAGTGGTCGACGGAAACGCAAGTGTTCTCATTCAGGACAACGAGTCCTCTGACAGTGGCGTCCCTAAACTGTCGATCGGAAATGTGCGCGTCGATGAGGCGATCGGCATCGCCAGCCTGACTGCCAAGATCGACCGTACACACGACGAGGACGTTGTTTTTACGCTCACCACAGTAGAAGGAACGGCAGCGGCAGGCAGTGACTACACGCACGCAGTCGAAGAAGTGACGATCCCAGCAGGTCAATTGTCCGTTGACTGGCAGGTTGCCCTTACTAATGACACCATATTTGAGTCAACGGAGACTCTGAACGTCGTTATCAGTCAGGTGTCTTCCGCGGAAGTGAGCGACGGCGTCGCCACGGTGGAAATCTACGATGTCGGCATCAACATCTCTGACATCACAGTCGCAGAATCTGATGGCAGTGTATCCATCGTGCTGTCTTTGACCGAAGAGAGCGGCAGCGAAGTCGTCGCCAGTCTCAGCACTGCTGACGGTTCTGCGGTATCTGGCTCTGACTACACACCATTCTCCGGTCAAGTGACCTTCGCTGCCGGAGTCGTCGAAAAGACGGTCGCTGTTGGGCTGCTGGACGACAGTCTTCCTGAAGACGCAGAGTATTTCTTTCTGAATGCCCTGTCGGTTACCAACGCCGACCCTGTGGGCGATGCCCTGATCGACATAGCCGACGACGACGGCCCCATGGATGGCTCAATCCCAAAGCTCTCCATCGTGGACGCCGTTACGGTGGAAAACTCTGGGAGCGTGTTTGTCACCATCAGTGGAGACGACCTGAACGGCCAGGCTGTCAGCGTCGAGGTTACATCTCAAGATGCAACCGCTCAAGAAGGTTCGGATTTTGTTGCCGTGTCGACAACTGTCGAGATTCCGGCGGGCGAATCATTCACAACTGTGGAAGTCAAGATTATTGACGATGCGATTCCGGAAGAGCGCGAGGAATTGCGTCTGATTCTTTCCTCTCCTTCTGTTGGGCGTATTGTCGACGCAACGGCGGTTGTGAGCATCGTCGATGACGACAGTACCCCACTGCCGATCCTTTCCGTGACTGACCTGACCGTCGACGAGTCAGCGGGCGACGCCTTCGTGATTGTCAACCTTGACCGTGCGGCGGAAACGGACGTGTCCTTCGAATATCAAACAATCGCTGCGTCGGCCATTTCCGGAGAGGACTATCAGGCCACGACAGGGACTGTAACGATTCCGTCTGGAGAGACGTCTGCGACAGTCCCCGTTCAAATCCTGGACGATCTGTCCTACGAACAAAGAGAACACTTCCTTTTGGAGGTTTCAAACGCCGTTTCTGCGACAGTTGCAGACAACATCGGCAGGGTTCAGATCACCGATGTTGGCATCTACCTTGACGACGCTGTATTCGATGAAGACGTTGGCGTCGTGTCCTACACGGGAGGCCTAACTGCGCCGTTTTCACAAGGTCATTTCTTCCAAATCGACAGCTGGGATCTGACGGCGACTGAAACAGAGGATTACGAGCTACTTACGACGGGGTCCGTCTCCGATGACAGAATGTCCTTTGCCTTCGACATTGAGATTCTGGACGACCTTGATATCGAAAACCCAGAGTCTTTTGCCTTGTACTTTAGCTCAGTAACGGGACTCGACCCGATATCCGGGGCCGTGATCACGATCAACGACAACGACGGCAACGGGGGCCCGAGGGTGTCGATTCCCGATCAGCTTGTTCTTGAAAGCGATGGCACAGTCTCCCTGACAGTTGAAGTAACGGATCCCAATGAAACGGATATTGTGATCAACCTCAATACAGCGGAGCTTACTGAAGACGATGCTGCGACCTCAGGGATAGATTTTCAGCCGATCGTCAACGAATTATTGACGATCCCCGCCAATTCGGACTCTGCGACATTTCAGTTTACGGTCAACGATGACTTCGACATCGAGCCCCACGAGTCCCTCATAGTGACGGCCAGTCTTGTTTCCGGTAATCTCGCCAGTGTCGTCGATAACACAGCAACGATCACGATCCTTGACGACGATGGCACGGATTCGGCGCCAGAAGTCTCTATTGCTGACGTCACGTTTAGTGAGGCAGCGGGCACCGTCGACGTCACAATTGACGTCCAAAACCCAAATTCATCGCCTGTCAGTCTGCTTGTAAATACGGCTAACAGCGCCAGCGCTGCCCCCGCGTCCGCAGGTGTGGATTACGCCTCACTATCAGACCTGCCTGTGCTCGTGCCGGCGAACACGACGTCGGCGTCGTTCAGCCTGACGATCCATGAAGATGCTGTCATCGAAAACACAGAAGACCTCCTAGTTCAACTGACGCTGGTAAGCAGTGATAACGCCATACTGGTTGACGACGAAGCCTCCATTTTCATCGAGGACAACGATCAGCCAGCAGGTCCCTCTGTTTCGATCGATGACGTGTCGGTCAGTGAGAGCGCAGGCACATTCGACGTCACGATCAACGTTGCCAATCCGAACAGCACGCCGATCGAATTGCGTCTGTCAACGTCCGATGTGATCTCTGGTGACGCGGCAACCCCGAACGTTGACTACCAGCAGATCACGGACCAGCCGATCGTCATTCCGGCTGACGCTGACTCCCACACTTTCCAGGTAACGATTAATGAAGACCTGCAGCCTGAACCGAGGGAGGCCTTCCTGCTGCAACTGGCGCTTATTAGTGCGGGGAACGCAACGCTCGACGACGGCGAAGCCACGGTCACGATCGTCGACAATGATGGGGCACCAGTTCTGTGGATTTCAGACGCCACCTTCAACGAACAGGATGGTGTGGTTACCTACACCATTGACATTGAGAACCCGTCTTTTCTTCCCGGGACAGTAAGGGTGCGGTCAGTCGATGACACCGCCACCGCACCGAACGACTTTATTCAGATAGATGAGACCATTTTTGTCCCGGGCGGCGCCGAATCGGTGTCGTTCTCGCTGACAATTGAAGAGGACTCATTGTATGAAGGCGTTGAACAATTCCTGATTACGCTGGCGGAACCCAGCGGCGTAGAACTCGGAAACAGCGCGGCTATTGTAACAATCATTGACAACGACAACGCGCCTGCGGTGTCGCTCACCGACGCCACGCTTGTAGAGTCGAACGAAACTCTGAGCTATGTCATCGAGGTGGATCAGGTCGTTACCACCCCTGTGTACCTGACGGTCTCTACGGAATTGGGCGATTCGACCGCAACTCGCACTCAGGATTATGTCGCTCAGACGACAGACATTGTTATCCCTGCAGGTGAATCCTCGTTCGTACTGCCCGTCGAAATCCTTGATGACTTTCTGGTCGAAGGTGAGGAATTTCTGACGATGACCATCATCAGCGTTCTCAATGCTGACGTTGCTCGCCAGACAGGCAGAATCACCATCATCGACAACGACTCGGTCAACCACGCCCCATATTTTGTGACCAACCCTGATCTCGAGCACAGCGTCGCCGGGCTACCCAGTGCGCCGTCGGGTGACGTGAGCCCCCAGCAGATTGTCGTTGAGCTTGACGACAATGAGTCCTGGACCGGGCCAGTGACTGCGACGGTGCAGGACATACGCCCCGGGTTCAATGTTCCTCAGGGGCCAGAGAACCTGCTTTCTGTTTACGCAGAGAACGATCTCGAGAGATTGGCTGAAGTCCTGCTGGGCGACGGCGAAACCGGCATCACTATTAACACAGCGGAGAGTCAGCTTCGGAGTTACTATCAGGTGCCACCAACGATAGGTTCGACCGGGAACCTTTCTTTGATTGACCACCTCGATTCTGTCGTCGTGCCAATCGATGTCACGTGGCCAAGTCGCCCGGGAATCGCGATGTTTGTCGACTTTGCGTTGATTGATTCGCAGGGGGAAGAAGCGTGGGGCAGATCATTCAGTGACACTGAAAGCGGCGTGCCGGACTCGTTTATCCTGGACGCCTTTGACATTGGGCTGAGCCCGGACAGCTACTACATCGCAACGCTGACAGCGAGCGACGCATTTGAATCAGTAACAAAGGCAACGTATTCATTCCTGATAACCGTTGGAAATCCGGCGGAGCCACCTCCCGAAGTGCCAGCCCCAACAGCTGACGTCCCTCACGGCACGGCGGGTGTCTTCGTAAACAATGCGGGCACCTTTGGGATGGAAGAGTACGGCATCGTACTCTCCACCGGGAGCGTCAATGACTACGGCACGGCAGAACGCGATCTCGATGACATTGACACGTACTGGGACCGAGGCAACGACGACCCCGATGAAGTGGAGCGAGCACTACTCAACAACGTCATTGGTGCCAGCAATCAGTCGACTGTAGACGAGTGGTTCGATGCCAGCTTGTTTCGAGTAAACTTCGATGTCGACGCAGATGTGGAACGCATCTACTTCGATGTTGTCCTGGGCTCGGAGGAATTTGCAGAGTACACCACACAGTATCGCATCGATCACGGGACGACGGCCCGGGAGGACGGATCCACTGCTCCGGCCTTCCTGGATGCATTCGGAATGTTCATAAACGGCTCCGAAGTTAGCGACAACATTGCGTACGCAGCGGCCGACACTGACCTTATCGAGGACTTTCACGAATTGTTACCGGGGTACGATCCAGCCGACACGAGCTACAGTACGTGGCCGGTTGCGGCTAATATCGACCATCCCGAAATGCGATACGACACTGGTGAAACTTACCTCGAGCGGGACCCCAACAACCCTGGTCGTCCCGATGAACGCCTCACCGGGACTAGATTAAACGGAATTCTTGCACCAGCCAGGGAGCCGGTGCTGAGATTCTTTGCTGACGTTGTACCTGGCAGCACAAACAACACGTTGACGTTTGTAATCGGTGACAACATCGACCCGTGGGTCGACACAACCGTCTACATCTCACGACTCTCCGGCTGGTCACCGTATGACCGCCCCATCGATCTCGTGGCCAGTGATCCTGCTGCACCGTTTGACAACCTGAGCGGCATTCAACTTGGCGCCCCAAAAGAACAGGTGACATTTGACGTTGAGCTTCACGGTACGGGCACTGCGCATGCGTTCGACGTGCAGGTGTCCGACGTGGAAACCGGCCGCCTGTTGGGCAGCATTCCGGTCGCGATCAATGGTGGTTACATCTATCCGTCACTGGCGGTCGATCCAGATGGTGACTCCATCACGTACTCGCTGACAGAAAAGCCGGGGACAGCATCCATTGATGCAGGCACCGGTCGCATTGAATGGATTCCGACGCTCGAGGACATCGAGTCGGTGCGCACAAGCGCTGAACAAACAACGTTTGAATTTGACTTTACACTGGTTGCGACAGATCCGGCTGGAGCTTCTGATACGCAGTCGTTCACGGTCACTGTCACCGTTCCTCAGAACGCCCCGCCGACAGTCGACCCGATCAACAACCAGACCACAGTTGTGGGGACGGATCTTCTTGTTGATGTCGTCGCGAGTGACCTCGACGGTGATAGCCTGAATTACTATCTCTCCGAGGGCCCGGGGGGCGCCTACATCGACTCGCACACTGGCCAGTTCACCTGGGAATCGACTTACTCTCAAGTTGGTCAGGCTCATCCTGTCACGATCACCGTTTTTGATGGCCGCGGCGGCTCCGCCCAGGTGGAGTTCACGGTTGAAGCAACGCCCGCGACAGACAACAGCCCACCCGTGTTTGGCGGTCAGCCATCGGGCCCGCATATCATCCTGCCTGAGCTGCCGGCAATTGGGGAAGTGACGCCGGAGAAAATCACGACTGACATCCGACCGGGGGAAACTCTTCAGGTTACGGCAAACGTCGGCATATTCGACCAGAACTACAACGATTACATTCCCCCAGTGGTCGACAATGCGCTGGTTGTCTACGACGAAAACGACGACCAAAGCCTGCTGTTTTCACTGCTGGCGCGCGGCGACACGGGGATCAACATCTCTTCAACGAACGTGTCGGTCAACCGCCAGGTGCATACGGGACCATCGCTCCAGCAGATCAGTGACATCACAACGTCCGTCGGCGCAACACTGCAGATCCCGTATCAACTGGTCCTCGGTGATGCTCCGGTGCAGTACACTGTCGTTGACTCAGCGTCTCAAAGTCTTGGACTCCGGGCCGACGCTCTTGGGCAACAGATCATCTGGGAGAATATCCCCGCAAACTACAACGACCGCCACTTCGTGGTCACGCTGTTCGTCGCAGATGATCACTTGTCATGGGTCACTTCGACGTTTGTGATCACTGTAGGCTCCCCATCCACAGACAAACCCGTGACCGAAGATTCGAGGCTGGGACCAATTGACTGGACTTCGACGGGCGTATTTGTCAACGACACGAGCATCTACGGCCTCGGCTCTCATGGGATTGTGCTCTCCACTGGGAACGCAAGAGACTATGTCAGCGCGGAGAATGTTCACGGTGGACACACAACAGCGTTTAACGAACCAGCCACGCCGGAACAGGAGTTTTACCTCGATCAGATTACAGGTGACGCCACAACGGATAATCAGCATTTCGATGTCTCGGAGCTGATCGTTAACTTTGACATGCTGCCTCCATCAGGGGGCGTAACCCATGACACACTCTACTTTGATATCGTCTTCGGATCCGAAGAGTATGATGAGTACGTCAATGCCTTTATCGATGGCTTTGGCATCTTCTTCAATGAAAGTGGACAGGAGCCTGTCAATTACGCCATGACAGACTTTGGCGAAGTTGACGAACTACCCGTCAACGTCAGCCACCCGTCGTTCGCAAGAGTTACGGGGACAGAACTCAACGGGGTTCTGAAGCATGATCAACAGGAAGTGCTCCGCTTTGCGATTCCCGTCACGCCGGGCAGTGTTGACAACACTCTGCGAATTATTGTTGGCGATACCAGAGACGCTATTTTTGACACGACGGTCTACATCGCCAACCTGACGGCTAACCCCGACTCTGCGGTCACCATCAGACCGGAACTGTCCGACTCCGACAGTGGTGTCTCAATGGCCGCAGTCCCAAGTCTTGTAGAAACCGAATACGGTGAACACGCCGAATTCCAGATCGAATTACAATCTGACGGTCGTGCGTCCAACGCCTATGTCAATTTTCTTGACGATGCCACCGGCAATCTAATTGGCGCACTTCCGCTCACGCTAAACAATGGTTTCCACTTCTACGCTACAGCAGACGATCCTGACCTCGATCGAGTGCATCACACACTTGTGTCGACGAATGCTCCCGGCGACGTTTCCGTCAACACGGACAGCGGGCTGATTTCCTGGCAACCTGACGTGGCGGGACTGGACGACCTGCCGAAAGATTCTGCGAACCTGCCCGTGGCCAGCTTTACCATCAGGGCGGACGACCTGAAGGGGGGTGTCGCAGAAGAGACGTTCTCTGTTTCCGTTGATTTTGCAGCGGCCAACAATCAGTCTCCCGTCATCCACAACACACCACCTCTGCAGGCGGAAGCGACTGCCGAATATCAGTTTCAAGTGTTGGCATCGGACCCCGAAGGAGACGCACTCCGTTACTATATCTCCGAGTTCCCCCTGGGGATGACGATCGATGAGCTGACAGGAGACCTGCGGTGGCGGCCAAATGTCAGTTTCGCAGAGACCACGCAATGGGTGACGCTGCATGTCATGGATCGCATCAGCGCTCCAACAACTCTCCGCTTCTCTATCGACGTGTTGCCGCCGTCTTTCGGCATCAATCAGCCTCCTGAGATCACCTCTGATCCTCCGACGTCAGCGTTCGCCGACGCCCTGATGCAATACGACGTGACCGCCATCGACCCTGATGGCGCAGACGGTTCACTTCGATATGAATTGCTGTTCGGCCCCAGCGGTGCCACGATTGTTCCAGGCACGAACCAGGTGGCATGGAAGCCGGCAACAGACCAGATTGGTGAACAGTTTGAATTCGGTATTCTCGTCACTGATGCGTATGGCGCGACTGACTCTCAGACTTTCGCAGTCGAAGTCTTCAGCGCGAATGACGCCCCTGTCATTCAGGGGATTTCGAACCTGACGAGCACCACTGGATTCCAGTGGAACGGTCTGACTGAAGCCTCTGACCCGAACGGTGACAGGCTTTCTTACAGCCTCACTGCAGGTGATGGCTTCAGCATCAACGCGGAATCCGGCCTCGTTACGTCGATAGCCAGGACCGCTGGCAACTATCAGTTTACGGTACAGGTTTCGGACAGCCATGGAGCGACCACCAGTCAGACATTTCAACTGACGGTCGCTGACAACCACGCTCCCGTATTCGAGTCTTCACCTGTTCTCGAAGTCGTGGCCGGGGAAATCTACCGATACAACATCGTGGCCTCCGATCCTGACGGTGACCAGATCGATCTCGCCTGGAATGAAGATGCATCGGCCGCCTCCGGTCCGGTATCTCATCAGCCAACATTCACTGCCGGTCTGTTGCAGTGGACAACCGAAGCGAGTGACCTTGGCACGAGCTACGACATGGAATTGTTGGCCACAGACCCAATGGGAGTGATGGCAGTTCAGCGATTTTCTATCGTCGTGGTTTCGGAACTGTCCGGAGGGGACGGCACTGAAGCTCCAACATTTACATCGTCACCTGCCGGCCCACTCACATCCACAACCCCCTGGAGTTACACGCCCACCGCAACTGACCCTGACACGGACGACTCTACCCTGAGTTTTGATCTTGTCACCGGCCCTCCCACGGCATCGTTTGACGTGGCAACTCAGACGGTCCTGTGGACTCCATCTGCGGGCGATGCAGGCACAGACGTTGAGATGACAGTCTCCGTTTCGGACGGGGTAAACATCGTCGAACAAACGTTTGTTCTGCCGGTTGATCGTAACCTCGCTCCGGAATTCCTTTCGACGCCCGAACCTACCGCGCTGATCGGCAGTGAGTACAGATACGAAATCCTGGCCGCCGATCCCAATGGGGACAGTATCACTTTCACGCTGGACGAAGCCGCAAAGTCTGCTGGGGTCAGCATCGACGGAACCACACTCACGTGGACGCCGAACAGCTTGTCGCCGCTGGACATCCTGCTGACGGCCAGCGATGGACAACTGACAGCAGAACAGCAATTCACGGTCACAGTTCAGGACACCAACACTCCGCCGGAATTCATCTCAGAACCATACCTCTATACGCAGTCTGGTGTGGACTGGTGGTACTTCCCTTCGGTCTACGACAAAGAAGGGGACCTGGTTTACTTCAGCGTTGAGTCTGATTCGGTTTCTCTGATCCCACATCCTGACAACCCGGATGGACCTGTTTATGTCCTCTACATGGACACGCCAGAGTACCCAGTCGAAGATCTGCCCCTCACGGTGCCCGTCACGTTTATCGTGACTGATGTCAAAGGCGCATCCGACAGACAGGTTTTCGAGATTACTGTGCTGCCGCCAGATGAAGGACGCACGGATCCTCCTGTCGTGACATCCACCCCGATCGGTCCTGCGTGGGTCGGAGAGGAGTGGACGTATCAAATCGAAGCGACAGCGACGGAAGCGATCGTTTACTCCTTCATCTCCGGGCCCACAGAAACAACCGGAATGACGGTCAGTGCCGATGGTCTGGTTTCATGGACACCCACGGTAACGGGCAATTACTGGGTGCAGATCTGGGTGGGGGCCGGCAACAATGGAACCAGTCATGGGTTCCTGCTGCCGGTTGAGACAAAGAATGCGCCTCCCAAAATCTACTCCGTCCCTTACGACCCGGTTTACGTTGGTGCCGAATGGCAGTACCAGGTCGTGGTTGACGACCCAGATGGTGACCTGATTACGCTGGAACTCGAAACGGATCTTGCGGGTGTCTCAATTGACGAGCACCACCTGGTAACGTTCACGCCCGGAATCGGCGCTGTTGGCCTTCAGACAATAAAGATCACCGCCAGTGACGGAAACGGTGGTGAGTGGATCGAAGAGATCGACCTCGAAGTGCGAATGCCGGACGACGCAGAGCAGTTCGACAGCGGACAGCCGGTCATTCTTTCAGTACCCGCAAATGCGGCCATCCTTGGCGAGCCATGGTCTTACCAGGTGGTGGCGATGGACCCCAACCCCGAAGAAAATCCCGACGGGACACTCATTGAGACGGAGTTCCGCTACTACGTCGACGCTGCCAATACGGCTGCCGGCCTGAGAGTCGATCACCACACAGGTCTCGTGACGTTTGACCCACGTGAGAGCCAGGTGGGTCGCCAATTCACTGGTGCTGTGCTGGTTGAAGAACGCATTAATGGAGTTCCCGGCGCTCAGACCAGCTTTCGCTTCCCACTGCGGGTCATTGCTCACAATCGTGGCCCTGTCATCACGTCCACGCCTAAAAACCAGGCGTACGTCTCGGACAACAGCCTCTGGAGCTATCCACTCACGGTGGAAGATCCGGATGGGGACGAACTCATCTACATTCTTGACGAAGCGTCCATCGCCGCCGGCTTCCAGATTGTGGATGACACCGATCGACCGGGCGAAGACCAAAAGAAGATTATCTGGCAGCCTGACAATTCCTTCGCTGTCTCCGACAATGATCGAGTGCAGGGGCACAGTGTGCACCTCACGATTCACGATCGCGACTACGAACGCGCCTATGAGCCCATCGAACAGACGGGCGAGTTCAGCGTCATTGGGATCGCGCGACAGGCCTTCACCGTCACGATTGCTGACAACGATCTTCCCGCCGCGATCGGCGCTCCGGCCATTGTCTCTCTGCCATCCATTACGGCGAAACTCAATGAGCCATGGGAGTACCAGCTTGAGGTCGGTCCGGGCAATAATGATTTTGTCCCTGAAGTCACCTACCACCTGATCAGCGGCCCCCAGGCGACTGACGCGGGAGTGACGCAAAACATGACCGTAGACGAGCAGACAGGGCTCGTCACATGGGTTGCCTCCAGTGTCGGGCACCATGTCGTGGGAGTCGAGATCCGATCTTCCAGCGGCAGCGTTCTTGACCAACAGCGATTTCTGCTGTCAGCAGTCGAACCTGAAGGAGCCAACGAAGCGCCTGTCTTCGTCACCCCATCATTGCCCGCCGGTTTTCGAAACGTCCCGTATTCGTTTGCGATTGACGTGTTTGATGTCAATAACCACAACCTGACTTGGCAACTGGAAAACGGCCCGGACGGCCTGCTGATCGACGCAGATACCGGTGTTCTGTCCTGGGCCAATCCGGACTGGTCTCCGCTGGACGGCTCAGACCGAACGTACGAATTTGATATCGTTGTTCGTGAGACGGACAGCTTCGATGAACTCGAAGCCCGAAAAACCTACAAGCTGACGTTCGCAGAAAACGCGCCTCCAGAGGTCACATCGGACGATTTTCTTAGGCTTGACTGGCGAGACGCACCGTTTACACACGTCCTGATCGGCGTAGATCCCAATGGGGATACACTGGCGTTTTCCGTTGTCGAATCAGCGCTACCTGCTGGCATGACATTTGACGGAACGGACACGCTGTCATGGGCGCCTACGGAATCCAGCCTCGGCCGACATTCAGTGGCCGTAACGCTCACAGATGCCAACGGCGCCTCGGTGACTCAAACGTTGAGGCTGCACGTAGTCGATAGCCAGGTTAACCATGCTCCGCAGATCCTCAATCAGGTTCGCACGACCGTTCCATCTGGATTTGAATTCACGCACTATGTGATTGCACAGGACCTCGAAGAAGATGCGTTGACCTTCAGCATCGCACCACTCAATGAGAGTACGCCAATACCAGAAGGGATTGAGATCGACGCCGACTCCGGCATCCTCACATGGACTCCTGCGGCGGACCAGATCGGAACGCAGCAATTCCGCATTGTTGTGACAGAATCGCTCGAAACCGGCGACATCAGAACGCCGCAGGTAAGTGAGCAGATCGTCGCAGTGACCGTAACGGCCGAACTGCAGAACATCGCCCCCATGATCACCAGCACGCCGAAACGCAGTGCCACATGGGGCTACGAATACTCGTTCATGCCTTCCGTGGTCGGTGATATTGACGGTCCTCCAATCACAGACGGCGACAACGATCCAGTCTTCTGGACTCTCCTGGACGCACCATCCGGAATGACAGTTGACCCACTGACCGGAGTAGTCACATGGACGCCGGATTCTGACGACGCTACCGGATTCTACGACATCTCGTTGCAGGCTGCGGATCCGTATGGCGGAACAGACGTTCTCAATTGGGCCATTCGAGTGCGAGAGCAGAATCTTGCGCCCCTGCTGACCGTGCCGTCGATTGTCAACGTCCCAATGAACACGCCCGGTTTCGTCTGGAAGGCCACAGCCTACGACATTGACGAAAACGACCTCACGTTCGCACGGACGGACGCTGGAGGCGATGGCCTCACCATTGCGCCCGACGGAACCCTCACCTGGAATCCTCAATCGCCAACCGCTGCCATCGCTACCGTGCAAGTGTCTGATGGTCGTGGAGGTGTGGACTCCCGTGCGGTCACGTTCCTTCCATACGATCCATCGTTTAATTCTCCGCCAACAGCTGTCGGAGTCGGTACAACTGTGCTCGTTGTCCCCATCGACGATACGGCCACAATGGAATTCAGCGTCGACGACGATGAGCCGTTCGCCACAGAATCAGAAGATCTGCAGCTGACACTCACGACGTCCTTCAATGGGCTGACCCTCGATCATGTCACTGGATCTCCGGGAGCCGCTCACCTGATGTGGTCAGCGCCGGATGTGGCAGAAGGGCACTACCTGGTCGAATTCACCATCACCGACGATCACTTCTCTCCCATGACTTCGCACTTTGTGCAGGTCGTGCATGTCCGCTCTAACGCACTTCCAGACCTGACAGATCTTGACAACGTCACCGTGGTTGCTGGCCAGACACATGAGGCACAGGCGATCGCCAAAGACGCTGATCGTGACCTGCTGACGTGGGACATCGATGTGCGCGACACAACGGGGCAAAGTCTTGCCCAGACGTGGTACGACATCGATCGTAACGGCGAATTCACGCTGGCCACTCCGACGGATCTGCTCCACGGCGATTACACGGTCGACGTCTCTGTGAAAGATGTCGCCTCAACCAGCGTCACCAGGTCCTTCACGCTGACGGTGAATAACGACGTGGACGCCCCGGAAGTCAGTGTCAGCCTCAGCAAAGACCCAGCCAGTCTCAACGAGCCGTTTACTGTGAGTATCGCGGCGACCGACAACGTGGGAGTCGTCTCTCTGTTGGCCAGCTACCAAAAAGTCGGCACGACGGACCTGATTCCGCTGTCACTTGATCAATTCGGCAAAGCGGAGCTCACCCTGGCAGCTGTCGGCGCGTACGAAATTTTCGTCACAGCGACTGACGCGGCTGGCAATCAGTCTCCGGCTGCAGCCGCCCATTCCTTCGATGTCGTCGACCGACCACCCGTCATTGAACTGCTGACCCCGGCCGCCGGCGAGACAATCAAGGAGCCAACGTCACTGGTGGCCACCATCCAGGACGCGGAAAGCCTGTCGGCTGACGTCACCTGGTCCGTCACGCTGCAGCACAGTGAGGGCGGACGCACGCACGTCCTGAATCAGTCGACAGGTGAGGTCACAGAAGCCTCAATCGGCTACATCGACACCACGATTCTTGACAACGGCCAATACACGCTGGTCGTGGCAGCCACTGATGGTGACGGTAATACGAGTACAGTCAGCCGAGTCATCCAGATCGACGGCCGATTGAAGCTGGGCAATTTCAACCTCAGCTTTACGGATCTCGAAATCAACACGCCCGGCATCCCCATCACGGTGTCTCGCACTTATGACACACTGATGGCGGATCGTTCGCTGGACTTCGGATATGGCTGGCAACTGGATCTCGGACGCCCCGAACTCGATGTCACGTACCCCAGCAACAGAAAAACTGACTTTGAAGGGGATTACATACCGTTTCGAGATGGCACCCGCATTTCTGTGCGGCTGCCTGACGGAAACACGGAGTGGTTCACCTTCAAGACGTCCCTGAAGATCGGCAACGGCTACGGCATTCCCTGGGGAGAACGGGCCTACGTGCCGTATTTCGTCCCGGACAGCACAGCTCGCACACAGCTGTATCTGGCAGAAGAAATCATTCTGACTAAGGCGGGTGACGAGTACCTGTATCACCAGCGAGCCTTCAACCCCACGGTTCCCCTGTCCAAAGTCGACTTCCGCCTCGTCCTGTATAACGAATCAGTGATTGGTATCGACCCGGTCAGTGGTGATTCTTACGTCGAAGACCGCAACGAAAACCGAGTGACGATCCGCGATTCCGGTTCTGTGACCACGATGACTCACAGTGACGGGAAGCAGGTGCGGATTTATCGTGATCCGCAGAATTTCAAACGCATCCACACAGTAGAAGACCCTGCCGGAAACGTCATCACCTACCACTATAACGCCGATGGCGAACTCGCCGACGTTGTGGATCGGGTGGAGAACTTCAAACTGGCCCAGGACCCCGCCTATCAGCCTGCATCCGTCACCCTGGAGTACTGGGACCATGCGGCGTATCCGCATTATCTCAACCGCATTGTCGATCAGGTCGGCCGGGAGATCACCGAAGCTGTCTACGACCCGGACCAGGACGGTCGCGTCATTCAGTTGAAGGACGCTTCCCAGGCAACAATCGACTTTGCTCATGAGGTTGGTGAAAAATCACAGACCAGTGAAGATTCCTACGGCCGCGAGACTCAGGCATTCCGAGATGCCGACGGCAACGTCATTCGCAGCCAGCAGGTCATTCGCAACACCGCCGATGATTCAATCTCTCACTACGAAGACGTTGTCATCCGCGACTACGACGACAAAGGCAACGTCGTCTACGAGCAGACGGTCGTGGGCGAAATTGACGGAGCAGGAGATGACCAGAAAGACCTGATTCAGGAGTTTGGCTACACGAGTTACGGAGCCATCAGTCACTCACAGGACATTCGCGGCAACCAGACATCCTACGGCTACGACAAGCACGGCAGCCTCATCAGCACCACAGATCCGCTCGGTAATCTGGTCCGCAACGAATACGACGACAATGGCAACCTGACGGAAACCACGGATGGACTGCGTTCCACCAAAGTGACCTATTCTGCGGGGGGCCAGGTCGCGCAGGTCTTCGACCTCGACAATCCGGACGTGGCATTGGTCACCAACAAATACTTCGAAAGCGGCCCGCACAGGGGCATGCTCGAAAGCAGCACAGACCTAAACGGCAACACCACCACGTTCGGCTACGATGCCAACGGCAATCAGAACCTTATCAGTCGCACCGTCGGTGCCGGCACGCTGGATGAAGTCCGCATCGAAGACCACACGGTTTACGACCCCAACGGCCGCATTGTCCATTCTTCGCGGATGGAATACGCGACGGACGAAAATGGAGACGAATACCTTCGCAACTCCAACGCCAGCACCACCAATTACAACCTGCTTGGTCAGGTCAACTTCACCGTCGATGACAACGGCCTGCGGTCCGAATCCGTCTACGACGAGCGTGGCCTGGTGATCCAGACACGCAACGAAATCCGTGGCGACGAATACGACCCCGTCGCTCAGGCGTACGTGGAAGTCAGCAAGTGGCTGATCACCCGCACTGTCTACGATGCGTTTGGCCGGGCCACCGTAGTGACCGACAGCTACGTGGAAGGCACCACAGAACCCATTTCCGGCCGCTACACCGTCTACAACGAGAAAGGGCTCGCCACGCAGTCGTATTCTCTGAATGACGTCCAGGTCCGCATTCTGGATTCCACCAGCACAGAATACACCAGTGACGCCACGTTCAGCGAATCGCTTGTACTGCACACCACCTGGAACGGACTGTACGATGCCAGCACCAACGCCAGCGGTGCCACCGTTCTGTCCACGTCCACCACGCATTACGATGAACAGGAACGAGTCGCCTGGACACAAGACAATTACGGTCGCCGCACAGAGAACGACTACAACCAGTTCGGCGATGTGGTTGAGACTCGCCGACAGTCACAGGACTACAATCCCACGACAGACACTTACACGGATGTCTGGATCGTCACCCGCACGGTCTACGACGACCACGGCCGCACGGTCGCCAGCACAGACAGCTTCCTGATGTCTCAGGATTTGTCCACTGTCCTCACCGACAACGTCCAGGGCGGTCGGACCACCTATGATGATCGCGGGAGAGTCGAAACCACGCGGCGAGTCAACGATCTGGACATCTGGATCGACCCGGTCACAGGCGACTCTCGCATTAAGTCTGTTGGCGACGAAATCTCGGTCAATACGACCATCTACAACGACAAGGGGCAGACCGCAGCCTCCGTTCGCACGGTCTTTGGTGTCGATGGTCAGCCAGACGAAGTCACGCAAACGGACTACGAATACGACGAACTCGGCCGCCAGACGGCCACCATCGGAGCGGCCGTCCCCGTCGCTGGCATGGAACTGACACCGCCGGCCAACGCAGAAGCCGTCCGACTGCGTTCAGAAACGATTCACAACGACCTAGGCCAGGTGGAAAAAGAACGCACCAACATCCACCAATACGTTATCACAGGTTCCACAGACCCTGTGATCGATGCCACCCAGGTTCAGGAGACGACATTTGAGTATGACTCGGAAGGGAGAGTCACCAAAACCATTCTGAACGATGGTACGTTCACGACAACGAAATACGATGACGAAGGTCGGGTCGAGTCCGAAACCAACCAGTTGGGCCTCACACGTACCTTCAGCTACGACGCTCAGGGACGACAAACTTCCGTCACGCTGCCCGGTGTTCCGGATCCACTCAACGCAGACACCGTCACCAACCCCGTCTATCAGTATCGCTACGATGCCTATGGCAATTTGATCGAGATCACCGATCCGCTGGGGCGTGACACCGTCTTCACCTTCACAGAAGACAACGAGCAGGAAACTCGCACCCTGCCTCTGGGGCTGGGAGCCGACGGCATGCTGGGAACCGCCGATGACGGCTCCGTCGCATCGGACCACTTTGAAGAGCGATTCGAATACGACGAACGAGGCCGACAGAAGCTGCACTTCAGCTTTGAAGGTGTCGTCACAGAGTACATCTATGACGATGACCCCACACTCGCAACGTCGGTGCCCGACACTGGCCGTCTGTTCCAGAAGCGATACTTCCGGAATGAGGCCGACTTCATCGCTGGCTCAGTCAGCGAAACCATCACAATGACCTTCGACGCATTCGGCCGCGAAACCACCACGGTCTGGGATCGGCTGCCTGCTACGCCCGGCGTGGTCGTCGACATCTGGACCAACACCTACGATGACCTCGGCCGTCTGGCGAGCGTCAGTTCTCCGACTGGCGAAGTACTGTACGAATACGACAGTCAGGGCCGTCAAATCCGAGTCGCCACCCGCCCGAACGGCTTCATCCCGGCTGACGCCGATGATGTCTCCACGGACATCCGCTACACCTACGATCTGCTCGGGCGTCTCGCATCGGTGCAGACCTGGGAACGAAACGACATCGCTGTTGACGCTGATCCCACCGCGGCCGGTCAGCAGCCGGAGACCGAATCCTACATCTACGACGTGCTCGGCAACCTGGACAGAGTACTCAATCCCGATGGCACAGTCACGGACTAAACATTTGACGACCTAAATCGCCTGACGGACATTGATGAAACCCGAGCCGACGGCACCAAACTCTG
>JANSXP010000152.1 GCA_024742875.1 Planctomycetaceae bacterium | reverse complement strand
GTGGTGAGCGTCAGCAGGCCGGCGTAACTGGTCGTTGAGCGCGGAATTCGATATCAGGCACGCTGGGGCCGAGTGTTGTTCTTCGTGAAACAGTCAACCAGATGCGAACTCTGATCCAGAACCGCAACCTGCTGCTGCTGGTTGCCGTGATTGCCGTGCTGTTGTCGATTCCGGCATCAGAGCAGTTGCGGTTTGATCAGCGGATCGAAGCGTTTTTTGCAGAAGACAATCGGGATCTGCAGATTCTGTCACGCAGCCGGCGGGAGTTTGGCGGCGACGAGTTTGTTGTGGTGGCGTGGACGGAAGATCGTCTGTTTGAGATGCCCGACGATCAGTATCCGCAAACGCTGGAGGAGGCACTTGCGGTGGATGTGCTGCATCGCGTGGATCCGCCCGTAGCGGAGAAGATGCGACGGGTCGCGGCAAAGCTGAATGCGATTGCCGGGGTCAACGGCAGCCAGACGCAGCATCTGGCCGACTTTCTGGATGCCGCTCCCAAATACAAGCCGTCGCGTCGCAGTATGCTGCGGCTGTTTGAAGGGACCATGGTGGGCAAAGACGGCCGCACGACGGGCATCGTGCTGGAGCTGCTGTCGGAAGCCCAATCGGTGGAGACCAGAGCGGCCACCCTGAAACAGATCCGTGTCATCGCTGGAGAACTGGGTGAGGAAGTGGCGGTCGCCGGAGAACCTGTCCAGGTGTTCGACATGTTTGAGATGGTCGAACAGGACGGCCAGACGCTGTTTCTGGTGTCGCTTTCGATTCTCGCCGTGGTTCTGCTGTTGATGTTTCGTGGTGTGCGTTGGGTGCTGTCGGCTGTGGGGCTTGTCCTGGGATCTGTGGTGGCCACCCGTGCAACACTGTTTCTGGCCGGCGCCGAATTGAGCATGGTCAGCTCGATGCTCAGTTCGCTGGTGACCGTGATTGGAATTGCCACGTGCATGCACGTGTTTGTGCATTACCGGGAGATTCGCCGTGAGCAGCCGCCGGTTCCCGCGGAAACGCCCGAACACGCCGAGCAACTGGCGACGGCCGCCAGAGGCACGTTTCGTGATTTGGCAGGTCCCGTGTTCTGGACGTGCGTGACGACCGCCGTTGGATTTGGCTCGCTGCTGGTCAGTCAGATTACTCCGGTTCGCAGTTTTTCTGTGATGATGTGTCTGGCGACGGGAGTCGTTTTTGTCGGCTGTGCGGTGGTGCTTCCAGCTACGCTGGCCAGCGGTTCCCGGCTGCGGCCTCCCGCCCTGGTGCCGCTGGAACACTGGCTGGATCGGGGGCTGCACCTGACTGTTCGGGCAGTAGAGAGTCGTCCTGTGCTGACCGGGCTGTTGTGCTTCGGCCTGTTTGCGGCCGCCATCCCCGGTGTGCTGCGACTGGACATGGAAACCGACTTCAGCCGCAACTTCAGGGAGTCATCGTCCATTGTGCAGTCGCTGAAGTTCATCGAGTCGCGACTGGGCGGCGCCGGCAGCTGGGAGATCGCCTTTGACACGCCCGAGGTCCTTAACGATGAATTTCTGGAATCGATTGAAGGTCTGACGGCAAAGCTGCGGGAAATGTCGGATGAGGATGAGTCCATCAATGTGCTGTCGCTGACAGACATTTCCGATTTGCCGCCCCGAATTTTCGGCCCGGCCAAGACACTGCGTCGCATCGCCAATAAGCAGCCGGAACTGGTGGGCAACTTCTACAACGCAGAGGCGCAGCGGATGCGCATCATCCTGCGTTCGGCGGAGCAGATGTCGAGTGAGCAGAAGCTGGCCCAGATTGTCGGCATTCGGCAGTGTGTGTCGGAGTTTTTTCAGTCGCTGGATCTGCAGCAGCAGGACCGTCCAGAAGCGACCGGCATGTTTGTGCTGCTGGCCGAGTTGATCCAGAGCCTGCTGTCGGATCAGCTGAAGAGCTTTCTTGTGGCCTGCGGAGGAATTCTGTTGTGCATGACGGTCGCCTTCCGCAGCCTGCGGATTGGCATCCTGTCATTGTTCCCCAACGTATTTCCTGTGGCCATTTTGATGGGCGCTCTGGGCTGGAGCGGCGTGAAAGTGAATATCGGCACGGCCATGATTACCAGTGTCTCCATGGGACTGACCGTCGACAGCACGATTCATTACATCACGGCGTTTGAACGGGCGCGGCGCACACATTCCGTCACCGATTCGCTCAAACGCGCGCACGCCAGCGCGGGCCGCGCGGTCGTGTTTTCTCACGTGGCCCTGGTGGCCGGATTTCTGGTGTTGACCGCGTCTCGCTTTATTCCCCTGGTCTATTTTGGGGCGCTGCTCAGCCTGTCGATGATTGGCGGCGTGTTTGGCGATCTGGTTCTGCTGCCGTTGCTGCTGCGCTGGACCACACCGGAAAGAAAAACGGCAGTCAGCGACTTGGAAGGCGTTTGAGCCGACGATTTTGCTGGCAAGTTTGCGGGCACTTCGGCGGACAAATCTGGGTCGGGAAATGAAAGCACCTCACCACTGGCCTGACACCTGCTTCAGCCCCAGGACGTTTTCCACACTCAGCCCGGAAATGGAAGCACCGTCAATGACAGACCAAGGGGATTTGAACGATGTCAGCGACACCGCTTCGCTCCCCGCAACCCGGTGATTTTTGGGCATTATCCGACAGTAGTACTCATGAACGAACAGACTCGACTTGAACGCCAGGAACGATATCTGGCAATCTGTCGCGAACGCGGATGGCTGGCCGAAGATAATGAAGAACTTTGGCCGGACGACGATGACGCTCGCACTGAAATGGCGCGTGGATTGTTCGGCCTTACTCTTGTTACTGCTACGGACGACTTGTTCGCCGACTTCCGCGATCAAATCGGGGCAACGGATTGCAATGCTGGTTCCGACGTCGGTGCCGCGATCAAAACGCTCCGGTCGCTCGACGACGATCAGAAATCCGCCATCCTCACACTACTCGACGACTTCCTCGATACCGCCGTTCACGTGGGGATGTTGAGTCTGGACCGCTTCGATCACGGATTTATCAAACTGCAGGTAGTTCAATCAAATCCCCAAGAGGGCGAGCCAATACCCGGTTCCGAAATCGACATAATCTCTGACGATCACAACGAACTCTTCCAGGACGCACTACGATGGAAGGAAGATTTCAGTCGCGGTACACAGATCGGACGTCGTGAGCCGTATCGCGATTGATGCCGAACCTGGTGGAAAACAAAACCATGCACCGGAGCCGTGCCAGGCAACCCGGTGATCGTCGAAGCTATCGGGCTTATCCTCATCTGACTACCGAGTGGCTATAGGGTAATAACGACAATCACTCTTTTGCCTTCGACCATAGCGAAGAGGGAGACGGGCACGGGAATGCCGACGCAAGACATTCACGTCACCGGATTTATTGAAGTGGATGGCGACTCTCTGAGACTCGTTGATCCAGAACGGCGTAATTACAGGATCGACCTTGTTGAGCCACGTTTGTGCAAACCGGAGGTGCCACGCGATTGGCCGATCAAACCCAGCACCGAATGCGGACTCTGTGTCGACATTGAATGGGTGTTGTCGACGGTTCGGATTTGCCGCGTTAAGGAGCTGACCGTACATTTCCCAATTGAACATCCAAATGGTATTGGATGCCTGTGGCCACCCAATGGACCAAAAGGCCGAATCGAACCTGACGCCCGATAACAAAGCAATGCACCCGAGTCGCGAAGACGCGCGTTTTGGCAATTGAGCATCTCTCGTCGCGGCCGGGTGATTTTTACCAGTCTGCATCATCGGTAATGTCTCACGAAATTCATGAAGCGGAAGCATCGCTGAGCGGTTTCTTTCGCCCAGTACTCGCGGCATGGCCACACACGATCTCGCCTCGCTGGGAGCCGATGCGGTCCCCATCCTGCAACTGCTCATAAGCGGCGACGCGACAAATCACTGGGGCGTGCCTTATATCAACCTTGGTGTGGTCGACTGCGTTCTCGTGACCATCAAATTTCCTGGGCCTGCTGCCGACACATTAGCTTCATTCGTTTATGACGCTTTGGCCAGCGGCCACCTGTATGCTGTACCTGCATTGGCGGCTCTAACGCGTACCGACGAGAATATTCGATTTCTTGCAAACGCAGTGGCTTCGGAAAGAAGCGACCTGCCGTTCGAGGCTTCAGCCGCGATCATCAGGAATGGCGTGCAATCGCATGCTGCAGTGCTCGATGTCCTTCAATCTTCCCGAATCGCGAAGGAAATGTTCCGTTACGCGGAGAGACGCCTGACAAAATGATACAGCAAAGTTGAGGGCCGCGCGTTTTCTGAAGTCCGTGTCGCTGGCCGCCCGGTGATTTGGGGCGACTATGAAGCCGTGTTGTTTTCAAGTTGGAAATTGCTTTGTTTCTCAGGCTGGTTCTTTTGTTTGCGCAGCGTGACGGGTGACCAGCCAGTCGGTCGTTGGTTTTGTGTTCCTGACACACCCGTGGCTTCAGTCGACTATTCGAGGTGTCCGCAGTGTCCTGCGGTCTCAGTCATCCATGCGTGGATACCATTGGTGATCCCGCCGCGCAGCTCATTCGTTAGAACACACTCGGTTGGTGTCGCCCGCCATTCGATGCTTGCGCGGCCTCGCTTCAGGGGAAGCGGTGTGTGTCAGGTGTTGTTCATTTGGGTCGTGCCTGTCGTTTAGGCTGAGTTGGTCGCTGTTGGTGTGGTTCGTTCCGGCCTTTTCCAGTCGGTCTCATCCCTGAGCATCGCCCAGCAACGGACCAACATGCGGCGAGACATCGCCACGACTGCCTGCTTGCGTCTGGTCTTTTGTCCT
>JANSXP010000005.1 GCA_024742875.1 Planctomycetaceae bacterium | reverse complement strand
GAAGCTCGTTACTTCTCGGTGGATCGCATCACGAAGGATCAGGTCGAGAACTACGCCGATCGTATGGACATGTCAGTGAAGAAGATCGAGCGCTGGCTGGCTCCGAATCTGGGGTACACACCCTAAGCAGCAGCAATCGCAAGACGGTCTTTGTGCTGGCATCACGTTGTGCTGGCTGTTGCCGGCGGCCCACCTGGCACGCGCCGTGAGACACCGGCGCCACGGCAACAAACGCCTCCAGTCGGCTGTCGGCGTGGAAGCGCCGCGTGAGCTTATTGGGCAGTCAACTGCTGTCAGCGGCATCGCGGTGCGGGGACGTCAGTCGTGTTGATCCGGATTGGCCACTTTCCGCAGATAGACGGAAAGGTCCCGTTCCAGCAGCAGCAGGTTTTGCCAGTGCTTCCAGGGGACTTCCACAAAGGCGTCCGGCCCGGGTTCTTCGCACTCCTGGCTTTCAAACGCCACGTCCCGCATGCGTTCGTGGATGTAGGCCAGTACATCGCTGAACCGAGCACGGTCGCCGGGAGTCAGCTCATGGGGCAGTTGGGGGAGTCCACCGGGGAACAGCGGCAGCTGCAGGTTTTCCGGCGTGATGTCATCGGCGATTCGCAGATCGACGCTGGAGTCTCCCGCAATCTGGTCGGCCAGATGCTTCAGGGGAGACAAAGCGGCTACCTCCACGCCAAGCTCCGTGGCATGCGCAGAGATCTGCTCTTCGCTGCCGTACAGCAGCGTGCAGCGGCCAATCTGCAGGTGGTCGCCCGGCTGCAGGACCCGCAACTGCACCGGGTGGCCATTCACACGGCTGCCATTGGTGCTGTTCAAGTCCGTCAGAATAATCTGCCCACGGTCTTCCTGCAGCTTGGCGTGAACGCGACTGACGCGTTCATCGTTGAGCTGGACCATGTTGTCTTCTTCGCGGCCGATTGTGACCGGAGTCTCCAGCGAGTCGTACACACGACCGCGTTCGAGACCTTCAAGAATGGATAATGTAACTGACGCCATGATTGAGCCTGGGTTGGGATTGCCGCTGATGGTGCAAAGCACCTGGCAGTCACCCGCTACTGGAGCTTACTGGTTCTGGTCTTCCAGGGATCCTCCCGCTGCTTGACGTACTTGTCGAAGAACTCGCTGATGTTCTTTTCCATGACCGTCTTTGCTTTGTCCGTCAGGAAGTTCTCGGCCGAGTATTTCTTTTCCGGCGGACCTTCAATGACTTTCCGGGCATCTTCATCGTCGGAATTCCTGATGGAGATGATGCGTTCAATGGAGTCGGCAGATCGCTTTTCTGTGCGGTCCGTCGGGTTGTAATACAGATTGATGGCGATGCCTTTGGACGGATCCGCAAGACCACGCAGGATGGTATTGTAGTTCATACCTTTGACCTGCGTCCTGGGGCTGAGCATCATCACGGCTCGCACGTCCTGACCTTTCGGGGTTCGCAGTGCCAGAGTCGGAGCATCCGGCCAGGGTTTTTTCATCCAGTCATTCACGGCAAACGCGGACACCACCAGACAGCTGGAACCGGCCGCCGCAATCCCCAGTTTGCGAATGTTCAGCTTTTCCTTCTGATGTTCGGCCACCAGGAAGGTCTTGATGGCTTCCAGGTCGTAGGCCACCATCGCGCGGTAGTCGTTTTGCGAAAGTTTCATCAGGCGGTCTTTGACACCCTCATCGACCACCGGCACGCTGTCGCCGTGCTTACGGAGGTCGGCAGTGACGACCGCGTACCCTTTTTTGTTGAGGACAGACGCAACACCGTCCCAGATTTTTCGCGTTTTGCTGTCTTCATTGCCTTCCACACCAGGCACAAGAATAACAACAGGAGACTCTTTGCCGCCGCTGCCTTGATAATAGGTGATGTGGATCTGCCAGTTGTCAGCCGTGGTCAGCACGCGTTCGACGCTCTCCTGAGCAACGGCGGGCCTGTCCGCCATTGTGAACAGCGCCACAAGCACGACGGATGTGAGAAGTCTCCATGGGGATTTCATTGAGCGAATCCTGCAACTGGGTCTACATCTGATCTGGCAGCTGCCGCCTGCGACCGGGAGCGGAGCGGCCGCTTTTTTCAGCGAAAACGGCATCAACCATAGTCTACGGCTCGTTTTCGGGGCGGTCAAACCAATAACCGTGCCAGCGACCAGGAGTCCACACACAGCGTCTGCCGCGCCGCAGCGACGAAACAGCAGGAAAAGTCGTACCTGTTGGACTCACTTTGCCAGAGCGCCGATCTCTGCGGTGTCCTGCAACCGGCACAAGTCACCCACAACGGCATTCTGGCTGATCTGCGATTTGCTGCGGCTGCCGTGGGCTCGGCAGGAACCGTCTGGGGGCGAAGTCGGATGGCCGGCTACTGCAGCGGGACAGGGGCCAAACGTTCGGCTGCGTGCTGGCGGCCCCGCGCTGGCGGCCCCGCGCTGGCGGCCCCGCGCTGGCGGCCCCGCGCTGGCGGCCCCGCGCTGGCGGCCTTGTGCTGGCGATGGAATTGAGGGCGGTTGAAATGACGATGCTGGATGGCACGGCGGCGGAAGGCAGCCGATCCGGGAACACTGATCAGGTGTTCCCCACTATTGCACCAGGCCTTTGGTCAGTTCCATGAAGGCTGTTTCCAGATTCACCTCTTCCTCCCGGAACAGCTTCAGGGCAAAGCCCTGACTGACCAGTGCGGACGGGATATCACTGTAATCCT
This sequence comes from Planctomycetaceae bacterium, assembly GCA_024742875.1. Taxonomy (GTDB): domain Bacteria; phylum Planctomycetota; class Planctomycetia; order Planctomycetales; family Planctomycetaceae; genus Fuerstiella. The sequence goes on along the minus strand of JANSXP010000005.1, from coordinate 215,628 downwards.
GAATGTCAGGCCTGAGCGTAACTTCAATCAGACGGTCGTCCGTGATGTTGAGGCTGTCGACACAGTCACACTGTTCGATGGTGCGCGAAGCGTCTTCTTCCCGCTCTTTGACGCGAATATTGAGAATGATGCGCTGGCGGGCTTTCTGCATCACCTCGGCGACATTGCCGTCCACAATCAGGTTGCCCTTTTCGATCATCCCCACGCGGGTGCACACGTCTGCCAGTTCGGGCAGAATGTGGCTGGAGACGATCACCGTCTTTTTCATCTCGCCCAGTCGTCGGAGCAGATTGCGGATTTCAATTCGAGCACGCGGGTCCAGGCCACTGGCCGGCTCGTCCAGCAGCAGTACCTGCGGGTCGTGCAGCAGCGTGCGGGCCAGACCAATTCTCTGTGTTTGTCCGCGTGACAGTTCGTTGACCATCGCGTCCCGCTTAAAGGACATGTCGACAAGTTCCAGCTTTTCTTCACAGATCTTGCGCCGCTCGCCCACGGGAATGCGATAAGCCGCGCAGAAGAATTCCAGATACTCAATGACGGTCATGTCATCGTAGACACCGAAGAAGTCCGGCATGAACCCCACGAGACGGCGGATGTCGTCCTGATTAGTGTAAATGGATTTCCCACAGACATACGCTTCGCCGTGATCCGGATTCAGCAGCGTGGCGATCATTCGCATCGTGGTGGTTTTGCCCGAGCCATTGGGGCCGATGAAGCCAAAGACGTCGCCTTCGTCCAGCTTCAAATTGATGTTGTTCACAGCGACAATGTTGCCATATCGCTTGGTGAGATTTCTGGTTTCGATCATGGTGATGTCTGTCTTCGCCGGATGCCCGGTCATCTGTCACGAACGGTTACTCGTCGTTTTCCTGTGCACGTCGGGCGGCATTTTTGATTTCGTCATCGGTTCGCTGCACCGCACCCGAAGGTCGCCGTGTTACGGGAATCAGCAGACGCACCAGCGTGCTGGACTGGTCGGCGGTGACTGCTTCACCGTCGACCCCCAGTGTGGTGGCCGGCAGATCCATCTTCCCGATCAGCACGGCATGATTCAGGCGGATTGTGTCGCTCAGTTCCATATGCCGCAGATACTCCTGCGACAGGCCGACGTACTTGCCGCCGCCGGCGATGTCAAAGAACGTGGCCATCGTCAGAATGTACTGCGTGTCGCGCGACTGCGGGTTGTAAGGTGTTGCCGTCTGTGTGCCGGACTTGCGAATGGGATTGTCGCTCCTGATCAGCACAGCGCCGTTGAGATAAGCCTTGAGGTCAGAGGCTCGCACGCCGGTCTGCCGCGCATTCCACGCCACGCCAGGTTCCAGCGGCTCACTTCCCTGCATTTCGTAAACACGATTGCCGTGGAAGATCGTGTATTCCGAAACAGGGCCCGGAAGATGGTGCTCAAACGAGCCGCTCAGCAGGCCAAAGCCAGCGGCTTCCAGCTGTGAGGTGATCATCACATCGGACGTTTGTCCCTGCCATTCGGCCAGCATCTGCCGTGATCCTTTGGTCAGCACGGGCAGATTCTGCAGCGTGTCTTTCTGGTTTTCAGAGAAGACATAATCCTGACGCCCCAGTCCAATTCCGCCGGTGCGGTACATGCCGCCATAGACGTCTTCCGGACGTCCCGACCAGATCAGCCGGGCCTGGGCGTCGATGGCATCGCTCAAAGCGGGTGTGGCCTGAAAATTTCGCCGCGCCGTCTGCGTGCTGGAAAAACTCATCCACGAGCGACTATGGCACGAAGAACCACTTCCCTGGTTAAAAACGTCCACCACATGCAGCTGGTTGAGTGTGTCATCCACAGTGCCGCTGGTGGCGGCGTAGATGGTGCCCACGCCGATGGCAATCAGAGCGGGAAACGTGAACCACGTCATGTGAGGGCGATTGAGCACGCGGGAGACAAGGAAATAATCCACCGGACCAATCAGCGCCAGCCACGTCAGCATCATGGCCATAATGCTCCACGTGGACCACACCCCTTCGGCCGGAGTGGCGTCCAGCGCGGCCATCAGCTGTGTGGCCAGTTCGGACACACCCGACTGAGAAATCCGCGATGAGCGTTTGGTGCCGCCGGACGTGCGGGACAGCTTCTCTCCCAGCAGCAGCACTTCATAGAACTGAGGCAGCGACAGCCACCGATCCAGAGGGCGTGCATTCACATCAACTGCGATAAACGTGGCGGTGCCGGTGCCCACTCCCTGACGCGCGACAATCGGACCACTGAGGAAATCAACGTCGTTTTGATTCTGATCGCTGCGGGAGATGGCAATAGGGACGGTGCGGCGGCCTGTCTCCAGGCGGCTGGCTCCCGGAACGAAACTCTGCAATGAGGACAGTTCGCGGATGGACACAGCTTCCGGCTGCAGCTGAAAAAACTCGTTCAGCCACTGACCAGCATCGGACGCCAGAAACGCTTCCACATTGCCACCGACGCTGAAGTACAGATCCCCCCCGTTCTCGACCCAGCCCCGCACCGCTGCGGTCCGTTCAGCGCCTGCGTCAAAATCAGTGACCAGCAGCAGACAGTCAATCGACTCCAAAGCGCGTGCTTCTGTGGGCAGCTGTGCGAGTGTGTCCAGCTGGACGCCCTTCAGAATGACGGTGTCGTCCGCGTATTGTTCCGCGTTGCGGAGCAGTTCAGGAATGCCGGCCACTTCACCAAAGGTCAGCAGCAACGGAACGTTTAGCCGAAACAGCTGCAGCGTTTTTTGAATGTCTGAGTCGTCCCGCAGATCGTCCGTCTCCCCGTGACGCACATAGGTCGTGCAAAGTTCGACGCCATCACCCACGATGGCGATTCTGGCACTGCCCTCCAGACGCCCGACACAAAAGCAGCCGGCAAACTCCACCGTCCCATCGGCACTGACTGTCGCTGTGCCCATTGTTTGGATACAGCGGTCGCCCCGCGGGTCAGCAAACGCGCCCTGCAGTTCCACCTGCTCACCGGCCGGCAGGCCAGAGGCAGCGGCTGTGACCGGCAGCCATTTCCCCACTTTGCCCACGCCCGCGATCCCCAGACGCAAAGCCGAAAACTCCGCAGCTGACGCACCAGATGCCCCGCTGAGTGTGGCCAAAAGGAGAAGGAAAAGCGGAAACCGTCGATTCATGGACTTGTGCAGTCGCTGCGAGCAGGAACAAAACGGGACACATGCCGTGGCATTTGTGAATACATAGCGTCGCTCCGGGCGGAACCTCGGCGCAGCACTCGGTGGAGAGAATTACGATGTCCGTCGCCCGCCTGACGGCGCAAACTGCCAATTGACAAAGATTTCCGAAAATCGTGAGGCCGCCGCGCGACAAACTCGTCCGTTCCCGTCAAATTGCCGGCTGGGTGTTTCGACGGACCGTGCGATTGTTAAGATTTGCGACTGCGAAACGTCCGATTGACCGCGAATTCGCCCGCCGCTGTGGTGTCGTTTTTCTCGACGTCCGTCTCAGGCAGGCCGCCTCGCTCGCCCCTTAAGCAGACGATTTTCCGCATGAACTCCCCGACGACGATTTCTCCGTTGGACAGCGATTCTCTGGAAGACTCCCTGGTGAATCCGCTCGCGCGCGACCTGCGTGCTGAGTCCATCACCATCCGTATTCGCTGGTTTGGCCTGGCCGTTGGTTATCTGCTGGTGAACTTTGCCAATCTGGTCTACCAGACGCAGCGGATTTCTTCGCAGTTTGCGCTCAACGCGATTCTCACGCTGGGGGCCGTCTACGCGCTGGTGGACACCTACCGCAGCTGGAAGGGCAAGGTTCTGCTGGCCGAATTCCGCATTCTGATCAGCATCATGGAGGCCCTGTTTATCGGGCTGCTGTGCTTTTTTGACAACGGTGTTTCCAGTCCGTTTCGCTTTTACTATTTCCTGTCGCTGCTGGTGTGCGGCATTCGTCACACGCCGTCACTCACTTTTGCCACCTTTGGACTGCATGCACTCAGTTACAGTCTGCTGGGACTGTTGTCCGGCATGGAGAACACGGATGACGGACTGCAGATGCTGCTGACGCTCGTGTTTCTCGGCTGGGCGGCCTGGGCCATTATTGGGCTGACCGCGCTGCTGAAGTCTGCCGGCATTCGCCTGACAGAACTGAACTCAGAGCTGATCGCCAATCAGGAGCAGCTGGAGCGTCGCATTTACGAACGCACCAAAGATCTGCAGGAGTCTCAGGCGCTGCTCGTGCAGCAGGAAAAGCAGGCGGCGTTTGGTCTGCTGGCGGCCGGCATCGCCCATGAAGTGGGCAATCCACTGGCGTCCATCAGCTCCATCGTGCAGATGCTCAATCGACGTGTAACAGACGATTACACCAAAGAGCGGCTGGACATGGTGGGCGGGCAGTTAAGCCGCATTCAGCGGACCCTCCAGGAACTGGTAGGCTTCAGTCGTCCGACTTCCCAGCAGGCGGCCATTGTGGACGTGCATGCTGCCATTAACGACGCACTGAACATTGCGAAGTACTATAAGCGGTGGAAGGGCAAGAAGGTGGAAGCCCGGTTTGCCGACAACATCCGCGCAATTCGATCGGTTTATGATCAGCTGGTGCAGGTGGTGCTGAATCTGATTCTTAATGCCCTGGACGCCACGGACGAAGGCGCCTCTGTGACCGTGACCACCAAACTGGTGGAAGACGATTCTCCTCATCAGGTCGCCATTCATATCGCTGATGAAGGTCACGGGATCAGCGCGGAAAGTCAGGCAAAAATTTTCGAGCCGTATTACACCACCAAAGCCACGGGGACAGGCCTGGGACTGTTTGTCTGTCGTCAATTGGTGCAGCAGGAATTAAACGGCAACATAGAGCTGGTTCACTCTGATCCGGCGGGCACTGAATTCTGCATTCTGCTGGGCACCGTCAGTGACTAGGGGCACCGTCAGCCGGACACCTGCCTGGCCTGTCGATTGTGCGACAGGTTACGGACAGAGACGATGACGGCTTGTCCGTTTTCTTAATGCAAACACGGCTGCCTGGTGACAGTCGGCCTTCAGGACTACGATGAGAGCATGAAAGCTGACGTTAAACGATCTGATTTGAAACCCGGTGAAGTCCTTTGCCAGTACTGCACGGGACGCTGCTGTCGCTATTTCGCTCTGCCGATTGAACGTCCGGAAACCTGGGACGATTATGATCATATTCGCTGGTACATGATGCACGGGCAGGTCAGCGTGTTTGTGGAAGACACCACGTGGTATGTGATGGTGCACGCCGACTGCCAGCATCTGCAGGAGGATCACATGTGTGGTGCGTACGAAACGCGGCCGGGGATCTGTCGCTCCTATACCACGGATGACTGCGAGTACGACAACGACGCCCCGTACGATCAGCTGTTTGAAACGGCCGAGCAGATGTGGGAGTACGCGCACGCGGTGCTGCCGCCGCGACCGCGTCGTCAGCCCGGTGATCCTGTCAGTCTGCCGGTCCTCTCCGGCTAACGAGTGTCTTTTCCATCGCGTTTCTGACGACGTCTGCTCATGAAAGTCGCCATCATCACCGCCGGAGGCGCCGGTATGTTCTGCGGGTCCTGCATGCAGGACAACACGCTGGCGCGCACCCTGCGACTGGCGGGCGTCGATGCGGTGCTGGTGCCCACTTACACGCCCATTCGTGTGGATGAAGAAGACGTCAGCAGCGAGCGTGTGTTTTTGGGTGGCATCAACGTTTATCTGGATTCAGCGATTCCCGGATGGAAACGCCTGCCTGCCTGGATGACGGGCTGGCTCAATCGTCCGTCCGTAATTCGCACGCTGTCAAAACTGGGCAGTACGGATGCCGCCAAACTGGGCTCACTGACGCTCGACATGCTCAAAGGCACGGCCGGCCCGCAGGCGCGTGAGATTTCGCAGTTCGCCGACTACCTGTGTGATGAACTGCAGCCGGACGTCGTGCTGTTCAGCAACGGCCTGCTGTCCGGTGTGCTGAGCGGACTGAAGAGTCGATTTGCGGGCAGGATCTTCTGCATGCTGCAGGGAGACGACATCTTTCTGGACGCCCTGAGCAAGCGCTGGCGCCCTCGTGTGATGGAGCAGATGCAGCGCAATTGCCAGGCATTTGATGGCTTCGTCACTCACAGCCAGTATTACCGCGACTATATGTGCGATTATCTGAAGCTGCCGGCCGAACGATTTGCTCAAATCCCGCTGACCGTTGAGTCGCTGCCCGCAGAAACTCTGCCCGCAGAAACTCTGCCCGCAGAAACCAGCGATCCGCCCGCAGCTTCGTCTCAACGATACTCGCTGGGCTACTTCGCCCGCATTTGTCCGGAAAAGGGGATCCACAATTTTCTGGCGGCCGCCGAACGTGTGCTGCCCGAGTTTCCTGACAGTCATGTGGGCATCGCTGGCTACCTGCCTGGTCAGCACCAAAAGTGGTTTCATCGCCTGCTCAAGAAAACGCAGGCCGCCGCCCCCGGTCGCGTTCACTGGCTGTCCAGTCCCGACACGCGTGAAGAGAAATTCGCCATCATCAGACGCTTTGATCATCTTTGCGTACCAACTGATTACCGCGAACCCAAAGGGCTGTATGTGCTGGAGGCCGCATTGTGCGGCGTTCCTTCCATCCTGCCGCGGCACGGCGCCTTTCCGGAGTTGATCGCCTCGCTGGGAGCCGGCACCCTTTACGACGTGGATTCCGAAGCGGCTCCGCACGGCCAGCTGGATCATCTCACGCAGGCGTTTCGACACTGCCTGCAGAATTCGTCGGACACTCTTGAGCGGTCGCTTCCGCAACGGGCGATGTCCCGCTACGGCATGCGGGCGACGGCCGAGCCAATTCGCGCAGCGCTTGCCGACCTGGCCGACTGAGCGACCATGTCCGTCTTCCGGCCCGCACCGACTGGAAGAACGGCGGCCAGTGGACATCTCATTCGCTCGCATTCGCCTCCATTCGCTCGCAATCCGACGCGGCACACGACTATGCTGGTCGTTACTCGCCAATGAAGGATTGTCCATGTTTCGCCGCTGCACTGCGCTGTTGTTTGTCTGTCTGGCCCATGATCACGCCCCACTGGTTGCCGGGGATGCTCCCAACATCGTGCTGATTGTGGCGGATGATCTGGGTTACGGAGAAACGGGCTGTCAGGGTAACGATCAGATTCCCACGCCGCATATTGATTCAATTGCCGAAACAGGCGTGCGCTTCACGAGTGGGTACGTCACAGCCGCTTACTGCAGCGCGTCACGGGCCGGTTTCCTGACGGGCCGCTATCAGACACGGTTTGGTCACGAGTTCAATCCCACCGGAGCCCACAATGAAGATCCGGCCGCCGGGCTGCCCGTCAAACAGGTGACCCTCGCGGATCGCCTGCATGATGTGGGTTACACGACGGGGCTCGTCGGTAAGTGGCATTTGGGAGGCACGGCCGCCTATCACCCATATCGCCGCGGCTTTGACGAGTTCTTTGGTTTTCTGCATGAGGGACACTACTTTGTTCCGCCGCCTTATGACGGTGTGGTGACGATGCTGCGGCGCAAACGGCTGCCCGGTAATCAACTCGGCCGCTGGATCAGTGTTGACGGAAGGATGGTGTACGGGACGCACATGGGACGCGATGAGCCCGACTACGACGCTGACAACCCCATTTACCGCGGTGGTCAGCCAGTGGTGGAAACCGAATACCTCACCGACGCACTGACACGTGAAGCCACAAGCTTCATCACCCGCAACGCGGATCGCCCTTTCTTCCTGTATCTGGCCTACAACGCTGTCCACAGCCCGCTGCAGGGGGCGGATGCCTACATGAAACGATTTGCCGGCATAGACGACATTCATCGTCGCATCTTTGCCGCCATGCTGAGCAATATGGATGACAGCGTCGGGCACGTTCTGGCTGCCCTGCAGCAGCAGCAACTGAGCGATAACACCATCGTGATTTTCCTCAGCGATAACGGCGGGCCAACGCGGGAACTGACCAGCAGCAACGCGCCGCTGCGGGGCGAAAAGGGGTCCATGTATGAAGGCGGTTTACGGGTGCCGTTTCTGATGAAGTGGCCCGGCCAAATTCCAGCCGGAGCAACGTACGATCCTCCCGTGATCTCACTGGATATCTCGGCCACCGCACTGCAGGCAGCCGGCGTCAAAGTCCCGACCGACGCAGACGGTGTGAATCTGCTGCCGTTTCTCAACGGGACATTAAAAGAACGCCCCCACACCACCCTGTACTGGCGGACGGGCCGCAAAGGCGCTTTGCGTCATGGTGACTGGAAGCTGGTTCGCAATCCGGGGCGCGGCCAGTCGGCTGACTGGCAACTTTATGACCTTGCCAAAGACATGGCCGAAACAACCGACCTGTCGGGGGCCGCCGCCGCCGTGCGGTCTGATCTCATCAGACGCTGGGAGGCACTTGACGCAGAAATGATCGATGCCGTGTGGCCGGTCCGCTGAACGCCCGCCTGTCCGCCCTTCGGAATGAGCCGGCAGCCGCCGGAATCTGAGCCGCCGGGACGATTAAAACGCAGGAGGGTTGGCGATCAGGTCTTTCACCCGCTGCACGGTTGTGTCCCTGATGCCATCCTTAAACCCGACGGTGACGTGCTGAACCTTCATGCCCGGCGCGAGGATCACCGAATGCGGAATGCCCGAAACACCAAACTGGCGGGCCACGACCGAACCGCGGTCCATCGCCACCAGTGGCGCCAGACGCCGCTGCGTCAAAAACTCGTTGATGCGGTCTTTGGACTCTTCCAGATTGACAGCCACGAACAGGACCTGTGATTCATCAAATTCGCCGGCGGCCGCTATGTACTCCGGCAGCGCGGCCGCACAGGGACCGCACCAGGTGGCCCAAAAGTCCAGAATGACCACTTTGTCCTGGTGTTCGCTCAGACGAAACGTGCCGCCATCGAGCGTGGGCAGTTCGAAGTCATCCACGATGGTGCCCACCAGCGCGTTGGCCTCTTCGCCTTCTTCCGGCATTTCCCATTCCGGCTCGACGGCTTCCTGACGAATCCACTTCACGTAGGAAAGGATCTCTTCTCGGCCCTCGGCCTGTCCCAGAAACAGGTCTCGAATCGCGCGGGCCGGGATGCGGCAATTGCCCAGCACCGAAGAGAGTCCTTCAATCTGACCGTTCTGCATCCGCTGCGGAGTCATTGTCAGGATGTAGCCATTATCCAGTTTGGCCTGCACGGCGGTTTCCACCCGTTCGGGGAATTCTTCGTCCTCATCGTCGTCAACACGCACCACGGCAGCGATTCGCGTTTTGGGAAAGCGGAACGTTTCCAGTCGCGACTCAAACACCACTTCGGACGCAGTGATCTCCTTCAGCTGTCCACGCAGTACGTCGCCGTTGGGCGCGATGAGCACGTGAGTCTGAGGGTTGTCGCGCCGGAATCGAGGTATGGTCAGCGAACGCTCCCGCGCTTCGCTGCCGACCACGTTGCGAAGTGTGGCGCCGGAAACTGGACGCGTGGACATATTGGATAAGGTGACCAGGTCCCCCGCCTGATTGTTCTGAAAGCCCGAACTGGTCTGCATATAAGAAACACCGCTGGCGATTTCGAGCCCTTTGGCGTCAGCACTGGAAACGCTGGCTTCCACACGAGCCACCTCAGCACCGTTGACACTGACGACAATTTCTCCGTTGATGGCCGTGATCTGCACGTCCGCTTCGTTATTGGGCAGCTTCACCAGCCCTTCCTGATCTCCATTCTGATTGCCGCCAAACAGCTGCATCTGCATCTGTCGCTGATCGGGACGCGATGAGCAGATCAGCTGGCCCGGCTGCAGCATGATGCCCACAGACGCCGGATTTTGACCCGATTTGCCACCAAACAGATTGAAATACAGCAGGCCATATGTGCGCTTTGTCCACGACATACGGAATTCGAGCGTTTCATTCTGGCCAAAGGTCGTGTCACGGTAAGTGCTGTTTTGCCGAAACCCCAGGGCGCGGCCATTGCGGGTGATGTTCACTTTGCCGCGAATGCGGGACCAGTTGGGAGCGTCAAACTTGATGTCTTTGGGAGTCGACGCCACACCCAGTTCCACGGCCTTGACCAGTTTGCCTGGCAGTTGTCGCACTTCGGACACGGGCGAGGTCAGTCGCAATTCGGTATCCGTCCAGGCTTCCACACTGCCTGGAATCACATCACCGTCTTTCAGGTGCACGATGTCAGGAAAACGACTTGTGTCAATCGGCAGCTGATCGGGCTTCTCGCCACGCTGAAATCTCGCATTGCCGCGGGAGACCAGCGTTGTGGCATTGCGTCCTCCCACCGGCTTCCACCGAATGGGCGTGTCACTGTCTTCCATGGTCAGACTGCCACCCAGAGAACCCCCGTCGAAGAACAGGCGATCCGGTTCCCCGTCTGCCTCTTTCGAGTTGGGCAAACGAATATGGCGGACGGCGGAAAGAGACGAGGTCACCGGCTGCGTGGCGTGAGGTGTCTGCAGGGTGATGGTGCTGTCTGTGACGCGGACCATTTTTCCGGCCAGATAGCCGCCGTTGGTCCACGCCACCAGGGTTTCGGCTTCATCCCGATTGGTGGTTCCCGGAGGCGCCAGTCGAATCTCTCGAATGTCTTTCAGCGCGACCTCCTGCGGGAGCGTGTTCTCGTCGTCGCTGGTGTCACTGTCAGACGCAGCATCGGCTTTCGGGCTGATCTGCAGCATGCCGGTTTCCGGCGAGTAACCGACCAGTTCACCACTGAACGACTTGCCGGAGTTGGTGTAAACACCGCCGACACCTTCTGGCAGGATCTGCGGCTGCTTTCCATCCCATTCGCTCACATAGAGCGTCTGCAGAGTCAGTTTGGTGTTGATGGCTTCAATGAGCACGCCCTCTTTGGCTTCCCACTTTTCTGACTTGATGGTGCCCAGCTCTTTGCCCTGCGGGTCGTACACCGTGGCCAGGCTCTTTGTGAAATCGATGAAGATGCGAAACGTCAGTTCACGCTGTGTGGACTTCACACTTTGCAGCGGCACAAAGCGACTGCCGGCTCCCAGGACAAACATATCAGACCACATCTCCAGGCGAGGACGCTTGGTGGAGATGCCTTTGGGACCACCGATACTGATCGAAAAATCGGGTCGGCGGTCAGAGCTGACTTTAAAGTACAGCTCACATTTTTCCGGCAGTCGGATCTGCCGGGAGAACTTCAGATCGCCTTTGGGGGCCGTCAGGCTGCCGTCGTCCTCTTCAACCAGGTCACTGGCGGACTGCGCCGATTTGTTGGTAGTCCAGCCCTCTTTGCCTCGTGGACCCAGAAAGGCCAGGCCATTGCTGTCGGTCTTCTGCAGCGAACGAATGTCGGATTTCTTCGCGTGGATGGTCCCGTGGATGTCACTTTCGAACACAATGGTGTCGGCCGTAATTTGTTTCAGGTTGCCGCTCAGGATGCTGTTGTCCACCAGCGTAATGCGGAACTCGTCTTTCAGCGGCGGCAGTTCATCATCCGCCATTTCCGGAAACTGGATGATGGACAATACGTTGATGTCCAGTGACAGCGGATCCGCAAACAGGGGCGAATCCCAGACCAGCGTTTCGTCTTTGACGGACTGGACACGGCCAAACAGACTGTCGCCGTTGCCCCAGATCAGCGTGGACGTCGCTTCGCGGTCTTCTGCATTCAATACAGCCGGCACGCACAGCAGGCACGCAGCGAAAGACAGTCGGATAGCAAAACTCATGCGACGAGACACCTAGCGTTCGTAAATGGGAAGAAAGCGATAGTTGAGTGCCATCGCCAGCATCGACATGGCCGTGCCGTACGCCTTGCCATTCGATGAATTGAAACTGCCGTCATCGGCCTGCATGTCTTTCAGTTGCCGAATCGTGAGCGTGTTCCACTTGTTCCACGCTTCAAAGTCGCCCTGAAACAGCGACTGAGCCATGTAGTACCGGTAATAGAATGGGTACGAGGAATCATTGGATTCAATGTTGGACCGTACCAGGCCCATCACGGCTTTGTACTGCTGAATTTCTTTGCGCTTGCCGATGGCGTACACCAGGCCCGCGATGGCCTGCAGGTTTTTGGAACCACCGCCTCCCACGCCCGAGTAACCCACCTGTCCGCGACTGGTGGTCATTTTGGCGAAGTAATCCAGCGCTTTGTCGATACAGTCATCCGGCACCTTGATGCCCGCATTGCGGGTGGCCAGCAGCCCCATCAGCACTGCTCCGGACACCGAGGTGTCCGCATCGGTGGAGGTGGGCGAATACCGCCAGGCGCCCCAGCGATTGCTCTTTTGTGAAGTCACCGCACAGCGCACTGCCAGTTCCAGCGCCTTGCCAATCGATCGCTTGGTATTGCCGGTGGCGTCTTTCCACAGCAGATCTTCGTCCAGGACACCGTAGACTTCGGCCAGGCCCAGCATCCCAAATCCGTGGTGATACATGCTCCCGCCCAGATACCCGGTGGACTCGTTCTGGCCTTCGATGATCCGCCGCACGGCTCGTCTGACGTTGACTGAATAGCGACCAAAATTGGGATCTTCACCATCCGCCAGAAAGGCCATGATGCAAAGCCCCGTCGTACCGGGGCCATTAGGACCGTGGCTGCTCGTGGAGGTGCCCTGATTCCAGTCGCCGTCTTCATCCTGATTGGCGGCCAGCCACGACAGGCCCTTTTCGTAAATGACCTCCACCTCCACCGGCACCTTATTGCCGAAGCGGATCTGTGGGTCCTGAGCAAGGGAACTGGACTGCGGCAGCGATGCGCTCATCACAGCCAGCGTCAGAATGCGAAAGATCGACTGATTCATGAGCACACCATCGCGAAGAAAAACGCGGTGACCAGGTGGCCACCGCGAGGTACGTTATTGGGTCTGTTCCACAGCGTTGAAGAACGCCTCGAGGCCGTCTCGATATTCGGCCGGCAGACCGTCCGACGTAGTGCCCGTGCTCTGGCGGACGTCACGATACTCTACCTGACCACGCGCATCGGCACCCGCGCCGTAAAGAGCCAGAGCGGGTGTGTCGGTGTCACCTCCGCCGCCGCCACCGGGAGAACTGCCTCCCCCGCCGCCGCCCCCGTTGGGATTGGCACGCTTGGAGTCGAGCAGCAACTCAATGACTTCGGTTTCTGCCGCGATGGCTTCCGGTCCGGTATCCGGTTCCCGCAGGATGGTGCTGGCTTCCGCCATCACTGCTCCCGCTTTGCTCAGCAGGTTGAGTTCACGCCCAAACTTCTGGGCGCCATCAGGCAGATTGACGATGTCTTCAATCACCTGCCCCATGCGTTCAAACAGCTCGTCCTGAGTGACGGCCAGTTTCTCGGCACGTTGAAAATACTCCTGCTGTTCAATCACGTCGTGGGCCTGCTCGGTGCTGCGGGTGGCTTCACGCAGGTCCATTTCGGCGTCCAGAATTCGCATGACTTCCAGAACAATAAATGGCGGCAAACTGTCGCCAGGGCCACCAGGTCAGGTGCCGCCCGGACACGGTTCCACCATCTCTTCCGCCCAGCGGTCCAGTGTGTCTCCCCAGAACTCGGATCGGGCAATGGCTTCGCCCGTCATGTTGCGACGAACGCGATCGCCAATGCCCGTCAGTTTGGAGGTGACATTCAATTCCTTCATCTCTTCCAGAATCCGCATAAACTTCTCTGTCTTGCGGCGATCGTAGTACGCTTCCAGGTCAGACTGGATCAGCCAGACCGAGCGACTCTGGGCTTCTTCCTGAACGGCGATGTATTCCGTTTTTTCTTCCTCACGTTCATCGAGGGATCCGGAACTGCGGCCAAACCCTTTGAACAGTGTGCGGTTCAGATCGTCGGCGACTTCCAGCTGACGTCGCGAAGCTGCTTTGAAGCGTTTCACAAACGTGCTGTTCTCCAGGTCGTCCATGATGCTCTGCAGGTCTTCACGGACTTTGGCAAAGTCGGCCAGCAGGTCGGCCTGCTCTTCGACCGCCTGATCGACCTGTTCCTGTGCGGGAGACTGCGGCTGATCATTCTCTTTGGTGGGGCCGCCATTGAGAATCGTCTGCGGCAGACCAAACTTCCCGCCACCGGAAGATGGTGGCTGGTCCTGGTCGTCCCCCAGGCGTTCTTCTTTTTTCATCATGCCCGATTCCACGTCGGTCAGGGCGGGAACGGCGGGGGTGTCCTGTTTGGTTTCGTCATCCTTCTTGCCTCCCTGCCCGCCTTCCGACTGGCTGCGGTTGTTGCCGGCGGTGGGTGGTGACTGGGATTTGTTCTGTCCGCCTTCGGACGGTTTGGCTTTGCCGGGCGCTTTGGCGGCGGCCCCCAGCATGTCGGCCACAGATGGCATGCGCTGATCGCCAATTTTTTTCAGCGCTTCCAGGGCGTCTGCCCAGGTTTCCAGGTGGCCGACCATCATCTCTTTGTTGCGCAGAGCCTGCTTGATCAACTGTTCGCCACGGTCGGTCACAGCTCCGAGTCGCTGCCCGTTGGCACGTTCAGCTGCGGCCTGCTGCTCAATGCGTCGACGCACTTTGGGGCTGTTGATTTCTTCAGCGCTCATGCGACGAATCTCACGATTCGCATCGTGCAGTCGCATTTCCTCTTCGTACACATCGTCTGCCAGACTGGCCCAGCGACGCAGCTGTGCGGTCATCCAGATGGCATGCTCGTCCGGGGTGAGCACATGCAGAATGTAAGTTGGCGAGTAGCTGCGTTTTGCGTCAGGCTTGTAGTCGACTGCAAACGCGCGAATTTCCAGTGACTGGGCCTTCACGTTGTCGTTGTCAGCACAGAATGTCGTCTTGCCGCTGAAGTTGGTGGTCTCCGGTGCTCCGCCGCTAACGAGTTTGTCGCCGTTGTCGGGATTCGGATTACGCAGCGGATCGGGGATGCCCCGCCATTCCAGACCAATCTGTTTCAGGCCAAAGTCGTCGTCCGCCTGCACGTCGAAGTTGATCACGTCGGTCGTGAGGACCACCTGTTCCGGATCGATCTGCTGGAAGGTGACCAGCGGCTGTTCATCTTCGACGGCTTTGATCTTCAGCGTGAATCCGTCTTTGGCGGCCAGTCCCAGGTTGTCTTCCCAGTCCAGTGTCATCGTGGACGTGTCTTTGACCAGCATGGCCTTTGGGCGAATCGTGGATCCCTCGATGGGCGTGACTTCACCTTCCAGCGTCGCCGAAGCCAGTTCCCGACTCACGTCGGCCACCAGTTCGGCCGTGGCACCTTTGAGGATCGATACTGATCCGCTGCGAACGTCGGTTTCCACCTTGTGCGAATACTGCAGGTATTCGGGCAGATCGACGAGCGCCTTGATGCCGCTTAGCTCGGGACGATGTTCCACACGCACGGGCAGGGCTTCGCGAATGTCACCAATGCGGATGTTCAGCATTCCGGTTTCTGTTTGCGGAGGCACGGCAAACTTATATTCACCACCAGTCAGTTGGGCGCTCACAGGTGACTGATCGTTGTAGAACACGGCTCCGCTGCCAGGCGACCACTGCGTGCCGTCCTTCAGCGTGGTGGCAAATTCAAATTCTTCGCCGTGAGGAGCGACAATCTGCTCGGGCAGCTCTTCCACCTGCGCAAAGGTAAAGCGTTCAACATCTGACCACGGCATCAGCCATCGCAGTAGTGCGTTGGAGCCAGCGGCCGGAACAATGACAAACGCCAGGGCCGCCAAACCGAGGGGGACGCCGGCAATCACTGCCCAGCGTTTGTGGCCCGGGTTGGGAACGGCGTCTTTGAAGCTGCGATCACGAACGGCTTCGTCAACATGTGCGATGGCCGCTCTGGCGAGGGTCTCGCTCGTGCCCAGATCGGCATCTTTGCGAGCCAGATGGACAACACCCAGCAATTGGTCACCCATGGCGGGGAAACGGTGCTTGAGCAGCGTTGCCACCTGTTCCATTTTGCGAGTGCCCCAGATCCAGCGGTGACACTTCAGCGGAAAGAACAGGCCAAAGCCCACACAGCCGCCGATCAGGATTGCGGCTCGCATGACGGCGCTGGTATCGACAAAGCGATCGATGACAAACACGGCGATGTAGGACACCGCCAGACCAAACAGCCCGGCGAGGACACCCTCTGCCAGTTTGATCTTGCGAACCTGTGCTTGAAATTCGACGAGTCTGGTTCTCGTCGTTTCCGGCAGGTGGATTCCGTCTGAACTCATCAGCGAAGTCTCCATGCGACGTTCTATATGTTCGGAACCGGTTGGATTCAGTTGGAATCGGCACAGTAGGGGCAGGATCCGTCGGGGACTTGGTCAGGATCTGGCCAAAATCCCGCGGCCCGGCCCGCATGTGATTTCCTGTGTATGGCGCCACAGACGCCCCAGGTCCGACACAGTCTGCGACCCAACCCCCGCGAGTATACGCGCGGACCGCTCCCGAGCGGAGCCTCAATTCCCGTGTTTATTGTGAGAAAGGCAAGCTGGCGTTTTGTGTAAAAACTTCATCGGTAAGTGCAACGATGTGGGGAAATGAGAGTGTGGCTCTCCCTCTGATTGTCCGCCGTCCTCCCTTTCTGCTTGCCAGCGGGCTCGCAGATCCCGACTCTGGTGCTCAGCGTTTGTTCAGGTTGTGACGGACAATCATCGCACCCCGCGAGCCAGGTCTAAAGTCTAAGGTCTGAGGTACGTCACTGAGACTGCACGCAACAGTGCGAAATTGCTGCTCGGCCAGTCAGGACTTTCACTTCAGGGACTAGCGGGGTGGCTCCGCCGGCTCGGCATGGTACGTGGACAAAGCGACGGCTGAAGAACGTGTCGGCTGGCCCACTGAGATCAGGCAACCAGTGGAGAGCCTTTTGGGAGGTGAGGAGGCTGGAGCCTCGTTATGCAGCAATCATCCACATCCCGTCCGTGAGTCGCACTGGTATTTCGGCCATCACCCACGGCTATTCTCAGTCGGCGCTCTGGGATTGAGCGGCGGCGGCGAACTGCCCTCCGTGCTGAGGCAGCTTCGGACGCCATACACCCCACCCCCAAAGTGAACTGCAGACCAAATTTGGGCGAGGGAGCCAGCCAGTGCTGTGCACTGGCCGCAGAAAGGCTCGCACAATGCCTCCAGCTGATCGGCCGTCCGCCAAAGCTCTCGGTCCAGCATACCTCACAGGTCGTGGGCTAGATGGAATCGCAGCGCAGCATCACGCTGCCCCCTGACCTGCTGGCTCCCCCTGACGGCGTTTACAATGGCCCAAATCTCCTCAGACTGCACGAACGCCCCGTGCCAGAAGTCAATTTTCCAATAACCACCGATTAGTGAGACAAATTCCTGAGCGCCACTGCTCCTGAGATCCAGCAGGACTTTTTGACACCAGAGATTGCGAGTGGCTGTGTGTCGCTCGTGATCTTTGTGTGCGCGAAAACTGATTCGGTATCGCTTGCAATCAAATCTGGCGGTGCGAACAATCAGCGTGTCTGGTCAGATTACCCCCAGGACAAGGTCAGGACGCGGATGCCCACTATCAGACTCCCCCGCCGGTTGCAGTCTCTGTTTGTTGTGGTTCTGGCAGGCGCCGCTCTGCCGCAGGTGACCTTTGCCCAAAACGGGCTGTTTGATTTTGCCGACCTGGTCAACGATGCTCTGGAAGGCCTCACGCAGCCCAAAGAAGAAGTCGTTGTCGAAGCGTTTGACGTGATGGAACTTGGCGGACCCGCCGCCCCGGTTCCCGCATCCGTCCTGAAAGAGCGGAATGCCCGAGTGGACGCTTATGCGGCCTGCCTGATGAACTGGGTTGCCGAAGAACTGCAGCTTTCCGAATCTGAGCAGGAAGCCCTGCAGGCCGCGATTGACGAGAAATGCACGCAGATCAAAGAGACTAAGACGGCACAGAATCGCAACAACATGCCGGGCCATATGGCATTGAAGTTCACCGAGGACGGGGCCCTCGCTTCTCGCATTGATGTGCTGTTTTCCCGCAAGGGCCTGCAGGAGCTGCCGTTGTCAGACGAGCAGAAGGAACAACTGAAGGCAGCCTTCAGCCGTCGCAAAGAGCATCTGGCCAATGCGAATATCGGGCAGGCGATCAACCTGATCGACGGTCAGTTTTTTCTCACTCAACAGCAGCGTAAGGAGTTGGCTGGCTGTATTGCCAATCGACTGGATGTCACCCGTCCCTGTTTCTCGTTCATGCCCCAGACTTATTACTTCAAGCAGCAGGCGCTCACGCCTGTTGTGGCGGCCGTTGAGGTTGCCGAGCTGTGGTCGCCCGCTCAGAAGGCTCGCGCAGACGCTCTGGGCTCGACGCCGAATGACGGCAACAATGGTCAGTACCTGATGTTTCAGATGAACGGAGGCACGGAAGACTGGGACGAGCAACTGCAGAAGCACATGACGGACCAGACAGAGAAAATGCTGACCGCCATGCAGGTGCAGGTGGACTATTTTAAGCGTTTGTCAACGCTCAGTGATCAGGACACTTTCTATCTTCAGGTCGCCGCCAAGGGGGCTGTTGACGCGGCGATGACTGCCTGGAAGCGATCCACTCTGCAGCAGCTGGATCGTAATCGGGAAGCCTTCGCCAATCGCATGGGCAACATCGCGTTTTCCATTCAGACGCCACGCGTGGAATCCACACAGCAAAACGAAATCTGGTCTGCCACGTTAGCGGAGCTGTCGCCCCGAAATGTGGAGCTGTCAAAAGACCGCGTGGAGGCCATTAAGGATGCCACGGCCGCTTATATGGTTGGGCTGCTCGATCGCGAACTGTGGCTCAGCGACGCACAGCGCACTTCGCTGCTGAAGTCCATTCGTAAAGAAGTGCCCGCGGAGGGCGACGGCCTGATGAATCAAGAGTACTTTCGAGCACTGTCCTACCTTTGTGTGCCGATGTTCAAACTTTCCAAAGAAGACTTGAAGGTGCTGTCACCGGAGCAAAAGCAGGCGTGGCAGGTCCTGAAAAAGCCATTCAGCATGAATGGTCAGTATGTTCAGTTTGAAACGGAACATGGGCAGATGATGTTTGAAATGATGGGAGCCCGTCAGAACCAGCGACAGGCCGTGGGGGTGGGCTTTTTTTAGGTCACGGTGTGACGACCTTCTTCTGTTGAAGGGAGGGCTCGCTCAAAGTGGTGCCGGGTGGTGCCGGGTGGTGCCGGGTGGTGCAAAACAGCTTCTCCCGATTTACCCGCTTCACCTGATTCAATTCGGCCGCTCGCTGCCACGCACTCACAATAAACCAGAATCCAACGAACGATATTTGAACTACGAAAGCCGATATGTCTACTGCGACCGAAGTAACCGAACTTCACTCTGATGACGTTGCCGCTATTGATGAACTTCGCGAAGTCTACAGCAAACTCAAAGCGGAGCTGGGAAAGGTCATCGTCGGTCAGGAAGCTGTGGTGGAACAGCTCAACATTTGTCTGTTTGCCCGCGGCCACTCCCTGCTGATGGGTGTGCCCGGACTGGCCAAGACGCTGCTGGTCAGTCGCCTGGCCGAAACCATGTCGCTGAGCTTCAGCCGCATTCAGTTCACCCCCGACCTGATGCCCATGGACATCACGGGCACCGACATTCTGCAGGAGACGGCCGACGGTCGCCGCGAGTTTGAATTCGTCAAGGGGCCGCTGTTTGCCAACATTGTCCTGGCGGATGAGATCAACCGAGCTCCCTCCAAGACGCAGGCGGCTATGCTGGAGGCCATGCAGGAACATCGCGTTACAGTGGTGGGTCGCCCCTACGTTCTCACGCCTCCGTTCTTCGTGCTGGCCACACAAAACCCCGTTGAGCAGGAGGGGACCTATCCGCTGCCGGAAGCCCAGCTGGACCGGTTCATGTTTCTGATCAACGTGGACTATCCGTCGCGGCTGGAAGAAATCGAGATTGCACGCTCGACCACCGGCGGCAAAATGCCCACCCTTGAACACGTACTGGACTCGGAGTCCGTGCAGCGGTTTCAGGATCTGGTCCGCCGAGTGCCGGTGCCACAGCACATCTATGAGTTTGCCGTGGACCTGGTCCGCCGTACACGTCCCAACGTGGAAGAAGCGCCGGAGTGGCTCAAGCCGCTGGTCTCGTGGGGCGCCGGTCCTCGCGCGGTGCAGTATTTGATTCTGGGTGCCAAATCGCGTGCGGCACTGACGGGCAGCTACATGGTGCGACTGGAAGACATCATGGAGGTGGCTCAGCCCGTGCTGGGGCATCGCGTGCTGACGACGTTCAACGCAGAGTCTGAGGGAATCACGAGTCGTGATATCGTCGCGCGACTGACAGAGGAACTGAATCGGGAAACACTGGGCGGCTGATGACGACCGCCCACTGCGTGGCTGACGCAGCACGATAGTGACCACGATTCTCTGTTTTATTGCGTGCCAAATTTATGCGTGACTTTATTGATCCCGGGGTGATCGCTCGTTTGTCCGGTTTGGCGATGGACGCGCGGCAGCCGATGATCGGCAGTGTGTCCGGTCGTCACCGCAGCCCGACCCGCGGCTCCAGTCTGGAGTTTTCCGAATACCGCAAGTACGTTCCCGGTGATGACACCCGGCGTCTGGACTGGCGTGCCTGGGGCCGCAGCGACCGCTACTACATCAAAGAGTATGAAGCGGACACCAACCTGCGAATGTGCCTGGTGGTGGACATCAGCGGGTCAATGAACTTTGGGCTGGACGGCAGTCAGGAAGCCGGCAAATCCAAGCTGGACTACGCCCGTCGGCTGGCGGGAACGCTGGCTTATGTGGCGGCCGGCCAGGGAGATGCGGTGGGCCTGTACACGGCCGGACAGCAGTTCAAGCGGGAGATTCGTCCCAAGCGGAGCCCCGCCCATTTGAAGTTTGTGCTTGATGAACTGGGTGAGATGGCGGGCGACGGCGAGACGGGCCTGCCCGACGCGCTGCATCAGGTGGCCGAAAAAGTGGCTCAGCGGGCTCTGGTGGTGATCATCTCGGATCTGTTTATGGATCCGGAAACCCTGCGAGGCTGTTTTCAGCACCTGAAGTATCGCCGCCACGATGTGGCCGTGTTCCATCTGATGGAGCAAAGCGAAATCGACTTCGAATTTGATCGTCCCGTGCGGTTCGTCGACCTGGAAGGAGGCGGACCGCTGCTGGTGGATCCCACCACGATTGCCAAACAGTATCGGCGGGCCGTGCAGGAATATCTGGAGCAGATGAAGAACATCATTCGCGACACGGAAGTCGACTATCATCGCGTCAGTATCGCTGAGCATTATGCCGAGCCGCTGTCACGATTCCTGCTGGCGAGGAAGCGATAGATATGATCTTTCTGCAAAGTGCGTTTCTGTTTGCACTGCCGCTGATCGGTCTGCCCATTCTGATTCATCTGATCAATCAGAACCGGCACAAGACCATCCCGTGGGCCGCCACCATGTTTCTGCTGCAGGCCAAACGCATGGCCAAAGGCATGGCGCGTCTGCGTTACATTCTGCTGATGGCAGCCCGCATGCTGGCCATTGCGGGGCTGATTTTTGCCGTCAGTCGGCCGATGGCCGGTGGCTGGCTGGGTCTGACGTCGTCGAATTCGCCGGAAGTGACCATCATAGTGCTGGACCGTTCGGTCAGTATGGAAGAACAGCAGGTCCAGACCAGCGAAACCAAACGCTCCACCGCGCTGAAAAAGCTGGCAGAACTGGTGCGCACATCCGAAAACAGCAGTCGGCTGGTGCTGTTCGACAGCGTCACTCAGCAGCCGCTGGAGATTCGATCGGTGGATGAGCTGGAAGAACTGCCCGAAGCCAGTTCCTCAGCCACCTCCACGGATGTGCCCGCGCTGATGCAGCAGGTGGTCGAGTATCTGGAAAACAATGACACAGGGCGCACAGATATCTGGGTGTGCAGTGACCTGCGGCAGAATGACTGGAGTCCCAACGCGGGGCGGTGGGAGGCCGTGCGACGACAGCTGTCGGCGCGCGAAGGCATTCGCATGTTCCTGCTGGCCTATCCGGATGTTGCCGCTGATAACCTGGCAGTGAGCGTCAGTGGCGTGCATCGCCGTGAATCACTGGATGGCGCGGAGCTGGTCATGGACATTCTGGTCACCCGATCAGGGGCCACCGAGCAGGAGCAGAGTGTGGATCTCACTGTGGTGATTGACGGTGCTCGCAGCCGTCTGCCATTGAAGATCACGGGCGATCGCCTGGTCCGCAAAGGCCACGTCATTCCCCTGGACTCGGACACCCGGGAAGGCTGGGGACGCGTCGAACTGCCCCGTGATGCCAACATGAAGGACAACGTGTTTCGCTTTGTGTATGCCGAACCGGCCGTTCGCAAAACGGTGATTGTCTCCGACGACGATCGTGCGGCCGAGATGTTCAAAGTGGCGGCGGCGACGGCTTCTGACCGCAGTCTCGTCTATGAGGCGGAGATTCTGCCCTCTTCTTCGGCCAGTGCGATTGGCTGGGAGGAATCGGCGATGATCATCTGGCACGCCCCCATTCCCGACGGCCTGATCGCCAGACAGCTGGAAGACTTTGTGGCGTCTGGTCGTGCGGTCATGTTTTATCCTCCGGACAATCCGGGTGATCAGACGCTGTTCAATGCCTCGTGGACGGACTGGGTGACGCCGGAATCGGGTGACCACTTCACCTTCAAGCCGTGGCGGACCGATGCGGATCTGCTGGCCAACGCCGAAAGCGGGACTCCGCTGCCCGTCGGGCAGGTGCAGTGTCATCGCGCCTGCGGACTGGATGTGGAAATGGCCACTTCGCTGTGGCAGCTGGATAATGGCATTCCGCTGCTGTCTCGAGCCAATACAGATCAGGGGGCCGCGTATTTCTGCAGCACTCTGCCCACGCCGGCCAACTCCAACCTCGTAACCAACGGCGTCACGTTTTATGTGATGACACAGCGGGCACTCGCCCGTGGGGCGGGCGCCCTTGGGCGGGCTCGATTGCTGGAGGCCGGTTCCGTCTCTGCGGAAACCGTGGTCGACTGGTCGCCACTGGATGATTTGTCAAACGACGTCTGGGTCTCCCAGCGTGGGAATATGGGCGGCCTGTTTGAAGGAGGCGAACGTTTGCTGGCGGTGAATCGCCCGCTGACAGAGGACTCCGACCGGGTCGTCACGGATGATACGCTCAGTCAGGTGCTGGCGGGGATTGAATACAAAAGAATTGATGATGAAGTCGGCGGCGCGATGCAGCTGGCCAGCGAAGTGTGGCGCACCTTTTTGATCCTGATGATTATCGCTCTGATTGCCGAAGCGCTGTTGTCGGTTCCGGAGCAGGCCGTCAAATCACGACCTTTGACGGAGGTGACCGCATGACGTTTTTCTGGACACCTGTCACACTCACCATCACGATCGTGGTGCTGTTGTTTTCCGCCGTGTGCTGCTGGATCAGCTGGCGCCGCAGTGGATACACACGGTCGATGGGCCTTCTGGAAGTGTTTCGATTTGCCCTGATCGCACTCGTGCTGCTGACCCTCAATCAGCCGGAAATTACGCAGGAGATCAGGCCGGAAGAGCGACCCACACTTGTCATTCTGCATGACACGTCCGACAGCATGAAGACGGTGGATGTGGTTTCGGAAGCCGGCAGCAGCCGTGATGCCGTGTCCCGCAATGAGGCGGCGGCTCCCGCGATTGACCCACAGGCGTGGGGACCGGTGGCGGAAAAAATGGAGGTCATTTTCCAGCCGTTTTCTTCAAAGCTGGCGAATCCGGCCAAAGGGACCGACATCGAACAGGCGCTTTCCTATGCGGTCGACAGTCATGCCAATCTGCGCGGTGTGGTGCTGCTGTCCGATGGTGACTGGAACACGGGCGTGGCGCCCAACGGCGTGGCGACAGATCTGCGCATGCGAAAGATTCCCGTGTTTGCTGCGGGCGTTGGCAGCGAAACCCGACTGCCGGACATCGAACTGATCTGTTCCGATGCGCCCACGTTTGGCGTGATCGGCAAGACGATGCGGATTCCGTTTCGGATTGTCAGCTGGCTGCCCGGAGATCGCACTGTCACGCTCACACTGCAGGGCACACGCAGCGAGAACATTGTCAAAGTGGTCAGTGTGCCCGGCATGGGCCAGGTGCAGGACACCATCGACTGGCAGCCCCGTGATACAGGCGAGTATGAACTGTCACTGGACATTCCTACGGACGATGCGGAGGCCATCACCACGAACAACTCGCTGAAGTTTCCTGTGACCGTGAAGAATGAGGCGCTGCGTGTGCTGGTGGTTGAGTCGTTTCCACGCTGGGAGTACCGCTATCTTCGCAACGCGCTGGAACGCGATCCGGGTGTGGAAGTGAACTGCCTGCTGTTCCATCCGGATCTGGATGCTGTGGGCGGTGGTCGGGGCTATCTGGAAGAGTTTCCGGACGAAAAGGAACTGTTCAAATACGACGTTGTGTTTCTCGGTGATGTGGGGGTGGATGCCAGCCAGTTGTCGGTGGAAAACTGCGAGCACATTCGCCAGCTTGTCCGCAATCACGCTGGCGGACTTGTGTTTCTGCCAGGTTTTCGCGGTAAGCAGTCCACGCTGTTGACGACGCAGCTGGAAGAACTGTATCCGGTGGTGCCTGATGAAACGGCGCCCCGCGGGATCGGTCAGCCGCGTCCCGCCAGGTTTGCTCTGACGGAGTCCGGGCGTCGCAGTTTGCTGACGCGTCTGGAGCCGGACGACAATGATAACGAAAACGTGTGGAATGCTCTGCCGGGATTTCAGTGGTATGCCGCGACCCTGCGGTCCAAGATTGGCTCGGAAGTGCTGGCGGTCCACGGTTCTGACTCCACGCGGTTCGGACGGATTCCTGTGATCGCCACACGAACTTCTGGCACTGGCAAGGTGCTGTTCATGGGAACCGATGGCGCGTGGCGGTGGCGACGCGGCGTGGAAGACCTGTACCACTATCGCTTCTGGGGACAGGTGGTGCGCTGGATGGCGTATCAGCGCAATATGTCACAGGGAGAGTCGATGCGGCTGTTCTACTCGCCCGACCGTCCGGAAGCGGGCAACGTCCTGACACTCAACGCCAACGTGATGAGTGATTCCGGGGAACCCCTGCGTGAAGGCACGGTGGTGGTGCAGATTGTTTCGCCATCGGGGCAGACAGACTCTGTGCGTCTGGCGTCTGTGGGCGAAGACTCGTGGGGCCTGTTTTCCGGCAGTTTCACGCCGGAAGAAGGGGGCAACTACAGTCTCGTCACCACGTGTTCCGAAACCGGCTCTCGCCTGGAAACCACGGTGGCCGTCAAAGGCAACGAGAAAGAGAAAATTGGTCAGCCGGCACGGCTGGACGTGCTGCGGGAAATCGCTGAAGTGACCCGCGGCGAACTGACGGATGTGAGTCAGCTGAATGAGCTGGTCGATCGTGTGGCCGAGCTTCCGGAGCCGGAACCGGTCATCACACGGGTTCGCATTTGGAGTCATCCTTTATGGGGCGGAGCGCTGATTGTGCTGCTCGGCGCGTTCTGGACGGGCCGCAAGATGGCAGGGCTGGCGTAACACGTCCCGAAAATCTGCCGGCAACTGTGGCGAACGATCAGGTTTCCCGGGTGCGGTCTTCGGATTGGAGTCTTCACAGATCCGGACACATCGCACGCGAGCCGACTGGACGCGATTTCGACCACGGGCCACCCGTCTGCCGCAATCATCTTCCCGGCCGGTCATCCGCCTGCCTGCCTGAAGGCGCTGACAATTCCAGCAGACTCACTTCCGGACGACAGTTCCAGCGCAGCGGATCCCTGGCTCCCAGCCCGCGGGACACATGCATGAGCAGTGAGCGATAGCGAAAGGCGCCTCCGGCATATCGCACGCCGTAGCAACTGGGCGAATAAATCGGGCCAATGACGGGCAGTACCACCTGCCCGCCGTGATTGTGACCGCACAGCATCAGGTCGAAGTCATTGTCGGCCGCGTAATTTCGCTGATCGGGTGCGTGACTGAGCAGCAGTCGCACGTCTTCCTCCGCGTCACGGCGATCCGGTACGGAGGGATTGCCGCCCATCCACGGAGCTTCAGTGCCGGCCAGCCGAACGTTCCATGGGCCCAGCTTCGTGACGAGCGTGCGGTCCGCCACATCGATCCAGCCGGTGTCGGCAATGCGGTGACGGATCTCCCTGTATTCCAGATGCCAGTCATGGTTGCCAAGAATGAAATAGCAGGGCGCGACGGTCGCCATGCGGGCGAACAGGTCCACAGCTGTTGGCAGCAGTCGCATATCGTCCAGCAGATCACCAGTGAACAGAAATGCGTCGGGCGAAAGTTCCAGCATACGCTCTGTGGCAAATTCGTAATGCGCACGTTCAGGGCAGCCAACCAGATGCACGTCCGTAAAGTGCACCAGCCGCAATGGCGCTGCGGCTGTCTGTTCGCCCGCCGGCCCGCTCCGCAGCGGAAACTGCTTGGTGTTCACTTCCAGCTGACGAATCTGATTGAAGGGAAGACGGCTCAGGCGTGACGTAGAGGGGCCCCCGGCGGTGGACCGTCGGTCTGTTGTGGCGTGTGGGCTGTGAGGCGCCGTGCCGACGTCGGCCGACGCTCCATCGACGGTGGCCGAATAAATCGTGGAGTTCAGCAAACGGTAGCCGGCTGGTGGCCGCCTGAGTTGGTAGCGAACCACGCACACGACAAAACTGACAAAGCCCAGAAATGTGGTGCCGATCAGCCACTGCACAGTGCCGGGCAGATCGACAAAATGACCGCCCCGCAGCAGGCCGCCGGGACGCAGACCGGCGATGAGCAGAATCAGCGGTGGATAGGCAGTCAGCCCAATGTCGTGCAGCTTGCGGATCTGCCGCAGTGTGTGGTGGCGATACTGCAGCGAGTGCCGACGGTTGACCATGATCACCCACAATTCCGCGTTGCCGATGCAGGAGATCATCAGAATGGCAAGGCCGATGGCCGTGTTCATGGTGCCAGCCGGTGATGTGGGGATGTGCAAGGGGATTTGCAAAGTGATTCGCGGCGTAGGCTAGGCAAACGCGGCGATCGCTGCCAGTGCCGGTGACGAACGACAGGATCCTCACCGACGGATTCGCCGCAGTGGTAGCCATCTGGTGGCCGTCTAACCGCTGGGGCTTTTGTGAGCAGAGGCGACAGCTTATGCTGCGGAGCCAATGCCCGCCTGCTGCGAGGCCTTCCGTCACGTACTCCTGCCCGCGGCAATCCTTCCCACCGCCCCGCCCGTCAACCTCCCCGTGATTCTTCCATGATGCTCCGTTCATCCCCTCTGCGTTGCGCCCTGCCCGGCTTACTGTTCATAGTCCATTGCATTCTGCCGAACGTGCCGTCACAGGCGTCCGGTCAGCAGTCGGAATTTGCTCTGAAGATCGGCCCCCGGCATTCTGTCCAGGTGTTGCCGCGTGATGGCGTCCAGCAGGTGACGGTGACCGGCGAGAATCCGCATTTCTGGCTGGAGTTTATTCCCGAGCAGGCCTCGCTGCAGGACACACCCGTGTTGTCTTTTGACTACTTCAGTGCGGCACCGCTGCGGCGATTTGTCATCAAGGTTCGCGACGGAGATCGGCTGCAGCCTGTGCCGATCTCCACGCTGCCCATCGCCGAAGGCTGGCGAAACGTGCGAGTGGACCTGAGAAGATCGCCCGCCAGACAACTGGGCAAACGTCTGCTGTTTGATTTTGATGCGGACGTTCCGGCCTCTTTTCGTGTGCGGAACTTTCAGCTCGTACCGCCGCAGCCCGCGGAACAGCAGTCCGAACAGCGGCGTGCGAAGATCCGGAAGCAAAGAGCGTCGGAAGCGGTCGCCTGGCAGGACTACCTGTCGGCCAAAGCGGAGGTTCGCACAACCAACGTCAACATTGGCACTGACGAGATTGCGATTTCGTGGCAGCGGGACTCAGATGGTCGCCTGGCCGCGGGGGTGCTGGAGCGGCCGCTGTGGACGGCCGCCTATGATCCCCTCGAGGGACTCGTGGAGGCACAGCAGACTTGGGAGTCCCGCGAAATGACGCTGACGGTCCCCCGATTTGTCAACGGTCGGGATCGCGCCACGTCACGCTGGTTGCCGGTGACAGCAGGAGATCAGCGACAGCCGTTGGGGCCAGCCGCTTACGCGAGCAGCTGGTCGACACCACGTCGTGAATTCGCTCGTCCTGTGGCGGACGGCATCAAAGGGGTCGGCGGTCTGCGGGTGCCGCTGCCAGACGACCATCCGGTGGTTGAGCTGGGGGTGAAGCATGCAACGGTAAACATTGTCGTGAGCGGCCTGATTCGCCCGGCAGCAAAATCATTGCCGCCAGGCTGGACGCGCTGGACGTTTGAAGGTCAGGCCTATGCCCTGAACACCGCCTATGTGGAGCGGCTGGACAGAACCATCGGTCCTCTGTCCGACGAGGGCATTCTTGTTTCCGCCATTCTGCTGATCGGCAACGGCCGTGACGCACAGGGGCAGCCACGCAGCCTGCTGACGCATCCGTCGGCGCGGGCTTCGGGCATCTTTGCCATGCCCGCGATGAATTCCGAGGCGGCCGTTCGTATGTACGGCGGCATCATGCACTATCTGACCGAACGCTACACACGACCGGAGCAGCCGCACGGTCGCATCGTGAACTGGATTTTGCACAACGAGGTCAATCAGGCAGGCGCATGGACCAACATGGGCGATCAGCCGCTGCCGCGCTATGTGGAGACGCTGCAGCGTTCGGCACGACTGGTTTATCACACGGCGCGGCTGTTTGATCCTCAGGCACGCGTGTTTGTGTCGCTGACGCATCACTGGAAAAAGCAAAGTGCGGGCGAAGGCACCTACGTCACGCGGGAACTGCTGGACCTGTTTGCCAGGGCCGCACGCGTGGAATCCGATTACGAATGGGGCGTGGCCTATCACCCTTATCCTGAGCCCATGTTTCATCCGGACGTCTGGAATAATAACGTCACGTTTGATGCCGACACCGATTACATCACGCCGGCCAACATCGAAGTTTTGGTGGCCTGTCTGGATCAGCCGCAGCTGCACTGGCGGGGACAAATCCGCGGCATTCTGCTGTCGGAACAGGGCGTCAACAGCCTGTCGCTTTCGCCGTCTGATCAGAAGCTGCAGGCGGCCGGAATTGTGTACACCATGTCCCGCATCAAACAGCTGCCTGCGATTGAAGCGTATCACTACCACAATTTTTATGATCACCCCGACGCCGAAGGGGGCCTGCTGCTGGGGCTGCGCGATCGGGACACCCAGCCGAAACAGGCGTGGCGCGTGTATCGGGCATTTGAATCAGACAGCGAGGCGTCGGTTTTTGAGGAATACTGGCCCGTGATTCCCCTGCCGCGGGACCAGGCCGTTCGATTGCGGCCCGTGCGAGTGCCCTGACGTGCCACCTGCAGACAACCCCACACCTGCGGCTTCCGCGATTGCGTCGTGGCGGCCAACGTGAGACGATCGTCGGCGGGGGATGTAGGTTTCTTCCGAGTTCCTCCTCGCTGCAGCCACAGCCCTGTTGCAACTGCCATTGTTCGCCGGCCGACAAAGAGACCATCATGACTACTGCACGAAACCTGATTCATCCGCGCGACGAAATCATGTCGACAATGGATCGCATCTATCGTTATCGCATGACGACAACGTCCGGAGGCAACCTGTCCATTCGTGATGCCGATGGCAACATCTGGATTTCTCCGGCGCGAGTGGACAAGGGCAATCTGACCCGTCGGGACATCATCTGCGTTCGGCCCGACGGTTCGACCGATGGTCCGCATCCGCCGTCTTCAGAACTCCCCTTTCATCAGGCCATTTACGAAGCTCGCTCGGACATTCAGGCGATCGTCCACGCCCATCCGATTGCCCTGGTGGCCTTCAGCATTTGTCACGAAGTGCCCAACACGCGCCTGTTTCATCAGGCACATTCGGTGTGTGGGCGGACGGGCTTCGCGGATTATGCGTGTCCGGGCAGCCAGCAGCTGGGCGCGAGTATCGCGCGTTCGTTTGCGGCCGGAAACGACAGCTGTGTGCTGGAAAATCATGGTGTGGTGGTGGGAGGCGATTGCCTGGCACATGCCTTCCAGCGTTTCGAGGCATTTGAGTTTGCCGCAAAGACTTTGATTAAGGCCCGGCAAACGGGCGACATTCAGTTCCTGTCCGATGATCAGCTCCGGCAGGCGGCAGACCGCAGTGTGGACTTTGAAACGTTTGTGCCGGATGTCACGTCAGCCGAAGAGTGCGAACTGCGCAGGCAGCTGTGTGATTTCGTCCGCCGTGGCTGCCGTCAGCGACTGCTGATCAGCACCGAAGGCAGCTTTTCGGCTCGTCTGTCGGACACCGCCTTTCTCATCACTCCCACGCTGCAGGACCGGGAGTGTCTGGAGGTGGAAGACTTTGTGCTGGTCGATGGTGATCGGCGCGAAGCTGGCAAACGGGCTAGTCGTGCGGCCGCCGCGCACCGGGCCATTTATTGCGCGCATCCTGATGTCCAGTCGATTGTTTTTGCCCACCCCGTGAATGCGACGGCATTCAGTGTGACGGACGCCAAACTGGACGTGCGCATGATTCCGGAAAGCTATGTGTTTTTGCGGGACGTGGGGCGTATGGCGTATGGCGTGCAGTATGGAACTGACGAGGAAATCGCGTCGGCGGTGTCCGCTCGCAACCCCGCGGCACTGCTGCAAAACGACGGAGTGGTGGTTACCGGCCGCAGTGTGCTCGACACCTTCGATCGTCTGGAAGTGCTGGAATCGACGGCAGAGGCGATTATCAATGCTCAGGTGGTGGGCCCCATTTCGCCCATGTCGGATGATGTAATCGCGCAACTCGTACAGGAATTTGGCCTCGACAAGGCGTGACCTCAGTTCTTGACGTGTCTTTGGCCAGACAATTCGCGATTTTGTGCTTCAGAATGGGGATAAGTGCCAGGAATTGTGCACCGCAGACGACCTGGAAAGAGTCAGGCTCTTTGGTGAAACCCGCACGTCAGAATCCCTCATTGCCGCCCTCCATCAGCGGCAATTGGCTACACTACGAGCGGCTGATGGTGTCTGCCTGATACGCGTTGTTACACGTCGTGTCACACACAGACGGACGTCGGAAACTGGCGTCTTTGGGGCGGTCGTCTCCCGGACACTCACAGCCGCAATCAGAAAGCGATTTGTTCGTCAGGCATGCTGAACTGGATCAGGCAGACAATGGAGTTCCCCCTCATTCAGCGGGAACTGACCGAGCAGTCTCAGAAACGCCGCACCTATGCGCTGCGGGCGATTTGTGTGGCCGTATTCATGCTCGTCTTTCTGGTGATGTACGCGAGCATCATGATGCGGGCGCGCAGCATGATGTGGATTCTCGGACAGGGCCGGGAGATGGTCACCGTGATGTTCATCACGGTCATGATGACTCTTTACGCCCTCGGACCGGCGATGACGTGTGGTGCCATCACCACGGAAAAGGAAAAGCAGACGCTGGGATTACTGATGATCTCCCGCCTGCGGCCCGGGGGGCTGGTGTTTGAGAAGATGGTGTCCCGCGCATTGCCGCTGATATCGCTGCTGGTGGCCAGTTCGCCCCTGTTTGCGATCTGCTATCTGTTTGGCGGACTCACGCTGGAAGAAACGCTGACAGGCATCGTCATTGTCGGCCTGGTCCTGTATCAGATTATCTGTGTGGCCGTGTTCAGCTCGGCGATTCTGGAAACCAGCATTGCGGCTTTCTGGATGACTTATGGTCTGCTGGCGGTCATGTATTTCGGCTGGCCCATTCTGCATGAGCTGGATCTGGCCCCCGGTGCGCCGTCGATGTCGCTTCCGGATGCGGAGTTCATGCTGTTTCCCGTCTACATCATGGCCATGGTCATCGGGAGAGGGGACGGAACGGAACATCTGGCTTTGCTCATTACCCCCTCAGTGGTGATCTCCACGCTGCTGGTGGTGGCCGCTCGGTTTGCGGTGATCTACTTTGGTTTTGGTGGGGCGTGGTCTCTGGAGCGAATCGTCCGCACGGCGGTCGGGCGGACACTGAAGCTGATCAAACGTGTCTTTCGCCGCGCGTTATCTCTGGACGGTCCTGTGGATGACGACGATGACGACGTGCACGCGTATCGACCCGCCCGCGCAGTGTCTGCGGATCGACCTATCAGCTGGCGGGAAACTCGGGCGGGCCTGGTCAACAATCGCTGGCTGCAGGCGTTTGTGATCCTCGGCATTCTGGCGCTGGAATGGCTGATTCTGGAAAACGAAAACTGGGACGATGATCTGGCCGTGCTCTTTCATGTGCTCGCCATGATTATCGCCATGCTGCTGGTGATGAGTATTTCGTGTCGCCTGTTTGGCAAAGAACGCGAGCGGCAGACGCTGGATTCTCTGCTGGTCGCCCCGCTGGGCAACCGGGAGATTCTGGCGCAAAAACTGGCCGGCGCACACAGTGTGATGTGGGTGCTGCTGGGCGTTTTGTTTGTGCACTGCCTGATCAATTTAAAATGCACACGGCTGCCGTTCTCCACGATGAGCTCCAGTTACCAGGGTGGCAGCGCCTACTGGAGCAATGCCAAACGTCCCGAGGCGTGGTCGTTCGACTGGATCCTCTCGGCCACCACATACATGATCTGCTCGCTCGGCAATTCCTTCATCTATATGAATCTGATCAAGTGGATGTCCGTGTTCTTTGGTCTAAAACTGAACACGCAGATCAAGGCGATGGTGGCGACGCTGGTCAGCGCGCTGGTGCTGTGTTTCATTCCCATGATCTGCACGGCGTTAATGATGATGCTCGCTGACAGCGATCCTGGAGATTTTCCGTTTTTCGCTATCACCAGTCCGGTTATCGTTCCGGCGCTGAACGAGTGGCATGACCTGTATCAGATTCACCGCAGCGACTGGATTCCCACCAGCGACATGTTTCTGATCCTCATGAATTTTGCAGTGTACGGAGGCATGACGCTGGGCCTGCGTGGCTGGGTCCTGAAAAACCTGTCATCGCTGATGTCACGCATTGATGTGGACTCCAGTCAGACGATGCCCCTGGTCCCCAAACGAGGTCCGCTGGGGCAGCAGTTGTGCTGACACGTTCAGGACTGGAATACCTCTGGACTGTGTGTGCATGGCCGGATCCGGCCGACTTCTTTCTGTCATTTTTTCGACATCAACTGACATGCGTTTTTTCATCAAGCTGCTTCTGGTTCTGGGTGTGCTGTGTGGTGCCGGCTATTTTGGCTGGCAGAAAGCGTCGGCCTGGCTGAAGCAGCGCAACAAACCCAGCTTTCGCACAGCCTCCATTGAAACGGGCGCTATTCGCGTGACTCGAAACGCCACCGGCGAAGTGCGGCCCGTGCTGTCGGTGCAGGTGGGCAGTTTTGTGTCCGGGCCGATTGAAGATCTGTTTGTGGACTTTAATGATGAGGTGAAAAAGGATCAGATTCTGGCCACGATCGATCCCCGCATTTACAAAGCGGCCGTCGCGGCCGACAAAGCGGCTTTGTCCAATCGTCGTGCCGAGGTGTCGCGTGTGAAAGCCCAGCTGCAGCTGGCGATCAACGATGAAAATCGAGCCATCAAGCTCCGCGACCAGAACCGGGATTTTATTTCGCAAACGGAAATGGACCAGTATCACTTTTCCCGCATGCAGCTGGAGGCTCAGCTGTCCGTGGCGGATGCTTCGGTCAAACAGGCCCAGGCCAACCTGGAAAACTCAGAGGCCAACCTGGGATACACCAAGATCCGTTCGCCGGTCGACGGCGTGATTATTGACCGCAAAATTGATCCGGGGCAGACGCTGGCCGCTCAGTTTGAGGCGCCCGAGCTGTTTATCATTTCTCCGGACATGAAAAAGAAGATGCACATCTTCGCGTCCATCGACGAGGCCGACATGGGCATGATTCGGCGGGCCAAAGACGAGTCCGCAGCTGTGATGTTCAAAGTGGACGCCTATCCGGACGAGCTGTTTGAAACGGGCATCATTGAGCAGATTCGGCTGAGCTCCACCACCACACAGAATGTGGTGACCTATCCGGTAGTGATTGCCACGCCCAATCCGGACATGAAACTGCTGCCGGGCATGACGGCCGAGCTGACGTTTCTGATTGATGAGCGAAAGGACGTGCTGAAAGTGCCGGCCGCCGCATTGCGGTACATGCCGGAAAACAAAGAGCACGTCCACAAAGACGATCACGAAAAGCTAGACCTCTCCTTTTCGCTGGAGGATGACAACAGCGGCCTGGAAGACAAGCCCATTGATGAGGTGACTGAGGAGTCGTCAAAGACGTCGCGTCGACATGTCTGGGTGCAGGACGGAGAAAAGCTGCGGGCCGTTGAAGTGGTCGTTGGTGTGAGTGACTATCGCTTTCACGAACTGATCAGCGGTGATCTGAAGGAAGGCGATCTGGTGGTCACCGGTCTGAAGCCAAAGAAATAACGATGAGCTTTCTGCTGACAATTTCTGTCGCCATTCGAGCGCTGGGACGCAACAAGATGCGGGCCACGCTCACCGTGCTGGGCGTGGTGATTGGCATCGCTGCCGTGACAACCATGGTGAGTGTTGGCAGCAGCGCGGGCCAGCTGCTGCAAAACGAACTGAAGTCGCTGGGGACCAACTTCCTGTTTGTCACGCCCCGCAGCGAGCGTCGCAACGGCGTGCGACAGGTTACGCCCAGTCTGACGGAATCTGATGCCGTGGCCATTGGCGAAGAACTGGACTCGGTGCTGGCCGTCAGTCCGCTGGTCGGCACCAGCAAGCCGGTCGTACGGGGCAACAACAACTGGCAGCCAAACGAGATGTTTGGTGTGGGTATTGACTATCTGACCATCCGCGCGTGGAAGCTGCAGGCCGGCAGCTTCTTTCAGAAAGTGGATATTCAAACGGGCAATCGCGTGTGCGTGCTGGGTTACACGGTGGTCAAGGAGCTGTTTCAAACGCAGAACCCCCTTGGGCAGTCTGTGCGGATCGGCAACATTCCGTTCACGGTCGTGGGCATTCTGGAAAAAAAAGGCGCCGGACTAACGGGCGAAGATCAGGACAACGTGCTGCTGCTGCCTTACACGACGGTCAAGCGTCGCATTCAGGGATCCAGTTTTGATGAGGTCAACGCCATTTTTGTGGCGGCGCGGTCACCTGGAGAAATTCAGGCCGCCACTCGCGAAATCACGGCCCTGCTGCGTGACCGACACGGGATTGTCGCCGGCGAAGAACTGGATTTCGAAGTGCACAGCAGCGAGGAGATTGGCCAGTTTCTGGGAACGATCACCGGCATGATGACGGCGTTGCTGGCGTCCATTGCCGGCATCTCTTTGCTGGTGGGGGGCGTGGGCATCATGAACATCATGCTGGTGTCGGTGACCGAACGTACGCGGGAGATTGGCATCCGCATGGCGGTGGGAGCCCGGGGGCGTGATATTCTGATTCAGTTTCTGATTGAGTCGGTGGTGCTGTCGTGTTTTGGTGGTGCCATTGGGATGGCACTGGGTATTGGCGCTTCTGTGGGCATCACCACGCTGATCAACGAGATCAGTTCCGGATCAGACTGGCCCGTCGTGGTGTCGATCCCGGCGGCCATTGTGGCCATGATTTTTGCGGCGGTGGTCGGCATGGTGTTTGGTCTGTACCCGGCGTGGCGGGCCAGTCGCCTGGATCCGATTGACGCCCTGCGTTACGAGTAATGAACGGGCACACAAGTTCTCCACGGTCGAGCGAAGCCTCACTATGGCGCTGATTGAACTGAACAAAGTCAAAAAGACGTACGACCTTGGCGAAGTGCAGGTACACGCGCTGAGGGAAACCAACCTGCACATCGACAAAGGTGAGTACGTGGCTCTGCTCGGGCCGTCCGGGTCCGGCAAGTCCACGCTCATGAACACGCTGGGGTGCCTCGATCGGCCCACCAGCGGCAGCTACCAGCTGGACGGCGTGGAAGTGGCGTCCATGTCGCGCAATGCCCGGGCCCGCATTCGCAACGAGCACATCGGGTTCGTGTTCCAGAACTTCAATTTACTAAACCGCACGTCGGCAGAAGAAAACGTGGAGCTGCCGTTGCTGTATGGCTCCAGCCTGACCGGACGGGCGCGTCGTCGCCGCGCGCGGGAAATGCTGGAACTGGTGGGGCTGGGGGAACGCCTCGATCATCATCCCGGACAGCTGTCGGGAGGACAGCAGCAGCGTGTGGCCATTGCCCGTTCGCTGGTCAATGATCCTTCCATCCTCATGGGCGATGAGCCCACGGGGAATCTGGACTCCAAAACCAGCAAGGAGGTGATCTCGCTGTTCAAACGACTGAACGAAGAAAACGGCATAACCGTCATACTCGTCACGCACGATTTGAGCGTTGCCAGACACGCTCGCCGGATTCTGGTTCTTCGGGATGGTCGGATTGAAACGGATACGGAGTCCTACGACGAGGCGTTCAAATCGCTACACGCGTTTGAAGCGGAGTGAATCGTGCGACGGCTGGCAACCGCACGAGCGTTCTGAGCAGGATGACGCGAGCCAGCCGGCAAACCGGACGATGGGCTGATAGGGCCGCTCCAGGCGGCTTCGTTTGTCACTCAGGGAAGAGTGGCCTGTAACAGCCGAAGGATGCGGCCGATGTCCGGGGATCTCTGTTTTTGTTCTTTCTCTGCGCGCACAACGCGGAGCCGACGAGTCAACGCCCTGACGCGGCTCACAGGTACTGTGCTGACCACCCTGTTCCTGCTGGCGGGGTCTGTTCGCGGACAACTGGGCGAACCGGATCAGCATCATATCCGCTGGCATCAGGCTGAGCAGGTTGCCACCTCGCGACGGCTGCCGGGCCTGGTGCCTGTGACCGTGGCGTCCAAAGACGCGGCCGAAACTGAGCGTCTGCTGCCACTGGATGAGGCCATTCGGATCGCCCTGCGACACGCCGAAGTCATCCGCACGCTGGGTGTCTCCAGTGTCCGTGGCGGAACGGGGACCATTTATGACACGGCCATCGCTTCCACGCCCATTGACCAGGCGATCTCGCGCTTTGACCCCGTGTTCACCGCGAACAGCACGTGGCGCAAAACCGAACAGCCGCTCGCTCGTCTGAATCCGCTGGCTCCTGGAGGTCTGTCCATCGGCGGCAGTCAGGACGGCGGCAACGAGTTTCTGGCCCGTCTGGCCCGCCGCAATCGACTGGGCGGGGAAGCGGCCCTCGATTTTGGCAACACGTGGAACTACGACAACTTCGGCAATACGGGACGGTTTTCACGCTCTCATCGCCCCAGTCTGGATCTGAGCTACACACAGCCGCTGCTGGCCGGTGGTGGGCTGGCGGCCAACGAAGCGCCGATTGTGATTGCTCGTCTGGATCAGAGTCAGTCGTACTTTCAGTTTAAGGATCAGATTCAGAACCTGGTGCGGGATGTGGTGCGAGGCTACTGGTCGCTGGTGGCCGCACGCACATCGCTGTGGGCCCGGGAAAAGCAGGTGGAAGCCTCCAAACTGGAACTGGATCGCGTGGAGGCTCAGCGGGAAGTGGGCCTGGTGGATATCGGAGAAGTCTCGCAGGCGCGGGTGGCTTATGCGACGTTTCGTGCTCAACTGGTCAGTGCCCGGGGGCTGTTGATTCAGTCAGAAGCCGATCTGCGTAACCTGCTCGGGATGCCACCGGAAGACGGCCAGCGACTGGTGCCCTCCACGCCTCCCACACGTGACCGCCTCGAATTTGACTGGAATGAAATGGTCACCACGGCGCAGCAGTATCGTCCTGATCTGATTGAGCTGCATTTGATTCTGATGGCCGATCAGCAGCGACTGGTGATCAATCGCAACGCCGCCCAGCCCACGCTGGATGCGTTTGCCATCCACGGCTGGAACGGCGTGACCGGTCGAGCGGGCGACGGCAATCGCATCAGTGGACGACTGGACGACAATCCCGCCTGGTCCCTGGGCTTCAACTTCACCGTGCCGCTGTCGCTGCGTGAGTCACGAGCGGCGGTCCGCAGTACCGAGCTCACGCTGGCACGTGATCGCGCCAATATCGCTCAGGGACTGCACGCGACCGAACATCTGCTGGCGACCACCATTCGTAATCTGGATTTGTCTTACGAGCAGTACGAGGCGTTTCGCGACACGCGGGCGGCCGCCACGGACAACCTTGAACTGCAGATCGGCCGACGTCGCGCCGATCAGGCCATCTTTCTGGAAGTGCTGCAGGCCATCAGTGACTGGGGCGATGCGATTGCTTCGGAGGCCAGTTCGCTGACCGACTACAACGCCTCGCTGGCCTCGCTGGAGCGTGAGACGGGCACCATTCTGGAAACTCATGGCGTGACGTTTGCCGAAGAGCAGTACGCATCGATTGGCGCCTGGGGCAAACACTTTGAGTGGGATTGCTATCCGCGGAGTCTGCAGCCGCAGTCCGGGCCGGAACGCTACGAAGATTCCGGCCAGCCCGCTGAGGAAGCGTTCGAACTGCGTGGTTTTGACCGGCTGGAAGAGCAGCCTGGTGGTGGCAATGGCGAAGGCCGCGTGCCCAATGTGCTGGAGGTCACACCACCGCCCGTGCTGGATGAGCAGTCTGCCGTCGGGCCTTCATTCCGCCTGCTGCCGGCATCGTTTCGGCAGGGACGTCTGCCAGTGCTTCCGCCGGCTGGAATCACGGCTGGTGATACCAAACCTGGCGGCGGTCAGGCTCCGCAGACCAGTCAGGTAAGTGACAAGCCTCACTCGGCAGCAGCCCCCAAAAGGAAGTTCCGCCTGCGAAATCTGTGGCAACGGTAACCGGCGAACGTCGCGGTCTGAGGAGACTCACATGCAGTGGATTGATAAACAGCGAATGCGCGACGAAGTGCTGACGGGCACGTTTGTTAACCTCGCTTCTCCCACGGCCGTTGAGATTGTAGCCGGCGTAGGGTTTGACTGGATGGTGCTGGACCATGAGCACGGCAGCGACACTCTCAGCGGTTTGCGGGCCTGCCTGCACGCCTGCCGCGGATCGCAGACGGCCCCGATCGTGCGGTTGCCGTCGCTGGATGCCGATGGCGTAAAATTCGTGATGGACGGCGGTGCGGCGGGCGTAATGTTTCCCTTCGTGCAGAATGCCGAACAGGCGGCTGCCGCTGTGGCCAGCCTGAAGTACCCGCCGGAGGGGACACGTGGTGTGGCCAGTGCGATTCGGGCGACCCGTTATTCGCAAAACTGGAAATCCTATTTTGAGACGGCCAACACCTGCAGCACGGTCATCGTGCAGATTGAGACGCCTCAGGCTGTGGAAAATGCGAACGCAATTGCACAGGTGAACGGGGTCGATGTGCTGTTTGTGGGGCCGCTGGATCTGTCTGTCAACCTGGGCTACCCGGCACAGTTCGATCATCCCGTCGTGCTGCAGGCGCTGCAGCACGTGGTGGACGTGTGTCGACGACACGGCCGCACGGCCGGTATCCTGACCAAATCAGGGCTGGAGTCCGTCCACCTGCAGCAGGGCTTCCGTTTCGTCGCGGCGGGGTCTGACATCAACGCGGTGCTCGACGGCATGCGTGCGAATTTGCGCAGTTTGCAGGATGCCAAAATCGGCGAGGCCAGCTGAGCAGGCGGTCCAGCTGCGCCCTCAGAACAATCCGGCCACAGAGCGGGCCATAGTCCCAGAGCATATCGCTACTGGCGGCGAGAGAACAGCTGCTGGTGCTCGCGGTCGGACTATGTTCGGCAGCCGGACAGGCGGACGAACTTAGTCCGGGAAAGCTGGCGGGAGTTTGCGGGAACTCGCGATTCCCTAAAATGGGTCTTCTGTTTTGTGTCGGTTGTGTATCGGGTCTGCGGTGAGTTGGAACGTCTTGCCGCGAAAGGGTTTACGGTTAACGGATTCCGCTTCGGGTCGGGCTTGAATTTCTTGACCCGTCCCACTCTGAGGATAGAATTGCCGGACTCGCGACGAAACCCGACGGCCCGTGTTTTTACTGGCCAGCAACAGGGATTCGCAGAGTCGCCCGGTCAGGGAGTGTGAGGTTGAGCCATCTGCCGTCAGCGGTTTTGAGAAGGCTTTCTGAGCAACAGCTTTTGACCGACTGTTGATTTACGGAACTGGTCTATGTGATCGGAGCGGTGCGTGTCCATCGTTTTTGGAGACGACTTCAAAGAGCTCGTTCGAGCTAACACCAATCTGGTGGATCTTGTCTCAGAATCCATCGCTCTGACGCCCAGCAACGCCAACGACTACGTTGGTCTGTGCCCGTTCCATGATGATAAGAGGCCTTCGTTTCACGTCTACTCCGATCGCCAGAGCTATCGGTGCTGGGTGTGTGATAAGGGTGGTGACTGCTTCGGTTGGGTCATGGATCTCAACATGGTCACGTTTCCGGAAGCATTGAAGATGCTGGCGGAGCGGGCCAATCTGGAGATGCCGCAGCGGCATCGCAGTGAATTCAATCGCACGGCGGGTGACAGCAAGGTCACGCAGTACGAAATTGTGGAGTGGGCCTGCAACCTGATGCAGTCTTCATTTCGCGGGGAAGTGGGCGAACTGGCGCGCAAATACGCGACAGAACGCAACCTGACAGCAGAAACACTCAAAACCTTCCGCGTGGGCTTCCATCCCGAGGAGTGGCGGTGGCTGCTGAACAAAGCCCGCGGCAAATATACAGACGAACAATTGGTCAGCGTGGGGCTGGCGAAGGAGATGAAAAGCGGCCGGGGACTGCGTGATGAACTGATCGGTCGCCTGGTTTTTCCCATTATCAATGAGCGTGGTCAGGCTGTTGCTTTTGGGGGACGTGTGTTGCCGGGAGGCAACGACGACAAAGGTCCCAAGTACTGGAACAGTCCTGAAACCGACATTTTTCTGAAACGAAAGACACTTTACGGATTTCATCAGGCCCGCGAGACAATTCGTAAGGAAAGTTGTCGCACGGCCATCGTGGTCGAAGGGTATATGGATGTTGTCGCCTGTCACCAGGCCGGCGTGACCAACGCGGTCGCCACACTGGGCACCGCATTGACGGAGGATCATGTTAGATTTCTGAAGCGCTTCGCTGACCGGGTTGTACTTTTGTACGACGGTGACACGGCCGGAATTCAGGCCGCGGAACGCTCCATCGAACGATTTTTGTCGTTTGATATCGACCTGCGAATCATGACGCTGGCCGAAGGGCAGGACCCGGCAGACTACTTTGAACAGCACAGTAAAGACGAGTTTGAGGAGCTGGTGAAAGCCGCTCCGGAAGCATGGGAATACAAGTTGCAATCCGTTTCGTCCCGGTATGGCAATGCGACCATCGGCGGACGACAGAAGATTGCCGGTGAATTGATCAAATTCCTGGTGGCCTCAACGGGGCTGAAGGGAACAATAAAGGAAGATTTGATTCTCAGAAACCTGTCGCAGCGACTGTCGGTGGAGGAACTTGCCCTCCGTCAGCAGCTGAGTCAGGCCCGGCAGGAAGAGTCTGGTCGGCAGCGGCGATTCGTTCGCCCCAACGAGCAGGAGATTCCACCGCAGCCGGTTCGTAAGTCCATGAAGGCCTGCGATCTGGCGGAACGCGAACTGCTGGAAATTATTCTGAGCGAACCTGAAACAGTCAATTTTGCCCGGTACCGGATTGGGCCGGATGACTTTGAAGATGGTCGGTACAGACGACTTTACGAACTCTGTGTTGACTTGATCGCGGAAGAAGGACTCCTTCCCGAACCTCAACGAGTGATTGCAGCGGCAGAATCCAGTTCAGAACTTCTGAGTCTGGTGAATGCCCTGCTCGATTCTGCGAGGGAGAAAGGAATCTCAGAACTGATGAATGAGGACCCCCTCGAACATCAGGGGGATTCGCAGCGTCTTGACGCTGAGATTCCCGCACACCTGCAGCGGGTGTTAAACCCGCTGATTCTTCGGCGTGATAGAAACCAGATTGTAGTGTCGAAACAAAAAATGGCTCAGGCGCAAAATGCATCGGGCGAACTTCTCAGCGACACCCTGGAAACACTCCGGCGAATTACGAAGTTAAAAAGAAACGAGATGGGAAATCAGTAGTCCCGCGTTTTTAACGTGGCCCAATTTCCACTTGTTCACTCACAGATTGTCGCTGAGGAGCTCACGGAATGCACCGTTTGGATGAATCACTTTCGCAATTGATGTCGGTCGGATTGAAGCAGGGTTACCTGTACTTCTCTCAGGTCCACAACTACCTGCCCGATGAGGCAGAAGACCCGCGGAAGCTGGACTACCTGATCATGGTTCTCGAAGAACTGGATCTGGAACTGCGGACCGACCCGGTCGTGTACAGCGACGACGAAGACTCGCCGGCTGCTGACCGCCGCAAGCGTCGCCCGGAAATCCGTCTGGACGAAGACTCACCGCGCGGCACGGAAGACCCCATTCGCATGTACCTGACGCAGATGGGCGAGATCCCGCTGCTGACTCGCGAAGAAGAGATCTTTCTGGCTAAGCAGATTGAAGTCACGCGACGTCGTTTTCGCCGTGCTCTGCTGGCCAACGACTTTGCACTGAACTACTCGTTCGAAACACTCTCGCAGGTGCATCGCAGCGAACTGCCGTTTGATCGCACGATCAAAGTCTCCATGACGGAAAGTCTGGAGAAGGATCAGATCATTGGCCGCATGCCGCACAACCTGGAGACGGTGGCGTCCATCCGAGAACGCGACCTGACCGACTTTGCTCTGGCCCGCAGTCTGGGTCTGGACAGCGAAAAGGGTCTGGAGATCCGCGCTCGCATTGATGAACGTCGCCGCCGCAGCATCACCATGCTGGAAGAGCTGAGCCTGCGAACGCAGCGACTGCAGCCGTGCATGAAACGTTTGCAGCAGATTTCCGCCCGCATGCTGGAACTGCAGGATCAGATCGGCAACCTGAAAAATCTGGTGTCGGCTGAGGACGAAACCCGCAGCATGGAAAAAGAGCTGCACGATCTGTGTGACCTCACACTGGAGACGCCCAACTCTCTGGCCGTCAAGATGGAAGCTCTGCAGGCACGCTACGAAGAGTACGAGCAGGCCATGCGGGACCTTTCCGGCGGTAACCTGCGACTGGTGGTTTCGATCGCCAAGAAGTACCGCAACCGCGGCCTGACGTTCCTGGACCTCATCCAGGAAGGCAACACGGGCCTGATGCGGGCTGTTGACAAGTACGAATATCGTCGCGGTTACAAATTCAGCACTTACGCGACCTGGTGGATTCGTCAGGCCATCACGCGAGCCATCGCTGATCAGGCCCGTACGATTCGCATCCCTGTCCACATGATTGAAACCATGTCCAAACTGCGTGCGGCCGCCCGAGAG
The DNA here is from genome assembly GCA_024742875.1 of Planctomycetaceae bacterium. Classification (GTDB taxonomy): domain Bacteria; phylum Planctomycetota; class Planctomycetia; order Planctomycetales; family Planctomycetaceae; genus Fuerstiella. The sequence continues at coordinate 172,724 of JANSXP010000005.1, read as the reverse complement.
CTGCTGCAGGAGAAAGGGCGCGAGCCATCGGTGGATGAAATGGCCGAACTGGCGGACGTGCCGCTGGACGAAGCCCGTCGTGTGATGCGAATCAGCCGTCAGCCCATCAGTCTGGATAAACCTCTGGGCGAAGGCGAAGACAACAGCTTCGGCGAATTTGTCGAAGATAAGAGCAACGACAGTCCTGTCAGCAATGCGGCGTCGGAAATGCTCAAGGACAAAATTGACTCTGTCCTCAAGACGCTCACCTATCGTGAACGCGAGATTATCAAACTGCGATACGGTCTGGGCGACGGCTACACCTACACGCTCGAAGAAGTGGGCCGCATCTTCAAGGTGACACGCGAACGCGTGCGTCAGATTGAGGCCAAAGCGGTGCGTAAGCTGCAGCACCCGGTCCGCAGTCGACAGCTGCAGGGCTTCCTCGAAGGCATCTCTGCCATCGCGGCCGGTCACTAAGCGTTGCTGCCAGCTGATGGCGGCAGTCGGAGAAATCAGGAAGCTCGACGAACACTGTTCGTCGAGCTTCTTTTTTGCGCTCCCGGCCGCTACTTTGGCGCCTGTCGTCAACCGTCCGCTTTGGCAGGAAGACTGTCCGTTGATCCGCAGACGAATAGCCGCATTTGTTGATGCCGGGCGTGGCGTGGTCACCCTGATGAAAACGCAGGTGCACGCCTGGGTTCATCTGGTGGCCACACTGGGGGTCTTTGCAGGCGGGCTGTGGTTTGGTGTCACAGCCGGTCAGTGGTGCGCGCTGGTGCTGTCGATGGGCCTGGTGTGGTCGGCCGAGGCGCTCAATACGGCCATTGAGTTCGTGGTGGACCTGGTGAGCCCGGAACATCATGACCTGGCTGGCAAGGCCAAAGATGCGGCCGCGGCAGCCGTGCTCCTGGCTTCCGTCGCGGCGGCCGTGGTGGGTGTAATTGTGTTTGGGCCGCATCTGACGCGGCTGTTGACTGTGGAGAGTTAGGAGGCCGTATGTCTGCCGAGATGATCCCCCTGGAAGGCTATGAGCGTCGTGCTGACGAACTGATGATTGATCGCTCGCTCGGGTTTCTGCAGCAGGCCCGCACGCGACGGACGGTTCGTGAATATTCCTCCGACCCGGTGGCGGATGAGGTGGTGGCCAACTGCCTGAAAACCGGCATGACGGCCCCCAGTGGCGCCAATCAGCAGCCGTGGACCTTTGTCTGGGTCCAGGATGCCGACATCCGCAAACAGATCCGGGAGGCGGCAGAAGCGGAGGAACGTGAGTTCTACGGCGGTCGGGCGCCAGAAGAATGGCTGGATGCTTTGCAGCCATTCAACACGGACGATCACAAGCCGTTTCTGGAGACGGCGCCCGTGCTGGTGGTGGTGTTCGCGGAAGCCTGGAAGAATGCCGACGGAGAAAAAAAGAAGAATTACTACGTCAGCGAATCCGTGGGCATTGCCACCGGTTTTCTCATTGCCGCTTTGCATAACGCGGGCCTGGCCACGCTGACCCACACGCCCAGTCCGATGAAGTTTCTGAACTCCATTCTGGGACGCCCCGACAATGAACGACCATATGTTGTCCTGGTGGCCGGGCATCCTGCGAAAGACTGTCAGGTGCCTGCGATCACGAAACGCGACTTTGATGATGTGGTCATTCGCCGCTAGAACATCTGGTGGCCAGGCAGGCTGCCGCGGGCGTGATGTCATCGGTGTCTTTATGAAACGGCTGCGGAGAAAATGATGCGAGGACAACGACCGTGAAACAATGCCTCTGTCTGCTGCTAATCCTCTGCGTGGGGACAACTGCGGCCCCTGCCGACGAACCGCAAATCGACCGTGCGGCCGTCCCGGTTGATGCACAAAGAGCACTGCCTGTTGTGGACCCAGCCACGCTGGGCATGAGCGCCCGGCGGCTGGCGGCGATTGATGACATCGTGAGCGAGGGGCTCAGTCGCGGCAAAATGCCCGGCTGTGTCGTGGTTGTGGGGCATCGGGGAAAGATCGTCTATCGCAAAGCGTTTGGGTTTCGACAACTGCTGCCGGACAAAGTGCCCATGACGGTGGACACGGTGTTTGACATGGCATCAATCACCAAGCCCGTGGTGACGGCCACCTGTGTGATGCTGCTGGTCGAAGACGGCAAAGTGGACGTGGATCAGCCGGTGGCCACCTATCTGCCGGAATTCGCAGCCGGCGGCAAACAGGAGATCACCGTGCGACAACTGCTCACTCACATGGGGGGCCTGATTCCGGACAACCATATTCGTGACTATGCGGATGGCCGTGAGCGGGCCATAGAACGCATCCACGCTCTGGAGCCGTGGGTGGAGCCGGGAACCCGCTTCGCCTACACAGACGTCGGATTCATTGTGCTGGGAGAACTGATTCAGCGGATTTCCGGGCAGCCGCTGAACGAGTTTGTCCGGCAGCGAGTTTTTGATCGCCTGCAGATGAATGAGACCGGTTACCTCCCCGGTGACGCTCTAAGAAGACGCTGTGCCGTGACTCAGCAGCGCGATGGAAAATGGATGCAGGGCGATGTCCACGATCCCCGCGCCTGGGCGCTGGGCGGGGTCGCCGGTCATGCCGGGCTGTTCTCCACGGCCGACGATCTGGCCCGCTATTGCCAGATGCTGCTCAACGAAGGGCAGTGGAATGGTGAGTCCGTCATACAGCCGGCCACCGTGAAACTCATGCGGTCGCCGCAGAAAGTGTCGTCTGGACTGAGGACTCTCGGCTGGGATATGAAGTCCCCGTATTCTTCGAACCGCGGCGACCTGATGTCGGTGTCCGCTTTTGGCCACGGTGGATTTACGGGGACCGCGATGTGGATTGATCCGCAGCTGGATCTGTTTGTTATCTTTCTGAGCAATCGCGTGCATCCGGACGGAAAAGGGTCTGTCAATGCCCTGGCAGGACGCATCGCGACGGTGTCGGCCGCCGCCATGAGGATGACATCGGATGAATGAGCGGTCGACCGAACAGTCGCCTGAAACAGCAGCCGCGAAGAGAGTGCCACCCGCACCACCGTCACACGGTGGCGTGTCCGCCGAGTCGCTGTCCCCGGAATTGCTGTCCACCATTCTGCGACCGCCAGCGGCGTGGGCTGCCGTACTACCGTCGATGATCATTCGCCACCGCGTGAGTGACTTTGTGGTCCAGGAGCAGCCAAAGTATCTGCCCTCTGGCTCGGGCGAGCATCTGTATCTGTGGGTGGAGAAAACAGATGTGGCGGCCGGCGATCTGGTCAGCCGACTGGCTCGGGCACTGCAGATCTCTCAGCGGGATATTGGAACGGCCGGTCAGAAGGACCGACGGGCGATCACCCGTCAGTTTGTTTCCGTTCCGCAAAGGTGTGAGGCTCTCGTCGATGAACTGGCGCTCGATGGTATTCGGGTCCTCACCGTGCAGCGACACACCAACAAACTGAAGACCGGTCATCTGGCCGGTAACCGGTTTGAACTGGTGCTCCGCGCTGCCAGCCCCGACGCTGAGCTGCCAGAAACGGCCGTCGATGCTGTTCGTGGCGTTCTGCAGCAGATGGCGGACGACGGCTTCCCCAACTATTTTGGAGAACAGCGATTCGGCCATCAGGGCGGCAATGTCTCGGCTGGCATTGACTATCTGCGTGATCCCGGCATTGCCAGAACCTGGTCCAAAAACCGCCGACGTTATCTGTCACGTATGCTTCCCAGTGCGGTGCAGTCGGCGGTATTCAATCTGATTGTGGCAGAGCGCGTGCAGCAGGGGCAGCTGCGCACGCTGCTGGAGGGAGATGTGGTCTGTCGTCGTGGAGGCACTCGCCCGTTTCTCGCCGCAGACGCTGACGAACAGATCCGATCAGAACTGGTCCCGATGGGGCCCATGCCCGGGCCCGATATGCTGCCAGCGCAAGGCCGTGCGGCCGAACGTGAGCGGGAGTGTCTGTCGGCGCTGGGGATCAGCGGCGAATCGTTTGCGCAGTTCAAGCGTCATTCTCAGGGCACCCGGCGTCCCATGGTGGTGTGTCTGTCCGACGTTGAATGCGAACTCGTGGAACCGTCTGCGGTTCGCGTGAAATTCACGCTGCCGGCCGGCAGTTTCGCGACGGTCGTGGTGCAGCAGTTGTGCGACTGTGTTGTGTCTTCCTCGGCGTCCTCCTCCTCCACCGTGTGATGCCGGCGGACACGCTGTGACGGTACGCAGAGGCGCTCTGCCGTCACGTCGAGTGAGGGCCACGGTCGCCGTGTCTGCGGGGAAAAATCGCTTCGGATTTTTTTTCCTGCGGCTTGAGGGTTTGTTGGAAGCGCGCCGGTTTTGCGACGTAAAAACGCTGGTTTCGCACGGCGAACGAGCAGATCCGGTGGGCTGCAAACAGGTATTGACCCATTTCGCCGGTTCTCATAATTTCCGGCCAGCACTGATATTGTCAGTGCCCTTACCTCTCCTCTCAATCTCGATACCAACTCACCGGCTTCCTCGCCTGCTGATTTGGTTCCATCACTTCCAACCTCTCTTACTCCCACTGCCATTGTCTGTTCGGGCATCCTTTCGGCAGCTCTTTGGAGGCGCTCAGATGAATCGCTTGTTTATGTTTTTTGGCAGCCTGCTGTTGATGTGCTCGCTGTCCGGCTGCTGCCTGCTTCACGGTTACGGATACGGTGCTGGTTACCCTGGCTATGGTGGTGCCTGCGGATCATGTGGCGGCGGTTGTGGTGTGGCTCCCGGCGGCTATCCGACGGGCGCTCTGCCAGGTGGAGCTCCGGCAACCGCGTTTGCTCCCGGTTACCCAACGACTGCCTTTGCCCCCATTCAGACCATCCCGACTTACTGATGAGCCTGCCGCTGGATGCTGACGTGTGTCCTGCCGGACGCCGCGGCACGCCAGTCACGGCACTCCGCTTTGCAGACCATCGTGCGGATCGCACGACCTGGGCTGGCTGGGCCATGTCTGCGGAGCCTGAATTCTCCTGAAGCGAAGTTTCCTTCGCCTTCTTCGTTTGAAGCACCGAGCGACTCATCCCCTTCGAGTCGCACGGTGCTTCTTTCGTTTTTTGGGGCGGGAATCGGCGAGAGAGTGGCGAAAAGGCCGTAATTGAGCCGAATTAGGGACGGATTGAGGCTCCCGCCAACAATTTTCGGGAATAGCTGGCACTGATTTGTGTCAAGGCTGCTCCTGAGATAAACTATCGGGTTTCCAAAAATCGGGGGATCGGCGATTTCCCCGTAGGCGGACGGACCACGGCGTGTTCCGTTGTTTTCCACGACTTCCTTAGTCGATTCCCGGAAGGAACAGACTTAAGTGTCAGTAGCTAACATGATTGACGTATCAGAACTTCTCAACCTGACGAGTCCACTGACGCTGGACCAGGTGGAGTCCCTTCGCAGTGCTGTGGCCGGTCAGCAGGCCGGAGAGATCCGCCAGTGTCTGAACGAGCTGCAGAAGAAGGTGGCTGCCGGAGACGCTCCGGAAGCCACTTTGGCGCGAGTCGGCGTGGCCTGCTATCTGCTGTCACGACACAGCGAAGCCGACGCCATGATGTCGCAGGTGACAGGTGACGGCGTGGCCATCTATTTTCACGCTCAGGTGCTGACCTCACTGGGACGTCATGCGGACGCTGCCAGCCGATTTGAAGATGCGGGCAAAGCCGGATTCGATCAGATTGAAGCCACCCTGCGTCAGGCTGGTTCTGTGCGTGCCGGCGGAGATGTGGATGCAGCTGAGCAGATGCTGCGAAGCGTGGCGGCTTCTGCCGCCAGCCGTGCGGAGTATTCGTTCCAGATGGGCTGCATCTGGGCCGACCGCGGTGACGCCCTGACGGCTGTCGAATATTTTGAACGTGCGGTTGATATGGATCCGCATCATTCCCGCGCTCTGTTTTGGCTGGCTGCGGAAAACAGCCTGCGTGGCAACGATGAAGAATCCATTCGCTACTACGAACGCAGTCTCTCCCGACCACCGTATTACGTTGGTGCCCTGCTGAATCTGGGGCTGCTGTATGAAGATCGCGAAAGCTATAAGGCGGCCGCATTCTGCTTCCGCCGGGTGATGGAATTTGACCCGACCCACGCACAGGCTGAGCTGTACCTGAAGGACATCGAAGCCACGCAGGACATGTATTACGACGAAGATCAGGCTCGCCAGGAAGCTCGCATGAAGCAGCTGCTGGGGCGTCCTGTGACCGACTTCGAACTGTCAGTCCGCAGCCGCAACTGCCTGACAGCCATGGACATCAACACGCTGGGCGACCTGACCGAGATCAGCGAACAGGAACTGCTGGCCGGCAAGAACTTTGGCGAAACATCGCTGCACGAAATTCGCGAACTGCTGGCTGCTCACGGCCTGCGGATTGGTTTGAATCTGCACAAAGTCCACGCCCGCGACAGCTTCGTGGATCAGAACCTGTCACCCGAGGAGCAGGCATCTCTCAATCGTCCGATTGGCGATCTGAGCCTGTCCGTGCGATCTCGCAAGTGCATGAATCGTCTGGCCATTCAAACGATTGGACAGCTAACCTCGCGTACCGCGGACGAGCTGCTCGCCAGCCGCAACTTCGGTGTGACATCACTGAACGAAATCCGCCAGAAGCTGACCGAAATGGGTTTGAAGCTGCGGAACGATTAGTCGGCTTGCCGATCTCCAAAATTCGCTGCGGTCATTTCTTCCGTATCAGGAAGTCTTGCCGCAGGGAAAATGGGCGCCTAAAATCGTCTTCAGGGCGACGTCAACGCCGCCCAGAGCAACCCGATAGTGTAATCGGTAACACAACAGATTTTGATTCTGTTATTCCAGGTTCAAGTCCTGGTCGGGTTACTTTCTGAGCCGGGGAGCACTCTGAATGTAGTGCTTCCGCGGCTTTTTTTTTTGCCGGCCCCACGGTTGTGGCCGTCCCGTTGGGGACGCGGACCGGCAGTCATTCGCGGGATGTTTGGCGGGTTTGTTGGCCCGTGGCGCAGGCTTCCCCGGGTGGGTTAGCCAGAGGCTTGCGGTGAATGTCCAATTTCCCGCGGTGTCTTTCCAAGACCTCAGACGCCCTCTGAAGCACACTTGTGTTAGTTTGGCATTAGTGTGTCGGTGTGGTCCACTGTAGGTCTGTCACACGGCTGTGTCTGCTGTGTTGAGTGGCGACGCCGCACACGTGCAACACGTTCAGGTGCCGCATCCGCGCATCCGCACATCTGCCGAATAGAAATTTTCGCTCGGGTGGCGGTTCGCTCGGGTGGCGTTTCGCTCGGGTGGCGTTTCGTTCGGTATCTGGTTGTTCGCAGACCCAGCTCCCACCCTCTGTCCCGCCTTTGTCTTTGGTTGATTTTCGCTGCTTCCCGACTGCCATCCTCTGGTTACTGGTCACGTCTGCACGGAAATTTCAAGGAAAAAAAATGTCTGAACGGTCTTCGTTGACAATCCGCCGAGTGCTGTTGGCCGCTGGTGGACTCATCACGCTATCCAGCCTGGCCACGCCCCTGGTCGCTCAGGAGCGTTTACAGTTCAATCGCGACGTTCGTCCCATTCTGGCTGAGCACTGCTTTTCCTGTCACGGCTTCGACAGCGCCAGTCGGGAAGCCGACCTGCGGCTGGATCTGAGAGATGCGGCCGTCGCGGCTGCCGCCATTGTGCCGCATGACGTGGATGGCAGCGAAGCGATCGCGCGTGTCACGGCTGATGACCCCGATGTGGTGATGCCGCCACCGGAATTCAAAAAGCCGCTCAGTGCCGAGCAGGTCGCCACGCTCAAACGCTGGATCGAAGAGGGGGCCGAATACCAGAAGCACTGGGCCTTTCTCGCCCCACAGCCGCCTGCTGTGCCGGACGTGACTCCCGCCAGCTGGCCACGCAATCCCATTGATCATTTTGTGCTGCGGCGTTTGCAGCAGGAGCAACTGTTGCCCGCTGACGAAGCAGCGGCGCACGTGTTGTGTCGCCGGCTGCACCTGGACATCACGGGGCTGCCGCCGGAGCCAGAGGCGGTTGCCGCGTTTGTCAATGGGTACAAAGTCAACCCGGAGCAAACGCTTTCGGAAACGATCGATCGGCTGATGGCCACCGAGGCCTGGGGTGAGCATCGGGCCCGCTACTGGCTGGACGCCGCGCGGTACGCTGACACCCACGGCATGCACTTTGACAACTATCGAGAAATGTGGCCCTATCGGGACTGGGTGATTCGCGCGTTCAACAGAAATCAGCCGTTCGATCAGTTTACGGTGGAGCAGCTGGCGGGTGACCTGCTGGAGAATCCCACGCTGGAGCAGAAAATTGCCACCGGTTTCCAGCGGTGCAACATCACCACCAACGAAGGGGGCACCATTGAAGCGGAGAATCTGGCGCTCTATGCGTCCGATCGTGTCCAGACGTTTGGCTGGGTGTATCTGGGGCTGACGACCAACTGCTGTCAGTGTCATGATCATAAGTTTGATCCGCTGACCCAGAAGGACTACTACTCGCTGGCCGCCTTCTTTCGGAACACCACACAGCGCGGTCTGGATGGCAATGTCAGAGACGGTCGTGGTCCCGCCATTCGTGTGCCCATGGGGGCCGATCGACAGCGGTGGGCTGTGATCGATGGAGAAATCGCAAACGCTGCGGCTGCCCGCGACAAACGTCGGGAGGGGGCCAGGCCGGCTTTCACCGCGTGGCTGGAAGACGCAGATTCCGCCGTCGTTCGAGCCGGTGTTCCCACCGACGGCCAGATCGTGCGTCTTGCGCTCAACGAGGGCGACGCAGTGCCACTCGCACAGTCAGACGGCGATCCGGTCGACGTGACGCCAACCGGAGATCTCAACTGGGTGCCTGACGGCAAACTGGGCCCGACACTGCAACTCAAACCTGGCAGCACTCTGAGCCTGGGGGCCGTAGGAGACTTTGCCCGTGATCAGCCGTTCTCTCACACCGAGTGGATCCGCACGAGCAAACTGAATCAGTACGCCTCTCCTCTGGCACGCATGGACGAAGGCAACAGCCATCGTGGCTGGGACCTGTTCTTCGAGAATGGCCAACTGGCCGTGCACATCATTGAAAGCTGGCCGGACAATGCGATTAAGGTCAGCACCACCCAATCCGGCTTCAAAGCGAACACCTGGCATCATGTGGCTGTTACCTGGGATGGCAGTGGTAAGCCGAACGGCATCGCCATCTATGTGGACGGAAAAAAGGCGGCCACGCGCACGACCACAAATAATCTCAAGGCCACCGCCGACATCCGCACAGAAACGCCCCTGCGCGTAGGTCAGCGGAGTTCGGCCGCCGTGTTTGACGGATCCGTACAGGACTTTCGACTGTTCGATCGGCTGCTGAGCACAGCAGAGATCAATCAGATTCGTCAGTCGGAAACGCTGGCGGTGGCTGTGGAAACCGCCGCCGATCAGCGAACGGACGCACAGAAAGCAGAGCTGTTTACGTATTTTCTGCAGCAGCACGACGAACAGTATCCGCAGCTGTCGGCTGCCGTGGACGCGCTGCAGAAAGAACGTTCCGCCATTGAAGCACGCAGCCCCGTGACGCACGTTCAGGTGGAACGCAACAAGCCGGCCATGGCCAACATCCTGATGCGGGGAGAGTACGACAACATCGGTGATGAGGTGAGCGCTCAGCCGCCGTCCGCTTTACATCCATTGCCCGCCGGCGCACCTCAAAATCGCCTCGGGCTGGCCCGCTGGGTGGTGGACCCTGTCAATCCGCTGACGGCACGCGTCACGGTCAATCGTTTCTGGCAGGAGATCTTCGGTCAGGGCATCGTGGCCACGCCCGAAGACTTTGGCATTATGGGCGCACCACCGTCTCACCCGGAACTGCTGGACTGGCTGGCCACCGATTTCGTGAACAGTGGCTGGGATGTGAAGCGACTGTTCAAGCAGATGCTCATGAGTGCCACCTATCGACAGGCGGCCGTGCTCACACCGGAGAAGCTGGCCAAAGACCGTGACAACGCTCTGCTGTCACGGGGGCCGAGGTTTCGGATGGATGCGGAAATGGTGCGCGACTACGCCCTGGCCGTGAGCGGACTGCGTTCGGCCAAAATGTATGGTCCGGGCGTGAAGCCGTATCAGCCGGACAATCTGTGGAACATGGTGGGCCTGCCTGGCGGAGACACACGCAATTACAAGCAGGACCAGGGTGAGGATCTCTACCGTCGTTCGCTGTACACCTTCTGGAAACGCATGGCACCACCACCAGGACTGGAAACTCTGGGTGCTCCCAATCGCGAAGTCTGCACCGTGCGACGTGAGCGAACCAACACGCCCCTGCAGGCGCTGGTGACGCTGAATGATCCGCAGTACGTCGAAGCGGCTCGCAAACTGGCGGAGCGGTCGATGCAGTCTTCGGGGACGCCCGAGCAGATCGCTGCTGCCATTTGTGCCCGGGTGCTCAGTCGCCCGCTGACAGACCGCGAACGACCCATTGTGCTGCAGACCTGGCAGGACTACCGCGATCATTACACCACTCATCAGAAAGATGCAGACGCGTTGATCGCGGTCGGGGAATCAACAGCAGACGTGGCACTGGATCCGGCCGCACTGGCGGCGTGGACCATGGTCTGCAATCAAATCATGAACCTTGATGAGGCATTGAATAAGTAATGAGAAATGAGCCCCATTTGCACGAACTGCTGCAGCAGACCCGTCGACAGTTTTTCAGCAGCGGCAGGAGCCTGCTGGGCGGCGCAGCGCTGGCATCGCTGGGTCTGCCCGCGGCGTTTGCCGGCGAGACGTCCGCCAAACCGCAACCCCACTTTCCGGCGCGGGCGAAGCGCGTGATCTATCTGCACATGGTGGGTGGTCCCTCGCAGATGGATCTGTTCGATCCCAAGCCGGAAATGGACAAGTGGTATGATAAGGACCTGCCGGAATCGATCCGCAACGGGCAGCGCCTGACCACAATGACCAGCGGGCAGTCCCGGTTTCCGATTGCACCGTCAAAGTTCCAGTTCTCGCCCGCCGGTGAATCCGGCTTTGAGATGAACACCGAATTGCTCCCCCATCTGGCAGAGAAGGCCGACGAAATCTGCTGGATGCGGAGCCTGCATACCGAAGCGATCAATCATGAACCGGCCATCACCGCTATGCAGACCGGCAATCAGGTTACCGGCCGACCGTGTCTGGGCTCGTGGGCGTCCTACGGGCTGGGATCAATGAATGACAATCTGCCCGCGTTTGTGGTGCTGATCGCCATCCCCAAAAACCGAGAGCAGGAGCAGGCCATTTCGTCACGCCTGTGGAGCGCCGGTTATCTGCCCGGCCGTCATTCGGGCGTGTCGTTTCGCAGTGGCAACGATCCCATCCTGTACATCAATAATCCGCCGGGCGTTTCCAGTGAAATCCGTCGCCGCAGTATTGAAGGGATCAACGCGCTCAACCAGTTTGGCTTTGAAGCCCACGGTGACCCGGAAACCCAGACACGAATTCAACAGTATGAAATGGCGTACCGCATGCAGGCGAGTGTGCCTGAGCTGACGGATATCAGTCAGGAGTCAAAGTCCACGTTTGAGCTCTACGGCGAAGATGCCAAAAAGCCAGGATCGTTTGCCTACACGGCGTTGATGGCCCGACGTCTGGCCGAACGCGGAGTCCGTTTTGTTCAGGTTTACCACAACAACTGGGATCATCACGGCAACGTGGCCGGCCGGATGCCGGACCAGTGTCGTGACGTGGATCGACCGTGCTACGCGCTGCTGGAAGATCTTAAGCAGCGGGGCATGCTGGAGGACACGCTCGTCATCTGGGGGGGCGAGTTTGGTCGCACCATCTACTCTCAGGGGGGCCTGAGTCGAGAAAATTATGGCCGTGACCACCACCCTCGCTGCTTCAGCATGTGGATGGCAGGCGGCGGCGCGAACGGCGGATCCGTGTACGGGGAAACGGACGAGTTCTCTTACAATATTGTGAAGGACCCGCTGCATATTCGCGACTTTCATGCCACCTGCCTGCACCTGCTGGGTTTTGATCATGAGCGGCTGACGTTCAAATATCAGGGACTGGACCAGCGTCTGACGGGCGTGGAACACGCACACGTCGTGGACGAACTTCTCGCGTGAGGCCAGTTGGTGACGGCAGGTTGGGGGGCCAGGCCGGGTGATGGTTACCATCGAGCGACAGCAGGTGGCCCCACAAAGTGGCCCCACACGGTGGCCCCACACGGTGGTCCCACAGGGCGGGCGGCAGGACAAAGCGATGACAAAACGAATGATCTTTCTCGTACTGCCCTGGCTGGGAAACACGGACGTGCTGGCTCAGACTCAGTCGTCCGCAGATGCCGCGGCAACAGACACCCCCGCAGCAGCGGATCCGTTTGCCGAGCTGAAATCTGTCCTGCAGAAAACGTGGCCCCATAATCGGCAGGTGCGACTGGTCTTTCACGGGCATTCGGTGCCGGCGGGCTATTTTCGCACGCCCCAGGTGCGGCGTTTTGATTCGTATCCAGCGCTCGTTCATCAGCGGCTGTGCGATCGCTACCCCACTGCAGTGATTGACGTCTGTACCACGGCGATCGGAGGAGAACATGCTGCCGACGGAGCGGCGCGATTTGCCGACGACGTGCTGACGCTGAAACCGGACGTGGTGTTTATTGACTACAGCCTGAATGATCGATCGATCGGACTTGCGGCGGCTGAAAAAGCCTGGAGGCAGATGATAGAAAAGGCGATTGCCGATGGTGTGCAGGTGGTCCTGCTGACGCCGACACCCGACACGCGTGAAGATATTCTCTCTGGAGAGACACCGCTCGCCCGATATGCCGCTTCTGTCAGATCATTGGGGCAGGAATACGGCGTTCCTGTCGTGGACAGTTATGCGGCGTTTCAAAAGCTGGCAAAGCAGGGGCAGGACCTGACGCTGTGGATGTCCCAGTCCAATCATCCCAATCGCAAAGGGCACCAGGTGGTGACCGACGCGATTCTGACGTTGTTGCAATGAGCCTGAATCATGTGGCCACACGGGCTGTCCGGCCGTTTTCAATGCACGGACAGCAGCGGACACCGCAGACGCTGCAGCACACGTTCTGATGTGGAGCCGCGCAAAGCATCCAGAAAACCGTCGTGTCCATTCGTTGTCATTATCACCAGGTCGCTGTCCTGCTGTTCGGCCGTGCGGCAGATGGTCTCCACCGTGTCGCCTGGCACAGTCGTCCATCGCCAGCGACACACGTCGGAGTCCGGCAGTCGCAGTCCTGGCATACTGGCAGGGTCTCCCACGTGCAGCAGTTCCACTTCCACCGGCTCTGCGGCCACTGCATCGGCCAGCATAACGGCCGCATCAATGGCGACCTGCGGATCAGGGGTGACGTCAACGGGAATCAGAATCCGGGAGAGGCTGACATCGCCGCAGTCCAGGCTGATAAACCCATCAACGCCATACGGCACGAACAACGTCGAGGCACAGCAGCGGTTGGCGACATATTCAGCAACACGGCCGTGCATCCAACGGTCCACACCAGATCGGCGGTGTGTCGCAAGGACGACCAGATCGGCGTCGCGTCGGTTGATGTGCTCCAGCACGCCGGTGGCTGTGCTCGTATCGGAGCACGCGGATTTGGAAATATTGACACCCAGGCGGGCGACGTCGCGTTTGTCCGCATTGTCCGGCAGGATGTCCCAACGGGCCAGCACACTGCGAACCGATGGGTAGCGTGACCAGTCACCGTCCTCCCGACCTCGGTCCACATGCAGAATCTCGAGGTCTCCCGCGCTGCACAGAGTCAGTTTCAGAGCGTGGGCAAACGCGATGTCACTGCCGTGAGAAAAGTCGGTCGGATGAACGATGTTCTGCATGGAGACACGGCTTTGGCTGGTCATGTCGCGATTCCTGTTCCGTCCTGGAAAAAGAGGTGAGGCTGACGGCGAAGCGGAAGCGACGGCAGCCGTCTGTCGGATCGCACCGGGGCATCAGTACTGATCGACCAGGTAGTTGATCAGGTCGGACGAGGTGACGATGCCGACCAACTGCTCACCTTTCACGACCGGCAGCGAGTGAAACTCACTGACGGCCAGGACTTTTGCGGCTTCCCGCACGGTCGAACTGCTGTCGATCGTTACCGGGTTGGGGATCATCAAGTCGGTCAGGTCGTAGGTGTGATCGAGAATGGCGTCCAGCGATCGGCCGTCCTGGTCACCAAATTCCCCAAAGGAAACCCGCAGCAAATCGTTGGACGTCAGCATGCCCACCAGCCGGTCGCCGTGCAGTACGGGCAGATGGTGCACGGCCTTCTCATGGATCAGGTGGCGGGCCGTGGAGATGGCTTCGTGCTGTTCCACGCACACGGGATTGGCCGTCATGATGCTGGTGACAGATTCGTTTTTCTTCATAGTGTTCTCGCTTTGTTTACAGGTTGACCGGACTTTGGCCATCGGGCCATGTTGCACAACGTATGCCAAACAACACGCCTGAGCGGAACGTGTGGGTCTTCGCGGACTGCCGTTCGCCGGATGGCCTGCCTGTGCACACCACCACTGTGCGAATCCGGCCAGGTGTGCGATCAGGTGTGCGGCAGCGGGCCGCTGAGGCGCCGTTTTTTTCGGGGCCGTCGCGTCCGCTGCCCAGATTTTCAAGGTTCGGGCGGGGTCTGCGGATGTGGCACAGAGAATGCTTTTTGCCCCAGCCGTGCATCTGTCAACGTGTCCTTTCCAGGAGTGCAACCCATGGCCCATCCGGAACACCTTGCTCTCATTCGTCGCGGCAGAGCGGCCGTCGCCGACTGGCAGGCCGAACACCCTGGCGAACGGCTGGATCTGTCAGGGACCGATTTTCGTCGTGATGATTTGACTGGTTTGAATCTGCAGCGAGCCAGCCTCGATGGCTGTGTTTTTGATCGGCTGGATCTGCGAGGCTGTGAATTCAAGGGGGCCCTGCTGTCTCACGCTTCGTTTCTTCGCGCCCGACTCAGCCATGCTGACCTGCAGCAGGCGACGGCCGACCACTGTGACTTTTCCTATGCGGATCTGGAAGGCGCCCGATTTGACGAAGCCGATCTGAGCTGGTCGTCCCTGAACAGCGCCGCCGCATGCTGTGCGGTGTTTGATCGGGCAGAAATGGTGCACGCTTCGCTGATTAACGCAACAATCTGCCAGGCGTCGTTTCAGGGCAGCGTGCTGATCAAGGCAGACTTAAGCGGCGTGATGGCCCTGCAGGCCTCTTTTCGGGCGGCCGATCTGGTGGACGCCGACCTGTCGCAGGCGAATCTGGAACGAACCTGTTTTCTGAAGGCCCGCCTGATTCACGCCACTTTGGCGGAAGCGAATCTGCGGGAGGCCAGGCTCGGTGATGTGGAGATGAGTGACTTCAGCAATGCCGACCTCACCGGCGCTGATCTGGCCGCCTCACGTGTCGTGGATTCCCGACTGACGAACGCTGACCTGCACAACGCCAATCTCTCCGGCGCTGACCTGCACGGCGCTGATCTGCGGGGGGCCGACCTGTGCCACGTGGATCTGTCCGGAGCTGTTTTGCGGGGCGCCAATCTGGCCCATGCGCATGTCGAGTCCGAAAAGTTCTGGACCGATCGTCGGGACGACCGAGCCAATCCGATTGACCTGCCTCATCTGCAGCAGAGCTGGCCCATCATTGTCAATTCCAACCGTTACGGGACTCCGCACTGCGTGATCAGGACAGCGCGTCCCGCTGATGTTCGCCCCGCCACAGACGGCATTCCCTCATGACGTCTCCGCACGGCGAACCTGCGGCAGGCTGTCACCTGAGCCGGCCGAACGCTTTTCAAACGTCGCTCGAACACGAGTCGGAAAGCCTGTGGCAGCAGCATCGCTGGTGGGCCGTGACAACGCTCACGTTGCCATTGCTGGTGGCTGGAGTGGCGGTGTGCGGTGCGTGGATTCTGGGAGGCGCTCTGCTGGTCCGCCGGATGACGGTCACCGTGCTGGCGTCGGCGATTGCCGGTCGGTTCATCATCTGGACGGGGTCCTCACAGCCGGCCCATTTTTCTTCCGCACAGCTGGCCATGCTGGTCCTGGTGCTGGATCTGGTGTGGGCCGTGGTCGTCACGTGGCACGCGGGAGTCCTGTTTCGCACACCGTGGCTGGGCCGCCATCTTCAGGCCATCGCTCAGGACGGGCGGCGACTGCTGCTGCGCAACCGCTGGATGAAACGCGGGACACTGCTGGTCGTGCTGTGTTTTGTCATGCTGCCAGTCTCGTCAACAGGCAGTATCGGTGGTTCTTTACTGGCCCGACTGCTGGGACTGCGGCGGGGAACCACGTTTCTGGTCGTGCTGGCCGGGAGCGTGGCTGGTGTGACGTCCATGCTGCTGTTTGCCCGCACACTTGCGCCGTGGTTTGAGCAGCATGGTCTGGTGGTGCAGTACGGCGTCGTGGGCCTGTTGATTCTGCTGGGTCTGCTGGTGACGCAGCGATATCGCGCTTTGCTGGCTGAGTCGCAGGCCAGTCGATCTTCACCGATGGAGTCAGAGCCGTCGTGAATGCTGGTCGTCGGACAGCGCCACGGACGACAGGTTTCAGCCGGCTGTCATCCGCTGCTGGCGGTCGGGGAACGTTTTCTGTCACGCGCGTCCCGCACACGCACCTGATTGCCGGACGCCTCTAAGCTGACACTGGAGCGGACGAGTGCCAGATACTGGATCATGCCAATCAGCAGCAGGCTTAGGATCGTGGGGATCGCCTGTGCCGGAGTGATCGCTTCTGCCATCTCCTCTTCGTTCGCCCGGTCAGCCTGATCATTCACACTGGCGACACTGCCTGCAGCGACGTTTGCGTCTCGCACTTCGGCGATCCACAGATACGAATAGCTGGCCACTGACAGCAGGGTGACGAAGGCCACCAGTCTGGGCCGGCACCGAAGAACGGAGACGGTCACCAGCACATACATCGTGCTCACAAGGCCGCCCGTGAGCCCATCGCCGATCGAAATCACGCCGGTGATCAGCAGGACTTCTCCGGCCGACCAGGCATAAAGGGTCCACGCGGCTCCGCTGGTTTTCTCGAGGCACCACTGCCAGATAAAAGCGTTCAGCAGTGCCAGCGGGACGAGCGTATTAACGGACTGTTGAAACACGGGCCCAGTCTGCACCAGCCCTGTCAATACGACGGCAAGATGGTAGCTGTAAAAAAGCAGCACGATGGCCACCGTGGCCGCCAGGCCCGGACAGTGCCGCGCCCAGCGATACAGCCGCCGTCCGAGTCCGGTCTGCCGGGCGGCCGTCGATTCACCTTCCAGACTTCGCTTCAGGTCGTCCGCAAACGCCCGGGCGTGCGAATATCGCGCGGCCGGATCCGTTTCCAGAGCTTTCATGCAGACCGCGTCCACTTCCGAAGGCACGTTCCGGTTGCGCGCGCGAGGGGGGACGATGTCGTGCTCGCGGACCAGCTGCATGGTTTCAGCAAAGTCGCCATCGCGGGATTCGATTGGCGGCCGACCCGTCAGGATGCGATACAGGATGGCGCCCAGTCCATAGACGTCAGCCGCGGGGGTGACCCTGTCAGAATGTCCCCGCGCCTGTTCGGGCGACATGTAGCCGGGGGTGCCCATGATATCGCCGGCGGACGTCAGGTCTGACTGTGTAACGAGGCTTTTGGCCAGGCCAAAATCCAGTACCCATGGAGAGGCCGTGTGGCTGTCGATGAGGATGTTGGATGGTTTCAGGTCCCGGTGGACGATGGCATGCTCGTGTGCGTCTGCGACGGCGGCAGCGACCACCAGCAGCAGACGGATGGCATCATCTGTGGAAATCTCCTGCTGCTTCAGCGTGTGTTCCAGAGTGTGCCCGTCGATGAACTTCATCACAATAAAGGGCTCACCGGAAACCTCTCCCACTTCGTACACGGGGACCACGGCCGCGTGAGTCAGGCAGGACGCAGCGTTGGCTTCATTCAAAAAACGATCCACGTCCAGCTGGGAGGAAAACGCGCCCAGTCGCATCATTTTGATGGCCACCAGGCGATCCGGCCGCAGCTGCCGAGCCCGATAAACGATGCCCATTCCCCCGCGATCAATCTCCTCCAGAATCGTGTAGTTCTCCAGCACGGGCAGAGGGCGAGTGGGCTCACCGTCGGTGGGGGGGGCAGTGCCCGTCGTGATCGTGGCAGCTAAAGCGGCGTTCTGCTCAGCGGAATCTTCGGCTGCGTCAGTTCCGGCGTCCAGGTCTGCCTGTACAGCTGCGATCACCTGGGCGGCGATGTCCGGAGCCAGGCTCTGCTGTTTGACCCAGGCGATCCGCTCCAACGGCTTCTGATCGACCGCCATCCAGAAATATTCCTGGATCCGCTGAAAACGAGTGGCCGCACTTTGTGAAGCGGGGTCACCAGGCGGGTTCTCCGCGTCAGGGGGCGGCGTCATACTGTGTCTTTCTGATCCTCTTCGGTCAT
Organism: Planctomycetaceae bacterium; assembly: GCA_024742875.1. Taxonomy (GTDB): domain Bacteria; phylum Planctomycetota; class Planctomycetia; order Planctomycetales; family Planctomycetaceae; genus Fuerstiella. The sequence goes on along the minus strand of JANSXP010000005.1, from coordinate 154,449 downwards.
TTGTGAAGCCAGCCACGCTCGAGCAAACCGCCAGTCATTTTTCACTGTGGCCGCCGAGACCTCCAGGACCTGGGCCGTCTCAGTGACTTCCAGTCCGCCAAAACAGCGCAATTCAAAAACCTTCGCCTGGCGCTCGTTGAGTGCGGCCAGCTGGTCCAGCAGATCATCGAGCGCCACGATGTCGACTGGCTGACTGCTGACAGCCGGCAACAGCGTCTCCTGCAGCGAGACCTGCTGCCGCCCGCCCTGCCGCTTCCGGGCGTTCCGCTGCCTGGCGTGATCCACCAGGATGCGTCGCATCATGTTGGCCGCCACCGCACAGAAGTGCGCCTTCCCCTGCCAGTCCACGTCTTTCTGATCGGCCATTCGCAGAAATGCTTCGTTGACCAAAGCGGTTGGCTGCAGCGTGTGATCTGTCCGTTCCTGACGCAGACGTCGTGCGGCGATGTTTCGCAGTTCTTCGTAGACCAGCGGCATCAGCTGATCGATGGAACTGCGATCCCCGGCGGTCAGACTGAGGAGAAGGCTGGTAGCTGGCTTCATGGGTTTTACCTGGCAGCGTCGAGAGTGGTGACGGCGTTGATTGCCGAACTGCCGATTTGCCGGAGCAATACGGCCACTGCCGAATGCATGAGCAGCGTCAGTACCGGAAATACAGTCTCAGGATTTCCTGATTGATTCCGTGAACGGAACCGGCCATCGCAGCCTGCAGATCCCGCCATAGTAACTCGTGAAATGCGGACATCGCAATTGCACAGCCCACGAGAATCAGCGGGGCAGCACGATGCGTGTGTCGATCGGTGGCGATGGGAGAGGACATAAGACGCTCTTTCTGAGGGTGGAAAACGGGAGCTGCTGTCAACGCGTAAATCCCGGCGAGCAGGGCCAGACGCTTTTTTCGTTTCTTTTTTGACCAGCAAAAACACGCTCGAAATTGCCCAGGCCCTTTTTTCCGGCAATTCGCTTAGCCGTCGAACGGCCGTTTCTCGCGAGTACAGACAGCCGCCCGTCTCTGTCCGGAAATGGGGCCAGTCTCCCCAGGACGGGGTATTCCAAAGGAAACGATTGTCATGTCTGCCGCTCACCCAACCGAATCCCGGCTGCCGCACAATGCCGCTGGTGCCCCCCCCCTGCTGTCCACCTCGTTTGTCGGCTACCTGCTGATGAGTTTTCTGACGGCCGTGAACGACAGTATGTATCGCTGGCTGATTATCCCACTGGCCAAGCAACAGCTGGCCGCGCAGAACCTGTCGCCAGAGCGACTGCAGCAGGCGGAGTCTCTGATCATGTCGGCGGGGCTGCTCAGTCTGGTCCTGCCGTTTGTCGTCTTCGCGCCGTATTCCAGCTGGATCGCAGATCGATTCAGTAAACGTACCACCACACTGTGGCTGAAGATCGTCGAAGTCATCCTGGTGGGACTGGGGATCGCGTCGATCGTCTCCGGAAACCTCATTGTGATGTTCAGTGTGCTGTTTCTGTATGGCACGCAAAGTGCGCTGTTGAGCACGGCCAAATACGGCATCATTCCGGAACTGGTGCCTCGCGAGAAACTTTCCGCCGCCAATGGCCTGGTGGCACTGGTCACGCTGGTGGCCGCGATCGTGGGGGCTGCCGGTGGTCTGCAGCTGGCGGAATTCGCGCTGGCGTCCGGTTCTATGCGGCTGCCGCTGCTGGTGCTCGGGGCGGTGGCCGTTGTGGGTGTCCTCGGGGCTGTGATGATGAAGCGCGTGCAGTCCGCCAATCCCACGCTGGAGTTTCCGTGGAACCCGGTTCGCTATTCCTGGCAGGACATGAAACTGGTGATGGGCGATCGTCCCATTCTGCGCGTCACGCTGGGGATCGCCTTCTTCTGGTCACTGGCGTCACTGGCGCAGATGAACATCGATTCGTTCGTCACACACGAACTGCAGCTGGCACAGACAGACGTCGGGCTTTATCTGGCCGTTCTGTCAGTGGGCGTGGGGCTGGGCAGCGTGCTGGCCGGATGGTGGTCAGGGGGACGCGTGGAACTTGGGATGGTGGCACTTGGTGCTCTGCTGATGTCCGCGGCGGCCATTGTCCTGTTTCTGGTGCCGCATTCGGTACCGACCGCTGCCATCATGCTGAGTGTTATTGGTATGGGCGGCGGTCTGTTCAATGTGCCACTGAATGCTTACCTGCAGGAACGCAGTCCTCACGAAAAACTGGGTGCCGTACTGGCGGCCGGCAATCAGATCACCTCTCTGGGGATAGTGCTGGTGGCCGGACTGTTCTGGCTGCTCAGTGGTCAGCTGCACCTGTCTGCCGCCACCATCTTTCTGGTGACCGGACTGGGCGTGCTGCCGGTGCTGATTTACACGCTGTGGCTGCTGCCGCAGGCGACCGTGCGATTTGGCGTCTGGCTGCTCAGTCGCCTGGTGTACCGCGTTCGTATTCACGGTGGACACAACATCCCGGAAAAGGGGGCCGGGCTGCTGGTGGCCAATCACGTCACGTGGATTGACGGCATCCTCCTGCTGCTGTCCAGCTCCCGCAACATTCGCATGGTCGCGTTTGCCGACTATGTTCAGCATCCGCTGCTGGCCCGGTTGTCGCGGCTGTTTGGCATCATTCCCATTACGCCGGGAGCGGGACCGCGGCAGCTGATGGCATCGCTGAATGTTGCTCGCGATGCGCTGCACAACGGCGAGCTGGTCTGTATCTTTGCGGAAGGGCAGATCACCCGAAACGGCCAGCTGATGAAGTTTGAACGGGGCCTGTTGAAGATCCTCAAAGGGACGGACGCCCCCGTGATTCCCGTTTATCTGGATGAACTGTGGGGCAGCGTGTTCAGCCACGAAGGCGGTCGCTTTCTCTGGAAAAAACCACGCCACTGGCCCTATCCGGTTTCGATTTCTTTTGGGCCCGCTGTGCACGGAGTGAAGCAGGTGGACACGGTTCGGCACGCCGTGCTTGACCTGGCAGCGGAATCCATGCAGCGCAGGAAAGATCGCCGTCTGCAGCCCGCGTCACAGTTGATTCGGGAAAGTCGGCTCAGCTGGTCACGCCGCAAAGTGGCCGATTCCTCGGGCCGGAAGCTGACCGGCGGCGAACTGTTGACCGCTTCACTGGTGCTGCGGAGCCGGTTGCAGGATTCCGTGCTGGTGAAAGATGTGCCAAACGTGGGACTGCTGCTGCCTCCCACGGCTGCTGGTGTGATCGCCAATGCTGCTGTGACCCTGGGGCAGAAGGTGGCCGTCAATCTGAACTACACGCTTACACAGGACGATGTGAATTTCTGCATCGCTGAAGCAGGCGTGCAGCAGGTGCTGACCAGCCGCGCCTTCATGGAGAAACGTCCCATGGAACTTCACGCTGAGCTGATCTACATCGAAGATTTGCTGGCGGATATCAGTGCGGTCGAAAAGGGGCGTGCGTGGGTCATGGCTCGTTTCATGCCACAGCGGTGGCTGGAAAAACGACTGGGACTTCATCGCGTTTTGCCGGACGACACCATGTCCATCATATTCACATCCGGTTCCACGGGGCGCCCCAAAGGCGTGATGCTCAGCTGTGACAATATTGTGTCCAACATTGAGGCCGTTCGTCAGCTGCTGCAGCTGAAAACGTCCGACACTCTCGTGGGCGTGCTGCCGTTTTTTCATTCGTTTGGCTACACGGTTTCTATGTGGCTGCCGCTGTGTGCCTCGCCGGCGGGGGCATACCACGTGAATCCACTGGACAGTCGCACGGTGGGTAAGATGGTCGAGGAACACCGCGCCACCATACTCATGGCGACGCCCACGTTCCTGCGTTCGTATATGAAACGCTGCACGGTCGAGCAGTTTCAAACGCTGAATCTGGTCATCGTCGGGGCGGAGAAGCTGCCCGATGAACTGCGGGACGCCTTCCGTGAAAAGTACGGCATCGAACCGAGTGAAGGCTACGGCACGACAGAACTGTCCCCCATCGCGGCCGTCAATATCCCGCCGGCCCGCCTGGGGCTGGAAGACTGTCAGCAGCCTTCCTCACGTCACGGCTCGGTTGGGCGTGTGATTCCAGGCAGTGCGGCGGCCGTCTTTGATCTGGACACGGGCGAGCGCCTGCCCAGCGGACAGGAAGGCATGCTGAAGATCAAAGGTCCCAACGTGATGAAGGGCTACCTGAATCTGCCCGAGCAAACGGCCGAACTGATGGATGACGGCTGGTACCGCACGGGAGACCTGGCCGTCATTGATGAAGACGGTTTTATTCGAATCACAGGACGACTGAGTCGCTTCTCTAAGATTGGCGGCGAGATGGTGCCGCATCTGCGGATCGAGGCGGAGATCACCCGGCTGATGACGTCCGGCGCCGATACGGGGGACGTGCCGTGTGCCGTGACGGCTGTGCCGGACGCGCGAAAAGGTGAACGCCTGATCGTGCTGCACCGACCGATGTCAGTGGCGGTTTCCGAGGTGATGCAGCATCTGCAGACTGCGGGGCTGCCCAATCTGTGGATTCCCGCGGCCGACAGCTATGTGGAAGTCGCAGAGATTCCGATGCTCGGCACCGGAAAACTGGATCTCAAGGGCGTGCAGCAGACGGCGTTGACGCATGTGGCCACTGCACAGCAGAAAGGGGAGTGATGTTGCGGAAACGAGGCTACTGACGGTGAACCCGGCCGGGAGCAAAAAAAGAGGTGGCAATGCTGACATTGCCACCTCTTTACGAATCTCGCCTGCTCGCTCGAGCCGTTCGTTCCATGTCGATTTAAAAGTCGTCTTCCGTAACTTCTTCGTCATCTTCGTGGGCGTCGATTTCTCCGGAGGACTCCAGTTCAAAGTTCATCGTCTCATCGCCCGTGACTTTTCGTGTCAGCACCGACTGCGTGTTGTACTGCATCGGTACTGTCTCGGGCGTGCCTTCGCTGAACATCCCGTCGTCTCCCGGGCCGGGAGGCAGATACGTGGAGATGCTGATGACGTGCTCGCCCGTTTTCGCGCCCTTCACTTTGGCCGAGTAGATGAGCTCATAGAACCCGTTTTCATCCGTCACGCCTGATGATGGTCTGGAGCCCTTCGGAGTGAAGGTGATCAGTGCATCGGGCAGTGGTTTGCCATCCATTGTGATGGTGCCGGAGATTTCTCCCATGTCAGGATAATCACCCGCACCTCCGCACCCGGTCACTGCCAGCAGGCAGATGAGGGCAGTCAGTCGTTTCTTCATTTCCCAATAATCCTGATTGATTCGGCAAGATGGCCGGCCGAACGCGTGTCCGGCCGGCCGTTCCGTGAATCGATGAGCCGGCCTTCCCAAGCCCGTCGCCAGCAGCGGAGTGTGTTTGCACCACTGGCTGGGCTGAGGAACGTCTCTTAGAATTCACCCAGTGTCAGACGATCGTTCCGGGAGAACAGCCGCTGATACAGACCGTAGTTGGCGCCGTTGTTGTTGATGTCATAGGGATCGCCATTAATGGATCGCCATTAATGGATCCCCAGCCACCCGTTTCACGGGCACCACGAGCCGTGTGCTGAATGTTCTCGCTGATGAAGCGAGCACTGCCGTCAGCAAAGGCAAACTGAGCACCGCCGACATGCAGGCTGCTGGCCGACGTCTGACTGGGGCCCCAGCGTCCGCGAACAGGAGACGTATTGATGGCGTACGTGCCATTCATGAGCACAAAGCTTGTGCGTCCCTGAGCCCACCCGGTCGCCTGATTGATCGAGCCAAACGCCAGCGTCTGCTCACGACCGGCGCGCAGGGTGCGGGCCAGATTGTCTTTGATTTCCCAGGCCTGTTCGCCGATGAGAATGGTGTTGGATGTGCCATCATAGATGTCACGAATCTTGGCGCCCTGGTCGCGCATGATGACCCCGTTGCGGCGCATCTGTCCCTGTGAACCGGCGGTGACGGCTGTGCCCAGCGAGTTGTGGAATGAGCCGGCGTTGGCCGCGTAATTGCTCAGAGCCGCATCGTAGGCGAAGGGCTGATTGCCACCGAATCGCTGCTTGTTGGGACCGGTGTCGCTGGGGCACTTGTAAAACGGCAGGACCGATCCGGCCACGACTGCATTGCTGACTTCTGACGCGGGCTGATTCAATCCGGACAGGGGGTACGAGTAGTTGAACTGATTGGCAATGTTGGCCCCTTCCACAAAGGGAAGGATGTAGGCACCCCAGGAGTAGCCTGTGCCGCCGTCACCGTCGCGCGTGTTGCCGTCAAATGCACCCACGAACTGGTGGCCGATCGGAAACTGATCGTACGTGCTTTCGTAGTTGTGGCACGCGAGCGCCAGCTGTTTCAGTGAGTTCTTGCACTGAGTCCGCCTGGCGGCTTCCCGCGCCTGCTGCACGGCTGGCAGCAGCAGCGCAATCAGGATGGCAATGATGGCGATTACAACGAGCAGCTCAATCAGCGTAAAACCGCGTGATCGTGCTCGCACCAAAGAACGAGACATAAGACTCTCCCTGAAGAAAAGACGATGAGAAAGGACCTTAGAACATTCTAAGTTTGGGGAATCCGGCCCCAATATCTAGTGAATGTTTTGGCATAATCCCCGAAAAGTTGAAACACCGGACGGGGCGGATGGAGAGTCGTTCGTACAGCATCGTGCGTTATCACACCGAAAAGTGGCATTTATCCCACCTTGGATGGCATCGAAGCTGTTCGTGTGTGCAGCCCCTGGTCGCGAGGGCCCTGGGAGTGGCCGTGGCGTCCCGAACCCCATTTGCGAGCTCGCGTGGCTCTCGAGGCTTGGAATTGGCAGGCCTTGAACGCTGGTCTTTGCTACGCAGCGGCAGGTTTCGTCTGTGGCACTCTGCCGTGCAGCAGGGCATACACGCACGGCACCAACAGCAGAGTGAGGGCGGTGGAGACGATCAGCCCACCGAGCAGTGCTCTGGCCAGCGGCAGCATGGCTTCGTTCCCTGGGGCGAACGCAATGGCCAGTGGCAGCATCGTGGCAACCAGTGTCAGCGATGTCATCAGGATGGGGCGCAGTCGTGTTGCGGCCGCCGAGACAGCCGCGTCCACGGCCGACAGGCCTTCGCCGCGCCGACGATTGGCAAACTCCACAATCAGAATGGAGTTGTTGACCACGACGCCGATCATCATCAGCGTGCCCATGAGTGACTGAATGTTGATGGTGGTGTTCGTCAGATAAAGTACGCCCACCACGCCACCAAGCCCCAGCGGCACGGCCAGCATGATGATCAGCGGGTCAACAAACGAACGAAACTGCGCCATCAGTGCCAGGTACACGAGGATGGCGGCGACCACCAGTCCCAGACCAAGCGTCTGCATGCCGGTTTTCATGGTCTCCACTGAACCGCGGACACGCGCCGTCACGCCGTTGGCGAATTCCATCTGTGCCAGCGCGGCTTCAATGTCGGCCGCCACAGAGCCGACATCACGGCCCGACACATTGACGTGAATGTCGTTGACGCGACCAATGTTGTAGTGCGCGATCTCTCCGGGAATATTCACACGATGCACGGTGGCGATGTTGGACAGAGGCATCGTCACGGGACCGTCTGCCGTTTCCAAAGAGATGGGAATATTGCGAATGTCGTCCAGTGAGGACAGACGGTTGTCTTCGTACTGCACACCCATGAAAAAGTCGACACCACTGTTGGGGTCGATCCAGATGGTCGGCGAATAGCCAACGCTGGAGCCCAGTGTTGTCAGCACGGTCTGCGCGACCTGCTCCTGATTGATGCCCAGAAGTTTGGCTTTGGTGCGATCCACCTGCACGTCAAACTGCGGATAGTCCAGCGCCTGAGCGATCTGCACGTCTTCGGTTCCCGGAATGGTCCGCAGCACATCCACGACACGTTCGGCATTTTCGCGGCAGGCGGGAATGGTGCCAGCCGCCACCTGCACGCTGATGGGAGTGGGCACGCCCTGGTTGAGCGCCAGATTCACGATGCCGCCGGAGACGAAGACAAACTGCTCCAGCGGATAGTCGTCGTGCAGTCGGGACCGCAACTGAGTGATGTATTCACTTGTCGGGGTGCGTCGATTCTGCTGTTTCAGATTAACAATCAGATAGGCCGTGTCGGGTCCGGAATTGGAACTGAGCACGGTGGAAAAACCGGCTCCCTTGCCGACAGGCAGTCCAATGTTGGCAATCAGCGTCTCGATCTGATCCTCCGGGATGACGTCCTTCACGGTCTCTTCCAGACGGGCGACCAGTTTTTCGGTCTCCAGAAGGTCGGTACCGGGCAGTGTCTTGATGCGAATTTCAAACGTTCCCGCGTCCACGCTGGGGAACAACTCGGATCCCAGCAGTGGCCACGCGAGGAACAGGGCCGCCGTTCCGCCGACGATCACGACAGACGTCAATCCCGGTGCGGCCATTAGTCGCTGCAGTGTCGCCGCATACAACCCCTGTGGTCTGGCGTCTGATTCAGAGGCGGCGGCCGACGATTTTTCACGCACAAACGTGGCGCAAAATGCGGGCACAACCGTCAGTGCCAGCAGCCACGAAGCGCCGATCGTCAGTGTGGCGGCCAGCGACAGCGGGGCGAACAGATATTTGATCATGCCCGTCAGAAACACGGCCGGCAAAAAGACGGCCAGGGTGGTGACGGTGCCTGCCAGAATGGCGCCTGACACCTCGCGTGTGCCATCCAGAGCGGCCACGGCCGCCGACTTGCCCATTCGCTGATGGCGAATGATATTTTCCACGACCACAATTCCGGCATCCACGACCGTTCCAATCGCCAGTGCCAGACCTCCCAGCGTCATCACATTGATGGTCTGACCGGTGAAAGCAAAACCCAGTCCGCCAATCAGCACGGCCAGCAGGATGGTGGCCACGATAATCACGCTGGGCAGAAATCGCCGCAGGAAGATCAGTACGACGATCGCCACCAGGCCTGCCCCCAAAGCAATCTGGTTGAAGAGATTGCTCATCGCCTGGCGGATGAAGCGGGACTGATCAGACACCAGCGTGACTTCGGTTTCTTCAGGGATGTCGCCTCGCTCTTTCATCCGGGGGATTTCTGCGGCCAGCCCTTCGTGAATCCGATCCACACAGTCGATCGTATTCTCACCTGGCTCGCGCAGCAGCGGACAGTACACACTGCGTTTGCCGTTCACGCGGACAATGTTGTACTGCAGGGCGGCATCGTCCACGACACGCCCGACGTCGCGGACGAAGATGGTCTGTCCTTCCCGCACGGCAACGGGAATGGCTTCGATTTCCTCGATCGTTGGCAGTGTGTTGCGGGGATGAACCTGATAGTCCGTGCCGCCCAGCCGGGCGGTTCCGGCCGCCAGCACCAGGTTGGCCTCTTTGACGGCGGCCACCACATCAGTCGCCGCCAGGTTGTGGGCACGCAGGCGGTCGGGGTCCACATACACCATCATCTGGCGAAACTTACCGCCAAACGGGTGGGGAATCTGGACGCCTTTCAGTCCGCCCATTTTATTGCGGACCGCATAATAGCCGATGCTGTAGAGTTTTTGTTCGGTCAGGCCTTCGCCTGAAATGGCGGCCAGAACAACGGGCAGGTTGGCGGGCTCGCTGCGCAGGGTGAAAGGCCACTCAATGCCTGGCGGCAGATGGAACATGTCGCTGGCCTCCAGGTTGACGATGTCGTTCATCGCCGAACTGGGATCAGCACCCGGCTGAAAGAAAATCTTGATGACCGCGGCACCGGGAACCGTTCGCGACTCCTGATGTTCGATCTTGCCGGCCAGCGTCAGCGCGCGTTCCACGCGCGAACTGACGGACTTCTCCATATCCATCGTCGGCAGCCCGGGATAGGAGAAAAAACTCACCACCACCGGCTGTTTGAAGTCCGGCAGGATGTCGATCGTCATGCCGGGGATCACGGCGGCGCCCAGCAGGCACAGAGCCAGTGAGCCGGCCAGAACGGCAAAGCGATTCTTCAGAGAAAATTCGATCAAGCTCATAGGACAGCCTGTGCGTGCGGTAATCGGTCGGTGGGCGGGCGGCGAGATGAAGATGTCAGGCAGGTCAGTTCAGCACATTCACTTTCTGACCATCCTGAAATCGCTGCAGGTGGGCATCGATCACTGACTGTCCCGGATTCAAACCGGAGACAATTTGAATGACCTCGCCTGTGTCGGCGCCTGTCACCACGTCGACCCGTGAAACCTGTCCGTCGGCCACCACGTAAACATACGGCTCACCCTTTTCGGTGAACCGCACCGCACGAGCCGGCAGGGCGGCCATGCTGTCGATCACATCAAGTTCAATTTCTGCACGGCCAAACATGCCGGGCAGTAAACGTGAGCCCGGATTGTCCATTTCCATTTCCACCGTCATCATGCGGGTGGAAGGATCCAGTCCCGAGGTGGTGCGGGTGACGCTGGCTGCGAGAGCCTCCTGCCCGGGAAACGACGGGAAACTGAGTGCCACGCTGTCACCTCGATTCACAAACGCCGCATCGCGTTCGGGAATGGCCGTCCGCACTCGCACGCGATCAATCTGGCTGATGACAAACAGGACCTGCGACTCATCACTGCCGACCAGATCTCCAGGTTCCGCATGACGCATGGTGACGACTCCGTGGAACGGAGCCTGCAGCGTGGCAAAGCCCAGGTGGACATCCAGTTCTTCCCGTTCACTGGTGGCAATTTTTGTTTCCGCAATTGCGGTGACCAGTTCCGCTTCAGCCGCTGATTGACGAGCGGCCGCCACTTTGACTTCCGCGCTGGCTGATGTCACGGCTGACGTCACGGCCGCCTGGCGGGCCAGTTCGGAGTCGCGTTTTTTTCGAACTTCGTCCAGCACACGGGCTTCCAGTGATCGGCGATCGACCAGGTCTTTGGTGCGTTTGAATTCCGCGGTTGCCGCAGCCAGAGAAGCTTCGACGGACTGCAGTTCCGATCGGGCCTGTTCCAGTTTGGCTTTGGTGGCCTCGACGTTTGCGGATGCCAGCTTGACGCCCGCTCTGGCGGCAGTTTCCATGGCCTGCCGCTGGGCGACGCGGGCGTCGAGAACGGCAGCCTGTTTTTTCATCTCCGGCACGTCGATGACGGCCAGGGGCTGACCGTCTTCCACGACGTCGCCGATGTCCACCAGCACCTGGTCCAGGTAGCCGGCGACGCGGGGGCGAATGGAGGCCGTATGCAGTGCGTGCACCGTAGCTGGCTGCGAGGTCGTCCGCCGTGATTCGGACGTGGTCAGTGATACCGTCTTCACACGCACAGGAGCAATGGTTTTGGGAGCAACGGCCTGGCCAGAGGGTTTCGTGCAACCTGCCGTCATCACAGTCAGGGTCAGAAACACGGTGGCAGATCGGAAACGGTGTGTCATAAGGCTGGCTTTGGGTGAGGGATATCGCCTGCTGGCAGGACGCCGCACATCCGGAGTACAGGGCAGCAGTTAGCGAAAAGCTGCTCAACGTGGCAAGACCTGCCGGTCATTCCGGTCAAACCAGCTGAGCAGTCTCGGCAGTCTACCCCTGATTCGAACGGCTCTGAATGGCTTTGTCGAGCGCGAGACCGGATTCAAGGATGTGCTTTCGGCAAAGCCTGGCCAATCCGACCAATCGGCGAATCGATCCAATCGACACATTGATCGTCAAATCAACTGCAGTCGTTCGCGCACCTGCAATTCGCAATGCGGGAATTTCCGTTCCGGCCGATCAAATTCGCATGATCATACTGATCAGCACAGGGAGCCCTTATGCGCGTCACCACTTTCCTGCCCACCATTCTGCTTCTTTTGGCCACTGGCTGCCGCTCTCCACAAGCGGGGCGCACCGTGAAAACAGACAGCGTCCGGCCGTCGACCCCGGTTCGCGCGCAGGGACTGCCTCTGACGGCAGAAGCGCCCGGTCCGCTGAAGGTACCCGTGGGCGAGTTTCGGGAAGTTGACCCGCAGGGCGTTTCGGCTGTCAGAGGCGGCGGTCGTGGCACGGCGCGACCACGGCTGCAGATTGTTCCTGTCGCTCACACGCAGTCATCAGATGACGGCACCGTGACCATTGACGGACGCCGCTATCGGATTTCGCTGGTGGAAATGGAAAAATCGGGGACAGACGGATCGGCCGTGCAGTTTGCCACCTCCCGGCAGGTGACACCTCCCAGTCAACTCGCCAGCGACGACGCGCCGACTTCGGCGGCGCGGAATGCCGCGCTGCCGGTTGAGTCGCAGCCGGACGCTCTACTGATCAACCTGCCGACAGCGCTGTCGCTGATCTCCGGCGATCATCCGGCCGTCGGAATGGCTCGCTGGCGCGTTCAGGAAGCCTATGCCCGCGTTGATCAGGCGGATGCGCTGTGGCTGCCCAGCCTGCAGGCGGGGCTCAGTTTTCACCGACACGACGGCAACTATCAGGCCAGCAACGGCTCCATCGTCGATGTGAATCGCAGTTCGTTTCAGTATGGTCTGGGGGCCGGAGCGACCGGTGCCGGCACAACCCCGCGACCCGGTTTGCGAGCGCAGTTTCATTTGGCGGATGCTCTGTTCGAACCGGAGATTGCACGTCGTACCGCGTGGGCCAACGGTCACGCCGAACAGGCGGTTGTCAATCGGCAGATGCTCAGCGTGGCGGTTGCCTATACGGAACTGCTCAATGCCCGTCAGCAGCAGCGCATCGTGGAGCAGTCGCGTGCCCGCGTGGCCACCATCGCGCAGCTGACAGCAGACTTTGCGGCGGCCGGTCAGGGACTGCAGGCGGACGCCGATCGGATGGACACAGAACTGACATTGATTGATGCCCGCCTGATTGGCAATCGGGAAACCGTGGAACTGGCGTCCAGCCGCATGGCCCATGCTCTCAGTGCTGATCCATCCCGCAGCATTGTCCCCATGGATGAGGCGCTGGTGCCGCTGGAACTGCAGACATCACTGCACGACCGAGCGGCCGCCATTCAGACAGGACTGCGGATGCGACCGGAACTGAAAGAAGCGCAGGCCCTGGTGTCTGCGGCCTGCCAGCGTTTTCAGCAGCAGAAAACGGCGCCGCTGGTTCCCAGTTTGCTGCTGGGTTTCAGTGCGGGAGAGTTTGGCGGTGGCGTGGGCAGTACGCTGGACAGCATCGATGGCCGCTACGATCTGGATGCCGTCATGACGTGGGAAGTTCGCAATCTCGGCTTTGGAGAGCGAGCGGCCCGACGCTCGGCCGAGTCACGCGTGCAGCAGGCGATGTTTGAGAAACTGCAGCGGATGGACGACGTGGCCCGCGAAGTGTCGGATGCGTTTACACAGATTCACTTTCGTCGCCAACGCATGATGGTGACTCAGCGGGCGATCGAAACGGCACAGAACTCTTACTCTCGCAACCTGGATCGCATTCGCGACGGCCAGGGTCTGCCACTGGAAGTGCTGCAGTCGGTGCAGGCGCTGGAAGATGCCCAGCAGGCCTATGCGGAGTCTGTGGCAGCGTTTAATACGGCTCAGTTCCAGCTGCAGTGGGCGCTTGGCTGGCGCGTTTCAGCGGCGGATACGCCTGGGCAGCACAGGTAAGCTGGTCGAAACGCTGGGGGCGTGGCGAGCGGCAGCCATGAGCGGAGTTTCTGCATGGCGACGTCTTGCAGCAGCACGGCAGCAACAGCATCCCCTTGGTGGAGGCCAGCCTGTATGGCCGCACCGCATCCATCATCAAAGGTGTCGCTTGTGCCTTTGTTTGAGTCAGAACTGCGCTATCTGCCAGGAATCGAGTCAAGTAGCTGGTTTAATCCCTTTCGTTCGGATGAGTGAAGTCTGAGTGGATACTCAGTCAGTCATCAGATGACGGTGCACAGCACGTGTTGCGTTTGGGTCAACGGCGCACGGTGGCGCGTTGATGACCTGTGTGGACGGCAATCAGTTGCCACGCCTCTTTGATGAACCGATCGCACGCTGTGGAATGAGGGGGATGATCCACCAGCAGCGTGGCGATAGCTTTGGTTCTTCCGGCGAATTGAATCGCCGGATAGCGAGAGAGTTTGTGCTAATGAAGATGAAAATGTGTGTTGCCTTGTTGCTGGCAACGGTGAGTGGGACGAGTGCAACGGCTGATTTGATTGGGGATACGTATGTGATCAATGCGTTCAGTTTTGGCGACGTTGGGAACGCGGCACTGATTGAAGGATACCGCGGTACCTTCGATGGGAACGCTGAAGTGATCGGAGCCAATCCGCTGGGCAACGCTGGAGATCAGCTGGTGGTGTTTGAGGATGTGCAGGTGGTGGCGCAGACGGGCAACCGCTTTACGTTTGACGTGTCACTTATTCTGGCAGCGGTCGATTCAGCTGATGCATTTACGGACATGCTGGCGGTTGACGTTGATGCGCTCATTGGCGAGCCAGCAACCGGCATCGTGTTTAACCTGGGCTTTGCGGAGGATCCTGTCACGGGCGAGGTCGATCCTCTGAGTGCACTGCTTGCGAACGGCACGAACTATGTGCTTGAAGGGGCATCGTCAAGCATCTTTACAGCTGATGACGAGTTCGGACTGGGGTTCGTTTCCCCCCCGACTTTCGATGATGGTCTGCATTTTGCTGGTGTTTCAGGTTCGATTGACGGTTCCAGTCTGCAGCAGAGGGGCTTTGTCGCTATGAGCCAGACTTATCGCTATTCCGTGACAGTTCCCGAGCCATCATCGTTTGCCGCATTTGGTGTTTTGGGGATTTGCGGGTTGGTATTCCAGCAACGCAAACGCCGAGCCAACTCAACACAGCAGCTTTAGGTTGCCTGAACTGCAGTGGAACCTCCTGAAGGCGCATCGAGAATTGTCTGTGACAGGCGTTTACTTCCCTGCGGCCTCGATGGTGCGCCGCTGCCGCTTAGCCTGTTTCACGGATAGGCTGTTCAGGATACGGTGCGGGCCTGTCGCGATTGTGTGACGGTTTGACCCGCATGAACAGACAGGATTCCGACGAGTTTCGTTGACAGCCCGTCGCTGCTGCTGCAGTGACGGGCTTTTCTTTGGGTGGGCAGGGCATTTGATTTCGAGTGGCCGTTGATAAGTGCCACTCGCCGGCTTGTGGCACGCGAGCTGTCGCTCATCGCCATGGTATCACCGCGCGGTTTCGCTCGGTCGTTGGCTTTTCGTGATTGTTGCTGTCAGGCGTTGACGCGCTGCTCGAAACAGGGCCAGTTGCTTCCAGCTAAATGCCGAGATTCCTGTGACGGCGATGGCGACGGCAACGACCACAGCCAGTTCCGTTGGGGTGCACCGTTGCAGGCTGACCTGATTCATGGCAAAGCCAGTTGCCATCACCAGCCAGAAGACGTGCATGACAGCCGTGAGCCAGGACGCGGCAAATCGCAGGCTCGGCTTTCGGTTGCTGAGCCGCAATGCGGCGAACGGCCCCAGCAGGCTTCCGCCGCACAGCCCGCCCAGAGCCACGCAGTCAGTCAGCGACTCTCCCTGCTGCCATGCCAATTCAAGAACCAGCGCGGTCACCGCGACAGAAAACAGGCCGGTGCCGTTGATGATGGCATCCGTATGCGGCGGACTCTCACGATCCATCTGATCTCTGGCCATGGACTTCATGATCGCGATTTCGTCGGCAAAACGGTTGTGCAGATCTCGCCCTATTTCCAGAGCCAGATTCCGCAGCAGGGGCAGGCAACTGAGTGTGAAGGCAATGCCCGCCAGGACCAGAATGTAGTCGTCCGCCACGGCATTGGGGCCATCAATGTTCCGCAGGCCTTCGCCCACGGCGATAAAACCAAAGCTACCCAGGCTGGTGGCCACCAGAGCAATCAGCAGGTAGCGGAGCACGGGCAGTTGACTGGTGGCCGGCATGGGAGTTTTTTCCGTGACAGACATGACGTTCTTTCTGCAGGTGGCCGAGGCGCGGCGTGGACAGCGGAAGACAAGACCTGAGTGACGATGAACTGCCTAGCGGGTTTCGATTCGCAGCGTCTTGCGGACCACATCACCGGCCGTGTGTTTGACATTGCCGTCGTTGTCGATGTGGAAAAAATCGTGCACGAGGCGGTCGTCCATATTGTCGGCTCGCAGCACCACGCCGGGTTCAAAAGCCGTGGGGCTGCCGAAGACGGTGATTAGTTCCCTTCCCAGCTGGGGGCGAATATCAATGTCTCCGGCTTTGGGGAAGCGAAACGTTTCGCCGCGTTTGAGTTTCTCCACATGAGTCAGGGCGGCGATATGGCCCGTCGTGCTGGTGCCAACTAATTCGATGAACATGTCGTCGTCGGAGTGGTTGGTGACTTCGATGATGAGCTTGTCGCCCGGAGAAAACACGTTGCTGCGTTTGTTGGTGCGAATGGTCAGCTGTTCGGCAAATCCCTGCGGCAGAATGTCCAGCCTCGTGACGCCGTCCACAGCGGGAATCGGAATCCCGAGTCCCATCTGGTGAACCACTTGAGCGTAGTAGTCTTCCCAGGAATCACGCCGAATGACCTCTCCGGATGACAGGCCGGACAGTCCCAGACGGGCAAACTGCGGCAGCCGGAAGGCGGCCACCAGTCTGGCAGAATCCTGCTCACCCAGTTCCGCCGCGGCCTGCATCAGGGTCAGGGGAGCATCATGAAACGTGCGGGCGACAGGAGTGAGGGGTTCCTGCTGCTGATCTTCGCCCAGTGTTCGTTTGACGGCGGACAGAAAAGCGTCCTGGTCACGGTCAAGCAGCTGATCCATTTCTTCCTGCTCGGGGTACAGTTGCAGCACATCGCGACGCGTACGTCCCGATGGCAGGGCGGCAAACGCCGGACGGATGTTGTCGTGGAATCGTTTCATGCCGCGATCGTGACAGCGAATGCACGACAGGCCGTTACGCACCGTTTTGTCTTCGGCAAACTTATCGGTGACAATGGTCGTGGGAGCTTCCAGCAGACGCTGCCCGCGGTTGTCGGTCACCAGATAGCCCTGCAGTCCGTTGGGCAGACTCCAGATCATTTCACCACCCGCGTAATGGAAATTGAGCGGGTCGACGAACATGTTCTGCAGACCGCTGCTGGTTTCAAAGTCATAGCTTTTCCAGTAGTAGCCATAGCGTGCCGGGTGTCGTTCCACTACGCGGTTGTTCTGCGAGACTCCGGAGAGCGTCATGCCACTGCGACGGGCAATTCGTGTTTCCACGTTGTGATCGCCGTCCACGCCCAGCATGTCTTCCAGATCCTGCAGCTTGCGGGGCAGCTGCAAAATGTCTTCGTACAGCGGCGGCCGTGTGGCAGCGCTCACCAGCCAGTCGACACGAACATACGGAATGGGCCGAATCAGCCCGGCGGGTCGCACATAGATTTCGTGCAGTCGGTCGTAAGTCTCTGAGCCTTCCAGCGCGACACCGTACGGATAGTCGAGCAGGATCATGTCGAAGATGTCAAAGTCTTCGGCGACGTGCTGGCCCGCAGACTCAACGGCGTGAAACGGTGTCTCATGCCAGCCAAGGCGACGGATATCGACGGCAAAAATGCTGGAGACGCCCTTGTCCACGATTTCAGGCTGCACGAGTGTTGGCTGCCACGAAAGATGGTTGATGGCCTTGGCCAGGGCGTGCTGATTTCGTAGCAGTTCTTCGGCCGTGGCTCCAGAGGTCAGCAGGTGATTGCTGCTGAAAAATCGCAGGTGGCGGCGTTTATCGCGGGGGACGTCATCCAGATAATTCAAAATCTGCTCCAGCACATAATCACGGCCAAACCTCTGCTCGTCTCCTGAGGCCGTTTCGGCTGGCTCCACGTCCGCTGGAAAAGGGGGGGGCACCGGCCGTGATCCAGCGACGTACCGTGTCGATTTCCGCAGCGCTCAGTGCCGGTCGCGGTGACTCAGGCATGCGGTAGTCTTCGTCGTCGGTAGAAATCAGGTCGAACAGATATGAGGCGTCCAGGTCACCGGGCGTCACCGCTTTTTCGTCACCCACATAGCTGTCCCGTTGCATCACGTGGATGTCTGCCTCGCGACGCGTGTCGCCGTGACATTCCAGACAGCGGGTGCGAAAGATCTGCTTGACGGCCGCCGCATCAGCATTGGCGTCTCCTGCCTGTGCTGTGCTGGTGATAACAGACAGCAGAACGGCCATCGCCAGAACCAGCGAAGATGTCGGCCGGCAGCCGCACAGTTGGGGAAAAAGTCGCAAAGTGGTCATGGTGACAGCTTTCTGAAAAAAAGGCTTGGGCCGATCTGGCTGTCTGTTCAAACGCATCTTTGTGGGCGGGCGGACAAAAACCGGACAGTTTTTCCGCAGGCTGTGCCATCACGTCCCGGGTGGCCGGGCGTGACGCCGTCCCCGGTTGGGGCGGACGGGACGCGATCCCGCACAGACTCGATACACAGTTTCTGCGGCGCGGGGCCCGCAGCGGATGTTCGCGGCTATCCTGCCAAATGATCCTCAGTCAGATCCGCCGCCACGGTGGTGGAGGCAGGCTGAAAAGAGCGAGCCGCATGCCAGGTGAGCGGAGCAACGAACAGCGCCAGTCCGGCCAGCAGCAGCAGGATCCGCCAGCCATCCTGGTCGATCCGGTCAGAAGACAGGAAGGCCAGCCCGACGACGACTGTTATGCTGGCAATCAGCGCGGCCAGCCCCATAAACATCAGGGAATAGCCGCGATCTCCGGTAACCAGTTCCGCTTCAGGCCGAATGTTGGCCACACGGTGCTTCACGTCAGTCACCAGCTGCAGGAATGGCGCGCTGCTGTCAGCAAACTGTGTGCGTCCGGCTCCCGGGCCCATCCACGAGCCAGACAGAAACATGATGGGACGACCACGGCGTGGCCTGACGCGGAACGCCAGCAGGGGCACCGACGTTCCGTTTTCTGTGCGCGCCATGGCGTATTGAAACTGCTGCAAACGCACCACGTCAGCCCAGGGGATCTGACGCAGAATGCGGCCCGTTTTGTTCCGCAGTTCCAGCCCGTCGTGTCCCGAGACGACGGTCTTGGGAGACTGCAGCAGGTTGGGGCGGAAGGTGTATCGAATTTTGACCGCCATCCTAGTTTCCTCCCCGTTGTCGCACGAGATTGCGAATGCGCGTCCGGCCTCGCTGTGCAGAGCGGGTCTCTGATTCTGCGGCGACCAGCGTGGCGGACTTCATGAAGCGGTCTGCCTCGGCTGACTGCACAAATTCTTCTGTCCCCAGTACCAGCACGCTGTACCAGCGATGGCCGATGGCCACACTGCGGTGACGCGAGCGGCCATTGAGTCTGGGGATGTTGAGCTGAAATTCGACGCCGTTGACGCCTGTTCCCGGCAGACGGATTCTCTCTTCGCTGATGAGTTCCCCATTCAGCGACTTACGAAAGCCCTCCCGGGCCGTCTGCATGGCGCTGTTGGCGACCGCGTTATTAGAAAAATCGAGTTTCGGGAAGTCCTCGTAGACCAGCATGTAAACCCCCTTATCTGTGGAGAGCGTAAACTGCTGCTGTTCTTCGGACGCTGATTTCCCGAGGCCTCCGCTTTGGATGGAAGTCCCGGGAAACGCGACAGAAAATACACCGGCAGGGTCTTCGACGACGCGAGTGCCGTTCTCCTCTGCGGCCAGTCCGCAGGACGACGCGGCAAGGACGACACACAAAAATGCGAGGACGGAACATCGACAGCGGCATGGAAATGGCAGCATGAGAGTTCTCCGAATGGCAGGAAAGAGCGATCGGGACAAGCTGGCGACAGGTCCTGGCTGACCATCTCGTCGCCTCCACTGACTCAAACGCATCTGAATAAGCAGGCGGACACAATTGCCTCAGATTTCTGTGTGGCATCAGTCCAGGTGGTGTCGGTGGACTGGCCACAATCTCGCCGCTGATTGCCGTTACGCTGGTCGCTGCCGTGCCCGAGGCCATGTGGGTTGTGTTCCTGGCCCCATCGACACAGTAATGGCTCGAAACTTGCTGCAGGTGGCTGCAGGGTGGCTGCAGGGTGGCTGCACATTTGCCTGGGAATTGACGCGGCGTCTCCCTGCCCGGAGACAGCCGGCAATGGTGGCGGTGCAGCCGGTGGGCTAAGGCAGCGCGAATTCGTTTCGGAACGCTTCGGTCGTCCGCACCGTACGAAACTCCGGCAGACCGAGAAAATACGAAGGGTCGGTACCCGGCACGGCCAGATTCGCTCTGACTGCGGCAATGACAGCTTGAGCCTGCCTGTCCAGGTCAGCGTTTGCGGTCGCCTCGTCGACGGCCAGCAGTTCGTACAGTTGTGCCTGGCAGAGGCTGTACATGTGATGCAGGCTGCTGGTCAGCAGGGGATGTTTGGCGGCGGTCATATCCTCCTGCAGCTGCGTCCTGGTATCGTCAAACAGGGAACGATCGCCGTCTTTGAGTTTTCGCCAGGCGGCATACGCCCGACGGCTCGCGGCCACATGTTCCTGTGTGGCTTCCGACGGCTGTTCGTTGATGCCCTTGAGGATTTCCACCTGATAGCCAATCATCGACAGCATCATTTGCAGTCCAAATTTTTCCTCCAGAGGCTTCACGGCTTCGGCCGATTTCTGCGTTGCCCTGATCGCCTCTTCGAGGTTCCGTCTGCGTAACTGGATTTCCGCCATCCGCAGCTGTGCCTGCATGATCGCGGAACGCTGAACCTCGTATTCCGGCCCACCCAGTTCCATGCCTTTCCACAGCGCGGTGATTTCCTGCTCAGTGATGGCGGCCGCTCGCTCCATTTGATCGGTGGCCATATAGCATCGTGCCAGATCAGCGCCACAGACAGCCAGACGCAGCCGAAATCCGGGCCGCGTGGGTTCAACCTCGATGAGTCGGGACGTCTGGGCGAACGTCTCCTGCAGCACTTCAATGGCTCCGTCGTAGTCTGCGCGACCGTACCGTCCGACACCCATCAGCCGACAGGCCTTCAGATACTTTCGCTGCATCTGGGTGTCGGATTCCAGATGGATGCCCGTCTGGTTGATCAGCCGAATGGCCGCGTCAGTCGCCGTTTCACCGGCAGACAGGTGGCCCATATCGTATTCCAGCAGAGCGATGGCAAGGTGGGTGTCGATCAATTGTGATGCGGCGCGCTCCTGATCGGGCTGTTCTTCCAGCAGCTGCGTATTGATCTTCTGCGATTCGCGCATGGCAGCCAGCCCTTCGTCGCGGCGACCGATCGACGCCAGTGAACTGCCTCGGTTTTCATGAGCGGCTGCCAGAATCTGTCTTGGGCGGGCCTCGGCCGGATCCTCCTCGACAAGTCGCGCGGCGATGTCGATTGCCGCTTCGGCCGTCTCCAGCGATTTCGGTTCGGCCAGTCTCAGGTAATGCTGTGCCAGCAGTGATGTGGCAAACGCCAGTTCTGTGCGACCACGGCGGGTGGGGTCGTCTTTCATCAAATCAATGGAAGCCAGAAACTGATCGGTGGCTTCCTGATTGCGACCCAGCTGCGAGATGATGTAGGCGTACATGCAGCGAGCTTCCACAAGCGTCAGCCTTGCGTCATGATGATCACCGTTGGTCTCAATAATCTTTTCCAGGCCAATGATGGCGGAGTGCAGCACCTCTTCGCGCGCCTCCACACTGGCTTCATGTTTCTGCAGATTGGCCGTCACTTCATGTACCAGTCGGCTCATGGCATCAAACGCTACGTCACGCTGGGTTTCCGCCTGTCCGAGCGCGGTCTGCGTGTTTTTTAGCGCGGTTGTCACGCGCCGCTGTGAGGAAATGGAAATCCCCGCAATGGCAATCAGAGCCACGGCGATCGCCGTCACAACCGAGGACAGGGCCGGATGACGTCGACACCACGACCAGCTCTTCTCCAGGCCGCTGGCCGGTCGGGAGTGAATGGGATCACCGTTCAGAAAACGCCGCAGCTCTGCGGCAAACTCGGCCGCATCCGGAAATCGTCGCTCCGGATTCTTGTGCATCGCCCGGTGGCAGATCGTCGCCAGGTCTTTGGGGATGGAGGCATTCAAATCCCGCACGGCCACCGGATCGTCGGTCATCACCTGATTCAAGATTTCCCAGGGGGTGGAGGCCTGAAAGGGGGGCCGTCCGGTGAGCGTGTGATACAGCGTCGCTCCCAGGGCGTACAGGTCAGCCGCGCGAGCGACCGAATCACCGCGGGCCTGCTCGGGCGACATGTAAGCGGGCGTGCCCACAACGCTGCCCGTGGCGTGCAGTGTGAATTGCGAATCCAGTTTGCGGGCCAGGCCAAAATCGCACACACGCGGACGTCCGTCCGTGGCCAGCATCACGTTGCCCGGCTTCAGGTCCCGATGAATCACGCCCTGCTCGTGCGCGGATTCAATCGCATCGGCAACGTCAATCAGCAGCTCGCAGGCGGCGCGAAATTCCAGCGGGCCGCGCTGCAGCACATCTGTCAATGCTCCACCATCAATGTACTCCAGCACGAGAAACGGGCGGCCGTTGTGTTCGCCGATCTGATGAATGCGGGCGATGTGCGGGTGATCCAGAGCGGCAGAAGCTTCAGCTTCCCGGGTTAACTGTTGCTGCGCTTCATCTGTCGCATGGAGCAGCTTGATGGCCACATTGCGTTTCAGTTTCTCGTCAAATGCCAGATACACGACTCCACTGCCCCCGCGACCTGCAATGTTTTTGATCTCGAAGCCGGGGATGGTGGGAGTTCGTGTGTCGGATTCTTCTGTGACAGGATGGGTGTCGCGGCGATCGGGGATCAGGGTGGAGTCAAAGACCGCGTCGATCCGGGGATCGTGGTCGAAGCGGTCGTCGTCTGCGTCATCCATTTCCCGCAGCGCTCGATGCAGCTGAAACTGACGGGCGATTGGTTCGCACAGATCAGGAAACTGGTGCGTGTATTCGTCCTCAGTCGGCAACTCCCCTGATTCTTCCCGGAGCAGAATTTCGGCATAGATCACGTCCATGGCCAGTGCCGGATCAGCGGCAATGGCAGGATGATCGGCCAGCAAAACTGCGGCTGACAGCGATGCGGAGGACTGCCAGCTGGCACGGAGCTGGTCAATCAGCTGGTCGGT
This sequence comes from Planctomycetaceae bacterium, assembly GCA_024742875.1. Taxonomy (GTDB): domain Bacteria; phylum Planctomycetota; class Planctomycetia; order Planctomycetales; family Planctomycetaceae; genus Fuerstiella. The sequence goes on along the minus strand of JANSXP010000005.1, from coordinate 131,700 downwards.
GTTGGCAGGGGCGGTCATAGAACAAAATCCGGTAGAATGTCGGGCGCTCAGGCCGGGACGGAAATGGTGCGTCAACACAGCAAACGCAGTTCCGACGCCGACCGGACGGGATTTTGAAAATTTCTCCATCACCCGCGGGCTGCTGCCGGGGGGGCAGCACGAGAGCCTCGGGCTAATCGTCCGCGGATTCCATTTCTTCACGGACACGCTGTAAGGCGCGTTCCAGCCGCTTCCGCACCGCATCCGGCTTTTGGCCGGTGTCCCGGCTGATTTCTTCCCACGACTCACCTTCGCTGCGTCGCTGCATCAGTGTTAACTCTTCTGCCGACAGCCGCGACCTGGCGTGCTCCAGCAGTTCCCGGGCGACGGCCGTGGTTTTGGGACCAGGTCCAGCCTGTGTCAGCAGAGCCAGATCCAGATCGGCCACGTCGTTTTTGCCGCCCCGTTTCTGGGCCGTTTGCCGCCTGTGCTCATCGATGATGCGGTTGCGGGTGATGCGCGTTAACAGTGCCAGCAGCTGCTCAGGCCGCTCCAGCTGAGTTTCGCCTTCATTGACCTGTCGAAAAAAACGGCCGAACACAGATTGAGCGATATCCATGGAATCGACAAGGCGACGCATGTCAGGGTCAGTGAGACGCAGCCGGGCGGCGCGGCGGATTTCCGGTTCGTACTCCGCAATCAACGATGCGGCCGCATCCTGATCGCCCGTTTTGGTGCGGGCGATCAGCTGGGCGAATTCTTCGTTTGTCAGCATAGTTCTGGTGTGCCTGATTCCGACGGCGGTCTGGTTGCTGCCCCCGCTGTCGTTTCTGCCCGTGGCAGCAGCAGCAGTTTACCCAGCCGTCGCGCTGTCGTCATCCGTCGACGCCGGAAGCCGCAGTGAAACGCATTGAACGTTCCGGCCGCTTTCACACCTCAATCGACCTGAGAGGATTCAGGGAACAGGCGTGCAGTGGAACACGGGCAACACACCGACCTAACCCGCGTCGCCAAAAGTGAGTCGCTCCAGCAGGGACGGAAAGTCCCGGCGAATGCGCGTCAGGGGATGCTGCGGGCTCATCTGATCGTATTGCGGGTCGTCGGCGATACTGTTGATGGCCGATGAACTGAAGGCCGGATCGTAGGGATCAAAATAGAATCCCTTCAAACGCTGGTCGCCCGGTTTTGCCGGCCGTCCCGGCATCGGAGTGGGCGCGGCGTCCGCGGGCACCTCTTCCATTTCCATGCTGGCTCCCAGACTGGAGGTGGCGACTGCTTCCCGCATCCCCGTGGCGCCCATCTGAATGCCGTCCATTCTCACTTCCGTCCAGATGTCATCGTGGGGGAAAAAGGCCCGACCCACGTAGCGATAGCCGCGAAGTTTGGGGACCACTTCTTTGGACAGCACCACCACGCAGTCGTGGCCCTGCACGGTCTGTGTTTCCACACTCAAAATGCCGCCGTTTTCTTTTTTGGTGACCTCACGAAAGAACTGTCGCTGCGCATCCAGATCTGTCAGGTCGGCGGGGGGCAGATCTTTGGTGCGTTCGCGAATGTAGTGCGTGTTGCCTGGACTGCCCAGGTAGGCAACCACATAGCTTTTCCGATCGATCTTCTTCCAGTGTGGCTCCACCGGCAGATTGACCCAGCCAGCGGTCGGGGCAGTATCGGCTGTCGGATCGGGAAGGAAATCCGGTTCGATAGCCGGATCGGTCGAGTCACTGTTCTGAATCGACAAGCGGTTAAGGGGATCACTGGTCGTGCCGGAGCCGGAGGTTTTTGCGGGAGACGATTCGGCCACTTCCAGATCTTCCCGGCAGCCCGATGTTCCCAGGGCGATCAGCGCGACAGACATCAGCAGAGGCAGGCGGCGGTTTGGCATTTTCCGTTTCATCCCAACAGGACAGGCAACGCCCGAATGTCCGGGCTGTTGGTGAAGTGCGATGACAACCTCGGGCGTTCAATCAAATTGACACATTTTCGTCGTTCTCGAAGAGGCTCTCCTGAGGAATCGGCTCGACTCCCAGCCAGCCTGACTTCAACCCGGCCATCGTGAGCACCATCTGGCGTCCCACATAGGGCAGGTGTGGCATCACGGGCAGCGTCAGGTCGCGGCCGAGCTGCAGAACCCGTGATGACGTCTGGAAAAACGGTGTGAGCAGACCAGTCAGCTGCGTGTAGAAACGGGTCTTGCGTCGTCGCTGCTGATCAAAAGCGGCGATCGCGGCAGCGGGATCTGACGTGCGATCCACTGCGGCCACGAGTGCAGTTGCATCCTCCAGTGCGAGATTGAGTCCCTGTCCCAGGTGAGGGCTGGTGGGGTGGCCCGCGTCTCCGGCAAAGACAATCCGCTCGCAGGCCATTGTCCGCATGGTGATGGTCCGGTAGGTGGCAAACGGAACGCCCTCCAGAGATGTGAGCGGAGCGATGATGGACGATGCCGCGGGAAAGAAGTCGGCCACCTGCTGTTTCCAGTACTCTATGCCGCGGGATCGCAGTTCACGCTCTTCGGTTTTCTTCAGTCCCCAGAAAAAACTGCATTGACCGTCGCCGACCGGCAGCATGCCGATCAACCGACCACAGCGACCGGCCACCTGCAGCAGACAGGACGGGTCACCATCGTAAGGGCCAAGAGTCCACAGCGCCGCATCGGCGTACTCCGTGATGCGTTCGGTCTGGCCCAGCTGACGGCGCAGCGAGGACCGCGAACCGTCGGCGGCCACCACCAGCTCAAACGGATCTGTCTGCCCTTCGCCCATTGACAGCTGCACGCCGCCGGAATGCTGGACGGCGGATTCGATGCGCTGACCCTCACAAATCCGCACGCCGCTGGCCCGGCAGCGCTGCAGCAGAAGGTCGAACAGCAGGCTGCGACGTACACCATACCCGGTGAGTGTGGGCGAGAGTCTGCTGTACTGAAGTTTGACCAGCGTGCTGCCCGTGCGGTGCCGCGCATGCAGACTGTCAATGCGGGCTGACTGATCGATTACGGCTTCCAGCAGACCCAGCTGCCGCAGGACCCGCTGACCGCTGGGCTGCAGCAGAATGCCGGCGCCGACAGGGCCACACTTTTGCGCCTGTTCAAAAACGGTGACCTGATGACCTCGTTCGGACAACTGCCAGGCCACCGTAGCGCCCGCGATCCCGCAGCCGACGACCGCAACTTTCATGGTTGACGCTCAGGTTGAGAGTCCGCTGGGGTGGCCGAAACAGTCCACTGGTCCACCGTGGTTTCTCCGTGAACGCCGCACCGGAACCGCAGCGGTTCGGTCAGTCCTGTGGGCGCTCCGGTTGTCGGATTGCCATAGCGGGCTGTATCGGACACATTCACGAGGCGGTTGTTTTCAATGGTGGCCCTGTCACTGACATCACGTCGCAGTAACGGCCGTGTGAGTCCCTGACACTCGATGATGTTGTCGCGGATCACCAGCGTGGCATCGTCTATGTCGGCATTCAGCCCAAACAGGCCCTCTGTTCTGGGGGTGGCCGTCGTGCGGGTGATGATGTGGTTGTTGTAGACGGACAGGTTGTTGAAAACTTCATTGATCCAGATCACACCGCGTCCGGGATTGCTGACCAGGTTGTGATGAAAACTGGCCGGGCCGTCGGCCGCCGCTTTGCCGAATCCGGAAATCAGATTCCCGCCGTCCTTATCGACAGAGAAATCGAACAGGTTGTGGTCCACTTCCACGCCGTTTCGAACAAACTCGATTGAGTAGCCCGCGTGCATCAGGTTGTGATGGATATGGAACGTGCGGCCGCTTTCCGGCACACGTCCACCCGCGTATTTGGGAATCGAGATCGCGCCATAACAGATGTTGTGATCAATCTCGTTGTCTTCATCGTTTTCGAACGGAAACTCGATTGAGAAGTTGGCTTCGATGGTGTTGTGATCCACGCGGCATCTTCTGGCCTGGCGTCCCTTGATGCCGTAAAAGGCGCGCTCTTTGGCGGTGGTTGTGCGGCGGAATCGATTGTGCGAAATCCGAGTGTCAGACATCCAGACAGAGAAAATGGCGCCGCCCGTGATGCCGCCACTGACGCCTGGCTCACCCTTTTTCCAGCGCCCACCGGCATCCACAAACTCGCAGTCGGTAATCAGAGAGTCCTTGAGTCCAAACGTTCGCAGGCCGGTCCACAGCGTGTTTTGGATTCGCAGTCCCTGAATGGTGAGGCGACTGTTGCCAAAACCGTAAATGGCACCATGCATGGCCGGCCCGTCGAGAGTGAGATCTTTGATGGCCACATCAGCCGCCTTGTTGGCCAGGCAGATGAGAAAGGCTGTGGTGTCCATCCCTTTGGTCTTCATCTCGGGATCCGGCAGTGTCGTCGTCGATGGTCGCCAGGATGAGACGTGCGTGATCACCGTGGTGTCCGGGCCACTGCCACACAGCGTCACTCCGCTGGTCAGTGTCAGAGGGGCGGCCAGTTCGTAGCGACCGGCCGCAACGCGAATGGTGGTTCCCGGTGTGGCCTGGTCCACTGCCTGCACGAGCGTTTCGGTCGTGTTGACGGTTTGTTCTGCGGCGCTGACAGGGCTCACGCTGACAGCCATCAGTGCAATGACAGTATTCCACATAGGGCAACCTTCTTCTGACCAGGCGACGTTCGATCGGGCGATTATGGGCGCACGACGGATCGGGGGCAACGAACGTCGATGCAGCGGCTGACCTGTCGGACGGCCCGTCACCGATGCGCAAGTCCGCCATCAGATTTCAGAAATCTGCAAAATCGCCGAATCCTCGCTTTTGTTGCGCGGTTAACACCCTGTGCCTGCGCACGAATTTTCCATTGCCAGCCTGCGAGGAGCCGGGTGACATGCTCAAGCCCTTCACGTTTTTTGTGATCCTGTCAGCGTTTCTGTTCAGTGAATCGCTTGTGATGGCGCAGCCAGGAGGCGGACGCCGGGGCGGAGGCGACGCGCAGGGAGGCCGAATACGCGGACAGCGCGGCGGCGGTTTTGGCGGCCAGCGAGGTCAGGGTGGGCCGGGCGGCGGCCTCGGCGGGCAACGTGGTCAGGGCGGACCGGGCGGTGGCTTCGGTGGACAGCGCGGACAGGGTGGTCCGAGCGGTGGCTTTGGCGGGCAGCGGGGCACGTTCGGCGGCCGCGGCGGGACAGAAGGCGGCGGTGGACGATCCGGCTTTGGCGGGCCTGGTGGCGGCCGCGGAGAAGCGGGAGGCCGCAGCGGATTTGGTGGCTCCGGCGGCGGACGCGGTGGCTTTGGTGGTGGTCCCGGCGGCAGCTCATTTGAACGAGGTCGCAGCGAGATGGCGCGACCCGACGCCAACCGCAGTGCCTACACGCCCGCGCAGCCATTCCGTGCCCGCGAGAAAGAGCGCCTGACGATTGACCTGCCACCGAAGTATGCCGAGATGGATCTGGATTTCGACGGACAGATTGGTCTGTACGAGTGGATCTCTGTGCAGCGAGAAGAGCTGACAGAATTTGACAGCATTGATGTGAATGGCGATGGCATTCTGACGCCGCGCGAGCTGTCCGGTTTTGAGGCCGTTGGGGGAGCTGAGGATCAACTGGTGGCCGTGATGTCCGGGCAGATGAAAGCCGCGCGGCTGACGATCGTTGGGCCAGCCGGCACGAATTCACAGGACAAGGACGGCAACTCTCAGCGGAAGCTGTCGGACGAAGAGAAAGAACGGTACGAGTCAACCGCGGGGCGGATTTTCAGTTTTGCCGATCAGGATAAGGACGGCAAAATCACGGCCGAAGAGATCAGTGGAAATCCTCGGCTGGCCCCCATGTTTGATCGCGCAGGAATCAAACCCACAACGATGTCGGAGAAGGATTTCACCAGCAGCTTTGTCAATGCGATGTCCAAAAGCGGGGGCGAGGCGGGTCTGTTTGGTCGCGGTCGCGGCGGTGATTCCGGTGAAGGCGGAGGCCGAGGTGGCTTTAGCCGAGGCGGCTCAGGTGGCGGGCCGGGCGGCGGCTTTGGTGGCGGGCGTGGTGGTTCCGAAGACGGCGGTCGACGTGGGCGTGGTGGTCCCGGCGGCGGCCGAGGGTAGCCGACTCCACGCCCACTGTGTGACACGGAAAGTTGCCGTGTCGCGGCCGCAGGCGTCATTCAGTCGTCGACGGACTCTTTTCGAGACTCCAGGCACCGCCGCCGTTGGCCAGCAGGAACACCAGCGAGCCAGCCAGCGAGACATTCTTCATGAACTGGATCATTTGAGTCTGGCGTTCGCCGCCTTCGAATGTCCAGAAGTCATGAAAGAAGTACGTTGCCAGAACCAAAAAGATGAGCAGCAGCGAAGCGCCGATGCGGATACGAAAGCCGGTGGCGACAGACAGGCTGCCTGCAATCAGAAACGCAATGGCGCCCACCAGCATGACGTTCGCGGCCGGAACGCCTTCGGCCGTCATGTATTGCGTCACGCTGCTGAACTGCGGGATCTTGTTGCCGACAGCGCTGAGAAAATAGATCAGCACAATCATCAATCGTCCCGCCAGGCTGAGTGGGCCGTGGAGTGTTTTCATCGGAAGTCTCCTTTGAGAGTTTTGGGTGTATGAATTGCTGTCAGGCCAGATCGAACATCAGCAGGCGGGAATCCGCAGTAGCCGTCAGTGAGACGGCCGTTTCCTGGGAGACTGCCACTCCGTCGCCCGTAGCGACGACATGCCCGGCTGCGTCCAGTTGTCCCTCGAGCACCTGAATCCACAGATGTCGGTCCGGGGCGATGTCGACGGTCAGTGTGGTGCCCGCCTGCGGGTCGGCCAGAAAGATGCGGGCATCCTGATGGATGGTCAAGGAGCCCTGCTCACCGGTCGGCGACGCAACCACCTGCAGCTGATTGTGTCGCTGCGCCTGATCAAATGCCTTTTGCTCGTAGCCTGGTGTCAGGCCGTCTTTCTCCGGCAGCAGCCAGATTTGGTACAGGTGCGTTTCCTCCTCCTGTGATGGGTTGAACTCGCTGTGTGTGATGCCTGTCCCGGCCGTGATGCGCTGAAATTCTCCCGGCCGCAGCACCTCTCCATTTCCCATGGAGTCTTTGTGTTCCAGTGCACCGCTGAGCACATAGGTGACAATTTCCATGTTGCGATGCGGATGCGTGCCGAATCCTCGTCCCGGCGCAACGCGGTCTTCATTCATGACTCGCAGCGAACGAAAACTCATATGGGCCGGATCGTGATAGCCGGCAAACGAAAACGTGTGGGCGGCTTTCAGCCAGCCATGGTCGGCGTGTCCGCGTTCGGCCGCTTTGCGAATGGTGATCATGATTTTTCCCCTGTTTATTGCCAATAGGTGACATGTAAAGTAAGTGGTTGTGCCAGCAGGACGCTGTGGATTGCCAGTCCTTACACACCGCTTCCCATTTTTTTGGCCAACGCGACAACGCCAGGACAATCACGGCCGATTGGCAGTCGTCAGGGTTTGGCGTCGGCGGCGCTGGAAACGGCCGTTCGCCGATGCTTCTGGACGAAGTCTCGAAACGCCTGCGTGTCACGAATGCCGGCCAGGTCCGGTTCCTGATCCAGCTCGTCCCAGCCCGCGTCCTCAAAAAAGCCGCCATTGGCCGCCATCGTCAGGGCTTTCACAGCCAGGGCCAGATACGCTCGCTGGGCCGCAGAGGCAGTTTCGTCGGTGGTGCCGCGGTCAGCCGGTTGGTCAACGTTTTTCTGAGTGTCGCTTTTGTCCTGGCCGGTGCTCGTCTGAGCAGCCGCCAGACTGGCTCGGCAAATCGACAGCACACGGGCCGCATCGAACAGTGTTTCGGCATCCAGTGTGCCAGTGGCCAGCAGTGCCTCGGCGGCACCGGCCGCTTTGTCCGTCTGTCCTGAAACCGCCACCGCTCTGGCCTGCTGCATGAGCAGATACTGCTGTTCGCGACCGGTCTCCAGGTCAGCGACCTGCTGCCACTGGTCGATGCCGTCGTCATAACGCCTGAGAGAAACCAGCGCTTCGGCCCGACCTCGGAACGCCCGCTTCAGATAAGACATCAGCCGCGGATCATCGCCGATGCGTTCTCGGACCGATGACAGCAGGCTGACACTTTCATTTTGCCACCGCAGTGCGGTCGCCGGCTGGTCCGTGAGTTCAAACAGCTGGCCCAGATTGCAGTAGCAGTTGCCCAGCTGCATCGACACTCCCAGCACATCCGGCGCAGCGGGCAGCAGCTGACGTCGGATGGCTATCGAGTTTTCGTAGGCTGTGATGGCCTCATCGATCCGCCCCTGGGCGCGATACACGAGTGCCAGGTTGTTGTGTCCTGCCGCCAGGTCGTTGCGGTAGATGGGGGCATCCGGAAATTCGGCCACGAGCTGATCCAGCAGTGCCAGCGAGCGGGCATAGGCCCGTTCGGCGTCTTCGAGACGATCGTGGTGCCAGTGCAGCACGCCCAGACTCGTCAGGCTCAGCGACAGGGCGCTGCGGTGCCCCGGCAGCGACGGGTATTCGTCCATCAGTTCCTGTCGCAGCTGGACGGAGGACGTCAGCATCGGCAGGGCCAGTTCGCCCCGCCCTGTCCGCCGCAGCAGCATGCCAAGACTGTGAAAGCACTGTGAGAGTCCCGCACGCTCGCGGGGAATCAGACCAGCATCGCGCTGAATGCTGCTGTAGATTTCGATCGCTTCCTGAAACTGATCCTCGGCGGCGGAAATCTGTCCGCTGTCCCGGGCTATGACGGCGGAGAAAGACAGACACTCGGCCAGCTGAATCTGATGGCGTTCCACGTTGTTGTCGGCGCACAATTGTCGGGCAATGCTGACAGACTCGGCCATGGCGGGTCCCGCCTCACGCAGGTGACGGGTGCTGTAATGGTGGTGGGCATCGTCGCACAGAAACTGCGACAGTTTGACGAGCGCATCCGGGTCGCCGGGATGATCCTGCAGAAAGTCCCGCAGCAGCGCAATGCCCCGATCCCGCAACCCGGTTGATGTTTCTGTCATATGCTGGCGGGCTTCAATTTCGCCAATCGCCGCCAGCACTTTGGCATGGATCAATCGGCCGTAGCCCGGACTGGGGCCCAGGTGCTCGCGATCGTCAAAATAGCCGCGGCACTGCTGCAGCTGTGCCATTGCTTTTTCATCGTGGCCCTGCGCCATGTGAATGCGGGCCATGCGATAGCGAGACTCCATCAGCAGCGCCTGCAGCCGCGGGTCACTCGTGTTTTTTGCGGCAAAGCGAGCGTAGTAGCCCATCGCGTTTCGCAGAAGATCGTCGCGCAGCCGTGACAGCGCGGGAGCGTGCAGCAGACGGTGTTCGCTGACCACATTGTAAAACTGATTGACAGAGTCCAGCGCCTCTTCGAAGTTCTGGTTGGCCTCCACGGCCAGCAGTTCGGCCTTGTTTTTTTCCTGCCGCGCTTCGTCTGCCAGTCGCTCGGCCCGCGTTTTTTCTGCGCTGATGCGACGGTTCGCATCGGCCAGCAGCCAGGAGCCGGCTGACAGTCCAATCAGCAGCACACACACCACCGATGCGGCCGTGGTGACGATGGCCCGGTGACGTCGCGCCCACCGTCCCAGCCGTGTGGGCAGGCTGTCGGGCATACACAGGATCGGTTCGTCGGCCAGCCAGCGACGAATTTCATCACCCAGTTCCCGCGCCGAAGCGTACCGATCCTCCGGCCGCTTGCTCAACGCCTTCAAACACACGGCCTCGAGTGCCTGTGGCACGCTGTCCCGCACGTGCGACGGACGAGCGGGGCTGGCTGTCATCACTTTTTCCAGCAGCTGGCTGACATAGTCTGCTTCAAAAGGCAGTCGCCCGGCCAGCAGTTCGTAAAGAATGACGCCCAGAGAATACACGTCGCTGGCGGGGCTGATCGCTTTGTTGTCTCCTTTGGCCTGTTCGGGAGACATATACGACGGCGTGCCGACAATCGAGCCATCCTGTGTCGACTCCAGCAGATCCAGCTGTTCCGAACGAACGGCGGATGGTTGGCCATCTTCGTCAGTGAGGATTCTGGCAACGCCCCAGTCGAGCACGACGACTTCCCCGAAGTCTCCCAGGACCACATTGCGGCCCTTCAGGTCTCGATGGATGACTCCGTGAGAGTGCGCATACTGCACCGTGTTGCAGACAGCGATGATGGCGTTCAGCAGTTCGACAAATTTCAGTGCCCGCTCACTGCCGGGCGGCAGCTGATGAAAGGCGGCAATGGCTTCCTGCAGTGTCTGCCCCTGAATAAATCGCATAGTGTAAAATGGCGATTCGGTGGACGACTCGTGCAGCTCGTAGACGGGAACGATGCCCGGGTGTTCCAGCTGACCTGTGACTCTGGCTTCCGTGATGAAACGCTGCTGCGCCTGCCGATGACTGCGGTCCGGCTGCAGTTCCTTAAGTGCCACATCGCGCCCAAAACGATTGTCTCTGGCCACCCAGATCTGTCCGTTGCCTCCGCGGGCATGAAATTCCCTGCGGACATATCGCGCCTCGCTGTCTGGAGCTGGTATGGGCGGGGGAGTGTGTGACGGCGTGCTGACCGGATGAATGGCGGTGGAGTCTACCTGTGGGGCGATGCCGCGGCCTTCGGTCCGGCGGGCCATCCACTGCAGCGCCTGCACGTCGTCTGCCGAAAGTTCGGCACGTTCGGTCAGGCCGCTCAGCAGCGCATCGTCATCGGCCGCATGGGACTGGCTCAGTTCGTCAATCAGCTCGCGCAGCTGTTCATCAGTCAGCAGCTTCCACTCGACTGCCAGCGCGGCCAGCAGATGGTTGTGATATTGTGATCGCTCAGTCATCCGTTACTCCCGGATCAGCTCCTTCGGCCGTGCGCACGTCGTGATGTGGCAGTGGGGGGCTGTGAGGCCCCCCCGGGGAGACGGAGTGTGACGGATTTAGGCGGCACTGGCAATCTCCCTTGGTTGAGCGAGAAGCTGTAGCCGCGGGAGGAAACGGGGAATCGCTGCCCGGAGGCCATCAGCGTTCATCGGTCGCGCATGGTGGCGCTGGATCCAGTCTGGCCTCAATGACCTGACGACGCGGGCGATTGATGCCGAACAGATGACCGCGATTGTCGAAAGCGATGCCCAGTCCTGTGATTGGCGCGCGGAATGTGCCAGCGAGCTTCAGCGTGGATCCGGCCGCAGGCAGTTCCAGCTGGTAGATTTCCGCACGATCATGCCCCGTGCAGTACAGCCGACCGTCCGGCCCCCAGCCACCTCCCGAACAGCTGTGGGGTGCGAACCGGTCCAGTACTTCCTGTGGAAACACCCATCCGCCCGTGCGTCGCCACTGCCTGTCGAATCGCACCAGCGTTGTCCAGCGGTTGCTTTTGGCGTGAGGGTTCTCGTTGACGCGCTTCGAATAGTGGGCGAACACGGCCCACCAGCCGTCGTCACTCGGCTCGATCCACGTGAGTGATCCTTCCAGCACTCCCAGGCTGTGTGAGTCGATGTGGTTCAGATTGGTGTCCCAGACTTCGACCGAACTGGCCTCGGGAAATTCCGGATAGTTCGAATGTGCGCAGTACAGTTTTCCATCCCGCACGATTCCGGAATTCAGATGCTTGAGCGGACGCTGCTCGTCGGCCGACCAGACGGCCGTTTGCTCCCCGGTCCGGCGGTCGTAGCGTGCGATCCGACTGTTGGTAATTGCAAAAAAGTGTGATTCATCCACGGCCACCGCCTGCCCGGCTTCGGACGCCGCATAACGCCGCACTTCCACATAGTCGCCTTTGATTTTCGACCGTTCCACCGGGCGGGCTGCCCGTTGGGAAGCAGGCATGACAAAGACGCCCGGCAGGCACAGCACGGCAGGCAGAAGCCAGTAGAATTTCACGATGTCGTCTCTCTGGGATAAATGACCAGCGGTCCGCTCATTGGATCATACAAAGTGGCCTGTATATTTTTGGTTTCTTAAGGGGGGTGTCTAGACAGTTCGTGGCCGGGGTGAAATCGGGCCAAACACGAAGGCACTTTCAGAAAACAGAGAACCTGTGATTGCCTCGCGTGTCGTTCGCCTGACGCGGGAGCAGGCGCTGCCGCAAAGGAGACTCGTTATGAACGCGCGACAACTGGAAAAACTGGGAGTGCCGCGCGACTGCGCGAAGTCAGCCATTGCCGCCGTCCAGGCGCTGACTGCGGAACGGAAGTACTCCCGCGGGGAAATCAAAAAACGCATCGGTCAGGTGGTCGCCGACCCCAAACTGTTTGTGGGAGATCGCTGCTGGAATGCGCTGGCGCAGGACCTGCTGTCGGAAGCGGAAGTGGTGGAACGCTCGGAGCTGAGCTATCGCACGTGGGGAGACAACATCGACACCGGCGCCCGTCGGCAGATGGAAGACGCCTGCCAGGTGCCGGACGCGGTGGGGGCTGCGCTGATGCCCGACGCTCACATTGGCTACGGCCTGCCGATCGGTGGAGTGCTGGCGGTCGAAAACGCCGTGATCCCCTACGCGGTGGGTGTTGACATCGCCTGTCGGATGAAACTGTCGGTGCTCGATACTCCGGTGGAGTCGCTGACGAAAAACTTTGAGCGTTATCGTGTGGCTCTGGAGAATGGCACCGTGTTTGGTGTGGGGGCGCGACACGAGAAACCCAAACATCACGCGGTTCTTGATCAGAACTGGAGTGTCAGCCGTGTGACGCGGGAGAACAAGGACCGGGCCCGCAAACAACTGGGCACCTCGGGGTCTGGCAATCACTTTGTGGAATTCGGCGTGTTCACGCTGACGGAAAAAGCGCCCGAATGGGAACTGGAGCCGGGGCAGTACGTGGCGCTGCTGTCGCACAGTGGAAGTCGCGGGACGGGCGCTTCAGTGTGCTCCACCTACTCGTCGATCGCCAGTCGGCAGCTGCCTCGCAAATATGGACACCTCGGACGACTGGCCTGGCTGGAGATGGACACCACGGAAGGTCGTGACTACTGGGCGGCCATGAATTTGATGGGCGATTACGCGTCCGCCAATCATGATGTGATTCACAGGACGGTCACCAGTCTGATGGGTGGGCGCGTGATCTGCGATGTGGAAAATCATCACAACTTTGCCTGGCAGGAACGCCATTTTGGCAAAGACACGATCGTGCATCGCAAAGGTGCTACGCCCGCGGCGAAGGGGGTGCTGGGAGTGATTCCCGGGTCCATGGCAGATCCCGCCTTTGTGGTGCGGGGCAAAGGCAATGCGGCCAGCATGAATTCGGCCGCTCATGGCGCCGGTCGCGTGATGTCACGCCGTAAGGCCAAAGACACGTTTAACCTGCGGTCCACCGTTCGCAATCTGGAAGCCCGTGGCATTCGCGTGCTGTCCGCCGGGGCGGACGAAGTGCCGGGGGTCTACAAGAACATTGAGCAGGTAATGGCCGAGCAGTCGGACCTCGTGGAGATGGTTGCTCGGTTTGACCCGAAGATTGTCAAAATGTGCGGCGACGGTAGTCGTGCGGAAGACTGAAGCGTCAGACTGACGGACCAGCAGCGCACGTGTCGTCGTCCAGCATCGTGCGCTGCCCGTCGATGATCAGACGGCCGGACGCAAAGCGACGAATGGCTTCCGGGTAGGCGATCTTTTCCTGCTCAAACACGAGTGAGGCGACCTGATCGGCATCGGCCCCATCGGGGATATCCACTGATCGTTGAATCACGATCGGACCGTGATCGTATTCGTTGTCGGCAAAGTGAACCGTGCAGCCGCTCACACGGGCCCCTCGACGGACGACCGCTTCGTGCACGTGATGACCGTACATGCCCCGACCGCAGAAAGCGGGAATCAGTGACGGGTGAATGTTGAGGACCTTCAACGCAAACGCGTCAGGTATCCTCAGCAGATTGAGGAACCCGGCCAGCGTCACCAGGTCCACATCGTGCTGCTGCAGCACGGCAAACACGGCCTCGCTGTAGGTGGCCACGTCTTCGTAGTCCGGGCGGCGGATGGACGTGCATTCGAGCCCGGCGCTGCGGGCCCGCTCAACGCCTTTGCAGTCTGGCTGACTGGAGATCACGATGGGCACTTCGGCGTTCAGAGTGCCGGCCTCAATGCAGTCCAGAAAGTTCAGCAGCGTGGTGCCGCCTCCGCTGATAAGCACGCCGAGTCTCAACGGGCGATCGATGGATGGAAGACGCTGCAAGGAACTGGCTTTGATCTGGACAGAAGGTCGCCTGCCGGGCTCAATTTCTCTGGTGCTGGGGAGATCACGGTTCTGGCGACACGACAGCGGACTGTCCCGGCCATGAGCGGCCCGTCACACGCCGTCATTGTTCCCCAGAGTGTTTCCCAAAGGCAGGTCGGAAAGGCCGATAGCGTAGCCCCCCGGCTGTGTGGATTCAAACTCGGGCACTTCGTCGATGCGTTTTCTCAGGCGGACGCGATCACGTTCTTCCCGCTGAGCACGCCCCCAGAGGATCATCAGCGCCAGCACCACAGCCAGACTGACGAACAGCGCGATGGAGTCTCCGCTTTGTTCGCCCTGCAGTTGTTCGGCCCGTTTGGCACGCTGTGAATCGCCGTCCAGGTTCCCCTCGGCCACCAGCGTTGCCACCTGACTGGCGGTGGGCACCCATGAGATGCGACCGGCCAGCACCAGGGGGGCAATGCGGGCAGCATCCTGCGATCCGTAGACATAGCGTTTGAAGAAGCAGCCCGTTACAGAAACACTGTCGATGACTTCTGCGTCCGCCGGAAAGTCGGTCGGCAGTGTGGGGGTGATGATGACCGTGGGGTTGTGCTGCGAATCGTCAGTGAACAGCCACAATTCATGCAGCATGCGACCGTCAAACAGTGTTTCGTCGCCCGGATAACTGACGACGTGCCGCACGTGGCCGGACAAGGTAACCATCTGCCCGTGCCATGCCTCGGGATACTGAAACATGTCGACGTACGTCTGAAAGTCTTCCGGGTGGTCGCGATACTGACGGTAGCGGGCCACACGGGCGGCCACGCTGCGTTCCAGTGTGGTCTTCGCCTGTCGGTACTGCGTTTCTGTGATTTTCGCTTCAGACAGCTGATCATTCAGTGCCTGCAGGTCGGACTGAGCCTTGCGGCCCACATCATCTTTCAGTTGATTGATCCGTCGTGCCAGCCAGAAATCGGCGATCAACTCCTGCTGGTCGGCGGTGGTCAGTTCCAACTGCCGCAGCGTCTCGTAGTAGAGCCACTTTTCCTCGTCCTGCAGTCGGCGGCGATCGGTGGTGTTGCGGCGAATCAGTTCAAAATGCGGAATCGCACTCAGCTTGCGGACTGACTCACTGAAGATCAATGGCACGCCATTCCAGTCTTTCACCACCCAGCCCTTAACCAGCACGGCCACGGAGTCTCCCGCCCAGTCCTCGGTGCGAATTGTCCCTTCGTCCGGCGTCGTCACGCTGCGGAAATCAACCACGGCAATCTGCGAGCCATCCGCAAGGGAACGCAGAGAGGACCGATGCACGAGGACTTCCTGAAATTCTTCCCGCACACCGCGACCGGAGGAATGCACAGTTTGAGGGTCATCGGTGATGCGGGTCAGCTTACCGGGCGACAGTCGACCGTACAGCACGATCGGCCGTCCGGCGAAATGCTCGGGGAAGCGGCGAATGTCATCCAGCAGGGAATAGGGCAGACTGGAATCATCACGCAGTTGACTGACCGAGGGGTCCGCATTGCGAAACGGGTCGGCCATACCGTTGAGGCTGTCTTCCGACGCGGGCTTGCGGAGGTGTCCGTTTTCCCACGCCAGTCGTCGGGCGTTGGCGAACTGATAAAAGGCTTCTTCCCAAACGGCGACTGGTCTCACGGTGGACTGCCGTTCTCGCGAGGTACGCTGAATCAACAGGGCTCGCTGCCGTTCCACCGTCCCAACCAGATCCAGATACGCCTCTTCTTCTTCCGGAAACAAAGACGAGCGGCCATCCTCAAAATCGCCCAGCGTGGGAAAGCGGAGGTCGGCAATGGAGGTGGAATGCTGCTGCCAGTCGAACTTCAGGGAGGAAAACTGCTGGTCGACGGAGCCTGGCACAGTGGAGTCCATTTCCGCAGGCAGCAGCCGACGACCGACCTCTCCCGCACGGCCGTCGCCACGCACCGCACCGTCAAGAGGACCGTCCAGTGGACGACCTGTCGGCTGGCCGAATGGTGTGGTTGGCTGCGATTCACGATAGGTGCGAGGAGGATTGAATTCTCGCTGGGGGGGCGGAGTGACGGGACGCAGTGTGGCATTTCCCGGCTCGATCGGCGGCAGGGTGCCCGTGTCGCCAGACTGACCGCCCGTTCGGGGCAGCTTCATCAGCTCATCAAACGGCAGCATTTCGTCCGGCGCCGAGCCAGCGGCACCCGAGGGGCGGGAACTGCCAGGGCGTGAACCTTCATTGCCGACTGGCCCTGCAGTTTGTCCTGCAGCCTGTGCTGTTACGGAGACTGCCAGCAGACTGACGGCCAGCCAGCTTTGCACCGTGGCGTGTCGACACACTGTCGTTCGTGACTTCATCAGGTCGCTCAATTGGGTGATGGCCATCGCGCAGATCCTTCTTCGCGTTGATCGGAGCGAACGTGGTGGTCGTTGTTGGCTGCGGTGGTTCGTCAGTAGGCCAGTTGATTGACTGGTCGATTGGCTAATCAACTGGTTTGATTCCGACCCGGCCGCGTCCTTCCGCCTGCTCGCCCGTTTTTCGCAAACTAATGCCTTTGCGAAGTTTACGCATTTTCGGCAGTCGGTATCCAGTGGGCATTTCGTCTGCAGCGGGTCGGATTTCCAAAAAGCGGCAAATTTGGCTCAAAAACGACATCCTGAACGCCAACGGTGACTCGCGTTGACAGTGTGGTTGGGTTGACCAATAATCCCGCCGCCCACAACTGCGCGGAAGTGCAGGAATTCAGGGGGAATTACGCGAACTGAACCATACAACCACGGTGTCCACCGGGTTTGTGTAAGTGTCCGCGATGCTCCAGCGTCAAGAAGACAGACCAGCGACAGCGAGCCTCACGAGCAAGCCATCACGAAGCCGCGGCAGCAGACCTGCGTGGTCGTTGACCTGAATTGGCCATTCCTTTACACACGTTTTGAAACACAGGGACCTACCGATGGCAGACAATCTGCACGAATTCACAGACGCGAACTTCCAGGACGACGTCCTCAACTCAGCCGAGCCAGTGCTCGTGGATTTCTGGGCACCCTGGTGCGGCCCCTGCCGAATGCTGATGCCCACGATTGAAGAACTGGCCACCGAATACGAGGGCAAAGTGAAAATCGGCAAGGTCAACACTGACGAAAACCAGCAGACCGCTGCCAGCTATGGGATCACCAGCATTCCCACTGTGATGCTGTTCAAAAATGGCGAGCTGGTCGACAAAGTCGTCGGCGCGCCTGACAAGGCACACTTTGAGAACATGCTGAATTCCGCCGTCGGCTAAATCCACCGGTTCTCAAATTCCCATTCGAACCGCCGCGGGTTTTCATCGGTCCGCGGCGGTTTGTCGTATTGTGCCCTCGGCTGTCTTTGCCAAGAATGGGGCCTGACGCAGCGGACGTCCGCTGCGCGAATACTCTGCCGTCCTGTCGGGAATGGAGTCCCTGCATGACCAACACCCCCGATCACGCGCCAAATGACGCGTCCGCTGTACCGCAGCCGGCCGGTGGGGAGTTGTCCGTGCAGCCGCCAACAACCGTGGGAGCGGTGCCCGATCCGGACGAGGACGCGCTGCGTGTGCTGCTGCAGGCCAGCGCGGCGGCCGAAGCGCTGCAAAGCCGATTTGCCGAACTGCAGCGGCAGAAGTCACTGCTCGATGCCGATCGAGCTCAGTTGTCGGCTGATCGCACAGCGTTTGAATCCCGCGCCTCGCAGTTTGCTCAGCAGGTGGCCCTGGATCGCACAGCGCAGCGGGAAATTTCCGCCGAACTGGATCGACGCCAGCACGACATGAGTCAGCTGGAATCGGATCTGGAGCAGCAGCAGGAAATTCTTGAAGAAGGCCGCGCTGAACTGGACGCGAAGCGTCAGCGACTGGCGGACGTGGTCAATGATGAGCTGGCCCGGGAGCGTCAGATCCTCGCACGACAGCGTGGAGCGGTCGATGAAGAGCGGGAACGCCTGCTGCAGCGGGCTGAAGATCAGCAGCTGCAGCACGACGAGCGGATGCAGAAAATTGAGCACGATCTGCACTCTGAACGCGAAGCCATGCGTGAGACCATTCGCCGCGAAATGGCGGCGGAACTGGAGCAGCTCAACCGCGAACGCATCGAATGGGAGGCCATGCGAGACTCGCAGGCGGCCGAACTGCAGGAACAAAGCGAAGATCTGCAGCAGCAGCGCGAACTGTTTGGCGAACAGCTTGAAGCAGAGCAGCAGCGGTTGCGCGAAGAAGTGGAAAAACGGCGCCAGGCACTGCTGACCGAACAGAATAATCTGCAGCGGCGTTATCGTTTTCAGTTTGAACATCTGTCCCGCGCACGTGATGACTTTGAAGAAGAACTGCGGGAACTGCGTCGGGAACAGCAGCTGTTCCGCAGCGAACGCACGCGGTTCCAGGAATTGCATCGGCTGCGGTTTGGGCAGCTGGAACACTTACACGCGGTGCTGATGGATCGGGAACAGTCGCTCAAACGCGAACAGAAAGTGGTGGAACGAGAACGGCTCAGTGTGGAGTCCGATCTGAAACGTCAGGCGGATCGGCTTGACGAACACCGCACGTCAGTACTGCAGGATCTGGAGTCCCGTTCCCGGCAGCTGCGTCAGGCCGAACAGGCGTCTGCCGAGACAGCCAGTCGCATCGAGCAGCGATCACAGCATATCAATGCACTGCGGGTGGAACTGGATCTGCAGCAGCGTGACATTCTGGAGCAGCGTCTGCTCCTGGAGGAGCTCCTGTTTCAGCCGCACATCAAGCAACTGCCGGTGGAAGGCACCTCGTCCTACGCTTTGGCCCGCAAAGCGGTGGAGCAGTTTTTTGAGCAGCTGCACTCGCCCCTGCAGCTGGAACGCGATCGGCTGCAGGAGCAGGCTGAGCTGGTGGACAGCCGACGGGAGGAGTTTCAGCGGGATCGTGCCGAGCTGGAAATGTGGTTTGCTGACAAGGAGCGCGAACTGCTGGCCAAATCTTCGGGCGTGCGGACACGCGACGAAGAGAACGTGCTGGAACTGGAAGAAGAACTCGCGCGAGTGCGGCATCGCTGGAACGTTGAACGACGGGAAGCGGAAGCCACCATTCGCAGCCTGCTGGACCAGGTGGCGCAGCACGCCAAAAAAGAGATTCGTCTGCCGGTGATGTTTGACGAACAGGATCGCGCGGCGGCCTGACAGGGCATGTGTCCACTCGGCAGCGCCGGTGGCCTCAGCCGACAGAGCTGCGGTACTCTTCGCGATGCACGTCGCTGCCAAAGACCCGGGACAGATCCAGTCGTCGCAGGGCCACGTCCAGCACCAGCAGCAGCATGGCGGCCATCAGACACCAGGGCCAGGCTGGTATCGGCTCGGCGGCCGCGCGCCCCTTCTGCGGATCAAACACAGATTGCGGTGAGGGCTCAAACGTCCCTCCCGATGTGCGGGCGATCTGCCGCAATAACCGTGTGTTGGTCGGTCGCAGTCGCAATTCGTCCGCATACCCCACCACCACTGCGCGTGACTGCTGACTGGTGATGACTCCGTCCACAGACTGTGCGACTTTCAGTTGCCACGCCCCTTTTGCAGACAGCTCGAGTTGTGTTTCGTAACGCCCCGGAGCCGACTGCTCCAGCAGGAGTGTGCGGGTCTGCAGTGCGGGATCGATGATGGTCAGCTGCGTTTCGACCTGATTGACAAACTGTCCTGTCGGCCCGACGGCGTCAATGACGAGCCGTCTGGTGGGGCCCTGCTGTTCGATTTGAAATTCGAATCCCGCTTGTGACTGCTTTCGCAGACAATGCCGAAATACCTGAGCCCAGAAGGGGCTGTAGCCGTCCCACGTCAGCCACTCCGCCGCCCAGCGGCTTTGCGCATCCGACGTGAACGCCACCGACATCCCCAGACCGAATCGCCACCAGCACAGCAGCGGGTCGCCGTTTTCGGAAGAAAGAATGACTTCGCTGGTGGGTTTCGCACGTGTGACCACATAGCCCAGCAGAAATGGGGCATCGTCCACGGCGATGCCATCGAGCACACGCGTGGCGCGAATCTGCACGGGCAGAAACGGTTCTTCGTTGATGGCCGACTTGCTGGCTTTGATGGTCTCTTTGGCAAAGATCTGCGGAATGGCGGACACATCACTGGTAAAGTAGTAGCGGCCGTTGCCGGACGCCGCCATGCGTTCCAGCAGGGCGCGATCCGCATCGCCGATGCCCACGGTGGAGACAGTGATCTGGTCGGCCGCCATGTCACGCACCAGCCCGTCAAAATCGGCCGGAGTGGAGTTGCCGTCTGACAGAATGATGATGTGCTTCAAACGGGCGCGGGTGGCCGACAGGGCCTGGTAGGCTTCTGACAGGGCCGGATACAGCGTTGTGCCTCCGCCAGGGCGAATGCCGGCGATGCGATCGATGACGGTCGCTTTCTGCGTGGCCGGTACCACGCTGCTGATCCAGTAAGGTGACCCATCAAAAGCAATCACGCCGATCTGATCCTTATCGCCCAGCAGCGCGACGGCCGCGCGGGCTGCTTCCTTCGCCAGTTCCAGCTTGCGTCCGCCCATCGAGCCCGACTTGTCGATCACCAGCACCATGCCCAGTCCGGGTTTCTCTTTTTCTTTTTCGAAGTCACACCTTACCGGCAGCACCTCTTCCACGGGCGTGCGGTAGTAGCCGCCCAGGCCAAACGACTCGTTGCCGCCGAGCATCACAAAGCCGCCACCCAGATCACCCACGTAGCGACGGATCATGTCCATCTGAGCGGTGCTTAGCTCATCGGCGCCCACGTCAGACAGCACCAGCGCGTCAAAGTTCTGCAGCTCGGACAGCTGCTGCGGCATCCCGGACGCCGGTCGCACAACCAGCTCCATATTTTCTTTGGTCATAGCGCGCTGCAGACTGCGCGTGGAGGCCGGCTGACTGTCGATCATCAGAATCCGCCGCTGACCGGCCGTGAACACCACGCCGGACGCCGTGTTGTTGTCCGCCAGAGCATCCAGAAACGTCTGTGGCCCGGCGGCGGGGGGACGGCGAATCAGGGCGGAAAACTCGGTGGGCCGGCTGATCTGCTGGGGAAACAGGAATCGATTTTCTCCAGCGGCAATGTCCACCCGTTCAGACGCGATGCGAAAGTCGCCGCTGAAGACATCCAGCTGCACCTGATCGTCGTGATTGGCGTCGATCACCACTTCCACATCGAACGGCTCTCCCAGGGGCACTTCCGCCGGTGCATTGACGGCGGACACCTGAATTTCGGGCGTTTGTCTTGTGGCCAGCGGGACGGTGGAGACACGTGTTTCCTCGCCCAGTGACTGCAGGACGCGGCCGTCTGTTTCGTTGCCGTCTGACAGCAGCACGACAAGGGGCACGCGATTGGGCGGCATGCCGGCGATGGCGATGTCGACAGCCTGCTGCAGATTGGTGGCCGACTGCCAGGGCGTCTCGTCGGTTGCTGCGGCGGTATCCGACCCCGATCCCGCCTGATCACTGCTGCGAGGTGTTCGCGCGAACGGCAGCAGGCGGTAGCGATCAGCGTCGATGCCTGCGGTGGCCTGCTGCACGAAACGGTCGGCCGTCTCCCGACCGGCCTCACCGACGCTCAGGCTGTTGTCCACGGCGAACACCACAAACACATCCTGAGTCAGGTTCAGATAGCCTGGACGGGCCAGGGCAATTACCAGCAGCACAACGATGGCCGCCCGCGTGATGGTGGCGGCCATCAACTGCCGCCGCGGCAGATCCACCAGGCTGACGCGATAAAGCGGAATCAGCGCCACAGCGGCCAGCGTGAACCACAGCCAGCCTGGCTGTGCGAATTCGAAGGGAAACAGGGCGGCAAACATGCGCGTCTCGACGATGGGAGCAATCTCTCAGCATAGAAACCGCAACCCGTCGGAAGCAAGTGCGGCCCGGTTTCCCGCCTTGCGAGACTCAGGCTTAGAGCCGCCGATAGTCCAGCTGAAACAGCAGTTCGGCTTTGGTGAGGTCGCCCGAACGCAATCCTTCTTTGAACCACCGCACTCGCTGAGCGGAGGTGCCGTGGGTGAATCGTTCCGGTACGACCGTTCCGGTGGCCTGACGCTGCAGTGTGTCATCGCCAATCTGGTTGGCCGCCTGAATGGCCTCTTCCATGTCGCCCGCTTCCAGAATGTCGAATTCTTTATGCGCGTGATGGGCCCAGACGCCCGCCAGAAAGTCGGCCTGCAATTCGAGGCGGACGGACATCTGGTTCGACAGAATTTCGTCACCGGAAGCTCGCGCCTGCTGGACGGGTTTGTTCCAGCCGAGCAGGTTCTGCACGTGATGAGCCACTTCGTGGGCAATCACATACGCCTGAGCGAAGTCTCCCGGAGCACTGTGTCGGGTGGCCAGATCGTCAAAGAATGTGGGGTCGATGTAGATTTCCTGATCGGCCGGGCAATAGAACGGCCCCATCGCCGCCTGACCAGTGCCGCAAGCTGTATTGATGCGACTGGTGAAGATGTTGAGCATCGGCCTGCGATACCCCCCGCCCTGCACCTGCCGCTCGAACAGATCGGTCCAGATTTCTTCCGTGTCGTTGAGCACGACTTCGATGAATTCCCGATTGTCATCTTCGATGCCAGCGCCACCACCGGGATCCGCCGGGGCGCGCTGCTGCTGAACCTGACGGGCCAGTCCGCCGGCAAGATTCTGGGCCTGCTGGCCACCGCCCATCATTTTGACAATCAGCACCACGATCACGACCAGCAGGCCGCCACCGCCACCCAGCGCGGCGCGCGGCACGCCACCACGATGGTCCGTCACATTGTCACTTCGTTCGCGTCCACGCCAGCGCATGCTCGTTCTCCCGTTCCTGGTTGTTCAGGGGTGTGCAAAGTTTGCTGCTTACAAATCCAGGCCCGCAGCACCGGTTTCTGGCCGACCGGCCCGCCGACCGGGATGAACGATTCCCAGCCAGGCGGATGCGTATCTTAAAGGGAGAGCCACGTTTGTCCCGGACTGGATGGCAAATTCTGTCGCACATCGAACCAAATCCTGCGTTCGCTGGTCACAGGACAATGAAAAGACGCAGAACGCAGCAGATTCCGGCAGATTGACCCTTTGCAGAATGACGGTTGCGGGCAAGAATCTCTCCGGTAACGACCTCCAGCAGTGATGTTTCTGATGATTGACTCCGGCACCGTGAATTCGGCCTTCACCGATCGCGAAGTTTCAGACTTCCAGACCGACGGGTTTCTCATTCAGCGCAACTTAATCCCACCCACCTACATCGCGAAGATACTGGACATCGCCAGCCGCGATGCTGCCATGCACTACGGCGACATTGAGTACGAGGCCCAGGTGAAGTATCCCGGAGCGCCGCAGTCGATGGAGGCCGAAGGGGGACGCACCATTCGGCGTCTTAAGCAGGCGTTCAGCCGCGACCCCGTTTTTTCTCAGCTCGTGAAAGAGCCGTTTCTGCTGACTCGGCTGCAGCAGCTGCTCGGCCCGCAGGTGGTCATGCCTCTGGCCCATCACAACTGCATCATGACGAAGCAGCCGCAGTTCAGCAGTGACACTGGCTGGCATCGGGACGTCCGCTACTGGGCGTTCGAATCTCCGGAACTGGTGAACATCTGGATTGCGCTGGGAGAAGAAACACTGGACAACGGCTGCCTGAAACTGCTGCCAGGCACTCATCGTGCAAGTCTGCAGCCGCACCAGTTTGATGAGGACCTGTTCTTTCGCGAGGACATTCCGGACAATCGTCCTCTGCTGGATTCCGCCGTGACGGCGGAGCTCAAAGCCGGAGACGTGCTGTTTTTCCATGCTCAGTGCTTCCACTCGGCCACCCGCAACTACAGCGAACAAACCAAGTACTCCGCCGTGTTTACCTTCCGTTCGCTGGACAACGCGCCCCTGTCCGGCACTCGCTCGTCAGCTCTGCCGGAGCTGCTGCTGTCGACAAAAAACGGCTGAACACCGGCCCGGCCGCCCGCCTGAGTGTCTCGTTGAATCGCTGTTGTTGGAAACGGCGGAAACTGCCAGAATGCTCGCGAACGTCGTTCTGCTCACGGAAGAGCCCATGTCCGCCCGTCGCCGTACAATTTTCAGCATCGCCGTGCTGCTGTGTGCAGCCCTGTCTGGCTGTTTGTCACTGCCGACAGGGAATCCGCGCACCGCGGCCCCACCGGCCGTCCAGATTCCCGCAGCGCAGCGGGATCAGATGTGGGAACGCGCGATTGCCGTGCTGCACGAGATGCACTTTCTGGTGGCCCGTGAGAGCAAACTGGAAGGTGTGATCGAAACCGAATTTCGTGCCGGCTCCAGTCTGCTGGAACCCTGGAACAGGGATTCGGTGGGCTACGCCAATCGTCTGGAAAGCACGCTGCAGTCGATCCGCCGGCGGGTCACGATCAGCTTTCAGGAAACCTCGCCCGATTACATCATGATTCTGGTGAGCGTCGACAAGCAGATTGAAGATGTGCCCGGGCTGGCGGCCAATTACGAGGGCGGTGCGACGTTCTCCGAATCGCAGCCGCTGCAGCGGGATCTGGATCAGGTGATCGGCCAGGCGGGCCCCTCCCGATGGCTGCCCCGCGGCAGTGACCCGCTGCTGGAAGCGGAGATCATGCGCCGCCTCCGATTCGACGACCTGCACTGAGCCGGCGCTCACGCGCCCGTCATGACCCCGCGTTCGAAATTGGCGGCGGATGTTCTAGACTACGCGCCGGGCGGACATCGTCGTTCTGATCTCATTGAGCAGGGATGACCGAACGGCGGCCGGGCCCGATGGTGCACGCCGGCTCTGTGGAAAACGGAATTTATGGTTCTCTGGCTGCTGAGAAATTTCAGTACGATTTTGGATGAAGTTGCTTCTCGCACGACCGGTGACTCGCGCGTCTTTCTGACGGCGCGGCTGGCGGCCGCCAGCCTGACTGCCTTTCTGATCACGCTGCTGCTGGGGCCGGTGGCCATCGGCTGGCTGCAGAAACGATTCCGCGAACGCATTGCCAGCAAGTCGGACACCCTCAATCAGCTGCATGCCAAAAAATCTGAAACACCCACCATGGGCGGCCTGTTTGTGATGGCGGCCGTCCTCCTGTCCAGCCTGATCTGGAGCGACCTGGCCTCTTCGTTTCTGCACGTTGGGCTGCTGGTGATGATCGCACTGACGCTGGTCGGCGCTCGCGACGACTGGGTCAAACAGCGGACCAGTCGGATTGGTATGAGTGCCCGCCAAAAGCTGCTCTGGCAATTTGTCATCGGTTGCGCGGCCGGCTGGCTGCTCATTCCGCAGCTGGAGGCGACGGACTCGGGCACAGATCTGATCTGGCCGATTGGCAACGTGGCCATTCCGCTGGGGCTGGCGTTTGTCGCGTGGACCGCCCTGGTCATCACGGCGACCGCCAACGGCGTCAATCTGACCGACGGACTCGACGGGCTGGCGACCGGATGCACGATCACATCCGCGAGCGCCTTTACCGCACTGGCCTACATGGCCGGTCATCGCGTTATCGCCGAATATTTCAGCATGCCTCATGTTCCCGGCAGCGGAGAAATCGGCGTGCTGCTGGCAGCACTGGTGGGGGCGATGCTCGGTTTTCTGTGGTTCAATGGTTACCCGGCGCAGCTTTTTATGGGCGATGCCGGATCTCTGCCCATCGGGGGACTGCTGGCCGTCGCCGCAGTCGTCACCCGCCAGGAGTTTCTGCTGATCGTCATTGGCGGCATTTTTGTAGTGGAGACGGTCAGCGTGATCGTTCAGGTGGCTTCGTTTCGACTGACCGGACGCCGCATTCTGCGCTGCAGTCCACTGCACAATCACTTTGTGTTTCGTGGTGATCACGAAATGAAGATTGTGCTGCGGTTCTGGATCTGTTCGGCGCTGCTGGCGATCATCGGCATCGCCAGCTTAAAGCTCCGCTAGTGATCCAAAGGGAACTGGTTCGTTCTGCATGGCGAACCTGGCATCCCTACTTGATGATCGGCTTTTCGGCTTCCAGCAGTTCCTTATGGGCTGCCAGCTCTTTGCGCTGCTCGGCATCGGCCAGTTCGATGGCCGTCAGAATCCACTGCTGAGCCTGTTTGAAGTCGCCCTTCAGCGCGTAGGCGGCCGCGAGGGTGTCCAGCGTGTTGGGGTCTTCATATTTGGTCATCTCGCATGCTTTGGTGGCCAGCACGACGGCTTTGTCAGCGTCACGCAAAGCGGCTTCGGGGACTGTCGCGTAAAACCACGCCAGATCATTGACGGGCTTGTAGTTGAGTGGATCTTTGGTTTGGGCCGTTTCCAGGTCGGCTTTGGCATCGGCAAACAGCCCCAGTTGCCGCTGGGCGGCGGCGCGGTTGCCATAGGCTTCGACATATCCATCGTCAATTTTCAGGGCCAAAGAGAAGTCGGCGATGGCGCGACGGACATCATTTTTGCGAATGTAGATCACACCGCGGTTGTTGAGTGCTTCGGGAAACTCGGGGTTCAGCGCGGTGGCTTTGTTCAGGTCCCGCAGCGCGGCGTCCAGCTTGTTGGTCGCCATGCGGCACAACGCACGATTCAGCAGGGACACAAAGTGCTTTGGATTCATCTTCAGAGCCGCGTCAAAGTCCTTCACGGCCGCTTTGTAGTCCTGTTTCAGGTAGTAAGCGCGACCGCGATTGTTGTGTACGCCGGCAACTCGCTTCTGCTTCAGGCTGGCCGAAAAGTCCTGGATGGCCTCGTCAAACTTTTCATGGGCCGTGTAGGCGATGCCTCGCATGTCATAATTTTCCGCCGTCGGTTTGCTGTCGATTGTGGTGGTCAGCAGGGTGATCGCGTCTTCAAAGTCGACCGTCTCCTTCTCCCACAGCCATCCCCCCTTGCTGGAGATCCACAGCCATTCGCCATTGACCAGCGAAACGGTAAACACTTCACCGCGGTACGCTTTCCACACAATCTGTCTGGGGGTCCGCAGCGGCGCCCGATCGACGGTCACAATCACGCGGCGGCCAATACGCGGGTCCGGCGTGGTGGCTGATTCTGTGTCCTGCCCCTGAGCCGGCGCATCGTCCGTCTGCCCACTTTCAGTCAGCGCACCGTTCGCCTGTCCACCATTCGTTTCATCCAGCGCTGCGGGACCCTCCGATGATGGCGCCTCTGGTTCGGGTTCGTCGGTCTGCTGTCCCCAGGCGATGGATGAAGACTGCAGCAGCACGGGAGAAACAAAAATCAGAAAGACAAAGGCGCAACGACAGGCAAACATCGGAACAGTGCGAATGGCAGACATCTAAGCGGCTCACATAAGTGATGAAGGACGGCCCACACTGCACTGTACCCTACGGTCGTCAGAGGGCCGCCGTCACCGTGGGATTCGCTTCGCCTTTTGAAATGCGGCCGCGACGTTGCAGCACCTGCCGAAACTGTCGAGAGTTTTCCGGTCGTGCCGGGTGGTGGATGTAAGCTGTCTGTCCGGGTAGCTGTGCGGGATTCGTCCAGACCTGCCGTGTATCGGCCCGCTGCCGGCAAACGACACGATGGCGCTACTGACGCGGTAAAGACATCCGCAGCCTGGCCGCCTCTGTTTTTCGTTCGGGACTGCCCCAGTCCGGGTAGAGTGTGCTGACAACCCCCAGACGTCGGGCAGCTTCGGCAAAGTTCCCGTTCTGCACGTCTGCATCCGCCAGTTTCAGCTGAGCTGTGAGCCACAGATCGCTGCCTTTGGCCTGCGTGGTCAGCACCTGCTTCCAGAAAGCGGCGACTGTCTGGCCGTTGCCCGAAGTGGGCGATGCTCCCAGCACGCTGGCAACCTGAAATGTCTGCTCGGCCGAGAGTCGACCGCTCAGCAGTCTGTCCACCCAGCGCGACATCAATTCAGACCGGTGCCCCAGCTGAGAGAACTTTTGTGCCAGGGGCAGGTGCCGGATCAGCGCGGCTGTGGCTGCCTTCGATTGTGTTTTCGTTTGTTCGGTGAGTTCACGGTGCAGCAGGTCCGCTCCCATTCCTGCCAGCCAGCCGTCTCCCGACTGTGGCTGCTGCACGCTGATGTGCACACTGAGCTGCGACACGGTCATCATCGGTGCGGCGTCCGACTGCATCAGCCGCCGCCGGGCCAAATCCATTTGTTCCGGTGAGACTCTGGACCTTGCGGCGATGATGACATCCAGCAGATCCATTCGCCGCAGGACCTGCTGCTGCTCCTGGTCATTCAGCGGCGTGGGCGAGGCCGTGAGGCTGCGTATCTTTTTCGACCGTTCCGCATAGTCCTCCAGCGAATTCCCCTGGTTCACGTCGCGTTGAAAATCGAGCATCAGCTGCAGGCTGAGCAGGGACACCATTTCGTTCTCCGCAAACAAATCCGGCTGTTGCTGCATTTGCGAGATTTGTGTTCGCAGATCGGCTTCCAGTTGTTCCCGCCCTTCAAAATCGGCACCGGTCTGCTGCTGGGACTGCAGAGCCTGATCAAAACAGACCACGAAGTCATTCCAGGCAGCCAGCTTCTGGCGGGGGGACGACGTGGCTTTGGCAATGTCTGCCGCCAGCACGGCAGCGCGCGGCTTGTTGGAATTGCGAACGGCCAGCAGCAGCCAGCGTCTTGCCTGATCGGCGGTGGGCTCCTGTGAGAACTGCCGCACATGGGCCTCCAGAGCCTCCAGATAGTCTGTGCGGTCCGGTGTTTGCTGACTGATGCGTGACAGCGCGAAGATTCGCAGCAGATCGGCCGTGGCCTGTTCGCTGGCACGGCCCGCTTTGGCGAACAGGCGTTCGGCCTGCTGCAGCCGGGACACCGCCTGCGGCCACTGCCCGGCGGCGATATGAAGTTCTCCGGCCCGCAGCAGCAGTGCGGCTCGGGGACCGTCTCGGGTGGGAGGCAGTTTTGCAACGGACCGATCGATCAGTCGCAGTGCCGACTGAAAATTGCCCCGCTGTTTTTCAACCTCCACGGTTTCCACCAGATCGGCAATGTGCACGCCAACTTCCCGGACCAGTCGATAGCGGCGAGACGTGCGTTCTGCGGCGTCTCGAAACACGCCTTGCAGCTGCCGCCCCGCCTGCTGCAGTTGCCGTTCAAAGGCTATCCGCGACCTGGTCACCAGTTCTGGATTTTCCAGTTCGGCTGCCAGTTCGCAGTCTCCCAGTCGCTGCTCCAGCTGAAGCCAGATCAGATGCTGACGCTGCACCCCTTTGGCCAAAGACACGTTCTGTAACACGCGCCCGACTGCTGTCGGATCCTGGCGGGAGAGCAGGCTGCGGGCCTCAAAAAATGCGGGCACGACCCATTGGTCCTGCAGGTATTCGCGGCGCGGCGAACGCACACGCAGATCGAATCTCTGTGTGTCGTGACTGTGCAGTGAGATTTCTGCCAGTTTCAGCCTGGCCAGTGATTCTGTCACCGGACTGCGGGTGGAACGGGCCAGCGCATCCAGCTGTTCGTCGAGCTCATTCTGCATCCGGAACGCCTGCCGAGGATCGGTCTGTGACAGCAAACGCCACTGCAGCAAACGTGTTTCCAGCAGCTGCAGCTTCAGCTGATCGCGGATTTCGAGCACCTGCCGACTGTTCAGCTCACGTTTGAGCGTCGCCAGTTGCCGTTCGAGTGCCGCCAGCAGTTCTTCGCTGCGGGTCAGGCTCTGACGCCAGGCTTTCTGCTGCGGTGACAGCGCGACGGGCCCATTGTCATCGTCCGCTCCGCTGTGTGCCAGCGGCACGCTGTCACGCGTTTCGCGGGCAAACAGGTGTCCGCCTTCGTCAACCACCAGGCCCATCCGCACAGACTGGCTGAGCAGACCAGCCTGCTGAATCCTCAGCAGAAACTGCTCTTCGGCGGAGGGAGCCTGATCCTTCAGGAAGTCCGTGGTGCGTTCCACGGCCAGAGCCAGCAGTCCGTCACGACTGTCGGCATCACTCAGCCACGCTTGTTCTGCGTAAATCTGCCCGATTCTGCGCTGCCATTTCGCCGACTCGTCTGTGGTTGTGGCGCGGCGATTCTGCTGCTCACAATACTGTCTCGCGAGGTCATAAAACTGACGGCCGATCAGCTGACGCAGAAACTCTTCTTCGTCCCGGTCAGGCAGCGCAGACTGAGCGCAGCTGCGCGGTCCCGCTGCGAAGCAGACAGCGAGAATCAGCAAACAGCAAACACGATGGCGAACGCTCTTCCACATGCCCCCTATCATAAGCCCGCAGGGACGGTTTGGGGCCATCGAAATGTGGACTTCAGGGCGGACCACACGAGCTTCCGCAGGTGACCGTTGCGCACGCCGGAAAAACGGCAGCTGCGCGATGTGAGTCCGCCTGTGATACGGTATAGTGCGCGGCCACACTTTGACGGATGGAAACTATGCCCGCTCTTGTTGTCACTCTTGTTGGTCCCGATCGCCCCGGCCTGGTGGGCGCGGTCTCTGATGTTGTCCGCCGTCACGAGGGCAACTGGCTGGAAAGCCGCATGTCCCATCTGGCCGGTCAGTTTGCCGGTATCGTGCTGGTGGAAACAACGGCCGACAACTCGGCCGCCATGGTGGCCGATCTGGAACAGCTGGAGACTCACGGTCTGCAGGTGGTGGTGGCTGTGGATGCCGATGGTGAAGGCCAGGAGGCGGGCCAGCTGTATCGGCTCAGCGTGGTGGGCAATGACCGCGCGGGAATTGTCCGGGAAGTCACACAGGTGCTGGCGAGCCACGAAATCAACGTCGAAGAACTAACCACCGAATGCACTGACGCCCCACAGTCCGGTGGTCGCATCTTCCGAGCGATCGCCGGGATCCGGCTGCCCGATCTGCTGTCCCCGGAACTGGTCCAGGATGAACTGGAACGGATCGCTACGGATCTGATGATTGACATCGCTGTTGATAAGGGGGATTCAGCCGGGGGAACGGGCGAGTAGCAAGATCGAACAGCGGGATCGCCGGCAAAGACGTCCCAATTTTTCTGATTGAAAAGTAAGGAAGCAGACAACGACGTAGTCTCCGCAAAGAGGGCCGATTTTGCTCACTTACTGGAGAAAGACACGCCATGTTTCGTCTGTTGTTGTCGGCCCTCGGGCCAGCGCTGCTGCTGAGTTTTGTCGGGACCGCTCTGGCGCAATCCGGTTCCCGTGGCGGTGGATCTCCCATCAACTCCCGCCCGATTCAGAACGCCCCGTCGCAACCCTATCGTGGGACCGTGCAGCCCGGACTGCAGACGCAGGGCAGCGGCACATCCCGCCAGGGCGGAAGTCAGTTTCGCCAGAGTGTGCCGGGAAGTCAGGGCAGTGGTACTGTGGTGAAAGAGACGTTTGAGAGCAAATTCTGGAAGTACCTGATCAACAGTCGGTACAAGAACTGGTCTCCGGTTCCTGGCAGAACAGGGGATACTTATGCAGGCGAAAGTCCCCATGGGGCGATGCTGAAGATGTACCTGAACCGGACGGCCGCCGGACGACCGTCCGAATTGCCTGACCGCAGCATTGTCGTCAAGGAAAACTACGCAGCGGACGGCAGGACGCTCATGGCAGTGACCGTGATGTACCGTACGCGAGGTTACAACAGGGAAGGCGGCGACTGGTACTGGATCAAGTACCGACCGGACGGCAGCGTGGATGAAAAAGTGGGCGACGGCACTCGCTTACGGCTCGCCGGCAAACCACAGGGTTGTATTGAATGCCACTCGGGTGCTGACGGCGGAGACTTTGCGTTCTTCAACGATGGCCTTTGATGTCGTCCCCGTTTGGGACCGGCTCGCATTCTGCGCAGCTGCAAAGTGAGTCTCCATCGATTCGGGCTCAACGAAGTCAGCCTGCAGGAAGTCGCGTGGGAAACTGTACCGCCATGAGCGGTTGCTCATTGTGAGTTGTCAGTTTGACTGGTAGCAGGACGCGTACACTGACTGGCGAATAGCGCACGAAAAAGCACGCATCCGTCGCGGTGCGTGCTCTTGTCTTTGGCTGTCAGTGGTCGGCCGTTGATCTGCTCTCATCCGGACATCCGGCGGGAAGCGATCAGTCAGACGTGCTGACTAGCTGCAGCTTTTTTTCTTCAATGCGGCCAGACGCGATTTGGTACGTGCTGCTGCATTGGCGTGAATCAGGTTTTTGGCCGCAGACTGATCAAGGGCCTTGGTGACCAAAGCAAACTGCTTGTCGGCTTCTTCGCGTGAAGGTCCGGATGCCATCAGGTCACGAAAGTTTTTCACTCGTGTACGCAGAGCCGATCGCTGAGATCGGTTTCGCAGTCGACGGGCGGAACTTTGCTTCAGATACTTTTTAGCGGCTGATGTGTTTGGCATGGAATACGGACGCCGTGGGCGTGTATGCGTGGTGAAGTAAGTCGACGCGAGATGAGTTTGAGGCAGTGCTGGTCTGCAACATGCAGTGGAAAACAAGGCCTCGCGGTGGCTGAGTGTCAGTCAGCCCGTCCCCTCCTGGGAACCGTCTAATGGTGGGACAGTCATCCGGGACCATCAGTCTCGCGTGGGAAGCCGGGTAAACTACTGATCGGGCCTCACAATTTCCAGCCTGATCGGACGAATGCGGCCAATTCTGAAAGGAAATACGCTCGAAAAGCCCAGAATACAGACCATTCGGGCCATCCGCCCGTGGATTCCTGTCTGGCAGGGGCGATGCTGAAGGCCGCAGGCAGCTGGCGGAAGGTTTACAGTCCGCCCCCGTGAGCCGTTGGGTTTCCTCCGGCTCGCAGCACAGTGGAGGCCTTTCGGACAACGTCTTCCGCAATTCCCGAGGCCGTCATATGCTCGATCGTCTGGTCAATGTCGTATTCGATCCGGTGAAAGTGGACCTGTCCGTCCTCGATCACGGCATAGGCCGCTCGATTGTCTCCGTCCCGGGGCTGGCCCACGCTGCCGGGGTTGATCACGGTCGTGTTTCGCAGTTTCAGTTCCATCGGAATGTGGGTGTGGCCCACGCACACAAAGTCCACGTCCACATGTTCCAGCCGGGCCTGCCACTGGTCCTCCACATTGGCGATGTATTCGTCCATCGGATCGCGTGGAGTGGCGTGGACCAGCAGAAAAGAGTGCCCTCCCAGCACCACATGTTCGGTGACGGGCAGTCGGGCCAGCCAGGTCAGATGATCGTCATTCAGCGCATCGAAGTGATGGGGTCGCATGGCCGCCGCCATCCTGCGAAACGTGCCGCCGGGCCGGACGGTCACCCGCTGAGCGACCGAATGATCGTGGTTGCCGCGCACACAGAAAGACGCGTGTTCCCGCAGCCAGTCGATGCAGGGGGCCGGATCTGTGGCGTAGTCCACGACATCGCCAACAAACAGACACGCGTCAAATTCTTCCGCCGTCACGACCGCCGACAGGGCCGGCCAGTTTGCGTGGATGTCAGCAAGCAGAAGAATTTTCATGGTGAATGTTCAGGTGGTGCGGTCGCGAAACCCTTAACTTGCGGCGCTGTTGCTTTCGCGCCACGCTTCATTCTGCGCGGACCAGCGGCAAATTGCACGCGCCGTTCACAGGAATCCCCATTCGTGTGGTGGCCGTGCGGCGGCCCTCACACCTGCAGTTTGTAAAAGCGTGAGGCGGTCGTGGAATAGATGCACTCTGACTCGCCCGCAGACAGCGTTCCCAGTATGTCCTGCAGTGCGCTAAACACCTGCTGGTAAGTTCCAGCCAGTTCACAGACGGGCCAGTCGCTGCCGTACATGCAGCGTTCGGGACCGAACGCCTCCAGCGCGATCTCGACATAGGGCTGCAGGTCCGCGGGCTTCCAGTTTTGCCAGTCCGCCTCGGTGATCATGCCACTGAGCTTGCAGTAAATGTTGGGATACTGCGCTGCGGCCTGCAGATCTTCTTTCCAGCCGTCGATGGTTTGCGCGGCAATCTTCGGTTTGGAAAGATGGTCGATCACCATGGGCAGCTCGGGAAACTCTTTCCCCAGCGTGACGGCGTGTCGCAGGTGCTGCGTAAAAAACAGCAGGTCATAGGGCACCTGGTGCTTTTGCAGCAGCCCCAGACCTCTTTTCACGTCCGGGCGGATGATAAAATCGTCATCCGGTTCGTCCTGCACCACGTGCCGCACACCGACGAACAACGGGTGATCTTTAAACTCCTCGATCTGCGCTTCACAGTCGTCAGCCGCCAGATCCACCCAGCCCACAACGCCGGCGATGAATTCGTTTTCCTCGGCGAGTTGCAGTACCCAGCGATTTTCTTCCACGTTGTGCTGTGTCTGGACGAATACGCTGCGATCCACACCGCACTGCTGCAGCAGCGGAGCAAGGTCCTGTGGCAGGTAACTGCGGCAGATGGGTTTGTGGGCGTCAGTGTACAGCCAGCCGTACTCGAAGGGCTTGTCCAGCTGCCAGAAATGTTGATGGGCGTCGATGACTGGAGGCATTGTTGGTTCCGTTAGGTGATTCCGTGGCCGCGTACTATGGTCCATTCGCTCCGGCCGTTGCAACCGAAACCGTTTGATCACACACGCCATGCACACCCGGCCAGGACGGGATCAGGACCGGCTCAGGAAAACGCCGACGAGGATTCGATCAGTCCGCCTGCTTCCTGTCGCAGCCGGCTGAGCACCCGCGAACGAGCGATAAAGACCGCGTTAGTTGTCATACCCAGTACTGCGGCCGCGTCCTCTGCACCGTATCCCTCGATCGAGACGAGTCGAAATGCCTCCCAGGTGGATGGCTGAAAATGCGGCCTGACCATTTTCAGCAGTTGATCCAGGACGTACCGATCGTGCTCTCGATTCCACAGGTGTGTCAGCTGGCTGTGCGGATCTTCCAGTTCAGCAAGCTGACTCTCGCGGTCTGAGCGACCCGGTTCCGCCGGGCGATTGCGTTTTCGCCAGTGGTCGCGGATTCTGTTCACCATCACGCTTTTCAGCCACAGCCGGAAAGCGCCCGTCCGGCCATTGTGGTCGAAGGCCGGAATGTCGCGGGACACCACGAGCAGAACGTCCTGCAGGACGTCTTCGACATCGCTGGACTGCAGATCGTAGCGGTGCAGCCAGCGTCTCAATAAAGGGCCGTACAGCGCCAGCAGACGTTCCCAGGCGGTTTCCGCATCAGTGCTCTGCAACTGCATCAACAAACTCAGTGAGGTGGCCGTCATGCCGCAAAGTGTACTCAAAATGCCTGCCGAGCCTGTGTGACACGTCACAATTCGTTGGCGGCCTGTCCGGGAAATGGTCAGACACCTGGGGAGTCCAGTGACAATTTGTTTCGGTCGTCTCTATGACCAGTACGGGTAATAAAGAATACGTGGAATACCCCGGTCGGCGATTGGCTGAATGTCCACAGCTGAACATGTGCATCAGGTGTGACAATATATGTTAGAGGTCCGTGTTGGCCGCCTCGCCGATGTGACGTGCTGGATTCACTGGATTGACGCAGGCCATCACAGGAACGCACGGCTGGTGCAAAAATTCAATTTCTTCGACGTTTTTTACCAAAAGTTGAATGCACCCGACGATGGCTCAGTTTGACAGCAATTCTTAGAATTACCTCAGCGGGTGCCGAATGGCGCGGTTGCGTTTGCCCGATAGGAGTGGTATCAGTGTGTAGATATTTGCGTATTTTTCGTTGAATTCTCTGATCATGGACTACGCGTTATGATTCGTGGAAGTGGGTTAACTGCCCTACTGATGAGTGTGGCTGTGTTGGGCTGTGGCGGTGGATCCGATCTCAACCTGCGTCCTGTTTCCGGTGTCCTCACCTGGGACGGTGGGGATCCGATCGCGGATGCCTCCATTACCTTTATGCCGGAAGATGGCGGTCCCTCGTCGACCGCAAAGACGGACTCCGATGGTTCGTTTGAGCTGCGGACCGGCACTGGCGCAAGTGGTGCCGTGGTTGGCAAACACAAGGTAGTTGTCACTCGACCGACGGAAGATACGAAGATCAATTTTAACGATCCCTCCAGCCTGCAGCGCGCAGCAGCCGGACGTGATGGCGGACAGTCAGGTCGCAGTTCTCCAGGTGGAAACACCAATACCAGTGATGCCTCAATCCCAGCGCAATACACCAAAGCTGCGGAGACTCCACTGAACTACGACGTGACGGCCGATGGCAGTCATGGCTCGGTGAGTTTTGTTCTGCAGCAAAGTTAGTTCTTTTTCACGAGGCAGGGCGAGTCGTCCTGTTTTGTTTTTCCCTGTTCTGATGAAAGGTCCTTCTATGAGACGAAGCCCGACCAGGCCACGCGGGTTCACGCTGATTGAACTGCTGGTCGTCATCGCAATTATTGCGATTCTCATTGCGCTATTGTTGCCTGCTGTTCAGCAGGCCCGAGAAGCGGCACGTCGCACCCAGTGCAAGAACAACCTCAAGCAGCTGGGACTGGCATGCCACAACTACGAATCCACGCACGGTTACTTTCCGCTGAACTGGTACAACGGTCAGGCAGAAAACCAGCCGGACCCCAACAACCCCCGTGGTAATCACGGCTCCTGGTCGTGGATCACGATGGCCATGCCCTTCATGGAACAGGCCAATCTGTACAACCAGATTGACTTCTCTGTCGCGAATGGTCCTGCTCCCAACACGGGGCTGAACCACGACAGTCTGCGTCCACTGGAACTGTACAAGACCGTCATTCCGGGCCTGCTGTGCCCCTCAAATGATCAGCCGTCTGTTCGCAGCGGTCAGATCATCGAGCCGGACAATGGTGGCTGGAGTGCTCCTTACAACGAGCCGAAAGCCGGTCTGGACTATGTTGGTAACATGGGCCATGCCTGGGCAGGCTGGAAGGACTGCGGAGCGGTTCCTGACTTCCCCGATCAAACGGGTCGAAACCGATTCGAGCGTGGTCCT
Organism: Planctomycetaceae bacterium; assembly: GCA_024742875.1. GTDB lineage: Bacteria > Planctomycetota > Planctomycetia > Planctomycetales > Planctomycetaceae > Fuerstiella. The sequence goes on along the minus strand of JANSXP010000005.1, from coordinate 95,066 downwards.
GTCAAGAACCCTGGTACGCCATGGGTGAACGAACGCTGGAACATCGATACGCCGCGTCTGCAGGGTATCTTTTACTTCCGCGGTTCTGCTCGTATTCGTGACATCACGGATGGCACCACGAACACTGTGATGGTGTTTGAAGCCATGCACTGGCGTGGTGGCGGTACCGGTTCCAACTTCGACTATCGAGCGACCGATGATGCCAACTGGGCGAGTGCTCTGGGTGCCATCGGCAACATGCGTAACCCTATCAACAACACTCAGTTTGTTCAGGGTAACGGAGACATTCGCTGCTGGAGCATGAGCAGTCGCCACACCGGCGGTGCGCAGGCTCTGCTGGGCGACGGATCTGTTCGATTCCTGTCCGAAAACATCGACAACGTGACGCGATACAACCTGTCCAGCAAGAATGATGGTGAAGTTCTGGGCGAATTCTAATTCGTTCTGTTCATGACTGATTTGAGCTGGTTTTGTTGAATCGACAAAACTTTTGGGGTGGCCAGTTTTTGGGCCACCCCTTTTTTGTTGCCGGGCGTAAATCTGGCTGGCTGCGCCGTGCAGAAAACAGGCAGTGACGACGCCGTCACTGACGCCGCAGGCAGATGTGATATCATCTGCGGCGACATACGCGACGCGAGTCGCGACGACATAAGCGGCGTGATTTGCCACGTCGTTCGGGAGGATATTCGGATCTTGCTCATGTTGGGATCACATTCAGACCGTACTCATTCCAGGTGTGCTGTGCATTCGCGGGCCACCGCTTTTCTCCTCCTGCTGCTGGCCCTGATGGCCACGCTCGGGTGCGGAGCCCGTCAATCAGGATCCGGTGATTCTGAAGGTGAACCGGCAGCAGCCGAGGAATCTGTGAAGACGCCGGAGGAAGACTCACAGTTTGTCTTTCAGCCCATTACGCCATCCGTTGACAGTCAGGACTCGCCTCCATCGGCGGATGCGGTGTTCCCAGCGTTTCGCAGTGTGGGTCAGGAACTGGGCGTTGAGCATATCTACAGCAACGGCACGTCGGAAAAGCAGCTGATGACCGAATCCACGGGCGGTGGTGCCGGCTGGCTGGACATTGATCAGGACGGGGGTCTCGACTTGTTCCTTCCGCAGGGCGGTTCTCCCGATGCGACCGACAAATCGGTTCGCGACCCGGACGTGCTGTTTCGTCAGTTGCCCGATGGATCGTTCGTCAACGTCGCCCGGCTGGCCGGCCTCGCGTGTCAGGAATACGGTCAGGGGGTCGCCGTTGGTGATTACAACAACGATGGGTTTAGTGATTTGCTGATTACCAATGTGGGCGCCAACTGGCTGCTGACCAACAACGGTGACGGGACATTCACACATCAATCCGACAGCGTGATTGCCGACGCACAGCTGTGGAGCTCATCGGCCGCCTGGGGCGACGTGGACCACGATGGGGACATCGATTTGTACGTGTGCAACTATGCGAAGTATGATCCCTATAACCCCATCAAGTGTGAAGACGAACTGGGGCAGCCGACCGTGTGCCATCCCCGCAATACGCCGCCCGAGCCGGATCACTTTTTTCTGAACAACGCAGACGGCACCTTCACTCAGTCCGAACAGCAGCTGAATCTGTTTGGTGAAGGCAATCGCGGTCTGGGCGTGGTGATTGCCGATCTGGACCGCAACGGCTGGCAGGACATCTACGTGGCCAATGACACCACCGCCAATTTTGTTTTTCTGAACGACGGCGAGGCGCGGTTTCAGGAGTCGGCTCTGGGCTTTGGCGGCGCCGTCAGCGCTCAGGGCAAGACGCAGGCCAGCATGGGAATTGCTGTGGGCGATTACGATGGCAACGGCTATCTGGACCTGTGCCTGACACACTTTAGTGGCGAACCCAATACCCTGTATCAAAACCTGGGCATGGGGGGGCTCAACGATGTGTCCGCATTGACGGGGCTGCGAAGTCTGACACTGTCCAAGCTGGCGTTTGGCGCGGTGATGCACGACTTTGACGGCAATGGCAGGCAGGAAATGATGTTTGCCAACGGGCACATCGACCCGCTGCACCCGGACGGCGACGGCTACGAAATTGAACCACAGCTGGTGACCTGGACGGGCAGTCGCTGGGTGGAGTGGACGCCACAAACCGGCGGGCCGTTTTCCGGTAAAGCCGTCGGACGCGGTCTGGCACTGGCTGACTTTGACTCCGACGGCGACATGGATGCTTACATTTCCAATCAGAATTCGCCAGGGCAGCTGCTGGAGAACACGTCACAGTGTGGCCCGGTTCTACGGCTGCGGCTGGTCGGCACGCAGTCAGTGCGTGATGGCACGGGCGCTGTGGTTTCGGTGCTGCAAAACGGCGTTGAGCTGCCGCCGGTCGAGCTCATCAACGGATACAGTTTTGCCTCCGCTCACGAAAACGTCGTGTGCGTGACACTGCCGGAGACGGGGACCGCCACGGTGACCGTCACGTGGCCATCCGGTGTGACGGACCGTTCCTTTGTCCAGCCTGCGCCGTACGTCATGACCGTCGTGGAGGGACGATGATGGTTCGCCCAGTGCAGAGCGTGTCACTGCTGATCGCATCGCTGTGCCTGTCCTGCGGCTGCAGTCGTGATTCCCAGTCAGAATCCAGCGCTCCGTCTGCCGCACAGCCAGCCGCTGCGGAAACTTTGAATGATGACGCTCCGCTGTCGGCGGCGAGTCTCTCCTTCGCTGTGCCCGACCCGCCGGCAGACGGCTTTGTCGGCAGTCAGGCGTGTGTGGAGTGCCACCAGGAAGTGCATTCGCTGTATCAGGCTCACCCGATGGCCTCCTCAATGGCGGCGGCGACAGACACCGCGGGCCGGGACCTGCTTTCGGATTCCCACTTCTCTCCCTTTGATGAGATTTCTTACGCCGTGACGTCATCAGAGAAAGACGGCATGGTGCACACAGAACGCAGAACGGCGGTCGATCAGACGCTGTACGAACATGCGGTGCCGGTCGATTATCGCGTGGGCTCAGGCGTGCATGGCTTCAGTTATCTGCTGCAGTCCGACAGTCTGATCTTTCAGTCGCCGCTGTCGTGGTATCGGGCAAAAGCCTGCTGGGACATGTCGCCCGGATATGACCTGCCGACCAACCCGGGGTTCGAACGCCTGGTAACCCACAATTGTATTGCCTGTCATGCGGGGCGCGCCAGACCGCAGGCGGACAGTCGCCTGCGGTTTGAGCAGGATGCCTTCGCGGAACTGCAGGTCGGCTGTGAACGTTGCCATGGCCCCGGTGAGTCACACATTGCTTTTCAAAAAGCGAACGCTGCCGGACAGGATCCCATTTTGAAATTTGCCGAGCTGCCGGTCGAACAGAAAAACGCGGTGTGCTTTCAGTGTCATCTGCAGGGGGCTCGCCGCGTGGCCAGGTACGGCCGCTCCGAATTTGATTTTCGCCCCGGGATGAAAATGTCGGACGTGTGGACCACGTTCTTAAAAGATCAACAGACGACCGAAGATTCTGCTGTCAGTCACGCCGAGCAGATGTTTCAAAGTCGCTGCTATTCTTCCGGGCAGCTGACGTGCGTGAGCTGTCATGATCCGCATTCCCGCCCTTCGGACGAAGACTCGATGGAGTGGTATCGCGGTCGCTGTCTGCAGTGTCATACGGACGCTGATGACAGCAGCGGTGACCTGACCAGCTGCGCGGTGACTCGGACAAAACGAAAAGAGACGCAGCCGGATGATTCCTGCGTCGCCTGTCACATGCCGCCGGCCAGTCTGGAAGCCGTGCCCCATACGGCGCATACTGATCATCGGGTGCGGCGTCGGCCGGATGCTCCGGCATTCCGGATGCTGGCCGAACTGCTGCATGAGCAGGATTCGGCCACGACGCCATCACAGCTGCAGCGGGCCCGCGGCATCTATCTGGCCGAGCAGGCGTATGGGGCGGATGACCGCATCAAGGCGGCGGAAGCATTGCGCCTGCTGACGCCCGTGCTGGAGAAGATTCCCGGAGATCCGCTCGCCTGCGAGGCGGCCGGTCGGGCGGCCTCCACACTGGGACTGGTGGATCAGGCGATCGCCTTTTGGGATCAGGCCCTGCAGCAGCGGCCTCGTGATATTCTGCTGCTGCTGATGAAAGGCAGCGAACAGCACAACGCACGACAGTTTGCCGAGGCCGCCAGGACCTATCGGCAGCTGATCGCCGCTGACCCGCATCGCGCGATGTACCATGGTCGTTTGTCACATGTGCTGGGAATGCTGGGGCGAATGGACGAAAGCATTGCCGCCTCTTTGGAAGCGTTGAAACGCAATCCCGGACTGCCTCAGGCTCACTCGTGGCTGGGCATGCTGTACGAGCGACAGGGTGACCAGGAGCAGTCGAAGTTTCACAGGCAGCAGGCGACGCAGCTGGAAGAATCGTTCCGAGCGTCCATGGAATCAGCGCAGCAGGCGGCGGGCGATTCGCAATAGCTCCGTGCGGGCATCTCTCGTGCGGGCATCCATTGGTGCGGGCGTCCATTGGTGCGGGCGTCCTTTGGTGCGGGCGTCCATTGGTGCGGGCGTCCATTGGTGCGGGCGTCGTTGCCTGTTTGCAGTCATCCCACAAAGTGCCATCCCGCGGTGGTGGCCACCGCGGGATGGATCGCCCTGACAGGTTTGTCTTACTCGGGGGCGTCCGCCAGAGGCAGGCGGCGTTCGAGGGCGGCGGCGATCTCCCAGTCTTCGCACTGCCGTGCGTAGTTGGCAACCCGGCGCAGCAGTGCCGGGTTGGCATCAGTCACTGCTTTCATCGCGGAAATGGTCTCACGAATCTTGGTCCCCATAATGGCCAGTTCCTGCGCGCTTGATGCGGCCGCGCGATCTCCCTGTCTTCGCAGCACATCACTTTGCAGCGCGCGGGCTTCGAAGCTAAGTGGATGACGCAGCAGGGCCTGCTTCAGGCAGGTGGCCGCCGCGGTCAGGTCGTTTTCTGCCACGTGCAATGCGGCACGGGCACGCAGGCAGACGGCTTCCTGCAGCGAGGATTCCGGGGCGGCAGCCAGCAGGCGGCGCACTGCGTCCATGTCGCCGTCGGTCAGTGCTGTCAGCACACGACTGCGCCACAGGCAGGGTTCCTGCATGGTGCCGGCCAGTTGCTCCACATGCTCCTGTGCCTGTTCCAGTTTGCGGCGATTGGCGTCGGAAGCCTCTTTCACCTGCAGCAGCTTCAGTTCGTTGAGGGTGTGCACCGCGTTGGCGGCTATCAGCGTGGTGTTGTCCGAAGCCTCCTGCAGCCACTCATTGGTAACCTCGGCGCCGTTGATCAGGGCGAAATTATCCAGCATCATCAGATACACGTAATGATCGGGCGTTTCCACGGAAGCGTCGATGGCGCGGCGCAGATCCTGATTGAGCGCTGGCAGGTCCAGCAGCATCGCGTCAATGTAGATCAACAGATGCAGGGCGGTTTCATTTTTGGGTTCTGACTGCAGCAGCGTCTCACAGGCGGTGCGGCATGCGAACGGGCGATGCAGGTCACGCAGCAGCAGATTCAATCGTGTTTCCCGGACTTCGATGATGCGATCGAACGACGGTGGCACACTGTCCAGCGCAGCGAGCGCCCGCTCGTGCTCGCCGGTCATCGACAGCGCGTTGGCATGGCGGATCCACGCCTCTCCCGAGTCCGGCTCCGCGGCCGTCCACTCAGTCGACAAATTGACCGCTCGTTCCCAGTCGGCCTGGGCAAAGGCCGCAATAACGCCGTCTTTGAGCTCCGCGATTCTCTGCGTCTGCTGCTGGCGCCACCACCAGCCGGCTGTGATCAGGATCAGCAGCAGGACAACGGCAACGAGCCTGGTTTTTCCCGGTCGCATGATGGGCGCTTTGTTTACCTGGTGTCGGCAGGAGGGGCAGAAGAACGGCCGGCCGATGTTCGATCGGCCGATGTCTGATCGGCCGATGTCTGATCGGCCGATGTCTGATCGGCCGGGGGCGGCGAATTGCCGGTCCGCGCCGCATTTTGACGCAGCATGTCGATGGTCAGGCCGGGCATTTCTTCCAGACGTTTTTGCAGAGCCTCGGCCACTTCCACGTCACCACAGTCGCGGCACAGATCCATAATGGCCAGCAGATCGTTGCCCGTGGCGTCTCTGGCGTTATCGAGCTTAAGCAGCTGTTTGCGCAGTTCGACGCCGCGGGCAGACAGCGCCTGAGCGCGGGTGGCTTCTTCCAGTCGGCCTTTTTGCCGCAGAATGTTGGCCAGTTCCAGATGTGCCCGGGTGCTGGAGGGATGCAGTTTCAGGGCGTTGCGAATGGAGGCTTCCGCGCCGTCGAGATCTCCCTGAACCCCGAGGTACCAGCCCCGCGCCGTCCAGATAATGTGATCCCGCACGCTGGCATCAGAAACCTGAGACAGCAGACTGGCCACGCGCTCTTCGTCACCCTCTTCCACGTAGTAATCCAGCAGCACGCTGAGCAGCGGTTCGTTACCAGGAAACTCAACGGCAAATTCCGCCAGCCGCTGCAGCGCCTCCTGCTCGTTGGCGTAAGCATCGGTGTTGGCTTCTGCGGTGGCCGTCAGAAAACGATGCAGGGCCGTCTGGATGGCCAGCCCCACGCGGAACTCGGAATGCTGGGGCGCGGACGCCATCCAGCGAGCGTTCAGGTCAATCGCGTTGGAGAAGATGGGCTGGTCGGCCAGCATCAGGTAAACATAGGCCTCACGCGGCTCCCCACGATCGGCGATCGACGTGCGAATGGCGGACAGCATCTGTGGTCGCTGGAACGTCATGGCATAAAAGGCGATGACCTGCGCGTGCGCCTGAATGCAGGCTGGATCCAGTTGCAGGGCCTCCTTACACGACTTCATCCCCTCCAGCGGCAGGTTCAGTTCGTTCCATTCAATGGTGGCCTTCTGGAGGATGGACATGGCCGCGCGGGGATCGTTTCTGTCGACATGCCCCAAAGCCTCTGCGCCTTCCTCGTAACGACCAAGTTCCACTTCGGCTTCGGCCAGGTTCAGCCAAGCGTCCGTCGAGTCCGGCCGATCTTCCGTCCATGCGCGGGACAGACGCTGCAGCGTCTTCCAGTCTTCTTTCAGCGATGCTTCGCGACAGGCCGTGATCCGCTGCTGTTCGGCTGTTTGCCGCCACCAGTTTCTGCCGTACCAGCCGCAAATTCCTATGGCTGCCAGGATCACAGCAACGATCACCAGCCGGGCTGAGCCGTGTCGCGCGGAAAGTCCTGCGGTGGGAGCAGAATGATCAGCGGCAGCAGACATCATCATCATTCAATGGGGTTCAGCGGACAGGAGAGTCGACCTGTGATGATACCGCAGCCCTGGGGCAATGTGAACGGGAACAGTGGCGTATCGGCAAGGCGTGCAGCAACCCGGTGCTGATCGACGCGGTCCTCCCACTCCCCTCGCCCGTCAGGGGTGCTGTCTCCAGATGGACCGCAGGCGATGGATTTTCAGATCATGAATGGCGGCCGAATCGTCGCCGGCAAAAACGCGGATCACCGGGCTGATGGCAGATGGGAAGAAACGGTCGCTGATGACCGCCTCACCTTCATTGATGAACACTTCCACGCAGGACCGGTCGACCAGGATTTGCAGTTGGATACGCTCATTGATCAGTCGGGCGGGCGCCACATGGCGACCGGAAAACGCCGGATGAAAGTCCACATCGCCCGATCGGCTGCGGTCGACGTATACGCCTGCCGAATGACGGTCGTAGCCGACTTCCAGATACTGCTGGTCACCGGTCACGATCCGCAGGCCCACGGAGCGAGCGGTTCCCGGCTGCAGGGTGGCTTCAATTTCGAGCGGCAGATCAGCCAGTTCACCGGGACGGACCACGTCGACCGGCGGCCAGGCGGCGGGTACGGCTTCCGGCACGATGGCCGCCTGCCGCAGCGCCTGCAACTCACGCACAGGCTTTTGCACAAGCACATACCGCGGTGGTTCTTCTGCGTTAAATGACAGCTTTCGCAGACTCAGCGTGCGGGGAACGCTCATGCAGCTGCGCCAGGGGTGAGTGGGCACAAGGCAGGTTTCCCAGTTGTTCATCCAGCCCAGCCAGATCCGCCGGCCGTCGCTGGCGGGGATGTTGTCCCAGCTGATGGGCGCGTAAAAGTCGCGACCGAAGTCCACCCATTGCGCGTCCTGTTCGGTTTGAAAGCGTGTCCCGTCAAACGTACCCACAAAGTACTCGCCGCCACTGCCACCGGCGATGGAACCACTGCCGATGTCTGCTTCCAGGACCCATCGCGTCTCCCCCGGTGCGCCTTCCACAGGCAGTTCAAACAGATCGGGGCATTCCCAGTTGGGCTTGTTGATGGTGCCTGCGGGGCCAAAGCGGCTTAGTTCGGTCCAGTTCTTCAGATCGGGCGAACCGTAAAAGACAAGCACCTTTTCCACGGCCAGAGAAACGACCATCACCCAGCGCTGAGTCTGCTTGTGCCAGAAGACTTTGGGATCCCGAAAGTCGGTGGCCTTCAGGTCGAGCACCGGGTTGCCTTCGTGCATGGTCCACGTGCGTCCATTGTCCAGACTGCAGGCCAGATTCTGCACCTGTTTCCCGTGTCCATGTCCCGTGTAGATGGCCACCATCGGTGGGTTATCTTCAGTGCCGAATCCCGAGGAGTTGTGATGATCGATCACACAGCAGCCGCTGAATGCCATGACGCCATCGGTTTCTGCAAGAGCCAGTGGCAGGTGCGTCCAGTGCACCAGATCTTTGCTGACGGCATGCCCCCAGCTCATGTGACCCCAGGAGTTGCCAAACGGATTGTATTGGTGGAACAGATGATATTCGCCGTTGTGGTAGACCAGCCCGTTGGGATCGTTCATCCAGTTGATCTCGGGTGAGAAATGAAACTGCGGACGCAGCCTCTCCTGGAAATACTGTGGTGAGCGGCGGTATTCACGCAGCTGGACGGCGGGATCGTTGCCCTCCGGCGGCTGCTCGGTCTGGATGATGTGGTCCACACACAGGTGGCCCCAGCCACCGGTGGCCTCATCAAACAGACGCAGTGTGGCCTGTTGTCCCTGCAGTTCTGCAACGTTCCAGGAGTCCCATTCGAGCGCCTCGGACTCTGTTCCGGTCGCCGAACGGACGACCGTGCCGTCAACAATCAGCTGCATGCCCATGCTGTCTGAGCGGCCGCCACCGATCAGAAAGGCAATATGTGATCGCTGAATGCGGAATGCAGGGCTGGTGGCAGTGCCCGTGGTCTGGTCGCCCTGGAAGAATGTGTTGACCAGGCGGCTGCCGCGATAACCGGCAACCTCGTTCTGTCGGGCCAGCGTGCCGGCAGCCGGTCCCGGGCCGAACGCCTCTCCGGTTACCTGCCAGCCATCGTAACTGTCCGATTCGAAGTCTGCAATGAGCAGGTCATCGGCCCGTGGCCAGGCGGTGGCCGTGGCAGTCGTCATCAGCAGCAGGCAAAGTGGCAGCAGTTGTTGAAACGCGCGGAGGAACGTCAGCCGGACGTGTTCCATGATGGTGCTTTCTGTGATGGGCTGCGACAGGTTGGAGCGTCCGACAGGTTGGAGTGTCCCTGAGCCGAACCGTCGGTTGATCATCGGCTCCCTGCGGTTGGGTGCGGGGACGTTTAATCGGCCGGAGGCGGAGCGACGGATTCTCGCAGTACCAGTTCTCCGTGAACACACTGGGACTCAAACTCCTCTCCGTCAATCAGTGCGGCCACGGCGTGAGCCGCCTGCTGGCCCATTTCGCGGGCCGGCTGACGTACCGTGGTCAGCGGCGGAGTCGAGTAGGTGGCTTCCATCTGGTCGTCGAAACCAATGAGTGAGACCTCGCCTGGCACACGAATCCCTTTGCGGTACAGCGCCAGTCGTGCGCCAAACGCCGTCATGTCGTTGGCGGCAAATACGGCCGTGAAGAGGGTCTTCTCGGCCAGCAGTTTGTCGACACCCGCAACGCCGGAGTCCGCGGAAAAATCACCTTCCAGTACCAGCCCGGGGTCAATGTCCAGTCCCGCTTCCTGATGGGCTTTGCGATACCCTTCAAAACGGTCAATGGCATCCGGGTGATGGCCGAGCCCTTTGATGATGGCGATCCGCTGGTGGCCCTTTTCGATCATGTGTCGCGTCGCCCGATAGCCACCGTCGACGTTGTCCATGTGAATGGTTCGGTGAGACTCACTGTTCAACTTGCGCGCAACGATCACAGCCGGCGTGGAACCGCAGAGCTGCGTGATTTCATTTTCCGCGACGCCCCCGCCGATCAGCACCAAACCGTCCACACGACGCCCCAGCAGGGCCTGGATGGCTTCCACTTCGCTGTTTTTCTGCCACTGGCCGTCCACAAAAATCGGAGAGTAACCGGTGTCCCGCAGGCCGATGATGACACCCTGAGCGACCGTGTCGTAAAATGGGCTGCCGATCAGCTGCGTGAGCACGCCAATCGTCATGGAACGCCCTTTGGCCAGACTGCGGGCCACAATGTTGGGCTGGAATCCCAGGCGTTTGGTGGCTTCCAGCACCGCCTTTTTCTTGTCTTCAGCAACTGTGGCGGTGCCATTGAGGACACGGGAGACCGTGCTTTTGGAGACATTGGCCGCTTTGGCAATATCCTGAATCGTAACGGTGTTCATGTTCTGGTGGTTTCTGCGGCTCGGCGTCGAAAAGACGCTCTGTCGGGCCACATCTTCAATTTTAATCGATTGAAACCGGTTTCAAAGTGTGTATCATGAAACCGGTTTCAGAGTGTGTATTTGTTGACCAGCGATTCATCGTGAATCCTTGAAACGCCGGAAAGTTCGCCAGTTATGGCCGCAGCTCAGGACAACCCTTTTCAGGCCGGGGCCGCACCCGCCGCTGTGACGGCGAGTGATGACCGGATACCGCTGATCCAGAAATGTGCCTATGCAAGTGGCATGTTGGTCAACAATCTCCAGGCAGCTGCCATACCGGCGATGATGATTGTCCTAAATCTTGGGCTAGGAATGGACCCTAGGTTAGTCGGCATTATTGGCTTTCTGCCAAGAATCTTCGACGCTGTTTCTGACCCCATGCTGGGATACATCTCTGACAACACACGCACTCGATGGGGGCGCCGGCGACCGTTTATCTTTGCCGGGGCCATTGTGGCAGGTTGCGTGTTTGCCGCCATGTGGCAGCCGCCTTCCGGGAAGACGGAGAATTACTACTTCTGGTTCTTCCTGATTGCTCAGATTTCGTATTTCCTCACGTATACCGTTTACGCCACGCCGCTGGTTGCCTTCGGCTACGAGATGACGCCCGACTACCACGAGCGGACACGGCTGCACGCGTTTGCCAACGCCGTCGGGCAGCTGGCATGGATTGGTGCTCCGTGGATCTGGGCCATCATGGCCAGCTATGACGACAAAGTGACCGGGGCCAGCGTCCTGGGCTATGTGTTTGGTGGCATCATTGTTGTGTTTGGTGTGGTGCCCGCCATTTTCTGCCGGGAGCGTCTGGCGCCGCCGGTCGCCACCCAGGAGAAAGCAGGACTGTCCGGTCTGGCGGCCAACCTGTCGGAGTTCTTTTCCAGTTTACTGACGACTCTGAAGTGCCGGCCGTTCGTGAAACTGTGTTTGGCCACCTTCCTGGTGTTCAACGGCTACCAACTGGCCGTCTCTTTCTCCCTGTACGTGATGATTTACTATCTGTTTGGCGGACAGGACTCGCCCGCCGGTGATTTGAATGGCTGGTGGGGTTCACTGACGGCTGTCTGCACGATCGTTGTCATCCCGCTGACCGCATTACTGTCGCAGCATCTGGGCAAGCGCACCACGTTCATGGTCACCATCTCGCTGTCGATGTTCGGCTATGCGATCAAGTGGGTTGGCTACAACCCGGACCATCCTTATCTGCTGCTGATCTCCTGTCCGTTTGTGGCGTTTGGCACCGGCTCGCTGTTCACGCTGATGGGATCAATGATCTCCGATGTGTGTGACTATGACGAGTTGGAATCCAGCCAGCGGCGCGAAGGTGTGTTTGGAGCGATCTACTGGTGGATGGTGAAAGTGGGGCTGGCGCTGGCGGGACTACTGGGCGGTTATCTGCTGGCCTTTTCCGGCTTTGTGACGCCCGCCCCGGATGCCACCGAGCCTGTGGTGCAGTCTGCCGACACACTGCTGATGCTGCGACTGTTTGACGTGGTCATCCCCATCGTGACGTCCGGCATCGCGCTGGCCATCATGTGGACTTATGAAATCTCAGAAACCCGCGCGAACGACATTCGCGCACAACTGGAACAGCGTCGCGGTCGGCTCACAGAAGCGTCTGGCTGATCGCGGCCTGCAAACGGCCGCCGTTCTGCGAAGAAACCGGAGAGGAACAGACTTCAAATTCATCACAGAGCGGCGGCTTTTTACAACTCACAGACTCAACGTTTCCCAGTTCAACAACGACTTCGATTTACAACTTCTGAAAAATGGCACAGACAATCGCAGAGGTACCCCGGGAGTATGTTTCCCTCGACGGTGAAACCTATTTTCGGATTTCCGACAGCCATCTCATGCCCGAGTTCTTTATGTCGCTGGTGGGTGCCAGTGATCACTGGATGTTTGTGTCCAGCTATGGAGCTCTGACGGCTGGCCGCTGCGATCCCGATAATGCGCTGTTTCCGTATGCGTCAGATGATCAGCTTTCGGTGGCTCGTTCCGCAACAGGTTCGACGACATTGATCCGAGTCCATTACGAAGATGCTGACATCTGGCAACCGTTTGCAGCGCATGCGGCCGGCACGGATGCCGTACGCCGCTTTTTGTACAAAACGCCGCTGGGCGACCGGCTGGTGTTTGAAGAAGTGCACGAGTCACTGGGGCTCACCTTCCGCTATCAGTGGGCGTTCAGCGAGAAATTTGGCTTCGTCCGTTCCTGCCGTCTGGAGAACACGGGGGATCAGTCTCGCTCGCTGGAACTGCTGGACGGACTGCAGAATGTCCTGCCCTACGGAGTGGGCAGCGATTTCATGATGCGGTTCAGCAACCTCGCCAATGCTTACAAGAAGAGCGAGCGGCTGGCTGGCTCCAGTCTGGGGCTGTTCTACCTGAGCTCAATTCCCACGGACCGCGCAGAACCCAGTGAAGGACTGAAGGCCACCACTGTGTGGCAGACCGGCCTGACACCGGAAGCCGTACTTCTGTCCACCGAACAGCTGGCCGCATTCCGCCACGGCGCGGATATCACATCGGAATCGGTCGTGCGTGGACGGGCGGGCGCCTATCTGGTGAAGCAGTCGCTGCAACTGGCGCCGGGAGAATCACGTGAATGGCAGGTCGTGGCCGAGTTGGCGCAGGATCACACCAACGTCATCAATCTGGACAGCTGGCTGAAATCTACGGCCGATCCGCATCAGGCGGTTCGCGCGGACGTGGATGGGGGGCGCCGCGATTTTCTGAAGATCGTCTCTTCCGCCGATGCGCTGCAGTGCGGTGCCAACCCTCGCCGAGCGAATCGTCATCTGTCGAACACGGTTTTCAATGTGATGCGCGGTGGCATCCCACTGAATGACTACGAAATTGATGCCAATGATTTCCGTTCGCATGTCAGGAGCTTCAATGCCCAGGCGTGGGATCGTGTGCAAGCGCAGCTGCAGGATCTTCCCGAGCCGCTGACCGTGGCCGCTCTTCGCGAAGCTGCTTATGCCACCAATGACTACGACCTGATTCGCCTGACGACCGAGTACCTGCCGCTGGCGTTCAGCCGGCGTCATGGCGATCCGACTCGGCCGTGGAATCGCTTTGCCATTCATTTGCGATCGGAAAATGGCCGCACCAACCTGGACTATCAGGGCAACTGGCGGGATATCTTCCAGAACTGGGAGGCACTGGCCGTTTCGTTTCCTGAGTTCTCTCCGGCCATGATCTGTCGTTTTCTGAATGCCACCACGGCAGACGGCTACAACCCGTACCGCGTTACCAAAGGCGGGTTCGAATGGGAAGAACCTTCGCCGGAAGATCCCTGGGCCAACATTGGCTATTGGGGCGATCACCAGATCATTTACCTGCTGAAACTGCTCGAATGGAATCGCCGGGCGGATCCGGATGGCCTGTCGTCACTGCTCAAACTGCCTGCATTTGTGCATGCCGACGTGCCATACCGGATTCTGCCCTTCGAACAGATCCGACAGGATCCGCACGCCACCATCGAGTTTGACGCGGCTCACTCACAGACCATTTCCACCCGCGTGGAACAGCTGGGAGCAGACGGCAAGCTGCTGCGAAACCAGGCGGACGCGATCCATCGCGTCACGCTGCTGGAAAAGCTGCTGACGCTGTCGCTGGCGAAGCTGTCCAACTTTATCCCCGACGGCGGCATCTGGCTGAACACCCAGCGTCCGGAATGGAACGATGCCAATAATGCGCTGGTTGGGTATGGGCTGTCGATGGTCACGACCTGCTATCTGCATCGCTGGTTCTGTTTTCTGGACAGCTGGCTGACCGAACACGCGGACGATTCGTGTCGCGTGTCAGAAGAAGTGGCCACGCTGTTTCAGCAGATCCACGACGCACTGCATGCCAGCGCAGCAACCGCCGAGCAGCGAAGAACGGCCGCACAGCGTTTGGAAATCGTGACCGCGCTGTCGTCCGCGGGCAGCGACTACCGTCAGCGACTCTACACTGATGGTGTCAGTGGCCGCACGGTCGAACTGACCGTCGCGCAGTGTCGCTCTTTGTTTGACGTGGCCCGGCGTCATCTGGAAACCACCATTCGGAACAACCGCCGTGATGACGGACTGTACCACGCTTACAATCTGCTGCGTGACACGGGGGACGGCATGGGGGTCGAGTACCTCTACGAGATGCTCGAAGGTCAGGTGGCCGTGCTCAGTGCGGGCGTGCTGTCAGCAACCGAAGTCGTGAATCTGCTCGACGCGCTGCGAGCCAGTCGGCTGTACCGCGAAAACCAGGACAGCTACATGCTGTACCCTGATCGCACGCTGCCCGGGTTTCTCGCCAGAAACAACGTGGATGACACAACCGTCACGAGCAGCGAGCTGCTGCAACTGCTGTTGCAGGAAGGCAATGAAGACATTGTCAGCCGTGACGTGCGTGGAGGCGTGCATTTTAACGGAAGGTTCCGCAACTGTGCTGATCTGAAGCAGGCCCTGCTGGATCTGCCCGATCGTTACCGTGACGCGGCGGCTGCTGAAAGCGAAGCGCTCGTGCAGCAGTTTGAAGAGTTGTTTGATCACCGGCAGTTCACTGGCCGCTCTGGCACGTTCTTCGCCTATGAAGGACTGGGGTCCATCTACTGGCACATGGTTTCCAAGTTGGGACTGGCGGTTTCGGAAAATTTCTTTGCTGCGGTGGAGCGCGGTGAATCGTCCGACACGATTGACGCGCTGAGACACCATTTTCAGGCTGTGCGACGCGGCATTGGTGCCGAAAAAACGCCCACAGAATATGGCGCCTTTCCGTCAGATCCGTACTCCCACACTCCGGAAAATGCGGGCGTGAAACAGCCGGGCATGACGGGGCAGGTCAAAGAGGACATCCTGTCCCGATTTGCTGAGGTAGGCGTACACATCGAAGGTGGCTGCCTGCATTTCCGACCGCAGCTGTTTGATCGCAACGAACTGCTCACTGAGCCTCGTGAATTCTCCTTCTGCGGTCTTAACGGGCAGCCGCAAACGATCGACGTTCCCGCCGGGGCGTTTGCCTTCACGATTTGCCAGGTACCCGTTGTGCTGCATCTGGGAGCCGAAAATACGATCCGCGTGCAGCAGGCCTCCGGTACCACGATTGTGGAAGGATTGTCGCTGGACAGAGACACGAGTCGCCAGTTGTTTTCCCGCAGCGGTCAGATCACGATGATTGCCTGCCAGTTTGTGGATGCCGGCGGCCGTTAGCCGGCGCCCGTTATGCCAACTCGTTGAATTGATTGAGAGGCGCGCACTGCAGTGCGCCCGTGTGCTGTTCTGCTGAATGGATGAAATTTGATGATTCACCGACTGTCTCAACCTGCTGTTCTGATTCGTGTCTGCCTGCTGACCGCTGTGTGTGGTCTGGTCGCCGCATCGTCTGCCACAGCGACAGCCGCTCCGCAGGCCTCCCGGGTTCTCGTGCAGAAAACCGAGGGCGCTTTCCAGCTGATCTGCAACGGTCAGCCCATGCGGATCAAAGGCGTGGGAGGCGACACGTATCTGCCCGAACTGGCGGCCGCCGGCGGCAATACGATTCGTACCTGGGCGAGCGACAAACTGGGGCCCGTGCTGGATGAAGCGGAGCGTCATGGACTGAAAGTCTGCGCTGGCCTCTGGCTGGGACATCAGCGGCATGGGTTTGATTACGAGAACCCCGCTGCCGTGCAGAAACAGCTGAAAGAGAAGCTGGCGTTCGTCCGTCAGCACAGAGATCATCCCGCGCTGCTGATGTGGGGCGTGGGCAACGAGATGGAAGGCGAAGGTAACGACCCGGCCGTCTGGAAAGCCGTCAACGAGGTGGCCCGCGAGATCAAGCGCCTCGATCCCAATCACCCCACCATGACGGTGATCGCCGAACTGGGCGGTGGCGAGAACAAGGTGGCAGCCATTGAGCGGTTCTGCCCGGACATCGATATCGTGGGCATCAATTCCTACGGTGGTGTGGAAACGGTGGGCGCGCGTTACCTGAAGGCGGGCGGAACGCGTCCGTTTATTATCACGGAACACGGTCCGCTGGGGCCCTGGGAGGTGGGAGCCACGGCCTGGGGATCTCCTGAGGAGTGGACGAGCACGGCCAAAGGAGAGTTCTACGCCAAAGGTTACCGAGCTAACGCCGTGAAGCGGTCGGACGCTTGTCTGGGGACCTTTGCTTTCTTGTGGGGGCACAAGCAGGAAACGACGGCCACCTGGTTTGGCATGCTGCTGCCCGATGGAAGTCGCCTGGCGGCGGCCGAGACGATGTCGACGCTGTGGACCGGCCAGCCGCCGGCCAACCGCTGCCCGCAGATTCAGTCTCTCCAGGTGCAGCCGAGTGGTTCGCTGAAGCCCGGGACTGTCGTGCAGGCCACACTGAGCGTGAGTGATCCAGAGGATGCAAAACTGGAAATTGACTGGGTGCTGCGATCAGATTCCGGAACCATTGGCGCCGGCGGTGATCCGCAGGAATCTGAGTCTGTTGTGAAACAGGCCGTGGTGGCTCAGGGCGCGAAGGCGACGGTTACTATGCCGGAAGGGGGCGGCGGATATCGGCTGTTTGCCTATGTCCGTGACCCCGATGGCAGCGCGGCTGTGGCCAACGTGACGCTGCACGTGGCGGCTCCCATGAAGCTGGATTCGGTCATGCCCCAGGCAGAGCTGCCGTATGTCGTTTATGCTGACGGCAGTCCGGGCAGCGTGTATGTGCCGTCTGGATATATGGGCAATGCGGCGGCTGTCAAAATGGAACTGGCATCTTCTGACAACCCACACAGCGGCAGCACGTGTCTGCAGGCGGAGTACAACAACGCGGCCGCATGGGGAGGTGTGCTGTGGCAGTCGCCCGCTGAAGACTGGGACGGCCTGAAGCCAGGCGGCGCTAATCTGACGGGAGCCACTCACCTCGAGTTTTACGCACGAGGGGACGTCGGCGGTGAGACGGTTAATTTCGTCATTGGCGTGCTGGATGGCAATCAGCCTTATCGCGATACGGCCAAAGGCGAACTGAAGAATGTGCGGCTGACGAAAAAGTGGACCAGGTATCAGTTGCCACTGGAAGGACTGGATCTGCGTCGGATCAAGACAGGCTTTGGCTGGTCGCTGGCTGGACAGGGCAAGGCAGTTCGCTTCTACCTGGACGACATCCGCTACATCAAAGAGAAATAGGGACTGGGCTGCCCGCTAATTGTTGCTGAAGTCCGGAAAGCCAGCACGCCCCTCTCCGGGGCTGGAGGGCCGTGCTGTGCGGCGTCGGTCCCGGTCGCAGTGCTCCAGCAGTTTTAACGCGCGACGGGTCACACTCGTTTCACTGAGCAGATACAGTTTTTCATCGGTCGACAGCGGTAACTGAAAGGCGAGGAAATCCGTCATTGCGGGTAGTTCGAAGTGTCCTGACGAGATGACATCCAGCAGTTGCTTGGCTTCCGGGAAGCGGTCTTTCAGCACCGACGTCAGCGAAGCCATCAGATCCTGCTGCTCACTCGGCGAGGCATCAAGTGCGTCTTCCAGCAGCCTCACCCTGGCTTCCCGAAAGGAGCGAATGGGTTCAACTTCATTCTCAATTCGCGCCCGAGAGACGCCCAGCAGTAGAAATTCGTACGTCCCTTTGGCCGTGGTTTCGTGTCCCATGATGCGCCCGATGCAAATGGTGGGATGCACGGGGGGCCGCGTGTAGTATTCGTCGCTGTGACCGGGGACAAGTGTGGCCATCGCAATCAGCTGATCGCCCGCAATCGCATCTTCGAACATCTCCCGATAGCGGCTTTCAAAAATGTGCAGCGGCAGCACGTTTGACGGAAACGCCACCAGGTCTCCCAGGGGAAACAGTCGCACGATGTTGCTGAAGTCGGCAGGAAGTTGCTGCGGTGAAGGCATGGAAAACCCATCAGGGAGGCCGTCGAACACGAATCGCGAAGTGAGTCGCTGTCTTCGATTATTGCTTCCTGGCCGGATTTGCCAATATTCCTGTCGACGAACGTGCCGCCGTTTGGCGGCAGGACAGCGCTGACCCCGGAAAACGCCTACTTGCTGAGCAACTGGAGCTCAAAATCCGTCGCCTGGTTGCCAATGTCGACACTCAGTCCGGAAGTCACAGCCGACGTGTACCTGTCCGGGATGAACGAACGCCCCGGACCACCGATGGTTCCGTCGGGCTGAACGGCATGCGGCGGGACCTCCCAACACTGCACGGCCGCCTGATAGTGGCCTGGAGCAACCCCCCGCGTGTTGGTTGACTGGTTCAGGTGGCACGTGCCATCGACAATCTGACCTGTGCCAGCGGCCATGTTCTGGTGGTATAAGGTGACGGATCCTGAGGCGAGCGGACGTCCGTCGAGAGTGACGCTGGCGGTGGCCGGAACCAGTCCCGGGGCCGTGTTTTCACATCCGGCAGTTGTTGCCAGCAGCAGCGCAAGCTCGATCAGTGGGCGGCAGATTCCTGCGTGATTCATGGTTCCTGATTCACGAAAAAAGGGAATTGAATAGACATCCTGCGCTGCACCCGGGGCGTGACTGCACCGATGGGCAAGCCGATGGGCAGAAGGGACGGGCCTCGGACAGGTGCACTTCTTCGCGTACTGCTTCACGCTTTTCCGTCGCGCTTTTCCGTCGTGCCCGTCGCAGCGGTTCTTCGCAGGCAATGGCTGCGTGCCGGTTCGTTCTCGCAGTGCCTGCCGGGACCTTTAGAATTCTCCCAGAGGTACACCGTCCATGCGGTCTCCCAGGTGACAGTATGTTTGGTAGTCGATGGATTCAGCAAGAAATCGCACGGATCCATCAGCCAGCAGGAACTGAGCTCCACCAGTGTGGTAGCTGGAATATCCGGAAGCGCGTGCCCACGAGACCGAACCGGTTTCTTCCACCGCCTTCAGAAATGAGCTGTTGATTCTCACGTGGAACATACTGGCGGGCACATTCTGAGCCCAGACGCTGCCGTAGGGATTGTAGTGGGCTTTGGCTTCACCAAGCATGATCGTGTTGGACGTGCCGTCGGTGATGTCCCGAATCCGAGTCCGCGAAACGCCGCGAGCAAACACGCCGCGGGTGGCGGACGAATTGCGGTGGGGGCGTCGCCAGCCACCTTCTGTGCCGCCGAGGTTCCTGCTGCAGAAGTTGAATCCGCCGGGTGTTGCGGAATCCGGGTTCTGCTGGCAGTCCAGGTTGCCGGCGTCGTTGCGACAGGGGCCTCCGCTGGGGCGATACATGCCACCCTGTGCCGGGACGGAAACATCGACAAACAGACCGTTGCTGACTGTCCGCCCCGTGCCAGCCAGAGGATTGCTGGGGCAACTGGCGACTTCAAAAAAGCGGCCGGCGATCAGCGCGCGATTGCCGCTGGATTCATGATTGGCCCCGTGACTGCCATCAAGGGCGGCGTGCAGGGCGGACTGTTCCAGATAGGGGAGCAGCAGGCGGAACCAGCAACTCCGTCCGGCAGACCGCAGATAGGTCTCGCCGCGATCGTTCGCATCGGGGCCGTCGGAAAATGTGCTGGCATATGGGAAGACGTTGGCCACATCGTGGTAGTTGTGAAATGCCAGACCAAACTGTTTGAGATTGTTGCGACACTGTGTGCGACGTGCCGCCTCACGCGCCTGCTGCACGGCTGGCAGCAGCAGGGCGATCAGTATGGCAATGATGGCGATGACGACCAGAAGTTCAATCAGCGTAAAACCACGTGGGGAGCGAGCTTTGTTCATTTGGGATTCCAGTTTCCGCAGAAGATGAAACCTGGGAATGGGATGACGAGAGTTCAGTAGCGCAGTACGGCACAGAAAGAATGGGAACCTTCGGAGATCGTTGGGACCGGACGCGTACAATTGCACGTAGGCCTGCAATAGCATGGAGTTGCATTCGCAGGCCAATTTGCAGGCCAAAATCGGTGGCAGTTTGGATTGGCCAGCGTTATCTGACGGGATGGACGTCCACCGAATACAGCGCTCTGTGCGCCGGTCTTGCTGGCAAAGTGGTACGTCATTTTGCCAGCCGAATCAGCTCCCGCTGTCCAGCAATTCGCGGAGCTTCGGGGCAATACGCATGGCAAGAACCCAACGTTGTGGCCCCGCCTGCACGCGAGTGGGGCTCCGGCCGTGGTGATTACCCCGGCCTGCTACTGCGGCACCTGCAGTTCACGAGGCGCGCGAAACAGCGGCAGGTTGCCGACATAGTAGTCGGGCAACAGTCGGGAGGACTCCGTTCGCTTTTGCTGGAACACAATCCGGCGACCGCCATTTTGTGTCCTGGCGCGTGTCTCGCCCTCAACATTCCAACGCAGAGTCATCGACTCAAACCATGGCCGCTGGGCGGGGCGCTCAGTCCGCTCGTCGATCTGGTCGCTTTCGCGAATCATCACGGCCTCTCCGTCGAAATCGGAGGCCGTGACTTTCAGGTCGGTGAAGGCGATCTGACCATTTTCGGCGCTGAGGTTGACGGGGCTGATGTGTCGTGACTTGCCTGTGATGGCCACGCTGGCTTTCTGCTCTTCGACATCCGTGACCGCACAGGTTACGAGCGTGCGGATCTGACCGAGCAGTCCCATGGACACTTCGTCTATCTGCTGCCATTCATTGTCTGATTCGTATCGCCCCACATCGGTCACCATCCAGAAGGGGCGCGCCAGCCAGGAAGAGATGGTGGCTTTGGTGAGCGTGGACTGCAGAACGGATTGTGAAGACAACCGGGCGGCATCGAGCTGGCGATAGAATTCGGCCGGCACTTTGATGTCGTTGATGCCGCCATCGGGACTGATGTGCACTTCAAATTCCAGCTTTTCCAGACGAGCCGTGAGTCGTTCGTCAGCCGCTGTGATTTGGGTGCGTGCCGATTGTGACTCGGTCTGTGCCTCACCGTCAGTCACAGGAATGCGACGACACTTCTGAATCGTGGCGAGCAGGACGACTTCCGTGGGACGCAGGCGGCGAACATCGTAGCGAACCTGCAGCACTTCCCGCGATTTGTTAACGATGGGTTTTCCATCGTCAATGGTGACCGTGGTGGTGCGGTCGATGGTCGTTTCTACGGTGAAGTAGTTGCGGTAAAACAGCCCCCAGATGCTCCGCTGGGCGTGGCACGTCGAGGCGTTGACCGCCAGCAGCCACATGGTGCACAGACACATCACAGATTGCAGGGGCGAACGCATCATCAGCTGACTTCGTTAAGCACGTCTTCGGACACGTAGATGGGCAGTGGCGGTTCGTAGTGGACGGACAGCGCGATGGCATCGCTGGGGCGACAGTCGATTTCCAGTTCCTGATCGCCACGCTGAATCTTCAGCACCGCGTAGTACGTGTGATCCTTCATTTCGGTGATGACGACTTCTGTGGGTTCACCGTCCAGCCCTTCAATCACCAGACGCAGCAGATCGTGCGTCAGCGGGCGAAACGGACGTTCTTCCAGCAGGCGGCGATTGATGATCTGCGCTTCGAACTCTCCGATGAGAATCGGGAACCGTCGGTCGCCATCTTTCTCTGTGAGGTAGATGGCCTGTTGATCGTTGATTTCAGACACGATGACTCGTGTCAGTTCCATTCTGACCGGCACTGGTCAGTTCCTCCTGTGATAGGTTCGATGTGCGAGGCACTGTTGTGGTTTGCACACCGGGATCCGGGGCCCTGCTTCGCCCCACAATACCAAAACAGGGTCCGATTCCACACGGAATCGAACCCCTGAGCTCTTAATTTCCGGCCACGTGTGCCAGCACACGAGGTTTAGGGCAGTCGACGAACCTTGATGTTGCGGAAAGCCACAATACTTTTGGGGTCGTGGGCCTGCAGGGCGAACGTGCCCTTGCCCAGTCGACGCTCGAACGAGCCGCTGAACGCTTCGCGACCAGCTTCTTCTGTGAAGCTGACGGTTTCTTTGTCGTTGATGCGGATGGTGATCTTTTTGCCTTCGACCTTGATGTAAGTTTTGTACCACTCGCCGTCTTTGACCACACCTTCCAGGTCAGCAGCACCCACATTGACGACGCCATACAGGCTGCCGGTTTTCTTGGGGTCCTTGTGAGTGATGTTTACCTGGCATTCGTAGCCATACTTTGGCCAGCCGGTGTCCTGGAAACGGGTGTGAAAGTAAATCCCCGCGTTGCTGCCGGCTTCTGTTTTGCACTCGCACTCAAACTCAAAGTTTTCGAATGGCTTGTCTTCGCCCACGTAGAACAGGTGGCTGCGTTCTCCCTGGCAAACCAGGTTGCCGTCGATGATCTTCCACGAATCTGGGTTCTCGTTTTTCTTCCAGCCGGCGAACGACTTACCGTCATAAATCGTCTTCCAGCCGTCCGCCTTATCGGCGGCAGAGGCAACAGGCAGCACGGCAGCGGCCAGCAACAGAATAACGGATCGCAACATCAGGAATCTCCAGTGAGGAAAATGAAGCAGGCCTGCACGCGTGGCGGGAAGGGTGCCATGCTGCGGGCCAGCCGGGTGGGTCAATTTGTGCCTGTTCAAGGCTGCTCCACACCGTAGAGCAAATGCCGGCCGGATGCCACTGTCCTGCCCTCAACTGCGGACAGTCGGATCGCTGGCTGTGTGGTCGTCACGCACAGAGCCGCTGACAGTCTGGCGTCGGTCTGGGTGTCTGCCGGCGGCGGGCTGCATGTTCATGCGCAGCCAGGCGCGGTTCGATGTCGATTGTCGTGAGCGAACAACGAGAGCGACTCGACGGCTGGATGTGCCATGTAAATCGGCTATCCAACGTCCTCGTCCGCCGCGACGTCGCGGCCGAGAGCGGCTCGACGGCTGGATGTGCCATGTAAATCGGCTATCCAACGTCCTCGTCCGCCGCGACGTCGCGGCCGCCGATGCCGAAGTATTGGTTGAGGAATTGTTTGCGGTCGCCTTCGGCCTGAACGTACTGGACGAGGGCGTAGAGTTTCTTTTGATCGCGGAGGAGTTTTTCGGCGCGGAGTTGTTCGTCGGCGAGGGATTCGGGGAGGGGGGCGAGAACGGAGACGTTGGCGAGGTCGATTTCGTCTTCGATGACGCCGTGTCGCTGGAGCATGGCGAGCGCTGTTTCGACGCGTCGGTCATGGCGCTGGCGATCGCACAGTCGTGCGCGGAGCCAGTCGATGCCGAAGGCGCGGATTTGTTCGGCGTTGTTTTTGAGGTGATCGTAGACGCGCTGGTAGAAGTCGGCGTCGGGGTTGCTCCAGCGGAGAAATTCCATTTGGGTGTTGAGGTCCCGCTGGTCGTAGAGGAGGACGCATTCGGAGGGCTGACCGTCGCGGCCGGCGCGGCCGATTTCCTGATAGTAGGACTCCATGGAGCCGGGCACGTCGGCGTGGATGACAAAGCGGATGTCACTTTTGTCCACGCCCATGCCGAAGGCGTTGGTGGCCAGGACAAGGCGGTTGTGGCCGGACATGAAGTCGTCCTGTATGGCTTTGCGACTGCGACGGTCCAGGTCTCCGTGGTAGCAGACGTGAGGGACGTCGGCTTTGCGGAGCAGTTCACTGAATTCTTCGAGGGTGCGGATGAGGACGAAGTAGACGATTCCGCTGCCGGTGGATTCGGGCGTGATCCAGCGGTTGATGATGGTCTGCATGGCGTCGAGCTTTTCTTCGCCGTCCCAGACATCGAGGACTTTCAGGTCGAGGTTGGGGCGATCGATGCCCTCGTGAAACAGCTGGATGTCGTCCGGAGCCAGGCCGAGTTGGCGGACGATGTCCTGCTGAACTTCGGGCGTGGCGGTGGCGGTGAGGGCGATGGTTGTGGGGTTGCCCATGATTTCGCGAAGTTCCGCCAGACGGGTGTAGTCGGGGCGAAAGTCGTGCCCCCATTCGCTGATGCAGTGAGCTTCGTCGACGGCGAGCAGGCGGACGTGCCGGCGTGCCAGGATGTCGAGGAACTCGGGTTTGCGAAACCGTTCCGGCGTGACATAGACGATGGAGTAGCGGCCGTCGGCGATGGCGGCGTAGCGAGTTTCGCGTTCGTTGCGTCGGAGGGACGAGTTGATGAAAGTGGCTTTGATGCCGCGGTCCTGGAGGGCGTCCACCTGGTCTTTCATCAGCGCGATGAGGGGCGACAGCACGAGTGTGATGCCGGGGCGGTCGGGGTCGGGGTCGGGGGCAGGAGACTGTTCCAGGGCGAGCGCGGGGATCTGGTAGCAAAGTGATTTGCCCATGCCGGTGGGCATGATGACGAGCGCGTGCTGGTTGGACAGAACGCGCTCGATGATTTCCAGCTGGGGGCCGCGAAAGGTGTCGTAGCCGAAGTAGCGGGTGAGCAGTTCGGTGGGAGACAGTGAAGCCATGAGGTCAGGTCGTTCGACGGGGAGCGGGGGAGAGGGCGGCTACGGCAGCCATGACGAGAGCGGCGGCAATCGGGAAGTCGCCGGGGCGGGCTAAGCGCTCCAGTCTGCGCGGGGGACAGTGTGGACAACGGCAGGGGTGTCGCCCTGCAGGGCCGTGATTTCTGCCGAGACGGCGGCGATGTCGTCGGCACTGGTGCAGCCGGAGATCGCAAATTCGAAGCTGATGTCTGCGCCGGGAGCCAGCGTGGTGACGCGTCCATGCTGACGTTCGAAGCTGCGGAGGTTGGGATAGCCGGTGGCCGGTTCCAGTCCCGTGCAGTAGCCGTCTTCTGTCGCCTGCGTGTTTTTCCAGAGCGTGAAACAGGGCAGCGTGGACGTGTCGAATCGCAGGGCCACGCCGGTGGCCTGATCGGCGCTGGAAAGCAGGGCCAGACCGCGGTTGTCGTTACCAGCGATGGGAGCGACGAAGTAGCATTGCTCGGCGTAGCCGGGGGTGGGGCCCAGGTACTGCGTCCAGTTGTCGCAGTCTTCTGCTGCGCGGGCGTCGCGAGGCGCGATTTCGGTGGCGGCGATCTGGAAGGTGGCTCCCTGTTCCAGGAGGGGCGCTCCAAAGTTGCAGTGGTAGAGCATTTCGATGTCGGTCGGACTGCCGCCGATGTTGGCCACGTTGTCGTGGATTTCAAACGTGTTGCTGCCAATCCATGTGGTGAGCGTGGCTGTCAGCCGCAGTTTTCCGCCAAACATGCTGGCTTCGTCAACCAGTCCGGTGATCGTGATCTGACCTTCGTCGGAGACGGCGACCGTGACTTTATGGGCCGGCAAATTGGCGATGCGACCGTGCAGTGGGAGAAATTGTTCGGACACCGTGTTGCCGTCGGCGTCGGTGATGATTTCGTTGCCGGGGGCGCCGTTCCAGCCCAGGCCGCAGCGGACCAGCATCTCGTTGAAGCCGTCGAGCCAGCCGATGCCGCCGCGGCGCATTTCGTCGACAAAGGCGGGGTTGACGGGACGTTCCACGGGCGAATTCCAGGCGAGTGGTGTGCCGGCGACGGACCCTTTCCACAGGCCCATGCCCCGCGTGGGGAGCAGGGAGAGTTTCAGGCAGCCGTTGTTCAGTTCAATGACATCCACGCCCTCGGAGAGGCCCCCGTGAAGGCGGACCATGCGAATGCTCCACTCGGCGTCGGCGGGGGCCGATGGCACGGTGTCAGCAGCGATGACGGTGGTGGTGTCGTGCACACCGTGGTCGACGTCGATCAGTGAAAAGGATTGAGTCACAGGAAATTCCGTCGTGGCAACTGGTAAGCGGGCCCCAAGGGCGCTATCACTGAGTGGGCAGTGAAAAATCGATGAATCCACGATATGTAACGCAATGACGGGTGACATTCGACGCCGCCGCTTGCAAAGTCCGTGGGAAAAGACTGGAATCGTGGGGCGAGTGGGAGATTTCGGCACTTCCCGTCGAGGGACGAGACTTCGCTCCGCTGCCTGCAAACGATGGCCGTTCACTTCATGGAATCGCGAACAGCGAACTGAAAAACTATCTGGAGACAATATGCGAAAGCTCATCACCTGCCTGTCGCTGCTGGTTGTGGCAGCACCCGCCATGGCGGAAGACCTCGACATCGGTCTGAAAGGCAAGAAACTGTCCGCCCGACTGGTGGTCGGCGGCCTCAGCAATCCCTCTTCGGTCAGCTTTAGCCCTGCCGGCGTGCTGACGGTGTGTGATTCTGCGAATGGTCAGGTTGTGCTGGTCAAAGACGGCAAAGCGGAGCCATACATCACCGATTTTGCGACCGAGTACTGGAAAGTCGATGCCGAAAAAGGCACGAAGAAGTTCAAACTGGGCCCTCTGTCGTCTGTGTGGGTGGATGCGAAGACTCTGGCCGTGACCAACGCGGGTGTGGGCGATGGTGCGGAAACCGTCATGTTCTACACGGGCCCTGGCAAAGCGGCCGACGGTGAGTCCACCAACGCGGTTGGTCCCACATCGGATGATGCCAAGGACAAGGGCGAAGGCAACCTGACGGGCCTGAGCGTGTCGGAAGACGGCAGCACCATTTTCGTGGCCGGTCAGGGTTCCGATGCCAAAACGTGGGTGCTGTCTGTGGATGTCGCCTCTAAGAAACTGGCTGGTCTCGCGTCTGCCGATGCTGCCGGAATTGAGATCAACTCTCCGATGGCCACGATGCCCTGGAACAAGACGTCCATCCTGGCGCTGTACTCTGGTGCTGGTGGCAAAGATGACGGCCTGATTGTGCAGTGGAACGTCAAGACGGGCAAAGTCATGAAAAAATGGACGCTGCCTGGTTTGACGGATCCGATGGGCTTTGCCCGCGTTCCCGATGCTCGCAGCATTGTGGTGGTGGATAACAACTGGTCGCTGACAGAAGTAAAGGCTGGTCGTCTGGCCCGCGTTTCCTTCCCCAAAGACGCGACCGAAGCGAAGGTCAACGTTCTGTCAGAGGGACTGCGGGGACCGGTTTCCTGTGCGTTCGGTCCTGATGGTGACCTGTATATTGCTCAGCTGGGCACCGAATTTGATTCGGACAAAGGCCAGGTGATCGCCGTTTCCGGCATCAAAAAGTACGCTGGCAAGAAGAAAGCCGGCGCTGCCAAATAGTTGAGCGATGCTGACCTGACAGCGTTTCGCCCAATGGGGTGGGAACAGCAAAAATGGGCCCTTACCGAACAAACTTCGGTGAGGGCTTTTTTGTTGCGCCGTGATGCGGCTCGCGGTCGGGCAAAGGGCGAAAGACATTCGGGGGATTTCAATTACCCAGGCGGGAACCGTAGCTATCCCCGAAGGCTTCGGACAGAATGCCGCCCGTCCAATTTTTCGGGTATGAGATTGACGGAAACCGGTCATGGTTGAGGTTCAGGATTCGGGCGTATTCACCAGTGCGGTGGACGCTTTGCTGGGTGATTTTCAGGCCGACAAGGCCTCGCCTCACAGCGACTCCATTCAGAAGGCGCTGCTGGTCGCGCGGACACTGCAGCAGCGGGCGCAGCAGCTGCAGACGCCTGAAGAACGCAAGCAGCAGATGGAACTGGACCGCATGATTCAGCACCCGAGCGACAAGGTGACGCTCACGGCGCTGACCGATCAGGCGTTTCGTTCAGAGCAGGCCGCGCGATCGGCCGATCAACTGGTGCACATTCTCGATGCGCAGGGCGTGCCGCGATTTTTTAGTCCGTTTGACCGCACGCTGCTCAAAGGGTTTCAGTCATTCGGCAGCTACCTGCCGGGTGTGACCATTCCGATGGTCAAAGACAAAATGCGCAAGGAGACGGCCAACGTCATTATCCCGGCCGAGCAGGATGTGCTGCAGAATCATTTGAATCTGCGCCGCCAGGAAGGCGTGCGGATGAATGTGAATTATCTGGGCGAAGCGATCCTGGGAGAAGACGAAGCGCAGCATCGATTATCGGAGTATTTGCAGGCATTGCAGCTGCCTGAGATTGAAGTGATGTCCGTGAAGATCTCGACCATTTACTCGCAGATCAATCCGGTGGCGCGGGATTACTGCATTCGTCAGATGTGTGATCGTATGGAACTGCTGTATCGCGCGGCGGCCAAAGGGAAGTTCACACGCACGGACGGCACGGTCGTACCGAAGTTCGTGTATCTGGATATGGAAGAGTACCGCGATCTGTCACTGACGGCGGAAGTCTTCATGCAGACGCTGGATCGCGCGGACATGAAGGATGTCAAAGCAGGGATCGTCTTTCAGGCCTATATTCCCGATTCCTTTTTGTGGCAGCGGAAGGTCACCGAATGGGCGCGACAACGGGTGGCAGACGGCGGTGGCGAGATCACCGTGCGGATCGTCAAAGGGGCCAATATGGAAATGGAGCGGGTGGAAGCCTCGCAGCGCGGCTGGCCACAGGCTCCATTTCAGGAAAAAGTGCATACGGATGCCAACTATAAGCGGATGGTGCAGTATGCGTTTGAGGCCGAGAACCTGGCGGCCGTGCGACCGGGGATCGCCTCGCACAATCTGTTTGACATCAGTTACGCGCTGGTGCTGGCCACGGAGAAAAACGCGCTGCATCAGATTCAGTTTGAGATGCTGGAGGGCATGGCCAATCATCAGCGACGTGCGCTGCATGAGTTCACCCGCAATCTGCTGTTGTATGCACCGGCCTGTCACAAGGCCGACTTTATCCACGCCATTGGCTATCTGGTGCGACGACTGGATGAGAACACGGGGGATGAAAACTTCCTGCGACATGCGTTCAATATTACGGTGGATTCGGATGCGTGGCGACAGCTGGAAGCCGGCTTTTTAAAGTCGTTTGATTTGATCGATTCTTTGCCCGACGAACCACGTCGGCAGCAGGACCGACGGACGGAGACGTTTGAACTGAGCGAGGAGCTTCCGGACTGGACCGAATTTCAAAACGAACCGGACACAGATTTCAGTCTGCCTCAAAATGCCGTCTGGGGGCAGTCGATCGTCGACCGGTGGAAGCCGCGCTGCGATGAAGATGCCGTGGACATTGCCCTGTATGTGGCCGGTCAGAAGGTGGAAGAGGAACGCGATGTGCGCGAATGCCTCGATCCGTCGCGGGAAGGCGTTGTCGTGGGGCGTTATCGTCAGGGCAATGCGGACGATGCAGCGGCTGCAGTGGCGTGTGCCAAACAGGATCCGACCGGCTGGCGGACCATGCCGGCAGACGATCGTCATCGCTTGTTACGCGCGGTGGCCGTGGAACTGCGTAAAGCCCGAGGAGATCTGATGGGCGCGGCCATGGCGGACAGCGGCAAGACGCTCGTGGAAAGTGACCCGGAGGTTTCTGAAGCGGTCGATTTTGTGGAATTCTATTCGGCCACGGCGCGATATTTTGAAAACCTGCCGGCCGTCGGCAGTCTGGATGATGGCCAGGGCGGACCACCCCGCACGGCCACGCCGCGGGGTGTGGTGGTGGTGGTTTCGCCATGGAATTTTCCTATCGCCATTCCGTGCGGCGGCATTGCGGCCGCGCTGGCGGCTGGCAACACGGTGATTTTGAAGCCGGCTTCTAATACCGTGCTGGTGGCCCACGAACTGTGTGAGTGTTTTTATCGTGCGGGTGTGCCTCGGGAGGCCCTGCAACTGCTGCCGTGTTCGGGCGGATCGGTGGGCTCTCAACTGGTGACGCACGATGACGTGGACACCGTCATTCTGACCGGCGGCACTGACACGGCGATTCGCATGCTCAGGGCCAAACCCGACATGCGGCTGCTGGCGGAAACCGGCGGCAAGAACGCCACCATTGTGACGGCGATGGCCGACCGGGATCAGGCCGTCAAGCACGTGCTGCAGTCGGCTTTCGGTCACTGTGGACAAAAGTGTTCGGCCACCTCACTGCTGCTGCTGGAAGACGAAGTCTTTGAGGACGAGAGTTTTCGAACGGCACTGGTGGATGCGGCCCGCAGTCTGACGGTGGGTTCTGCCTGGGACGCGAACAGCAAACTGGGACCGATGAGCGATACGCCGGCCGGCGACCTGGTGAAAGGATTGAAGGAACTGGAAGCGGGCGAAGAATGGGCCCTGATTCCGCGAGTCACGGCCGTCAGCGGGGCCACGTGGACGCCCGGCATCAAATGGAACGTCCAGCGGGGCAGCTACACGCACCTGACCGAGTTCTTTGGTCCGGTGCTGGCCGTGATGCGATTTCGCAAGCTGTCCGAAGCCATCGAGATTGTGAATGAGACAGGCTATGGACTGACATCGGGACTGGAGAGTCTGGATGACCGTGAGCAGGCGGAGTGGCTGTCCGGTATTCGCGCGGGCAACCTGTATGTCAATCGTTCCACCACCGGGGCCATTGTGCTGCGGCAGCCGTTTGGTGGCATGGGCAAAAGTGCGTTTGGCCCGGGCATCAAGGCGGGGGGGCCCAACTACGTGGCACAGCTGATGCACTTTGAAGGTCGCGATGACCGTTCCAACATGGAAGTCCACAACGAGGCGCTGGGGCATCTGGCAGCGCAGCTGCGCAAAGTGGAAGGCGAACTGGCGGCCGACACGGAGTCTTTGGTGAGCACGATTGCCGACTACGAAGCCATCGCCCAGGTGGAGTTTCACCGGGAGCACGATCATTTCAAACTGGTAGGACAGGATAATCTCCGTCGTTATCTGCCCGTGCAGGGACTGTGCATTCGGGTGGTGGCCGAGGACAGCTGGTTTGAGATTGTCGCGCGTGTGGCCGCCGCACGGGCGGTGGGCTGTCGCATGATTGTCAGTGCGGCCGCCGGGGTTCACACACAGTGGCTGGAACGGCTGCATGACATGACCGAACGCTGGGCGGGCGACATTGAGTTTGTGACCTGGTCCGACGATGACCTGATCCGCGAGATTCAGGAAGGCCATGTGGCGCGTCTGCGATATGCCGGGGCTGACCGGGTGCCGCCGGCCGTTTATGAAGCGGTCATCGGTTATTACGTGCACATTGCCGATGGCCCGGTGACGTCGATCGGTCGCATCGAGCTGCTGTCGTGTGTGGAAGAGCAGTCGGTGTGTATCGACTACCACCGTTATGGAAACCTCGGCGATCGGGCGAATGAGCAGCGTGCACCCGTCATGTGACTGGCCAGGGGGCGAACGGTCGCCCTTCTCACAGCCCTTGCGGGGAAATCCACGCACTCCTTAGATGTCATCAGGTCACGTCGCTCCGGTTTTGACGGTTGGCGCGGTTGAATCGCGTACGGCATACCCGGCACAGACGATTCAATCCGCTGTTGGGCCAAATCACACAATTGGGCTCATGCACAGCGACGATACAGAACCTGCACAGCAGTCATGCTGTCATCAGTAGAGGTCCGAACACCGTTGTCAAAGACGGTTTCACAGTCGCCGTCTCCGTTCACCCCCTCGAACGGTGACGGCGATTTTCGTTGCGCCTCAGATTGAAGGTCAAAGATGCCGCGTCGCAAAAAGCCATCCGCCGGAAGCAAATTCCGTACCGAAGGATTTCAGGATCCGGCGTCCTGGCTGCCTGGCTTTGTGAACTATCTGGAAGCCGAATGCGGGATGTCGGGCAACACGGTGCAGGCTTATCGCCGTGATCTGCAGAAGTTCTTTGACTGGAATCGTGACCACGCCCGTCGCACGGTACACACGGTGGACATTGCGGCACTGACTGCGTTTCTCGATTTTCTGCAGCAGCAGGAATTGGCATCCAGCAGCATCGCCCGCAACCTGGCGGCGATCCGGATGTTCTTTCGCTATTTGATGCTTGAATCGGTGATTGCCGAGAGCGTCGTCGATCTGATCAGCTCGCCCAAGCTGTGGCAGAAGCTGCCGCGGGTGCTCAGTCCCGAGATGATTGACGAGCTGCTGGTGGCTCCGGTGGGTGTGACGGATCGCTATTTTCGTCGGGATCGGGCCATACTCGCGGTGATGTATGCGACCGGTTGTCGTGTGTCAGAAATTGTGGGGCTGAAGCTGTCGAACGTCAATCTGGACGAACGAACGGCCCTGTGCACGGGCAAAGGCAACAAGCAGCGCTATGTGTCATTAACAACGGTCGCGGTCAAAGCCATCACGCGCTATTTGAATAACGAACGCGACGATATGGTCGTGCAGCGAACGGCCGATGAAGGCTGGCTGTTTGTCAGTCGCAGCGGTCGGCAAATGAGTCGGGAGTCCGTGTGGCAGCTGATTCAACGGTATGCACAGCGCGTGGGCTGCGGCAGTGATGTCAGCCCGCACACCCTGCGGCACAGTTTTGCCACCCATCTGCTGGCCGGTGGGGCCGACATTCGTGCGCTGCAGGAAATGCTGGGGCACGCCAGCATTCGCACCACTCAGGTTTACACGCATGTCGACCACACGCGGCTGAAGAACATTCATCAGAAGTGCCATCCCCGCGGCTGATGAGTGCCGCACTACTGTGGCGGCACACCGTCGCCGGGTTGGCCTGGCCAACTGAAATGCGGTAGCCTGCCGTTCGTTTCGTTCCGGATCCTGTGCCGCTGCCGATGAATAGACGCCCAAAACACTCAGACATCGATACGGGGCGCATGGCCACCGCGTATCACGAAGCGGGCCACGCGGTGATGGCTCTTGCTGTGGGACGGCCGGTGGAAAAAGTGACCATCATCGCCGCGGCCCTGCAAACCGGTGGCAGCCGACTGGGCGCGTGCAAAGTGCAAAAAGGCCGCAGCAAAGCGAGCAAAGACGGGCTGGAAGATGAAGCCATGATCTTGCTGGCTGGCATGGTGGGCGAAAGTCACTTCACCCGTCGCTACTCACCGGACGGGGCCGCTCAGGACCTGCGGATGGCGCAGCGTCTGCTGAGTGACCGGGCGGGCAGCGAACGTCAGCTGGAACGCCTGCTGACCCGGGTGCTGAAAAAAACGGAACACGTACTGGCCGAGGCCGCGCATGTGGATGCCATCGCCAGCATTGCCACCGAGCTTTACGAAAAAGAGACCATCAGCGGCCGCGCGGTCAGGCAGTTGATGCAGGAAGCCGAACACCGCCACTCCTGATGTGACGGCTGTTGTTCGGCCGCCACTAGCCCGCCTGCTGCAGCTTTGCGGCCACTTTTTCCGCCTCTTCCAGGACACGCAGTGCGTTGCCGCCGAGGATCTTGTGGATGTCTGCCTCTTTATAACCGCGGTTGAGCAGCTCCT
Source organism: Planctomycetaceae bacterium (assembly GCA_024742875.1). Lineage (GTDB taxonomy): Bacteria > Planctomycetota > Planctomycetia > Planctomycetales > Planctomycetaceae > Fuerstiella. The sequence continues at coordinate 61,647 of JANSXP010000005.1, read as the reverse complement.
GGGTGATCAGTGGATAGGTGGACACGTCTTCGAGCTGTTTGGGCAGCGTGGGCACGCCATCGTAGTCCGAACCCAGACCCACGCAGTCGATGCCCGCGATTTTGATGATGTGTTCGATGTGATCGACCACGTCGTGAATGGTGCCCGTTTGGGAGCGATCTTCGGTCAGCTGCTCTGTGGGAATGACATATTTGGAATAGAAGTTGACCATCACAATGCCCCGGTTTTTTGCCACCAGCTTCAACACGTCATCAGGCACATTGCGGGGATGTTCGTTGATGGCGAGTGCGGATGAATGCGAGTAGATGACGGGCGCTTTGGTGACAGCCAGCGACTTCCGCATGCACTCCGGCGATACGTGTGACAGGTCGACCAGCATGCCCACGCGGTTCATTTCCGCGATGACCGCCTCTCCAAATTCCGACAGGCCACCGCAGCGGGGATCGTCGGTCGCAGAATCGGCCCACTCCAGAGATTTGGAATGTGTGAGCGTCATATAGCGGCACCCCATTTTGTGCAGGCGTTCGACGTTATCCAGCGAGTTTTCAATCGAGTAACCGCCTTCAATACCCATCATGCTGGCGATGCGACCGGCTTTCACGATGCGGCGGATGTCGGCCGCCGTGCTGGCCAGCTCAAAGGTTTCCGGGTAGCGTTTTACCATCGCTTTCACCAGGTCAATCTGCTGCAGAGTCTGCAGCAGCGCGGTTCCTTCAGCGTCGGTTGAGGCGGGAACATACACGGACCAGTACTGCGCCTTCACGCCCCCGGTTTTCAGTCGCGCGATATCGGTATGCAGCTGTGGCTGCGGCTTTGCGATATCCGTGGCGTCAAACGACGAACTGCCCACCTCTCGCATTTGCCAGGGGAGATCGTTGTGTCCGTCAAACAGCATGCCGGCCGCGTGGATGCGGGAGGCTTCCTCGGTCAGTATCACTTCCGGGCGCTGCGCTACTGCGGCTGCCGGCAGCAGGACAGTTGTGAGGATGAGAGGCAAAGATCGGGACATCTGGTGCATGTGCGGATTCCTGAATTTCGGCCAGGGGGGACTCGCCTGAGAGCATCACTGTAAACGACCAGGCAGCGCGTGTCTTTCCTGTCGCACGGAAATGCGGCGGTCCCGTCAAAGCGGGCCCCGTCTGAAAGGTCTTCCGGCGGGGGGAAACGACAGGAAAACCGGCGGCGGTCGCCAGAACCACGGGGTTCGGCGAAAACCAGGCCCTGCCACCTGTCGCCCGCTCGTTTGCAAACTATGATACCAACTGCGAGACAACCACTTTTCGTGTCCTGCAGGCCGGAAGACCACAATGAGCAAACGACCTCGAATCCTCAAGACTACGGCGCGGGCAGCCTCCGGCGGCGTGATTGTGATTGCCGCGCTGCTGGCTCTGTTGTTTTTCCGCGGGCCCGGCCTGGGGCAGGGAGAGGGTGACGCGGACAGTGATGCGGCCGATACTGCAATGGCCAGTACGGAAACCCCGGCGGGCGGCGCAACGCCCACAGTGGCTCCGGCCGAGTCTGCTCCGACGGCCGAGAACGGTGGACTGACGCCCGATGAAGAGCGGGCGCTGTCTGACAAAATTCTGGCCATCCTGATTGACGAGCATGAGTATCGTCTGGAAGTGCCCGGCGAGGCCGAGACCCTGTATCGCCCCATCGAAATGGAACGCCTGCTGGAACTGGCGGAACTGGCGGAAGGCGATTCCAACGGCATCAGGATCCGCATCCTGCGGCGCGAAAATGCACGCGCCTCAGCCGAAGAAAAACTGAAACTGGAACTGGAGCATGTCGGCATTCGCACGGATGCCGTTTACATGCCGGAAGAGTTTGTTCCCTGAGTCGCTGACATGAAACTGAAATCGCGGCCCGAGGACTTTATCGTTCGGGAAGTGTCTGCGCGGCAGCCTGGGGAAGGCCGCTACTCACTGTATGAGCTGACCAAGCGCTCCCTGGGAACGCTGGAAGCGCTGCGGACTGTTCGCAGCCACTGGAATCTGGCACCTTCGCAGGTCAGCCATGCGGGCCTGAAGGATCGCCATGCCGAAACCACACAGCGGATTACCATCAAGCACGGGCCGCGTGCCGATCACACGACCGATCTGCTGCAGCTGACGTATCTGGGAGCCACTCCCACGGCGATCGGAGCGGCCGACATCATTGGCAATCAGTTTGAAATTGTCGTGCGTGATCTGTCGCCGTCCCAGGTGAATGAAGTGCGGCGTCGTGTGCCGCTGGCAAGAGACCATGGCGTCGCCAATTATTTTGATGCGCAGCGGTTTGGGTCGCTGGGACCATCAGAGAAATACGTCGCGGCCGCATGGTGCCAGCGGGATTTCGAGCAGGCCACCTGGCTGGCGCTGGCGGAGTTCAACACGCACGACCGGACCCCGGAAAAACGAGACAAGGCTTTTTTGCGCGATCACTGGGGACAGTGGCAGCTGTGCAAGGACAGCTTATCCCGGTCCAATCGCCGCAGCGTGATCACGTATCTGGTGGATCATCCGGACAACTTTCGGAAAGCCTTTGCGCTGATTGACCCGGACATGCGGGGGCTGTACCTGTCGGCTTTTCAAAGCGGAGTGTGGAATCGCATGCTGGCGGAATCTCTGCGGCAGACATCATCAGGTGGCGCGCCACTGTTTGAGCAGAAAATCGCCGATGTGGTGCTGCCGTTTGTGTGGCCGCACACCGACCTGCAACGTATGTCGCTGCCACTGCCATCAGCCCGGATGAAGTCGCCCACGCGGCAGCAGCAACAGTTGTGCAACGACGCGCTGCAGCCCTATGACATGACACTGGACCAGATGAAACTGTCGTTTCCCCGTGACAAGTGGTTTTCCAGAGGCGAACGGGCGGCCGTGCTGTTTGCCTCTGATCTGCACGTGGATGACGTTGCCGATGAATTGAATGCGGGACGCTCGGCCGTACGACTGTCGTTCCAGTTGCCGCGGGGCAGTTACGCCACGATGCTGATTCGTCAGCTGACCGAGCCGTCTTCAGCATCTTCAGCGCCGTCCGAGGAGCCGTCCGCACTGCCCGATCTGCAAGGGGGATCGTGATGTCCGCGGAAGACATTGACGTTTTGTACGAAGACAATCACCTGCTGGCTGTCAACAAACCGGCCGGCATGCTGTCGGTCGGCGATGACACGGGTGACGCATCGGCGTTTGACCTGGCGGCTGACTACCTGAAGGTGAAATACAACAAGCCGGGCAACGTGTTTGTGGGAGTGGTGCATCGCCTCGATCGTCCAGTGTCCGGCGTGCTGCTGTTTGCCCGCACCAGCAAGGCGGCCTCCAGGCTGTCGGATCAGTTTCGTCGCCGCAGCGTCCGCAAACGCTATCTGGCGCTGGTGGAGGGGCGGGCGGCCGCCGGTGTGCAGGAGCTGGAAGACTGTCTGGCCAAAGACGAACGCACAAACACGGTGTCTGTCGTGGGCCGTGGCGATCGACGAGGCAAGCTGAGCCGCCTGACGTATGAGTGCCTGCGAACGCTGCGCGGACAGAGCCTGCTGCGGGTTGAGCCGCTCACCGGACGCAGTCACCAGATTCGCGTGCAACTGGCCAGTCGGGGTTTGCCGATTCTGGGCGATCTGAAGTATGGCGCCCGCCAGGGACTCGGCCATCGTATCCTCCTGCACGCGGCCGAGCTGCACGTTGATCATCCCACACAGAAGCATCGACTCACGATTACCGCCGACTGTCCGTTTGACGAACAATCCGGCTGACGCGGTTCGCAGAAGACAATCTGCGCTGCGTTCGTTACAGTCGGGCATCAGATCCGGCTGCCGTCGGATCGCAAAGGCGAGCATTCGAATTGCGAGACACAAGATGAGCGTGCGTTGTTTGATTCTGGCGGTGCTGGTGTGTGTGACACATGTTTCTGCCGCGCAGGAACCGGCCGGTCAGCTGACGTCCGGCGTATTTGAAACCAGCGAAATCTTCCCTGGCACTCGGCGCGACTACAGCGTGTATGTGCCGCAGCAGTACAACGCCGACAAACCGGCCAGCCTGATGGTGTTTATGGATGGCCGCGGCTACCTGAACCCCAAAGGGGCTTTCAAGGTGCCACAGGTGTTTGATCGACTGATTGCCGCTGGACGTATGCCGGTCACGATTGCCGTGTTCGTGAATCCCGGCACGATCAGGGCGACGGCACCCGGGGCGAAGGACCGCAGTAATCGATCGTTCGAATATGACTCACTGGGAGACCGCTATACCCGCTTTCTGCTGGACGAGTTTCTGCCGGTGGCCACGAAAGGGTTGAACATTTCCGAAGACCCCGCCAATCGCGCGGTATGCGGCATTTCGTCCAGCGGCATCTGTGCGTTTACCGTGGCCTGGGAACGACCCGATCAGTTTGGCCTGGTGATGAGCCATATCGGCAGCTTCACCAACATTCGCGGCGGCTGGGAGTATCCGGGACTGGTGCGCAAATCTCACCGCACTCCCAAACCCATCAAAGTGTATCTGCATGATGGCGTGGATGATTTGAGCAACCTGCACGGCAGCTGGCCACTGGGCAACCGCGACATGGCCGCCGCGCTGCAGTTTGCCGGCTACACCTACAAACTGGAGATGACCGAAGGCGGCCACACGGGCCGATTTGCCGGTCAGGTGTTTGATGAAGCCCTGCAGTGGCTGTGGGACAGCAATGCCGCGTCCACCAACATCCCCATTGTAAACACCAAACCGAAATGGGAACCGCATCCGGATGCTGTTGTGAAGGACGATGTGCCGAAAGGCCGCCTCGAACAAATGCCCGCCTGGGAGTCTTCTCAGGTCTTTCCGGGCACGACCCGTGACTGGTGGGTCTACGTGCCCGCGCAATACGACGCCAGTCAGCCGGCCGCGCTGATGGTGTTTCAGGATGGCTCGGGCATGAAGGGCGAATGGCGGTGGCGGGTGCCGACCGTGTTCGACAATCTGATTGCTGCCGGCGACATGCCACCCACGATTGGCGTGTTCATCAACCCGGGGCACGACATGTCCAAACCGCGCCGCAACAATAAGCACTCCAACCGCGGTTATGAGTACGACAGTCTGGGCGATCGCTATGTGACGTTTCTGCTGGACGAAATCCTGCCGGAAGTAAAAAAGAAGTACGCCATTTCGGATGACCCCGGCATGCGGGCCATCGGTGGATCCAGCTCGGGCGGCATCTGCGCTTTCACGGCCGCATGGCAGCGACCGGACGCTTTTGGGAAGGTTTACAACAGTGTCGGCAGCTACACGCATCTGCGAGGTGGCAACATCTATCCGGCGCTGGTCCGCAAGACAGAACCGAAACCCATTCGCATCTACATGGCAGACACCAGCGGTGATGTGGACAACGCGTTTGGCAGCTGGCCGATTGCCAACCAGCGAATGGCCGCCGCGCTGCAGTACATGGGTTACGATGTGCGGTTTGACTGGGCCGAAGGCTACGCCCACAACGCGGATTTTGGCAGTTCGAAATTTCCCGACGCGATGCGCTGGCTGTGGCGGCAGGAAGCTCACACGCCAAAGATTGACACCAGCGACGACCTGCGGGGTGATCTCACACTGCTGAACCTGTTGATGAATGGCGAAGGCTGGGAACTGGTGACCGGCGATCTCGGGTTTGCTGACGGATTTGCGGCCAGCAAGTCGGGCGATCTGTATTTCTGCGACATGCAGCAGCCGGCCGTGATGAAACTCAGCGCTGCCACCGGTCAGCTGACCACGATTTCCGACCACAAGGTGAGCGGGCTGGAGTTCTCACCCGATGAAGGTTTGCTGTACGCGTGCGAAGGCACAAAACAGCGAATCATTGCCATTGATCCGGTCAGCGGAGCCTCACGCGTCATTGCCGAAAATGTCCAGCCAAACGATCTGGCGGTGACGCCGGCTGGCAAAATCCTGATCACTGAAACACGAAAAAAGCAGGTCACGCTGATCGATCCGGAATCCGGCGAACTGATGGCTGTGGCTACAGGCATTGTGCGGCCCAATGGCATTGGAGTCTCCAGCGACGGCGGCACGCTGGCCGTCTCTGCTGCCGGTGGCACCCATACGTGGACATTCCGCGTGGCGGCCGATGGCACGCTGGATGCCAAAATGCCCACCATGCCCCTGCGGCTGCCCATCAATCCAAAAGGCGAGTTCGCCTTCAACGAACGACCGCCGTATCTGACGGCTTCTCGGGGCGATGGTTTGTGTGTCGACAAAGCGGGACGCTACTACGTCACCAGTGCCGTGGGAGTGCAGATTTTCGATCCCACCGGTCGCCCGTGTGGTGTGCTGCCCAAACCTGATCCCACAAAGCCGCTGACGACCTGTCAGCTGGCCGGCCCGGATCACAGCACTCTGTACATCGGCCAGGGGACAAACATCTATCGTCGCAAACTGACCGTGAAACGCTGATTAGCGGCCTCACCGCGAACTGATTCGTCAGCCGTCACATCAACAGACCTGTGAGCGGCCCTTACTTCTGCTGGCCACGATGCTCGTAGAAACTCAGTACGTGCAGCGCGAGGGCGTTTAATGATTCGTCCTGCATGGTGTGTGAGGCGAGCAGGAAGGCTTCGACGATGTGGCCCACATCGACTCCCTTTTTCTTTCCCAGAAATGACTCGCCCGCTTCGCCCGGTTTGACGCGGCTGTTGCCAGCTGTTGATACTTCGCCGGATTTCAGAACGCGCTGCTGCTGCCAGCGGACCGCATTTTTACAGACTGTTCGCAAACCGGGCGGCAAACTCGGCTGCTGCTGATCCATCATCAACAGCCGCAGGGCCAGGGCCGTGGCGACGGCGTTGTAGCTGGAGTCGAATCCGCCACCTTCAATGAAGTAACCCTCCTGAGCGTCAACCAGTGACACAGCCCTGACCACGAACGAGGCAGCCACCTGCTGACTCTCTTTGTGGCTCAGCAGTCGCCCCAGAGATTCGAAGGCCAAAGCATCAAACAGCAGGCGATTGGGGGCTTCTGCGTCTGCTGTTTTCAGAGTCTGCTGATGCGTGAGCAGGTAGTCGAGTGTGGCCCGCAGTCGTGGCTTAATTTTTTGCACGCGGCGTCTGGCCATCGCGCAGTCGTCCGATTCCTGAAACCAGCCGTTGGTTTCCAGCGCATACAGCCCCAGTCCCAGCGATGACGCGAAGAAGGCCACGCCACTGGCGCGATCGGCGACACTCGGCCGTCCTGCGTTCTTCAGGGCATCGGGGATCACAAGCCGATAATCGCCATCAGCCTGCTGATGCTGCAGCGAGAATTCCACGGCCGTCAGGAAGCGATCAATGACGTCCGCTCGGCGAGCGGCCAGACCGTAATCGGCCAGATGGTGCATGCCGAGTTGGAAACGCACGTGAAAATAGGCTGCGCGATTGCGGCCAATGGCACCGTTGGCTGTTGGCTTATGGGCTTCAGCCAGTCGTCTGGCCGTGTGCACCGGGAGCGAGGCGATCTGCTCGCCGTATTCTGCTGGGACGATATCTGTCTGAAGGAGCGTTGTGATCAGTGCGAGTGCAAGCATGGAGACAGTCCAGACAGGCGGCAGCGAAGCGGCGTGACATCAGAACATCAGACTGCGGAGTGAATCAGCGGCCACCAGGCTCGTCGCCCAGGCGGCGGTGGTGGCCAGGGCGACGGCGAGGACCGCCAGCAGTCCGATTTCGGTGCCCAGAAGTTTTAGAACGGTGAAGCGACTGCAGCCCAGTTTGTTCATCGTCTGAATCTCTTTGGCCCGCAGACGCACAGACAGCATGATCACCAGACCCAGCAGCAGGGCGGTCACCAGGCCTGACAGCAGAGAGCTGATCCAGATCAGCTGCTCCACGCGAAAGACAATGCTCAGCAGGTCTTCGACCACCTGTGTGGGTTTGACGCACAACGCTGTTTCCGCGCGGTCCGTCGCATAGCGACCGAGCAGCAGCGTTTGCTCTTTGCGGGCCGGCGGCACGGCAATTACGGCGGAAATGGGAAACGTGTCCGGGTCTCCGTGAAAGTGAAACGACGCGAGGTTGTCTTCGGTAATCTCTGTGTAGGGCAGTACGGCCGCGCTGGCGGTGACCGAATTGTCATCCGCTTCCAGCAGCAGCTGTTTGTCTTCGTGGGTGAGGCCCTGATGGCCGTGTCCTATGCCGTCGATGACCCAGGCCGTTTTCACGTCGATGAACACGGCGTTGTCATCCGGAGAGTGAGCGGCCTTCAGCACGCCCACCACATTCATCCTGAGGGGATAATCGCCCGCGAGGTTGAACGCGTTTTTGGGGGCGGACAGGACATGGTCGCCTGGTCCCAGCTGCAGGCGTTCGGCCACTGCCGCGCCCAGCGCGCAGTCACCCAGAATGGCCATCCCCGTGCCGGAGGCCAGTTGCAGGTGGCGAAACTCAAAATAGTCCAGCGTGGTGCCCACAATGGGCGCACCGTCCTGATTGTTGACGCTTTGCGTGCGATAGCTGACGTGAATCGGAATCGCCAGTGCAAATCCCGTCTCATCAATGTACCGCGTTTCGGCCATGCTGGTCTGCTGCGGCGCGACTGTGTCAAAGTAAAGTGCGTGCAGGGCCAGATCGATTTGACTGCCCAGCGTTCCCACGATTAGTGGTGTGCTGTCGGCTCGCTGCACAATCTGCTCACGAAACTGATTGAGCAGAAGTCGCACGGTTAGCGGCAGCCAGATGGTCAGTGCCAGACACAGGACAACGGTGACCGCGCGGCCCCTGAACCACCACAGCGAGCGAAACGCCAGATACAAAGACTGCCCGAAGCTCACGCCAACTCTCCGGCCAGAGGTGCGTCTTTGGACAGAAACTGAGCAAAGTCCACTGTGCGGTCGAACTGCTGCAGCAGGGAATGATCGTGCGTGACCATCACGAGTGTGGCGCCCGCTTCCTTCACCGTCTCCAGCAGCAGACGCATGATGTGGGCCGAGGTTTCCGGATCCAGATTTCCGGTGGGTTCATCGGCCAGCAGCAGCGGAGGCTGTGACAACAGCGCGCGGCAGATGGCCACGCGCTGTCGTTCTCCCTGAGACAGACGCGTGACAGACTTGCGGCGATGCCCCGACAGCCCCACGCGCTCCAGCAGTACGTCGGCCCGCTGTCTGGTGGCTGTGTCCAGAGACAGATGGCCAATGCGACACGGCAGCAGCACGTTGTCCAGCACATTGAGGTATTCGATCAGCTCAAAGTCCTGAAATACCAGGCCCACCTGCTTCAGACGAAACTGCCGCCGGGCAGCTTCGCTCAGTGAGTGCACAGGCGTGTCGCCCACCACAATCTGGCCGGCGTCGGGCGTGAGGATGCCGGCCAGAAGATGCAGCAGCGTGGTCTTGCCGGATCCGCTGGGGCCGACGACAGCCGTCGCGCAGCCGGCGGCCACCGTCAGCTGGTCGATCACCAGGTGAAAATCGCTGTGCGGGTAGGAAAACTTCAGTTCCGAGGTGGAAATCATCCGGCGGGCTCTAAGCATGAAGGAAGCTGCATTCTGCTATCATCCCCACCCCGCGTCCACTGGTACCGTGTGCCCTTCGGCAATCCTTAAGAATCGTTCCATGAATTATCTGTCTCACGGCTACCGCTTTTTCGACCAGCCGCTGTTTCTGGCGGGAACCATCGTGCCGGACTGGTTGAGCGTGGTGAATCGTCGTGTGCGGGCGCGCAAACGGCTCGTGCTGCCCGTGGTCCACAACACAAAAGATGAACAGGTTCGACAGGTGGGGCTGGGCATTCTGCAGCATCATCACGATGACGATACATTTCATCGCTGCGAACATTTCATGCAGCTGGAGTCGCAGCTGGCCGCCGAGTTCCGTCAGCACATGCCGGATAAGTTTGACCATCGTCCTGGCTTTTTGGGGCATATCGTGGTCGAGTTGATGCTGGACAACACCATAGCCGCCAATCATCCCACCTATCTGGATCGCTTTTATGAAGCCGTGGGAAGTGTGGATGCAGAGCTTGTGCAGGCGGCCGTGAATCAGATGAGTGTTCGCAAAACAGACAAGCTGGCGTGGTTTATCGGTCGCTTCTTGCAGGAACGTTTTCTGTACGACTACGCCGATGACCGTGGTATGTTTTTTCGCCTCAACCAGGTGCTGACCCGTGTGCGACTGCCGCATATGCCGGACAGCTGCCTGTCGGTACTGGCGTTTGCTCGGGAACTGCTTCACGTGCACGGCCAGCAGTTGCTGGACGTTGTGGAGAGCACGCCGTTTTCACTTCCGGCGACCGAAAGTTAGCGGCCGCCAGCATCGTCACGTGTGGCCGCGATCATCGTGCGTCATGAGGGCCGGCGACTAACTGCTGGCGGGGCGGATGACGCGGAACAACTGTGAGATCAGTGTTTGCCGCCGGATAATGCCCACCAGTTGCCCGTTGCTGACAACCCGGCCAAACACCGCCTGCTGTTTCATCATCTGGGTAAGGACTTCGATGCGTGGGGTGGTCGCATCAAACTCCAGCATGGTGCGGCGGGCAATCTGAGACGCTACCCCGTTGGCCAGCACGTCTGACATGCGTGCATACGAAGTCCAGTTGTACGGGCCGCCTTCGGACAGCATCACAAAAGCGGATTCTGTGCGGCGAGCGACCGCCCGCATCTGATCCAGGCTGGCCGTCGACGGAGCGCCCACCACAATGGAGGGCGGGATCATGGCCAGTGATACGGGATCTTCAGCGACCTGCATGAGATTTTCTGCCAGGTCTCGCTGCAGTCCGGTGAGGATGCCTTCTTTCTGGCCGGCTTCCAGTACGCCATACAATCGCGTTCGTCCGAACACCACTTCCAGCGGGCGTTTGTCCGATGTGCTGAAGCGAGACACAAATCGCGACACCAGAATCAGTGGGTAGCTGATCGGAAAAAACAGGTAGTAGCAGACCATGAAACCCAGCGAGCCATTACGAAGCAGCATCATCGGCGCGCGGTAGTAAAGGCTCTTGGGAATCAGCTCACCAAAGATAAACACCACGGGGGTCATCATGAGTGTGGCGATGATTTCCTGCAGTCCCGTGCTGTCCACCCAGATCGCGTGCACCAGCAGTCCAATGGCCAGTGTGGTCAGATAGTTGGCCACGTTGTTGCCCACCAGCGTGGTGGCCACGAAACGCTCGGGATGGCTGACGAAATAAAACAGCCGTGTGCCGATGGTTTCGCCCCGCTGTTTCTGCAGCGTGACCTGCAGTGTGCTGACGCGGTAAAAGCCGGTTTCCGAACCACTGAAGAATCCGGACAGCCGCAGCCCCAGAAAGAAAATCAGCAGCGCGACAAACATGGTGACAAACTCGGTCATTGCTCGCCTCCCGTGGCAGTGACCGAATAGTCTTCCGGCTCAATCAGGGCCCGCACCTGTCCCTGAGGCGACACCTCAATGGCGGTGAAGATCCAGCCTTCTTCGGTGATGCGATCGCCCACCTGAGGCAGCCGTTCCAGGCTGTCATGAAACAGACCAGCCAAAGTGGTCTGATTGTCTTCGTCGGCGTCATAGGGAATGCGCAAATGGCGATACAGATAACGCAGTGTCACCAGACCTTCCGCGTGAAATCGATTGCTGTCGATTTCAATGACAGGTTCGCGGCCCAGCACACGGCGGGTTCGCGATGGCGAGTCAGAGAAGGTGGTCTCCAGCAGATCTTCATAGCTGACAACACCCACCATCTCGCCGTGTTCGTGAACCACGACAGCCACGCTGCGATACTGGTTGCGCATTTCTGACAGGACATACGCCAGACTCGCACACCAGGGCACATAGATGACGGGTTCTGCCAGATCGCCAAACGTGCGACTGGTCTCTCCGGTGATGCGGGACAGGGCCACGGCGTGACGACAGATGTCTTCGCTGTCGTTGCGAATCAGCAGGTAGTCTGTGTTCCGCAGGTTTACGATGGTCGCGGTTTCCAGCGTGTCTGCCGGATCCACCAGCGTCACCAGATTGCGGGGCCGCATGACTTCTTCAACAGTCACTTCGTTGAGGTCCAGAATGTTGTGCAGGACCTGCTGTTCAATTTCCAGAAGTTCGGTGGTGGTGGCCACGGACGCATCAATGGCCCGCTCCAGGTCTTCGGCCTGCAAAGGTGGCTCGTGCTGCACGTGCGGCCACAGCGAACGCCGCAGCAGACGGGCCAGTCGTCCCAGGAACGGAATGATGGGATCCAGCACGGCCACTGCGGCAGCCAGCGGCCAGCTGGCCAAAACGGAAATCTTCTGTTTGAACACGACGGCCGTGCTTTTAGGCAGCACTTCTCCCAACACGATCATGCCCAGCAAATTGAGCAGGCCGATTACGGCGGCCACCGTGGCGTAGTCTCGGGCGTTGAGCTTCTGCATGACCACTACGCCCACCGTAAAGTAGGCGAGGTTGATCAGCAGGTTCCAGAACAGCACTGCGGTCAGCAGTCGATCGGGGTCTGCCAGCAGAGCGGCCACCATTTTCTGGCGTCGGTTGCCGGTGCTGAAGCGGCGGATCTGCTCACGGGTCAGAAAAAAGAAGGCGGTTTCACTGGCAGAAAAGAAGGCTGAGCACAACACCAGGGCCAGCATGACCAATGCCCCGGGAAACCAGATGTGAACAGACTCAGTGAATTCGGACATTAAGGGAATGTCAGCAAAGGAATAGTGCGAAAGCCGTCTATGATCTCGCAGTGCCGCTTTCGGCGACAGCACAATACCACAGTCAGACGGTGCACACCACGGATCGTCGACCGCACACTTCCCCGTCGCACCCTGTCAGGTGTCGGGCCGTCGTGTGTTGACGCAATTATGGGGACGGCGGAGCAATCGTGAAGAAGATTTTTGTCACCGGCACCGACACGGATGTGGGCAAGACATGGGTCAGTGATCGAATTCTGCGACACCTGGTTTCGGCCGGTCATCGCGTGGGCGCCTACAAGCCGGTTTGCAGTGGTGCCATCACGGGAGAAGACGGTCAGCTGATGTGGTCGGACGTATCGATCCTCGCCGCAGCGATCGGCAGCGAAGAAATCGAGCGGGTTTGCCCACAGCGGTTTACGGCTGCCGTGGCGCCCAATGTGGCGGCTGCGATGGAAGGCCGTGCTGTCGATGATCTGCGGCTGACGGCCGCCGTGTCAGAGTGGGACGAGCTGGCGGATCTGCTGTTGATCGAGGGAGCGGGTGGACTGCTTTGTCCGTTGTCCGATCGCAGTCTGGTTGTGGATCTGGCCGCAGCTCTCGAATCGCCGCTGGTGATTGTCGCCGCCAATCGTCTGGGCGTACTCAATCACACGATGTTAACCGTTGAGGTGGCCAGATCTCGCGGGCTGACCGTGGCTGCCGTGATTCTCAACAACGTTCAGTCGGACAGCGACGATGAATCGCTTTCGTCCAATCTGCAGCAGTTGCGGCACTGGCTGCCCGAGACGCAGATTCTGGCGACCGGTCATGCGGCCACCTCCCTGCCGGCCGACGTTGACCCGGCTGCGTGGTTCGCCTGAGGTCACAGTCGCAGCAACAGCGCCGCCGGCTTTAAGCATTTTTTTGCGCATTGTCATTGCGCCGATGGGGCTACGCGTGCGGTCTGCTTTGCAATCTGGATCGCTTTCCCAACGTCCATTAAAACGGCGGGTCGTCTTCCACATCGAACAAACTGGTGAGCGTTTGGCGGGGCGGAGGATCGTCGTCAAAGCTGTCGAACTCATCGGACTCGTCGGAGATGTGTTCTTCGGCCAGTGTTTCGCCCGGCTCCTTCTGCATCTCAAACAGAAACCGCGACGCCAGTGACTCCCGGCGTTTGCCCCACTTCATCCGCGTTTTGGCGCGCGTGAGTGTGAGGTAGTCCATCGCGCGGGTCACACCCACATAGGCGAGCCGTCGTTCTTCGGCGATGTCTTTTTCCAGATCACTTTCCACACTGCGTTTGTGCGGCAGCAGATTTTCTTCCATGCCCACCAGATACACGCGAGGAAATTCGAGCCCTTTAGCGGAATGCAGCGTCATGAGCCGCACGGCATTGTCGGCCAGTTCGGACTCTTTGTCGTTGGGGTCATCGCGGTCCATCAGCGCGGTGGTTTCCAGAAACCCTTCAAGTGATGGCTTGCGGGATTTCTCCACGTACTGGCCGATGGAGTTGACCAGATCCTCCAGCACTGTCTTTCGCTGCTCGGCCTGGGTTTCGTCTTTGTACTGCCGATCAATTTCTGCGTTGTAGTTAATAGCCTGCAGCAGCCGTTTGGTGGTGTCCGCAATTTTTTGCGGATGCTCCAGCATGTCCGCACGAAACCGTGACAGGAGATTGCGAAAATCACTCAGCGAGGCTTGTGCCTGTTTGGACACCAGGCCAGCCGCGATGGCCTGCGGCAGCACTTCCCACAGCGACTTACCCTCGGAGACTGCCAGTTGCACCAGTTTTTCCGTGGTGGTCGCCCCAATGCCGCGCGCCGGTGTGTTGATGATCCGCAGCAGGCTGACTTCGTCCCGAGGCGAGGACAGGACTTTCAGGTAGGCCAGCAGATCGCGGATTTCCTTGCGGTCAAAAAACGACTGCCCGCCCAGCAGCACGTACGGCACGTTCAGCCGCCGCATTTCCGTTTCGAACAGTCGTGGCTGCTCGTTGGTACGAAACAAAATGGCGATGTCTTTCGGGCGGACATTCAGTTCTGTGATGAGATACTGAATCTCCTGAACCACGTTTTCGGATTCGGCCGTTTCGTCATCGTAGGCCAGAATCCGCACGGGCGAGCCTTTGGGCTTGTGTGCGATCAGCGTCTTGTCGTGGCGGTCGCGGTTGTGTTTCACCAGGCGGTTGGCGTAATCGATGATGGCGTCCGTGCAGCGGTAATTGCTTTCCAGGCGAATGGTTTTTGTGCCGGGAAAGTGTCCTCCAAAGTTGAGGATGTGCTGTACTTCGGCGCCCCGCCAGCCATAGATGGACTGATCGTCATCGCCCACCACGCAGATGTTGTTGTGCGCGGCCACCAGTTGTTCGATCAGCTGAAACTGCACACCGTTGGTGTCCTGGTATTCGTCGACCTGCACGTGATCGAAGGAGGCCTGGTGCTTTTGTCGCACCTCCGGAAATTCGGTAAACAGCCGCATGGTCAGCAGCAGCAGATCGTCAAAGTCGACAGCGCCGGAGGCCCGCAGTTGTTTCTGGTAGCGTCGGTAGGCCATCGACGCCAGAAAATCAAAATCCCGTTCCACGTAATCACCGGCGCGCTCTTCGGTCACGCCCGACATCTTCCACTGGCTGATGCGATTAAGCAGATCGCCAGGTTTCATCGCCTTGTCACCCACGCGAATTTCCCGCAGTGCCGTGCGGGCCGCAGACTCCTGGTCGCCACGGTCGTAGATCACAAAGCCTTTGGGGTAGCCCAGCGTGGTGATGTCTTCCCGCAGGACCCGCACGCAGTAGGCGTGAAACGTGGACACGACCGGCTTTTGCTGCAGTCGACTGCCCAGCAGGCTCATCGCGCGTTCCCGCATTTCCTTGGCCGCTTTGTTGGTAAACGTTACCGACAAAATGCGGTCAGGCCGGATGCCATGCCGGATCAGATTGGCCATGCGAAACGTGATGACTCGCGTTTTTCCCGTGCCGGCACCCGCCAGGACCAGCATGGGCCCGGACAGCGTTTCGACAGCCTCGCGCTGGGGAGGATTGAGTCCTTTGAGATCGAGCATGGTACCTGAGGATGGGCCGGAACGAATCAGCGGGCGGGAGACTATCGCGCTGCTGCACGTTGTGCAACCAGTGTTGCGGCCGGTGTTCTGCAGTCCAGCATCGCTCTGAAAAATTCGGCCGTTACAATCGAGCTTTGCCTTGATGAACCTCTGGAACCTGCCGGACCGCTGTGATGAACAGGACTCATTTTTTGCTGACGATCATGGTGTTGTGCGCGTTGCGTGTCCCTGCGTGGGCTGAAGAGCCCGTCGTTGCCCCTCAACCGACGGCCGGGGAATTACGCTCGCAACAGCGCCGCCCCTACGTCCGCGTGCTGGGAATCTCTCAGGACGCCGGATTCCCGCAGGCGGGTTGTCGCAAAGACTGCTGCCGTGACGCCTGGCAGCAACCGGCGCTGCGAAGATACGCCAGTTGTCTGGCCATTGTGGATCCGGTCAGTGAGCAAAAATGGCTGCTGGACTGCACGCCCGATTTTCGAGATCAGCTGCGACTGCTCGAGACCCTGGAGCAGCAATCGTCTGCTCAGATGCTGGATGGCATTTTTTTGACGCACGCTCATATCGGCCACTATGCCGGGCTGATCCACCTGGGACGTGAGGTGATGGGGGCGGACGGCATCACGGTTTATGCGATGCCTCGCATGAGCCGGTTTCTGTCCACCAACGGCCCGTGGGATCAACTGGTCACGCTCAACAACATTACGCTGCAGCCGATGCGGGCTGATCGCCCCGTGCGTCTGAATGAGCGGCTTTCTGTCACACCGCTGCTGGTACCACATCGCGACGAATACAGCGAAACGGTGGGCTTCATTGTCAGGGGACCACAACGACGGGTGCTGTATCTGCCTGACATTGACAAATGGGAAAAATGGGATCGTTCCATAGAACGGCAGGTTCAAAGTGTGGATGTGGCCTACCTGGACGGCACGTTTTTTGGCAACGGCGAAATCCCGGGGCGGGATATGTCGCAAATTCCGCATCCGTTCATTGAAGAGTCACTGCAGCGTTTTGGTGGCCAGCCGGCGGCAGTCCGCAGCCGCGTGCGGTTCATCCACTTCAACCACACCAACCCGGCACTGCACGAAGATTCGGCCGCCCGGCGTCTGATTGAGCAGGCGGGATGCCACATGGCCGCGCAGGGAGAACGCCAGGAGCTGTGAGCGTCAAAAATGCCGGAAAACGACGGCTGCTGGACCGTGCCAGCAACGGTGTGAACGGCAGCGTCACTCAGGAGACCGGAACAACGGCGTCGCTGAGACCGGACAGGATGTGAGTCGTCAGTTCGTGGCGGCCGACCGTCTTGCGGCAGCGATGACTGGCTCGCAGGACGCCGCCCTTGAGCAGGCACTGCTGCCAGGAAGCGGGCAGCTTTCGCCACGGCTGACTGCCTCGCAGCATCATCATCGGTTTGATGCGGTGCGAATCGAAGCTGTCGATCCAGTTAAGCAGGTTGCGCGTTTGCGGCACAAAGATGTCATTGCCGTTTCCAAACACATCGTTGACCGGCACCACCATGTCGATCCGAAAACGCAGCGCGTCATCCAGGCAGTCGTACAAACCATCGCGAACCGTCCGTTCGGAGTGGTTGTAGGTGTGCAGTCCGCGGCTGCCGGGCAGAACAACGACGGCTCGTGCATTCAGCCGGGCGGCGTATTCCAGTGCTCGGCGTGTGTCGTCCACAGCCTGGCGATAGCTGCGTCCCAGTGTTCCGGTAAATCCACCGGCAAAGCCAACTGTGCAGACTTTCAGGCCTGAGTCTTCCAGCACCGTGTGGAATTTCTCCGGTCCGATTCGCAGAGCACTCTGGCGACGAATGCTGACCATGCGAACCCGCCGCTGTTTGAGTTTCTGTACTTCGTCGATCAGTTCGGCGTAGTCAGAAGCCTGCAGGCGTTCGGCGGGGCAAACGAGGACAGAAGATTGTTTTTGTTCGCGACCCAACCCGGGAAATTCGGATCGGTTCTGGGACTCCAACACGACATCCATTAATCGGCCTCGTCGTTAAAACACCTTGCGTCAGGTGAGGCGAAGGTTAAGGATTGTCAGAAGCGCTGCAACGTTGATGAGAATGAAAATCGCAAAAGACACTTTATTTCAAACACGTGATTCCGGTCAGTTGAAACAGGAAAAACGTTGATGCAAAAACAGGAGAACCTGGTGGAGTCGGCAGGTGATGCCCCGACAGATCACTTGCGTTCACTCACATGGTTTGGCATAGCCGCATCGGTGCGAAGCGCTCCGGTAAGGTCTCACTTTACGTTCCTCGCCGAGGACGATTGAGCGCATCACCACAGAAGCGCACTCATTGCAAAAGGGCACAGCCGGTGGACAGTTTTCTGAATCAGGAAGTCGTTGTTGACGTGGAAGCCGTTTACGTTTACGCGGGCACACTGGCCGAAGTCAGCGACAAGACAATCACGCTTGTTAACGCGGATGTTCACGATCTGCGGGATTCAGAAACCACGCGCGAACGCTATGTGCTGGACACCAAACTGCACGGGGTCAGAGCCAATCGAGAGAAGGTGTTCATCTCTCGTGCGCAGGTCGTGAGTGTGTCTTTAGTGCAGGATATCCTCAGCTGAGCGGCAGCGCCCCTGCGCGCCGATGGCCACGCTTCACTCTCCATTCTCCACTCTCTAGTTTCCATTCTCCACTCGGCGGGCCGTGCCGGCTCCGCAGGGCGCATCAAAAAAGGACACTCCCCGCATGTGAGAGTGTCCCCAATTACCCAGCTGCCGTCATGGTTTACATGCCGGCCGCGAGGGCCTCGAGGTGTCGGCTGAAGTGATCGGCCAGGACTTCCGTATAGGTGTCGGGATGAGCTTCCAGCACGCTGCGAACGGCGGGGCCCAGTTCCGGATCAGTCAGCGTGGAGCCAAACGTGCAGTGCAGAATCTGACGCCCGGGTTCCGTAAAGCCGATGCCCTGAGGTACATCCGCCCAGCACTCCAGGTACAGTTTTTCTGCCGTGGCGGCGCCCAGGCCGTCTTCTGTGGGCACGCCTTCGTTGGTGGCCGACACGTGATAGGTGGCTTTGTCCACATCATACCGGTCACGGCCAAAGCGAATGATCTGACGGAACAGCGCTTCGTCGTGGCGGGCCACCACACGCAACGCTTCCAGATAGCTGGTGCCGGCTGTCTTCACATGGAAGCGGCCTTTGGTCGCTCGGGCCAGTGCGGCATACATGGACAGTTTGTCGGAGCCGGAATGCAGGCTCAGCTTGTAAGGACCCAGCAGTTCTGAAATGGCCGCGTGGTCATTCAAAGAAGCTTCCAGTGCGTCCACATCCCCTTTGTAATCGACCCCTTTCTCCAGTTCGCCAATGAAGCGCGGGGCCAGACTGACCAGCTTCATGCCGCCGTTGAGGCACTGATCGGCAATGATGTAGTGTTCGGCCAGGGTCGTGGGCTGGTCCGTTTCGTCAACAGACAGTTCAATCTCATAGTCCTTACCACTGGCCTCGTGCACGCTCTTAATGTGGTTGCCCAGATCAAGTGCGCGTGAGATGGCCGGTCCGTATTTCACGGCCGCTCGCATACAGGCTTCTTCGGACAGTTCAATTTTGGCTCCGGTGGGCAGGTCAATCCGCTGGCCCAGATAGCCGTCGTACCACGGGGCCGAATCTTTGGCCGTGGCGAACTTCTCCCGCAGCGTGCCTTCGTCGTAGTCGTCCGCTTTCTGATCCACATCGTCAGAGGGATCGATGGTGAAGAAGGTGAAGCCGACGGCCGCTGTCACATTGACGTCGTCCGGTGTCTTCAGGTGATCCGCATCCGCGCCGATGGGGCCATTCCACCCAGCGGCTCGCGCGCCGTTCATGGCATCATCCATAACCTGCTGCGGCGTTCGCTGCGTGCGGGTCATTTCCCGAATGGACTGCTGCGGAAAGATGGGCTGAATGCCGTTGGCCGAACGCTTCATGGATTCCACGTGGCCCGGGGTGGCCAGGCCGATGCGATCGCCAAAACCAAAGCTGGGGGCCAGTCCCAAAGGGACGCACTTTTCCTGTTCGCTCATTGTGATGTCTTTCTGAAGTGAAGTTGTTTGAGTGCCTGTGAATGCTCGTGCCTGTGAGTGTCAGTAATGAGAGCGCGTCTACGCGATCACCGTCTGCTCGTCATTGTTTTCCGGGCGACCTTCAATGTAGAACCAGTTGTGAATTGGCTTGAGGATGTCCAGGACTTCCTGCAGCAGCGTTTCGTCCATAGGTTCGCTGGCCCAGTCGACCCATTGCCCCACGCGGTTCGGATTGGCGGAGCCCGTCACGCAGGTGGTGAAGTCAGGATTGGCCAGTGAAAACTGCAACGCCAGCTGGGCGATGTCCACACCGGCCGCCTGGCAGTGGTCGGCCGCCTGTTTGGCAATGTCGCGCACCTTCGGTGTGGCTTTGTGCCATTCGGGCAGCGGAGCGTTGGTCAAAAGTCGAGCGGAGAACGGGGCCGCGTTCATCAGCCCCACGCCTTTTTCTTTGCAGACAGGCACCAGTTCCAGTGCCATGTCGTTCTGCAGCGTGTAGTGGTTGTACGTCAGCAGCACGTCAATCTCGGAGTTGGCCAGAATGTACTTGAACATTTTCATCGGGTAACCGCTGACGCCGATGTACCGCACCTTCCCCTTCTCGACCTGTTTGCGAAGAGCGGGCAGTGTTTCATTGACGATCTGCGACATCTCGACGAATTCGAGGTCGTGACACAGCACGATGTCCAGATGATCGACCTTAATGCGTTCCAGGGAGATGTCGACGCTTTCTTCCACTCGCGAGGCACTGAAGTCAAAGTGCTGACCCGCGTAGCGGCCCAGCTTGGTGCCCAGGTAGTAGCTGTCACGTGGAATGTCCGGCAGGACACGGCCCAGCAGCATTTCACTCATGCCACGACCGTAGAACGGTGACGTGTCAACAAAGTTCATGCCGCGTTCGATGGCCACATGCACGCTGCGAAACGCTTCGTTCAAATCCACGCTGCGAAATTCGGCACCCAGTGACGAGGCGCCAAAAGACAGCGTGGTCAGGTCCATGTCCGTGTTGCCGAGTGTGCGTTTTTCCACGTGAGTGTCTCCCCTGTGACCTGAATCAGGTCGTTACTCCTGCCGTTTATTGCCTGTTCGGAGGCCGCCGAATCATCGTCGCAGCGTCCGTCTGAGGTCTGGCATTATGGCGGGCAATCGCCGCTTTCGAATAGCCGGACTTTACAGAGGCATAGCAATAATTAACCTGTTCGGGATTGAGCAAAAGGAGCGTTATGGCTGAAAAAGAACAGGTTTCCGCCGATTCTCTGCCGTTTTTTGTTTCCGACCAGGTCACACAGGCTCGCCGTTTTTTCCTCAACCTGCAACCCGATCGCAAGTCCTCACTGGCGGTGGTGTGCGGGGGGGTAGAACGCATGAGCGATGATTATCTGGTCGATCGCACCGACTTCCCCTATTACGCCGTTGAGCTGGTGGCCGAAGGAGAGGGCACTTTGACCATTGGCGGAGGCGAGCATCGACTCACACCCGGCTCTGTCTTCGCCTACGGCCCTGACGCGCCTCACACCATTCGCAATCGTTCACCCGGCGGCATGCGGAAATACTACGTGGATTTTGTGGGCACGCACTGTCTGCGACGGCTGCGGGAGATCGGGCTGGTCCGTGGTGGCCGCGGTCGGCTGAAGTTTGCCCGCGTGTCTGTGGCCGCCTTCTATCAGCTGGTGGAAGTGTTTGAACTGATGATTCGCGATGCGACGCAGTCCGGCAGTGGCAGCGACGGCATCAGCAGCGCTCAGCTGAATCTGCTGCTGCTGAAGCTGCAGCAGCTGCGTGTTCCCAATGCCGACGCCACGCCCGCGTCTTACGCCACCTACGAAAAAATCCGGCAGCATGTTGAGGAGCACTTTCTGTCGATTACCTCTGCCGGACAGCTGGCCGCGCAGTTTGATGTGACGGCCGTGCACCTGTCACGCCTGTTTCGGCGGTTTTCCGACTGCGGCGCCTATCAGTATCTGATGCGTCTGAAGATGAATCACGCTGCCGGACTGCTGATGAACGAAGGTCTGCTGGTGAAAGAAGTGGCCCATCGCCTCAACTTTCGCGATGCGTTTCAGTTTTCCCGCGCATTCAAACGCGTGTACGGCGTCACTCCCGTGCGGCTGATTGAACACCAGTCTTCCGGCTACTGATGCGCTGCGGCTGACGGCTCCGTCGTGCTGTCGATACGCTGCCAGGCGAAGACGGTGATGATCAGGTAGCTCAGGCTGGCCAGCCACTCAACCGTTGTCAGCTGGTTGTATCGACGATGGCCGATATCAAAGGCGTCCTGATCGGTCACCGTCTGTTCGGCAACGTCAATCACGGCATCCAGGTGGCCGTGCACAATGGTCAGCCCGACGATGGCGCTTCCCGTCAGCAGGGCACAAATCCACAGCGGAGTGCCCCAGCGGCGGCGACTGCGAAATACGACGGCCGCATTGGCCATCATCAGCAGCACGCAGGCGGCGCCCAGAATCTGCAGCCAGATCGTGACCCGCTGCGTGATCAGACCACCTTCCATCAGATCCGACACCACATCGTGCGAGATACGGACCACAATGCCGGTGTAGAAAGTCAGTCCGCCCCAGAACAGGGCAAACGTCAAGAGCAGGCCGGTCCGCAGTAATCCCGTCAATGATCTGTTCCCGTCGAAGTCTGTGTGCCGGCTTGACCGAAGCACGCGGTGAGGGCGGAAGGATATCGCCCAGTCGCTGGTCTGCAAAGTTCGCACCGGTCGCCGCTCAGGACGAGGCGAACGCCGAGCGATACGCGCTGGGTGTCGTCTCCATCACGCGGGCGAAGTGTTTTCTCAGGTTGGCCGCGGTCCCCAGGCCTGCGCGATGGGCGATCTGATCGACCGGCAGATCGGTGGTCTCCAGAAGGGAGCGGGCTCGCATGACTCGCTGCGCATTGAGCCAGCTCAGCGGCGCTTCCCCCGTCAGGCTGCGAAACCGCCGCTGAAACGTTCGCAGTGACATCGCAAACCGGTCGGCAATCTGTTCCAGCGTCCACGTCTGATGCAGATGCGTTTGCATCCAGTCCAGAATGGGACCGAAATCTTCATCATCCGTCGACAGTACGGTTGGTTGCACATACTGAGACTGTCCGCCTTCCCGATGAGTGGGGGCCACCATGCGACGGGCCACATAGTTGGCCACATCCACACCAAAGTCGGCCCGAATGATGGACAGGCACAGGTCTATTCCCGCCGACGAACCGGCGGAAGAGCAGATGCGTTCATCGTGGACATATAGTCGGTCGGTGGTGACTTTCGCGGCGGGAAACGTCTGCTGCAGCTGATCGGCCCACAGCCAGTGCGTGGTGACGCGGCGGTCATTCAGCAGGCCGGCATAGCCCAGCACAAAAGCGCCCGTGCAGACAGACACGATGCGGGCCCCGCGACGATCGGCCTGCTGCAGTGCTTTGAGGAAGGCGGGCCGGGGCGGTGCCTCGGGCGTGCGCCAGCCGGGGATGACGATCGTGTCGGCTGTTTGCAGCTGCCGCAGCCCGTGTGGCGGATCCAGAACGGCGGCATGCGTGGAACGCAGAGGGCCGCGTTCCACTCGGCACGGTTGAAAGTTGTACCAGCGATCTTCCAGTCCCGGCCGGACAAGACCAAACAGCTCGGCCACAATGCTGTATTCAAATCCCAGCAGGCCGTCGTAAATTGCGGCCGCAAGCGTGTGTCGACTCATGGCATGATTGTATCGCACAATGACGTTTATGCCACTTTCTTTTTGCCGTGGCGGGCGGAATGATACGCCCCGCTGGTTATTCATCGTCACAGCTCAAATGGAACGCCTCATGACATCACCCCGGATCCGACCGTTTGCTCAGCCGGACACGGCGCCGCTGCTGAAGCTGTGTCAGGAGCACGCACGTTTTGAGGGGGGGGCAACTGGCCAGCACGCTGACGCCGCAAAGTCTGCAGCAGCTGCTGCTGGATGAGGCCGCGCCGCTGCGCTGTCTGGTGGTGGAGCAGGCGGGCGAACTGCTGGGCTACGCCACCTTTGCCCCGCAGTGGTCCACCTGGCATGCGGCGCGGTATCTCTATCTGGATTGTCTTTACCTGCAGTCTGAGGCCCGCGGTCAGGGACTGGGACGGCAGATCATGGACCGGATTGCTGCCGCAGCCCGATCCCTGGGTTGTGGACATGTGGAGTGGCAGACGCCCGCTGACAATCAGTCGGCGATCGCATTCTACGAGCACATTGGGGCGTCGGCAAAAAAGAAACAGCGATTCACGTGGCCGCTGCAGGCACATTCCGGAGAGTCAACGTCATCCGCGGGTGAGTCGGTCGGTATTCTGCCGCCGCCCGCTTCACTGGCCGATCCCTACTGTGATCGACCGACCCTTTGCACCGAACGACGTACCTGGCAGGAGGGGCTGCTTAAAGTCTACCAGATTTCACGGGACGGTCGGCGGCTGCCGGACGGACGTGTCGAGGCGGCCATGCGGTGTCTGTCGCAGCACGTTTCGTGGCCGCAGGAGTCTGTTCACAAATTCGGTTTTCTGACGCTCAATCTGGGGGAGCAGGCGCTGTGGGCCCTCGCTCAGATGTGGGCCAGTGACATTTTGCGGCAGTTCTGCTTTTATGCCCCGCTGGATCGTCCGGAACACTTTCAGCCAGCCCCGATGCCCGGCTTTAACGCGTGCGTGTGGGAGCTGGAAGTCACTCGGCACGAACGCGACGCCTGGGTGCGGCACGTGATGACGCACCCGGCCGCCCCCCGGTTTGAGGACTATCTCAATGACACACTGACCATTCCTGTTTCCTGAAGAACGTTCACTGTCAACCCGCAAGGAATCCGCAATGCCTGACACACTCACACCTCCCGCTCCGGGCGAATATGCCGAATACTATCAGTCCTACATCGACCATGTGCCCGCGGGCCCCTTCATGGACAGCTTTGCCGGGCAGCCTGATGCGCTGCGGCAACTGCTGTCCGACCTGCCGGCCGGCGAAGACAACAAACCGCATCCGCCGTACACCTGGACGCTGCGTCAGGTGCTGGGCCATCTGATTGACGTCGAACGGCTGTTCAGCACGCGAATGCTGATTGTCGGTGTGGGTGACAAAACGCCGATCCCCGGTATGGACCAGAACGACTACGTGGACGGTTTGAATTACGAACACGTGAGTCTGACGTCGCTGCTGGATGAGTTCGCAGCGCTGCGGGCCGCGAATGTCCTGCTGGCGTCGCGGATGGAAGAATCGCACCTGGTGCAGATCGGTACAGCGTCCGACGCACAGGTGTCCGCCCGCGCTTTACTGTATATCCTCAGCGGCCATGTGGAGTATCACGCCGCCATCATGAAACAGCGTGTGGCTGGTGCCTCCGCTTAACAGAGACGTCGCGTCTCGCTGTCGATCACGAGGTTCTGCTCAGCCGCACTCGCGGGCGGCTGGTGCTGGGTTTGCGCCTGGTTTGTGCGAGAATTCTGCCGGCGCACATCAGCCGTGTCGTCGGCGAGCGCACAGCAGCAGGGTGTACTGCAGCACCTGGAAACTGAAGGAAGCCGTCAGCGCCGTGTAGGCGATGATTTTTCCCAGCGGATAGCGAGCGTACAGGTTGGGAAACACAAACACGTACCCAAACAGCGGTGGGCACACCATCACAACGTTGATGATCGACAGCACAAAGCCTGCGCGGATCCAGCGGCGACCGCCACTGATGACTTTGGCGCCAATGAACGCCAGTGGCATCAGCAGTCCGATGGTCACTGCCAGGGTTTGTGGAATCAACTCCTGCTGAATGTCAGCGTTCAGGCCTTCCCCTGAGACGAAGGCAATGATCAGGGCAATCCAGATGGGCACACCGATCCCCAGCGCGACGGACAGCAGGCCCGTCTCGTAGGTGCGTTCGGAGCGGCCCGCCCAACGTCGAAGCCAGTCCCACACTCCTGGGCGACGTCCCTGAATTGGGCGACCCGCGAGAAAACTGGACAGGTCAGCCGCCATGTCTGCACACGAGGCATAGCGGTCTTCCGCATCAGGAGAAATGCACTTCAGGCAGATGGTTTCCAGATCCATTGGGACGTCTGCGTTCAGGCTCCGCGGCAGTGGGGCGGTGCTTCGCTGCGTGGCATTGAGCAGTTCGAGCGGATGTTTGATATTGAAGGGGCGCTGCCCGGTCAGAATTTCATACAGAATCACGCCCAGCGAATAGATGTCCGTGGCGGGTTGAGTCTCCGCATCCGGAGATCCGGTCAGAAGTTCCGGCGCCATGTAGTTGGGGGTGCCCCAAAAATAACTGCTGTTGGTTTCCTGCAGGTGCTCTCCATACAGCCGCGCCAGTCCGAAATCCGTGATTCGCAGATTGATTCCCGCCGTTTGTTTGCTGTTCTGTGCAGCGACGGTCATCACGTTGGCAGGTTTCAAATCACGATGCACCACGCCTCGGTTGTGGGCGTGCTGCATGGCTTCTGCCAGATCACGCACAAAGGCGGCCGCCGTGCGGCAGGGGACGGTTTTGTTTTGCTGCAGCCAGCGATGCAGGTTGGGACCATCACAAAAGGCAGTGGCGATAAAGCAAATGCCATCATCCGTTTCCCCGGCTTCAAAAATCGGCACCAGACCTGCGTGGTCCAGGGCGGCCGTCGCCTGGGCCTCGCGGAAAAATCTTTGCTTGGTATTTCCATCCAGAGTGTCGCGGGGCACTTTCAGCGCGACGGTGCGATTCAGCTGTGTGTCGAAGGCGCGATACACGACGCCAAAACCGCCCCGGCCGATTTCTGCATCGATTCGAAACTTGCTCAATTGGGCCGGAGGGCGGCCGATGGGAAGACCGGCGGGCTGGCTGCGGGCACCGCCGGCACCCGCGGAACGCGTCGACACAGTGACCTGATCGTCACCATCGCCCGCTGGCGGCACCGCGGTGGTATCCAGGTCGGAGGCACCTGGTAACTGTTCCGGCGTTGTTCCACGCGTCGCCTGCTGGCTTGAGACGGATTCGGTCTGATCCGCGAACGTGCTTCGGTCGGGGGCCGCGTTTTCTGTTGGCTCCGTGGGGGAATCATCTGGTGAGCGCGAGCTGCCGTGATCGGATTCCGGCTGGTCTGTTGGCATGAGCGACAAACACCGTGACGTGGAATGGGCGGCGGCCACCCGGTGACTGTATCGTTCCTGATCACACTTTAGTGGGCGTTGATCGCGTTCGCAACGGTTGCAAGGCTTGTTCCAAATAGCACTTAAGGTGGTGTGGGTGGTGCAGGTCACTCACCGTAGAGGGGGCGAAGCAGCGGGCGCCTGCAGCCGGTGCAGCAACCGCGGAGGCATGGACGCGCGTAGTTGTCGTTCCAGTGGCGCGAACCTCAAACATCGCTGCTGG
Source organism: Planctomycetaceae bacterium (assembly GCA_024742875.1). Taxonomy (GTDB): domain Bacteria; phylum Planctomycetota; class Planctomycetia; order Planctomycetales; family Planctomycetaceae; genus Fuerstiella. The sequence continues at coordinate 34,720 of JANSXP010000005.1, read as the reverse complement.
CTGGCCCGCGCGAACCTGTCAGCACGAATGTATCAGCTCAAGTCCATCAGCGCGGCGCGGTTGTTGATGCGGGGGAATTTGCTGCTGTCGAGCATGGTGCGTCGTACGTTTGCCGACACCCCGGAGACTCGTGTTATCGGCGACTTGAGGATTTCTGCACGCGGACTTTCACGCGGCAGCGCGATGGCTCCGCTTTCAGGCAGCCGTCAACGGCAAACCACCCGGCGATCAGCAGGAACATCACGGTGGACGAAACTCTGCGATCGGCAATGTAGAAGCTCTGCAGCAGGATGGCCGCCGCAAAAATCAGGGCCGTCAGAATCGTGGTGGGATACTTTCCTGAATCGTTCATTTTGTCCACTCCTGCTCCGATGTCTGTTTACTTCGAGTATGACGGATGGCCCGGTCAAAAGCGAGAACGACTCGCGATTAGTTGATCCCAACTGACAGTACGTGTGTCTGCCCACAAACGCGTCATCGCATTGGCGGATGACACAGTCGACGGGTAGACTGCCCGACTCCTCATTTCACGGCTATCAGACAAATTTCATGTCCGCACCTCAGCACGCCCGTTTGGGGCATATTCCCCCCTTTGACACCGAACCCAGTTCTCCCCCCATCTATCAAACGACGGCGTTTGATATTGCGGATCTGGACGTGCTGGCTCAGCTGCATACCGGAGAAGCGAAAGGGCACATTTACACGCGGGACAGCAATCCCAATCGTGCCGCGCTGGCTGAGTCCATAGCATTGCTCGAAGGGGGCGAAGCGGGCGGCACGTTTTCCTCCGGCATGGGGGCCATTGCCGCCATCACCATGTCACTTGTCAAAGCGGGCGAACATGTCATCGTTGGACGATCGCTGTACGGCATCACCCTGAAGCTGATGGCGCGGATGGAAAAGAACTTTGGGGTGCGTGTTACGTATGTGGATGCCTGTGATGTCACAGCGGTGGCCGCGGCCATCGAGCCGGACACTCGCATGTGTCTGGTTGAAACGATCTCCAACCCGCTGCTGGAAGTCGTCGATGTGGCGGCGCTGGCTGCGGCCCTGGGCGATGTGCCGCTGGTCGTCGACAGCACGTTCACCACGCCGGAGCTGATCCGTCCGCTGGAACAGGGGGCCGCCATTGTGCTGCACAGTGCGTCCAAGTATCTGAATGGACACGGCGACGTGATGCTGGGTGTGGCGGCAGGGAGTCTGGCTCAAATGAAAATGGTGAATGCCACCGCCGCGACCTTCGGCCAGAATTCCAACCCGTTTGAAAGCTGGCTGACTCAGCGAGGATTGCGGACACTGCCGCTGCGGATGCAGCAGATTGTGAGCACGACCAATCAGCTGGCCGCGTTCCTGGCCGATCACCCGGCTGTCAACAGAGTCAACCATCCGACGCTGCCGCATCACGCCACGCACGAGGTGGCAGCGCGGCTTTATCCCAACGGCACCGGTGGCATCATTTCCATGGAACTGAAGGCCGAAGGCAAACCTGGCGTGAGTCGTTTGATGCGGGCGGCGGCCGACATTCCGTTTTCGCCCACACTGGCCGACAGTCGCACGACGATTTCTCATCCGGCCACGACATCGCACGGCTTCATGACCCGCAGCGAACGAGCCGATCTGGGAATCCGCGATGAACTGGTGCGTCTTTCCGTGGGGCTGGAATCGGCCGACGTGCTGATGGCCGAACTTGATGCGGCACTGCACGCGTCTTTGGAAACGACATCCGAGTAGTCGGCAGCGAACCGCATTACTCGACCGACCGTACGTAAATTCGCAGACGTTTTTCTGTGTAGGTGCCGGCGTTTCCCGTGAATGTCCAGTCACGATGCGCACCCGTACTGTTGCCAATGCCGATGTCAGCCCGATCGCCCACGCCCCAGTGATTGATGGCAAACACGGTCTGTCGGCGTGCCGTGTTGTGCACCTGCATGCAGCCGTAGCCATCCACTGGCGCTGAAGGCGTATCACCGAAGTCATACATTGTGCGGCTGGCCCCGTTGACTTTGGCATCGTTGCCGGCGCCATAATTGTGCGGCCAGAATTCGATATTGCCGGCGGGAACGATGGCCTCGGTAGCCACACCCGCGACCGTGGAGAACACCTGCAGGTTGCGGACGGGCTGCTGATGTGTGAACCCACTGGCCGCCGTGGGGATGCCCAGTTGGTCGGCGTTTGAGGTGAAGGCATCCATGGACGCAAAAACACGTTGATCGGTGCCATCGGCGGTCTTCAGTTCCAGCAGATAGGCCACCCGATCAAACGCGCCTGTCGACGCCGTCTTATCCTGCTCGTAAGCGATGTTGCGACCGAGTTTGGAAAGGTCCAGATCGTAAACCAGGCGATACTGATCTTTGATGGGCAACAGGTCGGCGAACTCGGGCATCTCTCCGCCACGCACAGCGCCCACGGGAAGACCGGTGCCGCCGCTCAGATTGGGTTCGGCCGTTTTGTGCCAGGCAAAGCGGAAGGCCGTGGGCTGCATGACCTTGTCCGATGTGAGGATCACACTGTCGCCGTCAATGGTGGCGGTCGCGGCCTGGAAGCCACCGGAACCTGGCCCGACGACTTCAAAGTGCGACGGTGCCTGACCGTCCCGGGTCTTCAGTCCGCCGGCCGTTTCGGAAAACGTGACTTTCAGGCTGCCGTTTTCCGGCTGCACGGATTTCAGCTGAGGGCTCTGGCACACGACGTCCGTTTTGCCGTAGTCGTTGTGCAGCGCCAGGTTGGCCAGCCGCAGCCCCACGTCCTGTTTGTTGGGGGGATGAATATCGTTGATGGTGGCGATGTCGTTGATGACCACCATGCCCGTGTGGGGCAACTGCTGCACGGCCGCCTGCGCTTCCCAGAAGCGGGCAAGAATCGTGGGGTCTTCATTCCCGTACTGAAACGGAGCGATCTGCACAAAGTAAAATGGAAATTCGCCCTGTCCCCACAGCTGTCGCCAGCCGTTGATCAGCGCTTTCTTTTTTTCAAAGTACAGCATGCCCTCATTGTGGTTGGACTCGCCCTGATACCAGATGGCGCCGCGTATGGGATAACCGACGAGCGCATGGATCATGCCGTTGTACAGCATGGTGGGATCCTGATGGCTTTTGAATGGCGTCAGCTCCGCCGGGAAGGCGGGCTGAGGCGGCGCGTCGGTGCCCGACTCCAGCGCCTGCCGCGTGGCAGCGAGCCAGTTTTCTGTCGCCGTCAGATGGGCCGTCATACGCGATTGATACCCCGGCGTGCCGGGCGTGCGATTGCTGACCGACGTGGAGATGTCCTGCAGCGCGGGCACATCGGCAAAGCCGACCGGCGGCGTCCATGGTTCCACGCGCGTGCCGCCCCAGGAGGAGTTGATCAGGCCAATGGGGACGTTCAGTTCTGCCTGCAGTTTACGCGCCATGAAGTAACCGCAGGCGGTGAAGTTGGCGACTGTTTCCGGCGAGCAGATTTGCCAGGCAGCCGACACATCGTCCAGTGGCCGCGTGCTGGGCTGTCGTCCGATCTTGATGTGACGAATCGTGGGATAGCTGGCCGCCGCAATTTCTTCGGGCGCGTTGCTGGACCTGGCAACCGTCCATTCCATGTTTGACTGACCGGAGCACAGCCAGACTTCTCCCACCAGCACATCGTTGATCGTCAGTGTGTTGCTGCCTTTGACCGCAATCGTGATCGGATCGAAACTGGCCGTCATGGCGGGAAGTTCCACGTCCCATCGTCCGGATTCCGGTGTCACTGTCTGCGCGGATGCGTCACCGATGGTGACAGTGACCGCCTCACCGACTTCTGCCCAACCGTGAATCCGCACGGGCATCTGCTGCTGAATGACCATGTGATCGTTGAAGAATCCTGGCAGCCGCACGTCGGCCGCCACAGGCCGGGACGGGCCCGCCAGCAAACCACAGACAGCAGACAGGCAGACAAGGCATCGCAGGATGCGGGCGTTTTTCATAACCGGGGTTCTCGCGAGTGGGTTTGGTGAGCTTTAGCGGCCTCTCATCGTGACTTCCCTCGCACCGCCTGGCAAGCCATCGCACGGGTGGTGCCAGTCGCGACCGACGGGATTGCGGAATTCTGATGTCCGGCCAGAATGTGACTGCCAATTGGCTGCCCTGGCCGCTAAACCACCGGCTGCCGATTTCCTTCGACTGCGCTTCCATGAAGAAACCTGATCCCACTGACGTTGCCGGTGTCCCGGAAGTTCGCGTGCTGCAGATGCTGCAGGCCGCTCCCGAACTGCTGGAGATGGTGACCACTTCCACTGTCAAAGAAACGACCCTCCAGGAACGCCTGCGGGCCGACTACATCCCGGAACTGGTGCGGGCCGCTCTGCGGCTGCGGGATGTGCGTCGCCGTGCCAATGAAATTTTTCCGGACGGCGATCGTCTGTGGCTGACCGGTCGCAGCTTTGAGCAGGCTACCGCGCTGGAGGTCGCCTGCCACAAGGCAAGTCGATTTCCCTCAGGGGAGCCGATCGAAGATCTGTGCTGTGGCATTGGCATGGACACGCGGGCTTTGCTGGCGCGGGGGCCCGTGCTGGCGGTGGACAGTGACCCGGCGATGCTGCTGCGCAACGAGTGGAATCAGCAGGTCTGGTATCCCGACGGATTGCCGCACCCGCTGACGACAGAGCAGGCTGACGTCAGCAAACGTGACAGCACGGGAACGCTGTTGCATGTGGATCCGGATCGTCGGGTCGGACGTGATCGGCCCATCAAACGTCTGGAGATGTATCAGCCGGATCTGGCGTGGATGGAACAGACCATTGAGTCGGCTCCGGGAGGCGCCATCAAGATTGGTCCGGCCAGCAATTTTGTACAGAAGTTTTCCGGCTGTGAAATCGAGCTTGTCAGTCTGCACGGAGAATGCCGCGAAGCGACCGTTTGGTTTGGTTCGCTGGCGGGAGAGAAGCGGTTTCGGGCCACTATTCTGCCGACGGGCGAGAGCATCTGCGGCGATCCGCTGGAGGCCTGGTGCCCGGAATCCGATGTGGGCCAGTTTCTGTTCGACCCTGACCCCGCCGTGGTTCGCTCCGGACTGCTTGATGCGGTCGGTCAGATGCACAACCTGCACAGACTGGACAGCGCGGACGAGTACCTGACGGGCGACGTGGTTCCCTCAACGGCGTTCGTTACGGCGTTCCGCGTCGAGGCAGTCATGGGCAACAACCCTAAGGAGCTGAGGCGTTATTTGCGTCAAAAGCCGGGAAGTCACTATGAGATCAAATGTCGCCACCTGAAGGTGGACGCCAATCAGCTGCAGAAGAAACTGCCTCGTGGGGAGGGAAGTCCGCGCGTTGTATTCTTTGTACGGGTATCCGGTAAGGCGAGAGTGGTGGTGTGCGAAAGAATGTAAAACCGGATGAATAGTCTGTCAGCGAATGTCGACAATCCGAAGTGGCGGAATGTAACCTACGCGGAAGGGAGACAAATCACTCCCCTCAAGCGCGTGTTCACCAGAGACGGAAATCGACATGAACAACGTACTGTCTGTCATCCTTGCCGGCGGCAAGGGGTCGCGACTGGAACCACTCACCACTGATCGCAGTAAGCCATCCGTTCCTTTTGGCGGCGGCTTTCGCATCATCGACTTTCCGCTATCCAACTGTATCAACAGCGGGCTGCGAAAAATCCTCGTGGTGACCCAGTACAAGGCGGCCAGCCTCGAACGCCACATCGAACGCGGCTGGCACTTCCTCTCGGCGGAACTTGGTGAGTTTGTCACCGTCCGTCCGCCTGAGCAGCGAGTCGATGAGAACTGGTATCTCGGTACCGCCGACGCGCTGTATCAGAACATTTATACCATCGAAAAAATTGCGCCGCGGCACATTCTGATTCTCAGTGGCGACCACATCTACCAGATGGACTACTCGGACTTTGTGGCCGATCACATTCAGTCCGAAGCGGACTGCAGCATTGCCTGCCTGCCGGTTCCCATTGACGAGGGGCGACGCTTTGGTGTGATGGAAGTGGACGATGAGCACCGCATTGTTGATTTCCACGAAAAGCCTGCCAATCCGTCGCCGATGCCTGGTGACCCCGGCCAGTGCCTGGCGTCGATGGGAATTTATGTCTTCCGCACGGAGTTTCTGTTTGAGCATTTGTGTCGTGACGCCAATACGCCCAACAGCCACCGTGACTTCGGCAAGGACATCATCCCGTCCATCATTCAGAACCATCTGGTGCGGGCTTGGCCCTTCATGGACAAACAGACCGGCGAGCCCGCTTACTGGAAGGATGTCGGCACGCTGGATTCGTACTACGAAACCAACATGGATCTAATTTCCATCGATCCGCAGTGCAACCTCTACGATGAGGGCTGGCCGATTCGTTCCTTCCAGCGCCCACTGCCACCTCCCAAGTTTGTGTTCAACGATGTGTCCCCAGGACAAAAGCGGGTGGGGCAGGCGGTCGACAGCATGGTGTGTCCTGGGTCGATCATCTCCGGCGGCACGGTCGAGCGATCCATTCTGGGACCGTCAGTGCGGATCAACAGTTACGCAGAGGTTCGCGATTCGATTCTGCACGAAGGCGTCGAGGTCGGACGATCGGCCCGCATTCGCCGGGCGATTATCGACAAGCAGGTGCAGATCCCCGAAGGCATGCGGATTGGTTACGACGCGGAGGAAGATCGCCGTCACGGTCTGACGGTTACGGAGTCCGGAATTGTGGCGGTTCCCAAGAACGCGCGATTTGATCGCAACAGCAACGTCATGAAGCCGCACATCGGTCGCTTTGAGTCGCAGCAGCGACCCGTGACGCGGGAAACGCGGTGACGCACTGACGCACTGACGCACTGACGCGGTGGCGACGTAGTTCGCCAACGCGGGATCTGTCGTCGTACGCCCTATGTCCCGGCCGGATCAGACTGCCGGCGGGCGATAGTGAGCTGGCGGGCCTGTCTTCTGCCGCCTCGGCCAAAGTCAGCTTGTTTTGCCATGGGGAAAGTCGCCGTTCGCTGCAGTGGCGACGCTTCACTGCTGTCGGCTCGCTGCGCATGGTGTGCGTGATTGTCACGCCGAAGTGTTGCTGAGGGGAATTTCAGACCTCACTGGGTCTTCCCCTAGGGGCTGTTGCTCTACGGCCGTACACTCAAGCCATCCGGTGGGGTGGGTGCATGCCCGCACGCGCATTCCGCAATGGCCGCACGACTGCACCGGCGGTCCGGGCAAAACAGGCTCCGTGATCCGCACAGCCGGACTCAACGCTAAAGTCGCACGAAAACTGCTGGCAGCGAGCTGTGTTTGTTCGCTTTCGGAAACGTTTCCGCACACCCGGGCTATGTTTTCTCAGATCGCAGAATGCCGAAGTGCGTAGCGTCGCCTTCGGAGCGTGACGAATCACATAGACCCCACTGATGACCACACCGCAGAACACCCGCAAAAATGCCCTGCTGGATTTCAGTCAGCTCGAAAAGCTGGCTCGAGACAGCGGGGCGGTTGTGCGCAGCTGCCTGTGGACTTTGGTTCGCAAATCGAAAATTGGCGCTGAGGAGCACCGCACTTCGATTTCCACCCGTGGCCTGACGGTGGGGCGTCGTCGGAACAACCACCTGTGTCTGTCAGACCCGACGGTGTCCGGCAATCACGCCGAGCTGAATCTCGAAAACGGACAGCTGATCCTGAAGGAACTGGGCAGCACCAACGGCACGCTGGTCAATGGACGTCGCCTGTACGACACCATTGAGCTCAAAGATGGCGATGTGATCCACTTTGGCCATGTCTGCTTCACGGTGGAAAAGTCGGTCGAGCAACTGACGTCCAGTGGTGGATTCGCCAACAAGACGTGCGTCGGCGCTGTGCCGGAAGATGCCGTGCTGTATCAGGGATTTGATCGGCTGATCAACACGCCCGATATTGACCCCCACTTTCAGCCAGTGGTGAATCTGCACGGTCCGCGTGACACCATCGGCTATGAGGTATTGGTTCGCAGTCAGATTCCCGGGCTGGAATATCCGGACCGCATCTTCCGCATTGCCGCCATGCGACTGGCGGAAGCCAGGCTGAGCGAAGTGTGCCGTTCCGAAGGTCTGGTGGCCGGCATGATGCTGGATCCGCATTCGACCTACTTTTTGAATACTCATGCGGCCGAAGTGGAGACTCCGCGGCTGATTCAGTCGTTGCAGGAACTGCGGGACCATTTCCCCCAGATGTCCATCGTGCTGGAGATCCATGAGGCGGCGATCACCAGTGTCAAGTACCTGGTGGAACTGTCGGCCGTGCTGAAAGATCTCAATATTGAACTGGCCTACGATGACTTTGGCGCCGGACAGGCGCGGCTGATTGAACTGTTCGAGGTTCCCCCCCCGATACTTGAAGTTTGACCTGTCTTTTGTCCGCGGTCTGGAAAACGCATCGCGACTGCATCGCACCAGTGTGCGGGCGCTGCTGAACATGGTTCGGGACCTGGAAGTGATCTCTCTGGCCGAAGGCGTGGAGACCCAGACGCAGGCCGATCTGTGTGCCGAACTGGGTTTTGACACAGCTCAGGGCTACTTTTTCGATCGACCACAGCCGCTGAGTTACTGGCAGAAAACCATGCTGTCGACTCCGCAGGATGGTCCGGCGGAAACTCAGCGAATCCCAAACAGCTCGCCCAATCGCTAAAGCCTGGCACCGCCACCCGGCCGTTGTGACCGATCACAGCAGCCGACCGCCGTGCTGTCGGTTGTTCCTGGCCGCCCCCTGCTTGCCACCTTTTCGGAGGCTGATTAAGCTTCCGCCAACAGCATTTCTTGATGGTGGAAAACGATGGTCAGCGAATATGTAGAACCACTCGGCATGAGGGTTCTCATCAGAAAAGATGAAGCTCGGCAGGAAACGCGGGGCGGAATTGTGCTTCCGGACACAACGGAGATTCCCACCATTACCGGGCGCGTCGTGGAAATCAGCGTGCAGATCGACCGCGACGAAGACTTTCCCATTCGCAAATACGATAAGGTGATCTTTCACCCCAAGAACGCGGTGCCCGTTGACTTTGAAGCGGACAACCTGCTGTATGTGGTGCCGGCCGAAGATATCGTGGCCGTGTTTCGCGGTTCCGGACGAGAACGTGCGGCCGGAGCGGACGACGACGAATAGTGCCGTCACAGCCGGGGCCGTCACAGCCGGGGCCGTCACAGCCGGGGCCGTCACAGCCGGGGCTGTCACAGACGGACGGCCACGGCCGTCTGATCATTCCGTCAGGAGGGAGCCCGCATGATCCGCCGATTTCTCCGCAACTATCTGCCACGGCACACGCACCCCGTGAATCGCCTGTTGCATGCGATCGGCGTGCCGCTGTCTTTTCTGGTTGCGCCGGTTTTAGCGATTGGAGGGTGGGACTGGTACTGGCATGTCGGCTGTTTCGCCTGTGGCTATTTGTTGCAATTTGCGGGTCATGCGGTTGAAGGCAATGATGCTGGTGAAATCGTCTATATCAAGAAAAGGCTTGGGTTGTCGTATAGGGAGTATGCTCCAGGCGCGTATTCATCAAGTCATCCGGAAACCTCCGACGATACCAAAAGCGCCGATGGATAGTGCAAGGATGTACTTGGCGGTGAGCGTCTGATTGAGACGCTGACCTTCGTGGGATCCACGGTCCCGAACGACGCAGCCTCGTTCGCGGTTTTCGATATTGTGACAGGGAAGTCACATGAAAACGCCGACCTCCAGCCTTCTTCGTGGTCTTCGACAAGCTCTGCAGCGCGTGGCCCGTCCGGCCATTGCCAGTTCTGTGCTCACCCTTTCGATGGCCGGATGCATCACCGACAAGGCGACGGTGTGCGATCTGAAATACTGTGACGATATCGAAGGCATTTCCGATTATCGCGATCAGGTGGCCGCCATTGAATACCCGTGCATTGACACGCCCACGCCGCAGGTGGTGGCCAGCAGCCTTGAGCCCCGCAACCTGAATCGCCGCAACGAAGACAAGCCGCGGGAAATGACGCTGCAGGAAGCACTTCGAACAGCGCTGAGCCAGAACGAAATTATCGAGACCAGCGCTTTAGGTGGCGTGGGCGCGAAGACCGTTCTGACCAATCCCACAGCCGCCAGTTCGGTTTATGACCCTGCCATTCAGTCGTCCGGTGTTCTGTTTGGTCGTCGAAGTGTGGAAACCGCACTGTCCGACTTTGATACCACATTCACCACCAGCATCACCGGCGGACGTGTGGACATGAATGCCGGCGGCAGCTTCGCCGGTGAGGGCAACTTTGTGAACTTCCGTTCAGCGCTGAGCAAGCAGTTCGCCACCGGTGCGAGCCTGTCGCTGAACAACGACTGGAATTACACCAACGATCTGCCGGACTTCGCACCCAAAGGGGGCGCAGGACGACCCATCAATTACTTTGGAGAAATTGGCGCTCAGTTTCGTCAGCCGCTGCTGTCCGGTTCAGGGGTTGAGTACACACGGATTGCCGGTCCGGCCAACCCCAACTTCGGCGCGATCACCGGTGTGAGTCAGGGGGTTGTGATCGCCCGCATTAACGAAGACATTTCTATTGCCGACTTCGAAGTGGCCGTTCGCAACGCGATGCGGGACATTGAATCGGCCTACTGGGATCTGTATCTGGCGTATCGCACGTACGACACAGCCGTCGTCGCTCACCAGAGTGCCATGGGGTCCTGGAAGATTGCCTTCGATCTGAGCGACGTGGGCAACGGCACCAAAATGGACGAGCTGCAGGCACGTGAGCAGTTGTACGAGACAAAGGCGGCCGTCGAAACCAGCCTGAGTAATTTGTACAAAGCCGAAGCCGAACTGCGTCGACTGACGGGTATGTCGATGAATGACGGGACCGTCATTGTGCCGGTCGACGAACCCGCCCTGGCAGAGTTTCAGCCGGACTGGCAGACCTCTTTGCGACAGGCCCTCACCTATCGCGTGGAACTGCGACGACAAAAATGGAACGTGAAGAGTCTGCAGCTGCAGCTGCAGGCCGCTCGCACGCTGGTGCGTCCACGACTTGATTTTGTGGCCGGCTACGATCTGCAGGGCGCCGGTGACCGACTGTTCTCTCAGGGCGGCGGTCTGAACAGTGCGTTCGGAGCACTCAAGCACGGCGACATCGACTCGTGGAATGTGGGCATGGAACTGAGTATGCCTCTGGGATTCCGCTTTGCTCGCAGCCAGGTCCGCAACCTTGAGCTGCAGCTGGCCAAAGCGACCGCCATTCTTGCATCCCAGGAAAAGAACATCGCCCACGATGTCGCCACAGCCATTCAGGATGTCACATCCGCCTATGCGTCGGCCCAGTCCAACTACAAACGGTTCCAGGCATCAATCCGCCGTGTGGATCTGGAGAAACAGCGGTATGAGGCGGGTGGCTCCAACCTGGACCCGCTGCTGCGAGCCCAGTCCAGCCGGTCGTCCGCCGAGGCGGCCTACTACCGGGACGTTGCCAGTTACAACCAGGCCCTGGTTTCGCTGAATCTGGCGACCGGGCAGCTGCTGCAGCTGAACGGTATTTCGCTGGCGGAAGGGCCGTGGTGTCCGGAAGCCCAGTGTGATGCTTTGCTCAGGGCACAGGCCCGCACGCATGGCAAAGACGCGCCGGAACTGTGTACCATGCCACCAAACTTCACGTCTCACTACCCGGCTGGCTCGGCCGATCTGAACGTGATTCCCGAGGCGGAACGCCACAGCTTCCCTGAAACCGGAATGCCGACGGATATCGGGGAGCCGGAGCCTCTGCCCCAGGCGGGGGGGGCAAGTTGCTCCCGAGGTGCCCGCGGCGGTACCGGGAGGGCAGGCGAAGTACGACTTTGAGTCGGTAAATCCCAGCTTACTGGAGCTGGATCCTCACCCCGCCTCACCGATTCGCAGTGCGTTTCAACGCCAAGAGCGGGACGCAAATTTCTCCGAAGATTTTCCAGAGACCGTGATCCGCTAGCCGTCAGGCGGCGTTGAGGGCGGCAAATGGAAAACGGACCGATCTCCAGACGGCGGAACGTAAAAAACCTCGTGTTTTTCGCAGTCTCACGGATCGGATCACAGGATTGGAAACGTGCGGTATTTCGTGAATTTACGATCGGGATCCAGTGGCGGGGTGGCATTCTGAAGGTGGAAACCCAGAATGCACCGCGTTGCGAATAACGAAGTCCAAGACCGTCTTCGGTGACCATGAATTCCCCCCCAACGCCCGCTGATTCACCTGTGGAGTTAAGCCGCAGGAATGGCGCAAAAAGCGGTAAGCTGCATGAAAGCGTGATCGGCTACGCACTGTTTGGGTGTGCCATCATTTCCGTGGTCACGACGCTGGCGATCATGTTTGTGCTGCTCAACGACAGCGTCTTCAACTTCACCGGCGAAAAGGCGTTTTTTCAGCAGGTTTCGGTGACTCAGTTCTTTGGCGACACGAAGTGGACGCCTGACGCTCCAGAGCCCCGATTTGGCATCTGGCCGTTAATTAACGGAACCTTTTTGGTGTCGCTGATTGCCTGCTGCACGGGCGTGCCGCTGGGTCTGGGAGCCGCCATCTACCTGAGCGAATATGCCGGACCTCGCGAGCGGCATGTGCTCAAGCCCATTCTGGAACTGCTGGCGGGTGTGCCAACCGTTGTGTATGGCTACTTCGGTCTGATCTTTATCACACCCTATGTGCTCAAGCCCGTGTTTGAGTACGTGCTGGGCATGGAAGTGAACATCTACAATGTCGCCAGCGGTGGCATTGTGGTCGGCATCATGATCATTCCGATGGTGGCGTCACTAAGCGAAGACGTCCTCCGCTCTGTGCCTCGGAGCCTGCGGGATGCCGCCTATGCTCTGGGAGGAACGGAGCTGGATGTCTCGGTGGGCGTTGTTGTCCCCGCCGCCTTTTCCGGCATCCTGGCCTCCATTCTGCTGGCGCTCGCTCGAGCGATTGGCGAGACGATGGCCGTCACCATCGCGTGCGGCAGCATGCGACAGATCGGTCTGAATCCTCTGGACAGTATGCAGACGATGACCGGCTATATTGTGGATGCATCTTTTGGAGAAGATGATGCCGGCGGACTGGTCTTCAAGAGCGTGTTCGCCGTGGCACTCACCCTGTTTGTCATCACCCTGACCATCAACATCATTTCGCAGGCGATTCTGCGACGCTACCGTGAGGTATACGAGTGAGCGCTGACTCTGTCGCGGCACCGAAGATCACATTCACACCGGGCGCCGATAACCGCGTGCGACGACGGCTGCTGTGGTCCAATCTGGTCCGACAGGCGTGCCGAATTGCCGTGTATTCGGCAATCGTGGTGCTGCTCGTCCTGTTGTCCGTCGTTTTTTGGCTGTCGATTGGCTGGCTCGACGCTCAGTTTCTGCAGAGCGGAACGTCACGTCTTGCAGAACGGGCGGGAATCAAGGCGGGGCTGTGGGGCTCATTCTGGCTGATTCTTCTGACGGCCGTCATCAGCCTGCCGATTGGTGTTGGTGCGGCTGTTTACCTGGAAGAATACGCGAGTGACAACCGACTCACACGGACCATCAAGACGAATCTGGCCAACCTCGCTGGCGTGCCGTCTATTGTCTACGGGATGCTGGGACTGGCCGCCTTTGTGAAAATGTTTGGTTTGTTTGGCGGACTGCGCAGCGGTCTGCAGTTGAATCTGGGGCTGTTGGTGGTGCCGCTGCCGTTTGGGAAGACGGTCATCTCCGGCGCTTTGACCATGTCCCTGCTGATTCTCCCGATCGTCATTATTGCCGCTCAGGAATCCCTGCGAGCCGTCCCCCGATCGATCCGCATCGCTTCTTTGGCACTGGGAGCGACTCGCTGGCAGACCGTTTGGAGGCAGGTGCTGCCGGCCGCCCTTCCGGGAATCGCGACCGGAGCCATTCTGGCGATTTCGCGAGCCATTGGTGAAACGGCCCCGCTGCTGATGGCCGGCGCCGTGTCCATGGCCCGCATCTATCCGGGGGGAATTGAATCGCCCATGGATCTGCTGGATCCCTCGAAGGTGGGTGCTGCTCCGTTCTCTGCTTACACGACGATGCCCACCGCCATCTATGAATACATCAAAATTCCTGAAGAAGAATTCGCCCATGTGGCCGCCGCCGGCATTGTGGTGCTGATGATCGTGCTGACCGTGTTCAATGCAGCCGCTGTCGTGATTCGCATGCGAGCCGCGAAGAAGGTGAAGTGGTAAAGCCTCATGTCGGAAAGTCCAATGTCAACAGAGAGTCAGCGTCACGTGCCTCCTTCGGTGAAGGGCGTCGATCGTGATCAGGACATGTCGGAACATTCGCTGGCCATCGAAGCCCGCAATGTGGACTTCTACTATGGCAACCTGCAGGTGCTGTTTGACATCAGTCTGCTGGTACCGGAGCGGTCTGTGACGGCGCTGATTGGCCCGTCCGGCTGCGGCAAGAGTACGTTTCTGCGAACGCTCAACCGCATGAACGATCTGATCGATGACACCCGCGTCAGCGGGAAGATTCTGATTGAGCAGCAGGACATCAACAGCGATGATGTGGATGTGGTGCTGCTGCGAAAACACGTCGGCATGGTGTTTCAGAAATCGACCCCCTTTCCCAAGTCGATCTTCGACAACGTCGCCTACGGCCCTCGAATTGCTGGTGAGAAAAACAAGACCTATCTGGCCGATCTGGTGGAGTCCTGCCTGAAACAGGCGGCCCTGTGGGATGAAGTCAAAGGGCGACTGACGGATTCCGCCATGGCTCTGTCCGGCGGTCAGCAGCAGCGACTGTGCATTGCCCGTACGCTGGCCACCACGCCGCGAATCATCCTGATGGACGAACCAGCGTCCGCGCTGGACCCGGCCAGCACCTCACGCATTGAAGATCTGATTGGTGAGCTGTGCTCGCAGTACACCATTGTGATCGTCACTCACAATATGCAGCAGGCGTCGCGTGTCAGTCATCGCACGGCGTTCTTTTTTGAGGGCCGCCTCATTGAATTTGGCCCCACCACGCAGATCTTTACGAACCCTGCGGAAAAGAAGACCGAAGACTACATCACCGGTCGATTTGGGTAGGTCCTGGCCGACTCTCTGGACGCCTGTTCTGCCCTGAACGGCGCTGTCCGAGCAGGAAGTGGCGAGGGTGTGCGATTCTCCACTAGCCCCCCCGCCCGTTATGGCGATGGGCGACCTTCGTTGGCCGTCGTTGGCCTGACGTGGTCGCGGCCCCATGGCGTGTCTGTTTGGGGCGAGGACGATCTTTGCCGCGTCGAGCACGGTCGTAACGTCTGACGCATTTTTCGCACGGTTTCGTGCCCACGCGTTTCTCAATCCGGAAATGATCCGCCGGTTCCCGCTGGGTGAGGCAACTGGCAAACGTCACAGGCTCCGGGCGACGACCGTTAAAGCGAAGTTGGCGGTGACGGTCTGCCCGTGATCTGACACGGGAGCAACACAGCGAGCGACAAGCGGCGGGCTGTGAACGTGCCGAGCGTACTCAGATCGACCAGACACCAGGTCTGCCACACACGCGGCGAGCGGTCGGCTGATCAGCCAGACTCGGGTAGATTCACCCGCGAGGATCCGTTCGGCCTCACGTCATCCGCCGACCAGGCGGAATTTCCGCTGTGGAGTCTGGTGTTCCCGTCATCGGCTGCGCAGAGGGTGACGAAACAGGGATGATGCGCGGACTTTCTGCCAGCGTTCTCGCCGAGCACGTTCGCACCTAACCCACTGGCAGGCAGCAGGCGGGTGACTTATTCAATAAGACTGTCGCTCAGCGCGTCAGCCGTCTGCCGCGTCAGTCTCCTGCCGGGGCGGTCACGAAGCGGGCGTGATCCGATCATTTGCCCGCTTGCCGACCAGCGGAATCAGGGCACCTGCAATGATCACCGCCTGGATGATCATAAACACAGCCAGTGCCTGCAGACGGCCTTCCGTAAAGCCATAAGTGTGCAGGCCGGCCTTCAACTCATTGACGCCAAACCAGGACCAGGCGGTCACGATGTTGCCAAACATCGCCAGCACGGCAGTGCCATAGTCGCGAACCATTTTGTCCCAGCGGGCGTGCAGGATGACGGCATTCCACATCACGATCAGCATGGCCCCGTTTTCCTTGGGATCCCAGCCCCAGAACCGGCCCCACGAATCGTCAGCCCACAGGCCGCCCAACACCGTTCCCACCAGGCTGAAGAAGATCGCGAAGCACAGAACACCGTAAGTGACCTTGCCAAGACCATCCAGTTCCTGCTTGTTTTTGCTGCCCGTAATTGTCATCCAGCAATACGCCATCCCGAGAGCTCCCGCCAGGAAGGTGGCGGCATAGCCCAGCGTAATGCACACCACATGGGTGGCCAGCCAGAAAGCTGTGTCCAGCACGGCCTGCATCACACCCAGTGTGTCGCCCTCGTCACGCGCCAGGTAATGGGCGATCATCAGCGTGCCCATGCCAACCGATGCGCCCATGATATTGCCCACTCCGTTTTTCAAAATGGGTTCCACAATGAAGGCCGCCCCCACCACCGCCCAGCCAATGAAGATGGCAGACGAGTAGAGATTGGTGACCGGCGGTCGACCGGAAATATACATACGTCCGCCCAGCGCGGCTGTGTGCAGAAGGAAGGCGATGGCCATCAGCCCATACGCTCCCCAGCGCAGGTGTCGTGGTGCAATAATCCAGCTGAAAAATGACATCAGCAGCACTGGCAGGTACAGATACTCGGCCTTCATGAATGGATCGTAGAAGTTGAAAAAGGCCTCAAAGCTGACCTTGTTCAGATCCAGAAACGGATGTTCTTCGAATTTGAGCAGTTCACTGTATTCATTCACTCCCTTGTTGAAGGCGTCCACATCACCCGTCTTCCACGCCGTGAGAATTCCCGTCAACTGGTCCACACTGCCGTTGAACAGTCGTCCTTTGGAATACAGAACATCGCCTGCACGTTTATCGAGATCATCCAGCACAATTGTCAGCAGCTCATCGTTGATGGCGCCATTGAGTGCTGATTCGTCTTCGATGGCCTGCAGCCGCTGTCGCATGGCGGCCAGACGTTTGTCAGATTTCTCCATCAGGTGCTCAAAGACGGGGAAGATGGCGGACGAGATCTGTTCCGGTCCAATCTCGGCCAGTTCTTCATCCGTCACTCCGGCCATCACTTCGGCCGCCCCGGCACCAGCCGGCGCGCGGCCGATAAATTCCAGGATGCGAGCCAGAAACGGATCCGGCACCTGTGCGGCACCGGCGGCTGCCCGCAGTTTGACTTCGGCCGCAATGGCGTCCTGACCATCGATGGTTTTCGCAAGTTCGGCGTACAGGAATCTGAGATTCTCCTCCACGGCCGCTTCAATGGTTTTGCGATCGCCCAGTTCGGCCGGCAGCGTATCGCGGATGTAGGCTTCCAGCTGTTCACGTGACGTGACGCCCGCCTGCTGCATGGACTGACGAATGTTCCGCAGCGCCGAGGCCGCCATCATGGTTTCCCACGAACGCTCTTCTTCGTCAACGCCAGTGGGCACCGACATGAGTGCCGGGCTGTTACCCAGAGCATCCAGAATCCACCAGCCCCGCGCCAATGAGTCCACCAGACCTTCGTCTTCGCTGATCTCAAAGATGCGTCGCAGAGAATTCATCCGGCTTACGCTCTGGAACAGGCTGACGACCCGGCGTTCGAGTGGCGTCATGCGGCTTTCCAGTTTTTCCCGCTGTTTACGGAGCCCCGACTCATTGATCGACTCAAGTTCCGGCAGTCGCGGCATAATCTCATTCAGCGAGAACACCAGGCCCGCTCGTTTTTCCAGGCCCAGCAGCGACAGGACTTTGTCGTTGTCAATTTTGATCACGCGATGACGCAGAGCCAGTTCCGGGCGGGCGACGGTGTCGAGGAACCAGCGAACGGCCGGCATTCTGGCGACCATGCAGTCACGCACGCGAGCTTCAACTCCCTCACGTCCGGAAGACGTCAGTTTCATGATCCTGGCGATCCAGTCTTCGTACTCGCCCGTGAAGTCATCAAACTCGGCGGCGTCCACGTTGTCGAAGGCCGACACAATACGGTCGATGAGCTTTTGACGAACGTCGGGGTGATCCAGTTCTGCGGCGCTCAGCTCTCCCTTGAATGTCGACTTGTGTGACATCATCAGCAGTTCAGAACGGGCAAACGAATCAATCGGCTGTGCGCGACCTCGCCAGGCCACCGGCACCTGCGCGAATCCGTACAGATTCATCGAACCGGGCTCCGGCTGTGGAGACCGCATGCCACCGAGCAGCCAGGCGGCCGCCAGAAGAAACAGCACCAGTGGGACCGCATAGGCACTGTCAGACCGCCGCGCCGGTACGTCTGCTGCGGGCCCTTCCGTTTTGGACTGCACCACGGCTGCGCGGACACCTTCCGGCAGAGCCATGGTGGTTTCTGCAGACGGCGTGTTGCTGTCATCGGTGCCGGCTGCAACACCGCGCGTCATTCGGCCAAGAAACCGAGTCAGCGTTTGCCCAAACTGAGCAAACATGCCGACCGCCACAATCATGCAGGCGATGTAGGGCAGCATCCAGCCGGTGTTGCGGACGACGGACAGTGTCGTCATCTCGGTGCCGTCACGCAGTTCGTTGTAGCCGGACTGGTAGAATGTTTCGCCGCGGTATCGCAGCGGGTTGTTCATCCAGAGGGTGAACGTCTCTTCGTTACCCTCCCTGTCGCGAATGACAATTTCTGATTCAAAGCTCTTGGGAGTCGACGAACCCACATAGGTCTCGCGGGTGACATCCAGCAGTTCGACCTCGTAGTCCCGATAGTTGCGTTCGAAGCGCAGATAGAAGTAGTAGTTGCTGCCATCCACGCTGACCGTTTCCGCCAGTGGTTCGTTCTGCATCTCATTGATGAACTGCGAACACATCAGCGAGTCCAGAGGTTCTCCCTGTTCGTTGACCAGCGTGAATTCCATCGATGGCATGTCGTGTGAGTCATCCATGCCGGAAACCGGATCTTTGGGCTCTGCCTGAGCGAACCGTCCCAGTCCCTGCGTGGTTCGTGAGTCATTGGGAAGTCGCGGCCGCAGCGCGCTGTTCACCAGATAACGGTCTACGCGAATGCCAAATGGCAGGCCTTCATGGCGGATGATCCGGTCGGCGGAGCCGTCTTCTGCGTCCAGCGCGGCAAACAGCACGTCCTGTGGAATCGCCACCACTTTGTCTTTGCCGTCGCTGCGTGTGATCACGGCCAGCTCACGCTGTCGAACATCCCGCATAAAGCTTTTGCGTTCGCCTTCCTGCAGGTCCAGCAGATTTTCTTTGGCGTACAGCCCCACCTGCAGTTCGCTGAACATCAGCAGCGCCACACCGATGTGCAGCAGCACAATGCCCCCCCGCCTGTCAAACAGCAGATTGCAGCCCACCAGCATCACCAGAGCGCAGGCGGTGCCTTTAAGCAGCTGCCACAAAATTCGCATGGCGGACAGATTCAGTCGTGCGGACTCTCCTCCAATCAGAAAGTAGAGGAAGACGCCTCCCATCACCGCTCCGACCGCGCCGAGCAAAATGCGTTCACCCAGCGAACCGCTCTTTTTCAGGCATGCGGCAGCAATCGGAACGGTGGTCGCAACGGCCATCACACCCAGCATGAGGTTCCAGATTTGTTCGGGACTGAGGACTGTATTGCCCGACTCCACACCGGTCTGTCGATTGCCCGTCCAGACAACCAGCCACGTGAGCACCACTCCCACTGTGAATGTGACCACGCCCGCTACCAGTTTGCTGCCACTGGCTCGGATCTTAAAACGCAGAAAATGAGCGGCCATCAGATTGGCCAGCATCAGCCAGCCGATCGTCCATCCGCCGGGAATGGTGATCACCCGCAGTGCGCCCAGCTGTCCGTCCCAGTCGTAGTCCACAGCCCAGGAAAACATGGCCGGAGGAAACAGGTCCGCAATATCCATCTTTGCCGTGTAACAGCGGAAATACTGATCAACGACCAGCCACACATCTTTGCGCGCCTGAGCCAGGCTGCCCACAAACACAATGAACATGCCCATCAGAAACAGCACGCATGTGAGTTTCAGTGAGGCGAGGTATTCCAGCGCCACAATGATCGGTGATCGCAGTTCGTCCGTTGAACTGACCTGGCTGTTGATGTCGCCGGGAAGTGCCGTTGAAGACATGGCTGATCCTTTATGATTGTCTCACAGGACTGATCTGTGCTGTGTGGTCCGGAGCCGGGAGGGAGAGCGTCAGTCGACGTCTCCGGTGGGGAGTTTGACGGACTCGCAGAAACTGCGAAAAACGGTTTCCTGATCTTTTGCCACGGAGGTCGCCCCGCGCAGTTTGAAGACCCAGAGCGTATTGTCGATGGGCATCATCATGCCCAGAATCGAGCCTTTCGGCCCGTGGAATGTCACATATGTGGCCGTGCGACCGTCGACCTGAAGTTGTTCGGTGTCCCGCATGGGGTTGGCATTTTCGGCTGACTCGATTCCCACCTGTCCGCGCCAGCGATTCAGTTGTGCCACCAGGCCCATGCCCATCGAGACATCGCTGACGGTCACTCGGGCTCCGTCCAGCACGTCGCCCACCTGCCAGGCCACCTTGCTGAACTGGTCATTGGCCGTCAGGTCCCATTCGTCCGGAGCTGACCAGTCAAACGGCAGCGGGGCAAACTCACGACGCAGCACGTCGCTGGTCCGTAACTGTGGTTGTTCAGCGTCGACCGTGTACTCACGAATCTCACTGCTGCCACCACAACCGGCCGTCCACAGGCAAAGTGCTGCCATGGCCGTGGCTGCTGTCGTGGGGGGATGACTCCAGAGAGTCGATGGCGATGGCTTCAACAGGCTCAACATCAGGGGCTTACCGAATCGACGAAAGACAATGGGAGTAGCGAACAGGCGGTGGCCTGTTGGAGACGTGTGCGGACCAGCCGACGAAGCAGAAGGCTGGGCGTGCGGGCAGTCGTGTGGAGATCTGTCGTGTGGAGGTCGGAATGTCAGCGAACCGATACAGACGCCGTGTCAGGAAATTGTCATCGCACTTAGACGCTGACGAACACCTGCACTGCTGGACTGATACGCCGGCAGAAGAACGCATTGACGGAGAGAATTCCCTGGTCAGGCAGGCTCCGGTTGAGGAGCCGACAGATTGTCACTGCCGCTGACCGCTTCGATCAATTCGTTCACCGCGCGAACATCCGACCGTTTTGGTGGGTTTTCGATTATATGAGCGGGCCTTCCGAAAGCTATCTTCACCCCTTCCGGCAACCGCTGGAATCACCATTTTCCCACCGGCAAAAACGACGTGGGAGCTGGTTTTTTCAATTCCAGCCGCACGATCCACAGAATCACATCCACGTCCGCCAACTGTCCGTGTGCGGCCGTCAGTTCCTGGTCGTTTTCAAAGTGCACACGAAGGACGGGCGGCTGTTGATTCACAATTTCGGCCCGGTTTTCGGATTTCTAGAAATGGGGCCCCTGGGCGGCGGCCGGCAGTGCCAGCAGTCGCCGCACTGGGTATCGGCGGTAGGCCGGCTCATTGTGAGGGGAACGCTCATAGATAAACTGCAGCTGAGCGGAACGGCTGCCGGCGAAACTTTCATCGTCCTGTTGGCGCTGCTCGAATTCCTGCCGCAACTGTGGGTCGTTGGCGAGCAATTCGGCGGCGACTTCTTCAAAGACATACGGCGAGAAGTGCTCTTTGCGCTGCAGGATGGTGTCGAAGAAGTTCCAGCGGAACAGCGAGTCCATCGCTTCCGGCTCCAGCGTCTCCACCACGTAGCGGGCCGCCGGCTGGCGAATGGGGATGATCACGTCACCGACAGCCGCTGTGATCTCGCCGCGCGTCGAGCTGACGCTGACATCGTCATGGAAGTAGTGGCCTTCATAAGGCGCCGTGCGTGAGGACGCTTCGTCAATGGTGTAGGTCTCGGCACTGAGTTTTGTTGCTGCGGTCACCCGGTGCAGTTTGACACCATTGAGCTCCATCAGGGCGATGACGGTGTGCCAGCCCTGGGGGATCAGGTAGCCCGCCGGCAGCGTGACCGAACGACTGGGGCGATACGAGTCGTAGAAGGGCACCTCTCGGACAAACGGCTGGCTGCGGTCATAAAACAGTCGCTGCCCAACCGTCACCAGGCTGTCGGGCCGCGATGCTTCGTACCCGTGAAATTCCAGTCGCGATGCCACACTGCGGTCCAGCTGCCAGGCAATCGGCACCGTCGTGCGGCGGCAGTACTGCTTTCGATCTTCTGTGCGCAGCCGCCGCAGCGTTGGCGCTTCGCGGCTGAGCAAAGCGATGGTGTGATCCAGGAAGGCCCGCGTGGCCGTGACACGCTGGTGATATGGCTTGAGCATGTGGGTTTCGGTCATGAAGCCAAACGTCTGAAACAACGCCGTGTAACCGGTGGAGTAGCGCGGGGATTCCAGAAATTGCGAGAATCCACGGTCCGGGGGGGCTCCGCCGGAATTGACATACGGCACAGTTGGGAATCCGGATTGTTTCATCCGCCCAAACAGCGCGGGTTGAAACGTATTCTGCAGATACCCGCCCAGCTGCTGCCCCAGTTTGTCTTTCTGGCTGTGTGCCGTGGTCATCACGTGCTGGTAGTCGGCCCCGTTGCTTACGTGTGTATCAAGAAACAGGTCGGGGTCGAGGGTGTGAAAAATCCGCGCGAAGCTGCGGGCATTGAGAGAGTCGCACTTGATGAAGTCGCGGTTGAGATCCAGATTGCGGGCGTTGCCACGAAAACCGTAAGCCTTTGGGCCATTCTGGTTGGCGCGGGTGGTGCTGTTGCGGTTGAGTGCTCCACCGATGTTGTACATCGGGATGATGGCCACAATCACATTGCTGAGCGGAGTCGGATCGGCCGCCAGATCGCGAGCCAGCATCATTGACGCGTCCACTCCATCGGATTCTCCCGGGTGAATGGCATTATTGATCAGCAGGATCCCTCGGCCGTCTGTCGGCACGTCGCTTAGTTTTGGCACCGGGGGATCGGCCAGGATGACCAGGTGCAGCGGGTGGCCGCTGTCGGTGGGACCCATCTGGTGCATGGAAACTCGCGGGCTGCCGTCGGCCAGCTTTGTGTAAAAAGCGATCGTCTGCTCGTAAGTGGCCGTCTGGTTGCCATCGCCCTGCTCGTAAACAGTCTGCAGTTGCCGCACGGGGGCGTCCTGTCCAGGGGCCTGGCAGGTCAGCAGGCACAGGGCCACCAGGCATGGCAACTGCCGTCGGGCATCGATCGTCGGTGTCAGCATGTTCGCTTCCGCATCATGATTCTGGATGTTGGCCCGGCCGCTGCGCTGTTTGCAGGCGTGAGTCTGCCAGACCGGCCGCATTGTGGTCCGCGACGGCAGCGAACGGAATCTTATCGCCCGACCGAATCAAAAAACGCCCGGCAGGTCAACTGTCGGGCGTGCTCGCTGCCGGGGGCTGGCGGGTTTTGGGCTGGCTAACGGCCGCCAAGGTGATCAAGCCATCGCTGGTGCTCGGGCGTGGCAGCGTAACCCGCGTATTCGGGGACTGTACGGAGGTCTTCAAATTCCATCTCAAACTTCTGGTCCAGGGCGATCAGCAGTTCGGTGACTCGCGTCCATTTCTGAGCCTGCAGATTAAGACCCAGCGCTGTCCAGTACGGATTGATCAGGTCCGGGCAGTCCGTCATCGATTTGTCGGCTGTCTGCAGTGCGGCTTCGATGTCCCCTTTGGTGTAGAGCAGTTCGGCTCGCAGCGAATCCAGATAGCCATCGCCACCGATCGACTCGTTGATCTTGTCCAGTGACTTCAGGGCGTCGTCGTAGCGCTCTTTCATCGTCAGCCAGTCCAGCGACAGGAATTCGACTGCCGGATCATCAGGGTGGTGCCTGCGGAACATTTCCAGCGCCTTCATGTAGGTGGCGTCGTTCTCGGTTTGCATGGCCGCCTGGCAGTACATCAGCAGCAGCGACTTGTCTTTCTGCACAGACTCCGGGGCCGCCTCAAACAGGTTGACGATTTTCTGGACGTTGGCAGACTGGACTTCTTTCGCCATCTTCACCATCAGGTCGGAAGCTGCGGCGGCATCCGCATCGGCTCCCGCAAGGCGTTCGAGGGCGGACCGATTTGCACTGCGAGCGGCCGAAATGTACATGCGTCGCAGTGTGCGTGTGAAGTTTTCGCCGGTCGCCGCAATTTGGGTGTCGACCGCCGCCACTTTGCCGGCTTTGGTTCTGACGATCCGGAAGTCGTGATAATTCACTCCGCCTTCCTCCATCAGCATCCGAAAAACGGCGTGCTGCTCTCCATCCTGTTCGTACATTCGCAGCAGTTCGTAGGACGCTCCCGCCTGGACGGCCTGAATCAGCTGCGCCAGCAGGCCGGTGGACTGGATGCTGCTGCGGGCGCCGTTCAGGAAGCCCTTGCGAAACTCCTGCGGCACATCGACGCCGGCGGTGACCTGAGCGAGCACTTCGTCCATATCGAACAGCAGCGCGCACGCGGCCACATCGCCTTCGTGGATCGCGTAATAAAACTCGTCTGCAAACGCTTCCGCTTCTGCGGTGGAAACGTTGTCGTATTTGGTGCCCTCGTAATCCAGTTGTGCCTGTGGCGTGGTCGAGGAACTGCAGCCGCTTGCCATCAGGGCAAGACTCGTACAGAGGATGGTGGTTTGTGTGAACGTCGGCATTGATCGGCTCCCGAGAGGACAAAGCGAAGAGCGTTCTTCGCCCTTACGAATATACGCGGTTCACCCATCAGGGTCGCGGTTCGCCGGGACGATTTCCCGTGAATCGGGCATTCCGCCATTTGATGCCGTTTGGATGGCCACGTCTGAGACGGCCGGCACTGCGAATGGCGCGTCGGCGAATTGTCCTTCTGCTGTTTTGCACCTTAGCAGCGCGGGGTGCCGATCCCGTGATGAATTCGCAGCGCATAAAAAAACCGAGTCCCGCAGGACTCGGTGGAGCTTCTTTGTTTGCGAATCGTGATGTCCGCACGTTCATGGCAACGCGGAGTGTGCCACTGCGATCTACCCGGCAGGCACGATCTGGTCGGCTTCGTCTGACTTGTTGGGTTCAGAACGGGAGCCAAAGTCACACAGTTCTTCCCTGACGATGTTCATCGTCTTGGGCGCTTCAATCCCCACTCGCACGGAGTTGGGTCCAATGCGGACCACGGTGATGGCAACGTCATCCCCAATCAGGATTCGTTCGCCCGCTTTACGTGACAAGACCAACATTTTGATATCTCCATGTTCTTTGCAAGTTGAACATCCATGTCCTGGCAAAATCTGACACGCTGTCAGGTTGCCCGCCCCACCAGTATCAGTTTGATGTCGACGTCAGAATGATACCATCCCCTACAACACTGCCAACCCTAAAAGGTGGCAAAACCATTGCTGCCCAAAAACCAGGCAGGTGGGGAGTGCCTGGTTTTTAGGCACTCCCGTGTCGGCTGTCAGGTTGGCAGGTGGTTGATTGCGTTTTTCAGCGGTTTCCGGTACCTCAGGGCCGTAACGCAACGAAAATGCCCTCCAGCAGGACCTCTCACGAATGATTCGCATCGGCATCATTGGCATCGGATTTATGGGCTACACCCACTTTGAGGGAGCCTCGGAGTTGGTCGGCGGGAAGGTCACCGCCATTGCCACCCGTGACCCCCGGAAGCTGGCTGGTGACTGGACGGGCATTCAGGGCAACTTTGGGCCGCCGGGTGGTCAGGTCGATGTGTCGCAGCTGAAGTGCTACTCCGACTACAAAGAACTGATCGCGGATCCGGACATTGACCTGATTGATGTTTGTCTGCCCACAGATCGGCACTGCGATGTGGTGCTGGAGTGCCTGCGTGCCGGCAAGCCCACGCTCGTGGAAAAACCGATCGCCGTATCACTGGATGAAGCCGAACAAATGGTGGCGGTCGCCCAGGAGCAGGGTGTGCCCCTGCTCGTAGCGCACGTGCTTCCGTACTTTCCAGAGTTTCAGTTTGCCGCCGAAGCGGTCCACAGCCAGCGATACGGGCGGTTGCTGGCCGGGCACTTCAAGCGGGTCATCTGTCCACCGGACTGGTCCGATGACATCTCAGACTTTCGTAAGCTGGGCGGCTGGGGCATCGATCTGCACATCCACGACAATCATTTTGTGGCACACCTGTGCGGCACGCCGGATGCCGTGTTCTCGCAGGGCCTGCTGCAGGACGAGTTGGTCAACCACGTGCATACATCGTACGTCTATCACGACGGGCCCACGATCACATCCGTGAGCGGGGGCATCGCGGCCCGAGGCCAGGCCTTTGGTCACGGGTTCGAACTGTATTTTGAAAATGCCACATTGCTGTTTGATGCCGGCACCTACGGCGGCGAGTGGGTGGTCAATCGTCCGCTGAGTGTGCTCACCAACGATGGCACAATGGAACAGGTGCAGCTGGAAGGCAGCGACAAATGGTACGCGGCGTTTGGCGCTGAACTGCAGATGGCCGTCAATCATCTGGCATCCGGCAGCGATCCGGGCCCGTTATCCAGTCAACTGGCCCTCGACGCTTTGCGAATCTGCTATGCGGAAGCAAAGAGTATTGCTGACAGCAGTCCCGTCAACCTGTAGGCACTGCGGAGCCGCCCGTCAGTCCAACTTCCGGGATTCACGCCGGCTGGCCGCTGACGACGATTGATTCCCGGCGGCACCGCAGCGAAAGTCCGTTGCTATGAACAGAACAACCTCACAACGTCTGGCGGTGATCGGTCTGGGCCGCTTTGGCATGTCATTGGCGCGGCAACTGGCGGCCCACGGTGCGGAAGTGATTGCTATTGATTCCAACCACCGCCTGGTGAATGAGATCAGCGATGACGTCGGCCTCGCGGTTCGGCTGGATTCCACCGATGAAGCGGCCCTGCGAAGTCAGGAAGTGGACCGCGTGGACTGCGTGGTGGTGTCCATCGGAGAGAACTTTGAAGCCGCTTTGCTGACGACCGTGATCTGTAAACGCAATCTCAAGGTGGCCTCGGTCATCTGCCGGGCCCAGACACCGCTGCATGCAGAAATTTTTCGGCAGATCGGCGCAGACGAAGTCATTCAGCCCGAGCAGCACGCCGGCGAAACGCTGGGCCGTCGCCTGGCTCATCCCCGGATTCACGACTACATCACGCTGGGCGAAGGCTTTACCATTGTAGAGCTCCAGGCTCCCGCTGCCTTCACCGGCAAAACCATTCGCGAGCTGGATTTGCGCAACAGTTACGCGGTTAACCTGATCGCCATTCGACGCAAATCCAGCGCTCCGGACGGCAGTGAACGCGCCCGGCTGATCA
Source organism: Planctomycetaceae bacterium (assembly GCA_024742875.1). Taxonomy (GTDB): domain Bacteria; phylum Planctomycetota; class Planctomycetia; order Planctomycetales; family Planctomycetaceae; genus Fuerstiella. The sequence continues at coordinate 7,609 of JANSXP010000005.1, read as the reverse complement.
GTGTGCCAGGTCCAGGCGACGTCATTGAAGAAAACGACATCCTGCTGGTGGCCGGGTCCGAGGCTTCACTGACCAGTGTGGCCAACGCGGGCAGTCGCTAGCCGATCGGCGGCGGATACAGGGGCGAACTGTGCGAACTGTGCGAGGTCAGCGTTCGTCACTTTGCCCGTTCCGTTGATTGCGTGTCACCCGATACTCTATTGCTGCCGGTCGCATTCGTGGCTGACTGGCTGATGCTGACTTCTGTGAGAGAGGCTGCTGTTGTGTCTGCCGGGCCTGATGAGCGACTGATCTATCCTGCCCTGTCGGCGGAGCGGGCACCGCGTGCGGCCTACATACATGTGCCGTTTTGCATCCATCGCTGCGGCTATTGCGACTTCACGCTGGTGGCGGGGCGCGACGAACTGATCCCCGCTTATCTAATGGCGCTGGCGGCGGAACTGCAGGCCGCCGGCGGGCCGTATGAGGTGGACACACTGTTTATTGGCGGTGGCACTCCCTCGCAGCTGTCGACGAATCAGCTCACACAGCTGCTGGCGCTCATTCGTCACCATCTTCCGCTCGCAGCTGGCGGTGAATGTTCCCTGGAAGCCAATCCCGACGGGCTCAGCTGGCACAAGCTGCAGGCCATCGCCGACGGTGGTGTGAATCGCCTGAGTCTGGGCGTGCAGTCTTTTGATTCGGACACGCTCACGGCACTGGAGCGTCAGCACACACCCGAAGAGGCGGTGGCGGTGATCGAGCGAGCCGCCCGCCTGATCGAAAATATTTCACTGGACCTGATATTCGGAGTGCCCGGACAGCAGCAGGCCACCTGGGACGCCACTCTGCAAACGGCCATTCAGCTGACTGGCCAGTTTCCGCTGCAGCATGTGTCGACGTATGGGCTGACGTTTGAGAAAGGGACTGACTTTTTTCGGCGGCAGCAGTCTGGTGATTTACTGGCAGTTCCCGAGGAACGCGAGCGACAGATGTATGCCACAGCGATGCGTCTGCTGCCGCAGGCCGGGCTGCCGCAGTACGAGATCTCCAGTTTCGCAGCGGATGGCCGCGAGTGTCGCCACAATCACGTGTATTGGGATGCCCAGGAGTATTTTGCCTTTGGGCCGGGAGCCGCGCGCTACGTGAATGGTGTTCGCAGCACAAATGCTCGCAGTGTGACGCGCTGGCTGAAAGCCTGGTCACAGGGCCAGCCCGCGCTGCAGGATTCTGAGCAGCTGACGGAGGAACATCGCTGGCGGGAGGCCGTGTTTCTGGGACTGCGGCGGATGGCAGGCATTGACCTGCAGGCTTTTGAAGCTCGCTTTGGCACTCAGCCGGCCGAGTTTGCCCCCCAGGCATTTGCCGCCAACATCGAGCATGGACTGCTGGAGGTGGTTGACGGACGCATGCGGCTTACTCCAGCGGGGCGATTCGTGGCCGATTCTGTCGTGCAGGACTTTCTCTAGGCCCGCTGCCCGATTCGCCTGTTTCCGATGAGCGCATATCGGATTCGCCCATTCCGTTTAGCGGCCGGGCGTAACCTTAGGACGCAGAATGCGGTCTCGCTGAGTCATCGCTTCGCTTTTCAGACGCCACAGCTGTTCGGGACGATCAACGACCGTGATGCGCCCCTTTTTGAAGACTCCCGAGTAGACTGGCCCTTTACCTTCGCGATTGATGCTGTCGTACAGATCACCACCGGCCAGCTTGAGAAATTCCTGCGCCTGTGTGGATACCGATGTCACAACCAGACCTTGTTCCAGCGCGGCGAGCACCACGCTGCGGAGCAGTTCCTGCTGCTGTTCATCTTCGGTAAAGGCGCTCACATCACCTCCGACAAACACCAGAAAGTCAAAGTGCTCCGCCGAGAATCGGTCCATCATAATGTCGATGGCAAGAGACTGACTGCCGCGTTCTCCTGTGGGCGTGCCCCATTCTGACGAGGTGGCCAGCAGTTCCACGCCTCCCTCCCGTTCGAACACTTTCTGTACGTAGCTGAGCTCTCGTTCGTTGTATCCGTGAAACGGCAGCACAACAAGTGCGCGGCCTGCGCCCCAGTTGCGACGCAGGTGACGTGGTTCCAGGGAGTCATAGAAAGTCATCAGGTTGGGCGTGTCACGCTGCTCGGACAGTTTGCGGCGATGCGCAATGCCGGCGGAGATCAGCTGGATGGCGGCTTCCAGCTGCTCGTCCACTTTGCCTGCCGGCACATCGATTTCCATATACACGCCTGACTGTCCAAAGGCCGATCTTTGCGACAGGCGGCCGTCCACGGTCGGTTCACGACACAATTCCACCACACTGTCGAGCGCTTCGTAGTCCGCGTCGGCAAAGCTGCCCAGCACGACACCCTGAGGCATGGCTGATCGCAGCAGGCTCTTTAATGATTCATTGACGGCTGGTTTGCGATTAAAGCCACCCGTTGATCCGCCCACAAACAGAACCATATCGACCTGGTCGATCTGCATGCCCTCCACAGAGCGGGCGTGTGGCATGTCGTAGTCCGTTTTGGAAACGGTCTGCGTCCATTCTGACGACGCATAAATCACATCGACGTTGAGTTCTTCCAGCGCTTCTTCCCAGGCGACCAGATGCTGCAGATTGGCGTTTTCCGCCGGCAGCACAATCAATGCGCTGCCGTTGCCGCCCGCCATGATGGTGCCCGCATTGCTGAAGCTGATTCTGGGCTGGGAAATTTCGCCGAACAGACCATCGCTGCTGTCCGTCAGTGACGTGGCTGTGGCCACCTGGGCGGCAGGCTGCGTATTCGCCGGCAGCACGGATTCCCGGCTCACAAAATACCAGACGGCCAGACAGGCCGCACAGAACACCAGGCCACCGGTCACCCAGCGGCGATAGCGTGGCCCGGGCCGTTTGTGGGAATGCAGCCGAGTCAGGACTGACGATTCGGCCGGCGAGTCAGAGACGGCCGCCGCTGCCGGCACGCGATCCTGCAGCAGACGCGTCAGGTCCTCGGCCACTTCAGACATGGACTGATAACGGTCGGCCGGGTCCTTGGCCACCATCCGGAAAAAGACAGTGTCCAGATGAGGCATGGAGGCAAAACACTGAGACTCCAGTGACGGCGTCACCTGCTCACGGTGAGCCACCAGTCGGGCCATCACCGTGTCTCCGCCAAACACCGGAGCACCCGTCAGGAGGTAATGCATTGTGCAGCCGAGACTGTAAATGTCTGAGCGGGCATCCGCATCCCGACTGCGTACGGCCTGCTCAGGTGCCATGTAGTCCACGGTTCCCATGATCACGCCCGTGTTGGTCATGGCGGCCCGCAGCGAAGCGTCGGGATCATCGTTCAGCAGCGAATCAAAACGCGCCAGCCCCAGGTCCAGCACCTTCACATGATGCTGCCCGCTGTCAGGATCGGCGGTGAGCATGATGTTGTGGGGTTTCAAATCGCGGTGGGTGACGCCCTGATCGTGCGCGTACTGCATGGCTTCGGCCACCTGCCGGCAGATGTCCAGAGCAAGGCGAACATTGAGTGGGCCACTTGCGTGAATGTGTCGCGCCAGATCTGCACCAGCCACAAATTCCATCGCCAGAAAGGGGACACCTTCGGCTTCATCCGCGTCGTGCGCCACGATAAAACTGGGGTGATTCAGCGCGGCAATGGTTCGCGCCTCGTTGCGAAAGCGTTCCAGCGTGGACTCGGATTTGCGGCCCGCCTGATTGATCACTTTGATGCAGACGATTCGTCCGAGGCGGCGATGACGAGCCTTGAACACGCTCCCCATTCCGCCCTGCCCCAGCTTCTGCAGGATCTCATAGTTGCCCAGGACCAGCCCCTTCCAGCGTCCTTTGAGCAGCGCGCGGGCCTGGAAACCGGTGAGCTTCTGGCGACGGATAAGCTCTTTGGAAATGGAGCTGCTGTCATTCAGCGGGATGTCGCTGATCAGGGCATCCACTTCGGCCGTGGCAAACAGCCCGCAGCGTCGCAGTCCGGCCCAGAAGTTTTCCACCGAGACTTCTTTGGTGCTCCGTTCCGGGGGCGATTTTTTGCCCAGCTGCTGAGCCTGTTTGATCAGTTTGTTCAGCTGTGCCGCCTGAGTGGCGGGGGCCGCTGCGGCCGCGGCGGGTGCGTGTGCCACTTTTTCGAGTTCTTCCAGAACCCGCTGACAGGCGGGGCAGGCGTCAACATGATCAAACAGTGCGGCGGCATCGGCTTCGGCCAGACTGCCGGAAGTCAGCTGCTGCAGCTGGTGCTGTGGCGGGCACTCGGAATAGCTGGGATTGTCGGCAATCAGGGTGACGCTCCCCCAAACAGCACACCAGGAAACACGGTCGTTTTTTCAGGCCATCAGATCGGCAGACAGCACGGATCCGACGTGACAGTTGCCGAACGCCGCCGCATAACGGGACCGCATCACGCGGAATCCACCAAATCTTCCAATATCAGCTTCAGCCGGCGGCGAATCCGGTAGTTGGCCTGTCGGACGGTTTGGGCCGCCACTCCGGTTTCAGCCGCCACTTCTGTCGCACTGCGTCCGTGCAGAGCCACCTGCTCAAAGGCCTTCCAGTTGCGGGGATCAAATTCGGATTTGATCAGTTCCATTGCCCGCTGGACGACGAGTGCGTTGTCGGATTCTTCATCTTCCTCAGAATCTGCGGCCAGTGGGTCCGCCAGGTCGGCCATCATCATCTGCGCGGCTGTGCCTCCGGTCGCCACACCCTGACGATTCGATTTGCGAAGCAGATCAATGGTGCGGGTACGGACAATGGTCTTCAGCCACGAGCGAAAGGAGGCGACCGAACGGGCGGGCGAAAAATCCTCGATATGCCGCGAGACCGTGCGAAATGTCTCCTGAAATACGTCTGCCGTGTCTTCGGCATTCAGCCCGAACTGACGGCACCACTTCTGCACCAGCGGGCCATAGAGGTGGACCATCTGGTTCCACGCTTCCTGGTCGTTGGCGCGCGCTCGCCCCAGCAGGGAGAGGGATGTGACATCGATGGCGTCATTCATGGTGGCATCTTTCCGGTTTCCATCCTACCAGGATCAGGACACCGGAAACAAGCGCAACGACGGTTGTGTGGCGGGACTCATCCTGGGCCGCACTGTTTTCAGATCTCCCAAAGACAGTCGGTTCAGGGGGAACGCCGAGCGGTAACGCTACAAAGAGGTCAGCCAGGCGGTCAGCAGGCGATGGTAGGCCTCCAGGTCGTCACGATGGGCCATTTCTGTGACCGTGTGGATGTATTTGATGGGGCACGCCAGAGCGATGGTCCGCACGCCGCCGCGACTTCTTTGAATCATTGCGCCGTCCTGTCCTCCGCGGGGCAGAATGGCACGCTGGCTTTTGATGTTATTCTTGACGGCCACCGCCTCAAAGTCTTCGATCAGACCGATATCACTGATCATCGAAGAGTCCATCACGTGCAGTGCCAGGCCGGCCCCGGCGACCGAGACACGTTCTTCGTCGGGCACGCCCGGTGTTTTGCAGCACAGGGTTGTGTCGCAGGCCACGCCGATATGCGGCTCAATACCAAAGGCGGCCGGCATCGCGCCTCGCAGCCCCACTTCTTCCTGCACGGTGAAGGCCGCATAGATATCACAGTTGTGATACGTCAGGTTTTCAATCGCGCGAATCTGGGCCCAGCAGCCCACCCGATTGTCCAGGCACTGACTGGCCACGTAGTCGCCAACTTCCTGAAACGGGCCGTCCAGAACCACCATGTCACCGATGCGCACGCGAGACTGCACAGCTTCGGCCTCCATCCCCAGATCGATGAAGAAGTCACTGATGACGGGCACTTTTTTCTTTTCATCGTCTGTGGCGATGTGAATGGGACGGCCGCTGGGATTCATCACTCCCGGCAGGTCGCCTTCGCCCGTGCACACACGGACCTTGCGAGCGAACAAATTGCGGGTGTCGAAACCGCCCACGGGATTCACGCGGACGTAGCCGTTATCGTCAATGTGCCGCACCAGAAAACCAATCTGGTCCATGTGGGCCGCCAGCATGACCCGCAGCGGGTTGCTCACCACAGTGTCCGGCTCAGGCCGCGCCCGTCGCACGGCGATGAGGTTGCCCATCGAATCGATTTCGATCTCGTCGAAACAGCCGGAGGCATTCAGGTAGTCTTCCAGCACAGCGCGGATACGACTTTCGCGACCGGGGACGGACGGTGTTTGCGTGAGCGTTTTGAGCAGTTCCATAGCGTGTCTTTCCGAAGGCCTTCCGTGACGTCCGGCGCAGATGTGTCACCCGGGCGCTGAAGTGAAGGACGGCTGGCGTGTCAGTCAGCCTGTGAGCGTACGTCTGAAGTGCTGGCGGCAAACTGGCGGTTGTCTTCCACCCAGTCTTCCCGCGTGTAGATGATGGTGGAGGTGTCGGTTTCCTGAATCTCAATGCAGTCCACGCGGAAGCCCATCGCCGTGATTTCCGTGAACATGACCCACGCGAGATTCTCCACGCTGGTGGGCCCGTCGATGACTTTCAGGCGAAACGACTCTCCTGTTCGCTGCGTGTGGTCCAGCAGCGTCTGATAAAGAGGATCGTTGCGATTGATGAGCATTCCGTGGTCGAAGTTTTCCTTCAGGTACGGCTCCATTTTGGCATCAAAGTCACCAAACAGAGTGCTGATGTCCCCGTCCCGCTCCACGTGAAAATGCACCCGCAAACCATAACGATGGCCGTGAATGTTACTGCACTTGTCGCTCAGCGTTTCGTTGCGGTGGGCCGCGTAAAACTTGTACTCTTTCTGGATGATCATGATCTGACGACCTGTCCTGCGAACGTGGCTCATGTTCCCACAGCGGGTTTGTCGAACTTTACTTTCAGCTGCAGTCGATACAATCGTCGGTACCGCGTTTTCTTGTCAGGTTTGCCCGGCTGGAGAACAGATCGGCTGAATTACAGTCAGCCGTGTGTCGTTTCCGGGAATGTGCGAGCCGAAAACCTGTGGGCGGTTATGGTTTCCTGATTGATCCGTGCGTTCGTCCCCGCCAGGTCTTCACTGACCGCCGCGCATCCGTCAGAAGTCACCGCCTTTCAACAGTCGCCGCCTGCCAGAGGTTATCTGGCGAACAAGTCACTGGCCGCAGGGCGGTCGTGGCCGCACATTACGCATCTGGTCAACGTGATCCCAACATTCGCCACAGAAAAACGCCGACCGTCTATGCTGGCCTCTGACAAACTGAGAATCGTATTTGCCGCTTCCGAAGCGGTCCCGTTTTCCAAGACCGGAGGACTGGCCGATGTGTCGACAGCGCTGGCCAAATCTCTGGACAGCATGGGGCACGACATCACGCTGATTATTCCGGACTACCGGGAAATCCGCCGTGGCAAAGAAGAGCGGCTGCCGAAGATCTCTGACACCGGACTGCGGTTTCGGATCGCCATTAACGGACAGTATGTCCGCGCGGGTGTCAACTGGACCATTCTTCCGGGGACCAGTGTGAAGGTTCTGCTGATCACGCAGGAGGACTATTTCGATCGTCCGCAGCTGTACATGGAGAATGGCCAGGGGTATCCGGACAACTGCGAACGCTACTGCTTTTTCAGCCGCGCGGTGCTGGAACTGTGTCGGCAGATGGTGCTGCGGCCGGACATCATTCACTGTAACGACTGGCAGACCGGTCTGATCCCCGCGCTGCTGCACGCCCAGT
>JANSXP010000010.1 GCA_024742875.1 Planctomycetaceae bacterium | reverse complement strand
TGGGTGACTGGACGCTGACCGTGGATGGGGTGCGGCAAACCGATGATGGCCGGAATCAGATTGAAATCTCCGCGCGAGAACGCCGGGGACGACGTCAGTCACTGACGTTCGACGGCGCGTCCGGACTGCTGCGATCCGCCACGATGGACGTGTTTATGGGTCAGGGAGAGCAGTTTGCCCTTTCCATCACGCAAACAGCGGCGGCACCGGTGAGCCCAGCCAGTCTGGCGGCCACCGAGGAAACGATGACCGAGATGCTCCAACTGCAAAACCAACTGAGTCGACGGCCCGACAGTCAGGTCCAGGAATTGTCCGCGCGACAGGTCGCGTCCGGTCGCCAAATGATCGACCGTCTTTCCACGCTGTCTGCGGACACCCCGCTGGCTGAAGCCGTGTTCCGCATCAGACGAAACCTGACTCGACAGCAGCGACGACTGGAAGGCACCATGACCAGCCGGGACCGCATTGTGGGCAGTCAGACGCCCGGGTTTCAGCTGAGCCTGATCGACGGCACCCAACTGGATTCCGCCAGTCTTGCCGGACACACCACCATTCTGCACTTCTGGAAATACTCAGACAAGCCGCTCAAAGAACCGTACGGTCAGGTGGGCTATCTGGAGTTTCTTTACAACAAGCAGGCTGCCAGCAAAGTTCGTGTTGTCGGCGTCGCCACCAATCCTTCACTGCAGGATTCAGCGCAGACCCGGCAGGCGCAGCGGAGTGCCCGCAAACTGCAGGAGTTCATGAATCTGTCTTATCCCATCGGCTGGGACGATGGCTCGCTGATCCGTTCGCTGGGCGACCCGCGGGAATCCGGTGGAGAGCTTCCGCTGTGGGTCATCATCGGCCCGGACGGCAAAGTGGCCCACTACTCAGCCGGCTACTACGAAGTCGATCGCCGCGCCGGACTCCGTGAACTGAACGAAGCTCTGAACGCTCTCAAGTGAGTGTAGTGCTGCGGACACCACTCGTCGGACACCCGCAGGCGGAACCTGGCCGACGATCACCCCGCATTCTCGTGGGGCGTGAGGCAACGCGCAAATTCCAGGCCCGTCAGATCAATCGCCGGCGGGCGGCCCAGCAGCAGGTTCGCCATAATGGCTCCGGTGCCTGGTGACATCTGCAGGCCCGATCGAAAATGGCCGGCCGCCACCATCAGATTTTCGAAGCCTGGCACCTGTCCCAGATACGGCAGTTCCTCGGGTGAGGCAGGCCGCAGACCCGCCCAGCAGCGCACCAGCTCGGCGCGGCCCAGTTCGGGCACCAGCGACTGAGCAAACTGAATGAGGCCGGCCACTTCCTGGGCGGTCGTCTTCTTTTCGAATCCTGTCGCTTCCATCGTAGAGCCCACCAGAATCAGGCCGTCCGCCCGCGGAACAAGGTACCGCAGCCCCTGTTCGATGACGCAGCGAAACGGCAGCTGCTCCACTTTCAGCTGCAACATCTGGCCGCGCATCGGTGTCACGGGAATTGACAGCCGCAGCGGCTGCAGCAGTTCTGACGTCCAGGCACCTGCCGTCACACAAACGCGATCACACTGGAAGCGGCGGTCGGCTGACTGCACTACGGCCCTGCCCCGTCCGTCGTCCTGCAGGCGGATGGTTTCACAGCCTTCAATGATCTCGACGCCCGCGTTGCGACACGCCATGGCCAGTGCCTTCAGGTGACGCGGATTTCTGACCTGTCCAAAGTCCGGAAGATAGACGCCCTGCTGATGATCCGGATGCAGACCAGGCACGTATCGTTCCAGCTGAGTACGATTCAGCGGCTGCAGTGAAAGACACTCCTGCTGCCACGCTTCGAGTGGCCCGTCGGGCCCTCCAGCATTGTCAGTGGACTCACGCGATTCAGATGCACGACTCGAAACGTCCGACGACAGCCCCGCTCTCAGTTCCACAGCGCCGCAGCGGCGATAGCCGTTGTCAATGCCCGTACGATCGGCCAGCTCTGCGGATAACTGATCCCACAACTGATGACTGTACGATCGCAGTCGCGCTTCGGGTGTGCTGGCTCGATCCGGATTGCCCGGCGGCAACATCCCGGCTCCCGCCCAGGAGGCTTCCCGCCCGACGTCACGCCGGTCGACAAGGGTCACTGACACGCCAGCCGCAGACAGATACCACGCCGTCGTCAGTCCGGAGACTCCGCCACCAATAATCAATACGTCAGTCGAGTTCACAGCAATTGCCAACAGGCAGGCAGATGCGTTAGCAGCGTCTGCCGCACCTGCTAAAAGATGCGGTTGTAGCCGTTCAGTGCCGCCACCCGATAAGCTTCGGCCATCGTGGGGTAGTTGAACGTGGTATTCATAAAGTAATGCAGCGAGTTGGCCGATCCTTCCTGCGCCATGATGGCCTGGCCGATGTGGATAATCTCTGAAGCGTTAATGCCGAAGCAGTGCACGCCGAGAATCTCCAGCGTGTCCCGGTGAAACAGCAGCTTGAGCATGCCCACCGCTCGCCCCATGATCTGAGCGCGAGCCAGACTCTTAAACATCGAATGCCCCACCTCGTAAGGAATGCATTCCTCGGTCAGCTGACGTTCGGTCTTGCCAATGGAGCTGATCTCCGGACTGGTGTAGATGCCGGTGGGCACCAGCGCCATGTCAATGCCCATCGACTCCTGGTTGCCCAGATGCCGGGCAGCCGATCGCCCCTGCACATAGGCCGCACTGGCCAGCGCGGGTGGGCCGATGACGTCGCCCACGGCATAGATGTGTGGAATCTCAGACTGGAACTGCTCGTTCACTTCAATCTGTCCGCGATGATTGGGCGTGATGCCAATGCGATCCAGACACAGCTCCTCCGTGTTGCCCGAGCGACCATTGGCCCACAGCAGGCAGTCCGACTTGAGGCGTTTGCCGGACTTCAGGTGCACGATGACATGATCATCAAACATCTCCACATGATCAAACTGCTCGTTGTGACGCAGCCGCACGCCCGTATCGCGCAGATGGTAGGATAGCGCGTCGCAGATTTCGTCGTCCAGAAACTCCAGCAGGTTGGCCCGAGTGTTCACCAGGTTCATCTTGACGCCCAAATTGCGAAACATGGATCCGTATTCGCAGCCGATGACGCCAGCGCCATAAATCGTCATCGACCGGGGAGTTTCCGGCAGTCCCAGGATGGTGTCGCTGTCAAAAATCCGCGGATGTGTGAAGTCCACATTGGGAGGGCGATACGGTCGAGAGCCGGTGGCAATCACGAACGCATCCGCCCTGAGCACAATCGTGGAGCCGTCGGCCTGAGTCACCTCAACGTGGTGTTCATCCAGAAACGCGCCCACTCCCTGATACACCTGCACATCGTTGCGGTCATAGAATCCGGTCCGCATCTGCACCTGTTTTTCGATCACGGACTGCGCACTTTGACGCAGTTCCCGAAAACCGATGTCCACGTCGATCCCCAGCTGACGAAACTCGGGAGTGCTCCGCAGTTCCATCACCCGGTAAATGGCGGTTCTCAGTGACTTACTGGGAATCGTGCCCAGATGTGTGCAGTTGCCGCCAATACGTGGCTGTTTTTCCACCACCGCGACATTGCGGCCCTGCTTGGTCGCCTCCATGGCAGCACCCTCGCCGCCGGGACCTGTACCCAGCACGATCACGTCAAAAGACTGATCCGCCTGGATGGGGTTTGTTTCCTTTTCACTCATATTAAATCTGCCTGTTGGCCTCTCGGTGACGCACGATTGTCGTGTCGTCCTGCAAAGACATCGGTGTGTTTACGAATTTGCCGGCAGCAGCCCGTTGTGTCGCAGCAGTGCCTGGGTGTTGGGTTCTCGCCCGCGAAACTGTCGATAGATCTCCATGGGGTGCCGACTGCCGCCGAGCCCCAGCACGGTGTCACGAAACCGACGGCCCGTTTCGGCAACCGCGGATTCGTCATCCAGCCCCGCTTCTTCAAAAGCAGCAAACGCATCGGCGCTCAACACTTCGGCCCATTTGTAACTGTAATATCCGGCCGCATAACCACCCGCAAAAATGTGCTGAAACGAACACAGGAATCTCCCTTCCGGAAACGGGGGCATGGGGGATGTCTTCTGTGTGATGTCGGCATGAACATCAAAAACGGTCGCCGAACCAGCCGGATCAAAAGAAGAATGCAGCGTCATATCGGTCATGCCAAACTGCAGCTGACGCAACATGGCCGACGCAGCGCGGTACGTGCGGGCACGACAGATTTTTTCGTACAGATCATCCGGCAGGACTTCGCCCGTCTCGTAATGCACGGCCATCCCCAGCAGAGTTGGCTTGTGGTAGCACCAGTTTTCCATGAACTGACTGGGCAGTTCTACGGCGTCCCACTCCACTCCCGAAATGCCGGCCGCGTCCCGCAGATCCACGGTGGTCATCATGTGCTGCAGACCGTGCCCAAATTCATGGAACAAAGTTTCCACTTCCCGAAACGTCATCAGCGACGGACGCTCGCCCACCGGAGGTGTGCCGTTGCAGACCAAATGGGCAACGGGCAGCCGCACCAGGTCGCCATCCACCATGCGCCCAATGCAGTCGTCCATCCACGCGCCGCCCCGCTTGTTCTCCGGACGCGAATACGGATCCAGATAGAAGCCGGCAATCTGCTGATCCTGCTCATTGAAGACTTCAAAATAGCGAACATCCGAATGCCAGACCGGCGCCTTGTCCGTGGCATCTGTGACGGAAATTCCAAACAGCCGGTGACACAAACCAAAGAGTCCGTCCAGCACCCGCTCCAGTGAAAAATAGGGGCGCAGTTCTTCGTCAGTGAACGAATACCGCTGTTCTCTGAGCCGCTCGGCCCAGAAACTGACATCCCAGTGAGCCAGCGTCCCGTCGTGACCGCTGCTGTTGGCCAGTTCCGTGATTTCCGCCAGTTCCCGGCGTCCCCCTTCCAGAGACGCGGACAGCAGCTCGTCAAACATCTGCTGCACGGCCGACACACTGTCGGCCATTTTCCGGGACAGACTCAGCGCGGCATAGTGTTCGTATCCCAGCAGGTCGCACTGCTCTTTGCGGAGCGAGAGGATCTCTGCGATCAGGGACGAGTTGTCACGATCGCCGCTCGACGCGCGGGTGACGTAGGCACGATAAGCGGCTTCCCGCAGTGACGAATTGCGGCAGTGTTCCATAAAAGGGCCGAAACTGGGGGCGTCCAGTTTGATCCGCCATGGGCCACCGACAGCATCCGCGGTGGCATCATCGGGGGTGTCGTCTGCGGCAGCCCACGCGGCTGCCGCCATCGACCGGTAACTGTCCGGCAGACCTTCCGCATCAGCCGCGTCGGTGATATCCAGAAACCACGCTTTCGTTTCGTCCAGCACGTTGTTCGAGAAATCCGAACCGAGTTGAGACATCCGCTGAGCAATTTCGTTGAAACGCTCCTGCTGCTCTGACTCCAGAGCAATCCCCGCCTGCTCGGCCGATTGAATGGACTTGAGCACAATCCGCTGCTTCGCACTGTCCAGATCGTCAAAGCCGTCCGACTCTCGAATGGCCACAAACCGATCGTACAGGGCGCGGCTTTGCTTCATCTTCAAACTGAACTGCACGATCTCAGGCAGTGCGGCTTCATGAGCGGCGCGCAGTTCGTCACTGTTGGCAACCCCCATCAGATGACTGACAGGTGACCAGCCATACTCGAACAGCAGATCAATCTTCGCCATGGGTCCCATCAGAGCATCCCAGTCACCTGGCGTAGCGCTTTCCGCCTCATCCAGATAGACGGCGGACAGTTTCAGAATTTCACTTACGGCCGGACCGACGTGTTCCGGCTGAATCACATCGAAAGCCGGCAGACCGGAAGCACGAAGCAATGGGTTGGTGTCACTCATGGGCGGTGAAGATCTTAAGGGTCAAAAAAACGGCGGCATCGTCGCGGACGAAACGGGCGACCTCCGCCGAGTTGTACTTTGCCACCTCCATTCCTACGACCGTCAGGTCTGCGAAAGTGGGTTCACCAGCCGGAAAGCGGTTGGCTGTTGAGGTTGCAAGTCAATCGAAACAAAAAAAATGAATCTCAGAAAGGTCTCGTGAACTTTTAACATGATTCGAGTTCCGGATTGTCGCGTATTTGGTCCAGCATTATAAATTGCCCACCACCGTAGCTGGCTGATTTCTGTTTCGCCGGTTGGCAGTTTCTTCTGCCTCACTCTTAATCGGTCTGAAAATCACACCACCAGCTTGTCCTTCTACTTCGCCGCTCGACTTCACTTTGTTGCTCCCAGACAATGTTCGAGCGTTCCCCATTGGAAACGGTTTGGCTCATGAATAACCATCAGTTCGATCTGTCCGCCGGTGAGTCCATTCGACTCGGTGCTTACACCATCACCCTGCTGGAGATTGAAGGCGAAGCCGCCGTCCTCGAAATTGAAGGACCTGATGGACAGGAACTGGCCGAACTGAACAGCGAAGCCCTGCACACGAGCGAAACCGGCAACGAAGAACCGGTTCTGGTCTGAGTCACAGCGTCCCCTGCGACAGCAACGCCGCACAACCAGCGTTTTCCCGCCGTCTCAGGATCATTCCCGGATGCTGGCCTGCCGCGACCGCACTTCCGCCAACCATGATGGGGCGGGACACCGATGGCCGGGCGCCTGCTTTCTGAGCCCACTTAACGTGAGTTCGTGCGCGCGCACGCGCCCCGTTGACACATCCCACGGCAGGGTCGCGTTACGACTGCGGTTGATTGTGACTCACGCAGCACATTTGCCGGGTGCCTGATCCAGTCTGACCGAACTGGCTGCACAGCAGCGTCTGCACGACGAAGGCTGCGCCCGATTCACCCAGTGTGTACCTTCGCCTCGGTCGCGTCGCTCACCGCGTGTCGTTAACTTGAGCAACAGCGACAGTTGCACTGCATGCCCTGCCCGTCGCCCGCTCTCCTCCGTTCCGCTCCAGTTCCTCACCATTTCCACGTGGAGTCCCCATGCCAACTCGTATCCCGGTAACCACTCCGATCTGCCTGATCGTGTTGACACTAACGCTCACTGTATCGACCAGGGCGGACGATCAACACCTCACTGACAACAGTCGCCCAGCGGTGGAGGCAGGATTCCGACGCCTGTTCGACGGTCAGGCGACGACCGGATGGGACGGGGACATGACCGTTTTTCGCCTTGAGCAGCAGGCAGTCGTTGGCGGACAGCTGCAGGAAAAGATCCCACACAACTATTTCCTCCGTCACGAAGGTGACTTCAAGGATTTCGAATTGCGACTGCAGTTCAAACTACTGGGAGAAAAAACCAATGCCGGCATTCAGATTCGCAGTCAGCGAATCCCTGACCACCACGAGATGATTGGCTATCAGGCGGATCTGGGCGGCAGATACTGGGGCGCACTGTACGACGAGTCGCGTCGGCGGAAGGTTCTGGCCGGACCGGATCTGGAAAAACTGATGCCCCTGCTGAAAAAAGAAGACTGGAATGACTACCGCATTCGCTGTGAAGGCCCGCGGATTCAACTGTGGATTAATGGCAAGCAGACAGTCGACTACACAGAAACGGACAAGGACATCCCCCTGACCGGCCACATTGCCCTGCAGATCCATGGCGGCCCTCCCGGCGAAGCCTGGTACCGCAATATCCGAATTCGAGAACTCCCGTAGCGCTCACACCGTTTATCCCGCCGCGCCCGACTTACACATCATTTGTGGCGCCATTGCACAGAAGCCCCTCATGTCTGATCACAATCTCAACTGGAACAGCAAACAGCTCACTGACGGGTGGCAAAAAGGCGTGACGGCTTTTTACTACGCCATCGGTATGGACGGGGCCGATTTTCCGAAACCGCAGATCGGCATCGGCGTGCCACTGCTGGAAGGCAACACGTGCAACGTCCACGCCTACGAACTGGCCACGCAGATCAAGGCAGGCTGCGAAGCGGTTGACATGCTGGCGTTCCCCTTCGGCACTCCTGGCGTGAGCGACAATCTTTCCCAGGGACACGAAGGCGGTAATGCCAGCCTGCCGTCCCGCAATCTGATCGCCAACAGTGCCGAGTGTGTCGTGACCGCTCACTGTTATGATGCGCTCGTGGGCCTGCATCACTGCGACAAGAACGGCCCCGGGTTCGCGATGGCCCTGGCACGGACCAACTATCCGGGGCTGGTCATCAGCGGCGGCAGCATCATGCCGGGCTGCCACAACGGCAAAGACGTCACCATTCTGGATGTGTACGACTCCCAGGCGGCGGTGTCTGTGGGGGCCATGACTGAAGAAGAGGGCGATGCAATTCTAAAAACCGCCTGTCCAGGTCCCGGCGGCTGCGGGATCGCCGCCTCCTTCAACACCTGGGGCATTGCACTGGAAGCCATCGGTCTGATGCTGCCTGCCAGCAGTTCCATTCCCGCCATTGACCCGGCCAAACGAGACGAGTGCCGCGCAGCCGGTGAGGCCATCCGCCACCTGCTGGAACACAACATTCGTCCCCGCGACATTCTCACGCCAGCCGCATTTCGCAACGCCGCCGTTTCCATTGCTGCCGCTGGTGGGTCCACCAACGGCGTGCTGCATTTGCTGGCGCTGGCCCGCGAAGCCGAGGTGGATTTCACACTACACGACCTGCAGCAGATCTTTCGTAACACGCCCGTACTTTGCAGTTTTGCGCCCCGTGGCAGCGGCACCATGGTCGATCTGCATCGCATCGGCGGTACGCCACTGCTGCTCAAACACCTGCTGGACGCCGGCCTGCTGGACGGTGACTGCCTGACAGTGACCGGGCGCACGCTGGCCGACAACCTTGCGGACGTCCCACCGCCACCAGCTGATCAGCCCCTGATTGTGCCGCGTGAAAACTGCTTCAAGCCCTTTGCCGACATGCAGGTTTGCTTTGGCAGCCTGGCCCCGGACGGCATCGTCTTCAAAGTATCGAGTATGGACGAACCCCGATTCACGGGAACCGCCGTCTGCTTTGACGATCCGCGTGATATCGTCACGGCCGTTGAAGAACGACGCATTCAGCCCGGCAGTGTGATTGTGCTGCGTTACTGGGGACCGGTCGCTTCCGGCATGCCGGAAGTGCTGGTGGCCACCGCTGCGCTGGCAGTGCCGGAACTGGACGGGAAAGTGGCCTTCATTTCTGACACGCGGGTTTCCGGTGTCTCGCACGGGGCCATCGGAGTGCACTGCGCTCCCGAGGCGGCTGTGGGGGGCCCCATCGCCTGCGTGGCCGACGGCGATCAGATTTCCTTTGACCTGGTGGCTGGCACCATCGAGCTGAACGTCGCCGCTGACGAAGTGGAACGCCGTCGCGCGTCCCTGCCCCGCTGGGTTCCCCGGAACCCAAGGCGGGGCTATCTGGCGGACTTCTGCGCGACGGCCGCCCAGGCCAACCACGGATGCGTCAGCTCGGCCCTGATCGACGTGGGACAGTAATCTTCGTTGACACCTACTGCTCAGTGATGGCGTACAGCATCTCCTGGCGTCCTTCTTCGGTGACACGCAGGAACAGAACGTTGTCAGCAACTGTCGGCGAGGCAAAGGACTCCCGCCCCAGCTGATTTCTGGCCAACGGTGTAAACCGCTGCGGGTTGGCTTTAAAGACAAACGTGACGCCCCGTTCGTTGCTGGCATAGATCGTGTCACCAACCAGCATCGGCGAAGCCGACACAGGGCCCTGCAGTCGCTCTTTCCACATTTCTCGACCGGTCTTTGCTTCCCAGCAGTACATCACACCGGTATCAGAAAATCCATACAGATAGCCGTTGTGCAGCAGCATCGACTGCTCGTAGCACTTCACACGATTGCGCCACACAATTCGGCCTGAGCCATCGGCCTTCACGGCCACTGTTTCCGGTTTCGGATAGCCACCACTGGCGTACACAGTGTCTTCGTCCCACACGGCCGTTCCGCAGGTGGCCATGGTCAAACACGGGGTGCTCCACAGCGGCTTGCCGCTGCCCGGATCGTAAGCCGCCATCATTTCGCAACCGCTCAGGAACAACTGCTCTTTACCGCTCACAGTGGCGATAATGGGCGACGCCCAGTTGAGTTTGCGGGGGCGTTCCTGTTCCCACACGATGCGGCCCGTCTTTGTGTCCAGTGCTTTCAGCCACGCCACCGTATCGGTATCACCGCTGACAATCAGCGTGCCGTTGTACAGCGTGGGAGACGCCGCATAGCCGTATTCATACTGCTGTGGTCGGAAGCCGCCGACAGTTCGCTTCCACTGCAGTTTGCCGGACAGATCAAAGGCGAACGCTTCAATGGTCTGATGGTGGCAGAAGGTCGCAAAAATCAGCCGACCGTCGCTGCAGGTGGTGGCGGAGGCATGCGTGTTTTTGGGATGAATCTTGGGAAATCCTCCCGTGTTGACCACCTCGGCCCAGACCTGTTTTCCGGTCCGACGATCGAAAGCGAACACGCCCTGACGCTGACTGGATTCCTCCGCACTGCTGAGCACGATCAGGTCTCCGACCACCGTAGGCGAGGCGTGCCCGCGGCCCGGTACACTCACTTTCCACAAGACGTTCTTTGTACTGCTCCACTCAACGGGAATGCGTTCACCGGCGGGCGCGATGTTGTTGCCGTTTGGGCCTCGCCACTGCGCCCAGTCGCCAGCGTGCGTCTGTGTGATGGTGGCCAGAATGACCACCATGGCCACCGTGGATGCGATCAGTTGTTTCATCGTGCGAATTCCTTGTTCGGGTTGCCGTATGGCTCGCAGTGTCGCTGGCATACACGACGGGTCAAGTGAAGTGTGCCGTTCGAAATTTCGTGGCCGAGAACTTCGCCCGCGTGATTCGTGGGGCAAGTCACGAAGCACACGGACGAACCTGGCCATCCGCCATCTAGAACGCCATCGCCCCCCAATCCTCGAACAGGCTGTCAACATCCTCCAGTCCCCCGGCCGGCTGAATGTTGATCTCAAAGCTCTGAACCACAGTAGCAAAGCCATCGGTCACGCTCACCTGCAGAGTAACGCGGGTGGCAGCCGATCCCGTGTGAATGTTCAGGGTGCTGGCGTCAAACTCGGCGGTCAGGTCAGTATCGACAGGATCCGTCAACAACGCCGGATCGGTGTACACGGCTGGGTCCAGCAGCGCGATCACTTCACTGGATTCAAAACTGCCCATCCAGCGATGCACAGATCCGGCTGGCAACAGATAAAACCAGTCGCCGGCGGCATCACGAATCCACTTCTCACTCTGGCCTCCCCAGTTGGTGAAGTACTCACCGTTACTCCAGAACCCATGAACTGTGTCGAGCTGCTGTTCTGTTGTGCCCAGAATGTTCACGGTGTAATCGAGTACATGCCCATCCGCATCCACAGAGGGAAACTCCAGCTGCAGTGTCTGCCCGACGGTGGCCTCCAGATCTTCCACATTCAGCTGCGGCAGCGTGTTGCCGACGGACAGAACGAAGCTCTGCGACGTCACGTCGAAACCGTCTGACGCCACAACAGTGACGGTAAACTCGCCGGCTTGTGTGCCCGCATCGATCACCATCTGGCCATCGATCACCGTCACCGAAGCATCGGGGGCTACCGCATTGAGCAGTTGCTGAGGATCGTCGTAGTAGTCGGTCCCGGGAACGCCCAGCAGAGTGCTGGACGCGAAGGAACCTTCCCAGTGATAGAGACTTCCATCCGGCAGCAGATAGTACCAGCCGGCATCGCCGCGCACCCATTTTTCCTGCTGCCCACCCCAGTTCAGCGAGTAGTTGTCCAGACCACCGTCAAACAGCCCATGCTCCGCCCTCAACTGAGCGGCCAGGCTGCCCTCAACAGACGCATCAAACGTCAGCAGATCGCCGTCGGCGTCGGAAGCCATGATGTCAACAACAAATCCGGTTTGCCCGACGATCATGCTGACGTCTGCAATCGGTGACAGTTGCGGTGTCTGATTGAGCACGGTGACGGAGAAATCCTGGACGCCCGAATCCGTCGGCGAGGTGTGCGACAAACGGACAGAAAACTCACCCGCAAGTTCAGAGACCGGATCAATCTGCAAAGAAGAGTCGGCACCGATCATCACGGACACATCAATAGCAGTGGCCTGCACCAGTTCCAGCGGGTCGTCATAGTAGTTGCCGTTCAGGCGGACCAGCTGCGTGCTGGAGGCAAAACTGCCGTTCCACTGCCAAACCTCTCCGTCTGGCAGCAGATACACGTAGCCACTGTCGCCCTGCAGCCATTTTTCGTTCAGTCCACCCCAGTTGAGCCCAAAGTCATCGCGAAACACGGTCAGGTTTTCGGTGTTCTGAAGCTCGGCCGCCAGGTTTTCAATGACCTCGGGGCTGTACGACACATCCTGCCCGCCGAGGGTGGCAGGCAGGGCAATGCTCAACGAATCGTCGCTGCGATTCATGACCTGATCTGCAATCTCCGGCACCTGCTCCCCACCAGCGGCCGGATCCTCATTGGCAGCGTCTCCCAGAAAACTCAGCAGCTGCTGATCAGACGCGTCACTGACCAGGTCAACTCCCTGCAGTTCAGCGGGAACTTCGGGAACGACAAACCGCGCGTAATCAAAACCGGCACTCACATCGGGATTGAACGGCACGCCGGGACTGGGATTGAACTCCGGTCCAAGTCGATGACCGTTGTGATACAGCGGCGAATAGGTGGAGACTTTGCCGTAGTCAGAATAGCTGACCAGTCCCACCTGCAGCGTTTCCGGCATATCGTCGCGGGTGTAGCGGCGATGCACGCGCCACTGCTCTCCGGGTCGCTGGTACAGTGTGATCACACTGTTGCCAACACGGGCAGTCTGGATGATGATGGAGTTGGCGTCGCCCTGCAGTGGCGTCAGCTCCAGTTGTGAATCGCTGTTGCGTGTGGTCTTCACTTCCAGTGTGAATCCATTGTTGGAGGTTCCCGCACCGTGTCCCATGGACAGAAACACATAGTTCTCGCCCGTGTTGGTCCCATCATCAGCCATCGTGCCGGGCACCCAGTCGGCTGGAGAGCTGATATCACGGGGCGTGCGAATCATGACGCCACCCAGAGAAAACGAACCGTCACTGGGCACGTCGTCATCATCACTGCCCCCAATCTCATCGCGATCTGTGATCTCCAGACGTGTCGTAACCACAAAATCTCCCGTCACTTCCTTGAAGACCAGTGGACCGCGATAGTCCTGATACCATGACACCGTATTGGGGACCAGGCTCATCTGTCCGGCTCGAGTCGTACCAATATCCCACTGGTCAAGCTGATCCGCATTCCAGCCTTCGCTTTCATGAATCCGCTGCCAGTGGGTCAAAGTGTTCGGATCGTCAAATTCGTCGCTCAAACCACTCACGGCCGACAGTAGTTGTCGTGGCTCCAGAGACTCCAGAGCGGGAACTGCGATGGCCCTGTCGCGAGAGCGTGAGGTTTTTGGCGAACGGCGGCAGGCTGTGGTGATTCTTCGTAACATATCAGACCCCGGTAGACAGAACGTCGAAACAGAATGGAGGCTGCCGCAGGTACGGCAGCGGCAAACAGGCAGCCGGGACGGCGGCTCAAAGAGGGGCTCGCAAAGGGCGAGCAACTGCGACACGGAAAATCAAAAAACTTTGGCGGAGCCGGGAAATCGCCCTTTGAGGCCCGCCGGCAAAATCCGTTACCAGGACATCACTCTGCGTGGGACGAAACAACGTGCAGGACATTGAACAATCCGTCACAGCCTGGATCAGCGACCTGAAAAATGGTCAGCCGGCTGCCGCACAAAAACTCTGGGAGTCCTACTTTCAGAGAATGGTCGACATGGCCCGACGTAAGCTTGAGGGGACGCCGCGCGCCGCAATCGACGAGGAAGACGTTGCCCTCAGCGCCTTCAAGAGCTTCTGCCTTCGCGCCCGGCAGGGACAGTTCACGCAGCTGACAGACCGGGAAAATCTCTGGCCACTGCTGATGGCCATCACGGCCAACAAGAGTGTGGATCTGATTCGTCAGCAGAATGCCCGCAAACGGGGCGGCACCGGACAGACGGGGGAAGCCGACGGATGGCAGCACCATCCGCTCAGCGAGCTGATCAGCATCACGCCGGATCCCCAGTTTGCCGCGCAGCTGGCCGACGAACTGCAGAGCCTGCTGACGCTGCTGGACGAAGCGGGCGACCCCCAGCTCAAACAGATCGCTGTGCGAAAAATGGAAGGACATTCCACACCGGAGATTGCCACACAACTGGGGTGTGCCAGACGCACGGTGGAACGCAAACTTCTGCTGATCGGCCGACTCTGGGCGGCGTCCGACAGCCAGTCGGCCAATTAACCGATTGCGTTCCCTGTGAATTCCGGAGAAGATGCGTGACAGCGCCAGGGAGACGCGAGGCGTTTCCGAAAATCGCTTCAGGGCCTCCGATACTGTCATTGATTCCGTCTACGAATTTACTGCACAGCTGCGAAGACACAGACTGTGCCGCGACGCAGCGCACTGCCCCACATGACGCACCCTGCCGACACCGACAACCTGAACAATTCTCAGCTGCTGCAGATCAACCGCATCTGCAACGAGTTTGAACTGGCATGGCAGACGGAGGAACCGTCGCTCACTGAGTACATTGATCTGGCGCCACCGCCGCTGCGGAATGTTCTGCTGCGAAACCTGATCGAACTGGATGTAGAGTACCGACAGCAGCGACAGCTGCCCGTTTCAGCCGACGTGTATCAAACGCAGTTTGCGGGGCTGAATGCCGGCTGGCTGCGATCGGTGACGGGCGATCCGCAGGATGAACGGTTGCCGGTGTCTGTGGAGATTGACGATTCGAACGTCAGTCTCAGCGTGGAGGAACTGCTGGAACGTGTTCGATCCAGCCGAATCGTCACCGAAGACATGACAGTCGCACTGGGTGGCTTCGATCTGTCCACAGCCACCGCGGATGAGGTCGGCACGGCGCTGGTCAATGCAGAGCATCTGACCGACTTCCAGCTGGAGTCGCTCGTCAATCGCCCCGTCGACCCGCTGGTGCTGGGAGACTACGTGCTGCTGGAAAAAATCGGGGAAGGTGGCATGGGGGCCGTCTATCGGGCCATGCACCGTCGCATGAAGCGAGTTGTGGCAGTCAAAGTCCTGAAGCAGCCGGACGATGACACCCACGAAATGTCGCGACGGTTCGAACGTGAAATCCAGGTCGCCGCACGACTGTCACATCCCCACATCGTGGCGGCTTACGATGCGGGCGAAGAACGGGGACAGCCGTATCTGGTCAGTGAATACATCGATGGTCAGAACCTCTCGGAGATCGTCCGCGAACACGGCCCCCTGTCGCTGCCGGACGCCATCGACGTGGTGCTGCAGATGGTCGACGGCCTCGTCTATGCGCACGCTCAGGGGGTCATCCATCGCGATATCAAGCCATCCAACCTGCTGCTCGACGACGACGGGAACGCCAAACTGCTGGACGTCGGACTGGCGCGACTAAGTGACCCGGTGGATCAGGAGCAGTCGACGGATCTCACGCAGACCGGTCTGATTATGGGCACGGTCGATTTCATGTCGCCTGAACAGGCACGGAACACACGGCTGGCGGACGAGCGTTCTGATATCTACAGCGTCGGCTGCTCTCTCCACTTCCTCGTCACAGGTCGCCCTCCGTACTTTGGCACCACAAGCATTGAGCGGCTGCTGGCCCATCGCGATCTGCCGATTCCCGACCTTTTGGAACTGAATGACTGTGTGCCCAGCCAGCTTCAGGACGCTCTGGAAGGATGCATGGCCAAAGTTCCCGCCAATCGCTACCAGACCGCAGCGGAACTGCATGAAGCCCTCATACGTTTGCAGGAATCGGGGCTCCCGGAAATGACTTTGCCTGTCGTCGACGCTGAGGAATTTCAGAAGGCGCAAACGGAACAGTGGACCGCACCCGCAGAAGAAACGCAGCGGTGGTCAAGCCTGTCTTCTGGCGGGGGTGGACCACAGGAATCAGCCACGCTTCCGCACACTCCCAAACCCCGGACTGTCAATCCGGCATCCGACCGTCGATCGCCTCTGCTTCGATTTTCTGTGGGCGCAACCGCGGCCGCGCTGCTGCTGGCTGGACTGTGGATGGTCTGGAACGCCTGGACCGCGGACCGCACCTCCCCCACAACCCGCCCTGCTCTGCGCGAACTGAGTGAGTTAAGCGATGAACAGGCACGCAAATATCGCGCAGCATGGGAGAATTCGGTTTCCCGGCCCAATCCGGGAAAACTGCCCCTGACGCTGAGTCTGCTTCCACCGGGTACCATGACTGTGCCGTCCGGACAGCTCTCCCTCCCCGAGCCACTGTTCATCTCAGCCACCGAGGTGCCGGTGGGAGCCTATCGCCAGTTTGTTGCCGCCACGGGACACCGCAGCGATGCGGGTGAAGGGGGATACGGGTTTGACGCGGATTCTGGTCGCTGGATTTTTGGACCGGACTTTGGCTGGAACAATCTTGGTGACATTCCCGTGAGTGACGACATGCCGACGGTATGCGTGAACTACAACGACGCGAGTGCGTTTTGTCGCTGGGCATCAGAAACAACAGGACTGACAATCCGCCTGCCCACAGAGACCGAATGGGAGTATGCCAGCCGCAGCGGGCAGCCGGGCGACTGGTGCTGCGGGGAATCGGCCGATCGACTTGGCGATTTTGCCTGGCACGCCGGTAATTCCCAGGCTCGGCTTTACAAAGTTGGCACACGCGCTCCCAACGCCTGGGGCCTCTCAGACATGCATGGCAATGAGTCAGAATGGTGCCTGCCCAGCGCCGGTGACCCGGCAGACTCCGCCCCTTTGCGTGGTGGCAGTCACAGTTCCACGCCGGATGAATGCAGGCACTCGGCCCGACAGCTGCAGCGAAAACGCCAGGTGGCTCATGGCGCATTTCGTGTCGTTGTGGAAGTGCGGCAACCCTGATGCTGCTCACGGCGCAGCAAAAAACCTCTTCCGAAAGATCGGAAGAGGTCTGTGCAGTCATCTCTTTCGTAACGGTTAGCTGCGAGTGAAGTTGATTGCCGCGGCGTTGTTGCCGGCCACTTTGAAGCTGAAGGCGTTGCCGCCGCTGATCGTCATGCTGCCACCGAGCTGCTGATTGTCATTGGCACGATTCAGGGTGAGTGTCCCGTTGCCAACCGTGTAGCGGCCACTGAAACTGCTGGCGTTGCCGTTTTGATTGGTGGCCACCCAGACGAATGAGCCATCGTTCTGCAGTGTCAGCCGCACGCTGGCTCCGTTACCCAAAGTGGCATTCCAATTGCCGACATGAGCGGGAACCTGCACCGGCTGAGTCGGCTGGCTGGCCACAGGAGCCTGACCGGCCGGAGGAGCAAAACCGCCCAGAGCCTGCAGAGCAGACATTGCCGCAGAATTGGGAGTGGTTGCGGGAGCCGCTGGAGCTGCAGGCTGCTGAACATTGACAGGAGCATTCTGCACAGGACGCAAAGGCTGCTGCTGAATCTGTGTCTGGGGAACCTGAGGCTGTGTCTGGGGTGCCACGTTCTGCACGGGAGTCTGAGGCACCGTCTGTGGTTGCAGCGGCTGCTGCCGGGGAATGATGGGCTGCCCCTGAGAAACCTGCTGCACGGGCTGATTCATCACTGGCTGACCAACAGGCTGTGTGACAATCGGCTGCACCGGACGAACGACCTGGACGGGCTGAGAATACGGCTGGCTGTAAGCCGGCGTGTAGCGAGAGTAGGACGGTCGACGGTAAGAGTAGGCCGAAGAATAGCCGCGAGAAAAACCGCCGCCTCGCGGAGGACAGGCCTGAGCATCCTGAGCCACCATGGCCAGTGAGCTCAGTGCGAAAACAGCAGACAGGATTGTGTTGCGTGAGAAAGACATGACGTGTTCCTTATTTTTCAGTGGTTTGTTTCAGTGTTGACTGGCTGATACTCACCACAGCGGAAACTCCCGATTTGTGTTACACGCCGTATGGGAATTTCCCGGACTTTCCTGACCGCCAGTGGCGAAAACCGTTTTCGCCCCGGAAATTGCTGGATTTGGCGGAGCGAACACCAACGAGCGCGCAAAAAAAGACCGCCTCAGAAAGAGACGGTCTTCGCGTTCTCAGGCGGTGTCCAGCAGAACTCTGCTGCAGCCTTTGATCAGCCTGTCACAGGGTGTCGTCAGCCTAGACAGTGCCACAAATGGATTTGCCCGTGCTTCGCAGGTCATCACAGGCCCGCTTCATACGTTCGGCAACGCCCGTTTCGCCCAGCTTCAGGTAGGTACGCGGGTCGTACGATTTCTTCACGCCGATTTCGCCATCGACCATCAGCACTTCGTCATAGTGCTTCAGCATCCAGTCCACCACAGGCCGAGTGAACGCGTACTGCGTGTCCGTGTCGATGTTCATTTTCACCACACCGTAATCCAGAGTTTCCTGCAGCTGCGCAGTGGGCGTGCCGGAGCCACCGTGGAATACCAGGTCAAACTCCGCATCCTGACCGTATTTCTCCATCACGGCCGCCTGTCCGTCTTTGAGGATTTCCGGTCGCAGTTTCACGGCACCTGGCTTGTAGTGGCCATGCACGTTGCCGAACGTGGCTGCGAACATGAATCGCCCCAGTCCATTGAGCGCTTCGTGCACTTTCACCATGTCTTCCGGTGTGGTGTAGAGCTTGTCCGCTGGCATGTCCGAGTGGTCAATGCCGTCTTCCTCACCACCAACAACACCCGCTTCCACTTCCAGAATGATCTCGTTCTCAGCACACAGCTTCAGCAGATCCTGACTTTGTGCAATGTTTTGATCCAGCGGCAACTCAGAGCCATCGTACATATGGGACTGGAACAGGTTGCCCTGCCCGGCCGCACGACGAGCAGCCGTGGCTTCGATCAGTGGCTTCAGAAACGAATCCACTTTTTTGGGCTGACAGTGGTCTGTGTGCAGACCGATCAGGACATCATATTTCTCAGCCAGACGATGGGCGGCTTCCGCCAGAGTGATGACACCGTGGACTGCGTCCTTCACACACTGACCGGAAGCAAACTCCCCGGCTCCGGTGGAAAACTGAATAATGCCGTCGGACTTCGCTTCTGCAAACCCCTTCAGCGCTGCATTGATCGTGACGATCGACGTCACATTGATTCCCGGATAGGCATAGCCACCCTGCTGGGCTGCATCGAGCATCTTGGCGTATTGTTCGGGAGTTGCGATTGGCATCTTGGGTTTATCCTTCGAGTGTGGAAACAGACAGTTCTGCCACTCATGCAGTGCCTGTCAGAAATGGTTCAGCCGATTGCAGGGCTCTGCGATCTGTGGGCCCCGGATGTGGGGAAGCCCATGTGCAGGTCTGCAAACGAAGCCAGCGTAAGTGAGGCAACCTGAGTGAACCGACGAGAGTGAATCGACGAGAGTGAATCGACGAGAGTGAATCGACGAGAGTGAATCGACGAGAGTGAATCGACCAGGGTGACGGACTTCGACAGTCGCCACCGCTGGGCATACGACCGGACTCGAAACGTCTCGTGGAAGTCTTCGGCAAAGATTATCGTCTATCGTGAGACGATCAAGCTAAGTGCCGACGGAACGCAGGTGACTGCTTTATTCCGGTTGATTTCGCTCGATGGAGTAGCCGGCGCCCTGTACTTGAGAACCAGATTCCCTAATTCCCGGAGCCATCCCAGGGGCCCCGAAACCTCCGGAGGCAGGGGGCGGAGCCAGCTGGCGCACCGACAGGTCGTCAATGAACACCTCCCCGGCCCCATTGAGGGACAACCACAGCTTCAATGGTCCAGACTGTGAAGGTTGTCGGTAAATCCGGAAGATCTGCCAGGTCCGCTCCAGTGAGGGCTTTACAGCAAACTCCGGCCCAAGATCACTGTCAAAAATGGAAAACGGCTCGGCATCCTGAGTGGGCACTGAACGACCGCGTTTCACACGCCCCGTGATTTCGTAAATCGCCCCTTTTTCCACCTCGATTCCCGGAGACCGTACCAGAAACGCTGGTTCGTCAGCTGACTGCGTGTCCGCTTCCTTCTGCCATGTCCGCAGCCGCAGAACCTGGTTGCCGGTCTCCGCATCGGCCACGACATCCGCATTGGACTGGAAGGCTTCATCATCGGGCGGAACGGGCAGCCAGGCCCCCTCCGACAACTGTCGCAGGTCTTCAAAGCTGCCAGACGACATCAGGTTGGGACCTGCCGCCTGTCGAATTCTCGCCATCATTCGCCAGTGATCCGGCAAGGTGGAGAAACTCGTCGTGTAAGGGCTGGCCATGGGGGTCGGCAGCGACTGAACGGCACGATACCAGTAACGGCTTTGCACCCTGCGAAGCTCTCGCATGGCGCTGCGCGACAGCCGTTCACAACCGGCAAAATCTCGCCGGCTGCCAGCCTGCTGAGCCCCGTCAATCAGCTGATCAGCGCGGCCCAGCATGGACGCTGCCATGTTGTCTGCCCCTACCATCGCGTCGATGATGTCACACGTGCTGCGGATCCGTCGTGCCTTGGCAGCAGCCAACTGCACAAACAGTGCGGCAGCACGCTCCGCCGTGGCGTGCACGCGTCGCGACATCGTATCGCGTTCTGCCAGACTGGCTGTGACCAGAACGACGGCCAGCTGGTCAAAGTCTCGAATATCGAGTTTCAGGCCGCCGGCCGTCGGCACTCGACGCAGCCCCCGCAAACCCGTGGCACCCACCTGCCAGGCGGAAGCCGTTTCGGTCGCCGCCACCGTGGCGACCGCCTGGGAGGAATACAGTTCCTGTGGCACCAGATGCGATGAAGCGTCCCAGTAGCCGGCAAGAATCAAAGAAGCGCCAGTGGAGTTGATCAGTGCCGCATCCGGCACCGCCACCCGGGCCGTGTACTCCGACGGTCGGGCCGCTTCGTTACCGAAGGTCTGCTCCAGCCATGACGGCTCGTCCCGGGGGCCTCGGGACTGTTCCACCCGAATCCCGATATGCCCTTCCACGCTGCCGTTGACCAGGAATGGCTCCAGGATCTGCACGTAGAGACAGGACAGTTCGATGGCCAGTGCCGTCTCGGAAGCCGCCTGACCGGCGGCCGGTTCCAGCGAAGCCGTCTTCCACACGCCCAGTCCGTCGCAACCTGAGGAAAGCACACCGACGGTCTGCAGCAGAATCTGCTCCGGCTCCACGACCGATGGAGGCAGTCCACTGCGCTGACGCCACTGTGTGTACGCCGCCTGCGGTTCGCTCTGTACCCATTCCCAGGGAAGCATCAACTGCGCCGAAGTATTCTGCCTGAGGTAGGAAAGATTACGGGAACGACCAAACGACTGGTGGCCGCCCACGGCCTGCTGAGTGATACCAACAAAATCGATCTGCCGGGACGCCACGCCTTCCAGACCGCGAACATCGGCCATCAGTGGTCGTGCAAGGACACGATCCGCACTGCGGACCTCGCGGCCCCACGCCAGCAGGTGCGACATCTGATCTGTGTTCACGCGGGTTCCCAGATACCAGATGGACGGCAGTGGGTGGACTTTCTCTAACGGGGACAGTCCCTGTAGTGGTGTACGAAAATCGGCCGGATCAAACTGCGGGTGCGGCGGGGTGGCCACGACCACAATGTCATTTTGAATCAGTTCCTGCATGCGGGCGGTCTGCGACAGATCGCTGACCCAAACCGCGTTGACGCCCAGCTGCTTCAGGAACGAAATCGATTCTCCATGGTCGGGCATCAGTCTGAGAAAGCGAGGCTGCCCGCTGAACAGCACCTGATCACGGCGGATCTCAATCGGCACATGCGTGACGGCCGGATCAGCGACTGGTTCTAAGGCGGCCAGCGAAGGAACGGTGACCACCGGGCCATACTGCAGATCGGAAACGTCAATGACCGAGGTCCCCCGATGCACCTCTGCGATCAGGACACAGCCGTCGACATACGCCCCTGTGGCGTCAATCCCCTTCTCAAATGTCTCCGCCCGCAGCTCGCGCACAGTCGCCTGTACATTCTTCAGGGAGCCCGTCACGGAGATCTGCTGCTCCTGTGCCCCACGAGAGGCGGGTCCCCGGATCAGGGCCGTCAGAGGCTGCCCCGTTCGGGGATCCTGCTGATTGGGAAATCTCAGTCGCAGCGCCAGCCTCAGCCCGGACAGGTTACTGTTGACCGTGACGGACGCCTGAAAGTCGTTATGCGGCAGCGAAGCCGGACGATCCAGCACGGCATAGACGGGCTGGACATCAGCTGGCGATAGAAAGGCAAGTCGTGTGGGGGCGCCGGGAGAGCCCTGTTCCTGTGGGACTCGGGAGACCTGCCGCGATGACAACTGCCGATCCAGCGTCCATTGCTGCTGCGCCATCACATGGGAGACGGCGCAAACCACCACGAGCGTGCCCACCATACGGCACACCAGTATGAGAGGAGAAAATGTCCAACGCAGATGTTTGGCAGATCTGTGCGAATACGGGGAGAGCATGCCAGAAACAGCTTCCGTGCAGTGGCTGACAGAATTCGAGCCGCAATCTTAGCCGATTCAGCAGATTGGTCCGAGACCAGTCTGACGCGGCTTTCAGAGGCGTTTGTACACTGGCTCACCCCCATTTCCGCACGTTAGCCGACCTCGAGGGTCCGCGAGCTGTTGCTTGTTTCAAGGACACGCCCCCACTTTGCTTCCCGGCCAGTTGCCAGGAGCAGCGATTCTGAGTGACAGCTTAGGGTGCCTGAAACACCCGCACACTCGTGCAGGACAGGGACCTTCCCGAAACCCGGCCGCCAGAACGAATCAGCGACTTGACGAACCCACCCCAGAATCGAAGAATCATCTTTTCCGGTATTACGGGTTGTGCTGATTGCCGCTTGCATGACGAGATGCTGTCTGTGGGCTAAACGCAATCTGAATCAATCCCAAACCTATTTGCTTGCGACGTGATGATCTGATCGAGACAATCGGTCCGGGGTTTTGCCCCCTGCAACCCAACGAGAAAGCGCCCCCCAGCCATGTCACAGCCGAAACGTTTTCAGGACCGTAAGTCTGACGAATTGCCCGCCGAACTGGTCGAACTTGGTGAATTACTCAATTCAGTCGACAGCGAGCGCAAGGATGACCTGATGCTGGCCTACAAACGGGTGTCCGATTCCGTCCTGCGTCGCCGCCGCATTCTGGGGCTTGTTCAGGAAGCCCTGTCTCAGCTGCGACTGGACGTGAAGTATCTGATGTTTGACCTCGAAATGACGCGCCGCGAACGCGACGAACTGCAGTCAAGGATCGAAGGCGAGGGCTTTTAGCGTTCCGCTTTGGAATCAGCCTCTGCTGTTCTGTGGACGCCGTGAGATTTGCTTCACGGCGTTTTTTGTTGCGCGAGAAGCAGATCCCATTGCGCACAGAGGAGCGGCTGGGCGCGGGCGTTGTCAGTGTGGTGATTTGCCAACAGTCGGGTGTTCACGAAAAAAGCGGCTTCCGGTAACCGAAAGCCGCTTCGCATGTTTTATTCAGTGAGTCCGCGAACGCGAGATTGCCAACGCGAGGTCGCCCACACAGGGTCACCTACGCGAGGTCAAATTCCTCATCGTCTGATGCGGCACTTTCCGACAGGTCGTTGTCGATAAACAGATTTCCAACGCTTCCGGGGCCGTGATCATAACAGTCATCATTGTGCCACAGTGGCAGACCAGCCGCGTAGCGGGCTGCGAGCATCATGACTTTTTCTTCTGATCCAGGCTTGGCGGCCGTTGGGGCTCCGGGATCTACGCCAAGGGACTTTAACTCTTCTTCGAAACCTGCATCCAGGTCGCTCAGGAATTCATAGCCCTCAATATCAGAGAGTGCTTCCAGACCTCCATCCAACTCACCCAAGAACGTCGACATTCAGTGGCTCCAAAGATAGCAACGTGTTCTGCTTTAACCGGCCAGTCCTTTGGCTCCAACACTTTCTTCACCCCCGTCGCAACGAAGCAGTTGCAACTCAATGAAGACCAATCCATTGGCGACGATTCTTGGGCGGCCGTCGCGAATTGTCAACAAAAAAGCGAAATTGGAACGAACCTTTCCACAGGAACCGACGACCGCGTTTCACAGCTTAAAACGCGGCCAGACAATCTGGTTCCAGACCCCGAATTCCGTCTATTCAGGTCTTGACACGTGGTACCGCTTGAGTTTCCGGTCCAGTGTGGAACGCTCAATTCCCAGGATCTGCGCGGCCCGGGATTTGTTCCAGTCGGTGTAGTTGAGAGTCGCCAGAATATGGTCCCGCTCAACATCCGCCAGGCTCACTTCCTGAAATGCTCCTGTGGACACCACCGGCGTTTCTTCGGGTGTCAGACGAACGGATAACGTCGACAGCTGAATGTCGTCCGCACGCACAACTTCGTTGCGACACAGAATGACGGTTCTTTCAATGGTATTCTGCAGTTCCCTTACATTGCCGGGCCAGGAATACTGCGTGAGTACCTCAACCGCTTCATCGGTGAATCCTGAGATCATACGTCCGGTCTTGTCAACAAACTTCTTAAGAAAGAAGTCCGCCAGCACGGCAATGTCCTCTTTGCGTTCCCGCAGCGGCCGAGCAACCAGTTCGGCCACGTGCAGACGGAAGTACAGGTCCTTGCGAAACGTTTGATCTTCGACCGCCTCTTCCAGATCGCGGTTGGTGGCCGCCAGGATGCGAACGTTGACATCAATCTGCTTGCGACCGCCGATGCGTTCAAACGAATGCCCTTCGAGCACCCGCAGAAACTTGGCCTGAATCGCCGGGCTCATCTCTCCCACTTCATCCAGAAACAGGGTGCCCTTGTCCGCCTGCTCAAACCGTCCAATTTTGCGATCGGCCGCCCCCGTGAAGGCGCCCTTCTCGTGGCCAAACAGCTCGCTTTCGAGAAGACTCTCATTGAGCGCCGCACAGTTCAGACAAACAAAAGCGCCTTCGGCCCGCGGACTGCTCAGGTGAATGTTGCGAGCGATCAGTTCCTTGCCACAGCCGCTTTCGCCCCGGATTAGCACGTTGGCATCGGTTTCGGCAATCAGCTCGATACGCTCCCGCAGTTCCTCCATGGCACGGCTGACACCAATCAGCTGGTATTCATTGCCGATACTGCGACGCAGCGACTTATTCTCGTTGAGGACCTGATCCAGCCCTGTCTTCAGCGTGTCGCGTTCCGTCAGGTGCTGCAAAGCCGATGCGAACTGACGTGTGACGGCCAGCGTGTATTCCAGATCGTGACGATCCAGCGCGTTGTCGGGGTTGGTGGAGTACAGGTGGATCAGCCCGCGGACTTCGTCGTTCCAGTGGATCGGCGCACAAATCACGCTGACAGCCCGCATCTCACCGAGGCTGTCAAACACGGCCAGCTGCTGATCATCGGCCACATCCCGCGCCAGAACGGCTTCCTTCCCGGACAGCACCACTCGCGACAGATTGTCACTGACGCGGCGGTAGGGCAGATCCTTCGAGCTGTCATAAGCGACCACGAGCAAATCTGCAGGAGCCGGATTGACGGGCGCATCATCGCGAGCCAGCAGTACGGCGGAAATGTCGGCTACGGTTTCCGCAGCGAGGCTTTTGAGCACAACCTCGGTCAGCTCCTGACGCGTCTGAGCGGCCGCCATTTCCAGACCAAGCTGATAGAGGCGAGCCAGCTCCCGTGCGGTGGAGGCGTTCGACTGCTGAGGCTTGAGGAAATCAGGGTCCATCGTGCGATGCAGAATCGCGGGCGAGGATCCCTCATCATGGCCCTGCCCCGGCATCGTCTCACGGTCGGTCAGTGTCTGCGTCACCTCAGGCAGTACGGGTTGTGATTCCAGTCGGTCCGTAAACGCGAGGCGACACTTGCCAATCGAGAAAATGTCTCCGGGAACCAGCGGGGTATCACCGCTCACAGGAGACTCGCCGATCAGCGTGCCATTGCGACTGCCCAGATCTCGCAGCTTCCATTCCCCTTCGGAAAAGAAGACTTCACAGTGATTGCGGCTGCAGGCGTCGTCATGCAGCACCAGCTTGTTGGTGGACGATCGCCCAACGGTCACCACCTGGCCCTGTCGCAGGCGAACAACGTCCCTCCAACTGCTTCCGTCCCAACTGAGCAGGAATGCTTCCTGGACCGTGTCTTCAATCACAGAGGCTGTTTCACTTTGCATCAACGGCGCAGTCAACAGCGCGGTTGAATGATGAGAGAAAACGTCGGCGGAATGTTTGATCCCGCGCAACATTGAAACTGGCCCTAGCTTAACGGTTTAGACGATCGCTTTCGATACTTCAAACACGGCACAGAGGCGCTCGAAAAATATTCGGACATTTGGGTACATTTATTGCCTGTCGGTGTTGCCAGACTTAACGCTGCGCGCGTTTCGCCAGCACCTCGAGTTCAGCAAACATGCTGTACAAATGCTGAATTCGTTGTGTTGGAGGCAAATTCGGTGTCAGGAAACATTCGTTTTTTCTTCATATTGAATGTATCATGGCAGCAGGTAGCTAACCTGTGATTCGAATCCGCGCGCATCATTTTGCAACAGTGACTGTCTGGTTCGTTTCAGGATTGACCATGAGTTCAAGCGTGTTTGATATGCCAGAAGAGGTAAGAGGCGTCCAGGGGGCCTGGCCTGGTGGCCCATGTCCAAAATGTGGTGAAGACATGCCGGCCAACGTCGTTCACTGCATGACGTGCCGGGCAATGCTCAACAGCGAACTCAAAGACGACTCGATCGAGATCCCCAAATTCGTTCCGCTGCCTGAAATCAAGATCATGAAAACTGCAAAAGCCCGCGGGCACTACATCCGCTGTTTAGGCTGCAGCGAAGAACTCCGCGTCAACTCCAAGTACATCGGAGAGCGGGTCTCATGTCGCCACTGCAATCATGCGTTCGAGTACGACGAGAAAATCGAGCGTGTGGCGATGTACAGCAACTGCCCGCACTGCTCTCAGGAAATTCGCGCCAGCATGAAGTTTGCCGGCCAGAATGTGAGCTGTCGATTCTGCGACGGCCCCATCAAACTGGAGGCGTAACGACCCTTCAACGGGTCGACAGGCGAGTGGCAAAACGGCTTGAGCGATGAGTCGAAAAGCGGTCGCCACAACGCCTCGAACAGACGCCCGCATCAACGAGGCGCCAGTAGGTTCCCAGACACTGGCGGCGGGCCATGCCGGAACAACTCCACCTCGATCCCCAGCCCCAGCCCTTTCCCTTCCCCAGGGAATCTGCCCTCTGTGGGCAGAATTGCAGATCGCGTCCGCAGGACTCAACAACGGGCTTTGGCCAGCAGCGCCCACGCCCACAAGTTGGGGAATGAGCAAACCGGTAACGCCAGATCGTCAGCCAGCGAGCAGTAAACTCCTCGAAGTGCGCGGGACTAGAACTGCTGCAGAAAACGGACGTCGTTTTCGTAGAAGCGTCGAATGTCGTCGACCTCAAAATGCTTCATGCAGAATCGCTCGATTCCCAACCCAAACGCAAAGCCGCTCACTTCTTCAGGGTCATAGCCAACGGCCCGAAAGACGTTGGGATCCACCATGCCGGCTCCTCCAATTTCCAGCCAGGTGCCGCCCCACTTCATGTCCACTTCCACCGAGGGCTCTGTGAACGGGAAAAAGGACGGACGAAATCGAATTTCGACATCCGGCCCCAGAAACGATCGAGCAAACAGACTCAACAACGTCTTGAGTTGAGCCATGGTGACGTGCTTGTCGACCATCAGACCTTCCATCTGATGAAACATGCACGAGTGTGTCGCATCGAACGTATCGGGCCGATACACGCGGCCCAGTGAGACAATGCGGACCGGTGGCTTTACCTGTTCCATCGTGCGAATCTGCACGGTTGATGTCTGACTTCGCAGCAGAATGGGTCCGCCTGCCGTCTTTTGCGCCGTGGCAATGTAGAAGTTGTCCAGAGGGTCACGTGCCGGATGATCTTCCGGAATATTCAAAGCATCAAAGTTGTGACGCTCGTCTTCAATCTCCGGGCCTTCCACGACCTGAAAACCAAACCGCCCCATGAGTTCGCGGAAATGAGTGATCGTTTTGGTGATCGGGTGGGCGTTGCCCAGACGCGGCGCGATGCCGGGCAGCGTCGGATCAAAGTCAGATTCGACCTCAGTGGCACCGGAACCCAGCGCGTCCCGACGCGTTTCCAGCAGGGCTGTCACTTCAGTGCGCACTTCATTGAACCGCTTGCCGACGACTGGCTTTTCCTCTTTGGACGCTTTGCCGATCAGCGACTGCAGCTCGCGAGCCTTGCCCTTCTTCTGTCCCAGATACTCGATGCGGACCTGCTCAATCTCCTCGAGTGTAGAGGCGGACGCGATGGCCGTTTTTGCAGCATCCAGGTAGTCAGAAAATGCCTGAAGAATATCCAAAACAGAGCTCCGGTCGGAAACAGTGGCCGACAAATCGGCCAAACAGCAGAGCTCGAATCTTAAAGCCGGCTGCTGTTTGCAGAAGTCAAAACGCGATGTTTGTGGCAATCACATTGAGAATGAAACGCCAGGTCGCAGCATGGCTCCGGGCGCTGCGCATAAAAAAGCGAGGGCCATCAGGACCCTCGCTGAATTCTGTGGGCGGTACCCGATCAGGCAGCGGCCTTCTCTTTGGCGGCTTTCACCAGAGCCACCACTTCATCAAACACGGCCGGATACAGAATGGCCAGTTCGCTCAGGCTCTTGCGATTCAGCTCGATCTCGGCCAGTTTCAGGCCATGGATGAAC
This sequence comes from Planctomycetaceae bacterium, assembly GCA_024742875.1. GTDB lineage: Bacteria > Planctomycetota > Planctomycetia > Planctomycetales > Planctomycetaceae > Fuerstiella. The sequence goes on along the minus strand of JANSXP010000010.1, from coordinate 126,735 downwards.
TGGGAGTAGGAAATACCGCGTTCACGGCAGGCCGCCGTGATACGGGTGATCCACAGGGCGCGAAACTCACGTTTGCGAACGCGACGATCCCGGTACGCATAAGCTCGGGAGCGAACAATGGTTTCTTTGACGGTTCGCAGGAGCTTGCTGCGACCTCCAAAATTACCACGTGCTTCCTTAAACAATCGCTTCTTAGAGCGACGACGGGCTTTTCCGAGACGTACTCGCATGACTTCAGTCTTTCGACAAATGGCGTTTCAACCAGGGAAACGCAACACCTGAGGTGATTTCAAGTTGTATCGCAGCGACAGGGCCAGTCACAGTAGCGGCTTCAACGTCAGAAACAGCCAGTCTTCAGGGCATCCCGCCAGACGGATTTCTACAGGAACGGAATTCCAGAGATGTCCAGAATTCTTACAGAGACGGTCGCAGGGCGGCGACGATGTTCTTCGCGTCCTTGCCCTCGGTAATGCCGCTGTTTCGCAGACCACGCTTGCGTTTGGCGGACTTTCCGCTCAGCAGGTGCCCGCGAAAAGCACTGCGGTGCTTCGCTTTGCCTGACGCCGTAATCTTAAATCGGCGTTTCATCCCTTTGTGAGTTTTCTGCTTCGGCATATCACCAACACCGGTAAATAGGTGAACTTATGTACATTTCATCGCGGCCAGCGAGCCGGGGAGTATAGCGAACGGGGATTTTGAAAGTCCAGTACTGTCCCGTGGAACGCCAAAAAAAGGTGGGTTCCTGCTCGGTTTTGCGACAGAAGTCCAGTTCGTCCTCAGAATATCGGCAGCAAGCTGGCGTTTCGCAAACCGAGGCGTCAATTCGGTGACATTTTCCCGAGAGATCACCCACAAGGCACGATGCTGCCGGCCGCTCGATTGGCGGCAGCCTGCCGACTGCTCGACAACCTCTCATCTGCCGCTGGAGGGCGTCACGGATTGCACGGGTCAATGACCGCGTGCCCCGTCTAGCGCACCTGCCCTGCTCCGTGCACCACATACTTGTAAGTCATGATTTCCCGCAGCCCACAGGGCCCCCGTGCGTGGAATCGGTCCGTGCTGATGCCAATCTCGGCCCCCAGACCAAATTCTCCACCGTCGTTGAATCGGGTGCTGGCATTCACAATCACAGCCGAAGAGTCAACGTGTGTCTGAAACCAGCCCGCGGCCGCCAGGTCTGCCGTGACAATCGATTCGGTATGACCTGACCCAAAGCGGCGGATGTGCGCTGCCGCCTCGTCGAGAGAATCCACGATTCGCACTGACAGGATCAGGTCCAGATATTCCGTGCCGAAGTCTTCCTCGGTCGCGGCGATCGCTCCGTCGATACCTTCCACGCTCTTCTCACAACATCGAAGCTCAACACCGGCCGCCTGCAGTTCGGCCGCCAGTTCGGGCCAGAACTTCGCCGCCGCTTCCCTGTGGATCAGCAGTGTTTCGGCCGCATTGCAGACCCCCGGACGTTGACATTTGCTGTTGATCGCGATCCGCGTGGCCATCTGCGGGTCGGCGGAGGCATCCACGTAGACATGACAGATGCCATCGTAGTGTTTGATGACGGGCATCGTGGCCTCGCGTGCCACCCGTTCAATCAGTGATTTTCCCCCTCGGGGAATGGTGACATCGATCAGATCCCCCTGCCCCAGAAATTCGCCCACAGCGGCGCGATCTGTCGTTTCGACCAGTTGCACGGCGTGTTCGGGCAGACCTTCAGCCCGGAGCGCGTCGGCGATGACGCGATGCAGAATGGTGTTGCTGTGAATCGCCTCTTTTCCACCACGCAGAATGACGGCATTTCCGCTCTTCACACACAATGCGGCGGCATCCATAGTGACGTTCGGACGTGATTCGTAAATAAAAAACACAACCCCAAGGGGAACACGCACGCGAGTGACCAAAAGACCATTTGGGCGTTTGGAACTGTCAATCACTTCGCCAACGGGATCCGGCAGCTGGCCAATTTCCAGTACGGCGCTGGCCAGATTCTGCAGACGCTCGGGAGTCAAACGCAGGCGATCGACCATGGCGTCACTCAGGCCCGCCTGCTCGGCCGCCACCAGGTCTTTCTGATTCTCGGCGAGAATTTCGTCCGCTCGGGATACCAGCATGTCCGCACAGCGACCTAACCAGGCCAGCTTTTGCTCTCCGGTGGCGGCCGCCAGGTCAATCGAAGCCTGTCGCGCCTGGTCGGCGACAGACCGCACATATTGCGATAAGTCAGTCATCAGTTTGATCAGCATTCAGAATTCAGGTCGATTCGAATCACCATACGAACGGTGAGCCGACAGTTCCACAGCCCCGTCGCATTTCACGCACCCACGCTGGTTAGTCCGCATTGTCGCACAGCTGAGCAGGCACCAGCCGGCAGCCGCGCAGGTCAGGAAACAGACGCCGACTCGCCCCGTTCCTTTCGGCACGCTCTGCACAGTTATGGCCTGTCGGGGGAGTCAGGCGGAGGACTGAAACACGACAAAGTGCCTGGGCAAATAACCGTGCATACGGCATGAACGGAGGTGCAAGCCATGGTCCTGCAGCAGGCGGAAATTGCATCCGTGCCGCGGCGATGCGTTTAGAAATTCCAGTTTGTGTAGACGGCCGAACGAAACGTCTCCCATTCGTTGCGACGATCTTCTGCGTCCGGTCGTTCCATGATTTCGCACACCCACGTGTCCATGCGTCGCAGACGCTCTGCCAGAACGTCGGCAATGTTGGACGTCACCCGCCAGGCGGCTTCGGGGTCATCTTTGAGCAGATCCAGAAACTCAGAGCGGCGATAGGAGCAGACTTTGACGTCAGTCACTGCACGAATCGAGGCCGAATGCGGAGCGCGACGGACAAAGCTCATTTCGCCAAACACGTCACCCGGTTTCAATTCCGCCAGCACCCGCTGCTGCGACACGTCACACGATCGACTCACGACACAGCGCCCCTCCAGAATAATCCACAGTGCCTGAACGCTCTCACCTTCATTCAGAATGAGATCGTCAGCACTGAATTCGAGCGTTCGCAGTGACGCACAAATTCGGGAGGCCGCATCCGGGCCCAGTCCGGTGAAGATCTGCAGCGCAGTCAGATCTTCGGTCAGCATATTCATAGTCTCGCCCGTTCCTGAAGAGAAACACTGTCGATCGTCGTTGCTGTCGGGGGCATGACCGGCCCCGGGCAGCGCAAGAATTCTAGATGCCTGCCAGTACGGTAGAGCGTCCCACACGTCCGATTCCCATCAGATACGCGGCTGTACGCAGGGGAATATGCTTTTCTGTCGCCAGTTGCCACATCTTGTCAAAGCTCGCCGTGAGCGTTCGAGCCAGTTCAGCGCGTGTGCGATCCAGATCCCATTTGAAGTATTGTCGGTTCTGCACCCACTCCAGGTAACTGACCGTTACACCACCAGCGTTGGCGAGAATATCCGGCAGAACGGGGATCTCTCGTTTGCGGAAAATCTCATCAGCCTCCGGCAGCACGGGGCCATTTGCCGCTTCCACAATGTATTTCGCCCGCACATCGCCCGCATTCTCTTCAGTCAGCACTCCCCCCAGAGCGGCAGGGATCAGGACATCCACATCCAGCGCCAGCAGTTCCTCATTGGAAATTCGTTTTTCAGCATCAAACCCTTCCAGAGAACGGTGCTGCTTCACATGCGCCAGCGCTGCGGCGATGTCGATCCCGCCAGAGTCATAGCAGGCGCCGCTGATATCAGAGATCGCCACGACCTTCCCCCCATTGTCCGACAGATACCTGGCCGCATGTGACCCGACGTTACCGAAGCCCTGCAGCGCAATGGTGGCGTCCGCCAGAGTGCGATCGAATTTTTTCAGCATCACCTCTGTCAACAGACCCACACCGCGCCCAGTCGCCTCTTCACGTCCATCCGCGCCGTGCAGTTCCAGCGGCTTGCCCGTCACGCATGCCGGATTAAAACCGTGATACTTTTCATACTGATTGACGATCCACGCCATCACCTGTGCGTTGGTTCCCATATCGGGAGCTGGAATGTCCTTATCGGGACCAATCACGTCCTGCAGTTCATCCACAAACTTGCGGGTCATCAGTTCCAGTTCAGATTCACTGAGCGTCTTGGGGGCCACGCTGATGCCCCCTTTGGCGCCGCCATAGGGAATATCGACAACCGCCGTTTTCCATGTCATCAGCGAGGCCAGCGCCAGTACTTCCTCCGCATCCACTTCGTGGTGGTATCGCAGACCGCCTTTCATGGGGCCACGCGCACTGTTGTGCTGCATGCGATAGCCGACAAATGTGGCGATCTCTCCGTTGTCCAGTTTCAGCGCCACCTGCACTTTGACCTCCCGTTCGGGCGTCATCAGCAGTTTTTTCATATTTGGCGACAGGTCCATAACGGCCGCCGCGGTCTCAAAATAGTGGCGTGCAGATTCGTAAGCGTTCATGTTCAGCGACGTCCCTCAGATGGCGTCAGGCAGGAAGGTGACGGATTGGAACAGCAAACCAAATCGGACTCAATGCATTGTTCCGTTCTGCCTGTCGGTCCGGGCAAAATTCAGCGAAAGTATCTGGCCGGCCAGCTCTCTGGCATACAGAGCGGCGCCCAGCCGTGACAGATTGCGATCATCCTCCAGAAACAGCCGCGCGGGCTGACTGAACGTACGAAACGCGGCCGTCGCATCACAAAACCGAGTGGCCGTTTTCTCACTCTTCATCGAGAGAATCCGCTGTGGCAGATCCTGAGTGACGGGCCATGAGGCATTGATGCCGATGGACTCTGCCAAACGCGGAAAGCCGTCCTCAGTGGCAACCTGCCAGGGAACCGGACTGGTCACGAGAATCAACTCGAAATTCTGTTCCCGCGCCGCACTGGCAAACAGGTCCACCGGTTCCAGCGCATGACGCACCAGCAGCCGCAGATCGGCGCCCGACGCAGCCGTCCACTGGTAACGCTCACGCAGCCAGGTCCGATCCTTTGTTCGGGCACCGCCGTCCAGCCCGGCCGCCTGCTGCACCCATCCGGCCACCGCTGACGAACGGACCAGATCAACCAGCAGGCCCGGGCTTTGCGGAGTGGTTTGCAGCACGGAATGACAGCACACCCGCTCGTCCCCCTGAGATTTGAGCGCGGGGCGATAGAAGGCGTCGTCGGCCACATCCGTCATGTCAAAATGCAGGATCACGAAATCCGGCTGCAGTCGCTGCAGTTCATGATGATACAGCAGCCACGACAGCAGGGGGCTGTATCCCGGAACACCGCCGTTGATCACCTCGGCCGCAACACCGTTTTTTTCCAGCAGCTGCTGCAGCCGCGCGGGCACCGTTTCCTCATCGTTCAGCTGAGGGCCCAGAATGGTCTCATCGCCCAGGACCAGAATGCGGGGCATATCAGCGGGCAGATCACTGTCCGGCATCGGCCCCCGCAGTCCCAGACTGTTGGTTTGAATGGGGACGCCCGTTTCGCAGACAACTGTCGACAGTCGCACCATTTCGTGGTGCGATGTGGCTGAAGGAACCAACAGTGACTGTAGCTGTCCGGCAGCCACAGAAGCCACGGTGGCAGCGCGTGGAGGGGCACTCACTCGCAGACCGACTTCGGCCAGTCCGAGCAGCAGCAGCAGCAACAGCACGGCAGTGGCAAAGTGCCGTGCACTCCTGGATAGCGCTTGAAACATCCCTGTTGCAGGTCTCAGCCAGACAAAATCAGATCGAACGACCGCCGGCCCGCACAGATCTTCCAGGAAGACAGCTGGTCGGGCTGGAGAAGTCTAATTCACAGGCCGCCAACGCAGAAAGGGCGAGTCCCTGGTGAGAACTCGCCCTTTCCACATTTTTCGTCCGGTTGGTCTAAGCAGCGCGACGCTGCTCAACAGCCGGAGCGTGAACCTTCAGGTTGGATCCGGGACCCCCACGAGGAGGATAGCCGTACTCTCTGAGTTTGCCGGACAGCGTTCTCAGACCGATTTTCAGGATCTGAGCCGTGCGTTCCCGATTGCCGTTGCAGCGAGCAAAAGTGGATTCGATGAGTTTGCGTTCCATTTCCCGCAGCGTCATGCCCACGGATTCGACGTTGTGCTCTTCGACTGCTTCATTCTGCAGCCACGGTCGAATGCTCTCCGCGTCGATCGTGCCACCCACATCCACCGTACAGGCTCGCTCGATCATGTTGCGAAGTTCGCGAACGTTGCCCGGCCAGGAGTGACTTTCCAGAAGTTGCAGAGCTTCCCTGCTCACCGCACGCGGCGGTCGCCCTTCCTTGAGCGAAATTTCACCGATGAAATGTTCCACCAGCAGTGGAATGTCGTTGTGTCGCACTCGCAGCGGTGGTGACTGCAGTGTAATTCCGCTGAGGTGCTGCAGCAGATCATCACGGAACCGGCCTTCCATAGCCAGTCGATTCAGATCACAGTGCGTGGCCGCCACAAAGCGAATGTTGGGCGAATCCTGCGTGCCATTCAGAATGGAAGTGGCTCGCTGCTCCAGCAGCTGGGCCAGTTTCTTCTGAAACGGCAGAGCCACGGTTTCCACGTTGTCCAGCAGAATGGAGCCGCCATCGGCCATCATCAGATAACCGGGAAAGCCTTCCGCCGTGCCGTCACCAAACAGCTGATGCTCCAGCGTTTCGACAGAGTGCAGACTGCAGTCGATTCGCAGAAAAGGCTTCTCTGCACGGCGGCTGCAGCGATGCAGACCTTCCGCGATCAGAGTTGTGCCACTGCCCGCCTCCCCTCGGACCAGCACAGTGCGATCGTCGTCCGCCGCAATGCGAATACTCTCTCGCAGAGCCTGCATGGCGGGCGTGCTGCCCACCAGATCCATCAGATTGCGATTGAGCAACTGACGCTTCAGGTTTTCGTTTTCCCGGATCAGCTCATTCTTCTGAATGGCGGTCTGCAGACCGGCACCGAAGCGAGTGGCCGAGAATGGCCGCTCGATGACTTCGCAGTCAAAGCTGGGTACCGTCTCTCGTCCCCAGCGGGAGTCTTCAGAGACGATGCACAGCACCTGAGCGGACCGAGAGTGATTTCGAATGGCCGCGTTCACTTCCTGCAGTCGCGACACCTGATCCGCGTCATCGATGATGCAGATCTGGAATTCCTGGCGACTCAGATGAAACAGCATGGCGTCCGGGCTGTCCGTCTCGCAGACCGTCATGCCGCGTTTGCGGACATCATCAGCCAGCAGTTGTCGAGCACCAGGGCGAGGCGAAAACACCAGCACCGATTGAGGAGGCGGTGTGGCAGCTTCCGGCGTGAAGGAAGTCTGTTGATGAGACATTTCCTGAGCAGCAGGGGTTCCGGTTGGTGCGGCAGCACCGGGAAACCTTAAAATCTGCGGCTCATGATGAGCGCCTGAGGGGTACTCGTTCATGATATCCTCAACTTGAGAGCAGTACGAAAGGAGAGAGAGGCAGGATTGAGAGATCTTTGAACGCGACTGCAGTAAGACGAATCTTTGAGATGATGGGTCTGACCTGCTGACTTGTGGAAGGAAGTCGTCGTGTTCTGTTTCCCGAACGGGAAGGAAGGATGAGAGAGGTATGATGTGAACTCAGAATGAGTTTCCTTGAGAGGCCGAGTGATAATTCCAATCGGCTTTTTGTGTCAACATGGTTTCCTCCAAAAAGCGTTAACGATTTGCTCACTCTTCAACAAAAAGTTGTCATCGTGACGAAATTGAAGGTGAACACTCAGAGTTTTGGACCGGTACCGGCAGATCCTGCAGATCGGCGCTGCGTCTGACATCGTTCGAATTCTGCATCAGCACAAATCGGATGCGAAGCGTCAGCGCAATGCAGCCAAACGCTGCACTTCGCGCCGCTAACCTGCAGCGCAAAAAAAAGGCTGCTGTCACCGTTTGGCAACAGCAGCCTGAAGTCTGTCATCAGGGTGGGCGTTCAGCATAAGCGCTACTGAAACTGCCTCGGGCCCTTCAAAAGCCGTTCTGATCGGTCAGCACGCCTGTTAATACTGGTTGGCGTAGCGAGCCGGATTCTTTGAGAACAGCTGCTGCGTTTCGCGAGATCGGAACAGGAATAACCGATCACGGTACCACAGCGAAAAGTCGAGGCTGCCTGGCTCTTCTTCGCTGGTATTGACCAGCAGCACCACGTCACTGCCTCCAGCAGCGGGAGCGTAGCGGGAAGGATTCTCCTCGAAGGCCACCCGAGCTTCCTCAGAACTGAAGTAGTACGTCTGCAGACCAAACCGCGCTTTGTGGTCCTGACGGCTGTCGATCAGCTCGCGGTTATCCCGCAACTCAACCGGACAGAATCCCTTGAAACCCGTCTTTCCGGTTCGGGCCATGATGCGATAGGTCTGGTGATCGCGGCGAGCACGACTGGCGAGCAGACGACGGCGTTCTTCCACAGACAGTTCCGACCGTTTCTGTTCAGGCTGCTGGCTGACGTCTGCCTGCTGTGGAACAGCTGTGTCGGCAACGTCCAACTGCGGTTTGGCGTTCGCAGCCGGTGCCTGGACCACAGCTTCAGCCGGCACATTGTCTGTGGCAGCGTCCACGGGAGTCAGGGCCATGGGGGCGGCTGGCTCTGTGGACACCACAGCGTCGGCCGCTTCCACTTTGAGCAGAGGAACGGCTTCGAGAGCTTCGTCGTCAGCTGGCGTGGCTTCTGTCAGAACGACGTCTTCGGCGGCAACCGAATCGCCCGGTTCGACGACTGGCAGCGTCACAGGAGCGACATCCTCAGAGTCGGCAGAGACAACAGCAGGAAGTTCGTGGGGAAGATCGGCGGACTCCGTCACAACGGCGAGGCCTGGCTCAATCTCGGCAGCAACCGCTGGTTCCGGAACGGCGGCAACGGCGGCGGACTGCACCTGCGACTCGGCTTTTTCCAGCGCCGCTTTTTCTTCAGCCACCAGGGCATCCAGATCCATCAGCACGTCGTCGACCTGATCAGTGGCCTGATCAGCGGCCGTCTCAAACGGATTCTCAAAAGCTCGCCCGTCGGTTGTCGACACTTTGGCGTTGCCGTTCACTGGCTTCGCGCTGCTGGTCACAGGCTTCGCGCTGCTGGTCACAGGCTTACCGTTGCTGGTCACAATCGGTACCGTGGATTTGCCAGGTGCAGCCGAGTTGCTGACGACCATTGTGCGGCCGGATGGCCCACCTGTCTGGACGGTCTGCCCGGCAACGGAGCGATAGATCAGCGGCGGTGGATTGCCGATTTTTGGCGGCGGTGCACCAAGGCCGGGAATCTGCTTCGGCTGTGAGTTGTCGGTAAACAGCCGGCGGAAGAATCCATTTTGCCGACGCTCTTCCCGCACGGCTTTGCGAGCGGTGCGCAGATCCTGCTGCGGGTTCACCTGCTGCGGGTTCACCTGCTGCCCGCTGGCCGAAGCCTGAGTGGCCTGCACCTGCCGGATCGCGGGCACCGGGCGGTTGCTCTGCTGGCCGGCCTGATCCTCATGAACCAGCTTCTGCAGTTCCCGCTGCACGGTTGTCTGCGGAGCGGCCTGGGCTGTTTTCGCGGGAGGGGTGGAGGACTGGTTGTCCTCTGCAGACACAGACAGTGCTGCCAGCAGCTGGCTTCCTGCCAGAGCTGCAGAGAGAAAGACCTTCAAACCGCGTTGCTTTTTCATCGTCCTGACTCCTTCAGGTAACTGAGCCTCGGATCCACGCTTCACTTTACGGCTGGTGCCGTTCGCCTGAGCACACCGGGATCGGGCTGTATGGACTCGACAGTCATATCGACTTTGTCGATTCCTCCTGTTGGTCCGCAGATGCAGATTTCCCGGCCGCACGACGATGTCGTTCCGAACATCATTCACATTCAGAAAAACAGTCAAATCCCACCCATTCCTCCTGTCTTCACATCCGGGAGGCAATTCGCCACACTCCGACCTCACCTGCAGCAAAAGGACGGTCATGGCAAAAGAAGTGAAACTGAATCCCGGAGAATCCACCACGGTCGCAGGCCCAGTGGTCATTCAGGTGGCCTCTGAAACGTCTGCCCGTTCCATCGGATGGCGGATCGTGATGTTCATCCTGCCGCTGTCCGTCCTGTTGAACGTCACCTTCCTGATCAACCAGGCAGCGCAGTCCGGATCGTCGGCCGGCGTGGTGTCACGTCACCATTCCGGCTCAGAGGCGGCCGACGCCAAACTGGCCGTGATTAACTTCTCCGGCACAATCATGCCGCCGTTCACCGAACGCTGGCTGAAACAAATTGAGGCGGCAAAAGAAGACGACTCCGTGAAAGGTGTGCTGCTGGCCATCGACAGTCCGGGAGGGCTGGTTGCGGACAGCCATCAGCTGTACCACGAACTGCAAAAGCTCAAAGAGCAAAAGCCCGTCTATGTCTGCATGAAGCGCATGGCGGCTTCCGGCGGCTATTACATCGCCGTCGCCGGTGGTGATTCCAGTCGTATTTTTGCCGAACCGACCACCTGGACAGGATCGATCGGCGTCATCATTCCGCGTTACAACGCGGCCGATCTGGGCAGCAAGGTGGGGATCAAAGTCGAACCACTGGTGACCGGCCCCTACAAAGATTCGCTGAATCCATTCCGCGATTTGACGGGCCCGGAGCAGGCCGTCTGGGATGGCATTCTGGCAGACAGCTTTGAGCGGTTTGTCGGCGTCATCGCTGACAATCGTCCCCGGCTGGACGACGCCGGTGTGCGTGAACTGGCCACCGGCCAGATCTACACGGCCAATCAGGCACTCGCCAACGGAATGGTGGATCAGATCGGCTACGAAGAAGACGCACTGCAGGCCCTGGCAGAGTCACTGAAACTGTCCGACTACGAAGTCATCAGCTACGGCTCCACTCCCACACTGCTGGATGCCCTGCTCAGCTCAGCGGCGAAGCAGGAAAAATCGGCGCTGCAGTTACTGCTGGAATCCAGCACACCACGCGCGATGTACTACTGCTCGTGGAATCCGTGGATCCCGACAACTCGGTAGCCGGAAAAATCAGACTACTGACGCAGGCAGCCGCAGCCAGGCAGCCCCAGCAGAGGAAAACTGACGCCCTGCCCTGATTTTTGCCAGAAGAACTGCGGCGCCGGCGCACCTCCCTCCTCTTCCATGGTGTCCGCTTTGAAGAGGCGGCCATTGGCAATCGTGTAGGCGATTTTTTCGGAATCGCGAATATCGACCGTGGGATCAGCGTCCGCCTGCATGACGATCAAGTCGGCCAGTTTGCCGGGCTCCAGCGAACCCAGGTCGCCATCCAGCCCCAGATACTTCGCACCGTGCAAAGTCCCGCTGCGCAGTGCCTGCAGGGGCGTCATGCCGCCCTGCACAAAGCTCCACATCTCCCAGTGTGTGCAGATGCCATTCAACTGACCGTGCCCACCGGCCTGCACCAGGCCGCCCACGTCGACCAGTTGCCTTGTGATTTCTGCAACCCGACGATGGTTGTAATCTTCCAGTGGCGCTTTGGTGCGGCGACGGGAACGCGGATTCAACTGCCCTGGTGGAATAAACGTCTGCAGTCGCTCGTGCTGCCACAGGTCATCGACTTCATACCAGTAGTTCTCCCCACCCAGCCCGCCGTACGCGACAGACAGTGTGGGCGTGTAGCCAACCTGAGTGCCCTGCCACAACTGCATCACGTCGGCATAAGCGGTTTGCACGGGCAGCGTATGCTCAATTCCCGTGTGGCCGTCCACAATCATGGTCATGTTGTGCATAAACGTCGATCCACCTTCCGGCACGACCATCATGCCCAGTTGCCGCGCCGCTTCGATCACCTGCTGTCTCTGATCGCGTCGGGGCTGGTTGTAACTTTTCACCGAAAACGCACCAACGGCCTGCATGCGTTTCAAATGGAACAGCGCGTCGTCGAGGCTTTCGATTTCGGCTTTGAAGCTGCCAGCAGCGCCGTACAGAATGGTGCCTGTGGAAAACGTGCGCGGCGCCGTAATCAGCCCCGCCTTTGTCAGCTCGCTGGCGGCAAAAATATCGTGCGTGTTGTTGGAAGGATCGTGAATGGTGGTCACCCCGAACGCCAGTCGCGCATAGTCAACCCAGTTCTGCTGCGGCGTCATTCCGGCCGACGCCTGACCGCCGTGCGCGTGCGCGTCGATGAAACCTGGCAGCACGGTGCGTCCGTTGAGATCGAGTACCTTTGCTCCGGCCGGGATGAGCACTTCACTGGCCGGACCGACGGCTTTGATCCGATTGCCGTCGATCACAATGGTCCCCTCTTCAATGACTCCGTTCGGCCCCATCGTGACCAGCCGACCACCGGTCAACACCAGCGATCCGTCCGGCTGATGGTGCGGATAAGTAAAACCGAGGCTGCGCGAAGTGACAGGACTGGCCGCATCGTCCTCCGCGTCATCCGCATCGTTTGGGGCGACCGCCGGTGCGTTGAGATCGACGGTGTACAGATCGGGCCCCAGCGACCAGTGCAGCCGCTGACTGTCTCCGGAAAAATGAGGGCGATCGCCCGCTTCGCTGCTGACTTTGCGAACCGGCAGGCCTTCAAACTTCGGCCCGACGGTCACTGGCTTGCCAGTCGCCACTAAAGGCGCCGTGTAAACGTGAAACCGCTCCACGAACGCCACGTGACGACCATCGGGCGAAATGCAGTAGTCCGTCGCCCAGCGACTGGTGTAGTGCTCCCGCTGTTCGTGACCATTCAGATCCACAGACAGCAGCGTGAGGTTGTCGGCATCCTTTTCCGATTTGGTTCGCTGCAGAAACACACGATCCGAGTCGCGCCCGAACTGCGGTCGCTGGGCGTTTTTTGCGATGCGTTCCGGCCGACCACCGGCCGCCCCCACTTTGTAAATTCCCGGTTCATGCGAATACAAAGGCGATCGCAATCGCCCGCCACTGGTGCGATGAAAGACGATCATTCGGCCGTCGGGCGAAAAGACGGGATCCCGATAGTGGCCTGGACGAACGGTAACCGCCCGCGATGCGTTTGGATCTTCCAGCGATACCACCCGGATACTGCCAAGCGTGCTGTCATTCCACGTGGTGTAGACCACCTGCCGGCCATCTCGAGAAAAGCTCGGATAGAACTCAAATTCGCCTTCCCGACTGGTCAGTCGGCGCAGGCTGTCGTCAGCGAGGTTGCGAACATACAACTGACCCAGCGCCTGAAACACGGCATGGCGACCATCGGGAGAGACGGTCACCCAGCGCAACATCTTCACGGGGAATTTTTCCGGTGCGACTTTCACGGCGGATCGCACCACACCGTTGACCTGTCGCGAATCCCGGACGCGAAACGGAATCACTTCCGCAGTGCCGCTGGCCACAGACACCCTGCGAATTTTCCCTTTGGCGTAGATGACAATCGACTGCCCATCCGGCGTCCAGTTAAATGCCGGATACACACCATGAATGGCCCATGCCTCCTGCATGTCGCGTTCCAGCGGACCGTACACAGGGCGAACGGCCCCGCTGTCGACATCAAACACATGCAGCACCGATTCGTGTCCCACGCGTCTGACAAAGGCAATCGACCGACCATCCGGCGATGGCACGGGCCGACAGGCGCCTCCCGGGCCGGTGATGTAGTTTTCTGTCTCTCCCTTTTTCAGGTCCAGCCGCTTAATGACGTAGATCTGCCCGTTGGAATCCTTGTCGTACTCAAACTCACTGCCGGGCGTGGTGTCCTGAGAGTAGTACAGGTAGCGACCATCCGGGCTGAACGCCGGCTCGTTGACGTCTTTTTGATCGTTAGGCTTTTCTGTCAGACCGACACCCTTTGTGGCGCCCAGCCTGAGACCATCGCGGTGGTACATCCACAGCTCACCGGCACCCAGAGAACGCCGGCTGGTGAAGTGTTTGCGGCCCACCAGATACAGATCGTCGTGTGACCACGCTGGACCATTCAGCAGTCGGAATGACTCCTCCGTGACCTGCGTGACCTCCTGCGTGCTGCGATTCATCACCCACAGATTATCGCCCGATTTGCCGGACTCACCCGGGCGGTCACTGGTGAAGGCAATCCACTTTCCGTCATGACTGAATCTCGGCTGCATGTCCCAGGCCGCTCCGGACGTCAGTGGCTCGGCCAGTTGATCGCCCTGCACTCCTTCGACAGGCATCACATACAGATCACCCAGCAGATCAAAAATGATCTCGCGGCCATCGGGACTGACATCCACCGACATCCACGTGCCCTGGTCGGTGTCAATATTCTGCTCTGTGAGGGGGCCGGGCGGATGATTGACGTCCCAGGCGGGTGAGTCTTCAACGGCCGCGTGAAGGGAAGACAGGGTGATGGGCAGCACAGCACCCAGCAGCACAGCAGGCAGAGCAAACCAGTGGAGCGTTTTCATGTGGCGTTCCTGATCGGTGAGATGGCCGTGTGAGAATACACGACGACGCCTGCGGGCTCATCTGCCACATGCCGACTATTGCGTTAATTCCCCCACGCCGAGCGAGCGCGTTTTTTCCAAAGGCAAGCTGTCGCTCGGCAACTGCACCGAAATTCGCCGAATTTGCTCGGCACAATCGATCCAGTTCGCGTTTTGACGTTAGAGTCGAATTCCCCACACGCGCGCAGTCGATGCAGCGTAGTAAACGGAGGGACGGTCGGTCGCCCGCTGCCGTCCCGGAATTTGGGCGGTGCACAGAGGCTCACACCAGCCACGTGCCACCCTCGCGGATCTTTCAGGAATCGGCAATCAGGCTCAGGCAAACACTGCTCAGGCAAACTCCAGACAGACTCTTCACTGCATCTCTCAGGAACGTAACACGGACAGCCGGCAAGCATGACAGTCACTTTGGTGGGATATCGCGGCTGCGGCAAATCAAGCGTGGCTCCGCTGCTGGCGGAACGCCTCGGCTATGAGTGCGCCGACAGTGATGCGGAAATCGAGCGTCAGGCAAACTGCAGCATCGCCCAGATCTTCGCCGCGGAACAGGAGTCCGGTTTTCGTCGCCGAGAGACCAGCGTGCTGCGAACACTGCTGCAAAGAGCAAACCTTGTTCTGGCCGCCGGAGGAGGAGCCATCCTGGCCGAAGAAAACCGACAGCTGATGCACGCCGCGGGACCCGTCATCTGGCTCACAGCGCCGGCACAAGTCCTCGCCGCCCGCATCGCCGCAGACGCGGCTTCGCAGACGCTGCGTCCGAGCCTCACCGGGCAAAGTGTAACCGAAGAAGTGGCCGAAGTTCTCAATGCGCGTCGACCGCAGTACGAGGCGGCCGCCACTCACCAGGTGGATACGGCAGACAGCACACCGGCCGAAGTCGTGGAGACAATTGTGCGTCTGGTGGGTGCATCCCGTGATCTGCCGAATCACGTGACGGGGAGCGAGTCATTATGATCAGCTACCCGGTCCCGGCATCCATCGTGCTGGTGGTGCTGTTTGCGGTCGGCCTTTATGTTGGCCGATTACTCAATATCTGTGCGCTGCGTTTCGCCGACGACCCCAGCCTGTGGAATCAGCTCAAATCCCTCGCGGCTCCGTGGGCAGTCTGTCGCAAGTGCCATGCCAGTCCGCACATCACCGAAGAAATCCCGGTCGCAGGCTGGATCATCAATGGACGCCGCTGTCGTGACTGCCGCGCACGGGTGCCCGTCACATTTACCGTCATCGAACTGCTCACCGGTTTTCTGTTTGCGTACACGTTTTGGTGGGCAGTGCCAATGGGTGCCGGCACAGGCATTCGGGACAGCGGTCTTGTGTCGCCGGAAGGCCCACCCGGCCCGGAAGTGATTAAAGGCCTGTGGTCACCAGCCACATGGCTGCAGCTGCGATGGCTGCTGCAAATGTTCATGATCTGCGGCCTGATTGTCGCCACGGAAATTGATCGCCGCCTTCGGCTGATCCCTGACGGCAGCACCATCCCCGTGCTGCTGGTTGCCCTGATGGCACATACGATGTTCGGGCAGTTGTACATCGTGCCGATCTGGTTCCAGGACCCCAGCACCGTTCGGCTGCTGCAGCCCTTGCTGCCAGAACTGCTGCAGCCTCTGTTTCAACCCTGGGATGCCACAGCCTTTATCCAGTCATGGCCTCATCTGCACGGACTGCTGGTAAGTCTTGTGGGGGCACTCGCCGGCGCAGGTTCCGTCTGGATCGTGCGGCAGATTGGATTCCTCGTGCTGAAGCAGGAGGCCATGGGCTTTGGCGATGTTGTCCTGATGGGGATGATTGGCAGCGTGATTGGCTGGCAGCCTGTTCTAGCCGTCTTCATGGTCGCCCCCATGCTGGCCATCCTTGTCGCCATCGGCAACTTCGTCGCCCATCGCGACAATGAGATTCCTTACGGTCCGTTTCTGAGTATCGCCACCATCCTGCTGCTGCTGACCTGGCCCCATTCGTGGCCTCTGGCCAAGCGATTTTTTGACATGGGCCCGGTCCTCGTCCTGATGGGGCTGTTCATGATTGTGCTGCTGGGCGTGTCGCTGCAGCTGGTCCAGGTCATCAAACGACTGCTGGGCTTCTCCACCGGCAGTCCGCAGCCGGAAGAAGCGGAGTGGACGTCCGCCGACCACCTGTCTTACTACACCAGCGAACGCCCCGACGAGCAGACGGGAGAGTGGTCGCGCGATCAGTGGCCTGGATCCCGCGCGGGCCGGGGCCTGAAGCGTTATCACGACTGGCACCACGACAGCTAACGTGCGAGCGTCGTATACGGTTCTCCAGCCACCATTCCTAAACCATCGTTCGCAGTCGATCGGCCGGTTGACACAGAACGGCAGGCGTGTGCGGACGAAAGTCGGCCCCCTGGCTGGGGAATCGCCCGAGCGCCCATGGTGGCCGACTTCATGACGACCGCGGGATTCTTGTCGGGCGAAGCTGACGTTCCCCTTTGATCCCACTATCCTTCAGCAACGACAGCTGCCCGCGCGACAGACAACGACAGGAAGACGCCAATGTCAGACGCACCATCTCCCACCACCTTCGATTCTGAATCTGTCTGGATCGGATTCGATTTAGGTGGCACCAAAATGATGGCGGTTGTGTACGACAACGAGCTCAACGTACTGGGACGCAAACGCCGCAAGACGCGTGACAAAAGCAAAGACGGAGTCCCCACAGAACGCCTCGTGGAAACGATCCACATGGCACTGGACGAAGCGGGCGTGCACCCCAAACGTGTGGCGGGAATCGGCGCTGGCTGCCCGGGACCGCTGGATCTGAATGCGGGCATCATTCTGGAGGCCCCGAACCTGGGCTGGAAGAACGTCGACCTGCGCTCCATCCTGCATGAAGAATTCCACTGTCATGTGGAAATCTGCAACGATGTCGACGCGGGCGTTTATGGCGAGTACGTCCAGGGTGCCGGTCGGGGGGCACGCTGTGTGGTGGGCGTGTTTCCGGGTACCGGCATCGGTGGCGGCATGGTGTATGAAGGACACATTTTCCGGGGGGCCCGCGCCTCCTGCATGGAAGTCGGTTTTCTGCAGATGGCCACCGAAGGCCCGGCGGCCGGTGTCGGTCCAGTGGGAACGCTGGAGGCTCTGGCCAGTCGTCTGGCCATCTCGGCTGAAGCGGCCAAGGCGGTCTACCGCGGAAAAGCGCCGTACCTGGCCGTGGAAGCGGGCACCGATCTGGCCGACATCAAGAGCGGCGTACTGGCCAGGTCCATCGAACAGGGTGACAAAGCGATTGAAGAGATTGTGCGGCGGGCGGCCGAGCAGGTCGGTCGGGGTATCGGCTCGCTCGTTAATCTGCTGGCACCGGATGTGGTCGTTCTCGGAGGTGGTCTGGCAGAGGCGATGCCCGATCTTTATCTGAAAGAAACACTGAAAGGTGCGCGTCGCAACGTGCTGCCTTCGTTAAGAGATGTCTTCGAGATCAAAATTGCCGAACTTGGTGACTACTCGGCTGTCATTGGAGCGGCCGCCTGGGTAAGACAGCAGGCACGTCAACTTTCGTAGCGATGGCATTTCGGTGACAGGCCGACTGATTATGTCCCCTTCGCAGAAACACAATTCCACATCCGGGTCGGACTCCAAACGACGACCGCAGTCCGTCTACCCGATGGCTGTGATCGAGCTGGGTACGTCCGCTATCCGCATGGCCATCGGAGAAACCGACGGGGTCTCCAAAGTGCGCATGCTGGAGCAGCTGGTTCGCGGCGTGGCCATCGGCAAAGACACATTCACCCGCCGTGAGATCAAACGGGATACGCTGCGGCAGTGCATTCAGGTTCTCAAGAGTTATCGCCGCAAGCTGGCCGAATATCAGTGCACCAATCCCAGTCACATTCGCGTGGTGGCCACCAGCGCTGTGCGTGAAGCCAGCAACCGCCTCTCGTTTCTGGATCGCATCTACACGGCCACGGGATTTGTGGTAGAGCCGATCGACGATGCGGAAATTGCGAGAGTGACCTACCTGGGCATTCGTCCACTGCTTGATCAGCAGGCGGAGTTACGCGACACCCGCAGCCTGCTGATGGAAGTCGGCGGAGGCAGCACGGACATCCTGCTGCTGCGGGGCAGGAACATCCTGCATTCGCAGTCCTATCGGCTGGGCACGGTCCGTCTGCAGCAGCTGATCCGACAATACCACGCAGCCCGTGATCAGGCGCTGCAGATCATTACCGGCCAGATCGACAGAACACTGGAACAGCTGCGCGACTTCATCCCCCAAAGCGGCCGTATCGAACTGCTGGCCATTGGGGGAGACGTTCGCTTTGCTGCTCGCCACCTGCAGCCGGAAGATCAGAATTGTCAGCTGCAGCGTATTCCGCTGCGGAAGCTGGAGCGAATGGCGGCCGATCTTTCCCGGCTCACCACCGAGCAGATCATGCAGACCTACCACATGGAACTGTCGCAGGCGGAGACCGTTGCGCCGGCCCTGCTGGCCTATGTCCGCATGGCACGCATGCTGGATACGGATCAGGTTCTGGTCACCAGTTTTAATCTGCGGGACGCCCTGCTCCAGGAGATGCTGCAGCCGTCCGGCTGGTCCACTGACCTGAGCGAACAGATTATTCGCTCGGCCGATGACCTGGCCCGCCACTTTCAGGTGGACCTGCAGTACAGCTATCACGTGGCCAACCTGGCGCGGGATCTGTTCCGCCAGCTGTCTTCGTACCACAGCATGAATGTTCGCTGTGAGACCATCCTGTATGTTGGCGCACTGCTGCACGAATGCGGACTGTTCGTCAGCACGCCCAGTTACCACAAGCATTCCAACTACCTGATCAGCAACAGTGACATCTTTGGGCTGAACTCACTGGATCACACACTGGCCGCGCTGGTGGCGCGCTATCACCGCCGCGCCTTTCCCAAACCCAGCCATACTACGTATGCACAGCTGGATCGCGAAAGCCGCGTCATCCTGACGCAGATGGCCGCCATTTTGCGGATTGCCATCGCCCTGGCGCAATCCAGAACACAGCGAATTCGGTCCATCGAGTGCCAGGTGGAAAAAGGGCGTCTGATCATTGTGGCCCGCGGGCGCCGGGGGGATCTGTCGATGGAACAGCTGGAACTGCGACAGAACTCGGCTCTGTTTGAAGAAGTGTTTGGCATGAGCGTCCTGCTCCGTGAAAGCACCACTTAAGTATCATTGCATGGTCAGAATACCGAGCGCATGAATCCTGATCCTGAAAAGTACATCAACCGTGAACTGAGCTGGCTGGAATTCAATCAGCGAGTGCTCGATGAAGCCGACAACCCGGACGTTCCCCTGCTGGAGCGGCTGCGTTTTCTGGCCATTACTGCCTCCAACCTGGATGAATTCTTCATGGTGCGAGTCGGCAGCCTCCGCAGCGCCATTCGCCACAATGAACCGGGCGTTGACCCCAGCGGGCTATCAGCCGTCGAGCAGCTGGAAGCTGTCTCGGCCCGCCTGCATCAGATGGTCGAGTCCCAGTACGACATTTATCTGAACCGCATCGAGCCGGCACTGAAGAATCTGGGCATCCGGCGGCGACACGTGACAGAGCTGTCTCAGGCTCAGTCGGAATTTGTGGAGCAACTGTTCGACGAACAGATCAGCGCAACACTGACACCAATTGCCGTGCATGACCCCGAGCGGTTTCCACTCCTGATGGGGCGAACCACCAACGTGGCCGTGCAGCTGTATCCGGCCGAAGAAGGGGGCGACTACCGCTACGCCGTGATTCCATTCGGTCGCTCAGACCTGCGATTCATCAACCTGCCGTCCGCAGGTGCAAAAGAAGAGTTTGTGCTGGGCGAGGATGTGATCTCGCTGCTCGTACAGCGATTCTTTCCCGGTGAGGAGATTGCCTCCACGGTTCCGTTTCGCATCACGCGCAGCGCCGATCAGAGCGTACGTGAAGAAGACGGCACGGACCTGCTGGCCGAGATGGAGGACGTTCTGGAAGAGCGCAAAGACAGCTTCTGTGTGCGACTGGAACTGTCGGACCACGTCACAACGCCCATGTTGGCATTCCTCAAGAAACTGCTGCGGCTGCGCAGTCGGGATGTGCACGTGCTGCCAGGACCGATCGGTCTGGGAGACATGATGCGGGTCGCCAATGTCAGTGGGTTTGAGAAACACGCTTATCCGCAGTGGACGCCCTGTCACGCTCCGGGCTTCACGCCGGGTGAGTCCATTTTCGACGCGATCCGCGAGCGTGACCGCCTGCTGCATCACCCGTACGAGACATTCGATCCGGTGGTCCGTCTGGTGACAGAAGCCGCCATCGATCCGGACGTCGTCGCCATCAAACAAACGCTATACCGCACCAGTCGCAACAGCCCGATCGTCAAAGCACTGAAAGAGGCGGCCAGCAACGGCAAGAATGTGACCGTGATTGTGGAGCTCAAAGCCCGCTTTGATGAAGCCCGCAATATCGAATGGGCGCGACAAATGGAACTGGCGGGCGTACAGGTCATCTACGGGGTACGGGGCCTGAAGACTCACGCCAAAGCGTGTGTGGTTGTGCGGCGAGAGCCGCAGGGATTTGTCCGTTACTGCCATTTTGGAACAGGCAATTACAACGAATCCACGGCGGGACTGTATACCGACGTCAGCTATATGACGTGCAGCGAGGAACTCGGCAACGACGTCATCGCGTGGTTTAACGCCACCACAGGCTATTCTCAGTTGCAGCAGTTTCAGCATCTGGCATCAGCACCCATTGGCCTGCGGGAGAAGATCCTCGAACTGATTCAGTTTGAAACGGATCGCTGCAAAGATCGCTCAGAGGGACGAATTACGGCGAAATTCAATTCGCTGGTGGATCCGGAAATCATCAGCGCCCTGTACAAAGCTTCCCAGGCGGGCGTAAAAATCCGCCTGAATGTGCGGGGCATCTGCTGCCTGAAGCCCGGTGTCCCGGGCCTGAGTGACAACATCAAAGTGGTCAGTATTGTGGGTCGCTTTCTGGAGCACACCCGGCTGTTCCACTTCCGCCACGGAGGCGAAGATGTTGTTCTGCTCTCCAGCGCTGACATGATGCCGCGAAACCTCGATCGTCGGATCGAACTGCTGGTGCCGATTCTGGATCCCGACTGCAAACGAACGGCAATCGACATCCTGCAGACCTGCATGAAAGACACAGCGAGTGCCCGCACCATCAAATCAGACGGCACTTACTCGGCCCCCCGCGATCCGGCAAACGGATTTCGCTCTCAGCAGGTCTTTCAACAGCGGGCCACGGAGGCGGCCGCCCATGATCAGCAGACGCAGCGCCGGATGTTTGTACCGCTGGAACCGTCCTGAAACCGCGCAGGGACCGCGTTTCACGCTCACGCCGTCACGCTGGCGGCAGACGGCAAAGCGTCACCGTGTGATGAGTCGGGCTCCGGCGGCCGCCGGAATCCTGATGACCACCACCACTCCACGGCCAGCAGCAGCAGCAGTGGAACATACTCCAGCCACACAATCACGTAGTGAAAGAAGTCCGCGCCATAGTATCCGCTGTGCAGGATTTCCTGGCCGGCACAGTCATTGCGCAGATAGAAACGAAGATAGTAGACCATCACGCAGCCGGACAGCAGCAGCCATGACCGCTGTCGGACAAACGGCAACAGGGGCATTGCCCAAATCCAGTACCATGGATTCAGGGTTGGCAGCAGCAGCCAGAACCAGGCGATGCACAGAAAAGCCAGACGCGGCAACTCGTCGATTTTCGCCCACCACGCCCTCCCTGCCAGCCACAGGACGATGGCAAGGTGAAGACCGGCAGTGATCGCTCGAGCGATCAGGAACGATGCGTCCGATTCCGACTGTCCGGTTCGTCGCCTGACAGGCCCAGTGGCTGCCTGCTTCCAGCTCCGGGGCAGAATGGAAAACCAGGCTTTGGATTCCACAATCAGGTTCTCCTGGATGATCAGAAAGAAGAAGTCATTCATCTTCCAGGACGAAAGAAACTTTGTCAGCCCGGCACCTGTCTGCTTCCGAGGACGACCTGAGCCACCCGATACCTCCGTCATCTGAGTGACAGACGGCTGTGTGATCGGAATCGGCAGGACGTCCTGAGGTTCAGGGACGGGTGGCTCGACTGTGGCCCGTTCCCGTCGTTGTGTCGCGTCCGCCGCGGAATCGACGAGTTCCGGTATCGGTGGCGCAGGAAGCTCTTCGAGCGATCCTGACTCGATGGTTCCGCTGTCTGCAGAATGGTCAGTCAACGATTCCTGTGAGGCCTGCGGGCGTGCGATCAGCATGGGAGCCAGGGTAAGCGACGTCACTCCACAGAACATCGCACCGGACAGAACAATTCCCTGCCAGCGAAACTGCCGCAGCACACTGACGGCCACCACGGGCACAACCACGACCGGATAAAGCTTGGCGCCAGTCCCCAGACCGAGCACCGCAGCCGACAGCAGCAACAGGGACCACGACTGACGATTCATCGCCCGCATCCACCAGTAAATCGCCCAGACGGTGATTCCCACAGCAATGGCGTCCAGATGGCCACTGTTGGCGAACTCTTTGAGCACCAGCGGCGACCAGGCGTAGCAAACCACCCAGCCATCGGCTTTGTGAAACAACCTCAGCAACCGCAGCAGGCCCAGCACCGCGAGCAGATCAAACGCCACAATGCACAGCTTGGTAAGAATCATGCGCGTTCTGATTGTGGCAGACTGCGGCGTGGCCCAGGCGGCAGCGGCAAACACAGCCTGACTAACGGGCGGATAGATGGTCGTCAAATGGGCATAGTGGATCCGCTGCAGCGCCAGCCGTGCGGAGTCATCGCGATCACGAAGTTTGAGCAACGGCTGCAGTGCGTCTTCACCGATTCCCGTTGGCGTCTCACGAACGTCGCGCGGACTAAACTGGTACGGATTACCACCAGCCGCCACAACGGCTCCGTCCCACATGTAGCGGTAGATGTCGATTTCCTGAATGGGAACCGATGGCAGCAGAACGGATCGATACGCCACAGCAAACAGCAGAATCCACCATGTGGCCCGACGGCCGTTCTTCAGCCGCACTGCAGAACGCAGCGCCAGAAGATACAGGACAAACGCCAGCGACATCATGATCACAAACGACCGCACCGGTCGGCCCGCCAGACGATGTTCGACACCAAACTGCCACGAGAGCAGTGAGACGCCCAGCAGCATGAGCCACAGCAGGCTGCCGGAGAAGATGAGAATCCCCAGATGCCTGGATTCGACCGCTGCCCGCTCGCAATCTGCTGACGTCGGGGTCGTCATCTCAGGACGCCGATCGGTCGAACAGGCCATAGCGGGCGATCAGATAAAGTATCTTGTACCCCGCTCGAATCGTTCCCGACACAGTCCCGCTGATCTTGCTCACCCCAACACGCCGACGATAGGACACGGGGACTTCCACCGTTTTGAGTTTGCGTTTGACGGCCTTGATCTGCATTTCGACCGTCCAGCCGAAATTTTGATCGACCATCTGCAGCTGTTGCAGGCTGTCGCGGCGGATCGCGCGGAACGGTCCCAGGTCGGTGTATCGCGCACCAAACAGCAGCCGCATCAGGCCACACGCCAGTTTGTTTCCATAACGACTTTGCGGCGGCATCGCGCCTGCCTGCATCTTTCCTTTCAGGCGCGATCCGATGACCAGTTCGGCTTCCCCCGTGCGAATCGGGGCGATCACATCCACCAGTTCCTCCGGGTGATCACTGTAGTCACCATCCAGAAAGACGATGATCTGCGGATCAATCTCCCCGGTATCCCGCAGGCGTTCCACTTCGGCGAGTCCGCAAAGGCAGGCCGCTCCGTACCCCCGCTGGTCCTCTCGCACGACGTGGGCCCCAGACACCTGGGCCTGCACGGCGGTGCCGTCCGTGGAACCGTTGTCCACAACGACCACTCGTCCGACAGCCGGAAGGTCCGCCAGCACCAGGCCAATGGAGTCTTCCTCATTCAGAACGGGAATGATGACAACAACATCCGTCAGGTCTTCTGCGGGATTCGTCGTCATGGAGAAATCGTGTCGTGAGTCGAGAGAGAGTGAGAGTGTGAGTGCTGTCACAGGCCTGTTTCCGCAAAGTGTATCGCAAACGGGATTTCATTGTGTCGGCCGCCCTGCCCTCGCCCCTCATCATTCCCGGGAATTCGACAGTGGCTCTGCTTAGCGGGAACCCGATCCCTGAAAGTCACCGTATCCGCCAGCAGGAGGCGGCGCATAACTTCCCGGCACGGCTCCCCCTCCACCATACAGCGGCGCAGAACCCGCCGATCCCCCGGCGGGAGCACACTGGCAACCGCTTCCGGGCCAGCGTCCCTGCGCACAACCGGAAACCAGCATCCCCAAAACCAGAACAGCGGCCATCATGTATCGACTGTGTTTCATTTCTTCGTCCCTGAAGCAAATAGAAATAGTGTGACTCCACGCGCGCATCCTGGCGGAAAACGGCCAGCAGCTCTGTAGCGGACATCACACACCGGCAGACGCGGTGGGTCTGGAACGTCTTACGGAGCAATTCCGTGAATTGCCTTACCACCAACTCGGCGCCCCGGGATCGAAAAGGGAGTTGGCGGGAACCGGGATCAGCCGAAGCTTCTGCGCGGGCTCAGAGACGGCAACAGGTGCGTCCCCTCTCTCAGCCCGTCAAACCAATTCCGCCAGCGGTTGCCCGTCGTCAAGCAGGTACTGAGGCCGGCCCTGGGGATCATCGATGGTGACCTGCCGCGCATCGATGCCCATGTTGCGATACAGCGTGGCAAACACATCCTTGTAGTGCACGGGGCGACTGACTGGCGCACCGGCAATGCGATCGGTAACTCCAATCACCTGACCGGTCTTCATCCCTCCACCGGCCAGCAGCGCCGGTCCCACACGGGGCCAGTGATCCCGCCCCCCGTTTTTGTCATTGATACGCGGCGTTCGACCAAATTCCCCCCAGGCCACCACGGTCACATCGTCCAGCAGGCCCCGTTGTTTGAGGTCTTCCACCAGCACGGCCAGACCATGATCCACAATGGGGACGAGGTTCTGCATCCGCGAGAAATTGGCAGAGTGCGTATCAAAATCACTGATCGAAACACTCACACAGCGCACGCCCGCCTCCACCAGCCGCCGGGCCAGCAGAAACTTGCGGACACAGTCTGGCCCTTCACTGGTGGCAGACTGCACACCACGGCCGGTTGCCGGGGCCGTGTAGCGCGACACCACCTCCGGATCTTCCTGACTCAAATCCATCGCCCTAGCAAATTCTCCCGACGTGAGGATTCCCACGGCCTGCTGCTGGAATCGATCCATCGCATCCATCATCCCGGAAGCATCGACCTGACGACGAATCTGATCCAGCCCCTGCAGCAACTCACGTCGATTGTTCAGACGAGTCTGACTCAACGACGCGTTCAGCGTGAGACTGACGGTTTGATCGGTTCCCAGGCGCTTCAGTTCATTCACCATTCCCGGTTCCAGCTGCCGACGAAACATGCCGCTCAGGTCCGGGCGAAACGGCTGATATGAAGGCCCCAGAAATCCGGGGCGGGCCGAGTTTCTGACCAGCGGTCGGCCCTGCATCAGGTCCACAAACGCGGGAACCACATCATCCGGTGAGCCCATCAGCCGGGACAAAGTACAGCCCATGGCCGGCCGACCTCCGAGTGCCGCAAGCTCCGTCTCCGGAAAACCGGACTGGCACTGAAATGCGTGGTGCCGGCCATCCGAACCCACCAGAGTGCGGACGAAAACAAAGTCCTGTGCGGCGGCAGCCACGCGTGGCATCAGTTCGGAAATCTGCAGCCCGGGAATGGAAGTCTGCACAGGCCCAAATTCGCCACGGATCTCCCGCGGCGCGTCCGGTTTGGGATCAATCGTCTCCAGCTGCGGCGGGCCACCGTCCAGATGGATGTTGATCACCGCTTTTCGTGAACCGGACAGGCCCGCCTTTTCCTCAGCGCGCAGCAGGTCAGGCAGTGTCCAGCCACTGCCACCAAAAGCAAAACCGAGACTGCCGGCCGACAGAAATGTACGCCGGCCCGTGCCCGCGCAATTTTTCATTCGCGGGCCGATGACTTTCAGCATCATGAATTCTCCGTGGCAACAGGCGGCAGGCAAACTGGCTGGTGGGTCGCACGCCTCATTATGAAGCATCCCCCCTCGACTGGCGAGAGGGCATCCGCTCACAGCGGCAGTTTCTGCCGAACTGAAGTCAGCCGGCGGTCCGTGTCTGCCGGGAACGCTGTTCGCTGGAAAAATGAACCACAAATCGTGCACTTTGCAGCTACATTACGAGCTCCCTCCGACGGCCGCCGCCGTCCCCCCCCACCTCCCATTCTCATTTCACCATGCGATCTGCGCACGCTCTTTTTCTGTTTCTGACGGCCGTCTGTCTTGTGACAGGCTGCGGCAGCACCCAGAAGCGTTCGGGAACCGAACAGCTGCTGCTGTCAGACTCTGTTGACCGCAGTGTGGACCAGCTGGAATTTGGCGTGCTGTCCGGACGCAAAGTCTTTCTGGACACAACCTACATCCGCTCGGTCAAGGGGCTGCTGTTTGTCAACGCGGACTACATTGTCAGCACGCTCAGACACAAGCTGACGACATCCGGGTGCCTGTTACAGTCCTCCAAAGAACAGGCGGACTACATCATTGAGGCGCGTATCGGAGCGCTGGGCACCGACTCGCTGGAAGTCACGTACGGTCTGCCGGCAAGCAACGCGCTTTCACAGGCCGCCTCGCTGGTCAGCAGTGCACCACCACTGCCCACGATTCCCGAAATCAGTTTTGGCAAACGCAACTCCACCCTGTCGACGAGCAAGATCATCGCCTACGCGTATCACCGGGAAACGGGCACCCCCGTCTGGCAGTCCGGTTCGGCCATTCACAAAAGCGACGCGCGGGACACATGGGTGATGGGCGCCGGACCGCTGCAGCGCGGATCCATTTATGACGGTGTCCACTTTGCCGACTGGCAACTGCGCATGCCGTCAATCCTCCGTCGTTCCGACGGCGGGGAGAGGGAACCTGCACCTCTGACGATCGCGGACTCACACCAGTTCGTGCACCCGGCAGTCCTTGAACAGCAGATCGCAGATGCCAAAGCCGAAGACGAGGCTAAAGTCCTGCCCGCCTCACATGAAGAGCCCAAAGACGAGACAGAAAAGAAGTGACTGTGTCGTCACGATCGGGCGCGGCAGGGCTTGCTCACGTGCCGCGTTTGCCGGACTTTCAACGTCCCAGCAGCATGCGGTTGAAGTCACCCAGCTGTCGCAAAATCGCGCGGGTCTGCTGATCGGTTTCGTGCTGCAGCTCGTCGTCTGTGCCAACAAATTCCATTTCGATTGGATTCGCGTCAATCGCCACATCGGAGGTTTGGGACAGAGCCGTTGAGCTGGCCGATTGCCAGTCAGCATCACAGCCGACCGTGACTTCACTCGCGGTCAGACACTCCTGTTCGCCAGCATCCATCCTGAGCTTTCGCGGGCCCAGTTCGGCCGTCATCAGAGGACGGAACAAACGCCGCCGAACGATTCGCTGCAGGGTGACGGGTGCGTCATCGAGGACGGTTTCGCGGTCGAAGCAGCGAGAGAATTTGAGGGATTTGCAGCTGGGCATGGGGAACGCTCAGTGAAAAACAGAAAGTGGGAAGCAGTCACTCGATCCTGGCTCACAGAGTCTGGGCGGCGCGTTTAACCCCACGGCTGTGCAGATCTGCCTCGAAACGCCTGTTAAACTTTGCGTCGTGCGCCGATTATAGGACCGGCCGTCCCACTCGCTGTTCGCAGAAAGAGCACCATGTCAGATGCGCCCCCCATTACCGGAGTCGCCGAGATTGTATTGAGCGTCGCGAATCTGCCTGCGATGAGGCAGTTTTACACGGACGTTCTGGGATTCCCGCTGCATTCGGAAATCTGCATGGAGTCAGAGATTCCCAACCCGCACGGAGAAGCGACCATCAGTTTTCTGACGATCCAGCCACTCAATACGCCCCTGGGATGCCGGCACCCTCAATTGCTCGTGCTGATCGACTACCAGCGGCACGTCTTCGCCCGACAGCGTCTGAAGGGACACGACGTTTCTCGTTCCACACTCAATCACCTGGCGTTTGAGATTCCTCCCCACGCCTACGCAGATCACCTGACACGTCTGCAGAAGTTACAGCTGAGCCCCGTGGAAACGCAGTTCCCCGACATGCTGGCTCGCGCCATTTTCTTTCGCGACCCGGAAGACAATGTGCTGGAACTGATCTGCCGGGATCCGGCCACGCTCGACTAAGCGGGCAGGTTGGCATCGTTAACGGTTCGCGATATCCTCAGGAATTCCACTCACCTTTCGCGAGACCACTATGCTCAATCGACTCACCTCCATCACTCTGCTTTTGCTGTGCTCGCTCGTGCCAGCGACTCCCGCCTCGGCCGATCCCGCACCAGCCGATCCCCTCAACGTGCTGGTGATCACTGGAGGCTGCTGCCACGATTACCCCTTCCAGACGATGCAGCTGCAAAAAGCGGCCCGCGCACGCAAGGTGGATGTCAACTGGACCATTGTGAATGCCGGCGGGTACGGGACAGACGCAGAAATCGACTTCTATCGTGACCCGGACTGGGCCAAAGGCTTCGATGTTGTCATTCACAACGAGTGCTTTGCCAAGACGACCAATCCGGAATACATCAGGACGATCACCGAGCCCCACTTCAAAGGGGTGAATGCCGTCGTCATACACTGTGCGATGCACACCTATCGGAATGCAGAAATTGACGACTGGCGGCAGATGCTGGGCGTGACCAGCCGTCGCCATGAACACAAGAGCAATTACGTCGTCAAAAACACGAAACCCGACCATCCGGTGATGAAGGACTTTCCGCAGGAATGGACGACGCCCAATGATGAACTTTATGTGATTGAAAAAGTCTGGCCCAACACGACCGTTCTGGCGACTTCCGTCAGTGAGAAGACAGGTCAGCTCCATCCGGTCATCTGGACGAACACTTACGGCAAGGCACGTGTTTTCGGCACCACATATGGCCACGGCAATGAGACGTTTGAAGACGATGTGTTTCTGGAC
Organism: Planctomycetaceae bacterium; assembly: GCA_024742875.1. Taxonomy (GTDB): domain Bacteria; phylum Planctomycetota; class Planctomycetia; order Planctomycetales; family Planctomycetaceae; genus Fuerstiella. Next base: position 97,470 of record JANSXP010000010.1, on the reverse strand, counting down.
ACGGTCATCAACGGCATGAAATGGGCGGCCGGAAAGCCCTAGCCCCATGATCCCGGACGCCAGCGATATGGCGGCCACCAGCGACGGTCAACAGCCTGACGCTGCCAACTGGCGCTACCATCTGGCGCAAACGAAAAACGCCGATCGCAACCCGCGAATCGGCGTTTCTTCTTTTTGTCTGTAATGAATCGATAGCTCACGATCGTCGTGAGCGCCCACGACCACTGAAGCGAACGGGCCCTTTGCCCGCCCCGCGACCGCCCTTCATCTGCGGTCCGCGAGAGCTGCCGGGGCCACGGAAGCTGCCCGGCCCGCGCCCCGATCGAGCGCCCATACCACCGAAGCCTGAACGCGGGCTGCGACCAAATCGAAATCCACCAAAACCCGGCCCGCCACTCATGCGGCCAATTCCCCGCCCCGCCGGTCCACGACCTCGCATCGAGGGTGGCCCACTGCGTCGAGAACTTCCGCCCCGAAAACCCGATCCGCGGACGGAACGCTGTCCCTGCGCAAAACCTGGTCCCCGGTGGTCGCCGCGACCTTTCATTCCCGATTTTCCATCGCGACCATGCCCCGACCTGCCGCGTGCCTTCTCTGCGGAGCGTTTTCCTCTGGAGCCGTGAGCCTGACCGTCATGTCCTCGTTTCCCGTCGCGACTGCGATCATGGTCCATGCCGCGGTGTGGCGGCCCCTTGCGATCACCCATCTGAGGGCGCTCACCGCGCTGGCGATGGTCATTGTCGCCGTCCCGCTGCGGGCGCTCACGATCCGCTCGGGGACCACGTCTTTCTTCATCCCCGCCCTCCCGTTCGCCACGGTCGCCATCGCGTTCCCGATCCGGCCCCCCCTCACGAGGACCGCGACCTTCTCGTTCACCAAAACCACCACGTGGTCCGCGGCCGGGAGGCTGAGCCGCCTGGACGGATTCCTGTCCAATCAGCGCCACTCCAAGGGCCGCGATCAGCGCATATTTTACTCGCACTGTTGTCTCTCCTGTTGAGTCTGTTTGAGCCGATCAACACATGCAGACAGCCCGCATGCCGGTGCAGATCACAAAGCACAGGACTACAAACCTGAGACACGTACAGGCGAGTCGCACAAAAACGGTGGTTCACCCAACTATTCCCAAACTCCCGCTGAGTTGCTGGCAAAGCCTATGCTTCGCTGGACGTTTGTTCGAGGCCGGCAAACGCTGAGCGATTAAGCAGAGCGACCTTCTGAACCAGATCCCCTTTGCCCAGCATGGTGGATTTGCCATCTTCATTCAGCAGATAGACGCCGCGGCCGTTGGAATACACAACGCGACCATCGGGATCCGCATCAAAGCTGGCCACGCCGGAGGTCAGCACACTCTGTCTGCCGTCTGCCGAGCGTTTGATCAGTTCCCAGTCTTTGGGCACCAGCGGTCGGTCGGGGTCTTTGTCAGCCCCGTTTGCCATCGCTTTGCGGGTGTCAATCGTATGACCGTACAGCACCAGCCAGGGATCCTGATCCTGGTTCTTCTGCGGCTGCAGACCGGCCGTCATCAGCGGTTTCCCGGAAAAGGCCATCGACATGAAGTTGAAAAAATAGACGGCGGTGCGCGCCAGTCGGAAAGGGAAATAAACAATATCCTGCAGCGTCTCCAGTAAGGCAGGAGGCTTTTGGTGTGAACTGCGATATGGCCGCCGAATATACAGCAAACTGCCGTCCGACAGCATACGAGGCTGCAGCAGATCAAAGTCATCCTCTTCTGTCAGATTCGTGATCTGCTCGGCCTCCAGATCGAGCAGTTCAATCCGACGTGTACTTTGACCAACGGCCGCCCCCGCCTCATTGCGGCCGATGGCGGCGGACTGAAAAACCAGCTTCGCACTGCCATCGGGAACCCAGGAAGGGGCCTCATCAATGGTATCTGACAGCGATACACCTTTGCCAAACAGTCCGTCATGCCGGGTGATGGACAGCCCCATTGTGCCATCATCGCGAATCACGGAAACGGCAATCCGCCGATCAGTCGGATGCCGCGACAGATCCCGCGCCTGAAACGCCTGGCTGTGCATCAGCCGTGTTTCCTCTTCCAGATCGATGTCGTAGCTGAACAGGCCACCCACCGCGCCAAGATCGAGCACGTAGTAGATCTCGCTGGGGTGATCGCCTGGTGCCACCGAGACAAATCGAATCTGTCGCACGGCCTCCACGTTTTCCCAGGGGACTGCGCCGGGCGGCTCCATTCCCAGACTGCCCCAGACGCCACTGCGACCTTTCCAGGCATTGTTTCCAGCGCGTCGCATGTCTCGCTCAAGGGAATTGCGGGCGAAGTCACTTTCAATTTCAATGACGTCCTCGTCGTCACGTTTGACAAATAAACGACCTCGTGAAATCCACGCACACGATATTGACATGAGTTGCTCAGAACAGAAGAAAGAGTGCAGGACATCGCTGATGACAGCAGCGCTGTCCGCAGAATACACTCAGCCGCACAGCCGCACAATCCGCGTCCCCCCGGGCGTGCCTCGATTCATGCCCCGTTTCATGAACGGCTTTCTGAGCCGTCTTTCTCACCACCGATACCGAAAGGAACTGCCGTGCCTCCGCTGCTGCTTATCCTGCTGCTCCCTGCGATGTTTCTGAATCGACTCACTGCTGCTTGTGTTGCCGACGAACGCCAGTTTGAACACGTCGAAATCGTTGTCGGTGATGTGCTCACCAGCGAGGGTGGCGGCTGGTCACCCGAGAGCAGTCCGCTGAAGCGGCCATTCGGGATCGACTTCACCACAGAGGGCCGCATGTTTATTGTCGAACTGGAGGGCGGTCGGATCCATCGACGTGATCCCACAGGAGATCTGCTCTGGGTTTCCGGCGACGGCTCCCGGTCCTGGAAAGGGGACGATGGCCCCCTCGGTGATGCCACGTTCAATGGGATGCACAACTGCGCTGTCACACCCAACGGGGACGTGTACATTGCCGACACGTGGAATCACTGCATTCGCCGCATTGACGCGGCCACCGGAAACGTCAATCGATTTGCCGGAACAGGCGAATCCGGATTCTCCGGAGACGGCGGGCCAGCGCTGAACGCTCAGTTTTCCGACATCATGTGCGTCACACTGACGCCGGACGCCGACGTGCTGCATGTGGTGGATATCGGCAACCGTCGTATTCGGGCCATCGACCTGGCCACTGGGCTGACCACTTCCATCGCCGGCAACGGCACGCGGGGGGTTCCCGAAGACGGCGCCATTGCGACCGCAGCACCACTGGTGGATCCTCGGGCTGTGGCGGCCGACACGAACGGTAACCTGTACATACTGGAACGCGGTGGCCATGCGCTGCGGGTCGTCAGGCCAAATCGCACCATTCACACGGTGGCCGGCAACGGTGAGAAAGGATTCGTCGACGGCAGGGGAACGCAGGCTCAGTTTGACTCCCCCAAGCATTTGTGTGTCGCCCCCGACAATCGGGTCTACATCGCCGATGATCGCAATGCCGCCATACGACGGTTTGATCCGGACACCCAGCAGGTCACGACCGTTCTGGGACGGGGGATCGGAGAAGAATCACTGGTCCTCAGGAATCCTCACGGTGTCTGCTGGGAAGGCGACCACCTGTACATTGTTGACACCAGCCACAACCGCATTCTCCGAATGGCGGTGCCCCGGCAGGAAGTTGATCGCGCCAAGAGCGACAGGCCATGACTACTGCGAAAGAAACGAGCAGATGTAATCCAAAGTCTGCTCGACGCGTATCAGAAACGACGCCTTGCCAGGAACGTGAAACGAATCTCCGGCTCCTACGGGAACGAAACTCGCCGGTTCGGCCGACTCTGGTGACTCGGGCGACTCGCACAGACGCCATGCGGCAGAGCCCGCCTGGATTTCCATCAGCTCCGGCTTGTCTGTATTGAAGGTGTACTCACCCGGCAGCATCACGCCCAGGGTACAGGTGGAGCCGTCCGGCAGTTCCACCGTACGACTGGAAACCCGGCCGTCAAAATAAAGATTGGCGGCCTTCACAACCGTTACTGATTCCAGCTTGCTCATCCGTTCGACACTCATGGAAGAATTAGAGGCGGGAAGGTGGCGGCGGATTTTTCCGCGGCAAACATCACGTCCCCTTTGCCGCATTGTCGAATGCACACCGATGCACGGCAAACTCAACCGCCGGATTCCAGGCCTCTGGAAAACGCCGACTTCCAACTGAGACAGGCCGCCCTCCGGTTTCGCAGGCAGCGGCCGCCCAGGTCACGATCCACGTCGGTCAGCTGACGCGCTGCCGCAGGTAGATCTCTTCAATGCGCGACATGGTGTCTGCCTCCACGGCTGATTTGTCGGAGCGAATGACGACCAGTTTGGGGTCGCGCAAACTCAGCACGCCAGTGACCTGATCACGCGCGACTCCCTCAAACCGAACCGTCACCACAATGGACGGACGCAGGGCGAAGCCTGGTCGGGCGCCGCTGGCACTCGGGCGTTCGACGCGTTCTCCGGTCATCAAACCGTCCCGCAGGATCTCGCGGTGAATGTCCTGCTCACGTACGCGGTCAATGCCCGCCACGTCGCCGATGATGTCATAGCCACCCTCGGAATTTCGCGCACCCACCACATACGAGCCAAACATACCGCTGGTTTGCTTGGTGGTGACGGTCTGCATGGCAGCCAGAATCACCAGATCCAGCGTGATCTCCGGCTTGCGTTTCTTCCACCCCTTATCCCGATGCGCCAGTCGATAAGGCGCTTGAAGCTGTTTGGAAATGATCCCCTCGTAACCCTGCGAACGGAAATGCTGAAACAGGCGATTCACCTCCTCATGACTGGTAGCCATCTGCCCCTGAGAGACCGAAAACGGAATTGGCGTCGGCGCTCCACTGAGTGGCGAAAACAGGTTCATCAGCAACTGCCGCCGTTCATTGAGCGGGCTGCGGGTGACATCCATGCCGTTCAGATACAGCAGATCGAAGGCCGCAAATCGCAGGCTCACCGGAGTGGACGTCTGCCCCTGCAGCGAAGAGTACACTTCATACACCGAGGCTGGTCGAACGCCGGCTTCCAGATCCACGACTGTCCCGAACAACTCACCGTCCACGATGGCGTTCACGGCCGGCAGCGATCTGATGGAGGCTTCCATACCGGCGATCTGTTCCAGCCAGTCGCCGCGGTTGCGCGTGTAGGAAGCACACAGAACAGATCCCTGCGCATCCGTGGACTTGTGCAGCAGCAGGCGGATGCCGTCATACTTCCGCTCCACCCAGACGGGAAACTCCTCATCCGTCAGATCGCTGGTAACACCACCGGCCAGCATAGGACGGACGGCGACGAGAGGCTGCAGCTGAATCTTCTGCAGACCGACCGCCCCGTCTTCCAGCAGCACTTTTGCCACATGAAAAACGTCTGTGAGTGCCATCGCGTGACCAACCTGCTCCGCGTCGACGCCAAACTTCTCGCCCAGCAGTCGGCCAATCAGCGAACTTTGATACTCAAATCCCAGCCCGGCTTTCTGCAGCAGCAGCCGCGTGACAAAGTACGCTTCCAGCCGTCCACAGCGGCTGTAAAGTGATCGCAGAATCTGAAACTTCTGCGTGCGTCTGGCCCGGGGCAGCACCCGCAGTGTGCGAATCACTTCCGCGGCGGTCAGTGGTGGATCACCGCGAAAGTCGGCCGCCGCTTCGGCAAACATCACGGCGATATCACCGACCTGCGTCAGTCTGTCCAGACAGTCGCGACGGGACATCATTCGCAGTGACATCAGCAGACGTACCAGACTGTCACGACGCACACTGCTGCGGCCCCCGAGAAAGACGTCGCCCAGAATACAACCGATCTGTTCCGGCAGCGTGAGTCCAATATCTCGATCAAGCAGGTCTTTCAGGAGCACTTCACGCGCGGCCGAGTCCGGCGGTGGCTCCACCTGCAATCCAAACAACTGCGCAACACGGCCTGGATCCAGCATCGACAGCGGCAAAAACAGGCCGCGGCACAGACTGTAAAACGGAATGGAGTCCAAAGCGTCAGACGGCAGAACGCCTTCGTCGGCGATCAACTCTGAGATCAGAAACTGCAGGTGCTCCGGCACACCCAGTTCCGACGGCAGCTGGCCGGTGCCCGTTCCCATGCCGCCAGTCAGTTCCGACATATCATCCGCGTCAGCCATCCACTGCCGCACGTCTTCTGCACCCACAAACTTCATCGCGTCAGACTCACCCGGTTTTTCTGTCTCTGGTCGCCGCGTGGCAGACCGCTTCCCTTAAGCGTGTCGAAAACCCAGACAAATGCAAGTCGAGTGAGCAATTCCCGTTCGAACAGGGGCCTGAGGTTGGGACGACTCAGGGGCCTGAGTTCGGGGCGACTCAGGGGCCTCCCGTTGCCCGCGCTCATTGGAAGATGTGCCAGCTAACGGGGCATTCGCAACGACAAGATCTCCAGCCGACCACCTCGATCAATGGTGATGGAAATTTTTTGACGTGGGCGGAACGATGCCAGGGCGACTCGTAGCTGTTTGGCGGATTTGATCACTCGATCATCCACCAGCACAATCAGATCGCCCCGCCGCAGGCCCGCCCTGTCAGCGATGGAATCCGGCACAATACGGTCGATGAACGCAGGCGTTCGTTCCAGTGCCCCCGGGATGACGGTCAGTCCAAAACGCTGAGTCAGATGACCGACCGACAAACGATCCGGCTCTTCGGTGTTGGAGGCGGCGACCCGCTGCCCGGACAGAATGGCTGTGACGGCCGGCTGCAGAGTTGCCCATGGCACCGCATAGTTCACCCACATCTGCGTCTCACGATGTCGGATTTCCCGTCCCAGCAGTCCCAGCGGTCGACCACCGGCGTCTGTCAGAAGGCCACCCGCCGCGCCCGAGTTGTTGGTAATCGCATCGAGAATGTAGACCGGTTCCTTCACGGGAAATTCCCATTGTCCCAGTCCGGCCGCCAGTGGAGCCTGACAGGCAATGACACCGTGAACCACGGAAACCGGCTCGTCTCCGGTCGCCACGTGAAAGACGTTGCTGAATGCGAGGACTGACTGCCCATTGATCGCCTCGGCAGCCGCATCACTCGCATTTTTGATATCGACAAACTCGAACGTGTCCGACTCGATCGTTTGCAGTTTCAATACGGCCAGATCGTGATCCAGGCTCGTGCCGACCACTTCCACGTCGAACCGTCGGCCGTCGGACGCCACGGCCGTCAGGTATCCGGTGTTGACCAGGTGATTCCAAACCGTCACCACATGGCCTTCAGCAGATACCAGAACGCCGGAACCGTAGGAGTCCAGCGTACCCACGCCGGCACCAAACAGCTTCACGATGGCTCCCTGCCGTGAGGCAATCACGTCATCGTCTGCGGCCGCGTCACCGGCGATCAAAGCCACAGCCAATCCGGTCATGATCAGATGGACTTTCATTGTGCCCGTCCCTGCCTGTCGCCCTGAACCGATGCGGTGCGGCCCTTCAAAGAATTCACCTTCAGCCACATCAACTGCTCGGTCTCATTATCCACGACTCCAATTTCGGCCGGCCATGGCAGCCCGCCTCCCGACTGCCAGTCGCGAAATCTCAGTCGTGCTTCGTCCGCACCTGAAGTAAACATCAAATCCAGCCCCACGGGCAGTGGCTCGCCGGGCTCGAAATACCAGCGGGCCGTCTGTGAATCCGACGTCATCTGCATGACATCCACGTTTGTCTGTGTTCCAAACAGCGTTTCTTTTCCGAGATAGATGATCTCGGCGTACTGTTCACGCTCACCCCGAAACAGTCGAAACCACTCCATACCGCCAGCCAGCAGGCCGTAAAACTCAAACGGCTCCGAATCAGCCGCCAGTTCGCCCGCCTTCTGATGGGCCACCGGCCAGGTCTCTCCAAGCAGTCCCGCGGCCTCCGCGCTAATCATCAACTCTCCCACAGCCCCATCGGCGTTTGCGGGATTCTCCAGCTCAATCAACCACGAACGAACGGCTGGCGTGTCTGTCGCTAAACGCTCCTTAAGCGGCGTGAGCACTCTGTCGGTGGCAATGCGGTTGAAGTAAAAGTTGGCAAAGGATTTCTTCTTCTCAAACAGGTGAGCATACTTTGCCGGAGGGGGCGGAGCCGGCGGCGACATAAGTTGCTGCAGCGGAATATCCGGCCGTTCGTCATTCTCACCTTCCTCACCTTCCTCACCGTCTTCGTCTGGCTGAGGCTGCCCGCCGGGACGCTGGGGGGGGCCACCGGGAATCTCTGGCGCCGCGTCAAACTCATGAAGTGGTTTGAGCCGGACCGTCCCCTTCTGCACGCCTTCACGATTGCGAAATGTGAAAGGCACACGGGTTCCTGCCGGAAAGATGCCAACAATGTTTTTGAAATCATTGGCACTGGTCAGCGACCTACCGGCAAATGAAATCAATTCATCACCGGGCCTGAGGCCACGCCGCCGGGCTTCTGAGATCTGCGACACCTCAGCCACTTCCACCACACCATCAGCCCCCGTTTTGACGGTAAAGTCCGTGCGACCATGATCGACAATGCGACCAGACCGCAACTGCTCCACAAACAGCATCACCTGACGCACAGATATTGCGTAGGCCGCGCCGGAATTAATGCGACCGCGTTTTTCAAACGAAGCGCGCCCGTTGATCCCAATCCACTCGCCCTGAATATTGAACAGCGGGCCGCCCGAGTTGCCGGGATTGATGGACGCATCAATCTGGATGCAGTCGGTGTATTCCAGATACGAATTGGCCGGATACTGATAACGCTGCACGCCGCTGACAATTCCGTATGTCACCGTCGGCGAAAAATCAGACGCCAGCAAAAACGGATTTCCCAGTGCCAGCACCTCATCTCCCGCCTGGACCAGATCGCTGTCGCCCACTTTGCAGAACGGAAAATCATCGCGCCCCAGCAGTCGAATCAGGGCGATATCTCCAGTGGGGTCGATGCCAACGATCACGGCGTCGTAAACCCGACCATCGTTCAAGCCGCACTTCATGAAGTCGCCTGACCCGCTGGTCACGTGATAGTTACTGATCGCATAACCATCGGCAGAGATCAGCACACCCGAACCACCGCCCTGTCCTGTGGCGGGCATCACGCAAACCACGGAGGGGGCGATCTGTTCGATCACACGTACCCGCTGCTGCTGCCGCTCGGCGGACGACAGATCCTGGGCACAAACCGCTCCTGTGCAAACAGCAGCCACCAGGCAAAAGATCCCGGCAATGCGGTTTTTCAGCAAACACACGTTCATTCCGACTGTTCCCGTTCTGTTATTTCGCAGACTTGTTCACGATCAGCCGCGCTTCCGCGAGATCCAGATAGTCGCAAACACTGGATCCGTCCCCGAAATCCACAACCAGTGACAGCGTGTTGGCTTCCGTCAGATCCACATTCAGGCGGAATGGCTCGTCCAGCGCGCGAACGAGTTTCTTCGTCACCATCTCACCATCTTTCTCAATTCTCAGCTCCACGGCCGTCACCGGCTGCCCCTTCCGCTGGTTGAATGCCACGTCATCATCGACGCCCACCACTGCCTGCAGGGCTGAGTAGCGACCGTCCAGGGCAAACTCGATCCGCGCGCTGGGGAAGATACAAAGCCCTTTGGTGTATCGCTGTCCGCGCAGCGTCAGCGGCGGCCGCCCCGTGTTGGGAAATCGATCGCGCGACATCCGCCATGGACTGGAAAGCCCCAGTCGTGTGGAGCGATCTGCTTCAAACTGATCGCCCCAGGCATCTCCCTCCGGCTGCAGACCGAAATAGTCCTCGGTGAGCAGCGGCAGATCTGACAAATAATGAAAGCGCCCCACGCTGTAATCAACGGCGGCCAGCTGATCGAGCGGGACCTCCACAAACTCGCCCCACCCCGCTTCAAACGACACCAGATCGTCTTCCACAAAAATGTCCTCACCATAAAACGCCGAACCGTCCGTCATCTGGATACGAGCACCGTCGGGTCGACCGTCCGCCTGTTCCGCGCGTCCAAAAACGACGCCCACAATCCGCTCTCGGGGGACAGGAATTTCTGAGCCATCCAGCAGGAAGGGCACGTTTTCCTGAGTGACGCTGGAGACGATTCCCGTCAGAAAATCGAGCCCTGGTTCGTCCCGCTTCTGCACAACCAGCAGGTCACGCTCATTGTCACGTTTTAAAAATGCGGACCACTGCGGTTGGGCGGCACTGGCGAGCTTCTTCAGCAGCAGACCGCGCACGAGTTTGCGGTCAATCACCGTTTCTTCTATGGCGGCCGATGTCAGCCGCACGTCAGATGCCGTGGCTGTAATGTCGTCCGCGGCAATCCGCGAGCCGTCCTGCAGCAGAACCTGCAACCCGACCGGAGCGGACTGTGTTTCGGAAAAAACGACTTTCAATACATCGTCCACCGGACGGGTGACTTCAGCTCCGTCCACGGACAGCGTCACACTGTCCTCGTCCAGCACTTTCAATTCGCCCGCCAGTGAGGGACCTTCCAGAAGATCAACCTTCACATCCGTCAGCAGCAGCAGAGCAAAGGCATAGTTGGCACACGTGATCAAGAGCAGCTCCATGAAAAAAGAACGGTCACACGATTCTTTGGGGAGAATCCTATTTCTGTTCAGCCAGTTTCCGGGAAAAACGCCCGATCTGATCCAGATAGTTGGCCGGCAGTTTGCCACGGATCAGCTCTCGGGCCCGCGCTTCCGCTTTGCTGTCCAGCATCCCCCAGCTGCCCTCTTCGGTCAGATTCTTCCTGTCTGCCTCTCCGTCCGCAGAACCACCTTTGATGGTGCTTTGATTGGCCGCCTGCTGCGGAGCCTGTTGCTGCCCGCCCCCGTTGCCAGAGCCGTTTTGCTGTTGCTGCTCCTGCTCAGATTCCATGTCTTCGAGCAACTTGTCCAGCGCGGCAATGATGGCATCTCCCTGATCCTGCGTGGGCTTGCCGGACTCACCCAGTTCCAAACGACGTTCGACATCCTTCATCAGGCGTTCGACCAGATCCATGCCCTCATCTTCGCGTCCCATCAAATCCTCCTGCAGCATTTCTGCCACGATCTGAAAACGACGGGGAACCTCCTGCGTGCTGTACAGCAGCAGTGCCAGAGAGTCGAGTGCGTCCCTGCGTCGCAGCAACTCGGCCTGACCAACCGCACGATAAAACAGCAGGCTGGCCGGATCGATGACATCTTCCGGATTCAGCGGCTCCATCATCGCCAGAGCTTCATCATAATACCGATGCTGAGTCAGCCAGCGACCGTGCAGCAGACGCACCTGGCTTTCGTAAAACGGAGAATTCCGGATGCCGTCAAACAAAATGGCATCAACGGGCTGATCGGTATAAGTGGCTTCGAGCAACTGCCGCGTTCCTTCGTCGGCCACAGCAAATGACTCCACGGCAAGGTCGAGCAGCTGTTCGCCCGTCAAGCGCGAAAGAGCCTGCGTGTCCGCCCAGCGGGCCGCCACATTCTTCAGCGTCTCGGCCGTCTGCCCGGAAGACGCCAGCCAGCTGAGCACTTCTGTCCGCACGCGATCCGAATCCATCCGGGCGAAAGCAATCACGGGGTCGGCTGATCCTTCCGCTTGAGTTTGCTGCAATTCGCCGGGCGGAGTTTCATCGACCCGAGGCTGGTCCTGCTGCGCCAGAGCTGATCCCAGGGTCAGATGCAGCACGGCAACAGCGGCCAGTCGCAATGGCTGGAGGTGTCTGTGGACGCACATTATTGCTTCTCCATCTGCTCGGCCAGCTTCAGCGCCGACTGCCTGAGTCGTTCCTGGCGACGCGCTAACTCGTCCAGCTGGGCCTTGAGGTCTTCCACATCATCGGGGGTGACCTCATCGAGCAGCCCGTTGACCTGCCGGGTGCGGCGATTCACACGCTGCTGCAGCGACCGCAGCACTTTGATTTCTTCCATAAACTGAACCAGTGGCGGCTTCTGGGCGTTGGGGTCCTGCTGCGGCGGCGGAGACTGATTCTGCTGCTCTTTCATTTCGGCCATCTCTCGCTGCGTCGCTTCAATCAGCTCCTTCAGCGCTTCGATGACGTCGGTTTCCATGCTTTGCGTCAAAGGTCCCACTTTTGTCTGCTGCAGACGCTCGGCGATGGCCCCCATGTCTGTTTCGATATCTTCCACCGCAACGAGGATGGAAACCGATGTTCCGTCCTCGCGCAGCAGGGACGTTGTGAAACTGCATTCCTGAGTGGCGTCGAGCTGCTCCTGACTCAGTTCGCGGCATTCACTGACCGCATTGTCGAGCCACTTCTCTCGGGGGGTTGCCGCCAGATCGACGGTGCCTTCATAAATTCGTGTCTGCAGCGAAAGCAGACGCTGGAATCGGGCTTCCAGCGTGGCCAGCACCATTTCCTTTTCTTCCTCACGCAGCTGCTGCAGCATGGTCTCCAGTTCGGCGGCCGCCTTCTGCAGTTCGGAAATGGCCTCGTCCTGTTTCGCAACGGCTGCCTCGCGTTCCTGCTCTCGCAGTTCGTCGAGAGCTTCCATCATGAGATTGCTGGCTGTTTTCAACTGTTCTTTGCCTGGCGTCTGCTCTGTCTGGTTGTCGCTTGACCCGGACTGCGACGGAGAAGACGGCGAACTCTGTGATGAAGAATCCTGCGATTCCGATTCATTGCCGCTTCCATTTTGTCCACTGGGAGTCTGCGAGGAGTCCTGTGGCTTTGCCGACGAATCGCCACCGCTTTTCTGCGTGTCGCCCGTTTTGCCTGACTCACCATCTTTGGGCTCACCATCTTTGGGCTCACCATCTTTCGGTTCGTCCTGCGGATCGCCTTCGCCCGGACTTGCGCCTTCGGCTGGCGGCTTGCTGTCGCCGTTGGGACTGCCGTTTTCTCCTGACTCGGAGGGGCTGTTACTGCCGGATGAGCCATCGGCCGGTTCACCGTCTTTGGGCTCGCCATCCGTGGTTTCACTATCGCCTGTGCCGTCGTGTTCGTTCATTTCTCCCAGGATGTCTTCGGCATCCTCCTGAGCCTGCTGCTGACCAGGCGCCGCGCTGGAGGGAGCCGCCGAGTTTTGCGTCCGCGCACGAACCGCACGCTGTCGGGCCTTCAGATTGTTGACGTCGTTCAACAGATCGGCGATTCGCTGCCGTTCTCGTTCCACCGCGCTCATCCGGTCTTCGCTTTGCAGCAGCTTCAGCAGTTCCCGCAGATCGGTGGTCACGCTTTTCTGTTTGTCGATGGCATTACCAAATTCCGATCGCCCCAGATCTTTGGCAATCTGTTCCAGCGTCAGCGCGATTCCCTTCTCCCGGCTTTCGCTGATAGCGCGTCGCAGCAGTTCGGCGCGTTCCGGATCTTCGTACCCCAGGATGTCGGCCATCTGCGTCAGCACACGCTCAAACCGCGCGTAACGCCCGCTGATGGACTCCTGCTCGTTCCGCAAACGTGCGCCCGAAGGCGGCTGCTCGTCGGCCGTCACGTCCAGACACGAGACGGTCAACATCGCCGCGGCGGCCAGCAGTGCCACGCAGGCCGTGTATCGTTGTCGAAGAATTGTCATTGCTCGGAGCCCTTTCACTGCTGCCGTTGATCAATCGAAGCCAAGTCGCTTGATCTGCTCGGCGTTTGTTTCCTTCTGAATCTTCTCCTGGTCCTTCAGGATGGCATTCAGATCGCTCAGCACTTCGTGAAACTCGGCCATATCCCGGACGTTTTCCAGAATGCCTCGCAGCCCGACGATGGCCGCTTCGATGTCCGTCACCGAACGCGCGACCAGTCCGCTGCAGTCTTCACCTCGACTGGCGGCCACCCGAAATTCGCTGACTGTGTTGTCAGCATCCTTCATCTGAACGTCCAGAATCTTCTGCAGTGGCGTGACGATGCGATTACGCATGTCACTGGCCAGTTGTTTCGGAGGGATCTGATTGTTAATCAGCTGCTCAATGACTTCCTCAAAACCCACCCGAATGGACGCCAGTTCGTTGCTCTGCACCCGGAGAGAATCGCCGCTGCGACGCGCGCAGTCGGTCAGAGCGATGCGATCCTGACTGACCGTATCGGCCGCCTCGCCGGAGGCCAGTCGCGCGGCGGCGGCTTCATGAAACTGCACATCGTCGCGAATCTGTTCCAGTCGCCGAATGACCTCTTCAAAACGCCGTCGCATGTTTAATTCGCGTGTGTACAGCAGCGACAGCAGTTCTTCGTTACTGACGACACGAAAAACGACCGGCTCAGCGCGGGACGTCTGAGGGGCTGGCTCCGTGCAGGCGTCTGTGGCCGTGACAGAAATCGACAGTGTCTGGCCTTCTGACAACTCCAGTGGAAGCACATCAAAACGTTCCGGACGTCCCGCCTCATCAGACAGCAGTTCGTACTCAATGGCGCCAGACACCAGAGGCGTCTGGAATTCACGGACACGCCACGTCGTTCCGTCATCAACGATGAACTCAAAACGCGCTTTGGCCACGCCGTAGTCGTCCTGAATAGATCCGGCAAACGGAATCACGGCACGACGAGTAATGGCATTGGCCACGCCAACAGAACGAGTGGCGATCACAGGAGGCTTGTCCGCGACTCCGCGAATCCTCACTGTCTGCGGGGACAAAGAAATAATGTTGTCCGTATCGTGCAGGAAAAATCGCAGAGTGCTGTTGGAGGTGATGCAAAGAGCAGAATCATCAGCCTGCTGCGGCGTGGTGGCGGTGTCCGCCTCCGCAGGTACAGCGAGCGGCGTGTCGGCTGGCTCCAGCACCAGCTGAAATTCGGCCGAGACAGCCAGTCCGTCCGCGGAAACCAGCGGTGCGGTGGGCTGCGCCGTGACCTGAAAACCTTCTCTCGGGATCACCTGACAGGATTCACGGTCACCGGTCACCTCAAACAGATCACCGACCAGACGTGCCGACTGCAGCGGCTTGTTGCTGGCAGCCACCAGATCGAAACGAGTGCCAATCGGCAGTGACAGTTCGCTGCCAAGCACTGTCACGTTTCGCTGCCGACGTCGGTTCCATCCGGTGTAGGCGGGATAGACACAATCGGCCTGCAGTGAAGTGACCGTGGGCGGCTCGACAGAACGAATCTCCAGCGGAACGCTGGTACGAAAATCGCCCGCCAGAATCTCCAGCGAGATGGTTTCCTGCAGACGCGTCACCACAAACCGAAAACGACGTTCCGACGAGGCCGACACATAGGTGCGACTGCGCGTGCCGTCTTCACGAATCAGGTCCACACGAACGCGTTCCGGCACCACCCACTCCCGTCCGGCAGGTGACTTACCCGTGGGAACTGTCATCTCGAGTTCGAAGTCCGAGCCTCGGGGGTGCAGATAGAACGGCGCCCCGCCCTCCGCTTCCGACGACTGGAACGACTGCCGACGATCTCCGGGCTGCGCCACCGCCCGAAACTCCAGCGTGGTCGTTCGCTCGTGGTAGGTTTCTTCACACTGCACAAAGGCAGACCACCACCGCTGCAAAGAGCCGGGCTGAAACAGGCCATAACCCAGTATGCTCAGGCCCAGCAGTCCGGCGGCCCAGCCCTGTCCTTTCAACTGCCGCAGCTCAAAAACGTCCTGCGTGTTGACCGTGCTGGCAAACGCACCCGCATCTTCGGCCGTGCGACTCAGCATTGCACCAACGACCGGACCTTCGCCCGGATAGCCATCACTGCATTCCACCGTTGTCACCAGGCGGTCCTGAAACTCGGGAAAGCGGCGCTCAAGCAGCACGGCGATTTCGCGGTCTCGGTGCCGGCGTATCAATGGTCGCAGCACACGCCCCAGAATCAACCAGGCAGCGGCAGCCGCCATGATGACCAGCATCAAAAAACGCAGCCCAACGGGGAGTTCCAGCCGCTGGATGGCAAACCAGCCGGAATCGAGTCCATACGTGACCCAGAAGGAGAGGGCCGCCGCAATCATCAGAAACAGGACTCCGGAGAGCACGGAATAACGACGCACTCGTCCCCGCACGGCCGTCAACAACTCACGGATGGCCGACGGAAGATTAATGCGAATCTGGTTGTCCAGCGTGGAAGACATCGGTGAATTCAATCAGGCGGGTTCGGACCGGCGCAATCCGGGAAGATCGGCCCAGCAACCACGACGCAAATCACGTGCGAATGCAACGCTTATCCACCGTGAACACGGTATCGACCGGACGCAGATGCGGGGGCAACGCCCAATTATCCGCGTTTCCACGCCTTTTTGCGAGCGGGAAACCGTCTCACCCGGGAGGGAATTGCCGCTTTGGCGGTCGCATTTCGTGCACGATCCCACAGGAACTGGCCAAAATGCGCGGGAATGCAGCACCATTGCCCGCTTTTTTAGAGCGACCGCTTTTTTAGAGCGACCGCTTTTTTAGAGCGACCGCTTGGAGAAGCGGCTGCTTTTTAAAACGGCCACCCGGCACTCGCTGTGCCGCATTCTGCCGCCGCCGATCAACGTGAGTCTTTCGTGCGACAAACCCAAACACGCTGACTGACATCGAGGTGGGCGGTTTAGGCCGCCTTTTTCGTGTCCTTCGTGTCCTCTCGGCTGCCATCCTCAGCGGACACAGCCGGCGGGACACTGTCAGTCACAGCCTGACCTGCGCTGATGTCATGACGCGTGCTGTCGGTGACCGAGTCCTCCTCGGCGATGAGGGCAGTACTCTGTTTTACCGGACGTGCGGACGCAGTGAACGGCGAGAAGATGCCCAGCCGAGGGCCCGCTTTTTCCACCATTGGCAGATGTTCCACTTTATGGACGGCAGCCTGCCAGCATTTGCGACGAATGACGTTGGCCGTCTTCACGATCAACCGCAGATCGAGCAGCAAAGACCATTCGCGAATGTAGGCCAGATCGCGCTGGACCCGGTTGCTCACACAGTTCCACTCAAAATCGCCCCGATATTCTTTGTACTGCGCCAGCCCGGTGATACCTGGCTTGGCCACAGTCCGCAGGGAATACTCTTCCACCTCTTTTCCAAACTGTTCGCAGTCCGCAAAGTGATGGGGTCGGGGCCCCACGATCGACATCGTGCCGATGAGCGTGTTGACAAACTGCGGAATCTCATCGATCTTGGTTTTCCGCAGGATATTGCCTATCGGGAAGATGCGTGACTGGGTTTCGGACGCAGCATCCGCTCTCTCCGGATTCATCGTGCGGAATTTCAGGATGGTGAAACGCCGGCCACCCAGTCCACATCGCTCCTGTCGAAACAGCAACGGACCTGGTGACTGCAGCCGATGAGCCAGCCACGTCACAACCGCCGCGGGTGGCAGCAGAATCACGACGACTGGCAAAGACAGACAGATGTCGAGACCGCGCTTCAGATAGCGGCCGACCCCCGTCGTTAACGGACTGGCTGCAGGAACAGACGAATGGGAAACTGGTGACATGAGCTCCGGGGTTGCTTCGGACTGAGTTCTGGTTGTCTGGGTTGTCGGGGGATGTTCAGATGCCACGCACTCCGCCTCCTGCTGAGTCGCTCCCCTCCGGCTGCAGTGCCTGAATCACCTGCAGATCTTCCGGCCGCTTCATCAGGCACCACTCCAAAGCGGAGCGTGCCTGTTCCGAGTGACCAGCACGCTGCAAAGCGAGTGCATAACGCTTCTTAATGTCGTAGCTGGATGGCTGTGCGGCAACAGCCTGCTCCAGACACTTCACCGCCTGTTCGTGCCCTGGCAGAAACTCAAAGATGTCTGCGGCACGCAGCCAGAATGAGGCGTCCTTCTGGGTGTGCGTTTCGAGGACTTCGGCAAACTTCGAGGCGTAATAAGAGGCGATCCACCGTTGAGCGTCTGGTCGCTCATTGACGCGATAGCGGACAAACATTTCCCACAAACCGCGTTCGCCGGGCGACATGTGCCAGACAATTTCCCGTGGGGTCAGCGTGGAATCCAAACCTGCCAGAATCAGCGGCCGGATCTCCAGAGACTGGTGCCACGCTTTTTTCCACCATTCGCACGCTTTGTCCAGCTGACCACGTTCGGCCTCCACCATGCCTGCAAAATACAGAACGGGGGGCTTGCTTGGTCGCAGCAACACGGCCTGCTCGACCAGCCGCGCTTCGGCAGACGCCGGCATGCCCTTCAGAAAGCCGAGCTGAGCCAGATTCAGGTAGGTTTCACCACGCAGCGGATGACCGCTGACAGCCCGTTCGGCCATCACCAGACCTCGGTACAGGTCGATGACGTGCGGCCCGAACGCCTGCTCCAGCCACTCCATAATCTGCTGCGGGCTTTCAAATTCGGCCGTCTCTACCGTGTTCTTGATTTCACGCAGCGACATGGGATTGTCGCTGCCAGCCTGAACATGCTCGAAGCGCCGCAGATACAGCGTGGCCAGCTCTGACATCGCCGGAAACTGGGAAGGATCCTGGTGCAGGCACTCTTCCAGGCTGGCAATCATGCGGTCCAGCCGCTCATCCAGTGCATCGGGTGAGTCATAAAGGTCCTCACGTCCCGCTTCGACGATATCACGACGATATTTTAGCCAGGAGGACTCAGCCGCGGCGTCGGCAAAAACGACTTCCGCCGCCAGTTCCGTCACGGGAGCGGCCAGCAGTAAAATGGCGAACGCCTGGGCGACCGGCCAGCGGGTGGCGGGCTGTCTGGAACGTACAGTCATCTGACTCAGGCGACACAGGCATGCCGCCAGCACGGCCACAAAGATCGTGCAGGCGGGAACGTACCAGGCAAAGTCAACAAACGCGTGACCGGCTGAAACAACAATGCCAGCAGTCAAAATACTGACACGTATTCTCACAGGCCCACCAGGGCGACTTCTCCGCCAGGCGCGCCACGACCAGCCCAGGACCATCAGCAGGGCGGCCACGACCAGCACCAGGCCGGGGACACCTGTTTCCACCAGCACCTGCAGATAGCCGGATTCGGCGTGTGAGAATCGCACATCCGGATCTGTCTCCATCCACACCGGGTAGACGTACGCGTGGCTGCCGACGCCAGCGCCTGCCATCCAGAAATGCGGCAGCCCGCGAAGCAGGGAGGACCAAAGCTGAAATCGTCCGGGACTGATCTCCTGAAGCGACTGGGCGTGGACCACCGTGTCCACGCGATCCTGCAGCGAGTCTGTCCCAAATGTCAGCAGCGCCGCGCCAACAAACAGCAGCGCGGGCAATCCGTAAAGCAGAATTCTTCGCCGCTCAATTCCCAGGCCGAGCACGGAAATCAATGCCGCGGTGCCAAACGCCAGAATGCCGGCCCGCGACAGACTCAGCACGGCGGCGAACGCCACCATCACAACGATGCCGGTGAGCACCATCTGACGATTGGAAAGTGTGCCGCGGGATCCCGATCCAAAAGAAGGACCGGACTGCGAGTCGGAGGTGGCCGCTCGATCGTCGGCCGATCGGGCGAACAGCGATTTCCACCACCACAGCAGTGGACCAATTCCCAAAGCCAGAAAGTGGGCGAAGTGATTTTGATTGGTAAATGTGCCTTTGGCCGGCCAGCTGGCCGGACGAAAGGGGTACTCAAACGTCCACAGATAGCGATCGTTGGGAAAAAACAACTGGCCCAGGGCCACCAGGCCCATCAGCCCCATCGTGACGCAGACGCACTTGAGCACTCGATCAATATCACGAGCCGAACGAATCCGCTGAGTGAGCGTCAGAAAGAACAGTCCATAAGCCACCAGCAGCACCAGCCCTGACTGTGTGAGGGACGGCGTCAGCGAGAGACGTGACCAGCGGGTCGTGTCCGGAAACAGAAAGTGTTCCGTATTCCAGACTGGCAGATAACGGGCGGTAAACGGAGACAGCCGTTCCAGCAGCGCTGCAGGCAGAGGAATCAGCTGACAAAACACCAGGGCGGCGGCCGCCGCTGGAATCAGAAACGCCACGGACATGGGTGTGGCAGACTGCGGCTGCAGCAGTTCCCTCACGGCCCATGCCACAGACATTGTCAGCGCCGCACACACGAAGACGGCAACTCCGGTTTCCCGAATTCCGGCCATCGTAAACGGCACCACAAACAGAACGATCGCCAAACCGAGGTCCACCAAACGGTCCAGCGTCCGCAGCACAACGGGCAGGAGACCATGCGCGACGACCTGTGAGGCAGGCTGCGAATCAGCGGAAAGGACTGTTTCTGCAGCAGTTTGCATCAGGCGGCCCTTTCAAACTCATCGTCCAGGTCACCGTCTCCGTCCGGCGCTTCGACGCTGGGTGCCGTCAGATCACTGGCTGCCGCACCAGTGGGTGCATCAGCAGGGACGCGAGTCTCCGTCAGTGGATTCATCGTCGCACCTGTGGCAGCGCTGCTCACGGCCGAATCATAGAAGTCATCTTCTTCGTCGTGCCCGTATGTGTAATCGCTCGTGTAGCCATAGCCATAACCGTACTGGTAGCCATAGCCGCTCTTCTCTTCATTCAGGCTGGTGTTCGCCACCACCCCGACAATCTTCAGTTCCATGCTTCGCAGCTGATCCACGGCCCGCACGACACTGCGTCGATGCGTCTTGTCAGGGTTCATCAGGAACAGCATGCCATCCACATAGCGGCCCACGATGGCCGCGTCACTGACGGGGAGCGTGGGCGGACAGTCGACGATCACCTGGTCATATTCAGAGACCGCCCAGTCCAGCAAATCAGGCAGCGTGGGCATCGACAGCAGCATGCCGGCATTAAGTATCCGAGGGCCGCAGGGCAGCACATCCAGCAGGGGGACGTCGGTCTGCACAATGCGTTCCCGCGCCATGCCGGCCACGTCAGATTCGGCCCGCAGGACTTCTGACAACCCGCCCTGCCCGCGAATCTCCAGCAGGCGCGACAGCACCGGGCGACGCATGTCGGCATCAATCAGCAGTGTCCGCACACCAGTTTGTGCGTACGAAGCCGCCAGGTTCACGGTGGTCGTGGTTTTGCCTTCGCTCGCCTCCGTGCTGGTGATCGCCAGGCATTTGGTCTCCAACGCGGACAGTGTCAGCGATGTCTTCAGCGTTCGGAAACATTCGGCGTGCGGTGTCTGTGGAAAACCGTGGACGTAAATCTTTGCCTGTTCCACTTCGCGATCCGGAAGTTTGCGAATCACGGCCAGCACGGGAAGTCCCAGCTGCTCACGCACTTCTTCCGGCGAACGCAGGCGATCGTCGAGTAGATCGCGGACGTAGATGATACCGATGCCCGCAAGGAACCCAACGACACAAAACATGCCCAGAACCTGGTGCATGATGGGATAGCTGGCGCTGGAGGGCAGAAGGGGGTTACTCAGCAACGCCACCTGGTAGCCGCCGTTACTGCTGCTGAAATCCAGAGAGTTCAGCTGCGTCAGCAGAGACTGATGCAGATTCCGCAGCGTCTCAGCCTCGCGTTCGATGCTCTGAATCTGAGCCAGCTCGTCGCTGAGCGACTGCGCCTCTGATTCGGCAAGCGAGTATTCGGCAATCACGCTCTTTTCCAGCTGCACGGTGGCCGCCAGTTCGGCCTGCAGATGCCCAAGCAGCCACTGCCCGACCTGTGGCTCGCGAATGCCAACCAGCACCTGGCGACGCATTTCCTCACGTGCCTGTGCAATTTGACTCTGTTTGGAAGAGATGGTCTTCTGCCGGCGGATCATGTCCGAGTGCCGCGCCCCGAAGTGTGGTCGCAGAGCATCCATCTCCGCTTCCATCCGCTTCAGTTCAGCTTCCATTTCCTCGATCATTTTGGTGGTCATCCCACCAGTGCCCGGCATCCTCTCGATGACCTGCTCGCCCACAAGACTGCCAAGCTTCTGCACAGCCACAGTCAGGTCAGCATTGGTGGCGACCAGCTGACTGGCCATCTCCAGCGTGCTTTGAATCTCCAGCCGGCGTTTCTGAATGGCCGAAAGTTCTTCCGTGAGCCGGCTGACGCGCTGGGCCAGCGGGTGCAGTTCGTCTTTACCTTCAGTGAGCATCAGGTCGCCGCTTTCGCGCCGCGATTTCAGCAACTCCAGTTCTTTCTCGCTGAGTCGCGTCTCAACCGTACTACGGTTGGCCTCCAGCTCGCGACGCAGTTTTTGGGAATTCACTTCCTGAAAGTCGGCGATGTACGTCTTGGAGGTTTCCCGCAAAGTATCCAGCACCTCGAGCGTGGACTGCGGCCGCCCGGACACGCACGAAATCTCCAGGGTCTGCTCCGCCGGATCGTCTTTGACAGACAGCATGTTGCGCAGCACAGGCAGCCACAGGTCTTTGTCGACAACGCCCGTCAGCTCCGGAGGCAGTGGCTTCAGTTTCTCAATCGTCATGCTCAGAACAACATCGCTCAGAAGCAGCTGCTTGTAGCCAGCCAGACCTGCGCCCTGCTGACTGGACACACCGTCCTCGCCGCTGCTTTCCTGCTGCGTCACCATCAATCGCATGGACGACGAATACTGTCTGGGCAGACGCTTAAATCGCACAAACCCCAAAAACGCGGCGGCCGCCAGAGCGCCCACCAGAATCATGCGTTGCCGGTTGACCACACGAAGAAATCGCAGGACCGCGTGCAGGCCGCTGGGCTGTGCCGTTTCTACCTGTTCCAGTAAGTATGGTTCCATGGTCCGTTCTGTCCGTGCCGACGGCGACGAGTGCGGTTGCTGCCTAAAATGCGCCAATCTGAGCGGCGCTGACTCCAGCGCCAAACAGACCACTGAGAGTTGACAGCGTGAATGTCACGAGATTCTCCTCCACACTGACGATGTCGTACGGTGCAAGGAGCAGGTTTTCAGCATCATCATTCTTTGCCCGCCGGATGGATGCCTTGATTCGAATGGTCTCGTCGCGATTGGGAACGCGACGAATGATGGTCACCTTGTCACTGATCCAGTTGGAATAGGTCTGGCCACCCGCGAGAGTGAGAGCGTCCAGGAGACGCACGTTCAGCCCGGACGGCACTTCCACCACCTGATTCTGAATGACCCCCACAACCTTGATGGGCCGTGGCGGAGTGGCTTCCACGTTCACGACGGCCCCATCTGTGACGTTCAGCCGGGCCAGTTCTTCCGGTGAGGTGTTTGCCAGACTGACCTGCACGGCCGGCGTGGCGGCAGATTCGCTGCTGCCCACTGCACGGATGATCCCGCTGGAAACAGACTCCCCCTGAGACACGCTGATGTTGCCCGACGCATCGCTGGTGAGCCCGCCGGCGCGGGCCAGCACATCAGCCACGGTGACGCTGGCACC
Source organism: Planctomycetaceae bacterium (assembly GCA_024742875.1). GTDB lineage: Bacteria > Planctomycetota > Planctomycetia > Planctomycetales > Planctomycetaceae > Fuerstiella. The sequence goes on along the minus strand of JANSXP010000010.1, from coordinate 74,464 downwards.
ACGGACGACGATGGGGCCCGGCTCTTTCACAGCACCGCGGACATAAACAGTCCGCTCCTCGGATTCCCGCACGGAAACTTCAACGGTAGGCGTCAGGAACACATCGCGCTGCTGGCTGGCGGTGACAATCTGTTTTTCTGCCTGGGAGCGTGTCAGCCCCGCCAGCTGAATGGCGCCGATATTGGGCAGAGACGTCTCGCCCGTTTCGTCCACGCTGACAGACCAGTCAAGTTCTGAGTCTTCGGCGTGAGTGCCGGTATCCAGTTTCACGGACAGCTGATCGCCCGGCTGAATGGTGTTGTTGTCCGCAATGTTCCGCGCGTAGGGCGTAAAGTCCACGGTCGCGTAATTGCGAATCGGCCGCGCGGCAAATTGCCGGGGAACCTCATTGGCGAGATACTGAGTCTGGACACATCCTGTTGCGCTCAGCAGCAGAAGGCACAAACAAAGCGACTGTCGGCAACGCTCATCCATGAGTGTTGTCATCATTTATGTTGGTGAGAGAGACGCACAGCAGTGAGAGAAGGGGCGCTGCGCGGTGAGAATTCTTACGAGATGTGGGCGAGGTATAATCGGAGGGAACGATGGCAGCGAGGTGAATCGAACGGTTTTTGCTCCCCCCTGGGAAGCTCCTCATCCTCCACCAGAACAGCCTGATTCGGGACCGGCACGAATTGCGGGTGTCGCCCGGCCGACCGGCAGAATTTGCCGATTTGCCGCACGACCATGCGGCAGCCGGTCATATGGCTGCATCCGCGGTGTACGTTCCGACCGCAGACTGGCCACTGCAGAACAACACCCGAACGCCATCAAAATGACAACAACACCTCTCAAAAGTTAGCAATTTGCCTGCTCCGACCAACGGGCCCGCACGGGGCGTATTGGCATCAGTCTGATAAATGGCGATTTCGGCGAACAGTCCGTCGTCGCTCGAGGAGAAACACTCAGACTTCCTGGCAACCCTGCAGACGCGCGTCTGCGATCAGCGGCCGCCCCAAGCAGAGCCCACGCTTCGGAGTGGCCGACTCGATTCGAATTTCGCCCCATGTCGACTAAGCTGACGTCCGCTGAAGCCTGCTTCCCACCATCTGCTGCGGAACCTGATTATGTTGCGTGCGCTCACAACCACGATTCTGGCTGTCCCCCTGCTCTCCCCCGTTTTACTTTCTTCCGCCAGTGGCGAAAACTGGCCGCACTGGAGAGGCGAAGGCGGCAACAGTGTTTCCACGACGGCCACCCCACCCACGACCTGGTCGCCAACCGAGAACATTCGGTGGAAGGTCAAGCTGCCAGGACGCGGATCCGGTTCCCCCGTCATTTGGGGAAATCGCGTCTTTGTGACGTCAGCCGTGCCTGTGCCGCAGCGGACCGCGCAGACCGTCTCGCTCTCGCAGCCGCCGCAGCGCGGGCAACGGGACCAGCGTGATCGTGGCGGACGAGGCCGCGGCGGCAGTGCGCCCCTTCCCATGCTCGAGTTTCGCGTGTTCTGCTACGACCGCAGCACTGGCAAACTGATCTGGGACGAACTGGCCACCGTTGCCAAACCGCACGAAGGCACGCACTCCACCAATGGCTTCGCATCGGCGTCTCCCTGTACGGATGGCGAATGTGTGTATGCTCATTTTGGCTCCCGCGGGCTGTTCTGCTACAGCATGGACGGAGAGCTGAAGTGGAAACGGGAGGACTTCGGTAAAATGTCCACACGTGCCACTTTCGGTGAAGGCAGCTCTCCCACCATCGCCGGTGATGCGATCATCGTGCCGTGGGATCACGAAGGGCCGTCTGCCCTGTATTCGCTGAACAAAAAAACGGGCCGAACTATCTGGAAGACCGAACGAGACGAACCGACATGCTGGGCCACGCCCCTGATCATTGAACAGGGCGGCCGGCAGCAGATCGTCATGAATGGACAAAACAACGCGCGCGCTTACGATCTGCAGACCGGAGAGGAACTTTGGAGGTGTGGCGGCCAGACGCAGCGACCCGTGGCCTGTGCGGTTTCCGGCGATGGCCTGGTATTTGTCGGCAGTGGATTTCGCGGTTCGTTTCTGGGCGCATTCCGTCCGGATGGCTCTGGCGACATTGCCGGCTCGCCCAGCGTCGCCTGGTCGGTGGGCCGCGACACTCCCGACATTGCGTCGCCCGTGCTGTCAGAGGGCCGGCTGTATTTCCACAAAGGCAAGACGGGCGTGATTTCCTGCCTGGATGCCGCGTCCGGAAAAACGCTGTTTGGCCCCAGCCGCGTTCCGGGTTTGAACAGCATTTACGCTTCTCCAGTGGCGGCCGGAGGACACGTCTACCTGACCGGCCGCAGTGGCACTACGGTGGTTATTAAAGACGCCGACCGTTTCGAAATCGTGTCCACCAATTCGGTGGGCGAAACAGTGGACGCCACGCCTGCGCCGGTTGACAGCGAACTGTTCATCCGCGGAGAACAGCACCTGTCCTGCGTCGCGGCCGACTAGCCAAACGGGCACACCGGGGTCGCCGGCGATCATCTCAGCGGCTGTTCACGCAGAGTCAGACGACTTTGTCCGAGCAGCCGCTGTTTGCTGCGCCCGCGCTTAGTCGACGTCCCCCGGTGGGTCGACGTTCGGCGGCTGCGTCGCATCATCTCCGGCCACTCGTCCGGGAAACAGCGTGAGCAAAGCCGGCAGGAACAGCAGATCGGCTGGCAGCGCCACGGCCAGTGTGGTCACGGCCATTGCAGCGAAATTGACGTGGGGTGGCAGACGACTGGTGAGGACCGTGCCCAGACCGGCCGTCATCACAACAGTGGTCATCAACAGTGCGCTGCCCACCGTAACAAACGTGGCCTGATTGGCCTGCAGAGCGGTCGCCCCCCGTCGTCGCTCATGCCGGAAGTGCCACAGATAGTGAATGGTGTCATCCACGGCGATTCCCAGGCAAATCGCGAAAGAACACGCGCCGGCCACGCCCATCGAACTGCCCAGCCACAGTCGAATCGCGCCGGAGACAGCCAGTGGCATGAGATTGGGAATAATGGAAATCAACCCTGTCCGCAGCGAACCAAACCCGACCGCCAGAATGCCAAAAATGATGACGGCCGCCATCATGAGGCTGTCCATCATCTCATGAATCATCTGACTGACCACGCGACCTTCGACCACCACATCGCTGTAAAAGTCAAAAGTGTACAGCGGATACTCGGTCTGGAGTTGTTTCAATTGCCGCTCCACCTGTGCGAACACGGGTGCGAATCCGGCAAAACCAAGATCCTGCATCCGAGCCGTCACGAGGGCCGTGCGAATGTCTTCACGAAAATATCGCCGCTTCAGGCTCTCTGGCAGCCGACTGACGAACAAAGTGACTTCTTTGCCCGGAGGACGCTTCACCACGGTCATGGCCGTCCGAATCGACTGGGGATTACTAAACGCCTGCTGTTCGCTCAGCAGCCGTTCACCACGGCGAACAACCTCCCAGATCTCTCGGCGCGAAGCATCCTCGGGCCAGCCAATCATCAGGCGGGCACTGCGGATTCCGCCCACGTTCCGATCACAGTGGTGCATGGCCTGCCATTCCTCGCAGTCCTGCGGCACGCGATCGCTGACGCGATCATCAGGCACCAGTTGCGAGGAGGCCACCAGGCACAGCCCGGTCACCACGATCCCTGTGATCGTGACACTGCGTGCAAATCGGCTGGAGAAGCTGACGATGCCAGTCAGACGCTTCATCAGCCGAGCGAGTGGATCACTGTGAGCGCTGACGTGCATTCTCTGCCCGACAGCTGACATTGCCAGCAGCGGGCTGACAATCACGACGGCCAGAAAAGTCACGACCACACCAATCGCCGACGCGCGACCAAACCCGGCGATCATATCGGACTGCGACATCATCAGTGAGCCAAAGCCGATGGCAGTGGTGACGGATGTCAGAAAACAGGCCGGACCGGTCTGCAGGATGGCCTGTCTCACGGAATCTGCAGGCAGCCGACCGACTGCACGCAGTTGACGAAGGCGGACTATCAGGTGAACGCCGTCGGTAAATCCAATCATGATGACCATCACCGGCAGAATGATTTTTGCCAGTTCATTTTCTGCCTGTCCGATCAACAGCAGCCAGCCCATGGTCCACGCCACTCCGACAACCGGCCCGGCACAAGCCACGATGATCGCGATGGGCCGGCGAAAAATCACCAGCTGCAAAAAACCCACCAGGCAGTAGGCCAGCAGTTGAATCCGCAGGTGATCTTCCTGCAGCGCTCGATCATGAACGTCGTACAGCGCCATGGTGCCCGTCACGCGGGTGCGGATCCCGGCAGGCGCCAGACCGGACACCGCAACCTGCCGAATCGTGGGGGTATCTGTCCGCGAAACCACGTCCATCACGACCAGCATGGTTGTGCCGGTGCGCGACATCAGATTGCCAGCCACCAGAGGATGGGAAACGAGTCGTTCCCGCACGGACGGCCAGTCCACAGGATCTTCAGACTCGGTGGCTGGCAGCAAATCCGTACGGCGACCAAACAAACTGATTTCCTGCACGTCACCCGGCCAGGCCAGATACCTGACAGACGGCAGTTCACGCAGATCAGCCACCGTGTCCCGGAGTGCAGCTACACGATCCGCTTGAAAGAAATCGTCGCATTCGAGCACCAGCACCAGGGAGGCACTGGCCTGAAACTGCTCTTCCGCTGCGCGCAGTTCCTCGATGACTTCCGGGGCCACCCAGCCGGACGGCAGCGGCTCAGCGATTCGCCAGCCGACCACGCCAAGGATCGGAGGAACACTGAGCAGCAGCACGACCAGCCATCCGATCGCGCGACGTTCAACACAGATTTCTGCCAGCAGTTTCATGGGCCGTCATCGTAACAACGCAAACAACGCCTGACGGGATGAGACCTGCCGTACAGACCCCTGACGGTCTATCGAGCGGCCGCCTGCTTGTCCAGTGGCAGATGACTAAGGTCCGCTGCACAGCCCGCATTCACACCGACGCCCGGGTTCCTGATGATCGTCTTCATCGTATCCACGAAGGCTGACCAGAAACTGGGAAAGACGGGAAACGTCTCGCTGGAACGCTCTGCTTCGATTTCCTCCATCCGTCCGCGCAGCCGGGAATGATCGAGCTTCGGATAGCGATGGTGCGGGCCATGAATCGCCAGATCAAAGTTGAAGAACGACAACAGGCGAGTCAGCCAGCTTTTGCCCACAATGGTCCTTGTGCCGTGCAGCGGATCAAAACTGGCCGTGCCCACATGATCCATGATCTTGCGAAAGCCGTTGCCGACCGTGGCCAGCAGCGGCGGAATGGCAAAGATCAGCATGTCCGGCCGAAACACAAAAATTCCGTTAACGTGAACACAGACGCAGGTGGTGATCATAGTCACCCAGATGATGGCCATCACCAGATATTCCATCTTCATTTCACGACGCACCTCGGGCGCGACGGGGGAGGACTTCGAGAAGCAGATCCGCCCCCAGATACACGGCGTGATAATCCAGGCCAGCAGGATATCAAACCAGACAAACACGCGGCGAAATCGCAGCGATGCCTGGGGATCGGTATAGGGCCACATCTCCCAGTCGAGCGGCGTATTGAGGTAAGCGTGATGCCGCATGTGGACCTCCCGGTACACCGAATACGGAATCCACAGCAGCACGCCAATCACCCGCGCGATCAATGCACCCGCTCTTTTTCCCAGGTCGAGATTGTCATGCACAACCTCGTGAGAAAGCCCGCCGATACAAAACCAGCAGTACGCCAGAACGGGAATCCAGATCGCTGAGGACAGCAGGTCGGTGGGATCGAAATTCCACATCCAGATCACCTGTCCGGCACAGGCCACCATGGGGAACGCCAGCAGTCGCAGCAGAAGTCTCAGTGACATAACTTCAACCAGTCAATGAATTCAAACAGGCACGCGGGAGGAACTATCCGAGGCGGAAGACAGCTCCGTCGCTGATGGGCCGACCGCAGATGGTCCCGGCATGGCCAGATCTTTGACGAGCGTCGCCGGGATTTCGGTCAGTCCGGTGATCCGATCGACCAGAGCATCGAGAAGGACATCCACATCCGCTTCCGAGAACAGTCGCGTGTTGCGACTGACATGCATGATCAGTTCCCCGCCATAGGTTCCGAAGGCCATGGCGATATTGGTGTTCTCGCGAACGGGCGCAACGCCATCCACACTCTGAATCAGCACGTTGCCCGCCACGGCGCGACCTTTTTTCAGAGGAAAGCGATTCTCAAACAGTCGCCGTACCTCGCCAACATTGGTGAGCACGGTCGTGGCAAAATCCGGCTGGACGCGACGGGAAAATCGGAACAGCCCCGGAATGCGGCGAGCAATGGCAAAGCCCCAGAGCATGGCGGCCCCTTCGTTGCGCGTCAGCATCTGATGCGACTTGCGATGAATGTTCGCCAGCAGCTGATTCGTGTCACGAATCTCCTGTCGCCGGTAACTGTGAAAAACGTAGCTCAGCACATTTGAGGCAGAAATCTGATCATGTTCCGGATTTCTCATACTCACGGGCATCAGCACACGGAACAGGTCTGCCGGTCTGCGGTGCGCGTTGCCGGGTGCCCACCGTTCCAGCTGGTCAAGAAACACCAGCATGCACAGGTCGTTGGTGGTGACGCCCTGCTCGGCCGCCAGACGCTTCAGTCGTCGCGTGACCTGTCGATCCAGTATCCGGGTCTGGATAATGTTGGGGCTGGCCGTGTTGGCGGCAGGCTGCAGCGATGGTGGCTGACGAAGCAGACGGTAGGCACGACGACCGAACAGCCGAAACGTCTCCATCAGGGTGTGCACAAGAGGCGCCCGCCGATCGCGGCCATTGCCTGGCATGCGGCGGGTCCCCCGCCGCGCGAGCAAGGAATGATCAATCGTCCGCAGGGACGGTCGTTCCTGATCGGGGGCCGACGTGTGCTGACCGTATTCCGCGAACACGTCCCCCAGAAACCGAATCGCGCCGATTCCGTCCACGCAGGCGTGGTGAAACCAGGTCACCAGGACAGATCGATTCGCACCGCGCCGCAATTCACACTGCACACCCGTTTGCTGCGTCAGATCAATACGTCGCGCGGCGCACTGCTCAGAGGGATCTGCCGTGCCGGTGTCGACGACCGTGAAGGACGGCTCAAGGTGTTTGGCGAGCTTCCAGCGAGGTGACCAGCGGCTGCCATCGATGGTGCTGTGCAGCAGCGGATTGTCTTTGATGACAGAGCGAATGGCGTTCTCCAGCACGCCAGCGTCCACCGGGCCCTCGAGCAGCGTCCGCATGATGATCACCATCGGATGTTCGGGGGAATCATCGTTGAACGCGTAGTGCTCAAAATCGGTCAGCGGCAGTGGGAAGTACTGGCTGACGGCCATTGATTTGTCACACTTCGCAGTAGTCATTTCCGTGTCCGGGATCGGAACAATCGAGTTTTCGCATAAGCAGATACCCCTAGGTGGGTCGCCCAAGACTACTTCCCCTCCCAGGCAAACAACACGACAGTTTCCCCAAACCTCCCCAACACCCCAAAAGCCCCTTTCTCTGTCGTTGTGACTCTCATTGCCGTCAGATCAGAACGTCTGATGCCCCGTATTTTTGCTGGCGAAAACCAAACGCAGACACGTAGTGTTCAAAAACACACCTGACTGGTGGGATTTACTGGTCTGCGAGCAGTGGACGACTTTCACTGTGCGATCGCAGTTGCCTGGCAAACTGCTCGAGGAGCCGCTCAGCCGCCTGTCTGGAAAAACGACGAGCACAGCACCGCATGCTGATGACCAGCTGACCGCCCACCAGCATGGTGGAAAACGCAACAGCCGTGCCCTGACGAACGGGCGGCACACCGCCAATCTGATCGACCAGCAGATTGCCCATGCAAATCCTGCCATCCTGTCGCGGAAGTCGACTGCCCACCGCATTCAGCAGGTTCCCCATATGTGAAAGCACGGTTGTACTCATGCAGCTGTTGGCCGTCCGCTTCATGATCAGTCGCATCAGCCCCGGAATCTTCTGCATGGTTTCGATGGCCTGGACAAACAGCCAGCCCCCCTGGTGTTTGTGAACCAACTGCATTTCGTCACGGATCGAATGCAGCAGTCCAGCGGGGTCCTCCAGCAGAGACAGGCTCCGCGCCATAAAAACATAGCTGACCACATTGCTGGCCGGCAGACTGGTATCAGATGGCCCCCGCAGACTCGTCGGCACCAGCACACACCACGTGGGCTGCTTCCACAATCGTTTGGGTGGCTGCCAGCCTGGCAATTGGTGATTCCAGTGATGGGCCGTGTGCATCAACTCACACACGAGAAGGTCGTTCAGTGAGGCGTTGTGATGGCGGGCCGCATCGCGCAACGCCCGTGTCTGTTTGCGATCCAGCCGAGTCTCCAAAAGGCCCAGCCCCTGCTGTGGATCCGAAGGCACCAGTGTGTCATCGGCCGCAACGGGCAGCTTGATCTGCCGCAGATAGCGAAGCGTGTATTTGAGCACCACACGGATTCTGCGCAGCAGCCCGCCATGAACGTCGGCCACACGCCGCCCCGCTCGATGGTTGCGGGTCTTCAGCAGTTGCAGATCCAGCGGTCGCAGTTCCGGCAGTTCTTCTCCCGTCTGATGACAGAGTGCATAGTGCCGAGCGTAGCTGACGGCGATGTCTTCCAGGAACTGAGCGGCGGCAATGCCATCGCAGCAGGCGTGATGAAACTGCAGCGTCAACGTGGCGTGCTCATCCGTCTGCTCTCCCCAGACACGCAGACCAATCTCTGTCTTCAGGTCGATCGACCGACGCCATGGCTGCTCACATTGCCAGTGTTGCGGGTCCCAGTCGGCCTCTGGAATCTGTTCGCCCGCCCAAACCCAGCACAGACGTCCATCGACCTTCCGCACGTGGCAGCCCAGCAGTGGGTGCCGAGCCAGTGTCTCATCGACGGCCCGTCGCATCACCTTCCGATCCACCACACCGCTCAGCTGGGTCTGCAGGTAGAAGACCATCGGATATTCTTCCGACTCATCGGCCAGCATGAACTGCTCAAAAGCAGTTAACGGCAGAGGAAACAGATCGTCAGGTTCCGGAATGGCCATAATGGGAAGTCAGCGTCGTTGATGGCACGATGATCGATGCCCTATCCTGCCTCACCGACGGAAATGTGCTCAAGCAGTTTCCAGAGATTCCCCCCTCCGGCCGTGCCACAGTACGGCAACGTTGCCGCACAGTCGACACGTTCGCTGCAGACGATACCGGCCCGGGCAGAAGCGGACCCAAGACGGCCTCAGCGCGGTGGCTCAGTAAGGTCAGCCGCCGCCATCACGTCAAATAAAAAGGCGACAGAAAGGGTTGACCGGAAACGGCAGAAGACGAAAAATGGTGCTATGGCATGTGTCTGTACGACAACACGATTTTTACTCGCCTCCTGTGCGTGGCTGGCGCTGATCTGCCAGCAGGTCACGGTGGCGTGTGATTGCTGCACAAAGCGCCTCCTGGCGGATTCCGCCAGTGACGTTCAGCAGACACAGTCTGGCTGTGAGAACTGCAGAATCACCACAGCGTCCTGCTGCCAGCCAGCCTCCTGCTGTGTGCCAGCCTCCTGCTGTGATGGTGACCAGTCTGCCAGCGTAGATTCGCGGGATTCCCCGGCGCCGGATTGCGGTGGTCGATGTTGTGGCAGTTGCTGTCAGGACGTCCCCACGGACTCCGCCGTGCTGGTTTCACGTTTTCCCATTCCGACAGCGGTGGGAGTGGCCACGCCTATCACCACCCTCGGTCAGCCCGCCACCAAATCGCCCATCAATCCCCCTCGCGACGCACGCGAGGAAGTCCCTCTTCAGCGTCGTCTCGCCAGGCTCAAGGTCTGGCTCAATTAACCGGACAGAGAATCTGCGCCCCGGGCGTCCCCAGGTCGCCCCGTTTTTCTTCTTCTCTGTTAAAGGTTAATTCCATGAAGTCTCTTATTCTGGGTGTGGTTGCGCTTGCAGCCACCACCGCTTTCGCTGTTTACTCTCCCGCCCTGACCGATCAGTCTTCAGAGATGGGCAGCGACGCTGTCTGCAGCTGCGACTGTGAATGCTGTCTGGTCTCTGGCTGCTGTCTGCCAGGCGGCATCTGTGAGTGCGATTTCGGCTGCTGTGGGCCGGAATGCTCCGCTGGCTCTGACGCCGAACGCTCCGCGACCTGCTGTCAGGAATCCTCCGACGCGAACACCGCGGGCGGAAGCGCGGCCTGCTGTGAGTCCGGCTGCTGCCAGACAAGCGGAACGTAAGCCGGATACGGTACTGTTCCACGAAGATGGGGAAGGTCGCTCTTGGTGACCTTCCCTTTTTATTGCTCGGTGCGTCTTTGCAGGCGTTCGATCAGCTCTTTGCGGGCCCGAAAAATGCGACTGCGAACCGTTCCCACAGGGATACCCAGCACGTCGGCGATTTGCTCGTAGGACATGCCGTCGATTTCCTTCAGTACCAGCGGCTGCCGAAATTCTTCGGGGACCTTCAACAGCTCGGATCGCACCAGCTGCACACGCTCCTCCGCCTGCAGTTGATAGGCAGGATCCGCGTCCGGACGCTGATCTTCTGCCTGAAAACCCGCTCCATCATCCGAACGGTCAATGGGCGTGGTGGAGATTCTCTGTCGGCGGCGGGCACTGATGGCCGCATTCATGGCGATGCGGTACAGCCACGAATAAAACGCGGAGTCCATGCGGAAGCCAGACAGATTCCGCCAGGCAGAAATGAAAGCCTGCTGGGCGGCATCCAGCGCATCTTCTCGTGATCCCAGCGCGTGTTCCAGACTGTGGGTCAGCCGATCCTGATAGCGATGAACCAGCCGCTCAAAGGCCTGCAGGTCTCCGGCGACGGACTGCTTTACCAGCTCTTTGTCGTCAGGAGAATCCACGGTTGATCAGCCACACTTTTGCAGGATTACGGAGTGTGCCGCCGGGTGTCGCCCGACAGCGGCCTGCGTATTGCAACTCATTGCGCCGGAAAGCTCAATGCAGTCGCTCATGTGGGTGTATCGGCAGTTGGCTGAGCGGTGGATTCCGGAGACTGCCGCCGGTTCTGTGACTGCAGCCAGAACATCAGCACGCATCCCATCACAAACAGTGCAACGCTCATGCTCTGCGAGAAGGTCATCCCCAGCAGGCGATCCGGCTCGTCGTCGCGAATCGACTCGAGAATGAATCGGTTGACGGGATAAAGCATCCAGCCCAAAGCAAACACAGCACCTTCGAATGGCCGTCTTCGAAAATACCATGTCAGAATACCGGCCAGCAGAAACGCGAGGGCAGAGCTGTAAATCTGGGTCGGATGCAGGGGGACCGTCGCTGAGCCATCGGCCATCAGCATGTCCGAATTCTTCACGGTCAGCGCCTCAAACGTCATGCTGTCGGGAGGAAACTGCACGGCCCACGGCAGATCACAGACGCCCCCATAGCAGCATCCGTACAGGAAACAGCCGATTCGCCCGAATCCCAGGCCCACAAACAAAGACGGCATAATGACGTCCGCCAGCTGCAGCGCCGGTACGCCGATTCGGCGACAGTAGATCAGCAGTCCCACAACGCCGCCAATGATGCAGCCATAAAACACAATGCCACCATCCCACAGGGCGATGGCGGATTTGAAAAACTCCACGCCCGTTTTGCCGCCCATCACCCGTTGCCAGTTTTGTGACAGGTAGATAATGCGGGCGCCAATCAGGCCGGGAATCAACAGCCACATCATCAGGTCCCAGACAACATCAGGCTCCAGTCCCACAGATTTGGCGCGTCGCGCGGCCAGTACCGTGCCGGTAGAAAACCCGACAAACATCATGAAGCCATAGCCAAACACGGGGATGCCGGACTGCGCCACTGGCAGGTTGAGTCGTGGCAGGATGGCCAGCACAGCGGGAATCGCGCCCCAGAACAGCAGCGAAGATTTGACCTGCTGCATGTCGCGGGTCAGCTTCCACAATACGCCCAGCCCCACAGCCGCACAGACGCACCAGGCGACGATCGCCCAGCCATAACCCACCAGCAGTTCGTTGCCCTGTGACTGCAACAGCCACAGCTGGTCAAAGATGATTCGCAGAAGTACTTTTCGCATCGCACCCGTTTCCTGCCGCCGATCGGCCCAGCGACCTCTGGCAATCCGGCAAAGGGCCGGATCGACAGCTGCCATTTTCCGGAACTATAGCGAACAATGGCAAATCAGCGTAATTGCAGAATCTGATTGTCAATCAGACGGGTGTCTCCGACACGGGCGGCCACCAAAGCCACGACCGTCTTCTGGTCACCTGCGGGCTCCAGCAGTGTTGTGGCATCGACCACCACTGCATAATCCGGCTTCACGCCCGGTGCAGTGCCCAGTATCTGCCGCATTTCCTGCTGAATGTCCCCGGCGGAAGCACCTTCCCGGGCAAGCTCGTCAGCGCGGGTGAGCGCCTGATGCAGGGCGAGAGACTGCCGACGCTGTGAGGCGGACAGATAGCGGTTACGGCTGCTCATCGCGAGGCCGTCTGGCTCGCGGATAATGGGGCACGTGACAATCTGCAGCCCGAAATCGAGGTCGCCAACCATCTGTCGAATAATCAGCTGCTGCTGAAAGTCTTTTTGCCCGAAATAGGCTCGGTCCGGCTCGGTGATATGAAACAGCTTGGCGACAACAGTTGTCACCCCGTCAAAATGCGACGGCCGATGAGCGCCTTCCAGCACTTTGGTCAGTTCAGAAACCACAACTGTCGTCTGTGCGTCGTCCGCGTACATGGCAGAAGTTTGCGGTGTAAACACCAGATCCGCGCCGGCCGCTTCACAGCGGGCCAGATCGTCTTCCAGCGTGCGGGGATACTTTTCAAAGTCTTCACCGGGAGCAAACTGTGTGGGGTTAACAAAAATCGTGGCCACCACACAGTCGCATTCCTCGCGGGCGGCTTCGATCAGGCTCACATGCCCGGCGTGCAGAGCCCCCATCGTAGGCACCACGGCGATGTGCTGTCCGCCGCGACGATGTTCCCGCACCAGTTCCCGCGTACGAGCCGGAGAAGATTCCACAATCATCAGCCCACATCCACGCTGAAAGACGAGAGAAAAGTGAGATTCCCGCGCAACGTGGTCCACACAGCACGCAGAGCATCGCCAAAGCGTCCGGCACTTTAAGCGTCCGGCACTTTTCAGAAACTGTACTTCGAATTGTTGCGATCGAAGTCGGCATCCGAAAGGCGTACGTCCGTCTTCAGATTCATGAACGTGTACTCCTCAATGATCGGAGCCGGCTCGCCCGCTTTTCGGGGGAAGCCGTATTTCTGCATTCGCACGGGAAAGCCGCTGCTGGCGTCGACCCACAAACGGATTTTGTGGTTGTTGAACTGACGGCGGGGGCGGGGGTGACTGGTTTCGATGACGCGACACTTCAGATTTCCGAGCTTGGCGTTATTGAACGTTTTGACCTCAGTCTCCCCGTATTTCATCTCCTTTTCCCATTCGGTGATCATGATCCGCAGGGTATTGGCAATGCCCGCTTTGGTGATGGGATAGCGATTTTCTTTCATCACCAAAGCGTCGGTGGGTGCCAGTTCCATCACGCCGGCGATACTCAACAGGCCCGCTTCATGAGCAATCAGTTTACCGTTGTTCTTGCCCTCTACGTAGATCACCTCACGACCGGCGCTGGGTTCTTCAAAGTAAAGGTAAACGCTGAATGGCTTGTGGCGAATCTTCAGACGCATTCGCTGAGTGATGGTGGAGCGGCCGACCACTTCCCGCTTGTAGAAAGTGGCCTCGTAGCCCGGCACGGACTCCACTTTTTCCAGGCAAAGTTTGGCATACCGCACGACGGGCGCCAGCGGATGTTCTTTGGATTTGGCTTCATCAGCGCGAGCTGATGAAGCCAAAAAACCAACAGTCAACAGCACAGCCAGTCCGGCGTTTCGTCCTGAATTTCGCATGGTCATCTTCACGATCTGGAACGTTGTGTCGCGTATTTGGCGGCCAACCGGGAATTCGACTGGCGGCGACAGCCTGCGGCACACCCGCTCTTCGAATGGCGCGCACAGGTCCCCCATTTTACGAGTTCATCAGTCAAAATCCGCCACTATCTTGAGGCAATCAGGATTAATTAGGGGACCTTACGTATGTCAAACCACGAGGGCAGCGGTCCCGAAAACTGAGATTGTGGCGTTTTCGGTCTGGGCCTAGACTTCGGCAATATCTGCCTCATTTCGATCGCTGAAATCACGGATGTCTGACAAATGCGATCACCTGAGGGTGGAGATGGAACTCCAGGTCACAGGTACGGAACTTCGGAATGGAATCCTCTCGCGGCGGGCCGCTCACAACATTCATCATGATGCTGCCATTAATTGTGGTGCCCACGATCGCCATGCTGCGACCGGCGGGCTCCGATGGCAGCCTGCTCAGCAATTTGCTGTCTGCGGCCCCGGAAGCCGATACTGCGGCCGCAACGCCGGACGACGTGGCAGACGCCGTCTTTTCCGAGCTGTCGGACGACAGTTTTGGAGAAGCGCCGGACTTCTCGACGCCCGATGACGAATTTGCGGACCTGGAAAACCAGCTGTTCGCGGAAGCCAGCGGCATGTCGGCCACTCCGGCCGCCCCCGACTTTGACACCACACCATCCGCAGGCACTGGCACACCAGGAGCTTCTGGGGCGGCCGGCAGTCCGGCGGTTACCAGTCAGTTGCTGGGAAGAATGAAACAAATGGGCGCACACCGCACCATGTGGTTTGAACCGGGCGACGGTCGATTCGGATTCGTCGCGTTCTTTCGCGCGGGCAATGGCATCGTCAGTTATCGCTTTGAATCCGTGGCCGCGACCGAATCTGCCGCGATCATCGACGTCATGCAGCAGGCGCAGGCCTGGCAAACCAATACACGGCAGTAGTGTCATGGACTGGCAGCGAATTCAGCAGGGACCGGGAAATGTCTGTGCGCATCCGGCGGCCCGCACCGTGTCTGCCAGTGAACGGCAGCGATTCCATCTGCGTCGCGGCCCACTGTTTGTTCCGAATCTGCAGCTGGACACCTCCCGACGCCTGGCGGACGGGCGACTGATTCGCTCCGACCGCATGGCGCGCCTGGAAGCCGTTCTGATGATCAGCCGCGGTGGTGTGTCAGCACGCAAACTGCGGGATCAGGCCGGCCTGATTGACACCGATGAAGTCGAAAGCCTGATCGAAACACTGAACGGCAGCTACGACGTCACTCAGTCGGCCTTCCGCATTGAATCGACGGCCACTGGCTATGCGCTGATGACCCGCCCTGCTCTGGTCTCGTGGCTGGATCGGCTGCATCAGCGGCAAAGTCAGCTCAAGCTGTCGCAGCCTTCGATGGAAACGCTGACCATCATCGCGTACCAGCAGCCGATCACCCGCGTGGGTGTTGAAGCGATTCGCGGTGTGCAGTCCTCCGAAATGATTCGTCAGCTGATTGACCGGGGCCTGGTCAAAGTGGGAGGAGAGGAAGACTCTCTGGGTCGACCATTCCTGTACGTCACGACCAGGTCGTTTCTGGACATGTTTGGTATCCGTCGCATTCGTGACCTGCCGGATTACGACACGATCGGCCGGCAGCCCGATCCCCCGCGTCTGGCCGACCTGCCAAATGAGGAAACAGAGGCCGAGTCAGCCGCAGATGCACAGATGCCCGCCAATGGCGACCACGAGCCAGCCGGATTCGATGAGGGCATCGGCGAACCCGATGGCGAAGCGAAAGACGCGCCGGCAGAGACTACGGACGACCCACAAGCGGCTTAATCAGTGACAGCAGTTCGGTGTTGATGTCATCCACCTCCCGCAGCTGGCCGTCTCGCAGACTTTGAACCACTGTCCAGTCGTCTCGGCCGTCGGCCAGCTCACGATAACAGCGGCGGACGCGATCCAGGTAGGACTGATCGGCTTCCTGAATGTCGGCTTTCTGGTCGGTGTAATCCCGCGCTTCTTTGCGGCCCACCAGTTCCTGACTCCAGTCCGAGGTAATGTCGATCAGGATATTCAGCTGCGGGCGTGGCAGACCAAACACGGTGTGCTCCATGTGGTCAATCCACTGCAGCAGATTCGTCCGCTCACCGCCCTGAAGCTTGGCACCCTGATGAGCCAGGCTGGAACCTGTGTAGCGATCCAGCACCAGCACATCGTGAGACTGCAGCGTTCGCTCGAGCTCGGTTTTGGACTCGAACCGATCACCGGCATACAGAACGGCCGCCAGCTGGGGGTGCACGGCATCCAGATCGCCGAAACGACCGTTGAGAAAATCGCCAATGGCCGTACCGAATGACGTCTCCGAATAGCGCGGGAACTGCATACGGGCGGCCGACAACCCCGCCTCGCGCAGTCGCTCAACCAGCCGCGTGGACTGCGTGCCCTTGCCCGAACCGTCAATGCCCTCAATTGCAATCAATAATGTCATGAATAATCCTGCTCGCCCGCTCACTGCCGTTGAGACAGTCGCCACATCGTCACCACAGCGCCACGAGATTGCTACGCGAGACGCTGCACAGGGAATCGGCCGTGGAAAGGCCTACTGCGGACGCACCGGATCCGTAGCCAGAGGCAGCTTCACGGTTTGACGAGACCACGCCGCCTGATAAATGGCCAGGATGATCTCCACGCTCTTGCGGCCATCGACGCCGTCCACTTTGGGGTCGCGACCTTCTTTGATCGAATCCACCAGGTCCTGCAGCTGATCACGGTGCCCGACATAAGAAATCGCTTTGGGATCGGCAGCGCCTCCCGTGTTTTCCGACTTGCGTTCAAACTGAGAACGAATGTTCTCGTCGTCCTCCGCCGTTTCGGCAAATTCCCATTTGAGAATGTCATCCTGCT
Source organism: Planctomycetaceae bacterium (assembly GCA_024742875.1). GTDB lineage: Bacteria > Planctomycetota > Planctomycetia > Planctomycetales > Planctomycetaceae > Fuerstiella. Next base: position 57,694 of record JANSXP010000010.1, on the reverse strand, counting down.
CGACGACCGCAGTTCCCTGGGTGCCGTGAATCTCAGTTTTCTTGAGCAATCCAGGCCACGCCGAGGTGGTCGCCTCAATCACGCCAATGGCGCCGTTGGCAAATCTCAGCGTGGCCACGCCCACATCTTCCACTTCAATGCGTTCGTGCGCGAGCGTGTCCGTCATGCCGTTGACTTCCACCACATCCCCCATCAGCCAGTACAGCAGATCCACCTGGTGAATGGCCTGATTCATGTAGGCACCGCCGCCATCCAGGTCCCATGTGCCCCGCCAGCCGCCGCTGTCGTAGTATTCCTGGGTCCGCCACCACTTCACGTAGGTATCGCCCAGCGTCAGACGACCAAAGCGTCCCGCATCGATGGCTGCCTTGAGCGCCAGATTCACAGGGCTGAACCGCGAGGGGAAGATGGCACACAGCTGCACACCGTTCTCACGGCAGGCGCTGATGATGTCATCACACCGCTGCAGTGTGACTTCCAGCGGCTTTTCCACCACCACATGCTTGCCCGCACTGGCCGCAGCAACCGCCAGATCACGATGAGCGCCGCTGGGCGTGCAGACATTGATGATGTGAATATTGTCATCGGCCAGCATGGCGTCAAAATCAGAGTAGGCCTGACCACCATATTCGGCGGCGAATGCCTCCGCACTTTCCTGGCGGCGGTTGTAACAGCCAACCACCGCGGCCCCTTCAATATCGGCGATGGCTTTCGCATGAAAATGCGAAATCATGCCGGTGCCCACAATTCCAAATCCTGTCGTCATCTGTATTCAGCCTTTGCAGCTCCGTGTCGTCGCCGGACTATGTGAGTTTGACCCGGCAATATTTCTTTTTGCCGGCCCAGACCAGCATGTTGTCGGTCACAGGGATAACGTCGTTGGCGTCACCAATGACCGTTTTATCTTCGCCCAGCTTCCCACCACCCTGCTTAATGAGTCGCCGGGCTTCTCCATTGGAAGACTGCAGCCCGAGTTTGGTCAGCAGCAGATAAGCGGGCAGTCCGCCGTCCTGCAATTCACTGGCCGAAAGCTCCACTTCGGGGATGTCTCCGGGAAGTCCGCCACCCCGGATCTCCGCCTTCCAGCGTGCGGCCGCCTCGGTGCCGGCACCTGCTTCGTGATACTGATCAATGACCGTTTGGGCCAGCTGGAACTTGGCCTCCTGCGGATGACCGGCCAGCACCTGATCCACGTCGGCCAGCGGCAGATCTGTCAGCAACTCGAAGTACATCTTCATGACGTCATCGGGCAGCTGCATGAATTTTTTCATCATCTCATAGGGCGGTTCGCTGATGCCGATGTAGTTGCCCAGACTTTTGCCCATGCGTTTGACGCCATCAAGCCCCACCAGAATGGGAGACATCAGGCCAATCTGCTGATTCAAACCTTCCTGAGCCTGCAGGTCTCGCGCCAGCATAAAACTGTACAGCTGCTCGGTGCCGCCCAGTTCGATGTCCGATTTAATCTCCACGCTGTCCCAGGCCTGCATGACCGGATACAGACACTCGTGCAGGAAAATGGGTTTCTCTTCTTTGTACCGTTTGGCAAAGTCGTCCCGAGTCAGCAGCTGAGCAACCGTCACACGGCCACACAGTCCCAGCACATCGGCAAACGCCATGCTGCCGAACCAGTCTCCATTGCGGTGCACTTCCGCGCGGTCCATGTCCACCACCTTGCCCACCTGAGCAAGGTAGTCTCTGGCGTTGGCTTCCACCTGCTCTTCGGTGAGGCGTTTGCTGCGGGCCTCATCGCGGCCGCTGGGATCACCCACCATGGCCGTGTAATTGCCGATGATGATCACCGCCTGATGACCCAGTTCCTGAAACTGGCGGATCTTTCGCAGCGGCACCGTGTGTCCCAGATGCACATCAATGCCGGTCGGATCGATGCCATACTTGACCCGCAGTGGCGTGCCGGTGTCCCGGCTGTGCTGCAGTTTTTTTGCCAGCTCTTCTTCGGGAACGATCTTCTCCACGCCACGGCGGATGATCGCAAGTTGTTCTTCAACGGGGGGAAACGAAACTGTCACGGCGCTGCACAACGTACGAGAGAAAGGGAACGATCAGGCGGAAGGCTATCAACACCACGGGCCACTTGCCACTGGCGCCTTATGGTGAAAGCGGATCTGTCACAGGCCCTGAGCAGGTGACGGCCCAATCATCTGGACCAGAGCAATGCCCATGTTGAACGCATTGAACAGAAAATGCACCAGGATCACTGTGCGGTAACTGCGACGCCGTGCGTAAACATAGCCCAGCACCACCGCCAAAGGCAGCAGGGCCACGCTGTCCGGGTAACCGTGAGACATACTGAACATCACGGACGAAACCACAATGCCCGGCCATAACAGACGTCGCTGGATGAGGCCGCCGCACAGCACCACGCGGAACATCAGTTCCTCCACCACGGGGGCAGCAATGACGGCCAGCCCAAAGACCATCGCCATGATGGTTGGACTGACGCCGTTTTCCATCACTTCCAGCAGTGGATGGGATGTGGGCTCTTCCTGGCCGGAAAGCAAAATCACCCGCAGCAGCACGGTGGGCAAATAGGCGGCCAGAACGGCCTCGACGGCATAGCGAAATTCGGTCACCGGATTCCAGGGCTCCAGCGGCTGCGGTGACAAATCGTCCTCTGCGTCGATCGGTTCAGCCACCGGTTGGTCTGCAGGAAGGCTCCCCGCAGACGGCGCCATGGTGAAGGGAATCGCACCCTCAGTAGACACGTTGGCAGTCTGGTCGCCAGTGGCGGCTCTGGCCGAACGGACCGACACGGAATGCGGAGAGTCGATCGCAATGTCTTCCAGATCGTGGACCTGGCGAGACGGGCCGCGCGCCATGAACACGAATCCCCCGAAAACCAACAGCAAAACGACGTCAAAGGTGAGCAGATCCAGCATCAGCCGCGTGAGTTTCTGTTCGGGATCAGCTGTCGCCTCAACCTCAGACGGTGCGTCCGTTGACACGTCCGGCGGGGACGAATCAGCCTGTGTCACCACGCTGGAATCCGCATCCGAGGCCCCCCGATCCGGGGCTCCCCCATCTGGGGCCTCACTCGCCCGTTCGGTCTCCCCGCTCGCCGTTTTCTTTGACAGCTCCACCATTTCTGAGGCCTGCTCTTCACCGGCCACGAGGCTGGAAACAATCAACATCCCCATCAGCAGCATGCCGATGGCCAGCAGAACCGGCGGCACGTAATGTGGCTTACGTGCGGCGGCCGGAATCAGCGCGCGCCCCTGGTGCCAGCGCGCGGCCCACAGAGAATAGACCAGCAGACTGCCGCCAAAAGCGGACATCACCGCCAGGGCCGTGAGCTGCTGACCGGTCGACAGTTCCGGCAGCTCGCCAGCGGCCTGTGCGAAAGTGAGAAGAAGTGAATGCATGAAGAATATTGAGGTGAGTTTGCCGGTCAGGACAGAGCGATCGTTGTTTCAGTGACTGCGACAGATATGATCCTGCCAGCAGGAACCGGGCTGCAAACAACCGGTTCGGTGCCCCACAGGTGACGGTGCCTCCCCGACGGTGCCTTCGCCACGTACGGCGTTTTGCCTCCTTACGGCACCTTCCCTACGAAATTCGCAGCCCTCCCCGTTCTGTTCGCCTGGGACCGCCCGATATTGCGGCCCGCGTGGCGGGATCCATTCGAGCGGCACAGCCTCCTTTCGGGGGAATGCCTCGTATCAAACCGCGGAGTCAGGTCATTGTCGACCGTTCTTGACGAGATCATCGAGCATAAACGCAAGGAAGTCGCGACGGCCAAAGCGGCCCGTCCTGCAGCCGAACTGACGCCACGTCTGGCCGACGCCCCGGGTGTCCGCTGCTTTCTGACGGCCTTAGGCCAGCCTCCCGCCCCGGGTCTGATCGCCGAAGTCAAGAAAGCGTCCCCCTCGGCCGGCATCATTCGCGCCGACTTTTCTCCAGTCGACATCGCCCGCACCTATGAATCCGCCGGTGCCAGTTGCCTGAGCGTGCTCACCGACGAAAAATTCTTCCAGGGGCATCTGGACTTCCTGAATGAGATCCGCCAGCAGGTGAGCATTCCCGTGATGAGGAAGGAATTCATCATTGACCGCTACCAGATTCTCGAGGCCCGCGTTGCTGGAGCCGACTGCTGTTTGCTGATTGCTGAATGCCTGACGGACGACGAGCTACAGGACCTGCACGATTACGCCCACGAACTGGGGATGCAGACACTCATCGAACTCTACGAGCCGAAGAATCTGCCCCGCGTGCTGCAGACGGGGGCAAAGCTGATCGGCATTAACAACCGTGATCTGCGAACGTTTGTCACGTCCCTGGATCATACGTTTGAACTGAAACAGAATGTGCCCGACGACGTCCTGCTGGTCAGCGAAAGTGGAATCCGCACGCATGCAGATATTCTCCGTCTGAGAGAGGCGGGCATCGGTGGTGTGCTCGTGGGAGAGTCCCTGATGCGTCAGCCGGATATTTCTGTAGCTGTGCGTCAACTCATGCAGGGGCTGTAGCCGCACGGATCACTTCTCATCATTCACAACTTCCCCAATCCCCACGCCACTTCCATAACAGGATGCCCTGATGACCAACACAGCCAACAGTGCGACAGACGCTCCCGTCGAACAGGTGCTCGTCATTCCCACGGCCGTTTTTCACGAGATCGGTCACTTTCACGGCTTCTGCACGGACATTGAGAAGTACCTCGACGTGATTCTGGATCCGATCCACGCCAGTTATCGTCCTCGCCCACAGATGGAACAGGATCCTTCGTTTAAGCAGTTGATCCCCTACTGCATCTTCCAATGCGACGATCAGGTCTTCTGCTACAAACGGGGCAATGACCAGGGAGAAGCACGACTGCACGCCAAACGTTCTGTTGGTGTGGGCGGCCATGTCTCGACCCTGGATATTGACGGTGAAGGCAGCCCTTACGAAGAAGGTATGAAACGCGAGATCGAAGAAGAAGTGTTTCTTGATTCCGCCTGGACACAAACGTGCGTCGGCCTGATCAACGATGACGAATCAGATGTCGGAAAAGTGCATTTGGGCATCGTTCACGTGTTCGAACTTGAGTCCGCCAAAGTTACGCCACGCGAAAAGTCGATGATAGAAGCAGGATTTTCGTCACCCGAACAACTGGTGGCGAATCTGGATGAGTTCGAAACCTGGTCCCAGTTTTGCCTAAAGTCGCTATTCACAAACGCGTGATCACCACGCGGTGTGCGAATCGGCAGACGCTGCGGGAGTCAGCAACCATTGGTTGTTGTTTGCAGAATGATGTTGTGACAGTTGTGGGAACGGCGAAAGCCTGAACTGTCGCAATGCTGCTCCGGGTCGAGATCCAGCCATGGAAGGTAGACGCAAAGGAGTGCAAACATGAAGACCATCCTGCAAATTGTGCCGGCACTGCTGCTGAGCACCGCGTGCGTTTTCGCACAAAATGATGGACCGTCCACAGATGGCCCAATTCCCCCCGGCGGACTGTCGGAAGAATCGCTGGGCGAAGCCCTGAAGGCCATCGGACTCAAACCCGTGAAGGCCGATAAACGCTTCGATTTTGCCTTCAAAACCACCGTCCGCGGTGAGGAATGGAAGTTCAGCATGTCGTCTGTGCTGAGCCGCAACGGCAAGTCTGTGTGGGTGATGGCATGGCTGGACGAAATTCCGGCGACCGCACAGGAAGTGCCCCGCACCGCTCTGTTGCGGCTGCTGGCTGCCAACGACCGTCTGGGGAATGGCAAGTTCTTCGCCTACATTCCCTCCAATCGGCGTTTCGTGTTGCAGCGCGTCGTACCCAACGAACAGATGTCCAGCAAAAAACTGATGTCGGCCCTGCAGGACCTGGCTTTGAGTGTCGCGGATGAATATCCAACGTGGGCTGTGGCCAAATGGACGACTGCCCCGGAAGCCCCGTCACGGATCGCCACGAAGCCTCAGCCGGGCGCCGGACAGAACACCACCACCGCCAATCAGTCGTCGCGCAATCAGACTCAGACGTCTGAAGCGGCCTCCAAATTCAGCGACCGTCGGATTCAGTAGCGATTCCGGCGATATTGCCCTGCCAACCAGATGGCGGCCGTTCACTCCCCACAGTGACCGGCCGTTTTTTCGTGCGCGGGTGCGAAAAATTGTCGAGACAGACGGACGTGCGGCTGCCGCCGATGACCGGCCATTCACATAAAGCATTACGCGTCAGCAACTTACAGCACACAAAACAACCGCGAATCGGCTGCAGGCAGCGCGGGGCCGATCCGGAATTCCGTCCAACGTCAAACCACGTGGCGACGTATACATAGCACCCAAGCTCCGTTCTTCCCGAGCCCCGCTGCACTAACAAACCGCACGATCCATGAATTCGCTACAGTTGCTCGCCCAACAGCAGACCCCTCAAAACTGGACTCTCGCATGGATTGTGGCCCTGGGGTTGCTGTTTGCCCTGGTGGCATTCAGCTACGGCACCCGGGCCGGCATTATCGCCCGGGCGACCACCAAAGAGGCCGTTCGTCAGCCGCTGTTCTTTCTGCTGCTGCTGATCTGCTCTGCCGTCCTGCTGGTGAACGTCTTCATGCCGTTTTTCACACTGAAGGAAGACATCCGGGAACTCAAAAACTGCGGCCTGGCCACGCTGCTGGTGTCCGGACTGCTGCTCGCCGTCTGGACGGCGGGCAACAGCATCTCCAATGAGATCGAAGGCAAGACGGCCATGACTCTGCTGTCCAAGCCAATCAACCGTCGGCAGTTCATCGTGGGCAAGTATGTGGGCATCCTGCAGGCCGTGCTGTGGCTGTTCCTGCCTCTGGTGATGCTGCTGTCGTTTTTCATCTTCTACAAGGTGGGATACGACCAGCGGGAAACCTCAGCCGAGATTTCTCCGTGGTTTGAAACCGTAAAAGTGATGGGCATGTCCATCAAATGGCCGCACCACGTACGAGTCGCGGCTGTCTCGCAGATCATTCCCGGCGTGGTCCTGTCATTCTTTCAGGTGGCCGTGTTGAGTGCGATTTCTGTGGCTGTCGCCACACGGCTGCCGATGGTGGTCAACCTCGTGACCTGCTTTGCGATCTTTGTCGTCGGCAACCTGACACCGCTGATGGTGTCACAGGGCGAAAAAGTGATTCAAAGCGAGTTTGTCATTTTCGTGGCCCGACTGATTGCCACCGTCCTGCCCTCGCTGGAGTCGTTCAACATCTACGCAGCGCTGGCCAGAGGGGGGACCGTGCCTCCTTCTTACCTGGGATTGTGCCTGGTCTACGGAACGGCTTATGCCGCAGCCACCATCCTGCTGGCTTTCATCCTGTTTGAAGACCGCGACCTGGCGTAATTCGTCAAAGCAATCCGCTCTCGAGAACCCCGAAACGCTGCAGTCGCCACTGCAGCGTTTTTTGATGGGTGTTCATTTTGTGCAACATGAAACCACGTTAATCCACGCGGTTTGTGCAAAGACTGACGATCCGCCGAGCCACCGAGTGTCCAGAACAAATTCCTTCGGGTCTGCGTTTACATCAAAAGCGGGGCAGCCGACACAGTCGCAGTTGTGACGACCGGAACGGACGGATACCCTTTTTTTCAGGGCAGACGTCGCGCGGTGTGCACGATTCCGCCCACCAGAAGTGAGTGAGACTGCGGGCAAACACTGGTGTAGATTCAGGCGAACACTCGACCGAACTGATCGGCCGCATGTTCCAGCGACATTTCGGCGAGGAATCGCCGCCCTATGGCCAAAGGACGATCGGTGTCAGATTCTTCCACGAACACGTTCCACAAAGTCATCTCAGACGCCCACTTCTTCGGCAAATCACTGATCGCCTCCACGCTCGGAACCATCGCGTCAGCCGTCCTGCTGGTGCTGGTGATCCTGGGAGCGGGCGGCATTGCGGAACTCGTCAGCAACCCAGCCGAGTCAGGACTGAAGCCTGATCCGGCATCGGAATGTTTGCTGGATGGGATCGTCGATTCCATCAGTCTGCTGCACGCGCCGGGATCGGCGCTGACGACACTGGTCACACTCATCATTGTGGCACTGTGCGTAAGGACATTGCTGCGGACTCTCACACAAAGGTCCATCAATCGGCATGTGGCGGACGGCGTCAATCGTCTGCGAGAACACATTCAGCGACACGCGATCCGTTCCAACCCCGGTGATCTGACCGGTCAGCAGCGAATGACGGCCACCGCTCTGTTCAAGAACACGGCCCAGACGCTGCAGAACAGCGCTCGCCGCTGGGGCTTTCTGCGATCCACGTGCCTGTGCGATCTGCTGGTGCTGTTGATCGTTCTGATGACCATTGACTGGAGAGTGGGGCTGGAGTGCCTGATTCCGATTGTGATCTGCTGGATCATCTCCGGAATTGAATCGGAGCGATTTGAAACATCGAACAGTCTGCTGGCCGATCAGGTCGAACGCGGCCTGGAGAAGCTGACTTCCGATCTGGATAAAGCCCGCATCGTGGCTGGTTACGGTATGGAGAACCTGGAGCTGGATCACTTTCGCAGCAATCTGGAGGCGTTTCAGACGCGGTCCGACAATCTCATTCAGCAGCGCGCCCGCGGCCGCTGGACGGCTCTGCTGATCCAACTGGTGATGATCGCCCTGCCCTGCATTCTGCTGGCGCGACACATCATCTTTGGCGAGGCCGTCAGTCTGCCGGCCGCCGCCATGATTGCAGTGGCTCTGGGCTTTACCGTACGCTCACTGGGTGGCTTTCAGCGGGTTCCCAAACTGGCGGGTGCCGGCACGGTGTCGGCCGATGAGATCAACCAGTATCTGCTGCGGGTTCCGCCCGTCAGTCAGGTGGTGGGCGCCAGATTTCTGGAACCGATGACACGTTCTCTGCAGTTCAATCAGGTGAGCATCGAAACCGAAAGCAACCCGGACCTGATCCATAATCTGGATCTGAAAATTGAAGCCGGAGAGCGGGTAGCGTTGCTGGCCATCAGTGATCTGGAATCAGAAGCGCTGGTGAGTTTGATCCCCCGTTTCAGTGATCCGACCACCGGACAGGTGCTCATTGACGGTCAGGACATTCGCAAGGCCACACTGGAATCATTGCGTGCCGAAGCCGTGGTGGTGGGTGGCAGTGAGCCGGTGTTCAGCGCCACCGTGCTGGACAATGTGACGGCCGGCCAGCAGGACATTTCCCGGCAGGATGCTGTGGAAGCGTGCAAGATCACGCATGCGGAGAACTTCATTCGCCAGCTCCCGAAGGGCTATGAAACACCACTGGGCACCGACGCGATCTCACTTGATGCCGGACAGGTATTCCGCCTGAGTTTGGCGCGAGCCATTGCCCGCAAGCCAGCGCTGCTGGTGATCCAGGAACCGATCGAAGCACTGGACACAGAAACCAAGACGATGCTGGACGACACCTACCAGCGCATCTGCTCCGGCCGCACCGTCATCTTCCTGCCGTCGCGACTGTCAACTGTGAAAAAAAGTGATCGCGTTGTCGTCATCCATGAGGGCCGCGTCGCGGCCGACGGCAAACACGAGGAACTGGTCCGCAGTTCGGAATTGTACCGACACTGGGAGTACATGCGGTTCAACGTGTTTCGCAGTGACCGCCAGGCCTGAAGGCCCGTCTTTCAGTGAATGACGAGTGCCATCAGTCGTGGCAACACGCCCCATGCATGGGATGAGTTCGCGCAACGCCCCAGTCACGAACACGCAATCCGCCTGTGGCTCCCGAGGGCCATTCAAATCTGTTCCGATTGCGCCACCACTTCCTGCCCGGCGGCAGCCACCTGGGCGGCGGTCTGCGGATCCATGTTGAACAGCACCTTACCACCGGATCCCCAGCGACCGTCCTGAGCATGAAACACGGCGGATCCGTCGCGGATCGTCGATACGGCCGCCACACCTTCCATGTCTCCTCCCTCGATCGCCTCGAAGCTGACATTAACACCGCAGAACAGGGTCAGCATGCCGCTCTCAGCGTCACGCACCACGGCATAGGTATCCAGCCACTCACATTTGGTCCACCGCAGCCCCCGGGGTTTTCCAGACCTCGTGGCCGCGTCAAAAAAATCGTCCTGCAGATCCTGCCGGTGATCCTGAAACGCCCGCAGCATTTTTTGAGGGTCTGCCTGACTGGCGGCCGATGGCGGCAGCAGTCGTCTGAGGAATCGAAACACGAAAAACTCCGGTGGTGAGAGGATCGCAGCGCATCGCACGCTGGATGTAGTCGTTTAAGTCGCCGGAAAGTCCCCGTTTTCACTAATCGTCGCAAGTGATCGAACGGTTTAGTTGGGCGAAATCTGAGCATCCGTTCTCACCATTTCGTTAAGACCAATCACAAAGAACTGCCGAATCACTCAAATAACGAGAATCAATGAAACGGTCGTGTCTGACACGACCGCTTCAGACACACAGATCACATTCAGCAAGCATGGTGATTCGGAGTACGAAATGAAATCTCTGACCGGAAAAGCCCTTTCACTGATCGCCCTTGCCGGCATGATTCTGCCCGCACAGGCATTTGACAAGCCCGCTCCTGTCGCTCGTGACACCAAAGCGGCCATTGCCGATGTGGCACTGACCTCTCAGGGCGAGTTGCAGGGACTGATCGTTCGCAAAACGGGCGAACCCATGGCCGCTGAAGTGGTTCGCGTCCTGCATAATGGCAAAGTGGTTGCCGCCGCCAAATCGGACGCCAAAGGTCGCTACACAATTCGTGGCCTGCGTCCGGGCACACATCAGATCAAGACCGCTGGTGGCGAGCAGATCTGTCGCCTGTGGCAAGCTCAAACCGCCCCACCGACCGCCAAAAAGGGTCTGGTCACCGCCGAGGGAACGGTTGTCCGAGGTCAGTTGGGCGGCATTGAATTTGGCAGCACAGAGATGATTGGCCTGGTTCTGTTTGGCGGTGTCACTGCCGTCACACTGGCCACCACTCTGGACAGCGATGACGACGACGCTCCTGCGAGTCCATAGTTGGCGATGAGCAGAACGGGCCGCGAGCCCGCTCGCTCACACTTGCTTGCAGAAAACACAAAGCGACCTGCCATCTGGCAGGTCGCTTTTTTTGCGCGCTGCCTTGCGGCTGATCGACGGGCGCCACCAGGTCGCGACTCTGTCCTGCAGCAAGATCGCAGTGCGTTTCGTCACGAACAGCCGAGTGCCCGAGTGCCCGAGCGACCATCCCAGGGGGCAAACGACCTGTCGCATATGAGCAGCGGGCCTGAGGGTACTCAGAAAACCCGTATCGATCTTCACATCCGGTGAATCCCGACTGATCGATCGCACCCGTAAACGCCGATAGTTCCGAATAACCGGTAGAGTCAACAGGTGGAGCCAGGCGTGTGCCGACGTCTCCCCTTGCCTCGGGGGGACACTTTTGCTGCCAGCGATTGGAACCATGGCGGCAGATGGCTTCGTTGACACCTACACCGGTTCCTGGGGGAGGCATTCGAAAGCCTGCTATTCGTGAAGGATCACTGCGGTGAGACATCATGGCTTTCTTGCAATCATCTCTGCCGCCAGCATTGCGGGAGTTGCATGGTTAGCAAATCAGAAATCGGACCTGACAGCAGCGGAAGAACCAAACCGCTCTTTTCGAGAAGCGCTGGCCAGCGAAGCGCCCGTCGTCCCTCTGGAAGCGGAGGACGGCATCCGGCTGAATTACTTTGAAGCCGGCTGGGATGCCGTGCTGAGTAACTTCGCCAGGCAGGCCAACCTCATCCTGATCATGGATAAGATTCCGCACGGGCGATATGCGCGTCGGGATCGTCGCCGCTACGAACCGGATTCCGCGCTTCGTATACTGAATGCCGAACTGGAGCCGCAGGGCTTCCGGCTGATCAAGCAGGGACGACATCTGATTGTCCTCAAACTTGATCAGGCACGAACCCGGTATGCCCGGCCCGTCATCGAGCCGGCAGCCCCGGCCGATCAGGATGCGTGGCAAACGGCTGAGCGTCCGATTTCGGTTCCCACTCCGGCCGAACGCGGCGACAACCCGTTTCGCACGGCCAGTCAGCGTCAGGAACAGGCGCCTCCGGCAGCCGATCCTGCACCTGCAAACGGGGCCCCAACTCAGCCGTTTGGCAGTTTTGTGAAGCCATCCACTCAGACCCGCATTGAGCCGACCGAGAATCCGGCGAAGGTGGACGAAGGCCCCATGATCACGCAGACGCTGCCTGTCATCAACGGCAAGGCAGCGGATGTGGCACGGTCTATCTACCTTGTCTTTGAGTCACGCTCCGAATTGCAGCGGGAAGGCCTGGAAGGTCTGCCGACGTTCGTCGTGAATGATCGCCCCCTGAATGAAGGCGATGAGAAACGTCCTCTGTTTCGCGTGGGCATTGATACCAAAGCCAACAAACTGCTGGTGGAAGCATCGCGTACTCGCGGTCAGCATCTGGCGCGACTGGTGCGTGAACTGGACAAACCCAAAACCGACCCCGCCGAAACCGTCAAACTGGTTCCCAACAGCGGCGTCAGTGAAGACACGGCGGAAAACCTGAACAGGCAGATCCACCGCATGGTGGCCCTGCAGAATCAACCGGGACCATCTCCGGCCGCTCAGCCTCCCATGGGAGTCCCCGGCGGACAGCCGATGGCCGGACAGCCCCCGGCATCGTCACAGTCCATCCCCAACACGCTGAACCTGCGTGGAGAAGTCAACGTGCAGGCCGTCCCCGGTCTGGACATCCTGATTCTCAAGGGCAATGAGGCGGACGTGGAAAAGGTGACGCGCATCGTCCAGCAGCTGGAAGAAATGAGTGTGGGCTCCCTGCCTGCCATCCACGTGCTGACCCTCAGCAGTGTCAATTCCGAAGCCATGGCTGAGCTGATGACGCAGGTTTACGAGGAACTGGCTTCTGTGCGGGCCCGGGGCAGCGATGGCGAAAAAGAAGCGTCGTTTATTCCCGTGGTCAAGCCCAACGCCATCCTCATTCTGGCACCGGAGATTGACCTGCCGTCTATTCTGGAGCTGGCCAGTGAACTGGATAAGCCGGTCGATCCCAATGCGGAATTTGAAGTCTTCAGCCTGCGAAACGCCATTGCCACACAGGTGGTCACCAATATTGAAGCATTCTTTGAAGAGCGTGGCGGTCTGGCAACACGCGTTCGCATCATCGCCGATTCACGCACCAACGCGGTGATTGTGCAGGGCCGTCCCAACGACCTGACAGAAATTGGCCGACTGATCGAAAAGATGGACAAGGACACGCCAAACTCGGTCCACCGCGTCGAGATTGTCCAGCTGCAGCACGCCACTGCGGAAGAACTGTCAGAGACCATCAACAACGCCATTCAAAGTGCCATCAACGCCGCTCCCACACCCACCACGGGTGGCCAGGGAACATTCGGTGGACTGCAGGGTCAGAATCAGGATCTGCAGGCCACCAAATCGGTCGCGCTGGAATTCCTTTCGGCTTCGGCCGGCGGACGTGAGCTGCTGCGTTCCGGCATTTTGTCGGACGTGCGCGTCACGCCCGACGCCCGCACCAACAAACTGTTCATCTCCGCGCCGGAAGCCAGCATTCCGCTGCTGCTGGCACTCGTCGAGCAGCTGGACCGGGCTCCTTCGGCCGTTAGCGAGATCAAAGTGTTCGCGCTGAAGAACGCGGATGCGGAGCAGTCGGTGGAACTGCTGACGTCGCTGTTCGAGAATCAGAATCAGGAAGACCAGCTGGGTGTGGTCATTGCCGGTGCGGAAGATGCGGCCAGCAGTCTGATCCCCGTCGTCTTTAGTGCGGACCTGCGAACCAACACCATTCTGGCGGTTGGCTCTCCGGAAACGCTGGCCGTGGTGGATGCCATTCTGCTGCGACTGGACGCCACGGAATCCCGCGAACGACTGACCGAAGTTCTGCCTCTGCAGAACGTGCTGGCCAGTGAAGTGGCGAGTGCTCTGGATGACTTTCTGGAACAGCAGTCCGAACTGCAGGACAGTGCAGAAGGACTGGTCAGCAACATCGAACGCCTGCGACAGGAAGTGCTGGTGACGGCCGATGACAACAGCAACTCGCTGATTGTCAGTGCGTCTCCGGACTACTTCAGTCAGATCACAGCCATCATCGAGAACCTTGACGCCCTGCCACCACAGGTGGTCATTCAGGCCCTGCTGGTGGAAGTGCAACTGGACAACACGGATGAATTTGGTGTGGAACTGGGCTTCCAGGACCCCACCCTGTTCTCTCGCAGCCTGCTGGAGTCCGCCGCCGACATCGTCACCACGACGAACATTGTGCAGGCGGCCAATGGGCAGCAGTTGCAGGAAACCATCATTCAGTCACAGAACCGCACGCCCGGTTTCAACTTCAACAACACCATCTCCAGTCTGGGCAACAACGCCAGCGGAGACACCTCGGTGATCGGCACTCAGGGCCTGAGCAACTTCTCACTGGGTCGACAGAACGGCGACCTGGGCTTTGGCGGCTTTGTGTTCTCTGCTCAGTCCGATGCTGTGAGTGTGCTGGTGAGAGCTTTGGCCGCTCGACGAACGGTCCACATCCTGAGCCGTCCGCAGGTACGTGCCACTCACAACCTGCCCGCCAGCATCAATGTGGGTCAGGAAGTTCCCGTGGTCAACGGAGTGACGGTCAACGACAACTTTGTGACGCCCAACATTGAATCGCGTAGCGTGGGAATCATTCTGGAAGTCACGCCGCGTGTCACATCGGACGGCACCGTGTTCATGGATGTTTATGCTGAGAAGAGTGGTCTGGCATCCGGCGGTGTTCCCGTCTTTACGGATGTCACCACCGGTAACGTGGTGGAGTCTGTGATCATCAACTCGGCCATTGCTGACACCGTGGTGGCTGTGCCCAACGGCCAGACAATTGTCATCGGTGGCATGATCACCAAGAACGACGAAACGCTGGAACGCAAAGTTCCATGGCTCGGTGACCTGCCGATTATCGGACAGGCATTCCGCTACGACGGCACCAATACGGCTCGTACGGAACTGCTGATCTTCCTGACGCCGCGAGTCGTCTACAGCGACATCGACGCGGAAGTCATCAAGCAGATCGAATCGGAGCGAATGCACTTCATTGAATCCGAAGCCGAAGAGATTCACGGTCCAATCTTCAGCGTTCCGCCATCCGGCATGGATCAGGGACCAATCACAGACGCCGACTTCTTCGTGGCTCCTCTGGAAGATGAAATCCCACCGCGTGTGGGCCAGCCGGTGCCACAGGACGCTCCTGTCATGGAAGAAGACGTGGTCCTGCCACCTCAGGCTCGAACGGATTTTGGCGGCCGCAAGCCAGCGTCCACACGTCGGCGTGACGGCCAGTTGAATGAAGAAATGCTGATTCTGCCTGCGTCCGGAACGAAAGAGCGTGCTTCGTCTGTGAGCAACGCTGTTGGCCGCGAGCCGGAACAGTTTGAAGAACGGCCACCGCGCAGAACGTGGACAGACCGTCTGCTGCGTCGCTAAACGTCGATTTGAAAAACCGCAGCAACCGCGTTCGCGTCTCAGGGCCGAACGCGGTTGTCGGCATGGTGCCTGCTCGTTGATCCCGCCTGCCAACGCCAAGTCCAACAGAGAACTCATCATGAAATCGAAATTCGCTCTGCTGCTGTGTTCGACGATTGCTGTGTCATCCACGGGGTGCACGTCCGGCATTCTGGAGTCGTCCCGGTCTGTCATTTCCGCTCCCATGTCACTGGTGCGACAGCATTCCACCAAACGGGTTTCCAAAGTGCTCAGCCTGTGGGAACCGTCAGAGGGAGTCGGCCTGGATGGCTCACCCAGCCGCGGCTTTGCCGGTCAGGTGATGTTCTTCACCTTTGGCAAACCGTCCCCCATCAAGGTGGGCGGCACGGTGAAGGTGTATCTGTACGCCAACTTCGATGAGGGCGAGAAAGATCGCCAGCCGCAGCACGTCTTCACCTTTGTGGAGGACGGCTGGGAGGCGCATCGATCCGAAGGGACACTGGGCCACAGCTACAACATCTTCTTGCCATCCGGTGAAGTGGCCAGTGATGTCAGTCACAGTTTTGGCCTGCGAGTTGAACACACGGACCTGAACGGTCGAGTCACGAAATCGCCATTTACCGAAGTCACGCTGGCCCCCAAAACCACGCCCAAATCGGCGTCGGCCTCCGCCATTCGCCGGGACATTGTCAAACGGGTGGAATCCAAAACCAAAATCGATGACCGCCGCTCGCGAAAAGACCCAACCGGCACCGTGTCGCGCGACCGCATCGAGGATCGTCTGGACACAATGACCATCTCGCTGCCGCAGCATTAAAACTGCGCACGCTGCACGTCCGCGACCGGACGAATCAAGCGTGATGCGAAAGATCTCCCGATCAGCCGCCGGTGCCCTGCGCTGGCGGCCTTTTGTTTTCTGAAACGCACGCCTGACCGGGATGCAATCGGACGCGGCGTCTCCTAAGCTTTCGCCCTCACTGAATCTTGAGCGAGAGTAGATGATGAAAGCGATCAGGGAAGCGGTAGCCGTTAAGCGTGTCATGGATCTGATGGCCATTCCCGGCGGCAGCTGCCAGGAGTCTCTGGTGGCCGAGTGGATTCAAAAACAACTGCAGAAAGCAGGCGTCCCCGCCTCGGCCATGTCAACGGACACGGCCCACCGTCGCAGCCCGGCGGGTGGAGAAATCGGCAACCTGATTGTCCGCATCAAGGGCACAGCGCCCGGCCCTCATCGCCTGCTGATGGCTCACATGGATACGGTCCCGCTGGCGGTCGGCTGCAAGCCGGTTCGCAAAGGAGACATCATCCGACCAGCTTCGGGAAAGACGGCTCTGGGAGGCGACAATCGAGCGGGCTGCGCAGCGGTGTTGACGGCGATCATCGAAGTGCTGCGACAGAAACTGCCTCACCCTCCTTTGACACTGCTGTTTACCGTGCAGGAAGAAATCGGCCTGCGCGGCGCTCGCTACATTTCGGCCGGCAAGCTGGGCAAGCCCCGGCTGTGCTTCAACTGGGACGGTCGTGATCCGGGTGATCTGATTATTGGAGCGGTGGGCGCCACCAATCTGGAGATCACGATTGACGGCATCGCCAGCCACGCGGGCGCGCATCCTGAAGATGGAGTCAATGCCGCTGTGGTGGCCGGCATGGCCATGGCCAGTCTGCAGCAGAACGGATGGCACGGACTGGTGGAATCCGGAAAGAATCGCGGTGCCAGCAACATTGGCGTCATTTCCGGCGGGGCGGCGACCAATGTGGTGATGCCTCAGGTGCAGCTACAGGCCGAAGCCAGAAGCCATCAGCCGGCCTTCCGCAAACGCATCGTCCGCGAGTTTCGCAAGGCGTTTGAGGCGGCGGTGAAGTCCACAAAGAACGCAGCCGGCCAGCGGGGACAGCTGACATTTGAAGAGGACACTCGCTACGAAGCATTTGCCATTCGCGAGTCGGCTCAATGCGTGAAAGTGGCCAGGCAGGCCGCCGAGGCCAGCGGTGTGGACACCACCGCCCGGCCTTGTGACGGCGGACTGGATGCCAACTGGATGGCGCGTCACGGCTTCCCGGCAGTCACGCTCGGCTGTGGGCAGCACGGAATTCACACCGTCGACGAAACGCTGAACATCCCGCAGTTTGTCGCCGCGTGTGAAATTGCCACCCGACTGGCGGCAGGTCTGGAATAATGAGCGAAGTTCGGGCAGGCGTGGGCAAAGCTGTCCAGATTCCGCGTTAACACGGTGGTTTTTCCGTGGAAACGATGTCAGTATTCGCCGGATTCTGCCGCCGCCCAGGTCGACACGCCCCTCACCGCCGGACCCAACCAGGTTCGTTTTATGTCTGCTGACAACTTCCACGATAAGTTCGCCTCGCTGAAGGCCTGCGTGGACGCTGATCTGCGGCAGAGAATGCAGTCCGCTGACTGGCCCCCTGCATTGCGGGATGCCGTCGAGTACAGCCTGCTGGCCGGCGGTAAACGGCTGCGTCCTGCTCTGGTGTTGATTGCCTGCGAGGTGTGTGGGGGGCGGCCCGAATCGGCGCTGCCAGCGGCCGCCGGTATCGAGATGATCCACACCTACTCGCTGATCCACGATGACCTCCCCTCAATGGACGACGACGATCTGCGACGGGGGCGGGCGACCAGTCATATCGTGTTTGGTGAAGCGCTGGCGATCCTGGCCGGCGACGCGCTGCTGACCTTCGCCTTTGAGACGCTCGGCACCGCAGCAACGCCTTCCGAGGTGACATCCGACTGCCTGGCTGTGCTGTCGCGGGCCGCCGGCGGGATCGGCATGGTGGGCGGACAGATACTGGATCTGGCCGCAGAAGGGGCCCTGTATCGAGGCCGCTCGGCGTCTGGAGAGGCAGAATTTGCGAGTTTTCGGCGTTCGCAGGAGGCCCGCTCTGCGGTTGAGACTGGGGAAAGCGAGGGAGAAAGCGATAATCCCACCAGCGACGACGGATCAATTCGCGTAGAACAATTGATTCAAATTCATAGAATGAAGACGGGCGCCTTAATCACAGCCGCCCTCGAACTGGGAGCGTCTGTCGCTGGCAGCAACCCGCAGCAGCGGCAGGCACTTGTAGAATACGGACAGTGCATTGGTCTGGCGTTTCAAATTGCCGACGATCTGCTGGACGTCACCGGGAGCCATGAAAAGCTCGGGAAGGAAACCGGCCGGGACGACGAACTTGGCAAACTGACCTACCCCTCACTGATTGGAATTGAATCCAGCCGCCGCAAAGCCGAAGCACTTGTGCAGACCGCCTGCAGCGCCCTTGACGTGTTTGGAAAGAAGGCCGACGTCCTCCGTCAACTGGCTCGATTTATCGTGGAAAGAGATCACTGATGCCTTTCGACATTCTCAGCGAATTGAAATCTCCCGCCATGCTGCGGGACATGGACGACAAGCAGCAGGTTGCGCTGGCCGAAGAAATTCGCGAAGCACTGCTCACAGTGGTTTCCGATCGGGCGGCCCACTTCGCCAGTAACCTCGGAGTGGTCGAACTGTGCATCGCGCTGCACACGATCTTTGATTTCTCCAAAGACCGGCTGATCTGGGACACTGGCCATCAGGTGTATCCGCACAAGCTGGTCACCGGTCGCTTTGAGGAGTTCCACACGATCCGTCGTCGTGGCGGGCTGATGGGCTATCCCAATCCCGTGGAAAGCGACTACGACCTGTTCGTGACCGGCCATGCAGGGGCCAGTGTGTCGACGGTTCTGGGCCTGAAAACAGCGGACGACATTCTCTACCCCGGCGAGAACCGAAAATCGGTTGCCGTCATTGGCGACGGTGCCCTGCCCTCCGGCGTCGTCTTTGAGGCCATGAACAACGCGGCCGGCCTGAACAAAGACCTGCTGGTGATTCTCAATGACAACAAGATGGGAATCTGTCCGCGTGTGGGCGGCATCGCCAGCTATCTGGATAAGGCCCGGGTGGCACCGTTCTACAACGGCCTGAAGCGTGATGTGTCCTGGCTGCTGAACAAGCTGCCGGTTGTTGGCGAGCCCGTCGAGCACATGCTGGGGCAGTTCAAAGAGGCACTGAAAACCTTCTTCCACGGCGGCATGCTGTTTGAGGAAATGGGTTTTCGCTACATCGGTCCAATTGACGGCCACGACATCACATCACTGAAGCGTTATCTGCAAATGGTGAAGGACGTCAAGGGGCCCGTCCTGCTGCACGTGTTCACAGACAAAGGACACGGCTTTGAACCGGCCGTCAAGGACCCCGTCAAGTTTCACACGCCAGCCCCATTCTGCCGTGACGAGAACAACGAGATTGTGCCTGCCAAAAAAGGTGGCTCGCAGGCTTACACGAATGTGGTGTCCGGCTCGATTCATCAGCTCATGCAAAATGACGATCGAGTCTGTGTGCTGACCGCCGCCATGTGTGCTGGCAACGATCTGGGTCAGATCCGGGACGAATTTCCGGAACGCTTCTTCGACACGGGCATCTGTGAGGGTCACGCCGTGGCCTTCGCCGGCGGCATGGCCAAGTCGGGTATGCGACCGATTGTGGACATCTACAGCACCTTCCTGCAGCGAAGCTTCGACCACATCTTCCAGGAAGTTGCCCTGCAGAACCTGCCCGTGATGTTCTGCATGGACCGAGCCGGTCTGTGCGGCCCCGATGGCCCGACACACCACGGTGTGTTTGACAATTCGTATATGCGGATCTTTCCCAACATGGTCGTCATGGCGCCGGGAGATGCGAACGACGTCGCTCCCATGCTGGAGTTTGGGCTACAGCATGATGGCCCAACGTCCCTGCGATACCCCAAAGCCACGGCTGTCGAAATTGAGCGTGATGTCGCGCCCGTTGAGCTGGGCAAGGCGGAAACACTGTCCTGGGGCCAGACAGGGAACATCTTCGCCTGCGGAGCCCTGCTGCACTCGGCCGTGGATGCTGCCAGGTCACTGCAGGCCGACGGCATTGACGTCGGTGTCGTCAATGCCCGATTCGTCAAACCAGTCGACAGTGAAGCAATCCGCCGGGCACTGGAAACCGGGTTCATCATCACGGTCGAAGAAAACGCCCACAACGGTGGCTTCGGCAGTGCCGTGCTGGAAGCCGCCAATCAGATGGGTCTGCCCACCGACCGGATCCGCATCCTCGCTATTCCTGACGAATTTGTGGAACACGGCGATCGCGATGAACTGCTGCACGATTTGAAACTGGATGCCGATGGGATCGCGGCCACCGCTCGGGAACTGGCCAGTTGCCTGACGAGCGAATCCGCCAGCGTGGCCTGACGCTCGCCGATCCGGCCACCCGACGCCGCCGGAAACTCTGATCGTCAGACTAACCAGCTTCAAACTGGTCGGCTTCAGACTGACCGGCTGAGATCGATGTGAAATCGTGGCTGTGGATGACGCGTGAGCGCAGGTGAGCAAAGAGCCGCACGCCTTCACATCGCCCTGGGAACATTCCCGTCGACTGAGCCTGCCCCTTCACCTATTCTTCCGTTTCCTGCCACACGCAGCCAGCGCCAGCAACGGCCTGGGCAGGATCTACGATGGACACCCCCGCGAAGGATCAGCAGGAAGGATCGCTTAATGCCCCGTATGCCCCGCTCTACTTATTCGGCACGGCTGGCCCCACTCACTTTCCTGCTGCCCCTGATCCTGGCACAGCCAGCGCACGGCGATGAACTGCGTCTGCCTTTGCCCTCTGCTGCCAGTCCGCTTCCCGCTGCGCGGGTCAAATATTCCATGAACATCAGCGGCCAGGTAATGACCCCCTCACCAGCGGGCGTTCAGAAGTTTGACTTAAAATCGAACGGCCGTTTCGAATTTCAACAGCAGCGTGTCACGGCCGCTGAGGCCGGATCAGGTTTTATCGCCGGACAGCGACAGTTCCTGTCGGCCGGGACAGAAACGGTGGTCGGCGAAGGGCATCGCACAGCCGTCAGCCTGTCACCAGACCGACGGCAAATTCGTGTGTACGGCAGCAGCAACCAGCTGCAAAGCTACTGCGCCACGTCTCCCCTGACGCGCAATGAACTGGACCTGATTCAAATGCCCTTTGATCCGCTGGCTGTCAGAGCCGTGCTGCCCGTCACGAAAGTGGCTGTCGGAGAGAAATGGAATACTGACTCCTGGGTCATGCCAATGCTGACCGGCATCGAAACGGCCATCGATCAAAAGGCCACCTGCACGCTGAAATCCGCCGACCAGGCAACCGCTGTCGTTCAGTTTTCCGGCAGCATCAAAGGGGCCGTGCGGGGCTCGGCCGCCAGTGTCACGTATTCCGGAGAGCTCACACTGGATCGCCAAACGGGGCTGATCAAGAGCTTCAAGGGGCAGCAGAAGGAAAAACGAACGGCCGGTCCGGTGAGTCCGGGACTGGACATTACGGCGAACATCTCGTGGCAGCAGTCACCGGACGCCACCTATCGCCCAGCAGTGGTGCGCAACGTCGTGGCGTCGCCCGCCGAATCTTTGCTTCAGTTTGAAACAACGCAGGGCCTGACTCTGCGTCACAGCCGCGAGTGGCACCTGTTTCATCAGACCGGCAGCGTGACCATGCTGCGGCAGCTGCGAAACGGAGAGCTGATTTCCCAGTGCAACATCACGACGCACTTGACGGTCCCTCCCAGGCAGCACACGCCGGATCGTGAGTTTCTCAATGATGTGGCCGCCGCCATTCAGAAACGCAGTGGCGAAGTCCTTGACGAACAAACGATCCGTGATGACGACCAGTGGCGAATCCGCAGAATTCGCACTAAGGGGAAGGCAGATGAAGACGTGATTCTGTGGGATCACTACCTGTGTAGTGCCGCCAGCGGCCAGCAGTTCACCATTCTGTTTTCCCACTCACAAAGTGATAAAGATCAATTTGCCACAGAAGCGGACGATTTGCTGTCCACTCTTCAGCTCAGGTCACGCCGTTCGCAGTAGTTTTCACAGCTGTGCTTATCGAAAACCCTTTGTTTTGCCGTACAAACTGACCGGAGGCGACTTTCTGTGGCGGTTCACCGCCTCGACAGCGCCAACTCATATTGGTCCCGAAAAGAGCGTCCGGTAGTGCTGGCAACTGTTACCTGTGGCCCGTCTGGACGCTTCTCACCGACCGCTGAGTGCCTGTATGATCATGCCAGCAAACACCTTGCGACGATTCGCAACTGTGTCATAGGATCCGACAGGCCGCCAATCTTAACCGTTCACTCACGATGCCTCCGGCAGGACATCGAGCCGATCAAAGGATAGAAATTATGAAAACCAGACTGACCGCATTCACCGCGGTGACCGCACTCACGCTGTCGGTGCTGGCCACTGCGGCCCACGCCTCAGATCTTGGCGAAGTGACGGATGATGACGGCAAGACGGCCCGCATGGTGGCCGATATGGTCCGGTCCGGCCACATCAACCACCCAGCCATTGACGATGGGATCTCCTCGCATCTGCTGGAGCGTTATGTGGACATCTGGGATCCCCAGAAGCTGTATTTCCTGCAGTCCGATATCGACGCCTTCAAAGAGTATGAGAACATCCTGGATGACAAAATCCGCTCCGGTGATGTGAAATTTGCCGGCCTCGTTTTTGACAGGTTCCTGGCCCGCATGCAGGAACGAGCGCCGATGATCGACAAGCTGATCGACGCCGAACACGACTTCACCGTCGACGAGGAAATTGTGGTCGACCCCGATGACCTGGACTGGGCAAAGACCAGTGAGGAGCTGTTTGAACGCTGGCGTCGCCGTATCAAATTTGACCTGTTGCTGCTGAAGCTGGATGACACGGATCTGGCCGAAGGGCGTAAGCGTCTGCACCGCCGCTACAAAGGCAATCGCAACCTGATGGGACAGACCGAAGGTCACGAGATCCTCGAACTTTATCTGTCGTCACTGACACACTGCCTCGATCCACATTCCAGCTACATGTCGCCACAGACGCTGGAAGAGTTTCAGATTCAGATGAAGCTGGAACTGAAAGGAATTGGCGCCCGACTGAAGTATGACGACGGCTACACGGTGGTGGAAGAAGTCCTCAAAGGCGGAGCCGCGGCCGCGCACGGCAAGCTGATCAAGGGTGACAAGATCATTGGTGTGGACCCCGACGGCCCAGCCGGCCCTGAAGAGAACATCGATGTGGTGGAAATGAAACTGTCCCGCGTGGTTGACAAGATCCGCGGTGCAGAGGGCACCACCGTCACTTTGGAAGTGAAGAAAGAAGCCGGCGGCATTGAGTCGTACACCATGACGCGTCAGCGTGTGAAGCTGACCGAGCAGGAGGTCAAAGGCAAGATTGTGGAATCAGCAGAATGGATTGACGGCCGCACGGCCAAAATCGGCATCCTGAACATTCCCTCTTTCTACCGGGACTTCCAGGGAGCTTCACAGGGTGGCAACTTCAAGAGCACCAGCCGCGACGTACGACAGGTCCTCCAGCGATTCAACGAACAGGGCGTCGAGGCACTGATCGTGGATCTGCGGTGGAATGGTGGAGGCGCTTTGAGCGAAGCGATTGAAGTGTCCGGACTGTTCATCCCCAGCGGCCCCGTCGTACAGGTGCGTGAACGCAACAACGAAGTGACCGCCTACAAGGACGAAGACCGCAACATGTCATGGCGCAAGCCGATGGTTGTTGTCTGCAATCGTCTGTCGGCCTCTGCCTCAGAGATTTTCGCTGGTGCGATCAAGGACTATCGCCGTGGCATTGTCGTGGGCGACAAAACGACTCACGGCAAAGGCTCGGTACAGAATGTGATGAATGTGGCCAACCGTCTGGCGCTGTTTGGCAAAGATCGGGGCGCTTTGAAACTGACGATCAGCAAGTTCTATCGCGTCAATGGTGACAGCACCCAGAACAAAGGCGTCGTTTCCGACGTGATCCTCCCCTCGCTGCTGAATCATCGCGACATCGGCGAAGACTCGCTCGATAACGCTTTGGAATTCGATCGCATCCCGCAGGCCGATTATCGTCCGTTCAGTTCTTACGTGAGCGACGCGACTGCCGGACAGCTGGCTGCCCGCAGCAGGGAGCGTTTGAGCAAAGACGAAGACTTCCAAAAGTTGCAGGTCGCCATCGAACGATACCTGGAACGCAAAAATCGCAAGACGGTCTCGCTCAACGAGTCTGTATTGCGTCAGGAAGAAGAAGAGCTGGAACGCGAGAAGAAAGAAGAAGAGGAAACGATTAAGAACGCGAGCGGGAATTCGGACAAGAAGGACATCTTCTCGGACGATGCCTACAACCGCGAGCTGCTGAATATCACCCTCGACTATACTGACCTGATCAAGGCTCAGCAGACAGTTCGTAAGTAACGTCTGGACAGACGATCAGACCTTTGAGGCCACCGGGCATTCCCTGGTGGCCTTTTTTCATTCCCCAGGCCTGCTCAACTGATCACCTTCCGCGTATCGCATCCACCAGGGCAGTCCGGTTTTCCCGTATTCCCTGGCGGGCATCTGACGTTGCACGCGATCCCCTGCAATAGCCAACGTGGCAAAAAAAATCGCAGTCATTTTAGATCGGCACGAAGAGTGCAGTGAGGTTCCACTGCACCTCGTCAGGGTGCAAATTCCCACTGGAATGTGCCCAGCGGGGATTCTTCTGACGAACAAAATGGCACGAGTGCCTGCTGGATCTGCAGGCACTGACAAGAGGGGAACAACGATGGAAATTGTTCAGGTAAGTTGCGCGGCCGTTGTTTGCTGGTGTGCGGCCGCTGTGTGTGGCAGGTACCGACAGATCCGCAATCGGGAGACAGTCGAAGAGCAGGTGCACCAGTAGTTTTTCCTGTCACTCATGCATGGGCCGAAGCATGACTCCATTCAACTGTCCCAACTGTGGACCGTACGTCCCCTGTCAGCCTGTCAATTCGCGCGGGATCGGAATGGCCTCCCGCCTGCTGATGCGTCGCCAGGTTCGCTGCAAGAACTGCGGAGACACCTTCCTCGCCCCCAATCCCAACAGTTTTGCCCGTCGCTGGATCATCCGCCCGTTGCGTGGCCTACTGGGCATGTGAACACCTGCCCAGCAAATTCGTTGTCAAAATGATGCCGAGAATCGCGGGCACGCCCGGAATTCTGCCGCTGTCACAGGACAGGAGTGTCGCGATCTGATCCACAAGCGGCACAAACAGCAGTCCTCGGCTGCTGCTCCTAAAACAGAGCCGAATATCTGATGAGCCGCGGCAAACTCGGCTTGTGACGTTCTGTGGTTGCCCACACACTGCCAGTTCCCCGACCAGAGGAATGAGCATGAGCGAGCAAACAGCAACGAGGCCCCGCGTCAATGACCGCGTGAATCTGATTGACATTGTGTTCAGCCTGCTGATCGCTGCCAGCTGCCAGGCCGATGAGACAAGTTTGGGCGAGATTACGCTGCCCCCTGCGGCGGATGAGCCCGCCGTTCTGCAACTCCCCGCAGAGCAGCCGGCCCCCGGATGGATCGTGCTGCCACCTGTGGAGGACGTGGAGATCACGGTCCCTGCCGATCTGGACGAGCCGGTGGACACCTCCCTGACACCCGCCCCTCAGGCCGGGCAGCACGAACAGGATCTCTCCGTCAGTGTCGTGGAAACCATCGAGACGGACGACGATGACGAGGAGGCGGAGCCACTGGACCTGTGGATCCTGCAGCGGGCCCCTTACCGTCGCTATCGACAGGCAGAGTCCGGTCTGGCATGGCTGCCCGGCAACGGACAGAACTTTGGCCTGGTGGAATGGCGATATGCGCCTTACCTGGAACGCGACGAAGATGAGGGGCTGAAGATGGCCTTCAACATGACGTGGCTGTCCGGCCCACACTCGGTGCCATTGCCCGCGCGGGTTTATGAATTCTCCGCCGGCTATCAGAAGCAGGGACAGTTTTCGAATCGATTCAGTTACGACCTGTCGGCTCGCATCGGAGTGTTCAGCGATTTTGATGGCAGCGCTCGGGAAGGCGTTCGCTTTCCCTCTCACGCTGTTGGCATGTTTCACATAAATGAGTGCACCGACTTCGTTTTCGGAGCCGACTATCTCGATCGCGATGACATCAGCGTGCTGCCGGTGGCGGGAATCTCCTGGCGGCCTCCCGCCCATCCGGCGCTGCGATTTGATCTGATTTTTCCCCGGCCACGCATTGACTATGCGTTCAGCAAGTCTCAACGCATGTACATCACTGGCCGACTGGGCGGGGACACGTGGGATGTGGACGATGGTATCGAGCATGTGGTCACGTACCGCGACTACCGAGTGCTGATTGGCTTCCAGTCGGCTGATGATGATGGCGACACATCGTCGGTGGAGTTTGGCTATGTGTTTGGTCGGGAAATGGAACTGCGAGGACAGCCGGGCCACACCGCTTTTGACGATGCCTTCGTGATTCGTTTTGTGAGCCGCATGTAGCAGGATCCGGCAATCGACAGCCGCGTTGCGGCAGTCGATGACCCCACGGTGGTCGCTCAGCCGAGGCATTCACGTGACAGTTCGGCAAGTGACGGCTAAGCTGTCCCGCTCCTGCGAGAAACGGAGCAACATCATGCCAGTCATCACGCCTGTCGCCACGCCAGCAGCCACGCCAGCAGCCATGCCAGTCGTCGTTCCAATCGTCCTGCCCTCCCCTCTGCTGCGGACCTGGGTGACGGCCAGCCTGCTGATTACCGGCATTTGTCAGGTCCCGACTGCCTCCGCAAACGAGCGGCCCAATGTCATTTACATTCTCGCCGATGACCTGGGCTATGGCGACCTGTCATGCTATGGCCAGACCAAACTTCACACGCCCAACATAGACCGACTGGCCAGTGAGGGTCTGAAGTTTACCGACCATTATTCAGGCAACACGGTCTGCAGTCCGTCTCGTGCGGTGCTGATGACGGGCCAGCATTCAGGACACGTTTATCTGCGGGGCAACCTGAAAGGCGAAGTGGGCGCCGCGCTGGATGAGCCAATGACGGTTCTGCCGGAAGTCATGAAAGCGGCAGGCTACAGCACGGGCGCCTTTGGTAAATGGGGGCTGGGTCACACGCATCAGGAAGGTGCGTCAAATCCTCTGTCGCACGGATTCGACGAATTCTATGGCTGGAAGAGCCAGACCATCGCCCACACTTATTACCCCTCAACGGCAGTGCACAACGGCAAAGAGATTCCGCTTGAGCCTGGCACCTTCATTCATGACCGGGTGATGGATCAGGCTCGGTCCTTCATCACTCGAAATGCCCAGGCAAAGCGTCCCTTCTTCTGCTACATCCCCACAGCCGTGCCGCATGCGGCCATGCACGCACCGCCGGAACTGCACGAAAAGTGGCGCAAAGTCTTTCCTCAGTTTGACACGAAAATCGGAAAGTATTCCGCGGGTGGTGAGAACTGCCCGAGCGTGCAGAATCCCATCGCCGGCTTTGCCGCCATGATGGAAAATCTGGACAACGAAGTGGGCACGATTCTCGATCTGCTGCAGACCCTGAATATCGATAACAACACGATTGTGATGTTCAGCAGTGACAACGGCGCCCACAAGGAAGGCGGTCACGATCCGATCTTCTGGAATTCGACCGGCGGACTGCGCGGGCACAAAAGGGACATGCACGAAGGCGGGATACGCACACCGTTTCTCGTCCGCTGGCCTGGCACCATTGCTCCGGGCACCAGCCAGCACGCCAGTTGTTTTCAGGATGTACTGCCCACGCTCGCAGAACTGACCGGACAGCCACGCCCGGACAGCTGCGATGGCATCTCCTTTTTGCCCACGCTGCTGGGCGATACTCAGCGACAGGCGCGCCATCCGTATCTTTACTGGGAGTTTTGTACGGGAACACAGCAGAAGATCTACTCTCAGGCCGTGCGAATTGGCCAGTGGAAAGGGTACCTGCGAAACGGCAAAGCGATGGAGGTGTTCGACCTCAGCCAGGACCCATTCGAGCAAAACGACATCGCGGCCGGCCGACCGGATGTGGCGGCCAAACTGCAGACAGCAATCAGCGACGCGCATCGACCGCTGTCACGTGACTGACGCCAGTTGGCCGTTTTGTCTCAGGACTGGTGAAGCGTGTCTGATTGACGAGTTTTTCGCGCCCCAGCGACCAGCAAACTGGTGCCACCGGGCCGGTCGACTACCATCCTCTGATGCCAGCGATCGAAGTCCGGAATTTATGCCGCACCTATAAGGTGTACCGCAAACGAGAGGGCCTGATGGCCTCGTTGAAGGGCCTGCTGCACCGTGAATTCAGCGAAGTTCACGCCGTGCGCGACGTATCATTTACGATCGACGAAGGGGAAATGCTGGCCTTTCTGGGCCCCAACGGAGCCGGCAAGACGACCACCCTGAAGCTGCTGTCAGGATTGATTGTTCCCACGTCCGGAACGGCCACCGTTTTGGGTCATGTGCCGTGGAAACGTGAGGATGCTTACCGGAGACGATTCTCTCTGGTCACCGGACAGAAAGAACAGCTATGGTGGGATTTGCCGGCGCAGGAATCGTTCCGCCTGCACAAGGAAATCTACCGGATTAGTGGGCCGGATTATGATTCCCGCCTCGAGGAGTTAACGGAACTGCTGCAGGTGACAGACCTCATGCAGCAGCCCGTCAGGGAACTGTCGCTGGGCGAACGCATGCGGATGGAACTGATCGCCGCCCTGCTCCATCGACCGGACGTTTTGTTTCTAGACGAACCAACGATCGGACTGGATGTCGTCAGTCAGCGGCGTGTGCAGCAGTTTCTTCGCAAATATCAGGCGGAACAGGGAATCACAGTCATTCTCACCAGCCACTATATGAAAGATGTGGAAGCGCTGTGCGATCGAGCCATTGTCATTAACAAAGGCAACGTGATTCATGACGGCGCCCTGGCGGAAATCGTGGATCGATTCAGCCAGCACAAAATCATCGAACTTCATTTTGCCAGCGGCAGTGAGCCGAACGGAATCGATCGGTTTGGTGTCGTGCTGGAAGATCGCGGTCCCATGATTCGGCTGCAGATCGAACGGCAGCGGGTCTCAGAGGCTCTTTCCGCCATTCTGCAGCAGTACGACATCGAGGACATCAGCGTCTCTGAGCGACCGCTGGAAGATGTGATTGCCGAACTGTTCGCTTCAGATGAGGAGCCTGCTGCCTGATTCGGTCTGTCTGCTGCTTATCGTCGTCTGGCCTTCGCCCACTGTTCTCTGACTGCTTTTTGTTAACTCGTTCACCCGCCGCTTCCTCATGTCTGCTGTTTCGACGGAATCATTCTGGTCCAGGCTGTCCGCCTCTGTGCGGATCAAGTGGCTGATTCTGCGGACCGCGACAGAAGAACGACTGGTCTATCGCGGTGACTTTGCCTTCTCGACGCTGGTCCGCTTTCTGCCGATCATCACACAGGTTTTTCTGTGGAGTGCGATCTTCGCGGGAGATCGTGACCGCGCGCTCAACGGCTACACCTACTCAGCGATGGTGTCCTATTACCTGCTGGTGATGGTTGCGCGGGCCTTCTCCAGCATGCCCGGCCTGGCCAACGGCATCGCGATGTCGGTGCGTGACGGCTCGGTTCGTAAGTACCTTCTGCAACCGGTCGACATGCTGGACTATCTGTTCTGGCACCGTGTGGCGCATAAGCTGGTGTATTACGTAGTCGCAGCCGGTCCGTTTTGTCTGGTGTTCTGGCTGTGTCGCGACTACCTGCCGGGGTGGCCATCGCCAACTGTGCTGGCGGCCGTGGTGGCCTCGCTGGTGATGTCGTTTCTGATCGGATTTCTCATTGAGGCCCTCATCGGTCTGATTTCCTTCTGGTTTCTGGAAGTCAGCTCGCTGATCTTCATCTACATGATGATGAATTACTTTCTCTCCGGTCACATGATTCCGCTGGAGTGGATTGCCGAGTGGATCCCCTGGGTGTTCTATCTGCCATTTCGCTATCTGGCCTACTTCCCGGCCGCAATCGTGCTGGGCAAAGTCCCGGTGGAGTCTCTGCCGCTGGAACTGGCCACACAGTTTGCCTGGATCATCGTACTGCTGATTCTGAACCGGGTCGCCTTCCATTACGGCGTCCGCCGGTACGGAGCGTTCGGTGGATAATCGCCCCCCGGCCGAAGCCTCCTCACACGAGTCTGCCGAATCCTCAGAGAATCCCCACACTGCCGCTCGCATGACGGACAGTCGTCCCGCGACGCCGCCGCTGCAGATTGACCGGATCACACACCCCGTTTTTGTCTTTGCCTATCTGGCCAATCTCACACTGGTGACGGCCAATGCGGCCATGTTTATTTTTGCAGACTGGGTCGAATGGCTGTCCACACAGGGCCAGTCACAAATCACCTACTACGAAGAACTGCCGGGTCGAATTGTCAGAGAAGGATTGATTGCCGCCATCACTGCGCGGTTGATTCTGGGCATGTCGATTGATTACTTCGGCGTGCGTGTGGTGTGGATCTGCATGGCCTCGCTCACGCTTTTGGGGGCCGTGCTGTTTGCCGGGATGACAGAACTGACCTGGGTCGTTTATGCGGCGCGGATGTGTTTTGTGGTGGGCGTATCGGGCATGTTTACGTGCGGCACATTTCACATCCAGAACAGTGTCCTGGAGCAAAGGCGGACCGAGTTTATCGCCCTGTTGGGCAGCAGTGGCTTTGCCGGCATGATCATTGGCGCACAGGCGACCGCCGTCCTGCAGCGGATGGCGGGCGATGATCGCACGTGGTTTTTCCAGTCTGTGTTCACGCTGGTCATTGCCGCGATGGTGCTGTACCTGGTGCTGATTCAGTTTTGCCTGAAAGGCTCTGCCACAACGGGCTCCGCCGTTCGTCCGTCACTGATCCGCCTGACCCGCACGTACTGGCCTGGGCTGGTGGTCGTTATTGCCATGGCCATGGGGCTGACATTCACGGTCACGTCGCTGTACCTGGTACGATTCAACCGCTTCGCCAGGCTGGGGGGCATCGGCACGTTCTGGACAACCTATGCCGTTTGTGCGTTTGCCTTTCGCCTGCGGACAGCGGCGCTCAGCCGTCGAGTGGGTCGTTATCGACTGATCACCCTGGGACTGTCGATTCAGGGACTGGGGATCTGGGCGCTGGTGCCGTGCAGCGAATGGTGGCACCTGATGTTTTCCGCCAGCTTCTGTGGCCTCGGACACGCCCTGCTGTTTCCCTCGATTGTCTCACTCGGTTCGGGCGCTTTTCCGCCTGAGTTTCGTGGCAGCGGGACCAATCTGATTCTGGGTTGCCTGGATATCGGCGCCGCGTTTTCGGCCCCGTTACTGGGTCGCATTATCGATCTGGATGTTTTCGACGGAGCTGGGTACCGCCAGATGTTCATGGTGGCGGGAACCATCCCGCTGATCGTGGCGACTGGCTGGCAAATTCGTCACTGGTCGACTCAGGATGCAGAGACGCAGTCCGCCTCCACGCAGACGACCTGACAAACGGAGAGGTCGCAAGCGAAAATCCCAAACTTCAGGTGATCAGAGGCAATTGCCGAGAGCCTCGTGGCGAATGCAAAGAGAACTCAGATTTCCGCGTCACTCGGCCAACAATGAACGCTCGTGTCCTGATTGCCCCCGATCGGCGACGAGTTCGGGCGGCGAGCGGTCGATACGTGGGAAACAGTCGGATGAATGGCGCTGACCGATTGGGCGTGAATGAGGGGCGGCCGCGAAGGCAGGCAAATGCGACACGGGCCTGGCTGCGAGGGCACGAGGGCGGTCGCCCAGCCACAACCCTCAGCCACATGACTCGGGCCATCTTTTTCGGCATACCACACATGTGATTGAGAGGCTGCGTTCCCGTTTCTGCAGTTAGGTCCGGGCCGTCTGTGCGGTCGTTGAAGTTAGGTAAGCGTTACTTATAATCGCTGGTGTTTGCCTGAACGTTTCTGTACCCCCATGCTTGAAGGAGCTGGGCTTTGGACATTGTCTACAAGACTCTGGGACTGCCCGCAGAGTTGCTTTCAAAAGTCCCCGGCATTGGACCCATTGTGAAGGCGTGCTGCACGTCAGTGGGCCAGAAAATTCTGATGGCCATTACGGGACTGTCGCTGGTCGGCTTTCTGGTGGTTCACCTGGGGGGCAACTTTAATCTGTTCGCCGGTGAGGCGGCCTTCAACGGATATGCGGAGAAGCTGCACTCTCTGGGACCATTGCTGGCGATCGCAGAAACCAAGCTGTTTGCCATTTTCGCTCTGCATCTGGGGCTCGCCCTGTCGACACGAGCAATGAGCGCCCGGGCAAGAAAAAGCGGCTACGAGAAAACCGAATCGAAGCAGTCCGGTTTTCTGATCCCCAACGGTGGTGCGGCCAACATGATGTTCATCACGGGCCTCATTCTGGGCGGGTACGTGGTACTGCACGTACTGGACATGAAGATCAATATCTGGAAGTTTGATGCCGGTGAAAGCAAGTACGCCCTGGTGAGAATGGTGCTCCGCGATCCCCTGCACTGGGGCGTCTATCTGGTCGCACTGATCGCACTTGGCATTCACCTGTCGCACGGCATTTCCAGTGCCTTCCAGACTCTGGGGATCAGTCATCCTCGCTGGAACAAAATTCTGCGTTTCCTGAGCGTTGCCCTGGCGTGGCTGATCGCCGGCGGTTTCATGAGCCTGCTGGTGTGGGCTTATGCTTTTGAGGCAAGGTAGCAGGACGTGCGCCCGGTGCGGCACACATTGCGAGTTGACGGCATCACACAACAGATTCGAGAACACGGCTTAGTCGGAAACTGAGGTTCCCCAATGGTTCGAGTGGCAAGTGAAATTCTGAATGGTCGCGTACCGGAAGGGCCGGTCGATCAGATCTGGGACAAGCATCGCTTCAACATGAAGCTGGTCAATCCCGCCAACAAGCGTAAGTTCAGCGTCATTGTGGTGGGCACCGGTCTGGCGGGTGGTGCAGCGGCCGCCTCGATGGCCGAACTGGGCTATCACGTGAAATCGTTCTGCTACCAGGACAGTCCGCGTCGAGCCCACAGCATCGCGGCTCAGGGCGGCATCAATGCGGCCAAGAACTACCCCAACGACGGCGACAGCATCTGGCGGCTGTTTTACGACACCGTCAAAGGCGGCGACTATCGTGCCCGAGAGGCCAATGTCTACCGCCTGGCGCAGATCAGCAACAACATTATCGACCAGTGTGTCTCTCAGGGTGTTCCCTTCGCCCGTGAATACGGCGGCACACTGGCCAACCGTTCGTTCGGTGGAGCGCAAGTCTCCCGAACGTTCTATTGTCGGGGGCAAACCGGTCAGCAGCTGCTGCTGGGTGCCTATCAGGCACTGATGCGGCAGGTGGGACTGGGCAAAGTGGAAATGTTTGCCCGGCGGGAAATGCTGGACCTGATCACCATTGATGGAGTCGCCCGCGGCATTGTGGTCCGCAATCTGTCCACCGGCAAACTGGAGGCCCACACGGCCGATGCAGTCGTGCTGTGCACCGGCGGTTATGGCAATGTCTACTACCTGTCGACCAACGCCAAGGGCTGCAACGTGACTGCCGCGTGGCGGTGCCACAAGAAGGGGGCTTACTTTGCCAATCCCTGCTACACGCAGATTCACCCCACATGCATTCCGGTCAGTGGTGACTATCAGTCCAAGCTGACGCTCATGAGCGAGAGTTTGCGCAACGACGGACGTGTCTGGGTACCCAAAAACGCAGACGATTCGCGACGCCCTTCGGACATCCCGGAAGAAGACCGCGATTACTATCTCGAGCGACGCTATCCGTCGTTTGGCAACCTGGTTCCCCGCGATGTGGCCTCACGGGCAGCAAAGGAGCGGTGTGACGCAGGATTTGGCGTCAACGACAGCGGACTGGCCGTGTACCTCGACTTCCGCGATGCCATTAATCGCGACGGCGAAGACACGATTCGCAAAAAGTATGGCAACCTGTTCCACATGTACCACAAGATCACCGCAGAGGACCCTTATCAGGTTCCGATGAAGATCTTCCCGGCCGTGCATTACACGATGGGCGGGTTGTGGGTGGACTACCAGCTGATGAGCAATGTGCCCGGGCTGTTCGTGTGCGGAGAGGCCAACTTCTCTGACCATGGCGCCAACCGGCTGGGAGCGAGTGCGTTGATGCAGGGGCTGTCTGACGGATACTTCGTCATTCCCTACACCATCGGTGATCACCTCGCCCGGACAAAGTTTGAACACATTCCGGAAGATCATCCGGAGTGCCTGGCAGCCATCCAGAACGCCCAGTCGCGCATCGATCAGCTGATGTCTGTTCAGGGACGTCGGACGGTTGACAGTTTCCACCGGGAACTGGGTCTGATCATGTGGGACCACTGCGGCATGGCCCGAAACAAAACGGGACTGGAAACTGCCATCAGTCAGATTCGCGATCTGCGGGAAGAGTTCTGGAAAGATGTCCGTGTCCTGGGCGAGGGCGAATCATTGAACCAGAGCCTCGAGAAAGCCGGGCGTGTGGCCGACTTCCTCGAGTTTGGAGAAATCATGTGCGTCGACGCGCTGAATCGTGAGGAGTCCTGCGGTGGACACTTCCGTGAAGAGCATCAGACTGAAGACGGCGAAGCAAAACGCAACGACGAAGACTACAGCTATGTGGCGGCCTGGGAATTTGACGGCGTCGGCGAAGAGCCCACGCTGCATAAAGAGCCACTGACATTTCCGAACGTGCCTCCCACCACGAGGAGTTACAAATAATGAGCGACGAAACTCTCAATCTGACGCTTCGCGTCTGGCGACAGGACAACAGCGACTCAGAGGGCGAATTCCGCGACTACAAACTCAGCGGAGTCAGCACTCACATGTCGTTTCTTGAGATGCTGGACGTGCTGAATGAACAGCTGATCGAGGCGGGTGAAATGCCAGTCGCATTTGACCACGACTGCCGCGAAGGCATTTGTGGCATGTGCAGCCTGATGATCAACGGACAGGCCCACGGCCCGGACAACGCCACGACAACATGTCAGCTGCATATGCGCCGCTTCCAGGACGGTGACACGATCGTTATTGAACCGTGGCGAGCGGCCGCCTTTCCCGTGCTGCGTGACCTCGTGGTCGATCGCTCGGCCTTTGATCGCATCATTCAGTCCGGCGGATATGTTTCCACCAACACCGGTAACGCACCGGACGGCAACGCCATTCCGATTCCCGGAAAGGTCCAGGAAGTGGCGATGGATGCTGCGGCCTGTATCGGGTGCGGTGCCTGCGTGGCGGCCTGTAAAAATGCTTCGGCCATGCTGTTCGTCTCTGCGAAAGTCAGCCAGTTGGCCGTCCTGCCGCAGGGACACGCGGAACGCACCGGTCGCGTCCTCAACATGGTGGCGCAAATGGACGAAGAAGGCTTCGGACACTGCACCAACACATCAGAGTGTGAAGCGGCCTGCCCGGCCGAGATTTCTGTCTCCAACATCGCCCGGCTGAATCGCGAATATGTACGGGCGACGCTTGTGAATCGCGACTAATCACAAGTCGCTGCTGCTGACACGACTGCCGTCGAGTCGTCATTCCCAGAATCTCCGGCCCGCCCGATTGTGCGGGCTTTTTTTCTGCGCAGAAGTGGACAGGCAGAGTGCTGTACCAATCACGGACGCGATCCGTTAGGCTCCCGATCCGCACTGAGCTGCCGCCAGCTGAAGTGCAGTTTTGCCTCCGTTATGAATTTCCGCTCCACGATCCCAACCCACGATTCCGTCATGGCCGACCGTAATTACTCGCCGCATCAGCAAAAAGTCATCAAACGATATTATGACAACCGCGATGCCATCGACGATCAGCGACTGGCTGAGCTGGTCACCAATCTGTACCTGGCCTCTGGCAAGAAGCAGGCCAAGATGTGGGAGACGGCACAGAAGATCCTGGACCGCATGGAACTGCCGGAATCCCGAGTCAAACACGTGATGGACTCCAAAGACCCCGCCGTACTGGCAAAAGTCGTGGAGGAGCTTCAGAATGGCAAACTGAAGCGAGGCTCAGGCAAAAAGAAACCGCAGGCTGGCTAGACAGAAGGCCGCCGACTGGGGAAACGCAGCATGACAGGACGTCAGACAATTGTGCAGCTACTGCCGCAGCTCAACTCCGGTGGTGTGGAGCGCGGGACGCTGGAAATCAACCGTGCTCTGGTAGCTGCCGGTCATCGCAGCATCGTGATTTCCGGCGGCGGTCGAATGGTGCCTCAGCTGGAAGCGGAAGGAGGCGAACATGTCACCATGCCGGTCTGGAAGAAAAGCCCGCTGACGCTGTTGCAGGTGCCCGCCATGCGTCGCTGGATGCAGACGGTGCGACCGGATGTGATGCATGCGCGATCACGAGTACCGGCGTGGGTCACCTGGCTGGCGTGGAGACGATTGCCGGCTGAAGCTCGGCCGGCATTCATCACCACGGCCCACGGCATGAATAAACCGAACGCCTACAGCAGAATCATGACGCGCGGTGAGACTGTGATTGCCGTCTCGAACACCTGTCGGGACTATCTGCTTGCCTGCTATCCGGATGTGGACGCCACCAAAGTCCGCGTCATTCACCGCGGTGTATCGCCCGATGAATTTCCGCATGGCTACCGACCCGATTCTGCCTGGCAGCAGCAGTGGTATGACACTTATCCGCAGCTACGAGATCAATTTGTGGCCTGCCTGCCCGGTCGGGTCACGCGATTCAAAGGGCACCTCGACTTTCTCGAGGCTCTGGCTCAGTTGAATGCCGATGGGCGAATTGTTCATGGCGTCATCGCGGGCGGTGAAGATCCCCGACGCCAGGCCTACTCGCAGGAACTGCGTGCTCGTATTCGCACACTGGGGCTGGATCGGCAGGTCGTGTTCACGGGCCATCGCAGTGACATCAAGGATGTGATCAGCATCTGTGATGTATCCATCTCCACATCCATCCGACCACCAGAGAGCTTTGGCCGGGCCGTACTGGAATCGGTCCGGCTGGGAAAAATCACTCTCGGCTATGCTCACGGGGGCGTTGGCGAAGTGCTGTCGACAGTGTTCCCCGCCGGCTGTGTGCCCCTGCAGGACGTGGACTTTCTGGCGACGCAGATAGCCGCTGCGATGGATGGCAAAATTTCGCCACCCCCAGCAGGTCATCAATTCAGCCTTGCCGCCATGCAGCAGGCCGAGCTGCAACTCTATGACGAGCTGACCGCCGGCTGCGAGCAGCGACAGGCCGCCTAGCCTCAAAGTGTTTACTGACAGTAACTTACAGCCCTGCAACCGTGGCAAAAACTGCTGTAGACACAATTCCTTCATCCATGGTGTAATTCCGAGTGCATCCGAGGCCAGGGACACGGCCTCGCAGCTGTCGCCCCTGCCCCACGCCCCCCAAACGCTTCAAGACCTGCCGAATGGAATCGAAACAGGAGCGGATGAATAACTTCACTCGCGTTGCTGAGTACTTCTGGAGATACAAGACACGGTTTCTGGTGTCTGTTGTCTGCGCCGTGGGTATCGCTGCGCTGTGGTGTGCGAATCTGTCGGCCGTGTATCCGGTCGTCAATGTGCTGTTTGAAGAAGAGAGCATTCCCGTCTACATCGAGCGAAATATCGCTTTGAATCAGCGGGAGGTTGCCGAGAAGACCGAATACCTTGCCACGATCGACCAGGCGGAATTCGAAAAACGGGCCCGGCTGCAACGGAAGATCAGTGAGGCGTCACGGAGCGTTCAGTACTATTCATGGCTGAACAGATACGTTGTCCCGCTGGTTCCTGATGACAAATTCAGCACACTGTC
Organism: Planctomycetaceae bacterium; assembly: GCA_024742875.1. Lineage (GTDB taxonomy): Bacteria > Planctomycetota > Planctomycetia > Planctomycetales > Planctomycetaceae > Fuerstiella. The sequence continues at coordinate 19,744 of JANSXP010000010.1, read as the reverse complement.
GTTGATTCTCGTGCTGGTCGTGGTTTCCACGGTGCTCAAGTGCGCGCTGATCTACCTGCAGGAACTACTCGTGGGCAGTGTCATTTACCGTGCCACCAATGACATCCGGGCCGACTGTTTTCAAGCCTGCCTGAACCTCGACAGTCAGGCCATCGCGAACGAAGGTTCGGCCAGCCTGATGGCACGCATGACCAACGACATCATGCAACTGGCGGTTGGCTACAGTGCTTTTGGGACCAAACTGATACGTGAACCGCTGAAGGCAGCGGCATGCATCGGCGCCGCGTTTTACCTGAACTGGCGTCTCACCCTGCTGGCTTTGGTGATTGTCCCCGTCATCGGCATCTTCCTTTCGAGTGTTGGTCGCAAGCTGAAAAAAGCGGCCCATCGCGCCATGCAGAGCATTGCCCGCATCTATGACAACATCTCGGAAACATTTGATTCGTTTCGCATCGTCACCGCGTTTGGCGGCCAGCAGCGGCAGCTGGAAAAGTTTCGCGCCTCCAACGACGACTACTATCGCCAGACGATGAAAATGGTCAAAGTCCATTCCCTCATCCGGCCCACCACGGAACTTTTTGGGGTGATCGCCGTGATGCTGGCATTCGCACCGGGCGCCTATCTTGTCCTGCGAGGCACCAAGTTTCTGTTTGGCGTGCAGCTGGCAGCCGGTCAGCTGACCATCACCGACGTCATGACGCTGTACGTGTTTCTGGCGGGCACACTCGACCCCCTGCGAAAACTGTCCTCCGTGTTCGGCGTGATCAAGCAGGGCCTGGCCGGAGCAGACCGAGTGTTTGCGCTGGTGGACCGGGAAAGCACGGTTCCGGAGGTCGACGCTCCGCTGGTGATGCCGCGTCACGGCGAAAACATTCGCTTCGAAGACATTTCCTATCGCTATCCCAGCCTGGACACCTCCATCAAACGCGATGCCGCACTGACCAAAGTCAATCTGCAGGTCAAATCGGGCGAAGTGGTGGCCATTGTGGGGCCCAACGGCAGCGGCAAATCCACGCTGCTGGCACTGCTGCCTCGATTCATGGACGCCGACAGCGGCACCGTCAAAATTGACGGCACGGATATCCGCAGTGTCGCCACGAACGATTTGCGATCTCAGATCGGACTGGTGACTCAGGACACCATGTTGTTCAACGACACCATCTATGAAAACATTCGCTACGGCAACCCGGACGCGACGGCCGAGCAAATTCAGGCAGCCGCCGAGCAGGCACACGTGACGTCATTCATCGATCGATTTCCGGACGGCATGGAGACGGAAATCGGGATTGGCGGAAAACGACTTTCCGGTGGACAACGGCAGCGTATCGCGCTCGCCCGAGCGATCGTACGGGATCCGTCAATTCTGATTCTCGATGAAGCCACGTCGGCTGTGGACGCTCAAAGTGAGGATCTGATCAACACCGTGCTGAAGAAATTTGCCGTCGGGCGCACAGTCTTCATTATCACCCATGTGCTCAGCGAAACATTTCTGGATCTTGTCGACCGAATTGTTGTTATGGATCAGGGGCAGATTGTCGCGACCGGACGACACGATGACCTGCTCAAATCCTGTCAAATTTACCGCAGCCTGACTCAGGCGGGAATCAACCGATCGGCGGCCGCCTAGGCAGGAACGGACGTGTCAGAAGCAGCCCACAGCAAGACGATCTGGTGTCTGATGGACGGCAGACACGGGCATCAGAATCAGGTTCTGGGTCTGGCCGATCAGCTGTCCGGCATGGTGGATGCCCACGTCTGCTGCGTTGACCTGACCACGCCCCGCGGACGGCTGGGCACACTGTATCGCAGCAGCAGGCAATTGAGCGGGCACGCAGCATCGCCGGACCTGGTCATCGGAGCTGGTCACCGCACACATCTGCCTCTGGTCGTGCTGCGGCATCGATTTGCCGCTTGTTCGGTGGTGCTGATGAAACCAAGCCTCCCATTTCACTGGTTTGACTATTGCCTGATTCCGAGCGTGCACCAGCTGGAAACCCCACCCGACAACGTCCTGGAAACAAAGGGCGTGCTTAATCGCGTACAGCCACGGACCAACACCGAGCGAGTGGGCGGCCTGATGCTGATTGGCGGCCCCTCAGCACACTACCGCTGGTCAGACGAACAAATCTGCCGGCAGATCCGCGAGGTCTTGAGCGGATCAGAACAGCCATGGACCATTGCGACATCCCGACGGACTCCTCCGTCGTTTCTTAAAGCGCTGGGGACGTGTGATTCGGCCCTGCGAATCGTCCGGCCCGAGGACACGGATCCTGCCTGGCTTCCCTCGCAGCTGTCGCGCGCAGAATCCGCCTGGGTCACAGAAGACAGTGTGTCGATGATGTATGAAGCTCTCACTTCCGGTGCCAGTGTGGGCGTGCTGGAACTGAGTCGACATCGCGACAACCGCGTCACCGAATGCACGGATCTTCTGGTCCGTGATGGAGATGTGCAGCGCTGGTCGGCCTGGACCAAGTCACGGCACCTTCCCCGCCCCGCCACGACAGTCTGGGAGGCGGAACGCTGCAGTCGTGAACTGCTGAACCGTCTCAGCTGGACACGACACCGAGAGCCTGAAATCGCAGGGGAAGCCGCCTAATCGGCATTCCCGCAGGACGGCCATCTGACGTACACTCCCTTCCTGACTTTCAACGAAACTCTGACGTTCAAGGATGAACACGATGTCAGTGAGTCCCTGCGACCTGTGTGGACATGACAAATTTGAGATCATCGGCCGGACTGATCGACACGGTGCGCCGCTCGATACGGCTGTGTGCACCCACTGCGGCCTCGTGCGGCACGCCGCCGTCCCTACGGAAGCAGAACTCAACCGTTTTTACTCCACCACCTATCGTGAAGATTACAATGGCGAGAAGGTGCCGGGAGCTCGCCGCATCATGCGTGCGTGGAATAACGGTCAGCGAATCTGTGGGCAGGTCGGTCCACTGCTGGAACCTGGCTGCCGCGTTCTTGAAGTCGGCGCCGGGATCGGCTGCACGGTGAAAGTGTTTGAACGGCAGGGCTTTCGTGCTGAGGGCATTGATCCTGGTGGAGAGTTTCTCAAGTTCTCCCGCGATCAGCTTAATGCCAGCGTGCAGATCACGGATCTGTACCAGCTGCCCGAGGATCAGTCATTTGAAGCCGTCCTGCTGGTGCATGTGATCGAACACCTCCGCTCCCCCCGTCAGGCACTGGAGCACATTGCCGGTCTATTGAAACCGGGCGGCATGTTCTATGTGGAATGTCCTAACCTGCAGGCACCGTTTGCTCGTCGGAAGCGGCTGTTCCATTCCGCTCATATTCACAACTTTGTGCCCTCGACGCTCCAGATGCTGGCGGAGTCCTGTGGATTCAAACTCCGCAAGCGGTTTGGCGACGATCAGGATCCCAACCTGCAGATGCTGTTCCAGCATTCAGGCAGCTGTGAGCTGCAGATTGACGAAGACAATTACCGTCGCACGGTCGAGCAGCTCGGTCGCTCAGACTTCCTCCCCTACCACGCGCGGGTTCGCTATGTAACCGATCGCATGCGAAAGCTGGCCACCTACGCTGACGAGCACCTGCGTGCCAGGCGTTTCGTCAGTGATCTGATCAATCGCTGCGGAGATGAAGCACCGCCACAGGTCTCCGGGAAGGCAGCCTGATCTGATGACGGGGGTCCCCCGCAATCCTGGTCCGCCCACGGTTTTGTGGTGGAGCCGATCGGGACGTGACTATTCGCGCGACCGCATTGTCCGCAGAGCGTTCCAGTATCTGGGCTGGCAGATTGAGGACTTCTGTCCACTGTTCAGCCAGACGGCTCATTGGCAGGCGCGTCTGCAAAAAGTGCCCACGGCCGATCTGTTGTGGGTCCCCTGCTTTCGTCAGCGGGATGCGGCCGCAGCGCAGAAGTGGGCATCACGACATCAGATCCCTGTCGTCCTTGACCCACTCATCAGCGCCTGGGACAAGCAGGTGTTTGAACGCGGCAAGTTTCCGGAACATTCCGCAGGGGCCCGTCGACTGCTGAACTGGGAGTCCCATCTGCTGCGAAACAGCACGGCCGTTGTCGCCGATACACGGGGGCACGCCGAGTTGTTTGCATCAGTTCATCGGGTGCAGCCAAACCGGCTGCACGTGATTCCCGTATCGGCCGAAGAAAGCCTGTTTCACCCAACAACATTCCCGAAGGGTGGCTGTCGAAGGCGAATCCTGTTCTACGGCAGTTATATCGGCCTGCAGGGTCCGGAGCATATTGTGGCGGCCGCAAGGCAGATGCCGCAGTGCGACTGGCTGATGATTGGAGAGGGGCCGCTCACACCAGGCTGTCGCCGTCTTGCGTCCCGGTGTACCCATATCCGATTTCGCAGCAATGTGCCCTACACGGAGCTAAAGACGGCGATCGCAGATTCTCATGCGGTGATGGGAATCTTCGGCACGTCTCACAAGGCGGCTCGTGTCATCCCCAATAAAGTCTATCAGGCCATGGCCTGTGGCCGTCCTGTCGTCACCCGCTCGTCCGACGCGTATCCGACGTCCCTGCTTGACGCGGCGGCAGAACACACGGGGATCAACTGGGCAGAAGCCGGCTCGCCGGAAAGCATCGTGGCGAGTGTCACACGGCTGCTCAGTCACACCGATGACAAACTGGCCGATCAGGGGCGGGCCGCCAGTCATCAGTATCGGCAGCACTTCAGTGAACAGGCGGTCCGCAACAGCCTGCAGGCACTGCTTGCATCGGTTTGCCCGGATCGACAGGTCGCTGAAGGTGAAGCGTGTCTCGCGACAACCACAGCGGCAGACGCCCCACGCATTGAGGCCGCGTAAGCCCGGCAATCGACGGATTCTGTGTTCATCCTCGGGCGCATCTACCCGCTTATATCTACCCGGAAACGAGCGGCAGCATCGCAGAGCCAGTCGGGGCAAAGTCTGACCAACTTTGAGCCCGACCCGACTCACTACAACTCCCTCAGGCTGCCTCGGAGAGAAGACAGCTTAACAACAGGCGGACAGCCGATTGCAAACGGCCGATTGCAAACGGCCGCCGAAGCCCTGTCTGTCACACCAACCGCATGGCTACTGGGAGAGGTCTTTAAAGCGAATGTTGCGATACTCCGCCCACATCGGTTTGCCAGCATGCAGCTGAAGTCCCAGCCGACCTGTTGTCAGGGCGCGATCATCACTGTCATGAAAGTCCATCACCAGACGGCCATTGGTATAGTGCCGGATGTGATTTCCTTTGGCGATGATGACCACATCATTCCAGTCGTCCAGCTTGAACAACTGCTCATACTCTTTCGCAGAGATCAGCGGCTCAGGCGCTACTTCCAGTTTGTTGCCTTTCCATTCCCCCTTTTGCCCCACGAGAATAATGCGTCCGCGACGGCCGCCTTCGTCATAGATGAACCCGGAAACATTCGGCAGGATGTTCTGGTTGCGGATTTCGTGCTGGTACCCTCTGAGGACCCACTTGTTGCGGACTTTGCCTTCGGTGATGTGCTTTGAGCGATACTGAATTCCCGAGTTGTTTGTGGCATTCAGCCGGAACGACAGCCGCAGTTCAAAATCTGTTGTATTCCCGCCCTGCCAGATCAGAAACGTGTTGCCTTTGGCCACATTCTCGGGAGTCGTTTCACCGTGAATCACGCCATCACGGACACTCCACAATCGGGAATCGCCATCCCAGCCATCCAGGTCCTTTCCATTGAAAATGGATTGCATGCCGTCTGGTTCGGGGGGGGCGGCACTGTCATCAGCCAGGGTCGGGCTGGCAGCGAGAAGCAGAGTGAAGATGGTCGCAGTCGTGATCTTGATCATGGAGGCCCTTCAGTAATGGGATGTGATTTTCTCCATCATAACGCCGTCGGACCGTCTGTGTAGACACTCTCCATTCCGAGGTCTGGTCACAGCGCACAAAAAAGCCGTCGGCACCTGTGGCACAGACGGCTGATCTCAATCACCTCGTCAAAAATTGTCGTTAGCTGGCGTTGTCGTTGTCGTCGTCCAGGGCGATCGGAATGGCGACGGCCGCAGCAACGATCAGTCCCAGACACACTTTCTGCCGGGTGGAGAGCGAGTAGATTCGGTCCATGATGCCAAATCGACGACCGTCCTGCCCGCGCACAACGCGTTCACCCGTTACAAAGGCGGCTGTCTTCACCGCATTGGGGGGAGCGATACCGGCCGACCAGACACGGCAGGCGTAGCTCTTGTCCTGCACACTCACAACCAGTGTGCCGGTTCGAAGTCCGGAGACCTGAAATCGGCCGTTGCGATCTGTGGTCACCTGGTGCTGCACAGATTTCAGGTCAGACTGCGCATGAATGCGAACTGACTCGCCTGCGATTGGCCGTCCGTCGGCTGTGACAAGCAGGCCCTGCAGTGTGCCTGCTGTGGTGAGTTCAATGTTGGACAGTGAGACCCGCTCAGTCTGCTCAACGGCCATGGTGGTCTGCGGGGCGGCTACCAGAATGGCCACCAGCATCCACGTCAAGTGAGTGCGCATCGTTCGATTCCTTTCGACGAATGATTGATTGTCCGTTCGAAAATTCGTCAGGGTGAACATGCTGACTGAAATCAGGGAGGCAGTGGGCCGGCGAACGAATCCAAATGCCGGCGGCCATAATGGTCAGGCAAACTGGATAACCACAAAGAAACCCCGCCACCGGGGAAAAACCGGTAGCGGGGTCAGTGAGTGCTCAAAGTCCCCTGGGAGTGGTCGCACGTCCGGGAGACACCTTCAGCCGACGGCTGTCGCCTAGCTGGCGTTGTCGTTGTCATCCTGAGAAGCACCGATCGCAATGGCCGCTCCGCCAAGGCCCAGCAGGACGAGACCAAAATGATTGCCGCCGAGAATACCGTGCCCTGGCTGAATCAGAGGCAGTGGGGGCAGCAAATTTCCACGAACGATGTCAGTCTGGCTGACCACGGCCAGCGTTCTGAGCGAGCCGGGGGGCGCGATTTTCTGTTCCCACACGCGGCACGCGAATGTCTCCTCTCCCATGCGAATCACGCATGGCCCGGACCTGAGTCCGGAGACAGCAAAACGACCGTCTGAGGCTGATTTGACAACCTGAGTGGCTCCCTGTTGTTCGACCAGCAATTCTGCCTCAACGATGGGCTGCCCCGTCTTATTGACCACCTGACCTGACAGACGACCAGCATTGTCCAGAGATACGTTTTTCCATTCCAGTGGACGTTCCACGCGTCGAACAGGTGCGGGGCCCGACAGGGCATCATCCGCAGCCAGTGTGTTCGACAGGACCAGAGCGGGGATAAGGACCCCAACGACGACGGCGCGCATGACTCGCGACTCCTAATGATTGACCAGAGACTGTCTCCCCGAGACTGTCTTCGTCATGCGTCCAGTCATTCTTCTGAAGGTTCGGCGTGATCTGCCGGTCAGATCACGAGTGCTGCCATCTCTGCCGGCTATACCAGTTGCGCACAAAAAAAGCCCCCAAGCGGCGAACGCTTCGGGGGCTTGAATCTGATACATCGAAGCTTAGTTAGCTTCCATCATCATCGTTATTGGCTGCGATCACGATCGCGACAATTGCACCGGCCAGCAGGCCAAGTCCCAGCAACTGTCCGTTGCTGACGCCGCCGATGATGCCTTCTTCGTCATCATACTGGCCGCGAACCACTGCACCTTCGTGATGCACGATTCCAAACGAAGTCAGTGACTTCGGTGGTGCCGTGCCTTTTTTCCATACGCGGCACGCGTAGGCTTTTTTGTCAACGAAGATTGCACAGCTGCAACCCTGCTCTGACTTCACGGTGAACTGACCCCGTGCATCTGTCGTCTGCTTTTGGGCAGAGTTCCTGGTTCGAATTTCGATTTCCTTGCCAGCCATCGGCTTGCCGGCAGCATCCAGCAGGCGTCCCTGAACCGTTCCGGTTTCACTCAGTTCAACATTCTTCAGACGGACAGTCTGCTCCGACTGATTCGTCGAAGGCCCGCCGTAAACCGCCTGGGCGGGCAGGAACGTCATCGAGATGATTAACGTCCAGACCAATTGCGTTCGCATTTTTCTAAGTCCTTTTAGTTTAGCGGCCTGCCCTTGAAGGGCATGGAATTCCGTTCCTAATGGGATGTTGACACATCGTCGTCCCGCCAGTCCACATGAACTATCGACCTATTCGGATGGGTAGTTGAATTGGTTCATGACCACCGAACTGTCACCTGCAGGATTCGATCGGCGGCTTTCGTGATCCGGCAGAAACTGCCGGATCACGGTCGGACTGCTGCCCGCCGGGAATCGCTCATGTACACGTTTGCCAGTGTGCTCGCCGTCGGCAATTGACCTATCGTGAATCTGCCGACTGTGCCACGATAGGGGTCTCACCGGCATTCGCCCCTCTCTCTTTCGCCAGACTTCTCACCTGGTCCTGCCATGACTCTGCCTGTCACCGTGGTTATCGCGGTCAGAAATGAAGCTCCCAACATTGCGCGCTGCCTGCAGGCAGTCAGCTGCATGGAACGAATCGTCGTTGTCGACAGCGGCAGCACAGACGACACATCCCGGATCGCGGAAGAATGTGGTGCGGAAGTCTGGCAGTTTGAATACCATGGCGGCTACCCCAAGAAACGTCAGTGGGCCCTGGACAATGTTGACATCAGCACGCCATGGGTGCTGCTGCTGGACGCCGATGAAGTGGTGCCTGCAGAACTGCTGCAGGAAATTGAAGCAGCGGTCTCTGATCCACACCCCAAAGCGGGCTACATGATTCGAAAAGGGTTTCACTTTCTGGGCCGCAGATTCCGTTACGGAGGCTTTTCTCATACTGCCGTCCTGCTGTTTCAGACCGGCACTGCTCATTTTGAGCACATCATGGACGAGAATCCCGGTGGGATGGACATGGAAGTCCACGAGCGCGTCGTGGTGGACGGCAGCGTGGGCCAGCTCGCCACACCTCTGATTCATGAGGACTTCAAGGGGCTCAATGCGTATCTCGCGCGGCATAACAATTACTCTGACTGGGAAGCGGCCGTGCGGGCCCGCTACTTCGATCACGGTGAATGGGGAGAAGAAACCATCCGCCCACGCCTGTTTGGCAACGCTCAGGAACGCCGACGCTTTCTGAAGCAGCTGGTTTGCCGCCTGCCGCTGGAGCACTGGGTTTGGTTCTTCAATCACTACGTGCTGCGGATGGGCTTTCTGGAGGGTCGCGCGGGCCTGATTGCCTGCCGTATCCGCGCCCAGTACATTTCTGACGTGCACGCCAAACTTCATCAGCGGCGACTCGCCACTGTGACCAGCGAACGACCGCAGACACCCGCGACCGCCACGCTGCCGCTGCCAACCACCACGCCACCAGCCGTGTCGTCCGGTCGTCGGGCGGCCTGAAACCGGCTTCCTGCGGCACGTCCCCGAAGGCAGACACCCGCGCATAAAAAAGGCCGCACTCGAAGGGTGCGGCCTGCGTCATAGCGCTGTGTCATATGTCAGCGACAGCCGATCAGGAAGCATACCGGGCAGGCAGGGACGTCTCGTCGTTGAACTGCCGGACCACCTCTCGCGGTTTCAGGAAACGAGCAGGATTGCCGCCATGAATGGTCCATGCTGCCACAGACTTCATGAGCACGGCTTTGGCACCAAGCACCGCACCGGCTCCGACTGTGACACCGGGGCCAACAAATGCGCCCGCGCAGATCCACGACTGCGATTCCAGCGTGATCGGTGAGGAAATGAGTTTCATTCCCGGATCTGTCACATCGTGCGAAGCCGTACACAGCATGGCGTATTGTGATACCGTGGCGTTGTCGCCAATCACAAGGCGATCCACACAGTAGCAGTCGACGTCGTGCGAGATGGAGACTTCGTCACCGATCGTCAGATTCCACGGGGCCCAGATACGCACCGACGGAGCAATCCGTGCGTTGCGGCCCACAGAGGCACCAAACAACCGCAGCAGCAGACGCCGCCAGCCGTAGAAAATTCGCGGGGAGGGGCGAAACAGCAGCCATCGAACAGTCGCCCACAACACACGCCCCACTTTATTCGCTGTGGAATGCGGACTCGGGCAATCCTGTTTGCTGGTGTGAATCTTCAGTGGTGAGTGGCTCATGCAGCCTCCCGTTCGGTTGGAATACCCATCTGCCCCCTAGCCGAAGATTCCAGAAGACTCTCGTAAGCGGTCTGCATACGACGGCCGATTAGCTCCCAGCTGAATTCCTCACGGACCCAGTCCCGTCCACGCTGCCCCATCGCAGCCAGCACTGCGGGCGGGGTACTGGTCGCCTCAGCAAGAGCGCGGGCAATGTTCTCAATGTCCACTCCCACACACCAGCCCGCCTGTCGATCTCGCAGACCGGTCCATGGGGTCTCCGTTGTCGTCACCACAGGGGTCCCAGCCGCCAGGGATTCGGCCACCACGATCCCAAAATTCTCGGAATGCGACGGCAGGACGAACAGCGAAGCCTGAGACATTCGCTCCCATTTCTCCTCCCCAAAAGCGGGGCCTTCGATGACCACCTGCTCGTCAATGCCCAGCCGGCGGGCCATGGCCTCGATGACGGAGCGATATCCGTCCTCGTCATTGCCGACGATCCTCAGCCTCCAGCCGGCAGGCCTCAGGCGTGCCCAGGCCTGCAGCAGCAGATCGATTCCCTTTTTGGGATGAATGCGTGACAGGAACAGCGCCTCTTGTTGATCGTCGCTGGCCTTCGGTACACAGGAGGAAGCGGTCGGAAACTGAACTCCGTTGGGGATGCAAAGTGTCGGCTGTTGGAATCCCAGACGACGAAACTGCTCCGCTTCGGCTGTTGACGTCGCGTGCAGGGCATCAGCCGATTTCAGATCACGATTCTGGTACAGGTGCCAGGCAACGGACTTGCGGACACGGTGGTGTCGCAGACACCATGGCTGGAGCATCCCGCGAGGCGTCACGATACGGCGAATCCGGTGCCGCCGGCTCGCTCTGGCGACTTCATGATTGTTTCGCAGCCAAACGCCGTGGTCGTGCAGAAGATCGGGAACAGGACCATCTTTGAGCAGGCCCTCCAGTTCACCACACACAAACCGCACAGACGGGTAGCGATCCACGTCAATCCGGGGAGGCACGGCCGTCCAGATTGTCACATCACATCCCGCATCGGCGACGGCCTGAGCGAGTGACGGCACGGAGCGAGCGGGCCCCCCGTCGACGTCGGCGAGGCTTCTGACACAATGCATCACACGAATTGTCATGCCGCCTGCCTTCTCCTCAGCTGGTGGACGCGCGTCGCCAGTCGCTTCCTTGCCTGCCGCTGCAATCCCGTGTGGTGCAGCGTGATGGTGCACCCGATGGTGAGCCACAGCAAAAAACAAATCACGGAGCCACAGGCAAAAACGTAGCCTTCCACAATCATGTGCACGCTAAAGAACACGAACCAGCTTCTCAACAGGTCCCGGTAAGCGTGCGGGACTGCAGAATTTCGGCCAAACAGCGCGAGGAAGGTCCGGAAGTACACAAACGCGAAACCAATTGCCCCCACCACGCCCGTCATCGCCAGCGTGGCCAGGTAAGAGGATCCTGGCTCACGGGCTTCAAGGCTCTGAGTATTGCTTCGATGGATGTGCTGCTGCTGAAAGCCGATGCCAATCAGCGGACTGCTTTCAAACTCCTGCAGCCGCGCATTCCAGAGGAACTCCCGCGTATTATTTGCGCCTTTCACCATCAGCTCTGAATACAGCCCTGTGCTGAGATTTTCGCCCACGGCCGTCGGCGCCTTCCGGGGTCCCAGGTGATAAAAGCCCAGCAGGACCATGGCCGTGCACATCATCATGATGATGCCCTGTCGACGGTGAATCAGATGGGCCAGAATGCCACACACGAGCCCCAGTACGGCACCCCGCGAACCGGTGCCAACGCACGTCAGACTGCAAACAATCAGCAGGCAGACACCGAGCCGGGTGCGCTGCCCTTTCACACCGCAGAATATGTCCAGCGTGGCCAGAGCGGCAATCGGCGCCAGCTGCATGGTGTGGCCCATGAGCCCGAAGAACATGCCTCGGCCGGACAGTCTGATGCCCAGCAGAATGATGATCAGCGAGCCCACTGTCAAAACGAGCAGCAGACTACGGGTTGCATTCAGGACCGAGAGCTTCATCCTGACTTCGTTGACAAACAGCGGACCGACGGCCCCCAGCATGAGGAACCAGCCGCCCCACCTCAACAGCGTGTCTGCCTGATCTCTCGCCGCAGCGATGCTGACCAGCGCACATCCGGAGAGAATCACGGCAGGAATTCCGAGCTCAAGTTTCCAGTTCAGCACCAGATAGCAGAAGGCCAGCATCAGACTGAAGTTACAGGCGATGAACAGATGCCGCGGAGCAATTCCTGTGGGCAAAGAGCTGGACCGCAGGAACAGGGCCAGCAGCATGAAGGTGATGACCGCCAGCATTCCCCGGGGGATGCTGACGGATTCTGTTGCCCGGCCGGTGCGAATTCGTGAAGTGGCCGCGGTGCGCTGAAGGGATGCTGTCGTCATGACTTGGGAAAAAGGCTGCGGTATCAGGCCGCCTGAGCTGCTCGGGCGCGTGGAGTCAGAACACAATGATGAATTCGCCACCGCGACCCTTCAAACAGGTCGACCCACTGTGTGCGGTCCCGAACAGGAACGTCGCCGCTGGGGGTCAGCAGAGCAAGATCGTAGTTTAACGGGGCGATCACATCCCAGACGTCAGCCGCCGCCAAAGCCCCGTGAATTTCCACCAGCACAACAGGACGGTGTTCCCGCAGCACTCGCAAAGCGCCCGACAGCACGCAGGCTTCGGCACCTTCCACATCCAGTTTCACGACGTCCGGGGGCGCATGTCCCTGATCGAAGACAAACGTGTCCATCGTCAGTGTGGCAACTTCCACCGCCGTTTCTTCAGCCAGCTGACGCCCTTCCGCCACCGATGCGATCACGCCGGTTTCTGCTGATGCGGGCGTATAAAACTGCACTGTGCCGTTGCTGTCCGACAGCGCTACGGTGTGTGTTGTGACCTGACTTTGCAGCTGATTGGCATCCATCATGGCCTCCATATCGGCCACCAGTTCCGGTACAGGCTCAAACGAATGCACGACCCCTCCTGTGCGACACTGTTCAGCAGCCAGCAGAGAAAAGTAGCCCACATTGGCCCCGATATCGTAGATCACATCGCCCTCGGGCACTCGGAGACTGAAAGCATCCGCAAAGACGCGTTCGTATGTGCCAAACAGCATTGAGAGATGCGGCAGGCCGTGCTGTCGCAGCATTCGGCGGCCCCGCAGCGGGCCCCGCAGGACCGGCACGGTCGCGCCGCTGGTCGCCCCGATCACGGTACGAATACAGGACTTGGCGAACGCTTGTAACATGGTTGGTTCTTTCTTTGGGAAATCAGGCCGCCGGTCGGGCCACACGGGCCAGGAACGCGACGAGTTGTCGGGCGCCGCTGTGCGGAGAATACTCCCGCAGCGAATCCCGCGCAGCGATGGACTGCTGACGCAGTTGCTGACGAGAATCCATGGCCTGCCGCATCGCCGACGCCAGTCGTTGCGGGTCGGCGGCTGGAACTATCTGTCCGTTTTCGCCGTCGGTAATGAAATCGTGGGCGCTCATGGCCTGGTCAGTCGTAACGACAGGCAGCCCCATGGCGAGCGCTTCGGGGAGCACCATGCCCCAGCCATCCCACCGCGTGCTGAAGACAAAGCAGTGCTTGCCGGCAAACACCTGCTGACGCTGATCGTATGGCAGCAGACCATGAAATGTGATCCGATCACTCATTCGGGCAGACTGCTCCTGCAGCACGCTTTTCAAAGGACCATCACCATAAATATCCAGAGTCCACCCCTCCTCCGGGAGCAGCTGGCAGGCCTGCAACAGGACATCAATTCCCTTGCGATGAATCAGCTGTGAGGATGCCACAAAGCGGTAGGGCTCATGGGCGGCGGGCGGTGTCAACGGAGTGCCCTGCAGCTGGGCCGAAAAATCCACACAGTACGGCACAGACGTCACGGGTACTTTTGACTGTGACAGCGACTGATACCGCCGCGCCGACTCCTGACCGGTACCAATGATGCCACTGGCGCGTGAGATGACGGGTTTCATCAGGGCCGTCTGCACGGCCCCCCTCCACCCGGTGCGTGGTTGCGGCGGTTCTCCAAGAAAAGCAAAGGCGTCCCCGCGCCGTCTCAGCAAACGGGCGATCATGTGTGTAGCGGGCGACGTGTAGACGGAGGACAGCAACCACACATCAGCCTGCCGTTCGCGAAACCATCCATGCAGCCGACCGGAGAGAATGTCGGTCGCTGATGTGGGCAGATTCTCCCATGCGGCCGTGGTGACGGGGCGCCCCCAATGCCGAGCCGGATTGTGTGATTTCACATAGCCCACGAATGCGTCCACCTGCGGGTGTGCGGCAATCGCATCGATCAGTTCCACCTGATGGGGACTGGGGCTGCTGAGAATCAGTCCAATTTTCATAGTCGGTCAGTTCTTTTGTGCCGTGACACGAACGAACTCGCCATGCCCCAGCAGTTCCCAGTTGACCCATCGGGCAAATCGACGTCCTGCCGGCAACGAAGTGACAGTGGATCGAAGCCCCCAGACAGCAGCCAGCGCTCGACGCTTCAGACTCATCGGCGGCGGCACCTGGCCAGCCTTCTTCTGTCGGGGTGAGGCTTCTGACACGCTGTCGAACACACCACCGCCGCCAAGTCGACTGGTCGACACGATGCCAAAACCGGCGTTGGTGAGACACTGCCGCAACGTTTGTGGCGTGAAGTGTGACAGATGAGTTGACGGGTGCAGGGGGTACCATTCCGCTCCCTGCTCCTGAGCTGCCCTGCTGCCAAAATTGGGCACTTCGACAACGCAGTAGCCGCCCGGTCGAGTCACACGATACAGGTCAGCCGCAAAAGAAGCAGGAGATGTCACGTGCTCCAGCACATGCATGAGTGTCACGCAGTCAAAGGCGTCACTGGGCAGCTCCGACAGATCCTGCACGCGAACGTCGCGCCCGGCACGGCAGGCCGCAGCCACCGTCCCCTCACTCGGCTCAATACCACACGCCTGAAAGCCGGCTCGCGAGAACGCTTCCACCAGTCGCCCACCGCCGCAGCCCACATCCACCGACGTGAGCGGTTCCGCACCAGGCCGCAACAGCCGACGGATCCGCGAGGCCAGCTGCAAATGATCGTCTGACGGTGGCTCCACCTGCTGCGACGCATAGTCGACCGCGTTCTCGTAGTAGTTCGAAGAGTAGATGCGGGCCAGCGATTCGTCAGTGAGTCGCGGCGACGTAAAAACGAAACCGCAGTCCTCACACCTCATCAGGGTCCACGGCTTCGCATCCAGTGCGAGCGTCATGTGATCGGATCCACACTGATCACATTGTTCGATCGTGATCTGAGGACAGTCTTCCAATGCCTGCATTTTGACTCCTTTGCAGAATCCGCGAGGGGATCAGAGATTGCCAAATGGGGGCCCAAACCAGTCACCCATCGGCTCTTTGGCCAGAATTCGTCGGGCCACACTGCGAAAGCGACGCACGTAGCGCTGATGCTCTGACACATTGCGGCGAGCCAGCCGGGCTTTCAGCATGCGGGCTTCCGCCAACAGGAGAGAGAATCCGGCGAACAGCCAGGCCTGCCAGCGGTGGCCGACCTTCATGTGCCAGTACACATGATTGCGTCGCAGCATGAATGACTTCACCGAATGATGCTCGTATTCGTCGGTAGCCTGATGATGAATAATACTGGACACCGGCAGATAGTAGCTTTTCCAGCCGTGCCGTCCGGCCCGCCAGCTCCAGTCGGTGTCTTCCACATAGCCGCCCATATCTTCGTCCAGCAGGCCGACTTCCCGCAGCGCCGAGACACGACACAGCACACAGACGCCGTTGAGAAAATCGACCGGCGCGATCTGTTTGGCCTCCTCGCTGCGATTCACCGGATGGACGCGGGACGTCAGCCAGTGAGCCAGGTGACGGCGGAACCAGGGAAATCTCAAAATCGTGTTCTGCACATTGCCCGCTTCTCGCAGGAACACTTTGGGCCCAATAAAGGCTGCGTCCACTTTCTGGTCGGCGGCCTCCACAAGTGCCGACAGATAATGCTCATCGTGGACCTCCGTATCCGCATTCACGATCAGCACATGCTCGTAATCGTGGTCAATGGCGTACTGCATTCCGGAGTTATAACCGCCGCAGAAAAAGCCGTTGACGTCTCGTGTGACCACGGTGATGTCGGGAAAATGATCCCGCGCCCAGGTCGTCATTTCATTGCCTGAGCCATTGTCCACAAAAATCAAATCCGCCGGGGATTCGAGCATCCGACAATGCGATTCGATACAACGTTCCAGTGGAAAGCAGTAACGGTGCGTGGCAATCACAATCGCCACACGGCCAGCCGCCATCTTCCGGACGGACATTTCCTGTGCTGAACGGTTCACCTCAGGCCGCCTTTCGTACGAATGCCGCGTTATCTCGCGACAGCCCCGTGTAATCCCGCAGTTGTGGACAACTGGCTGTGAGTAAAGTGGGGACCGCTGCAGCGCCGCACAACCAGGAGAAAACCGCGTGTCCGGCCACTTGCAGTCCGCTGACAGGCTGTCGACGCAGCAGGCTCAGCGACGACAGCAATCGTCCGGCGGGCTGCGTCACCAGAGCACACCAGATCAACCGCAGGCGAGGCTGAGCGCACTGATTCTCGGGCCAGCCGATAAAACCGTGTCGCAGCGCCAGATAGAGAACGTACCGCCAGTCTTCCCGTTTCTTCCAGAACATCCGCAGCGTTTTGCGACGACGTGGGTGTCGCACAGACGCTGCCGGCACGAATCCAATCGGCCCGTGTGGCAGAACGCGCGCCGCCAGTTCGACATCTTCGCATGCGGCACGCTTGAAGGCTTCATCCATACCGCCCACCTGCCGCAGAATGCCCGTGCGATACGCAATGGCGGCCGTCAGATAGACGCCTCCTGATTCACAGACAGGCGCGTCCCACAGGGGAGTGGGTTCACCATCCACAGGCACAACGCGGGCTTCAGCACCTGCCCAGTCGGGGTGATCCTGCAGGCCGGACAGCAGTGATTTCACAAGATCAGGATCGGGCAGGACGTCGCTGTCCAGGAACAGGACGACATCGGCCCCGGCATGGCGAATGCCAAGATTGCGCGCCGCCGCCGGACCACTGTTTTCCTGCCGCAGCAACTGCACCGGCAGCTGCGCACTGTACTGACGCACAATGGGCGACAGGTCATCTGTGCTGCCGTCATCACAGACCAGCACCTGCATTTCAGAAACGTCACACGTCTGTTGTGTCAGGCCCCGCAGCACATCGGCCAGCAGATCCGGTCGATTGTACACAGGAATCACGATCGATACCCGCGGTACGGTGCGGTCTGGTTTTCGCTGCTCGGTTGGTGCAGTCGTCATAGAGTTGTCGAACTTCCTGTTCCTGGTATCCATCGTCAGCGAGCCAGCCGCGTCTGCCGCCAGGCTCCGTAGCAGTCCCCCAAATGGGTGGCCGCAGACCAAAGTGCGCGTGTCAGCAGTCTCATGCGGGAAAAGCTGGGCTGATCCCAGACCGTCTGCTTCGCGTAGGTCAGGCTCAGCCGCAGAGCCGAGATGACATTGCGAAGAAAACTCTGAAACGGGTCCGTCAGGCGATAAATGAAGTGATTGCGCAGCTGCAGAAATCCTGGCCCATTGCCCGCACCGGACCCTCCGGCAAAGTGCCGACACACAGAACCTGGCACCACGGTGACGCGCCAGCCAAGATGCCGTGCACGGCGGCAAAGGTCAGCTTCTTCCCAGTACATAAAGTACAGCGGATTCATGCCGCCGACCTGCTGATAGCATTCCCGACGAATAAACAGCGCGCTGCCTTCCACCCAGTCCCGATCGACGGGGGATCGCGTGGCATCAAACATAAAGGGGATGACATCTGCACAACGACCGTCCATATAGTAGTTGGGTTCGCTGCCTTCCCATTTGGTAAAGACGGGCCCCATGATGCCAATCCCGGGATCTGACGCTGCGCTGGCCAGAGCATCAAGCCAGTCGGGCGACACCAGCGTGTCGGTATTCAGCAGACACACCCAGTCACAGCCATCCGCGAAAGCGACCGGGATCGAGCGATTGTAAGCTTCCGCGTAACCGAGATTCTCATCGTGACGAATGATGCGTACCGACGGATAGTGCTCCTGGAGCCACGCGAGGCTGTCATCTGTACTGGCGTTGTCCACTACGTAGATGATCTGCTCCGGACAGGTCACTCGGCTGAGCGACTCCATCAGACCGGGCAGCCATTTCATACCGTTGTAGTTGAGGATCTGAATTGCGGGCTTCATCACAAAACCTAGGCGGCGCGGCGGGCTGATGGCTCAACCTGCGGAATGGACTTTTCCCGAGGACGGCGGGCTATGATCTCCAGATCGCGATGGAAGCCCACCCGGCGACTGATCGGCGAGGTGGCGGTTGCCGCCAGTCGCACCATCTTTCGCAGCAAACCACTGTCATCCATGCGTTCTGCCGTATCACGAACGGAAATGAATTTGATACGCCGCAGTCGGACCACTTCAAAACCTGCCTGCTCGAGCGTCGCCCGAATGCAGGGGGCGTCAAAATAACTCAGATGATCGGGTGCCTGATAGTTGTACGGATGGTTGGCCAGACCCAGACGATAAAGGCCATCCCGGAATCCCAGCACGCGGCCTTCGTAGGCGGGAAAGGAGAGATACATCACCCCGCCCGGCTGCAGAGTGCTCAGGCACTGCTCCAGAAACTGCCGCGGTTCTCGCAGGTGTTCCAGCACGTGAGAGCAGTGAATAGCGCCAAACTGCCCGGCTGGAAAATCACACTGGTTCAGGTCAACCAACTGGCCGGTCACACCATCATGGCTGCTCAGAAAATCAACCGCCCAGGGAGCGGCATCGGCAACGGTCACCTGAAATCCCTGGTCGACAGCATTGAGCGCAAACGTGCTGGCCCCTGCACCCGCTTCCAGGAGTCGATCCGACGGCGCATTCTGACGCAGAAAGGCAAGGCGGTCCGCGTAGATTCGGGACCACTTATCCATCTGATCTCTCTGCATCAGCGGAGCAAAATAGTCCTCGTCATAGTGATCCTCATACACGATTGGCTGGCCGTCCTCAGCAAACCGAAAACCGCAGTCACTGCAACGATGGACCTGCCAGTCGTTGAATCGAATGGTGGGCGAGGTCCGCTGAGAAGCGCAAATCCGACATGTTTTTGAGTCTGTCATCGCTGTTCCTTTTCTGCGCGTCCGCTCAGGCGACACGTCGTTTGATACCTCGATACACGCGTGCCCCAAATGCCGCCGGTCGTCGGATCAGCATATCTTCCAGAAAGAAGGCCGGAGATGATTTGATGCGATCCAGCTCCGCGGACGCCTGGTAGCCACGGATCATGGAGTCCCACAGCATGTGACGCAGTCGGAGACTTTCCGCGTGCCCTTCCGGAGCATCCTGCTGCATAGCCATTTCCGGTTTGACATCGGGCGCCGCGCGGACTTCTTCCGCGATGGTCAGCAGTGAGTCCTTGACCAGTCGGCGTTCGACCGACTCGCGGATCACGCTCATCGGCACAGCGCCAGCGGCGACGGCCTCCCGAAAGGCGTCCTCCCACAGCGGCGCGATGGGGCTGCGGTCATTTTTCCATGGCTGTGTGGGCACCACGGTAAAGTGCACCAACTGAGAGCGGCCCTGCTCGTACCATTCCAGGCAGTTCCATTCGTTGGGGATCGTGTCGGCAATCTGATCTTCGTCGAGAATGCAAAATTCTGCCATCAGCTGCTT
>JANSXP010000158.1 GCA_024742875.1 Planctomycetaceae bacterium | reverse complement strand
CCGCGGCGCTCCGCGTTGCTCCGCTATCGACAACCGAGGTGGCACCGCGCGTGCCGCGCGCCGGGGCGGGCGGTGGCGTGGGAGGCCGCGTTGCCCGCGGCGGGCGATTTTGCAGCGAAAGTCTCTGCGCCGAGGCGCTCCGCGTTGCTTCGCTATCGACAACCAAGGTCGGGTCCGCGCTTGCCGCGAGCCGCGGCGGGCGGTGGCGTGGATATACGAAGAGCATGGTGAGTCGCTGCGCCAGCTCGCTCTCTGCGTTCGCTATCGACAACCGAGGTGGCACCGCGCTTGGGTCTGGTTGATCGTGTCAGCAGGCCGGCTGAGGCAGGGCTATACCTGGTACCCGTCCCACAGGCGGAGAGCCACCTTAGTGGTGAAGAACGCACAAAGGGAAGGTCTCAACACAGAAGACAATACACGCGGTATGTTCCGCCGCGGCTCGCGGCAAGCGCGGTGCCACCTCGGTTGTCGATAGCGAAGCAACGCGGAGCGCCTCGGCGCAGCGACTCACCATCCTCTTCGTATATCCACGCCACCGCCCGCCGGGGCGTCCCGGCTAGGTTTGGATGTAGCCGGCCGTCCAGACGCTGGCGCTGCCGGTGAGGATGACGGGGAACCATGCGGCGAGGTCAGCGCGGAGGAATTGGGTGCCTCCGAGCATGAGGCTGGCTTGTGTGGCGATGTAGAAGACGCCCAGGACGGCGGCGCAGAGGGTCATGTTCATGATGAGGCTGCGTGATTCGCGTCTCATGACCAGTGGCAGGGCGATGGAGAGTGACAGGAGGGAGAGGATGGGGCGTGTGATGCGGGAGTGCAGGGCGAGGCTTTGGCTGCGGACGGGCACGCGTCCGGTCGAGGGGTTGCGGATGCGGTTGATCAATTGCAGGGAGGAGAGCAGTTTGAGGTTGCGACCGCGGTTGTAGAGTTGGTCGAAGCTGACGTCGGAAACCACGAAGACGTCGCGGCCGTTGGGTCGGGGGAGAATGCGGGTGGCGCCGGTTTCGGTGAGTTTGGATTCTTCGAAGGGGCTGATGAGATTTTTCAAAAGCCAGCCGGACGGGTGTTTGGTGTTCTCTTCGATGAAGATGGCTTCTTCGGCTTCGAGAGAGCAGGAGGGGACGGACAGTTCTTCGGGCAGCCAGAAACTGGCGGCGATGAGTTTGTGATCTTCGATGACCACTTCTTTGCCGTCGATATGCATCATGTGATTGTAGTAGTCGTAAACGGGATCCACGTTCTGCACGGACGCACTGTCGCTGCCGCGGGGGGTTTGCAGCTGGACGGCCAGTCGGGGCAGGATGAGTTCCTGATTGACAACGAGCATCAGGTTCAGAAGGCCGCCGCCGATCAGCAGAGGTCGGAGCAGGCGAAAGGCGGGGATGCCGGCAGCAAGGATGGGGTGCGATTCCGAGTGTTTTTCGAGCAGCCCCAGTACAGCGATGGCCGAGACGACGATGAGGATGGGGCCGGCCATCTCGAAGAACTCGGGAATGCGGAACAGGTAGTAGTGACCGATGGACTGGGTCACTCCGAGCAGGCTGCGTTCTTCGCCGGCGGCGTTGCGCTGGAAATCGTCCACGTTGGTGAACAGGTCGATGACGATGTACAGGCCGTAAGTCGCGATGAAGAACACGACGAACGTATGCAGCACGCGGCTGGTCAGATACTTATCGAAGGTGGTGAGCATGGGGCCGGCGGCATCCTGCCTCGTCAACTTATCCCACTTGGGAATTTGCCAGCGACGACGGATTCCTTCCGTTCGGGCGGCTACGCTGGTATTTCCGAGGTTATAGTTTGCGAATTACAATCCACAGGGGAGCATCGGGTCAAGACGGCTTCGGGAGAGCGGCCGGTTCGCCGCCCAAACTCCCCGGATTCACCGTCTGGAATACCGACCCGCCACGGCAGCATTGACGAACTCACAGAGAATCAGAACCGGCCGAGACGCGATGGTTGCGGCCGCATTACCGGAAATCGTGTGCCTTGACCGACAACCCCCTCGTTTTTGACGCTCCCGTGAAGGCCGTCGTCTTTGATGCTGTTGGCACTGTGATTTATCCACAGCCGGGCGTGGCCACCGCTTATCAGGCGGCCATTGAGAAGCACTTTGGCGTGCAGATTGACGGCGACGCGGTGTCGTCTGCCGTTCGCGCGGCGCTGACCAGTCGCTCGTCGGCCGACGAACTGACGACCAGCGAACTGCAGGAACGGGAGTTCTGGTCAGATCTGGTCAGAACCCTGTGCCCGGCGGGAGAAGCGTTTGACGCCTGCTTTGAAGAGTTATTTGCTCATTTTGGGGATGCGGCCAACTGGCGGGTGTTTGACGACACGGCGGCCACCATCAGCGGGCTGCAAAATCTGGGGCTGCCGGTGGCCGTGGCGTCCAATTTCGATGATCGCCTGAATGCGGTGTGCGATGGCCTGCCGGAAGTGGCCTGTATTGATCATCGCATCGTGTCGTCACTGGTTGGCTACCGCAAACCGGCCGGTGAGTTTTTTGATGCGGTCGCAGCGGTGCTGAATCTGCCGCCGGAAGAAATCCTGATGGTCGGCGACGACCCGACCAACGACGTACAGGGAGCCAGAGCGGCCGGACTGCAGGCCGTGTTGATTGATCGCAGTCGGGGCGAAAGCGAACCGGGTGTCATCAATCGTCTGGACCGGCTCGTTGCCCTGCTGAAAACCACCGAGGTCAGTGGCAGGGACGACGGATGAGTCAGCTGCATAGTCAGGTTGCCACCGAACAGATCGCCCCGGACCGTCGCCTGGTTGTGATTCAGCGCAATCCCACGTCCGGCTCAGGACGCGGACGACACGACCTGACCGCTTTGATTCGCAGTCTGAAATCTCACCACCTGCAGGTCCGGCTGTTCGCCAGTCGTGAGCGTCTGGACGAGTATGTTCGTGATCCGGGTATCGCGACCCGCATTCGCTGTCTGGTGGCAGCTGGCGGAGACGGGACGATCGGCAGTCTGGTCAATCGGCACGCCAGTTTCCCAGTGGCCACGTTGCCGCTGGGAACGGAAAATCTGGTGGCGCGTTTCCTGAAAATTGGGCGCCACGGAGATCGCCTGGCCGACCTGATTGAGCGCGGCTGCATTCGTCGCTTTG
>JANSXP010000048.1 GCA_024742875.1 Planctomycetaceae bacterium | reverse complement strand
TGCCTGACGAACAGGAAGAAGATCTGGTGGCCATAGCGCGAGCCACGCAGCCTGTCAAAACGCCTGACAACCTCAGTGCTCTCAAGGCTCAGGTTCGCACGGCCGGCAAATCAGGCACCCTCACGAGGGGGCTTATCGTTCAGGGAAAGGCCAGCAGCCACGCCATTCGCCCGGTGAAGTTTGTTCCGGATCCCACCCCCGTGATGTCGGCAACCATCACCTATTACCAGTCGCCGCAGTAACCACGTTTCCCCCTCAACACAGGCAGCCCATGTGTGCTGCACGCTTCTGTTCACATCGCTGAGGAACCGCCATGCGAATTCTGAACCTCATCTTTCTGACCAGCCTGTTGCCTGCGGCGATCGGCCAGGAGGGACTCATGCTTCGCACCACCGGCCGCGCAGAAACGTCGCCGGACGGCCCCGGCGTGAGCGCGCCACTGGCGGCCGACACATGGGTCTGGGCGACGGAATCACGGCTGTCAAAGTTTCGTGTTTTTGACGCAGCCACCGGCGAGTACGTGATGATTTCAGAGCAGCTTCTGGAGCTGTTTGAGGTGACGGTCGACCAGCAGCAGCAACTGCAGAAAGCCAAAACCCTGCGTGATTCGGCCCGCGAAAAAATTCAGGCGGGCGACTACACGGCCGCATTGCCGCTGTGGCAAAGCAACCTGCAGATTCGAAGACACGTGCTGCCGGCCGAACACCCCTATCTGGCCAGTGACCTGACGGACGTGGCGGCGTGCCTGGACGCGCTGGGGCGCACGACAGAGAGCCTGCGGATGCTGCAGCAGGCTGCAGTCATCCGCACGCACATCCTGGGTGATGCGCATGCCGCGTCCATTCGTGCGCTGCGAAATCTGGCTCTGGCTTTGCACCACGCCGAAGACAACCTGGAGGCCTTTAAGCTGCATCGCCGCATCGTCAAAGCGTGTGATGCCGTTTATGGTCGTTTCCATGCGGAAACAGCGGCCGCACTGGGCGACTTTGGTGTCTTTCGCCTGCAGTGCGGGGACGATCGCGAGGCCGTCAACAAGTTCCTGGCAGCGCTGGACGTGCATGAAAACATAGAACCGGCCAGGTCAGAGCAGGCCGCTGACGCGATGCACAATCTGGCCGTGGCCTATGACAATCTCAACGAACACGACAGCGCAGAAAAATACTATCGGCAGGCCATTGATCTGCGGGCTGAACTGCTGGGACCGCAACACCCGCTCACCGCCGAATCCGTATTCATGCTGGGCTGGCTTTATGACGAGCTGGAAGACTTCCCGCGTGCACAGCGGCAATATCAGCGGGCACTGGATGTCTTTCAGCAGGACGCAGATCTGCATCAGCCACAGCTGCTGCAGACCATGGATCATCTGGGGCGACTGTACGCCCGGTTTGAACATCCCGCCAAAGCACGCCCCCTGCTTCTGCAGGTACTCGCGTTGCAGGAGCAAACACTCGGACGCGAACACGCTGACACCATCAATACCCTGGCGGAATTGGCGCTGGTACTGCACGCGATGAACGATCACAAACGAGCCCAGACACTGTTCGAATCGTCACTGGAACTGCGATCGCGCGTCCTTGGGCCCGAGCATCCGGACACCATTGTGTCACTGTTCAATCTGGCGTGGTTTCACGATGAGTGCGATGACAACCGTCGGGCACTGGAACTTTATCAGACGGTCCTCCGGCTGCGAAGAAAACACTTTGGCTCAGAGGATGGGGAAACACTGGAGGCCGTGCGTCACCTTGGCCTGGTGTACGCCGAGCTGAAGCAGGACGAGCGGGCAGAACGCCTGCTGCGTGAGGTGCTGACGGCACAGCAGGCCGTTCATGGCCAGGACCACGTCGAGACGGCCACCGCCTTTGCCGACCTGGGCTGGTTCTACAACACGATGGGAGAATTTGAAAAAGCGACGCCCCTGATCGAACGCAGCCTGGCCATCAATGAGAGGCTGTTTGGACCGGATCATGAGAACACGGCCCATGCCTGCATGGACATTGGCCGACTGTATGAACGCAGTGAAGATTTCCACCGCGCCCTGCCGTACCTTCAGCGGGCAGTGAAGATCTTCACCGACACTCTGGGCGATCAGCACCCGCAGACCGCCATCGCGCTGCATGATCTGGCCATTCTGCAGCTGAGCCTGGGTGACTATGGGCAGGCGCGGGGGCTGGCCAGCCGCGCCCTGAAGATTCGTGAGCAGCGGGAGGCGTCACACGGTGACAGCGATGACACAATTCGTGTGCTCGATACGCTGGGGTGGGCGTGTGATCGCTCGGGCGACTATTCGATGGCCCAGCGTGTCTTCCGGCGGGCCCTGGAAATGAGCATCCGGCGGCACGGCGAAGATCACGAACAGACGGCTGCCTGTCTGTTCAGCCTCGGTTCCGCGAACGGCAGTCTGGGGGAGTACGCTGAAGCGGAGTCGCTGATGCAGCAGGCGCTGAGCATCCGCAGGAAACGTCTCGGTGAACAAAGCGAAGCTGTGGGCGATTCGCTGCTCAATCTGGGCTGGCTGCGATTCCAGCAGCAGCAGTATGAACCGGCCGAACGGCTGTTTGCTCAGGCGGCCGAAATTTACACCGACGTCCACGGGGCCCATCATTCAGTCACGTCAATTGCCCGCATCAACCTGGCAGAGATCTACCAGCAGCAGGGCAAGTTCAAACAATCTGAGTCAACGCTCAACGGCGAACTGAAAGTGTGCCGCGACAGGTTTGGCCCCCGCCATCCGCGTTGCGCCGACATCCTCCGCGTGCTGGGGCGGGTGAGTCTGGATCAGCGCGACTTCGGTCAGGCCACGCAGCGACTGCAGCAGGCTCTGGACATCGATCGTCGCGTCTTTGCCGCCGACCATCCCACCATCGCCACGGATCTGGAGCTGCTGTCAGTGACCGCGGCGGCCGCCGGAAATATGACACAGGCCGTGAGACTGCGGGAAGAAAGCCGTCAGGTGGTCCGCAGGCATATGGCCGTGCTGCTGCCGGGTTTGTCTCAGCAGTCTCAGCAAAAGTACCTGGCGACTTCATTCCGGCCTGAGTTTGCCGCCACACTGTCACTGGCGCTGCATCGGAAAGACGATCCGCGTGCCGCGATGCTGTCGGCCGGCTGGCTGCTCAACGGCAAAGGCGTGGCGCAGGAAGTGCTGGCCGAATCCGCGCTGCTGTCATCGGCCGACACCGCGCCCCTGGTCCTGCAGCTGCGAACCGTCCGTAATGACATTGCCCGTCTGGCAGTGCAGCAGTCCGCAAAATCCGAACAGCAGCGCCGAGAGCGACTGGCCGCACTGGAAGCCCGGCAGCACGCACTGCAGCGAAAGATTGCCGAACGCGGGTTGGGAATCAACGGGGCGGACCCCTGGATTGCCGCCGGCACGGTGCAAAGCGCTCTGCCATTCGAATCCGTCTTCGTCAACATCGCCCGATTTGCCGTCGGCGACGTCCGGTCCCCGGGCGCTGCGGCCCGGCCCGATCGCTATGTCGCCTGGCTGATGCCAGCTTCCGGTGCCGGCGATGTCCGTGTGGTTGATCTGGGCGCGGCCGCCCCCATCGATGAGCTCGTAAGCACACTTCGTCAGCAGATTCAGTCCGCGCCGTTTGAGGTTGCGAAAACCGGGGAAGTGGGCACCACCGCCAATTTTCAGACCAGCGTCGCCGAAGTTTCCCGTGCCGTACTGCACCCGCTGCTGGCAGAGCTGGAAGACACAGAAGAACTGATCATCAGTCCCGACAGCGAATTGTGGATGCTGCCCTGGAATGCGCTGCTGCTGCCGGACGGTCGCTACCTCGTGGAGCAGTATCGCACTCGGTTTGTGCTCAGCGGACGGGAACTGGCCCGTCGTCTGCCGGAGCGATCTGCCATCAGCGCTCCCGTGCTGTTTGCCGATCCCAACTTTGACCTGCAGGCCGAGGCGGATGACGAATCCATGCTCGGCGATGACCGTCTGCGGGCCGTCACACATGGCCGATTTGTCAGACTGGCCGCAAGCGCCGCCGAGGCGGCCGCCATCAGGCCCAGCGTCGAGGGCTACACGGGCACAGCGGCCAGCGTGTTTTTGCAGAACGCGGCGCTGGAGGCCGCCTTCAAAAATCTGCATCGGCCACAGGTGCTGCTGCTGAGCACCCATGGATACTTCGAACAGTCCGGACACACCGCGAAGGACGCTGCCGGAAATGTGACCGGGTTTGGCAATCCCCTGCTGCGCTGCGGCCTGGCGCTGGCCGGCTGCAATGCACGCATGTCGCCCCAGGACGCGGGGGCAAACACAGATCACAGCGCCGTGGAAGACGGCATTCTCACCGGACTGGAGATTGTGGGGACCGACCTGCGCGGCACCGAGCTGGTGGTGCTCAGCGCGTGCGAAACCGGGCTGGGAGTGGTCCGCGACGGAGAAGGTGTGGCCGGACTGCGCCAGGCGTTCCAGCTGGCCGGCGCTCAGTCGGTGGTCTCCAGTTTGTGGCAGGTCGCCGACGGCGAAACGGCCCGTCTGATGGATCTGTTTTTTCAGAATCTTAACCGCGGCATGAGTAAATCGGCCGCTCTCCGCGCGGCTCAGCTCACTCGCATCAAAGCTCGTCGGGAACGTCATGGTGCTGCCCATCCGTTTTTCTGGGCGGCCTTCACGCTCACCGGACGCAACTAACGGACGTCCATTGATTCACAGAACTGACTCACCCTGTTTTTAGAAAGCCAACGATGAAAGCTCTCCTTTTTCGCATCCTGTTGCTTGGCAGTGTGCTGCCGTTTGCAGCGACCGATCGCCCGGTCTGCGCTGCCGCAGCGGTACTGTCGCGGCAGTACTACTCCAGCTGGACCTATCAGCCGCGTCAGCGTTACTACGCCCGCCGGTTCTACTACAAGCCAACGCCCACCTATTCGGGCTACAGCTACCACTACGCGATCTACTATCCCAAGCGCTATTCCTCCCGACCTCGCTACTCCCGCTACGTGTATTACTACAACCCCGTGCGACGCGTGTACTGGGGACGCTTCGATCTGGAAGGTGAGCCGGGCAAACAGTATTCCCTGCTGAAACAGGCTGACCGAAAGAGCAACCTTGACGAGATTCCGGAAAGCGCCTTTCCACCGCCTGGCGAAATGCCCGTGCTGCCGGACTCCGAAGACAGTGTGCGTATCAAACCGATCGCCAAAAAGAATCTGCCCGACGATTCCGCTCCTGACGATCTGCCAGCTGCTGCCACGAAGAAATAACGGCCGCACTATCACGGCTGGCGCATGTTCACTTTTTCCGTCACATATTACCTCTGGAGGATTTCATGAGACTTCCGATTACTGTGCTGTCATTGCTGTTTCCGCTTCTGTTCGCTGGCTGTGGTGACGCGGTTCAGGTCACAGTTTCCACCAACCCCTCGTTTCAGGATGCCTGGCTGGCCGCCGATCCCGCAGGCGATGAACGCGTCAGCAGCTACGCCCCGCTGGACACGGTGTATGTGAAGGCCGATCTGGTCGGCGCTGCAGCGGGAACGGAAGTGGTCGCTCGGCTGATTGCGGTCAGCGTCGACCACCCGGACGTCCCGGCCAACACCGAGGTCGGCTCCTTCGCACAGAAGTTTGACGGTGAGCTGAACCGCCTGAACTTCGATTTTTCCAATGATGGACCGATGCCAGCCGGATCTTACCAGGTCGCGCTGGACATTGCGGGCAGCCCAGCCGCATCTTTGCCATTTCAGATTGCCGCGGCGGTGGAATAGTGAACGCTCTGAAGCGACTTGCTGGCCTGATCATTGCCGCTGGCGTGGTCATGGCTCTGGCCGAAGCCGACTGGAAAATCACGGTCGCCGTGCTGGCGACTGGATTTTTCGGTTTATTCACAGCGTCCATCAGCAGTGGGCGCCAGGCGAACGATCGGTATCGGGCGGCCGTCATGACGTGTCGCCGACCTGGCGAATCCGCTTCGCTTGTCCTGCTGCCGCCGGCGTTCGGGCTGGTGCTGCTGGCCGTCTTTTTTGCTCTGGCGGGCGTCTCGGTGGCTCTGGATTATCCCCTCCTGATGTTTGGCGGTCTGGCTGTTCTCACCGGCGGTGGTCTGGCGTGGGGGGCTCGCGGCAACCGACTTCGCGACGGAATCTGGAGGTCCTTCGCGGTCGAGCACAGGCTGCAGTTTCACGCCGGCCGCGCGTGGGATCACCTGGACAATCCTCGCCTGGAGGGCCACCATGGCGACCGCCTGCTGAGTCTGTCGATTGTGGACGTTCGGGGCGGTCATCAAAAACGCAGCCGCCGTTTTCTGTCAGCAGAAATCAGCACTCACACGGGGGCCGCAGCGTTCTGTGTGGATGACCTGAATCTTAAGGACGCGCCCGAAGCGGCCAGACAGCTATTCGACTGGAGGGAACTGGCAGAACACATCCACGCTCTGCAGCCAGCGCGGATCAGCCTGTGCGACGAAGTGCTTTCGCTTCACGTGCCGCGCGTCCCGCAGACCCGTATGGAACTGCAGTTCGTATCAGAGCTGCTGCAGCGAATGGCAAAGACGCTCGAACGGGCGATCACGTAAGCGACAGACGTAAAACCGGGCAGATCGGCGCTACCAGCGAGTGATTTCCAGCTCCAGTTCAACGCCGAACTTCTCGTTCACGGCGGACTGAACTTTTTCGATCAGTGCTGTGACGTCGGCACACGTGGCGCCCGACTCTGTCACCACAAAATTGGCGTGTCGGTCGCTGATGCGGGCACCGCCAACCGCCAGGTCTTTCAGGCCGCACTGCTCAATGAGAGCTCCCGCACTCAGACCGCGGGGGTTGCGGAAAATACAGCCAGCCGACTGATCCGCCAGCGGCTGCGTGGCCCGCTTCATGATCCAGATTTTCTTCATCCGCGTGGCCAGATCGTCGCTGTCATCGGGCTTGAGTGTGAGCGTCACCGACAGCACCAGCAGGTCGGAAATGCTGCTGTTGCGGTAGGAGAACGTCAGTTCATCGCCGGAACGAACGGTGACTTCGCCGCGGTGATTGACCACTTCCACGCTGGTCACAAACTCGCCAATGTCACCATGACGGCCGCCCGCGTTGCCGACCACCGCGCCGCCGATGGTGCCCGGGATGCCAACCAGATTTTCCAGGCCCGCCAGGCCGTTGCGGACTGATTCACTCACCACATGAGACAGCAGGGCACCGCCTCCGGCCACCACTGTTTCTGCGTCGATGCTGATGTCACCCAGCAGTGGTTCCCTGACCTGAATCACGGCGCCCTGGACGCCTGCGTCACCCACCAGCAGATTGGATCCGCCACCCAGGATGCGGACGGGGATCTCACTGGCGGCACAGCACTGCACCAGGCTGATCAGTTGCTCGCGTGAGGTGGGCACATAAAAGCGTTCGGCGGCGCCACCAAGCTTGATCCACGTATGTGGGGCCAGAGTTTCGTCAGGCGACAGAATGTCGTTGAAGTCGTCGATTGAGTTCGTCATGAATGATGTTGGTCCTGCCGGCTCCCATGGTGAGCAGTACGTCCTGCGGTTTGCCGGAATGGTCTATTCTGGAGACAATCTGGTCAAGATTGGCAAACAGGAATGAGCGGGTTCCCCTGCGGTTAAGCTCTTTTACAAGCTGACCGCTGAGTCGACAACGCTCAAGCAGGGTTGCATTCTCACGAGCCGCAAAAACCGGGAGCAACCACATCTCATCGGCTTCCTGCAGCGCGTCCAGAAATTCCGGGAACAGAGATTCTGTGCGAATCATCTGGTGTGGCTCAAAGACGCCTATCAGGCGACGATTTGGGTAGCACTGCCGCGCGGTTCTCAGTGTTTCCGCGATCGCTGTGGGGTGATGGGCATAATCGTCGAGCAGCTGCATGCCGCCATAAGAACCGCGATACTGAAACCGGCGTTCAATCCCGGAAAAATTGGCCAGCCCGGCGGCCGCCAGTTCCGGCGGCACGCCCACACACGCGGCTGCCGCAATGGCGGCCAGCGCGTTGCGGACATTGTGCTGACCGGGCACCTGCAGGTGCACGGTTGTATGCGAAGACGGGCCACGGCACTCAAACGCAGTGCGCCAGCCGTCGTGACGCACGTGCGTGGCCGTCCAGTTGGCTGTCGAGTCTTCAATGTCCCAGGTGATGACTGGGCGGGCAGTTGCCGCCGCAACCTGACGGCTGCGGTCACAGCCATTTCGCAGCACGACGGCTCCGCTGGCCCGCGTTCTGGCGGCAAACTCCGAAAACGCACTGTCTTCGGATTCGGCCGTGGGAAAGCAGTCGAAGTGATCTCGTTCAATGCCCGTGAGGACCGTCACAAATGGCCGCAGTCGATGAAACGAACGCTGATATTCGCAGCTTTCCAGAACCGACCACGCTCCACCTGTCCACTGCCCGGAACGACCGAGGTTTCTTAGTCCGGCCCCCACGAAATATCCCGGCGTCAGCTCGGCGTGCGCCAAAATGGCGGCGATCATGGCCGATGTGGTGCTCTTGCCGTGGGTGCCCGCCACGCAGATTTGCCGCGTCGACTGGAACACCAGACCAAGGCATTCCGGCAGCGACAGCACGGGACACTGCAGGTCATGGACTCGCTGCAGCACTTCGTCATCGGTTGGTACAGCGGGTGAGCTGATGCAGACGTTGATGTCATCCGGAATACTGGTGGGGTGCCATGTGGCCAGATCGCTGCTGGCGGCTACCGTGGCCTCATCCAGGCCGGAATCCAGTCCGAGTGTGGAATGTCCCAGGTCACGGAGAATCTCGCCCACGGCCAGCATGCCGGCTCCGCGAGCGCCCAGCAGCAGACAACGCTGGGGGCGGTGCATCAGATCCTCTGATGTCAGAATCGTCGAAACGATGGCGGCGTCCTGCCACGACAGATGAATTGAGGGCGATTTCCGAACGCCAGTTCGGACAGGCGATCAGCTTTCCGGCCGCCGCAGTGCAAAACGGCGGCCAGCGGGCAAGTTAGCTCATCGGCCGCCCCCTGGCAATGTCAACGGCCAAACCATCACGCCCGGTGTTCAGGCCTGTTTCATGACGCGATGCAGTTTGGCCAGCAGACACATTTCTCCCGTGTGCCGTGCTTCGTCGTGAAACCCGTGCACGATGCGGGCGCGAACCGTCAGCGGGCCGCGATCCGGATCGGCCACACGCTCCAGATCGTCGGCCGCAGCGGCCGTGATGGCGGCCACCAGATCGTCATACTGCCGCGACAATGCGTTTGTCATTTCATCGCGCGTGGGCCAGTCGGTCCGCGCGGCCACTGGCTCGCAGTTCATCCCGTAGATGGACGCCCAGCCGGCCGGCAGAC
This sequence comes from Planctomycetaceae bacterium, assembly GCA_024742875.1. Classification (GTDB taxonomy): domain Bacteria; phylum Planctomycetota; class Planctomycetia; order Planctomycetales; family Planctomycetaceae; genus Fuerstiella. The sequence goes on along the minus strand of JANSXP010000048.1, from coordinate 49,437 downwards.
GGCTTTCGTGACCGAGCAACTGCAGGCACAAAACATCCTGCAGCCAGACCGCATGGCCGCAGTGCCAGATCACATGGTTTGACGTCCCTGCCGGCGCAAACAGCAGACAGCCGTCGTCCACTGCAGAGAGAATCCTCAATGTATCGCGACGAATCTGATGACACAGCATCAGCAACGCATCGTCAGGCATCCCAATCTCCCATTAACGTTTCAAGCGCTGCGGATGTTAGTGAATGCCCGCTGACCGACAACCAGGCAGCGCCCCACGCGCAGCTGCCATTGACAGTCAACGTCAAGTCACTACAAAGTGACTGTGGTGAACAGGGACTGTCAGGCCACTTAGCAGGGAGCGAATCATGACCACAATCGGACAGCGGATCAGGGAGATTCGCAAGCAGCGCAATCTCACGCAGCGACAACTGGCCGAACGTGTCGGCATTAACTTCACGTACCTGAGCCGCGTGGAGAACGATCGGCTGGACGACGAACAAACGCCTCGCGAAGACACGCTGCAGAAAATTGCCAAAGCGCTGAACGCCGATGCTGACGAACTGCTGCTGCTCGCACGTCGCATCCCCGGCACCATCCGTGACCGCATCCTGGAAAAACCGGGCATCTTCCGACGCATTCTCAAACTGTCGGACCACGACCTGGAAGACATGCTCTCCCAGTTTGAAAACGCGCCGGTCCCCGGAGTTTCTGCGGCCGATGTTTCCGCCAGCGTTCCTGTCGCCACTCAAAGTCGCAAAGCCAAATAGCCATTCCGGCAGACAGCCCGTCTGCGTTTCGTCTTTTGCGGACCGTCTTTTTTCCATGCGTCGTCATGATCTGACCCAGCTTTCCACCCGCACCATCGACGACATCACGTCGCTGCGAATCCGGCAGTACGAACAACACACTCGAATCCCCGTCAGTTTTCCGGTGCCCGTGGAAAACATCATCGAGCAGATCCTCGGCCTGCACTTCGACTGGATTGAGATCGACGAACAACCGGGCGAACAGATCCTCGCCGGACTCAGTCCTGAACGCCGCACGATCGTGCTCAATACGCGGCATCTGGAGCTGTTTGAAAAGAAGCCTGGCCTGGAGCGCAGCACCATCGGGCACGAAGCCGGACACTGGGACATCGACATCGACCGGACCAGCCTGCACCACCCCACGCTGCCGGGCATGGAGTCCGCGGACAACCTCGTGTGCCGACATGACTCCACCGATGAACTGCTCGCGGAACTGCTGGACCGCGCTGTCACCGACGATCGCTGTTTTCAGCTCTATCGGCAGCTCACCGCCGGACAGGACCCGCCGGCTGTCAAAAGTGCGGTCGATCGTTATCAGTCTTCGCTGCTCATGCCGGACTGGCTCATTCGCGAGGCCGCGGACAGCCTCGACTTTACCGCCTGGCCCGATCTGTACGATCTGGCCCACACCGCAGGCGTTACCATCTCCAACCTGGTTGTCCGGCTGCATCGCCTGGACTTCATCTTCATCCCCCGTAACTCGAAAACCATCTACGCCGGACGCGATCACTTCCTCCAGCAGAAACATCTGTTCGGCCAGGACCGCGAGTCGCGGCAGATGCTGTAGTCCGGTTTGCGGTCACCCGCCCAGCAACAAAGCCCATGCGACTTTCATCGCATGGGCTTCAGGCGTTTCAGGTTGTTGGCATTCGTTTAGCGAACGCGTCCGCGAACGGGCTGTTCGGCGGGTTTGTCGCCACGCGTTTTGGCCACTTCTTTGGCGCGACCCTGAGCTGTGGTGACAATCATCTGAGCGGCTCGCAGTTCGTTGTGCTGGAAGTAGGGCACCTTGCCGCGAACGACGTCATACTTGGCTTTGGCAGCCAGTTCCTGCCAGCTCATGTTGTCGGTGCGAGACCAGACAGCCGCCTGAGCGGCCTGAGCGGGCAGTCGTCCGCTGGCCACCATGGTGATCAGCTGACGCAGCGTTTCGTCCTGCGTGTAGTCTTCCAGTGGGACGATTTTGTAAGACGCCTGTGGAGTGGGATCGGCTTTGCCGTGCTCCAGGCAAACAGACGTGTAAGGCAGTTTGACAGTTTTTTCTGGTGGGATGGAGAAGAAGCCCTGTCCGCCGCCACCCTGACCGAGGCCACCGCCGCCGAGTCCGCCACCACCAAGACCACCGCCTCCGAGGCCACCGCCACCGAGTCCGCCACCCTGGTTCTGCTGGCCACCGCCACCGAGACCACCGCCTCCGAGACCGCCGCCACCCTGACCGAATCCGCCGCCGCCCAGTCCACCGCCGCCCTGACCAAACTGCTTCAGAACGTGAACGGTGGCGAATGCCTGAGGCATCTCCACGGTGATGGGCTCATCGGTCTTGTTGGTGATCAGCAGGTTGCCACCAAAGGGACCTTTGGCGATGACTTTGGTTTCCAGCTGACCGTCTTCCATTCCCTGAAACAACTCCACTTTGGGAGCGGCGGGGATGAAGATGGGTTTGGTGATGGGGGAATAGCGTTTGGTGCGCGACGACTTTTCTTTGTCGGCTGCCAAACCAGCGGAGCAGAGGAGGCCAAGCCCTGCGATCACTGCCAAAGCAGCAAGGCGTTGAGAATTGAGACGCATAGCAATGAACTCCAATATTGAATCTGGTTGGTTCTGACGAATGCCGAGACCTGAAACGCAGGGATACACCGTGGTTCCGTCACTTTATCGCCTGTTTTTGCCGATTCGCAACAAAAATCCCGCTGGGCACCGCCGACAACGGCGGAGATTTCGGCGCCTGCACGCATGACGGGAACGCTGCGTGTCTGGTAAACGCTTCGTAATAGCCCGGCTGTGCGGCTGGTGACCGAGGGTGAATCCGAATCAATTCTCAGGATTCCCGGCCCGTCATCAGGGCACCGCCAACGACGATACAGGCCATAAAACCCACAAGGTAGGTGGTTGCGGTGGGGCCCTTGGACAGTTCCGCGACGGGCGCCGCGGCTCCGGATGACTTGCTCAGCTGCCAGGCGGAGGGGGTGTCACGGAATTTGCCGGCGTTGGCTTCGACGATCAGCTGGCGGTCGACCTGCCACTCCGCGATTGGGGTTTCCTGTTGCAGATCTTCGAGACGGGCCTGTCCGGGAATGCTGACACGATCGTTGCGCTGGCTGGTCGGGGCGGTGCCATCATTTGTGCCCCCCAGAACGGCCGTTTGGGGCGTATTTGCCAAGGATTCGGCCGCGTCAGGCAGCGGGTCCTCCACATTCTGTTCGCGTTTTTCCTGCCAATATTCCTGCTGCCACAGATCAGAGCGGAAGGGGAGTGCGGCTTCTCGATCACGGCGGGATTGCGCAGAACAGGCTGACAGCTGACAGAACAGCAGAATCAGGCAGCTGGTACGGATCAGGTTGGGCATGCTGGATGAACCTCATCAGACAGGCAAGGCGACGGGAAACAGCAGGCAGCCCGGCCCAGGCTGAGAGGAAAGCCTAGCCTGCCGGCCGTGAGAGATTCCGATCAATCCCCCGGTTTGGCCGGAATCCACCGTTGCTTTTGCGAAACGGACCACTGCAACTGCCCCTGTTCGCCTGCAAAAAAGTGGTCGAAAGTCACCCCCGGCGGTCGTTTGGACTGAGAATGCACCGCTTCGTCTCAAAACGGGGGCAGACGCCAGCACCGCTTGACCGCAAATTCGCTGCACCTCTATACTTCCGCGTTCTGCCCGCCCTCAGTGGGAAGGTGGGATGAAGTCGCGCTGGAACCAGCGGCTTCGTGAATTGTGAAATCATCTGCCCTAGCAACAAAGTCGGCGCAATGTCCGAAGTGAACGACGTTAATGACGTCAAAGAAGTCTCCCCGGAAGAGATGACGGAACTGGAGAAGCTGATCCGCTCGGCCAAACCCTGGTTCGAGTCCAACGGCACCCTTCTGATTTATGGTCTGGCGGGCGTGCTGCTGATCGCCGCGGCGGTGGTCTACTTCAACCGTCAGCCGGGCGGCAATGTGCAGGCCACCGGAGATTTGATGCTGGCGGCTTCGCCGGAAGAGTACCGAGATGTGGCTGACGCCTATCCGGATGCGGAAGTCGGTGTGTGGTCGCGACTGCAGCAGGCAGACCGCTTGCTGGACCAGTGCGTGGACGGCATGTTCAGCGACCGCGAAGAAGGACTGGATCTGCTGGATCAGGCTTCCACCACCTATCAGCGGCTTGCTGAACGGGCCGACATTCCCGATGCCGTGCGACAGCGCGTGTACATTGGTCAGGCCAGACTGAAGGAAGTGGAATGCGATGGCACCGAAGAGTCGGCCAACGCAGCGATCGCAGCATGGCAGAAAGTCATCGACGAGTATCCCCAGTCCATGGTCAAAGATCACGCTGAAAGCCGCATTGCTCAGCTGAAGACAGAAGACAGCCGTCGCTTTTACGAGTGGTTTCACAGCATCAAGCCGGAACCCATTGATCCGGGACTGAGCGAAGGCCAGCCGGAGGTTCCCGATCTTCCTGCCGGCATGGGCGCTGGGATACCAGATGCCCCAGGAACTGACGCACCCGCTGGAACGGATGAGCCAGCAGGAACTGACGCACCCGCTGGAACGGATGAGCCAGCAGGAACTGACGCACCCGCTGGAACGGATGAGCCTGCAGGAACTGACGCGCCCGCGGGAACGGATGAGCCAGCAGGAACTGACGCACCCGCTGGAACGGATGAGCCAGCAGGAACCGACGCACCCGCTGGAACGGATGAGCCTGCAGGAACCGACGTCCCTGCTGGCACGGATGAGCCTGCTGGTACGGATGAGCCCTCGGGAACCGGCGAGCCTGCCGGTGAGGATCCTCCCAAGTGACGTCTGAAGAGCATCAGGGGGACACTGACCCGTCTGCCGACGCTGACTCGTCTGCTGGCGGTGACGAACTCCCCCTGAATTCAGACATTGATCTGGCTCAGCCGGTCGATCTCACGGTCGAATCGCGGGCCCATGGCTGGCGACTGGATCATTACCTCAGTCGCCTGTTCCCCAACTACAGTCGATCTGTCCTGAAAAAGGCGATCGATGGTGGGGACGTCTCGCTCAATGGTCTTCCCGCCAAACCATCGCGCCGCCTGCGTGTGAATGATCGCATTCACCTGAAGCTCACAGCCGCCGACGATGTCCACATTCAGCCGGAAGAAATTCCGCTGGACATCCTCTACCAGGACGACGCCATTGTGGTGGTGAACAAGCCGGCCAATATGGTCGTGCACCCCGGACGCGGATCTTATTCGGGCACGCTGACCGCCGCGCTGCAGTTTCACTTCGATCAACTCAGCGATGTGGGAGGTCAGCACCGCCCCGGCATTGTCCACCGGCTTGATCGTGACACGACCGGCGTGATCCTGATTGCCAAAGACAATCAGATTCACAATCGGGTCAGCAAACAGTTTGAAGAAAGAACGGTCAGCAAAGAGTATCGGGCGATCGTCCGCGGGGTGCCGGAACGTGATGCCGATTTCATTACGACGCACGTGTGCGTGCATAACCGCGTGCGGGAAAAGATGATGGTCTGTGCGCCGGGCGGGCGATCTCGTGAAGCCGTCACGTTCTATGAAACGGCGGAAAAGTTCGGGCGGTTCGCCTTTGTCAATCTGCACCCCAAGACCGGCCGCACGCATCAGCTCCGCGTGCACATGCAGCACATCGGTACGCCCATTGTCGCGGACAAAGCGTACATCGGTGAAGACCGCTTCACGACGGGCCACCTGCAGGGAGCCCCGCTGACGGGCGACACCCTGATTGCCCGACAGGCGCTACATGCCTTCCGCCTGACAATTTCGCACCCCGTCAGTGGAAAACCGATGACGTTCGAGGCACCATTACCGGACGACTTCGAACGCACGCTGACAGCTCTGAGGTCGCGGCCCTGACCGATGTGGGGCCTGCCGTCTTTCGGCCCAAAGCTTCGCTGACCACCGGAATCCTCCCTCGAAAGCTGATTCGTGAAACTTGCCAAAGCCCGTATCTCTGATGGAACTCTCGTTGTCGCCGCAGTCCACGCGGACTCGATTCAGCCTCTGGACCTGACCCAGATCAGCAACTGCCATTCTCTGAGCGACATTCTGCACTCGGACGACCCGGCCGGACTGGCCCGTTTTCTCCTGCGTCCCGACACCATGCCCATCCCCCTGGATCAGGTCGATCTGCTGGCCCCCATTGACGATCAGGAAGTCTGGGCAGCCGGAGTCACCTACAAACGCAGCCAGGTGGCCCGCATGGAAGAATCGGAAAGCGGTGCCTCCCACTACGACAAAGTCTACGACGCCGATCGCCCTGAGCTGTTCATGAAGGCCACCGCCAGCCGCGTGTCTGGTCCCGGGCAGCCTGTGCGTGTTCGCAAAGACAGTCAGTGGTCCGTTCCCGAACCGGAATTCACGCTTGTCCTGAATCCCTCCGGTAAGATTGTTGGCTACACGATCGGCAATGACATGTCCGCGCGGGATATCGAAGGCGAAAACCCACTCTACCTGCCTCAGGCCAAAGTGTATCGCCAGTGCGCTGGACTGGGCCCGGTCATCATGCTGGCCGATGAACCCCTCACGCTGGACGAAGTGCAGATTGAACTGATCATCTCGCGTGATGGCAGCGAAGCCTTCAAAGGTCGCACCGACCTCTCGCAGCTGCATCGCTCTCTGGAAGATCTGGCAAAGTGGCTGTACACAGAAAGTGAATTCCCCGCAGGCGCGTTCCTGATGACGGGCACCGGCATTGTCCCCGATGACAATTTCACACTGGAAAACGGGGACCACGTTGCGATCACCATCTCCGGAATCGGCACCCTGGAAAATCCGGTCGTCAAAGACGCCTGACTCCATCGCCCCTCACTGACCGCCCTTTGTTCCGCGTCTCGACAGCTGTTCGCCATGAATCCGTCCCTCCCTTCGGTCACCCATTCTGCCGCCCTGACCACCGCCCAGCTGCGCGAGTGGGACAATGAACATGTCTGGCATCCCTTTGCCCCGATGTCCGCCTACCGGGAAGAAAACGCGCCCATCATTACGCATGGCCGCGGTTTCGAACTGATCGACTCCGATGGCAATCACTACATCGACGGCATCTCCTCGCTGTGGTGCAATGTCCACGGCCACGCGGTGCCTGAAATCAACGAGGCCGTCCGTGATCAGCTCGACCGCGTCGGACACACCACCCTGCTGGGACTGTCCAGTGATGTTTCCATTCAGCTGGCCAAACAACTCGTTGACATCACGCCGGACGGTCTGAACAAGGTCTTCTATTCCGACAGCGGCGCCACGGCTGTGGAGGTGGCTCTCAAAGCCGTCTACCAGTACCACCAGCAAAAGCCGAATCCGGAACCACAGCGAACCACCTTCCTCTGTGTGGGCAACGCCTATCACGGAGACACCCTCGGCTCCGTCAGTGTGGGCAGTATGGACGTGTTTCATCGCGCCTACCGCCATCTGCTGTTTTCGACCGTCTCTGTTCCCTCACCGGTCGCCACCCGCGTCGAACCGGGCTACACCAAAGAATCCTGGCTCCAGTACTGCTTCAATCGTGTCGAACAGCTCATCGCCGAAAATCACGAAACAGCGGCCGGCTTCGTCATCGAACCTCTCGTGCAGGGCGCTGCTGGAATCCTAGTGCACCCTCCCGGCTATCTGAAACACGTTCGCGCCTGCTGTGATCGCTACAACATCCCGCTCATCGCCGATGAAGTGGCCGTGGGTTTCGGCCGCACGGGCACCATGTTCGCCTGCGAGCAGGAAAATGTCCGCCCCGACGTCATGTGCGTCGCCAAAGGTATCTCCGGTGGCTACCTCCCACTGGCCGCCACACTCACCACCGACGAAATCTACAACGCGTTTCTGGGACGACCCAGCGAAGGACGCACGTTCTTCCACGGCCACACCTACACGGGCAACCCACTGGGCTGCGCTGCCGCCCTGGCCTCCCTGCAACTGTTCCGTGACAACCACGTGCTGGAAAACGGCAAGAACAATGCGGCTGTGATCACCGAAAAACTGGCCCCCCTCGCCGACCACCCCCACGTGGGCGAGATTCGCCAGAAAGGCACCATGGTGGGCATCGAACTGGTCAAAGACCGAGACACCATGCAACCCTTCGATGCCGAACTGAGACTCGGCCACAAGGTCACCCTCGAAGCCCGCAAACGCGGCGTCATCATCCGCCCGCTCTCCGATGTCGTCGTCCTCATGCCCGCACCAGCCATGCCCACCAGCCTCGTCGCCCAACTGTGCGACCAAACCATCGACGCCATCCACGCCGGGAGCCCCGGCGGGGGCGGTGGCGTGGGACGGACGACTTTGTAGGCGAAGTCTCTGCGCCGAGGCGCTTCGCGTTGCTACGCTACGACAAACGACGTCGGGGCCGCGCCTGACTGGTTCGTTGGGGAGATTTGCGGGTGGCGTTTACGCGCCGGGGGGAACGCGACGAACCCCGGCAACCGGGGTGCCCTGCCGCTGCCTGATGACCGTGATACTGCCTGAGATGTTGCTGCGCTCTGGTGCTCCGCTAACTCGCTTCGCGGTGCTACGCAAACGACGTCGGGGCTGCGTCTGTCCCGCTGCGTCCCTGCCCAAATGCTGCCAGCACCAACACTGTCCTGCTGTTGGGTTGGCTGCGATTGTAGCGGAGCAAGACGCGAACGTATCGACGCGGCTCGGAGCTGATGCTCGCCATGCAGACCAGCGTCACTACGCGATGACTTGCCGGGGGCCTGGTTGCCGGGGTGCGCTGCGTGTCTCCCGGCCTGCAAACGCTCGCCCCCAAACATCCTCATCGAACCAGTCAGGCGCGGCCCCGACGTTGTTTGTCATCGCGCAGCAACGCGAAGCGCCTCGGCGCAGAGACTTCGCCTACAAAGTCGTCTGTCCCACGCCACCGCCCTCGCCGGGGCCCCCGGCGTTAGGCTTCGGAGAGCTGGGACGTGTATTCGGCGGGGATTTCGATGGAGGTGAGTTTATGGTCTTCGGTGACGATGCAGCAGACGGTTTTCATGGTGCCTTTGGCGACGGGTTGGCCGTCGCGGCTGAATTCGACGTCGAAGGTGAGTGATTTGACGCCGATGCGCTGGACGGTGAGTCGGGCGTTGATGATGTCTTCGTAGCGGGCGGGGGCGAGGAAGCGGCAGGTGGCGGACACGCGGGGCCAGCCGACGATCAGGCCTTCGGTGTTGTTGTTGACAATTTTCAGCTGGAGGGAGCGGAAGAACTCGTGCTCGATTTGTTCCATCCAGCGGTAGTAGTTGGAGAAGTGGACGATGCCGGCCATGTCGGTTTCGCAGAACTCGACGCGACGTGACGATTCAAAGCTGGATGGCATGGTGGGCGGCTGCGGGAAAAAGGTGCGCGGAGGGGAGACATTCGGGCGGGAATGTTACAGCAGTGAACCGCGGGTCGCGCGGCCGTCCAACTGATTTCCGGTGCAGCGAAGCGTAATTCGCCCGAATGTCGGGCGTTATTTGCCCAGTTCGCGTTCGATGGTGCTGCACAGAGTGCGGGCACTGCCCACAGAGCCGGTCATTGTGGCTTTGGGGAACATGAGTTTGGGGACGGCACCGCGGCCGACACGTTTGTAGAGTTCCACGTGCTTGGCGATGTAGTTGCTGGCGTGTGGCTGTTTGAGTTCTGCGGCCAGAGCGTCTTTGCCGACCATTTGTTCGGCTTTGCTGCGGGCCTGGGCTTTGCTGCGCGTGGCGGCGAACATCCAGTCGTGAAATTCTTTGAACTGTGCCCGATCGACACGCCAGACGGCCACAGAAATGCGGGCCAGCTCACAGGCGCCGTAGTGGCCGCCGCCGCTGGCGGCGTCGTTGCAGCTGCGTTCGAGAGGGACGGGCAGAGCGATCACGGCCAGGTCGTTACCGTATTTTTCGAAGGCCCCGTCGATGGCTTTGTGGGTCGTGCGGCAGTGGGGACACGTGTAGTCGAACATTTCGACGAAGATGTATTTGGCGTCGGGATTGCCCAGCAGTGGCCAGTGGCGGGTGTTGAGGCTGAATCGGTTGCCGGAGACACTGACCATGCGTTTGGGAGGGGCGACAACGGCTGGTGCTGCTGCGGCGGTGTCGGTGCTGGTGTCTGCGTCCGCTGGTTTGTCGGAGGTCGTCCCGTCTGCGGGGGTCTCATCTTTGATGGTGTCTTTGGCAACGTCCTCCAGCAGGAGATGTTGCATCAGCTGGGTGGAGGCCTGTCGCATGCCGGGTGAGAAGAACAGCCATGTGGCGGCAGCAACGCGACGGGTGGCGGATGGACTGTCGTCCGCGTCGTCATCCTGTTTCGAGACGGCAGGTTCTGTGGGAGTGGTGACCGGTGCGGCGGCTGGCTCTGTGACAGGAACGGGGACCTCCAGAGCGGGCACATCGGTCGCTTCGAGACGGGACGTCACATCGCCCACTGGCGAAACAGCACCATCGTCCTCTGCGACGGGGGTGATGACTTCGTCGGGAAGTTCTGTGGCGATCTCTTCGACGGGCAGGGGGACGTGGTCGTTTGTGGAACCGCCATCAGATCCAATGGGGGCATCAAATTCCATCGGGGCACCGAATTCGACCGGAGCGCCAAACTCCGTGGGAGCGCCAAATTCGGTGGGGGCGCCAAATTCTGCAGGAGCACCGAACTCTTCGGAATCCAGCAGCGCGATGTCCGTGGAGGGCACGTCGTCGAAACGCTCCATCGTGATCTGGTCTTCTTCTTCGGACGAGACCTGAGCCACGATCACGACGGCCAGGCCGGCAGCGGCCATGCCGGAGAGCAGACCTGTCTGCCCGAAGCTGACACGACGATGAGCCAGGACGATTCCCACCAGGAGCAGCCCGCAGGAATGGGCGGCGATGCAGTAGGGGCACCAGTGACCGATTTCGAACTTCTGCAGGCCGAGGAACCAGACGGCGGCCAATGCGGCTGAGATGGATCCGAAGGTGAGGAATTTCCAGCCAGCGTTGATCAGGCTGGCGGGAGCTCCTTTGCGGAAGAAAAACAGGACACCCAGGAGGGTGGCATACAGGCCGAAGGCCGGCACGCTGACGGGAAGCCCAAAAACTTTGGAGTACTTGCTGGAAAGCACGTGGTCGCAACTGAAGGCCGATTCTTCATCGCCACCACCACAGCCAATGACTTCTGTCTGGGAAAAAGCGGAGTAGGCGAGGTAGCCGCTGATGACCAGGGCCGTGACGCACAGCAGTCGCATAATCCAGATGACTGCGTTCGAGGGCAAAGCAGGTGTCGCTTCCATGCGGCTGTTTGGTGTTGTGGTTGTCACGTGCGTACTCCCAGAGTTCTCTGGTTGTGGTTCCGGAACCGCAGGACGCATGTTGCAAAGCGGCAACAAACGTCGCGAAAATCAGTCGCTCTCCGTAATCTAGCCGGTTTTTGACGGACAGTAGACACGCGAAATCCTAATACACGCCGTATTATTAGGGGAATGCCATTCCGGGGAGTCAAGTCTTACCTCGCCAGAACGACTGCGCCATTCCGTTTTGTCCGCAGACTCAGTGAAGATAGAACGAATTCACCAGTGTGCGGTTGAACAGTTAAGTGGAATACCCCGTGTCGTGCCCCGGATTCTCCCCGTCTGCTTGTCGTTGTGAACGCTTTGCAGCACGCACGCATGCGTTAGTCCTCATAACGTGCACATCCGCACGTGGCCCGCTCTTGGCGTTTGCCGGATAGTGAAACCTGCCGCAAAGAGCGGGAATGCAACCTATCCTTCATGTGGGAAACTGCCAAGCGCACTGAGCTTCCGCAACCAGAAGAGAACAGACCGATGCTTGATATCATGTCCAAAATGTTCACACGACGTGATCCACGTCGTGATGCACAGAACTGCCTCGCGCGGATCATCAGCCGGTTTGACATGTCGCGTCTGAGTTACAACGAGGGCATTGTGGACGACCGACGTACCAGGCAGGAACGCCACCTGTCGATCGGCGTCTGGTTGTTCCCCATTATCAAATCCGGCAGCCCCTGTCGCTTCGACATCGCGAAGGGGGTTCCGGCTGTCACTCACGACATTCGCAGTGAAGGCCTGGGAGTGATGACTCCCGTGCGACTGAATGAAGATCGCTATGTCGTGGCGACGCCCGATGAAGGCACGATGTGGCGGTTCTTTGAAGCCGACGTGCGCCATAACACCAGGAAACCGGGCAGCTGGTATATGCTGGGCCTGCATATCAATTCACTGGTCCTGCCGGAATCGGACCAGATGACTCAGTTTCGCGCTCACCTGGACGACGTCTGTGAGTCGGCCGAAGAAACGATGATCGGCTAGTTCAGGGCCGCTCGACAGGCTGGCCCGTGCATGAGCCTGATCAGCAATGGTGGAACGCTCAGGCTGGTGGTCCCGCCGTCCGAGTCTTCCCTTGTGCGTGATCCTTCAGCCCTGCGGTCACGTGCCGCCCGGATCACGTGCCGCCACCATCGTCGGTGTCGTTGCCAGCGGTGGGGGCCGGACTGTCCGAGCTTAGGCCAAGAGACTTCAGTCGCCGATACAGCTTGGGCCGGGTCAGACCCAGTCGACGGGCCGCTTCGGCCTTGTTGTCGTTGCAGGCCGCAAGCGTCTGCCGGAGCACGTCGATTTCGAACTGCCGCAAAATGGCATCCAGTGACTGTTCGCCGGCCGCAGGAGTGGGCGGCAGCGACTGGGCCTCCAGACCCGCCTTGAACGAGAACGGCAGGTCGTCTGTTTCCAGCTGCGTGTCAAAGCTGTTGTCACATGCCTGGCGGACCACGGCCTGCAACTCACGGACGTTGCCAGGCCAGCGATAGAACTGAAACTCTCGCAGCACGTCGGCAGAGAGTGACTCGGCGGACGTTTCCTGCGTGCGTGCGGACTCCTGAATGAAGTGCTGAGCCAGCAGAGGGATGTCATCAGGGCGATGATGCAGTGGCGGCAGTCGCACCTGCAGCGTGTCGAGCAACTGATGGAAGTCGGGCAGCATCCAGCCGTCGTCAACAACGGTCTGCAGGTCCACTTCGGTCGTGGCGACCAGTCGAGCCTGCCGCAGCTGGTCGCCGAGATTATCCAGCACCCATGACTGCACTTCACGGGGGCAAAGATGGGCGTCCAGCAGTACCAGTGTGCCCGTGTTTTTATGTGTGGCCGTTTCGCTTTCGGCCAGCTGTCGCAGATTTCGCAGCGTCATGACCACCTGTTCGGCCGTCAGCATCCGGCAGTCCAGCGGCACGAAGCTTTGTTCGCTGTGAGTCCCCGTGGCGTGGACCATTTTCGCAAAATGCCGTCGACCTGAGCCGGACGGGCCAGTGATGGTGTAGCCGGCTGACGAGGCCCGCAGTAATTCTGCCTGTTCCAGAGCGCGGCGAATAGGGGGCGTGCGACCGATAAACGACTCGGCTGCAAAGCGACGCCGAAATTCGATGCGCAAAGCGGTGACTTCCGCGTGCAATTGCTGCGACAGTGAGGCGGTCGTATTGCCCCGACGGCGGGCATCACAATGAATGAGGATGCGGACGACAGAACCGCCGTCGTCGAGGACTGGAAGGAAGGTTAGCTGGGCTTTGACAGACGAGCCGTTCTTGCGCGGCAGCACGGTGCTGAGCGATTCCAGAGCGCCTTCCAGCACGGGCATCGCGGGCAGCAGCGAGGCCGTCAGCAGGTCGATTTCGGCACCCCGATCAGCGATGCCACGGGTGCAGGGCAGCCCTTCCACCTCACTGGCCTGCCAGCCGGTCAGCTGTTCCATGCCGGGACTGAAGAAGCGGATCCGTCGTTCGCCATCGAGCACGCACACGGCCGATGAGGAGTCGGCAAGAACGGCGTCCAGAAGATTGCGGCGACGTTTGGCCATCGGCTTACACCTGCTCGTTCACGATGGCCATCACGTCCTGCAGTTCATCGGGATCCGGACTGGCTTCCTCTTTGCCCAGACTGGAAACGACAGGGGCCGGCAGGGTGCGGAGGACGGCCAGGCCTGCAACAGCGAGGATCAGCAGCGGCACGGCTTGCCAGCCTCCGGCGGGCAGCAGCATTCGCAGGCAGGCCTCGATGAGGACGACGGCCGCGGCGGCAAACAGCCCCACCACATGCACACGCGTGCGAACAGGATCTGACGCGCAATCGGCAAACGACTCTCCGGCGACCAGCCGCAAACCCGTGTGCAGTCCAGCGACCGCAAGGCACAGACCGCCGGACAGCAGAGACTTTGCGACAGACGGCGCGGCAAAAAAAGGATGCAGCAACAGCATCACCGGCAGCAGCAGAAGAAACGGCAGCAGGGCCACCGCATAGCCCGTGCGGGGGGCGGTGGTGAACATCAACAGGCAGCCGGCGATAAGTCCCGCAAAACACGGCAGACGCTCAGCAAGTGTGTCGTCCCCGGACAAAACGAAACTCAGGGTGGCCAGCAGCAGGGTCCAGGCAACGGTCACCAGCAGCACACCCTGAGAGAAACTTGTGGGGGCCACCGGCTTGCTGCCACCGCAGCAGTCGGTGGCATCGCAGCCATCGTCTTCTGACTCGGCCGTCATCGCGGCGATTTCGTCCAGCGGAACCCCGTCGGCGGCCGCCTGGGCGGCGGCGAAACCGGCCACTTCAGCGGCCAGTTGTTCGGCCGTTGCTGGCACCGGTTCACGAATGAAGCGGAAGTTTCGAGAAAGCAGAACGGTCGTCGCCAGGGTGACGACAAGGCTGACCGTCAGCATGGCGGCAGATGATGGGGGCAGCACGCAGGCGATTGCTGTGCCGGCGGCAAACATCACAGTCCACAGCAGGATGCCTCTCCAGCGGGTGCGGGCGGTGAGTTCGCCCCGGCAGGCATCGGCCAGAGTGGACCACTCTCCCCCCACCCCGATGCCCACCCACACGCACACGCACACGATCGCTTCGACCTGTGGCAATGCGTACATCAGCCACACTCCGCTGAGCAAAGGCAGGGCGGCCAGCTGAATGGCAGCCTGTCCGGAGAAACGGGTCCGCAGCCAGCGGTCGGCCGCGACGCCGATTCCCAGTCCGATGAGTACGCCCGCCAATCCCATGGAGGCGGCAGGCACAGGCCAGCTGTCCGGTGTGTTGCCAACCAGCAGCGTCAGTGACAGGGCGACCGCCAGTCCCTGAATGGTCCGCCAGAGCATGCAGGTGAGAAAGGTGGCGGAGAAGGAAGACGTCGGTGCGGTCATGGCAGCAGTCGAACAGGAAAGACAGATCCCGCCATCATAGTGCTGCCTGCGCTAATTCTCATCCGGTGGCCGCTGATTGCTGATCCAGATCCGGAAATCCCGTCGTCTGGACTCTTCAGCGCTGGGAGAGGGAGGAAACTTCAGTGCCAGCCGCTGCATTTCGGCGGTGCCCAGCCCCCGGGCCCGCCACCAGTTGCTGTCTGACAAATCTGTGTCATCCAGAAAGGCGCCGGAGAAGTCGGAAAGAGCCAGATTGGCTCCGATGAGTTTGGCGGCCGTCAGATCAGCGCCAGTCAAATCGGCGCCGGTCAGATCGGCCCCACTCAGGTCTGCCATCGCCAGAAAGCATTCGCCCATTTCGGCCGTTACAAAACTGGCGTTCTTTGCCCGACACTGCTCCAGCGAGGCCGACTGCAGACTGGCACCTCGAAAATCGGCGTCACGGATCTGAGCTTTGAAGAAGCTGCTGTTGCGAAGATCGGCTTTGCCAAACACGGCCCCCTCGCAGTTGCACAGATTGAAGATGGCATTGTTCAGCTGGGCTTCAAACAGCTGCGCGTGTGACAGATCGCAGTCATCAAAACGGGCGTTGCGAATATTCCGCCCTGACAGGTCGGTGCCGGCCAGATCCAGTCCCTGGAGGATGGCACTGCGCCACTCGACATTGCCGGACTCCACCAGCTGCAGGAAACGGGACGTACGAACGGCGGGCGTTGTGCCGGCGTGGCACAATTCCCAGAAAGCGGCCTGCTCTGACGCGGCAGACTGTGCTGACATCTGCGACCACAGCAGGCCCACGTTCCATGTGAGCAGTCCGACGGCAACCAGCGTCAGACACTGGACTGCCGTGCTCCGACGGGACGCCGGGGGCAGCCGGGCTTCCAGCTGATCCAGTCGACGGTTCCAGTCGGCAGCGGGGGCGTTTGTGGCGTCCTCGCGCGTCTCGCGGGTGCCCGCCGCCTCACGCGGTGTGGATTTGTCTGTGGGCGCGGTGTCGGCTGACTTCAACGCCTGTTTGGCCTGCTTGTGCTTCACCCGGGACCTGTTGACTGATGAACGAAAAGGGCTGGCGGTTTTGATTGCCGTGACAGTCTGGCTGTTTCCGCAGCGGACACGCTATCATGCTCGGAGGCTGTATGCCAGATCGCTTCAATTCCCTGCAGGAAGAACTTTGTGGGCTCGAACTCTCCAGAGGTGGATGACACACAATCGGAATCATCGGACGTGCGCCGCAAGTCTGCGGAGACCCTGGTGACCGAATCACAGTCGCTGGCGAAACGCGGGCGTCGGCCCCTGTTTTATGTGCTGGCTGTGCTGCTGGGACTGTCTCCGTTTGTCGTGCTGGAACTGTCTTTGCGACTGCTGGGCGTGGAAGCCGATGCGGCGACGACGGATCTGCACGATGGTTTTGATGAAGATATGCGATTGTTCCAGCCGGATGGGGACGATCTTTTGACGACGGATATTGGTCGGGAACGCTTCTTTGTGAAGCAGACGTTTCCGACCGTCAAACCTCCAGGCGAATTTCGCATTTTTGTACTTGGCGGCTCGACCGTGCAGGGGCGGCCTTATCTGCCCGACACGTCGTTTGGCAGCTGGCTGCAGCACGAACTAAACCTGGCGGACACCGAGCGGACGTACCGTGTGATCAACTGCGGCGGCATCTCCTATGCCAGCTTTCGTCTGCGTCCGATCGTCAGCGAAGTTCTCACGTACGACCCGGATCTGATCGTGGTGGCCACCGGTCACAATGAGTTTCTGGAAGACCGCACGTATGCAGAACTGAAGTCGCGGTCAGCCGTGCGTTTGTGGGTGGAGAACCAGGCAAGGTCGCTGCGGACGGTGATGCTGCTGCGACGTCTGACGGGGGGCGCCGCGCGTGTGGAGCCCACGACGCAAACCGCTGCCGCGCCCAAGGAAATTCAAACGCGGCTGGATGATCCGGCCGGTTATGTGTCCTACCAGCGGGACGACGCCTGGGAGGCAGGTGTGGTGGCGCAGTTTGCTGATTCGCTGGAGATGATGGACGACGCCTGCCAGGCCGCGAGCGTGCCGCTGGTGCTGGTCAAACTGGGGGGCAATCTGCGTGACTGCCCGCCGTTCAAATCGGAACACGGCGCTGCGCTGTCTGTGGAAGATCAACGGCAGTGGCAGGATCTGTTTGACCGGGCCACTTTGGAAGATGACACAGATCCCCACGCAGCCATCGCCACGTATCAACAGGCGCTGCAGCTGGATGATCAGTTTGCGCTGCTTCATTTTCGTCTGGGGCGCTGCTTTGATCAGACGGGCGATTTTGCGGCCGCCAGAACCCACTATCAGAAAGCGTGTGATCTGGATGTGTGCCCGCTGCGGATGAAATCCTCTTTAGCGCAGCAGCAGACGGCAATCGCCGCCGAACGGAAGATTCCACTGGTGGACGCGGCTGCCGTGGTGACCGCGTCGGCGGCCGAGGGCATCTGTGGATTCGAAAGCTACATCGATCACGTGCATCCCACCATCTTCGCGCATCAGTTGATTGCCGTGGAACTGGCGGAACGTCTGATGCAGCTGCAGCTGGTCCCCGCCAGGCAGGTGGCTTTGGTGCGGCAGCGTCGCGTTTTCTGTCGTGATCTGATGACCGAACTGGGTGACATCTATTTTGCCAATGGCCGACGGCGGATCGGCTGGCTGGAAGGCTGGGCGCAGCGGAAGCGTCTGCAGCAGGAACTGGACCCCGTGGATCTGCGGGGTTTTGTGGCGGCTGCCTCCCGCAACGTGGATCTGCATCGTTTTGAAGATGCGGAAAGTGACCTGACGGCCGCTTTGGATTTGAATGCCGCCCCGGCGGTGGTGGAGGATCTGGCGCGGCGGTTGTTTGCGTCCGGCCGAAACCTCGATGCCAAATGGCTGCTGAGTATGCTCGCGTCCCGGTATGAAGGACAGAAGCTGCCGGACAGCATTGCCACCGGCATTCTGGCCGTGGCCATGGATGAAAATGACGAAGCCACTCTGGCGACGGCGGCCGAGAATCCGGCCTGGCAGGGACGGCCGCTGACAGATGTGCTGAAAGAAGACACGACCGGCTGGGGGGCCGCGTTTGGAGTGGCGGACGGCGGACGGTGAGCGGACCAGCGACCCGCGCAGGGAGCATACGCCAGGCGGTGAGGCAGGCATACTGTTGCTGCGGCTGATCAGTGCAAAGCCAAATTGCTGCGGCAGCACCCGATCAGCTATGCTGCCTCCTGTGCCACCCTCGTTTTGTTGTGGATGCTGCTATGTGTGTCTGGTTTGTGTTGATTGCGCTGACGGGTTTGACGCCCAAAGTCACGAATGTGCCGGCAGAGCGTCAGGTGGAGGCGGATTTTCGTTTGGCCGTGGCGCCGCTGATTGAGCATTCCTGCGCCAGTTGCCATGACGGTGGCACGTCTGCACTGCTGAATCTGCAGTCGCTGTCTTACGAATTGCAGGACGAGGCCGTGTTTGCCCACTGGCAGTCCGTGTTTGATCGGGTGACGGCCGATGAAATGCCACCTCCCTCCGAGCCGCGACCGGACGTTCGCGATCGACAGCAGGCACTGTCCGCTCTGAAAACGGCGCTGCACACTCACAGCCTGCAGCGGCAGCAGCTGCGCGGGCGTGTGCAGGCCCGGCGTCTGACAAAGCGAGAACTCAAATACACACTGCAGGATCTGCTGCAGATCGATCACGATGTGACCGGTGGGGTGCCCGACGAGGTGGATGCGGGCAGTTTTGATACGGTGGGGGCCGCGCAGCGGATTTCCGACATCCATATGGAAAGCTATCTGGCGGCCGCCAATGCGGCGCTGGATGCGGCCATCGTGCTGACCGCTGACCCACGGCAGCAGAGTGATTTTGATTTTCTGGGCAATCCGTTCATGAACGCGTTTCATGATCTGCCCATCGATCAGGGCGGCAGCGTCACGCTCCCCAAACCAAACGGCGTGGCGCTGTTTGTGGATGCCGATTATCTGACGCGGGGAACCAACTTTGGCTTCTTTGTGAAGACGGCCGGCCGATTTCGCATCACATCGAAGGTGGGCGCTTTGCAAAGTGACGGGCCGGTGATTGCCAAGCTCATCAAGCGTGACAAGAGCGGCGGGGCCAGTTTGTTGAAAGCGGTGGACATCACGATGGATACGCCGCAGGAATTTGTTGTAGAAGCGTTCCTGAGCCCGGGGGACGACTTTTATCTGACCATGGAAATGAACGGCAGCGTACAGGCGGTTTACGGGGCCATTGCAGCGGCTGGCGGTGCGAAGGGCTACAAAGGCCCCGGTGTACTGCTGATGGAGCAGTCGGTTGAGGGACCACTGCATGACACGTGGCCGCCCGCTTCCACGACCCACGTGCTGGGCGACGTGCGGGAAGATGTGGGGCCGGACGGCACGTCGGCTTTCGCCCTGACAACGTCTGACCGCGGGCAGCATGTGCGTCAGGTGCTCCGACGTCTGGCACCGCTGGCCTTTCGTCGCCCGGTGTCCGACGCCGAGCTTGATGGACTGGCGGCTCTGGCAAGTCCTGATGCCGCTGCAGAGCCGATCAGCGATGCAGTGTATCTCACACGATTGCGCGCGCCGCTGATCGCCCTGCTTTCGTCCCCCCGGTTTCTGATGTTTCGTGAGTCCCCCGGCCGGCTGGATGATCATGCGCTGGCCTGTCGTTTGTCGTATTTTCTGTGGCGTTCGCTGCCGGATGCCGAACTGCGGGCACTGGCCGACGCCGGCAGGTTGTCCGATCCGGCCGTACTGCGACAGCAGACCGAGCGGCTGCTCGACGATGATCGAGCGGCGCGTTTCTTTCAGGACTTTGTGGGACAGTGGCTGCGGCTGGACAAAGTGAATGCCACGACGCCGGATGCCAGACTTTATCCCGAGTGGGACGAACTGCTCAACGACGTGGTGCCGCGGGAGACCGAATTCTTCTTCCGCGAACTCGTCACAGAGAATCTGACCATTGACCATTTGATTGACTCAGATTTTACCTTCGTCAATCGTCGCCTCGCTCAGCTTTATGACATTCCGGACGTTCGCGGGCAACACCTGCGAAAGATTCGTCTGTCGCCGGACAGCCTTCGCGGAGGCGTACTGACGCAGGCGGCGATCCTGAAAACCACGGCCAACGGGACGGCCACATCGCCGGTGGTGCGGGGCAATTTTGTACTCAGCAATCTGCTGGGGACACCGCCCGCTCCCCCGCCACCTGAGGCCGGGGCGATTGAGCCTGATACATCGGGCCGCACGACGATTCGTGAGATTCTCACCGCACACCGCAGCAACGAATCCTGTCAGCGATGCCATCAGCATATCGATCCGCCGGGCTTTGCGCTGGAAGCCTTTGATCCGATTGGTCGTCATCGCACGTGGTATCAGGGCATGGTGGGCGGAGTGGCCATGAAGTCCCGCCGTGTGGATTCCAGTGGAACGATCCGGGGGCAGGCGTTTGCCGACGTTCGCGAGTACAAACGCATTCTGCGACAGCAGACCAGTCAGATCGCCCGCCACTTCACGTCGTGTCTGGTGGTGTTCGCCACAGGTGGTGAGATTCAGTTTGCAGATCGCGAAGTGCTTGATGGTATCACGCAGCAGGCAGCCGCGGACGGCTATCGAGTGCGTGACCTGATCCATGCCACCGTGCAAAGTCGCATGTTTCGTCATAAGTAGGGCCTGTTACAGAAAGTGTCATCATGTCTGCTTACCTTTCCCGCTATCGACCGGTCGGCCGCCGTCACCTGTTGCGCACCGCCGGGGTGGGACTGGCGCTGCCATGGCTGGAGTCGATGACGCCGGCGTTTGGCTCCGCTGTGACCGTGATGCCCCGACGGTTTGTTTCCGTGTGCACCGCGCTGGGGCTGTATCCGGAGAGCTTCTGGCCGACATCCTCGGGACGCAAATATGAGCCATCGGAATACCTGCAGCTGCTGGCCGAGCATCGGGACGAATTCACTGTGCTGGGCAATCTGCAGCACGAAGATCAGGTGGGGCGTCAGCCGCATGACAGCGAATTGACCTGGCTGACGTCGGCCCGGTTTCCCGGCATGGGCGGTTTTCGTAACACCATCTCTGTGGATCAGGTGGCTGCCAGGCACTACGAGGGCCAGACACGATTCTCCTCTGTCACTTTGGGGACGCACACGACGCAGAGCCAGTCGTATACAGACCGTGGTGTCATGATTCCCGCACAGTTTAGTCCCGCGAAGCTGTTTGCCCGATTGTTTCTGCAGGGCCAACCGCAGGAGGTGGCGGCCGCCAGACGCAGGCTCCGCCAGGGACGCAGTATTCTGGATGAGCTGAAAAGTGAGACACGCCGTCTGCAGCAGAAAACCAGCTCCGCCGACAACCATCTGCTGGATGACTATTTCGAATCTGTGAGGTCGGCAGAGAAAAATCTGGCCCGCCGGGAAAGCTGGATGGATCGCCCCAAACCGACCGTGCAGCGCGATCCCGTGTCAGACATCCACGACTCCGCGGATTTGGTTGGCCGAATTGATCTGCTGATGGAACTGACGAGCCTGATTCTGGCGACAGACTCTTCGCGTGTGGTGACGCTGATGATTCACAACACGACAGAAGCGCCCAAAATCAAAGGCGTGAATACCAATCACCATACGCTGTCTCATCACGGTAAAGATGCCAAAAAACTGCAGCAGCTGCGGAAGGTGGAGTCTTCGATCGTGGCGTGCTTTGGTGGATTGCTGCAGCATTTGAAATCCCACCACGAACAGAATGGCAGTCTGCTCGATCAGTGCCTTGTGATGTTTGGCAGCAATCTGGGCAATGCCAATGCGCATCACACCAACAACGTGCCCGTGATTGTGGCGGGCGGACGCCTGCCGCATGGCACTTACCACAAGCCAAAAGAAACTCAGCCGCTGTCCAACCTGTTTGTCCGACTGCTCAATGAACTGGGAACGCCCACCGAAACCTTCGGTCAAAGCAATGCGTCCCTGTCATGGAGTGCCGACGGAGAATAGTCCGGCTTCAAAGCATATTTCCGCAAGTCTCCCTGCGTCCTGCCCATGATGGAAGAGAGGCAACTGCCGTGGCACCGACAGACGCTGCTCGCCGCTGCCACAGAAGTCGCCCGCCTGCTGCAACTTATTCCGAATCAAGCGCGGATCCGACCTGTTTGTCGATAGCGCAGCAACGCGGGGCGACTCGGCGCAGAGGCGTACCACAAAGAGTGGCCCCCAGCTTCGCTGAAGTGTCCGTCGCCTCCCTTCAGATTCCGAATCACGCGCGGATCCGACCCGGTTTGTCGATAGCGGAGCGACTCGCCGCAGAGACTTACCACCAAGAGTGGTCCCCAGCTGCACAGCAGCGTTCCCCGTCTCTCTTCAGATTCCGAATCACGCGCGGATCGGACCCGGTTTGTCGACAGCGGAGCAATGCGGAGCGACTCGGCGCAGAGTCGCACCACAATGAGTGGCTCCAGCTGCGCAGCAGCTTCCGTCGCTCCGGGCCGCTTTCACATTTCGAATCACGCGCGGATCCGACCTTGTTTGTCGACAGCGCAGCAACGCGGAGCGACTCGGCGCAGAGGCGTACCACAAAGAGTCGACTCCAGCTGCGCAGCAGCGTGCCACGCCACCGCCCCGGCCGGGGCCCCCGGTCGAGAAGCCGTCCTAAGACCTGAATGAGCCTCGCGTGTTGGGGTTTGGTCATTGTCAAGGAGGGAGAAGGAGGCGACAAACGTCGCCGACGACGAAGGACGCCGAGAATGGCGGAACCCTGGCACGCCCTGCGGGTTGAGTCGATATGGCCGATCTGCGGCGTCATCATTCCTCGACGACATTTGTCGCCTCGTCATTCTTTCTTGCATCTCAGCGATATCGACTCAACGAGGCACATTCAGGTCTTTGGATGGCTTCTCAAAAGAGTTCGGTGAGGGGGTTGCCGTCGTGGGCGATTTTGAAGGGGCGACCGTTGGAGGCCTGGAATTCTTCTTCCCAGGGGAGGCCGCAGGCGTAGGCGATGGTGGCGTTCAGGTCGTAGGGATAGCAGTGACCGTCTTCGACGGACTTGCCGATCTCGTCGGTCTCGCCGATGACCTGTCCGCCTTTGATGCCGGCTCCGGCGAGCATGGCACTGAAGGCGCCGGGGTGATGGTCGCGGCCTGCGTTCTGGTTGATTTTGGGCGTACGGCCAAATTCGGTGCTGAGGACGATGAGAGTTTTGGACAGCAGCCCCCGCTGTTTGAGATCGTCCATGAGAGCGGCGATGGCGGCATCGAGCTGCCCCGCTTTTTCGGGGAATGATTCGTAGATGTTGTTGTGGTTGTCCCAGCCGCCGTGCTCGACTTCGACAAAGCGAACGCCTTTTTCGACGAGGCGACGGGCCAGCAGGCAGCCCTGTCCGATGCGGTTGGCACCGTACTTTTCTTTGGTGGCGTCGTCTTCCTGTTTGATGTCGAAGGCGCCCAGGTCGGGGCTTTTGAGCAGACGCACGGCTTCGGAGTAGTACTCAGAGTAGGCTTTGACGTCCGAGTTCTGGTATTTGCTTTTGAAGTTGGACTCGAACTGGCCGATGAGACGACGCCGTTTTTCGAAGTTCTTTTCGTCCAGGTATTTGGGTGGTTTGGTGTTTTGCAGTCCGGAAGCCGGATTGCCGACTGGTGCCGGGGCCACGGCGGGGGAGAGGTAGCCCTGGCCGGGATGTCGATTGCCGCCGCCAATGACGACGCTGCCGGGCAGGTCCTTGTTCTTTTTTCCTTCGAAGTGGGTGAGCCAGGAACCCAGGAAGGGATGGCGAATGGTGCCGATTTGTTTGTAGCTGGTCCGCATGAGGTAGCGGCCCTGCTCGTGGGCGCCGGTTTCGGTTGTCATGGAGCGAATGACGGCCAGTTGGTTCATGCGACTGGCCAGTTCGGGCATGTGTTCGCCGATTTTGACACCCGGGACGGACGTCTGGATGGCTTTGGTTTCTCCGCCCGATTCTTTGCCTGGTTTGGGGTCAAAGGAATCGATGTGGCTCATAGCGCCGTTCATCATGAGGTAGATGACGTGTTCGGCTTTGTTGATGGCGGCCAGCGGGCTGGCGGCCTGAGCGGCTGAGCCGAAGAGGCTTTCGGAGACTGGCAGAATGCTGACGCCGAAGGCCGCTTTGGCCATGTCTTCGATGAAGCGGCGACGGGATGTGCGATCCAGCTTTTGAATGGCGTTTTTCATGGGAGAAGTCCTGTGAGTGTGTTCGAAAGGCGACGAGTCAGGCAAAAGGGCGGTGAGTTGGCGAAGGGTTACTGAATGAACAGAAATTCCTTCGTGTTGATGAGCGCCCAGATGACGTTGCCGTAGCCGGCGTTGCCGGCGGCTTTGATTTCCTTGTCGGCGACGCCGCGTTCGCTGGAGCGCGGCGGTCGGGACAGGATGCTGTAGAAGATGGCGTTGACGCGATCACGCATGGTGGGAGCGCTGAGCACGGTGTCGTAGATGAGACTGCCGCGTTCGAGCATCATGTGCGTGATCTTGCCGTTGAACATGGTCAGAACCTGGCTGACGCTGCCGCTGCGACCGGAGGTTTCGATCAGTTCGCGGTCGCTTTGGCCGAACTGTCGCAGGAAGTGTTCCGGCGGCAGAGGTGAGGGCAGTTCGGATGCGCGGGCGAGGGTGAGTCCCTGATAGTAGTTGCGATCGCGAGTGATTTTTCGCTGGGCGCCGGGACTGAACTTTTTGTTGAAGTCATCCATGGCGCGGTTGACGTCGGTGGCGGAAGCGCTGTTGAGGTCGAGGTTGATGACGGCGGCCAGCCCATCCATGGAGGGACGGGTGAATGACTGGTGATCGTAGACGGCCAGTGTGAGCAGTGAGTCCCAGATCTGTTCGGCCGTCATGCGTCGCAGCAGGGGGCCCTGAAAGCGATAGACGACGGTGGGATCCGGGTCGAAGGGGGTGGCTTCACTTTGCCAGGTGCGGGTGTTGTAGATGATGCGCTGCACTTCGCGGACGTCAAAGCCGTTGCTGAGCAGTTCTTCGGTGAGAATCTCGAGCACTTTGGGATTGGCGGGCACGCTGTCATCGCGGATGTCGTTGACGGGTTCGATGAGTCCCATGCCGAAGGCTTTGTGCCACATGCGGTTGGCGATATTGGTGGCGAAGCGTTCGTTGTCGGCGCTGGTCATCCAGTTGGCCAGAACACCGCGGGCCGACTTTGCGTTTTTGACGGTCTCGGCTTTACCGAAGATGGGCTTCATGCTGACTGGCTGATGCGGCTTGCCGTTGTCGTACTGGTAGTCGTGAGGCAGCTTGAGGGTCCGCTTCTGTTCCCAGGAGGCAAACATGTTGGCATTGATCATGCGTGAGAACTGACCGCCCGTGTTGGCTTCGGGGTCCATTTTTTTCAGTTCGTTGCGCAGACGCGTGAGGGGGTTGCCTTTGGGGAATCGTTTTTTGTCGCCGCCAAAGACACGCGTTCGAGTGCCGTACCAGTAGGCGGCCATCTCGTAGTATTCTTTCTGTGTCCATTTGTCGAACGGATGGTCGTGGCACTGAGCGCAGCCGATCTGGGTTCCCAGGAACACCTGCACCATGTTGTCGACGGCATCGAGTTCCATGTTGGAATCCCGCATGGCGAAACCGACGGCGGGGTTCTCCCAGATGCGGCCTTCGGCGGTCAGCATGGTGTGCACCCATTCGTCGTAGGGCATGTTGGTGCGGATGCTGTCTTTGATCCATTCGTGGTAGGGCTGGGCGATCTGGTTGTTGTTGATGGGGTGGTCCTGCAGTCGCAGGATGTCGGCCCAGTAGTTGTAGGTGTGGCTGACGTAGTCGTGCGAGGACAGGAGTTTGTCGATCAGCTTCTCACGTTTGCGGGTATCTTTGCTGGTGACGAATTCTCCGATTTCGGCCAGACGCGGAATGCGGCCGCCGATTTCCAGATACACGCGACGCACAAACAGTTCGTCACTCAGACGCGGATTGGGCTGCTGCTGATTGCGAATCAGGTCGGAGGCGATGAAGCGATCGATGTCTTTGGCGACATCGCGGACGTGCTGCAGGGAGGCGGCATCCACTTTGGTGACGGGGCCCCAGTCGACGGAACCATTGCCTTTGGGGATTTTGCTGGCCGGCGGCTTTTTGTTGCCGCTGCTTGGTCGACGCTGGGCGTGAACGTCAGCGAACGGAATCCCCAAGATCCCCATAAGAAGGAACGCAATGACTCGGCGCATGGTGGCTCCTGAATCTGGTTGTGTTGCAGAGTTGCCGCCGGAGCAGAAGGGAGACGCCCCGAACGCCTTATTGTTTCCTGCGAAACGCCGAGATGCAACCTGAGAAGTCGGAACCTGTCCCCTGGGGGCGGACGTGGACGTTTTGTGTGCGGGGGTGATGCGACGGCGCATCGCGTGTAGCCAAAGGGCAACGGGGATCGAGGGTGTGCATGGCGGGTGCGCATGGCGGATGCTTAGCGCATGCTTTGCAGGCAAGCGGGGAGCTGGGCTGTCGCGTGTATTGACCGCCCGAGCTGAATCGCTGCGGGAATTCGTCACGGCGTGTGCCGCCGGGCGATCAGCTTTCGCTGCGCGACAGTTCCACCGACAGGATGGACGAGCGAACGCACTGTCGATGGCCGCTTAGCCGGACTGTTTTTCGCCGGGAGTGGCGGAGGAGCGGGTGTTGGCAGTGACAGGCAGGTTTTCCGACTGCTGGTGGTGGGCGATGGTCAGACCCACGTCATCATCTTCGGCCGTGACGACCAGGCGAGCGGGAATGCTGGGCAGCAGCCCCTGCTCGTCAAGGATCGCGGCAATCTGGCCGAAGGTTTTGCCGTCCACCTGGACGGTTTGCAGCGGGGCCTGGGGATCTGCAGATGACGGTGGCAGCGAAACGACCATGGATGCGGGGGCGACCGAGGACGTGGTACTGCCTGCCCCAGGTGTCTGTGTCACTGACTGCAGGCTGTTGAGGGCAGGAGAAAACAGGCCGACGATAAATGCGGACAGGATCAGCGTGAGACTGGAGCGTCGCACGGAGCCAGCGAGAGACAATCGCGTCGTACGCGATGCGGGGTTGACCTGTGATGTGTCGTTCGCACGCGGTGAGGTCACGGCAGGTGTCACGCGTGATGTCATCGTCCTGCGCTGTGGCTGGCCAGTGGCAATGGACGAGCGAATGCATTCGATGTCGTGTTTGAGGTCGCTGACGGTGGCGTAGCGATCTTCCGGCTGCAGTTGAATGCACCGCAGGGCGACATCGTCCAGACGGGCGGGCCAGGTCAGCGACGATGTGTTCCGCGTGGTGGGCGAAGCGGGCGTGCGAAGTGTGGCCAGTTGATCGTCGCGGTTGATGCTGGACGTGGGGAACGGGGACTGATCGGCAAGGAGACGATAGAGCAGCAGGCCGAGGGAATAGATATCTGCGCGGTGGTCCGCGGCGGGCAGGCCGGGCAGGTATTGCTCGGGAGCCATGCAGCCGGGCGTGCCCAGCAGATCACCGTGCTGAGTTCCCGTTGAGGCAAGCTCGGCTGTCAGCGTGAGTGGCTGATCGGCCGTCATGTGTTTGGCGATGCCAAAATCCACCAGGAATGGTTCGGCAGTGGCGCCCTGCGTGTTGACCAGGACGTTGGCCGACTTCAGGTCGCGATGGATGATGCCCTGCTGATGGACGTGGGCGACGGTGTCGCACAGTCGGGCGAACAGGTCGAGTCGCTGGCTGAGCGAGGTGCTGTGCTGACGGCAGTAGCGAACGATGGGCGTGCCGGCAATGTATTCGAGGACCAGATAGGTGTGCCCGTCAGGTGTCACACCGGCGTTGAAGATGGTGGGAATACGGGGGTGGTTGAGGGCAGCGAGGGTCTGCCGTTCGTTGGCGATTCGGTGTTTGGTGGAGTCATCATCCACCTGATGG
The DNA here is from genome assembly GCA_024742875.1 of Planctomycetaceae bacterium. Taxonomy (GTDB): domain Bacteria; phylum Planctomycetota; class Planctomycetia; order Planctomycetales; family Planctomycetaceae; genus Fuerstiella. The sequence continues at coordinate 21,508 of JANSXP010000048.1, read as the reverse complement.
TTGGTGAACTTGATGGCGACTTCGCGCTGAATGGGGGACAGTTCCTGAGCCAGGAAGACGGTTCCCATGCCGCCTTTGCCAAGTCGGTTCATCAGCTGATAGTTGTGGAGGACGTCGCCACTGGTCAGTTGCAGTTCGGGGCGATCCGATCTGTCGATCTGACGACGGATGGAACTGCCGAGAGAGAGGGGCTGGTCGAGGATGCGGTTGTGGCCGCCGGCGGCCTGAAGCAGAGAATACACCGACGCAAATAACTGCCGGTCATCGCCACACTGCTGTTTGAGAAAAGCGGTGACGTCGGAGGTCTGTGCCAGGGCGGCGTGAAACAGTTCTTCGGTGCGTTCGTCACCGGTGAGTGGCAGGGCCGTGTTTCGCGATGTCACGCCAGTATTCCCCATGATGCTGCCAGTCCTGTTTTCAGTCACGTCGCCAGCCATGTTCCGGTTCCGATTGCAATCGTGCTCTCTGCCGAGAGACGGGTTCCGCCTCATTATCTCGCTGTCCTATCTTAACTTCGGCAGTTCGCCTTTAGTAGACCTGTCTTTCACAGAATCGCGGCGTCCTCGTGTTTTGCACGGTTTTCGTTCGGATCCCGTAAACGTCACGGGATCTGAGGCGAATTCACGTCGCTGGCAGCCGGAAGCTGGGGCCGTTTGGAGGGATTCCTGGACACGCTGCCGCAAATGCTGGCGGAGATCCCCACAGTTGACGCTATGTGGATTGAGGCGACAGTGACAGTGTTGCTTCGAGTGGCCCACGCGGCATACTACGGCCGTGCTGTGTCAGATTAAGACGGGGAGTGGAGTGGGCGACACGCCGGACATTACATTGCTGCTGAACGCCGTTTCTGACGACGACAAAGCGGCTCAGGAAGCGCTGTTTCTGGCGGTCTACGATCAGCTGTATCGCATCGCGACCTCGCGGATGTCGATGGAGGCGGATGGACACACTCTGCAACCCACCGCACTGATCAACGAGGCGTATCCACGTCTGGTGGGTCCGGGGCGGACAGAATGGAAAAACCGTTCGCACTTTCTGGGTGCAGCGGCGGAATCCATGCGAAGGATTCTGATTGATCACGCGCGCCGCAAGAAACGGCAGAAACGCGGGGGCAGCTATCGTCGGCAGCCGCTGACGGATCTGCCCGAGGTGGAGTCGGATCAGTCGGACGCCTTGATTGCTCTGAATGATGCACTCACACGATTTGAAGAAGCCGACCCGCTGAAAGCCAGTGTGGTCAAACTCAAATACTTCTGCGGGCTGTCAAACGCAGAAGTGGCGGAAGCTCTGGAGCTTTCGCAGCGAACAGTGGAACGCCACTGGACGTTCGCCAGAGCCTGGCTGCTGCGGGAAATGACGCGCGAGTAGACCACGTGCTCGTGGCGGATGCCATGACTTCAGACACGGTGCGCTCAGAGTGTGCGCACCCAAACTGCTCAAGAACTCTGCGCACCAATTTGGGCCACTCGCTGCGCCCAAACTGCGCGCCTGTGATGGCCTGATGTCCGCCGAACAACGGCGAGCCTCGGGGACCATCGTTTTTTGGAACTGGGATTCGGGAGATCATGATGCGGCAAATGTTCTATCACAACGACCGCCCGCTGTTGTGGCCTGCAGGAGTACTGCTGGGCATGGTGAGTATGCTGAGTGTGCCGCTGCTGGCGGTGGACGATCAGGACGATGTCAAACTGACGGATGTCGACGGAGCGACGACACAGCGGGTGGCCCGGCTGATTGCCGCCCGTCATTTTGAGAAACAGCCCATCGACGACGCGGTGTCACTGGAACTGTTTGACGATTTTTTGAACGCCTGGGACCCGTCGCATCTGTATCTGACCAAAAGCGATGTGGAAGAATTTTCCCGTTACCGCACACAGCTGGATGATCAAATCAAAGCGGGACAGCTCGATTTTCCGCAACTGGTGTTTGAGCGGTTTTTGTCACGCTGCCAGGCGGCGCAATCGATGGTCAACGAACTGATTGATGCTGAGCATGACTTCACACAGGAAGAATCCACTTTGAAAGATGGCGGTGATCGGGCGTGGGCCGATACGCCGGCCGATCTGCAGGAGTACTGGCGGCAGACGATCAAGCGACAGTTGCTGGGCCTGGTGCTGGACGGGCAGTCAGCCGACCAGGCTCGGGCGACGCTCAGGCTGCGTTACCAGACAACGTGGAATCTGATTGCACAGACAGACGGCAGTGAATTGCTGGAATTGTATCTGTCCACGATGATGAGGTGTCTGGATCCGCACTCGCGATACTTTTCGCCGCGGTCAGAAGACGAGTTTCAGATGGACATGTCGCTGAAGCTGGTAGGCATCGGGGCGCGACTCAGGCATGACAGCGGCAACACCGTGGTGGCCGAAATTGTGCCCGGTGGAGCGGCGGCGGCCGACGGAGGGCTGCGACCGGAAGACACCATTGTGGCGGTCGGTCAGGGAAAGAGCGGACCGGTGACTGATATCGTGGGCCTGAAACTCGCTTCGGTGGTGGAGCAGATTCGTGGTGCGGAAGACACATTTGTGCGACTGCATGTGAAGCGCGCAGCGGCAGACGGTGTCATCGTGCTGACCCTCAAACGGCAGCAGGTGGAACTGCAGGACCAGCAGGTCAGCGGGCAGGTGATTGACTCGGCGAAGTGGATCGACGGGCCGTCACAGAAGATTGGCGTGCTGACGATCCCCTCGTTCTATCGCGATTTTCGCAGCGTGGCCTCCAGCACCACGTTTCGCAGTGCCGCGCGTGACACGCGTCGCATTTTGTCGGACTTTCGCCAGCAAAAGGTGGACGCGGTGGTGGTTGACATCCGCAACAACACGGGTGGCGCTCTGGCCGAAGCGGTGGAAGTAACGGGCCTGTTCATTCCGTCTGGGCCGGTGGTTCAGATGACGGCCCGCGATATGTCTCCGGAAGTGCTCAACGACGAAGACACCGAGCTGGCGTGGCAGGGCCCTTTGGTGGTGCTGATCAATCGGCATACGGCTTCGGCTTCGGAGATTTTTGCCGCCGCGGTGAAGGACTATCGTCGCGGAATTGTGGTGGGCGATTCCAAAACGCATGGCAAAGGCAGCGTGCAGAACATCATTGACATTCGCACGGGTATGCGGGGACCCGATCAGGGGGCCATCAAACTGACCATCGGGGCGTGGCACGGTGTGAGTGGTGGCAGCAGTCAGGTAACGGGCGTGCCGGCGGACGTTGTGCTGCCGTCAGATACGGACGTCGATCTGTTTGGGGAAGGCTCTTTGGAGCATCCCATTGCCAACACGTCCACCAGGCAACTGTCGTTTCTGCCGTTTCAGAATCTGGTGACCGCGGCCGCCATCAAAACTGTGCAGCAGAAAAGTGCGGCGCGAGTGGAGCAGGACGCCGATTTTCAACGCACCCAGGCGCGCATGCAGTTTGTGGCAAACCGCGAGCAGCAGCGGCACGTCAGTTTGAATCTTCAAACCCGACAAACCGAACGGCAGCAGTGGGAGGATCTGCTGGAAGGAGTGGAAAGTTCCAGCGGTGACGACCTGTTTGCTCGCGACTTCTACCACACGGAAGTCGTTCGCACGACGGTCGATTTTCTCAACATACTGGCCCGCAATCAGCAGGCTGGGTTGTAGACGCTGACCGCCGCACAACTGACGTGGCCGGCCGCTATCCCATTTCGGCGGGAAGGTCGGGCCGGGAGTCGCGTCGGATGTCAATCGGTTGCGAGTCTTTTGCGGAGCCACGGGAAGCAGGACCCGTCTGCCGATCCGGGACATTAAAAAACACGGCCAGAGACTTTTCTTTGCGGTGCTGTTTTTTGAGCCCGGATTCGGCGGACTGTTCAGGCACCGTTTTGCCAATCAGGACATTCTCCACGCCGGCGTCGGAGTAGATGCCGACACCCACGTCACTTCCGGAAGGCAGGATATGGTCGACCGAACGCTGAGCGATCGTCCAGCAGGTTTGAAACAGGGTTTCGCGGGCTTCGTCGGTGAAGCGGTCAAACTCAGGCACCCGGACAAGATACGCAACGCTGTCGGCGTTGAGTCGCACGTAGACGCGGTACTCTCGCGGGGGGATGTTTTCGCTCTCGCCCGTTTGGCCAAACTCCAGTTCGTCCCGCACGTGCAGCGAATCGATGTAGTGTCGCGCCAAACTGTTGGCATCGTGGTCGGCCGTACTGACGCCAAACGAGGCCACGCCGCTGCCGTTCATCAACTGGCCGAGGGCGTCGTCCAGAAGTGTCTGTCCGGTCGACGAACGACTGCCCGTGTTCACGGTAATGACTTTCGAGGAGGTGGCGGCCGCCGCCAGAAACAACAGGCCGCCGCCCATCAGAATCAGGGTGGTGTAGCCGGACAGCAGTCCCACGGTGGCCATTTCTGTGCCCGCGTAACGATTGGGCTCAGAGCGAATGACGCCCCGGGCCATGTGGCCGGCGACGATGGCAAAGACGGAAAACGGCAGTGACAGCACCAGAAGGCACATCATCGGAAATGACAGGATTCCCGAGAGCACGCTCAGAATGGCGAGTGCGGAGGGACGGGGCGCGTATCGCGCCGATTGATAGTGTTTTTGCGGCCGAGCTTCCCGGCAGGAAGGATGAGGGGCGTCTTCGTATCGCATATGATGGTCCGTGGCGCTTGGAAAGGCTCCGTCTGTTCCGACCCTGGCCGGCAGCCGTTATTCGTCGCAGAACAGGAAATCCTGGCAGAAATCCGGGCGGGATTTGCGGCGAAACATCGAGCGATGTTGGCGGAGACTGTTCTGACTGATGCGTGCACTAACCCGATTTTTCCTGAAACTTCTGGCCCGCACGCTGATGCTGCTGGTGGTGGTGCTGTGGCTGGTGTCGTGGTCGACCGGCGTGCTCGTCACGGGCGATGTGCTCAGCCGCCCGTTTTCTGTGGTCAACTGTCGCTCGGGACTGGCGTTCGCCACGGCCAATGCGGGCGTTTACATGTGGACGCTGGAAACCATGCCACCGGTGGACGCGCTCGAAGCTGGCTGGGTGTTCGAGCCGTCTGATCAGGATCTGCGGCAGTTTGACTGTCTGCGACCTGCTCCGGGAATGACGATTCTCACCGGGGCCGGACGGCTGATGGTGGGCGTGCGTCATCGTCTGCTGCTAAGCGTGTGCGCGGCCGTGTGGCTGGCCATCGAATGGTACGATCGTCGCTGTCGACGCAGAGAACTCTAGCGGCAGTCAGTCGTCTGCGTCACCACATCAACTCACCCGATCGCCTGTGTCGATCGCATCTGTCGATCGCGGTACTACCGCGGCTTGCGTCGACCAAGCTGAGACGCCAGAGCGCTCGATTCTTTCTGCGGTGTGGTGCCGGCTTTCAGAATGCAGCCATTGGCCGACTGCGAGACGACGACATCCCGCATGGTACGCACGATTTGCTCGGCGATGGCTGAGATCACGATGGGCACCACGGCATTGCCAAACTGGCGGTAGGCCTGCGTGTCGGAAACCACCTGCGCTTTGCGGCTGACCAGTTCTTCCGGAAAGCCCATTAGCCGACCGGCTTCGCGCGGTGTCAGTCGACGCGGGTTGCGACCTCGCTGGGGGATCAGGATTTCCGAACCATCTTTGTGGTAGCGAGCACTGAGTGTTCGCGTCGTGCCGCCCAGTTTGGCCACCGTGCAGCCGAAGCCGTTGCCGCGTTTGCGGTGTTTCTCGGCATACGCCTGCAGGTAGTTCCACAGCTTGTCAGACAGGGTGTACTTAGGATCGACGCTGCGTTCGAGGATGTCCCGCAGGCGGGGGCGAGGCCCTTCGGGAATGGCGGGAAACAGGAAGTCGGGCTCCTCTCCAAACACATCTTTGGCAAAGCCAATGATGAAGATGCGTTCGCGGTGCTGGGGCACGTAGTCGGCGGCGTCAATAATGCGATTGAAGACGCTGTAACCCAGCTCTTCCAGTGTGCCTCGAATGGTATTCCACGTCTGACCACGGTCGTGCGACTTGAGGTTCTTGACGTTTTCCAGCAGCAGCACCGGCGGACGTTTGCGGTCGATGATTTCCGCCAGATGAAAAAACAGCGTGCCCTGGGTCCGATCCCGGAAACCGTGTGCCCGGCCAAGGCTGTTCTTTTTGGATACGCCGGCGATGGAGAACGGCTGACAGGGGAAGCCGGCGGCCAGCAGATCGTGGTCGGGTATGGCGCCACTGGAGGACAGTTCGGCCACGTCACCGGCCGGGTTTTCGCCGAACCAGCTTTCGTACGTTTTCTGCGCGTGGCGATCGTTCTCGCACGAGAAGACGCAGCGACCACCGACAGATTCCAGGCCCAGACGCAGGCCACCGATACCGGAAAACAGATCGATGAACGAAAACGGCAGCTTGGTGTCCTGCGGGCTCATGGGGTGGTCGTCCGTGACATCCTGATTGGGAAACAGTTGTGGCGGTTCCGGGCGAGAACGCTTCGTAAGTGCAGCTTCACTATCTTCCAGGCCACTTTCAATGAGTGAAACCAGCAGTTCCTCCTCATCGATATCCATCCGCCGGGCCACGTCGTTCAGACGTGACTGCAGTTCTTCTGGAAGTGCCCCACTGACGTTATTCATCGTAAGTCTGATCCGGAAACCGACGGCCAAACCTGGCGGAAGGGCGTCTTCCCGCTGATGCGATCCGCATGACGCGAACGACTTCAACTCCGGCGGCGCCTCTCATCATTAGAACGAATTTGTCTGGGCAACTCCCCACGACGTCACTGAATTCCTGCAATTTGCCTCGTTCAAGTGCTGGTCTGAGCGGTCGAAACCGAGCAAAATACAGGGGACGTGCAATTCGTTAACCGTGCAGCGTCTTTGTCTGGCCAGGCAGAGCCTGAGGATCGTCTGCTGCGGTTGCCCGTCGGGGGCGTGGTCTGCGTTCCCGTCATGCCTGCAAGACGCTTGCCTGCGGCCCTGTGCTGCAGCCATCGTCCGCCGCAGGGCCGAGTTGTTTGTGCCGCCTGCAAGGAAGATCGTCCGTGCCACATCCTCACTCCCCTGCTGAATTCGCCACGCAACCCGTGCAGCGTCCGTGCGCCCCTGTCTGGCCTGTCGCCTGGGTTCCATGGATTGTTCTGCTGCTGCCCGTTTCGTTGTCGGCACAGCAGACCGACGATCCGTTCGCAGCCGTCGTGCGGACGACCGAGCCATTGTCACCCGCCGCACAGCAGCAGACGTTTTCCGTTCCGGAAGGCTTTCAGGTTACCCTGTTTGCCGCGGAACCCGACATCCAGAAACCCCTGAATATGGCGTTTGATGCCGACGGTCGCCTGTGGGTGACCGGGTCCAATGCCTATCCGCATCCGGCGGAGGGCCAGGGGACCGACACCATCCGCGTTTTGGAAGACACCGACGGCGATGGCACGGCTGATCGCATCACCACGTTTGCTGACAACCTGAATATTCCCATTGGCCTGTATCCGTGGCGCAACGGCTGCGTGGTCTTTAGTATTCCGAACATCCTGTTTCTGGAAGACACGGATGGCGACGGCAAAGCCGACAAGCAGACCGTGCTCTACGGTCCGTTTGATACCACGCGCGATACCCACGGCATGAACAACGCCTTTCGCCGCGGCTTTGACGGCTGGCTGTACTGCTGCCACGGATTTAACAACCAGTCGAAAGTGTCTGGTGGTGACGGGCACCAGGTGCAGATGAACAGTGGCAACACGTATCGTATCCGGCTCGACGGTTCGCGGATCGAACACCTCACACATGGGCAGGTCAATCCGTTTGGCATGACGATTGACGAGTATGGCGATGTGTGGAATTCTGACTGCCACACCAAACCTGTCAGCCTGCTGCTCAAAGGCGGCTACTACGAGAGTTTTGGCAAGCCGCACGATGGTCTGGGCTATGTGCCACCGGTAATGGAACATCTGCACGGCTCCACCGCCATTGACGGCCTGTGCCAGTATCAGAGCAGCGCGTTTCCTGCCGAATACCACGACGACTTTTTTGTCGGAAACGTGATGACCAGCCGCGTGCATCGTAACTCACTGGTCCGGACGGGGGCTTCGGCTCAAATGCAGGAAGAGGCCGATTTTCTGGTGTCATCAGATCCCTGGTTTCGTCCGGTCGACATTCAGGTCGGACCGGACGGGGCGCTGTACGTGGCCGACTTCTACAACCGCATCATCGGACACTATGAGGTGCCCCTGGATCATCCCGGACGTGATCAGTCACGGGGGCGGATCTGGCGTATCAGTTATCAGGGAGCGTCCGCAGCCACATCGCCGCTGTTGCGTGAGGCGGACTCTGCGGCGCTGCTTGCGTCGCTTGCCAGCGGCAGCCGCCCGATTCGTCAGCACGCGGCCGATCAGATCGTGGATCGCATTGGCGACGCTGCTGTCGCCGCCGTCAGGCAGCAACTGACGCAGTCGCTGTCAGCTGCCGCTGGTGGCGATCAGACGGACGCACCGCAGTTGCTGTGGATTCTGCAGCGACTGCAGGCGCTGGATGCCGCCACACTCGCATCAGCGTTTGAGCTGGGCACACCGCGAACACGGGTGCACGCGATGCGTGTGCTGGCAGAATTTGCAGAGCGTGCCACGTTGCCGGAACTGCTCAAAAGCGGACTTCGAGACGAATCGCCACTGGTGCGCCGCGCGGCCGGTCATGCGGCCATATCGCTGCGGTCGGTTGAGACGGCCAAAGAACTGGTCAACGCGCTGGTTGTGTGTCCCGCTCATGATGTCCATCAGCAGCACGCTCTGCGGATCGCTTTGAAAAGTCAGTTTCAGGAACCCGATATTCTGCAGTGGTTTGCCTCCGCCGCTCCTCCGGCGGCCGCCTGTCAGCCTCTGGCCAGTGTGCTGCCGAGTCTGCGGGGGCCCGACGCCGCGCAGCTGGGCGTACTGCTGCTGCAGAGCGGGGCGCTGGATGAAGCGTCCGCTTTGGCGGTGGCCCGCCACACGGCAGATAACATGAACGCCCGGACTGCAGCGCAGCTGTTTGCCTTTTTGCAGACGCTGCCTCCCGATTCGCAGTCCCTGTCGACAGGACTGTGGCTGGCGATGAGTGGCGCGTTTCGCGCGGATCGCCAGTTGAGCCCAGCCGGATTCTCGGCATGGAGTCTGGCTCAGGCCACGCGCACGCTGCAGGACGCGCGACTGTTCGAGGCCGACTGGGGCCGCTATCAGTGGGACGGTTCGGCGGCGGAATGGGGCATGGAACTCAGACAACCCGGTCCCGATCTGCCCCGGGCCAGCTTCCTGAGCAGTCTGCCGTCCGGCGAGTCAGCCACCGGACTGCTGCGTTCGGCGTCATTCGTCATGCCGCTGTCGCTTGAGGTTGAGGTGTGTGGTCACCTTGGCTTTCCTCAGGATGAACCGATGCCCGACAACCGTATCGTTCTGCGGGATGCCCGGTCCGGACAGGAAATCGACTCCGTGGTGGCCCCCCGCAACGACACGGCCAGTCGTGTGACACTGCAATCCGGTCGGTTCACGGGGCGCTACGGCTACCTTGAGGTGGTGGACGGTCTGACTCAGACCGCTTATGCGTGGATTGCGATCGGCCGCGTGAACCCGCGGGTGGTGTCACAGTCGCTGCTGCCGGTTGAGCAGGTGGCTCTGGTGAAAACGTCCCTGGAGATTTTGCGGACCGAATCTGACGCAGGGTCCGCTGCGACGGCTTTGCACCTGTCCGTCGTACGACAGCTGCTGCAGGCGGGGCAGATGGACGGTGACATTCGCCGCCTCTGTGCACAAATTCTGTTGACCGTTCGCGAAAAACGCGAACTGCTGCCGCTGGCGGATTTGCTGGCTTCAGGACGCACGAATGAGTCGGCCGTGCAGCTGATCGTGCGACACTGTTTGACGGACGCACAGACGAGTGACGCAGAGTCCGATTCTGATCTGGCCGTGATTCGGGATGTGATGAAGGAACTGTCGGCCGCTGCCCGAAGCACACTGGCGATGAAACTGGCGGCCAGTGAACAGGGGGCTCGCCTGCTCATGGAGTTGTTCGAATCGACGGGCCAGGCGGACGTCCTGCGGGACGCGCGGCTTGTGGAGCAGATTGCCAATCACGATGACAGTTTTCGCGCCCGGCTGAATGCGGTCATTGGACAACTGCCTCCACCGGATACCAGCGCAGAAGAACTGGCCACCCGCCTGCTGACCCGCTGGAAGCTGGGCGAAGGTGAGGCGGCCGATGGCCGAGCAGTGTTTGAAAAAAACTGCAAGTCGTGTCATCAGTTGCGGGGAGCCGGTGGCGAAGCGGGACCACAGCTGGACGGCATCGGTCGTCGCGGCGCCGCGCGGATGCTGGAAGACATTCTGTACCCCAATCGCAATATGGATCGCGCGTTTCGCACGTCCGTGCTGCAGATGCAGGACGGACGCGTGATGACGGGAATTGTCCGGGAAACGACTGACCCACTGAAGCTGCTGCTGATCAACACCAAAGGCGAGTCGGTGGATGTCTCGCGTGCGGCCATCGAAGAAATGCAGGAATCTGCGCTGTCGTTAATGCCGGCCAACCTCGCAACGACAATGACACAACAGCAGCTGCTCGACCTGCTGCGGTATCTCGCTCAGTAATCGTTTCCCTGTGCCAAAGGCTCTTTTGTGTCTTACGAACAGTCCCTGGAATCATCTCCCGTGCGTTTTGCCATCATCGGCACGGCCAAAATTGCCCGCACACTGGCGCCCCGCATTCACGCGGCCACCGGCGCCCAGCTGCTGGGCGTTGCCAGTCGATCAATGGCGTCGGCGGAAGCTTTTGCAGACGAGTTTGAAATTCCCCGCCGCTACGACAGCTATCAGGCGGCGCTGGATGATCCGGAAATCGACGCTGTTTATCTCCCCCTGCCGCCGTCACTGCACCTGGAGTGGACGCAGAAAGCGGCCGCGGCCGGCAAGCACGTGCTGTGTGAAAAACCGCTGGCCCGCAACGAAGACGAGGCCCGGCAGATGGTCGACACGTGTCGCGCTGCCGGTGTCGTGCTGCTCGATGGTGTGATGTGGTACCACACTCCCCGCGCCGACCGTATTCGCGAACTGGTCTGCGACGGTGAGCTGGGAGATATCCGTCAGATGACAGCCGTGTTTACCTTTCGGTGGGATGAAATGCCAATGGAAAACCTGCGGCTGCATCGTGAGATGGGGGGCGGTTCACTGCTGGATCTGGGCTGGTACTGCGTGGGAGCCGCTTTGCTGCTGCTGGATGAACAACCGACGAAAGTTCAGGCGGTTGCACAGTGGCACAATGATGTCGACACACGCATGAACGCGTTCCTTTGGTTTGCAGACAGTTGCATGCTTACCATCGAATGCGGCTTCGACACGGTCCGTCGTCGCTGGTTTGAAATTGCCGGCAGCACTCACAATCTCGTCTGTGACGATTTCACCAGGCCGTGGAAGCCGGAAAAGCCGCGTTTCCGGGTGCACGACAACGACGGCGAAGCGCGGGAGTTTGTGGTTCCCGGCAAACCGCAGGAGGAGTGCATGGTGGAGGCCTTTTGCCGCATGATTCGCGAAGGCCGGACGAATCATGCCTGGGGCGATCTGTCTGTGCAGACGCAGCGCGTCTGCGACGCGCTCGATTTGTCGGCGCGTTCGCAGCAGGCTGTTGAACTGTCGTGAGTGATGATTGGGCGCGTGCAGGTGGGCAGCGCAGCTCGGATTGAGCGCCAGCAAACCCTCGCACCAGACCCCCGGACCATCGTATCCGCTGGAATGGGCACCCGCTTTGGGCGGACCGCTATCCGGCCCCCTGCCCGTTGCCGTGCTCTGCGTTCTGCCTGGCGATGCGTTCTGCTTTTTCCCGCCGGCTCCTCCCGCGTCGCATCACAAACAGTCCGAGCAGAATCAGACCCCCGCCGACCAGTTGCGGCACGGTTGCCGTTTCTCCTCGAGTCAGCCAGGCGGCGATAATTGCGATCACCGGCACCATGTTCTGCATGATGGCCGCATGCGCGGGGCCGGCATGACGTACGCCAAAGCTCCACATCGGCAGGGCCAGACCGGTCGACAACACGCCCGAATACAGGAGAATCAGCCACAGATTCACTGACTGCAGGGCAGGCAGGTCGGCGCGGCCGTTACTGAATCCCAGATACAGGTGCAGGGGCAGCGACATGGCGGCCGCATAGCCGGACAGCTGTATGGGCGATATTTGTGTCAGCATAGGTCGGCTGTAAACCGTGCCGGCCGCCCAGGCGATGGCGCACGCCAGAATGAACAGGTTGCCGGTTAAGTGCTCGGCGTTGGCACTCACATCACCTTTCTGCAGGGCGACGACGACTGTTCCCGTTAGCGCCACCAGCAGACCACACCACGACATCAGCGCCAGTTTGTCTTTCAGAACCATGCGGGCCAGCAGCGCGGTCCACATAGGAATGGTCGAAATAATCAGCGCTGTGTTGCCGGACGTGGTGTTGTCGATGCCCATCAGGAACAGCCACTGGTACAGCGCCGAGACAATCAGCGAGTAGACGACAATCTTTCGCTTTGGCAGGTCCGCACTCATGCGTTTGCCGCGGGCGCGTTCCCACAGGGCAAACGACAGCAGGACCACCACCGACACGGCCAGCCGCACGGCGTTGAAGAAATAGTGGTTCACATCTTCCAGCCCGTTCTTCATGATCGGGATGTTGATGCCCCAGATCAAAGCGACGCCCACCAGGGACGCATCAGGCCACCAGTTGACAGGTTCCACCGCAGTTTGTGCGGTGGCTGTCGACACGGGCGTCGACCCGGAGGGTTGGGGGTTGCTCATTCGGGTGATCTGGTCGGTGAGATTGTGAGATACAGCACGAGGCCGGGGTGTTGCGAAGCGGCAGTCGCTGCTTCAGCGGTGGACATCACAGCGACACGATCCGGCCGGATATGTTCGGCTGAAGTCGCATAGCTTGCAGGGCACGGCCGGACATCTGCTGCCATGGTCACAGCATCCGCAGCAATGAACAATTCAACGCCGCGTGTCAGTGACAATGGCAGCAGACATCGCGCAGAATACTGACTGCTGTCACGGGATCAACAGGGCGAGCCTCAGACAGCCGGTGATCTCACACTGTCTTAAATTCAGGAGAATCCTGTGCGTTATCTTTCCGCCATGCTGCTGCTGACGTTTGCCACAACTTCTTCTGCGGACGACTGGCCAGGCTGGATGGGGCCAGGCCGTGACAACATCTGGAAAGAGACGGGGCTGATCGACTCTTTTCCGGAAGGCGGCCCCAAAGTGGTCTGGCGAACGCCCGTCGCCGGTGGCTACGCGGGCCCCGCGGTTGCCGGTGGCAAAGTGTTTGTGACGGACTATGTCACCAGTGACGACGTAAAGATTGGCAACTTTGAACGCCGCGAATTTACGGGCACGGAACGCGTATTGTGCCTGGCGGAAGGCACGGGCGACATCCTCTGGAAGCATGAGTATCCCGTCAAATACACGGTGTCTTATCCGTCCGGTCCCCGCTGCACTCCCAACGTGGACGGCGATCGTGTGTACACGCTGGGTTCGGAAGGCCATCTGTTCTGCTTCAATGTGGCTGATGGAAAGATTGTCTGGTCGCGGGAACTGAAGAAAGACTATGGGACCAAAGCAGCGCTTTGGGGTTATGCGGCTCATCCACTGATCGATGGCGATCATCTGATTACGCTCGCCGGTGGAGAGGGCAGTCACATTGTCGCGCTGAACAAAATGACGGGTGAGCAGGTCTGGAAGAGCACCACCAGCCCGGAGCAGGGGTATTCGCCGCCCACGATTATTGAACAGGCGGGCGTGCGGCAGTTGATTCTCTGCCGTCCCGATGCGGTGTCGGCCATCAATCCGGAGACCGGCAGCGAGTACTGGTCCGTGCCTTACGAAGCGACCAGCGGTTCCATCATTATGTCGCCCATCAAAATTGGCGACTACCTGTATGTGGCTGGCTACAGTAACAAGAGCCTGCTGCTGAAGCTGGATCCCGAAAAACCGGCTGCTGAAGAAGTCTGGCGTGACAAACGCAACGTGATCTCGCCCGTCAACGTGCAGCCGTTTGCTGTGGGCAACATCATTTATGGTCTGGATCAGAAAGGCGTTATGCGAGCGCTGGAAATTCCGTCAGGCGAACGACTGTGGGAAACGCAGGACGTCATCGGCGCACGCCCCCGTGGCTCAGAGACCGCATTCATTGTTCAGCAGGCCGATCGCTTCTGGCTGTTCAACGAACTGGGGGAACTGATCATCGCCAAACTGTCCAAAGACGGCTATCAGGAGATTGATCGTGCTCAGGTGATCGAAAAATCGAATCTTGCCTTCGGTCGCGAAGTGGTGTGGAGCATGCCGGCATTTGCCAGCAGGCACGTCTATCTCCGTAACGACGACGAGATCATTTGCCTGGACGTGTCCGCTCCGTAGCGGCCGCTGCACCTGGGGAATGGTGCGGGAGCGGAGGAGTGGCTGGAACGGAATTCCCCAGGCCCATCGTGTGAATCGCATTGCGCGGGGACGGGCGCATGGCGAACATCGCCTCAGGAACAAACCGAACGGATCCCGTCCCGTCGACGCACATGACGGGACGCTGTTCCGGCCACCTATCTGCGCAACCTGGCCGGTTGTGGGGCCTGTCGCTGTTCGCGGAAGTACATGGCGGCCAGTTTGAAGCCAGCCGCGACGCCGCTCACATTGGCCAGACAGTCAATTGGGTCGCAGGTCCGCGTTGGGATGAAGGCCTGCAGGCATTCGGTGACGGTCCCCAGGATCACAAAGGCGATGGCAATGCCCCAGAGGCGTCCCATGTCGTGTCGACCAAACATCAGGCCGCAGGACAACGTGGCGAAAGCGAACACAGCGAAGTGCAGCAGGCAGTCATTGAGCAGTGCCCATGGCGAAGACGGGTCGGTGCGCAAAAAGCGAAAGGCGCCCGGGGCCAGCAGTCCCCATGACATCACACCCAGCAGACTGATCAGAAACAGGCACTGCGTGCCGCGAGATGGAGAGCGGGTAAGTTTTGCGAACATGAAATGTGAGTTCAGTGATGGACGCCGCAATGACCAGAGCTGCATGGACGTCGCCATGGCTGTGCCCTGTGTGTCATCCGGCTGTCCGGCTGTTGACCGCGTCCTGCATATCGATCCGTCAGGCAATCCCCGCGGAGAGTGATTCCGCGATCATGCATGCAACAGTAGCGCGCAAAGACGAGATGCTCAATCAGTTTCTTTTTTGAAACGAACACAATTCCTCATGTCCTGCGGCACATCTGGCACAACAACTGTGACTTGAAGCGGCGGTCAGTGGCGGACACTTGTAGGGCAGTTGCGGCAGTTACGGCCCCTGCCACCCCGACGACGCGCAGATTCTGCGCGATCGTCAAAAACGCGGCAAGACGTATTGCTGCTGAGGAAACCTGCACAAACCTTACGGCGCTTACTTCCTGCTGCTGATGCGAAGAATGCGTCGACCTGGCAATCTGCGAATTTTGACCGGCTGCCGTTTGTGGTGTATGTGATATCGGGTTGCGAAATATCCACATGTGTTGTCTGTCCGCAAAAAACGGACGACCGACATCACCGGAGTTTCGCTGCCCTGCGGGTATCACAGTTCATCCTGAATCTTTTCGCAGAGCAGCAGTGAGACGTTTACTGCTCGCGAAGGCGTTTCCGCCGGAGACACGCATGTCTTTTTCCAATATCACTACCAGATTGGTCGCTGACAGTTCTGTGGCGACTGTCGCGGCGCTCGTGCCTGTCTGGTCCGAAAACGCAGACGCGCATCTGATCGACCGCGCCGGAGAATTCACGTGTGGCAGCCATGCTGCCAGTGATATTCAGATTGGCATGACGGGCGTTGCTCCCCGTCACTGCTCTGTGTGTCAGCACAATGGCATTGTGACCGTGGTTCCGGTGGCCGGGTATCCGGTCTGGCTGAACGAGTCGGCCATTGATGTGCCGCATCGCCTGCAGTCCGGAGACTCTCTGGCCATTGGACCTGCCACGTTTCGCGTGGAAATGCGAACCGTCGCGCAGAACCCGCCACCAGTCACGCCCGCCCTTTCCGCAGAACTGGTGGAGAAGATTGAGCGACTGGAACAGCGTGTGGCCGAAGCCGAGTCAGGCGCTGCGGTCTCTGCCCCCAGTGCGTTTTTTGAAGCCCGCCTGGCCGAGCAGTCGCTGCGTCGACCGGTTGTGCCGCGCCGCGAGCGGGAACTGATCGAACGTGAAGAGGAACTCAACCGTCGTTCGGAGATGCTGCAGCAGCAGCTGACGATGTTTAAGCAGAGACGTCAGCGTCAGGAAGACCGCACACTGGCTGACGCCGCAGCGCTGGCCGCCCAGCAGGAGGCGTTTGAGGCAGAACGAGAGCAGCTGCTGGCCGAACTGCAGCAGGAAACGGATCGTCAAAATGAACAGCTGGCCGCCTAGGCCGCCGCACTGCAGCTGCGCGAAGACGAGGTGGAGTCACGTCGTCGGGAGCTGGAAGACGAACGGGATCACCTGCAGCAACAGCACGCCGATCTGCTGTCGCATGATGAGCAGCGGTCACAGTCCGTGCAGAAAGAGCGAAACGAGCTGGCCGCCGATCGGGCGCGGGTGAATCTGGAGCTGGAACAGCTGAATCAGTCGCTGGCGGAAATCGCGCAGCAGCGGGACGATGCGCAGGCGGCCTTCGATCGGGCCCGTGTCCGAGAGCAGGAACTGGCTGGTTTTCAGGAAGAGCTGCATCATCAGCACACGCAGCTGGAAGCCCGAGCGGCCGCGCTTGAGGAACGGGAACAGTCGTTTGCTTCGTCAAAAACGTCTCTGGAAGACGACGCGCGGCAGATGGCCGAGTCTCGGGAGTCCGACCGCGAACAAACGCGACAGGTTCAGGTCGAACTGGAACAGCAGCGGGCCGAACTCGAGCAGCATCGCCTGCAGCTGGAGCGAACGGAGGATGAACTGCAGGCTCGAGCCGCTGAACTTGATCGCACGGCCGAGCAGCTGCAGCAGCAGACGGAGCAGATCAGCAGCGAACTGGCACAGCTTGACGAAGCGGCGCAGGATGCGGCCGTCCTTGAGGAAAATCGCCGTGCGCTGGGCGAGGAAGACACACGGCTGAAGCAGCAGATGGCCGAGCTGCAGCAGCGGGAGTCGGCGGTCGCGCTGCGTGAGCAGCAGTACGCCGCCAGTCAGCAGCAGGCGGCCGATGAGCGGAACGAAGAACACGGTCGTCTGCAGCAGGAACTGCAGTTGGCGCTGTCAAAAATAGAACACAGCCAGGACGCGTTCGCCAGTGCGACGGCCGCACTGGATGATCGGGACCAGCAGATTGCCGCACTGCAGGAGCAGGTCCGTGAGGCTGAACGGGCCGCCGTGGCTGCCGGTGAGCAGGCGACTGCACAAACTGATCTGCGGCACCAGCAAGAGCAACTGCTGCACCGCGCCGCTGAAGTGGACACGCTGGCAGAAGAACTGTCGGTTGATCGTGCGTCACTGCTGGATCTGCAGCAGCAGCTGGCCGCAGAGCGACAGCAGCTGGCTGACGCGGAGCAGGCTGTCGCCGACGCACAGCAGCAGCAACAGCAGGTCGCGGACGACGAACACCGTTTGCTGCTGGAGGATATTGCCGCGCGGGAACGGCAGCTGCAGGAACGGACGCTGGAACTGGAACAGCGTGATGCGGCAGCGGCCGAGCATCAGCAGGCGGCGGAAGATCACTCAGCCGCTGCCCAGGCCGACGCGGACGCTTCCGCGCAGGCGCTGCAGGAAGCCCAGGCCAGTGTGGCTGCCCTGACGGATCAGCATGAACAACTGACAGAGGAAAAAGAGCGGCTCGCCAGCGAGCGTGATGAACTGACGCTCGCACTCAATGAGCTCAAGGCTGCTTTTGAATCAGCTCGCGACGAGCTGGCTTCTCGCTCTGCGTCGCCAGTGGGTGACCCGACTCCGGGGGAGGGCGACAGCGAACAGCTGCAGGCGGCACAGCAGGAAATCGCCGCGCAGACGGCCGATCTGGAAGAAGCCAGAGCGGCTCTGGGAGAAGCGGAAAGTCAGAACGATTTGCTGCGTGAACAGCTGGTGAAGCTGGCCGAACGCGTGGAACAGCAGCAGGCGGAGTCTGTTCCGTCTGCGGCTGCGGATGAAGAAGCTTTGCTGCAGGAAGTGCAGTCACTGCGGGAAGAACTTGCGTCGGTTTCGGCCGGCGGAGAAGCGGGTGATGGCTTTGCCGATCAGGTGGCTGAGTATGAGAAGACAATTCTGGAATTGCGGCAGCAGCTGGAAGAGGCGGGGACGGATTCCGACCAGACGCAGCTGCCGGTTGTTTCAGAACTAAAGACACAGCTGGACGATCGGCAGCGAATGATTGACGAGCTGACGGCCAGGCTGAACGCCGGTCCGTCCGGTGATCCGGAAGAAATCCAGCGACAGCATCGGGAACTGGATGACCGCATCAACGTGCTGGACGAGCGGGAGGCTTCTATTCGGGAACGTCAGCGGATGATTGAGCAGGGCGAAGCGGAGCTGGAGGAACAGCGTCGTCAGATGCTCGATGCGCGTCAGCAGCTCGAACTGGCACGTGCCGAGATTCATCTGGCCAGGGAGGCCGCCCCGGCTGCAGAAACGCAGGCCGAAGAACCTGCAGCACCTGCGGCGTCGGCAGAAGAAATCATGTCCCGGTTTGCCGCGCCAGCTGCCGAACCGGAACCGGAACCAGAGCCGGAAGCAGCGCCTGCCGTGCGTTCGGAGATTGCTGAGCTGTTCGGTCTGACCGAGTCACGTACTGCGGTCGATTCTGCAGTCGCCGAAGAGCCGGTGGCCACGGCCATCGAATCAGACCTTCCGGCTGTGGACGAATACAGCCAGGAATCAGCGGCCGAGGTTTCGATGAACTTCGATCAAAGTGTGCTGCTGTCTCCTGAGCCGCAGGCCGAAGAGCCCGCAGCAGAACAGTCCGAACAGGAGGAAGATGGTGATGATTTTGTGGCCAGCTATATGGAGCAGCTGCTGGCCCGCAATCGCGCCCATGCCGGCGGCGCCCTGCCGGACGAACTGAAGTCAGAGACATCCGCCAAGCCGGAGCCGGAGCCGGAAAAACCTGCGAAAAAGCCTGGGCAGGCGTCGTTCATCGAGTCTTACATGGCGGGCGAATATGACTCACAGCCGGCCGAGGGCCTGTCAGCGGCTGCTCCCGCGGCACCCGCTGCCGATCTGCCGCCGCGAGCAAAAATTGATCTGAATGCTCTGCGCGACGACATGAACTCGTTTCGAGAGCTGTCGACAAAGTCTGTCGAAAATGCGCTCGCCAGTCATGCCAAACGGCAGGAGCAGGGCGGCATCACGACGCGAACCAGCATTCTGATCGGGCTCGTCGTGACGTCAGTGGTTGTCGTGCTGGCCGCCTTCCTGAAGGTGATTCCGTTTGGCTTTATGGTCTGGCTGCCGATGCTGGCCGCGGCCGGATCGGCTATTGAACTGTTCATTAAGATCTCCTCCATCAAGCGCAAAGTCATGCAGACAACCGCTGTGATGGAAGGCAAAGACGCCGTGGCGCCTGTGGCACCGGATGCCGGCAGCCCGGCCCCGCAGTCGGTCCCGCCAGTGGCCGCCGAGCCAGCTGCAGAGGCCGTACAGGCAGGCTCCGTGGAAGTTGATGACACTGAAGTGATCAGCTCAGCCGAAGGCTTTGTGCTGGTGGAAGAAGCAAAGGCGGCCGCCGAACAGTCGCCGCCGGCAGCTGGCACGGCTGTCGCTGACTCGACCGAGGATGCAACTAACGCGTCTTTGCCGGGCGACGACGACGAGGAGTACTTTGAGTTGTAAGCAGCCGTTGTGGCCACACAGTGTCACACGGCGGACCGGCTCAGGAGTACGTCCAGCGGCGATGGCGACACATGTTGAGCGCCGCCGGCAATGAGGCGAACGGCAGGGCCGTCAGAAACGGCAGACCAGCCAGAACGCACTTCCAGTACATCGACAATGGCACAGCGACAAACACCAGCAGGCTGATGATGGCTGCGACAAGAAGGGCCCGAACCGCCGTGGCCCGGTTCAGCAGTTTTTGAGAGCTGGTCCAGCAGATCAGCCCGATTGTGCCGACCCCGCACAGCACGCAGGACAACAGCCAGAGGCTGGCCCACATGAACGCTGCGGCGCCCGGGACCTGAAACGCGACGGTGACAAAGAGCGTCAAACCCAGCAGACACCCGAACACAAAACTGCCGCCGCTGAATCGCTGCGGCAGCATGATCCATGACATGCTCAATGCACAGGATAACCAGGTGATGGCAAGGCAAGCCAGGGGAGTCAGCACAGCCAGCCAGCCAGCTGCCTGCAGCTGCGGGGACTGCTGATATTTGGCGGTGACCTCGTCCCAGCTGCCCAGGCAGACACACAACAGGACACTGCTGACGACAGCCAGCATCACGGCCCGCCAGACCCTCAGGGCCAGCCCAACAGCCTGCCAACTGAAAAAGCGGCCCAGCAGTTCGTCAGAAACCGGCAGCGTGAGCAGACTGGAGTTGGGGCGGCCAGCCGCCGTGTGGTACAGCGTGGACGCGTGCACGGTGCCCGCCATGAAGCCCATCAGAGACGACATCATCAGGGTGATGGTGACGGCGCCATCCAGATTGCTGCGTTCTCCATAGATGATCAGCGAAAGCAGGCCCCCGACCATCAGCACGATGCCGCCCTGCAGTCCGGTTATCAGTGGTCCGACACGGGCGCCGTCCATCCGAGCCAGCGCTTCCAGTGCGTCGAGCTGTGCGAAGTCCGGAAGTGACGAACCGTGGTCCCGCAGCGCCCGGGTGGGGTCCTGCAGATGTTCCAGCAGACGGCCACGAATGCCGCCGCCTTCGCGGAAGCTGGCCTGAGCCTGACGAAACAGGAGCCCCGCTATCCCTGCGATGCTCAGCAGCACAATGACATCGCCGATCGTCCAGGTGAGCCAGCCGGTCGGCTGCCCGTTGACGACTTCTCCGGTGAGCCGCACGACGCACCAGCGGCCGCAGGCAAATACCAGTCCGCCGGCGAGCAGCAGCCGATACCAGCGACTGTCCCGCAGCCAGAACGCTGCCGACACCACCATCGCAGTCAGTGCGGTCA
The DNA here is from genome assembly GCA_024742875.1 of Planctomycetaceae bacterium. Classification (GTDB taxonomy): domain Bacteria; phylum Planctomycetota; class Planctomycetia; order Planctomycetales; family Planctomycetaceae; genus Fuerstiella. The sequence continues at coordinate 521 of JANSXP010000048.1, read as the reverse complement.
TCGCGCAACAGGTGGTGAGAACGGGCCAGGTGACATGCCAGGCAAACTTGTAGCACAGCTGTGCTGTCAGATTGCCGCAGAAGACCAGCGTGCAGATCGAACCCAGGTGCCACGCCGCCAGCATTCCTGTGGACAGCGGCAGGCCCATGTTGCGACGCATCACCCGGGCATTGTACATCGCGCCCAGTGCCGTCAGTGCCAGCCACATCATGCCGACGAAACTGAAGTAGTAACGCATGGGGGCGTCCGGCGAACGCAGCGCGGTGGCGGCCGGCAGACCGTGGGCCAGCCAGAGCAGCCAGGTCAGGACGGGAGGAATGGCGAGAAATGCGGCGATCACCATCAGCGTGCCACCGGCTGTGCCGCGAAGAAAATCGCTGCCCAGCGCCCGCAGCATCGTGAGAACAGCCGCTCGTCGGGCAGGAGGACATATTTCAGACATGCTCACCTGCCAGTGCCGTCTCCGCGGCGGGTCGGGAGTGAATGAAGTCCACAAAGATTTCTTCCAGAGCCGGTGCGTC
>JANSXP010000052.1 GCA_024742875.1 Planctomycetaceae bacterium | reverse complement strand
CCGTCCTGTATGACTGATCCCCGTCCGCTGATCGATCATTTCGATTTCGTCCTCCGTTTCCCGCAGCAGCAGCTGCCCGAGTTGCCGCTGCACGTCGCGAGCCGTGTGTTCTTCGGGATTTGCCTGCAGTTGCTCGAGCAGTGACCGATACTCCTGCAACAGGGGCTGATCCTGTTCGGCGGCCAGCGGAATGAGTGCGGACAGCATCATGACCAGCTGCTGCACATCCCGTCGCTGCAAATGAAACGCATCCTGGGCGGCGGGCTCATCAGCCTCAAAAAGCCAATGCCCCAGGCCGAATCCCTCCACCTGCACACGAATCTGGGGGGAGACAAAAACACGGCGGCCTGTCAGGTCACCGTGGGCCAGCCCCAGATTGTGGGCGTGCTGCACGGCCGACGTGATCTGCCAGGCGATATCAATAATCTGATCCCACTCCAGATCGCACAGGCTGCCGTCCTGCAGCGGTTCTCCTTCCGGGGTTTCGCTGACCAGGTACATGCGTCCGTCGGCTTCTCCCCACTGCACCGTCTTCAGAATGTGGAAGTGATGAATGCCCAGCAGAGTCGGAGCGTGGTATCGAAGTGCCGCGCGAAACCGTGGGTTGTCGCTCAGTGCCTGCGAAAAAACGGTCACTCGTACCACGGTGTTGTCGGGGCCCGTCGCCTCGCAGCAGGTCGTGCGGGCCTCTGCGAAGATGTCTGGCGGCAGCTGATAGGCGTCCAGTGTGTTCATCGGGCAGATCGACCTTGCTCACAGAAACGGCATGCACCTCACCATGACCCGGACGGCTGACACTTCCTGTGCGCGGACCGCGATCCGGGGTCATCTGGTGGATTGACGCTGCCGTACCTGACCCAGGTCTGCCGGGTTACGTGAAGTCGTTGGGGTTCCCAAACAGACCGCCGCTCTGATTACCGCTGCCCATGCCGCCCCGCAGGTCCGGATTGGGTTTGCGCGGAGGTCGAGCTTCTTCTTCGGCTTCAGCCCGACGGAATGACTCCGGCTTTTCTTCCAGTGCCTTCAGTGACAGGCTGACGCGTTTGCGACGTGGGTCAACTTCCAGCACCTGGAAATCGCGCTCGTCACCGACGTTCAGCACTTCGTTCACACTGCCCACACGCCGCCAGGCCAGCTCACTGATGTGGACCAGACCTTCCACGCCTGGCTCCAGTTGCACGAAAGCGCCGAAATCGGCCGTGCGGGTCACCTTGCCGTTGACCACGCGCTCTGCCGGATACTTTCCAGCCAGGTTTTCCCACGGATTTTGCACGAGCTGTTTCATGCCAAGGCTGATACGATTCTTGTCGCGATCAATCTTGATGACCCGCACCTGAATCTGCTGGCCTTCGCTCAGCACCTCGTTGGGGTGTGCGATTCGCGACCAGGAGATCTCGCCGATGTGCAGAAAGCCATCGATGGGGCCCAGGCTTACGAAAGCCCCATAAGGCTTCAGTGTCTTTACAGTCCCCGGATAGTCGCTGCCGACTTCCAGTGTCTCCCAGAAGCCCGCCTGCTGCTCTTCACGTTCTTTCAGCAGCAGGACCTTGCGACTGACCACGAGGTTGCGTTTGCGAGGATTGACTTCGGTGATCTGAACGGTCAGTTTCTGACCGACATATTCTTCCATGTTGGCCACATAGCCCAGATCTACCTGGCTGGCCGGCAGGAAGCCTTTCAGATTGGACAGCGAAATCTGCAGACCACCCTTGTTGGTGCCGGTGACCTGGCAGTCGACCACCTGACCGGCAGCCAGTCCGTCCCAGTTGCCACCTTTGTTTGTGCTCCTGGCTTCCGGCAGTCGAGCTCGCACCAGGCCATCGCCATCGATGGATTCAACAACCAGATTCAGGCTGTCTCCCACGGCTGGCTGTTTGTCTTCGGCAAACTGCTTCATGCCCACGATGACATCTGCCGCCAGTCCGGCATTGACGAATACGTCTTCACCATGCACGTGCTGGACGGTTCCGGAAATACTCGATCCCGGTCCCAGTTCTTCCTCTTGTTCGGCCGGCTGCGCGGCAGCGGGTTCCGCTGGCTGGGTCTCAGCGCCCATCGCAGAAGCGATTTCCGCTTCCAGCGAGGAATCGAGGTCGTCGTTGTCCGGGATGTCGACCGGTTTGGCGGCAGTGGGTGTGTCGGGTCGCTGCGTCTGCAGGTCCACGGTGCCGACGGCCTTGTCCTCTGTCGGCTGACCACCAAGTTTGGGGCGCATGCGGTCGGTGGCCGGTGACTCCTCGGCTGGTGTGTCTGGAGCAGATGTCTCCGGAGATGCGGCGGGGGCAGGTGCGTTTTCCGCCGGTGGCTCCGCCACGACATCAGAAAGCGCAGGAGACTCAGGCGGCACGATGGGAGCTGCTGGTGCGGATTCTGTCGGTGTGGTCGCAACCGGTTCGGTCGCCGCCGCAGAGGCGGCCATCATTTCAGCAACCGATGGCGTCGGTGCGTCGGCGACGGGACTGGCTGGCACAGACGGTTCAGCGGGAACCGCGGGTGGTGCTTCTGCCGCCGGCGTTTGCTCAGCAGGTTGTGAAGTGGTGTCTGCGGGAGCAGCGTTAGCTGACGACTCAGCAACTGGTGTTTCAGCAACTGGTGTTTCAGCAACTGGTGTTTCAGCAACTGGTGTTTCGGCGGGAGCCTCCGCGGGTGCTGCTGCACCACTGGGATCTTCAGCCGGGGTTTCGTCCGTCGATTTTTCGTCCGTCGTCATTTTCCGAGTCCTGTGTCGCCGCACCAACCAAGCGGGTGGGTCTTCTGCTCATCTCAAGGGGGCAAAGTCGGGATGGGTTTGTTGGTCGACTGCCGCCTCACCGTAATTATCAGCCGTGAGGATATCCAAACAAATCCGGCTTGGCTACCGGTTTGTCGCTTTCTTTCCCGCCTCTTTTTCGGCAATGACACAACGAAAACCGATGTGATCTCCCGTTTCCGAGGCGGGAATCGTCAAATAGGAAGCGGAGGAAAGCAAGGGGTGGCGATCACGCCAGGAGCCGCCTCGAATGGTGGCCCTGGTGGCGTTAACATTGTCAGGCGTTTCGACGAACTCCCATAAGTAGCCGTGCATGTCGAACAGACCCCAGGCGTTGGGCTTGAGGACGCCCACGGCAGGGTCGTTTCCGGCGGCGTTGCCCGTGTGCCAGGCGACCGCATCCAGTCGGTCGGTTTCCCCCGCGTCACCGATGCTGTCCCCAAAATGGAACCGCGTTTTGGTGCCCGCACGACAGCAGTATTCCCATTCGACATCCGTGGGCAGTCGGACAAATTGCTGGTCCGAAATCAGTTTTTCGGTCCGCAAGCGATCTGTCAGCCGCCGGCAGAACTGGCGGGCGGCCGCAATTGTCATTCGCTCAACAGAGTTGCGGGGGCCCTGCCAGCGACTCGGATTGCCGCCCATCACGGCCGAGTAAAGTTCCTGTGTGGTTTCATAACGACTGATCCGAAACGCGGCGGCCATCGGCACCTCGGCTCTGGCGCGTTCATTCGGACTCGGCTGCGGCTGTCCCACGGTCGCCGTCGCTGGAAACCTGCCCTGCCCTGGTGTCACCAGCTGGCATTCTTTGACAAAGCGTTTCAGCATCGCCCGCTCATCAGCCGACGGGCGTCGAGTGTCCTGCTGCGGGTCCGCGCCGCAGGTGTGCGGCGGCACGAGCGAGAAAAAACTGAAGGTGAATACGGCAATCAGGGGGGATAACAATCGCATGCAGGTCTCCGTCAAAGTGTGCGCATGCTCATCGCACGGTCTTCCGTGGTCAAGTCCTCAGCCCGAATTGCCGCATTTCGCCGGTCTGGCAATCAGGTGATGCAGGAATTCGCAGGGATCGCTACCATCCACGCCCGCCAAAACGCTCTGACAACAAATCATGGCTGCCTCCTCCCACAAAGCCGGCGAACATGCGTGGTTCAGGCATCTGACGGAACTGTCCGTCTGCTTTGTAATCACTGTGATGATGCTGCGCGGATTTGTGCTGGAAGGCTATCTGATTTCCACCGGCAGCATGGCGCCGGGACTGCGCGGTCTGCACAAGCAGATCGAATGCCCCGTCTGCCAGTATCGTTTTGCGTTTGGTGTGACGTTCGATGAGTCTGTGGATGCGGATCCGGCGGACGATTTCAGCCGACGCTTTGCCACCTGTCCCAATTGCGGGCGTTCGGGGATTAGCGCGCAGGGCGTCCCCACGGCCCACGGAGATCAGCTGCTGGTGCAGAAAAGCTATTTTGATTTTCGCGCGCCGCATCGCTGGGAGACGGTCGTGTTTCGCTTTCCAGCGGACCCCGGGGAAGCCTACGTGAAACGGGTGGTGGGACTGCCCGGTGAAGTCATCCGTATTGTTGACGGTGACTTGTATGTGGATGGTCAGATCGCCCGCAAGGATCTGAGAACACAGCGGGAGATGAGGATTGCTGTGTCTCATCTGCGGCACCGTCCCGATGATGAAGAATGGCAGCTGCCGTGGCAACCCGGTGAATACTGGTCGAAGTCGGCCGGCGGTCTGGCGTTTGAATCGCCCACGCGGTTGTTGTCTGCCGACGACAAACGGCCTCTCCTCAGCTGGGTGCAGTTTCGCAACTGGCGGTGGACGGGCGGAACGCACTACAGCGAAGTGCCTTTGGATGGCAATTTTGAGTCCGACTGGCAGATCTGTCTGGAAGAACTCAATCGCAGTCCTGTTTCATGGATGACGCGGCTGCAGTTTGATCGAGATCGCAGCGTACTTCGTTTTCAGGGTGTCATGCCTTACGAGATGCAGGAGCGGGTGACGTCGTGGCCCGTGTCTTCTGCGTTTCGTGCGGCCGTTTACCGACTGGGGGCGCTGTCACACGCGGCACCGGTCACAGATCGTTACGGCTACAACTCACTGGTGGCCTCTCCCGAATTTCCCGTGCATGACTTCATGGTGGAGGCGAAGATGACGTGGTCTGTCTCTCCGGACACCATCGCCGTGCGACTGCCCGTGGCGAACGAGACGTTTATCGCGCGCGTGAGTCTGACTGAGCAGGAAGTGCAGTGGGTACTCGAATCAAGCGAACAGGTGGTGGCGCGGGAGCCGCTGGGCGATCTGTGTCAGGCGGCCGACGGACGCTTGCAGGTTGAGGTGTCAAACTTCGATCGCCGGCTGCTGATTGCGATCAACGGTCAGCAGGCAATGCCACCGCTGGATCTGGGCAGAACGGAGTCCGCCGCGCAGGAAGATGCCGCGCGGTTTGCCGACAGAGCGGTGGATCCGGCCATCAACGGCGTCCGCCGCACCGTGGAGGCCCGCACTCAACAGAATCGCATCGCCGTGGGGCTGTCCGGCGGTGTCGTGACAATCGACGATCTGATTTTGTACCGTGACGTTCATTACACGCCCGGTCGACGCAGAAACGCGGTGGACGCTCCGTTTTCCGTGCGGGCCGGCCACTATTTTGTCCAGGGGGACAATAGCCCCGTTTCATCAGACAGTCGCAACTGGGGGGAGCCCGAAGTTCCCCACAGACTGCTGCTGGGCAAGCCATTTGTCGTGCATTTGCCGTCGAAACCCGGGAAACTCACCATCGGCGGCTTCGCGCTGCCAATCCGGATACCTGACTGGAGTCGGATTCGGTACATTCACTGATCGGGCCTGGGTGCCGTTCGTGGGAAACCGGGGAGACCCCGCCAGGGATTCCGGTCGTACAGCGAATCTCAGGGACGTCAGGCCCCTTCATTCCGGCGGAACACACTATCCGTGATCCATTGGGATCAGCCCGACGGCTCAGGAACCGACTTCCGCGACTGTCATCACCAGCAAAGCAAGATTATGTCTTCCCGCAAATCTCCCAAAAAAGAGGCGTCGAAGTCGGCCGGAAAACAGGCCGAAAACAGTGGCCGAAAAAAACGGAAGCAGCAGGACGGGGCGCGGGAAACTGTGGAGTCGATTGCCATCGCCTTCGTGCTGGCGTTTTTGTTCAAGACATTTCAGGCGGAAGCCTATGTGATTCCCACCGGTTCCATGGCGCCGACGCTGTATGGGCGTCACAAGGAGGTCTGCTGCGAGGCCTGCGGCTTTGAATTTGCTGTCGGAGCAAGCACAGAAATTGATCAGTCCACCGGCCTGCTGGTGGCACGCATTGAAAACGCGGTTTGCGTGAACTGCGGTTTCAAAAATGCGGCCATGGATGCTCCGGTCTTCAACGGCGACCGCATTCTTGTCAATAAGCAGATCGACAATTTCCGACGGTTTGATGTGGTCGTCTTTAAGAATCCCGAAGAGGCTCACATCAACTACATCAAACGACTGGTTGGTCTGCCGGGTGAGCGGATTCGCATTCGCAAAGGAGACATCTGGGCGAGAACGGCTGATGGCGATGCATTTCAAATTCAGAGGAAAGAAGATCCGAATGTGCAGAATGCCATTCAGCTGATGGTTCACGATGACAGCTATCCCGCTCAGCCGCTGCTCGACATGGGCTGGCCGGAACGCTGGGTACCCTGTCAGGAAGGCAGCGGCAGTGACAGCGTCGGGGGCTGGATCTCTTCACAGGCGGTGGGCATCGTGCCCGACCGCACCGCGCGGACATACACCTTCGAAAATCAGGGAGCGGCAGCGCAGTGGCTGCGGTATCGCCACATGCAGCCCACGGAGCCCGTTTGGGATGCCGTGCAAAACGGCGGTCAGCTGCCGCGCGCCGAAGCCCGTTTGATTTCTGACTTCTGCAGCTTTAACGCTTACGAAGTGAAGGTCCCGGGTCGCATGGAGCCAATGGCGTTTGAAGGTGGCGTTTACTGGGTCGGTGACCTGACGGTGCAGTTTCAGCTGGACGTTCAGCCGGCCGCAAAAACGTCGACCTGTGTGGTCGAGCTGGTGGAGGGGCCGGAGACCTATCAGTGCGAAATCAACCTCGGTGACGGCCAGGTCACGCTGTGGTCGTTTCCCACGCCGATCGATGCGGGGGAAGAGGTGACCCGCAATGAAGTGGCTGTCGGGCAGTCAGACATTTCCGGTGCCGGAACATATCAGGTGTGCATGGCCAACGTTGACGATCGGGTGTGCCTGTGGGTCGACGGAACGCTCGTGGAGTTTGACCGCCCGACTGAATTTGAGTGCAGTGACGTACCGGCCCCCACGGATCGCGATCTGTGTCCCATTGGGATTGCCCTGCAGGGGGCCAGCGGCGAAGTGTCAGAATTGATCGTGAAACGGGATATCTACTACCGCAACGATGTGATCGATTTCAAAAAAGATGATCGTGGCTATCGCCAGGGGCAGATGCAGCCAGTGGAGGAGATCTCCGGCTTCACGCGGTCGGCGCTGCAGCAGAATCTCAACAGTCCCGCGAACTGGTCAGAAATCTACAATCACGAATCGGCGGAAAACAACTACCGATACGGTCAGTTTGGGGAGTACCAGCTGGCGGACGACGAATATCTGATGTTCGGCGACAATTCGTCCATGAGTAAGGACAGCCGCCTGTTTGACTATTTTTCGCGGCCGCTGCACGGGGTCTTTTCCAATCGCTATGCGGTTCGTGAAAAAGACCTCATCGGAAAAGCCCTGTTCATTTTCTGGCCACATGGAGTACCATTCCTGCGGAACGGGGAAGGATTTCCTGTCTGGGCCCACAAAGGGCGGGAAGACATGGATCCGAAGAATTACCCCTCGGTTCGTGCCCCGTTCTATCCCAACATTCAGCGGATGAAGAAAATCCGCTGAGTCTGCGGTCTGACAGATCAGGCCGCGGGAAATGCTGATCACAACGGGATGTGATCAGAGCTGGAGAAGGACTCTCTTATGTCGCTGCTGGTGTGCGAAGGACTCGTCAAGGACTATCCCGGAAAACGGGCTGTGGACGGTGTCGACTTTCACGTCGACGAAGGAGAAATTGTGGGGCTGCTGGGGCCCAACGGCGCTGGCAAAAGCACCACGTTCCGTATGGCCTGCGGTTTGGCTGCGCCCACGCGGGGCCGCGTCAGTCTTCGCGGTCAGGATGTCACCAACTGGGCCATGTTTGAGCGGGCCCGACATGGACTGGGATACCTGCCTCAGGACGCGAGCATCTTTGCGCGGCTGTCCGTCGAAGAAAACATCATGGCGATCCTGGAGTTTCTGGGGACGGACCGCAAGACGTCCAAAGCGCGGATCACCCAGCTGCTGACCGAATTCGGGCTGGAGGAAAAACGTCGCCAGCGCTCCGGCTCTTTGTCCGGTGGAGAACGCCGCCGCCTGGAAATTGCCCGCTCTCTGGCCAGTGATCCTCAGATTCTGCTGCTCGATGAACCGTTTACGGGGATTGACCCCGTGACGATTCACAGCATTCAGGACATTATTCATGGGCTGAAGGACAGAGGCATTTCGATTCTGCTGACGGACCATCGTGAGCGGGAAACGCTGACGATTACCGACCGCAGCTACATCATTTGCAACGGTCAGGTGCTGGTGTCCGGCAGTGCGGAAACAGTCCTCAACGACCCCCGAGCGATTGAAAACTATTTTGGTCGACGATTTGATGCGGGCTCGATTATTGACGGCCGCGATGATTTTCGAAAGTCGGCTTAACACGGAGAACAGGAATGAGTGCCGGTTTCGGTGAAGACAACCCGGTCGATTCAGTGACATCCCGCGGGCGTGACTGGCCCTGCCTGCAGCAGTTTGTGGTGTTTCTGGAGAACAAGGTGGGCTCGCTGCATCGACTGCTCAAGGGCGTGGAACGTGATGACCTGAAGATCATTGCGCTGTCCATTCTTGACTCAGCCGACAGTGCCACAGCGCGGCTGATCACCAACAACTATGAACGCACGCGAGAGCTGCTTGAGCTTTCCGGTCTGCCGTTCTGTGAAACAGAAGTGATTGGTGTCCTGCTGCCGGATGCCGATCAGCCGCATGTTGGCGTGATGGGAAGTTTGATGTCGGCGGAACTGAACGTTCACTATATCTATCCGATGTCGTACCGCGTTGATGATCGACATGCGATTGCCGTGTTTGTGGATGACGTTGATGAGGCCATTCGGGTGCTCAAAGAGCGTCATCACGATCTGGTTACTGAGGATGACCTGAGCAGCTACGGGGATCCATTCGGAAGTTAGTCAGGATTTGTCGGGTTCAGGATGAATGTGCCACGCGATGAGAGCACCAGGTGCTCGCCACGGACGCGATACCCTGTGATGCTGCGGACGCTGAGCGGACTGCTGCTGTCCGCCGGTTTGCTGGGGAGCGTCGGACTGCCACAGGCCGTCGCTCGGGATCGGGATATTCGCAATCGGGTCCACGGTCCGGCCGACTTTCTCAAGGAGAGTCTCCCACAATCATCCGAATTCACCCGCCTGCTGGCCGCCGCTGAGCGGGAACTGCAGCGAGGAACGGGGGACGCCGCGTTCCCGGCACTGCTGGAGGTCTTCGCTCAGAAGTACGATCAGTTCACGGTCATCCACGCGGATCAGCCGTCGGCCAGTACCTATCAGCTGGCGCTGCAGATGCTCCAGCGAGCGGATTTTGGCACGCAGCAGGCGTGGCGACAGACCGTGGAACCACTCGCCGCGCGTGCCCTGCGGGATTCTCGTCAGGATTCTGCCGAACTGTCACTGATCGCTCGCCGATATCCGCTAACGCCCTCAGGACGTCTGGCGGGCGCACTGGCCGCCCGAATCGCCGAGTCGCGTGGAGAGCAGAGTCTGGCGGCCGCCCTGCGGCGTCAAAATCCCACCGACCGAGCTGTGCTGGATGTGGCAGATGTCAACGTGATTGCCGGGCGGGCTGATGCACGGCCCGCGTATCTGGCGGCACCGCTGCCGAAAAACTTGTGGGAGTGGACCGTTCCGTTCTGGCAGACGCCCAACGCGACCCCCTTTGCCCCGATGGCTCAGGATTTTCATCGCAGCGGCCTGAGCCTGAATTCTTGGACGCCCGTGCTGACAGAAGACACGCTCTTTTGCCGCACGCCCTTTCATGTGATGGCCTTCGACAAACTCACCGGACAGGTGAAATGGTCGCTGCGAACAGACACGTTTGAGCCACCCGGTTCCCGTCTGGTACCGGCCGATGACGCGCCACAGCTGCTGGATGAAGGCGGTCTGCTGCGCAACGACACACTGGGCAGCCTGGCCGTTCACGGTCGCTATCTGTTTTTCATCGATCGCTTCCGACTGCTGACGTCGCCCGCCAGCTTTCAGTTTGGCAATCGAGTTGGTGCTCGTGCGGGCGTGGTGAGTCAAAGCCCCCTGCGACGAGCTCAGGGGCAGCGCCTGGTCGCCGTCGAACTGTCCACGCCGCCCCGAATTGCCTGGACCGCAGGTGGCACCAGTTTTCCTTATCAGGTGACAGCGAACGGTCTGGATCTGCAGCCATCCGAGCCGCTGGAGACAACCGCTGATCCCACGGCCCCGCCGCAGACCGACGTCTCGCAGACCGACGTCTCGCAGACCGATCGATTCTGTGGAGTGCCAGTCTGTGTTGGCCGGATACTGTTCGCCGTTTCGCACGATGGCAGCGCCTACTGGCTCAACTGTCTGTCGCAAACAACGGGCAAAGTTCGATGGCGACGCCCTTTGCTGAATCAGGCGACCAACAGCGAACGTGTTCGCGGAAATTTTCTGTCCACTGTCGACGCTGACACGGGCGCTTCGCTGTGCGGTGTTTCCGGTGACGTCGTGGTGTGCGCTTTGGACAATGGCGTGGTGCTGGGGGCATCCATTGCGGATGGTCGCCTGCTGTGGGCGACCAATCTTCGCAGGCAGATCGAGCTGCAGCGGAATGGTCGACTGCAGTCGATGCTGACAGCCGCCATGCGGGCGGTGCCTGGCATTCGCTCCCGTCCGCTGATCAAAAACGGCCGTCTCTTCTGGGCGTCGCCGTTTTCTGAAAACGTCTCGTGTGTGGATACGCAGTCCGGCCGGATCCTCTGGGAAAGCCCGCGGCGAAGCGTTCATCCCGGGCGGCTGGAGGGCAGCAAAGACAGCTATGTTCTGGACGTCACCCAATCCGCTGTTGTGGTCGTGGGGGAGCGACATCTCCGCGCCCTGGATGTCTCCAGTGGAAACGAACTCTGGGCGACGCCGGTGGGCCAGCAGACCGGGCGAGCCTTCGCGAGTCAGACGGTGGCCATTGTCCCGCAGGTCAGCGGTCAGCTTCTGCAGATAGATCTGGAAACCGGAAAACGCAGCCTGCTGGCAGAAGCCCTGGGAACGGGCGGACCGACTCGCACGGGCTCCGTGGTGGCCGATGAGCAGGCGATGGCGTTTGTGACGCCGGTATCTGTCAGTGTCGCGCCCACCTTCAGGACCCCCTCGTCCTTTGTCGCCTCCGGTCAACCGGCGGCAACGGAATCGTCCGGTGCTGTTCGCTCTCGGCTCCTGCGTGGCGAGACTCGCGAAGCGCTCATGCAGCTGTCGCAGTCTTCAGTGGCCGCTGATCAAAAGCTGCTCAGGGACAGTTTGTTTGCCATCGCCATGCAGAATGAGGCAGACGCAGATCCTGATGCGGTTGACGCACTGAACTGGCTGGGGCGTTTGCCGCTGACGCCCGAAGAATCGGTCCGCCGCGCTCTGCTGACACCGGGGCTCATCCGGTTTTCCCGAGAGCAGATCTTTGCCCGACCGTCTCTTGTGGAACTGGCTCCAGACTGGCGGGTTCGCTGGGACGTGGCGATGCTGTCACGAGAAATGAGCTCGTCGCTTCAACCGCCATCGCCCGACGGCTTGATGCAGGCGACGCGGGCGGGGGAACAAAGAGAATGGGCCATTCTCCAGCCATCCCGCATCGGAGACCTGCCCGCTCAACTAAACTGGGCTCGCCAGCTGGTGCAGGAGCATCGCTATGCGGCCGCCGAGTTGTTTCTCCTGTCGGCCCTGTCCGACGCTCAGGCCGATCACAAAGAGCCTTTGAAGAATGCCGTGCGAGCACTGCGGCAAAAATTTTCGGGGCCCCCGCAGCCGCGTCTGGCCTCTGCTCCGTCTCGCGTTGAGATTGAAGAAACGCTGCGACTTTACACGGGAAGCGGAGTTCGCGGCGTGCGAGATCAGCTGCGAACACGCGTTCCGGCGCCATCCTGGTACCCGCATCGTCTGTATCTGACTTCCCGTTCGCTGATCGGCGTGGACATGAATCTGGGAGTCGAATCCACGCGTCTGTCATTTCCGATGACACCGGAAGCAGGAGATCGGCTGGACGCTTTCGATACCCCGTCTCTGGTGCCATTGCACGGAGAAAACCGTGTTGGAGCTGTCTCGCTGCTGGGGCCGGATGGGCCCCGCGTGCTGTGGTGGAAAACGATTGAGCGGCTGCCCCGTGAGACCGCTCCCATTGAGCTGGGGCCATTTGGCAGTCGCTTCTTCACGGTGACGATCGGAGGGCGGTTCCTGTGTCTGCATCCACTGACAGGCGATGTGCTGTGGGAGCGGCAGACCACAGACGATGTGGTGAACCCGATGCTGATGCGGCGGGTCTCCCGACTGGCCGGCGGCGTGCAGACGATAGCGCGTTACGGACGAGAAATGAAAAGCTACGAGCTGTTTCGCACGCTGGACGGCGCGGCGGTGGCAACGCGGCGCGTCGGGATTTCCACCGGGCAGGTGCCACTGCAGGACGCCGAGACGCTGATGTTTCGGCAGGACAAATCACTGGTGCTGCACCATATGCCGGACGGTCGAAATTTGCTGGAAAACTCTAAGGCTGTGCGGCTGGCGGGTGCCGGACAGGCTCAGCGACTGGGCGACCATCGCGTCGTTACGCTCAACGATCAGCTGGAAATTGTGGTGGTGAGCACTGAAACCGGCCAGGTTCAGGTTCGCTGCCCCGTGGGCAGTCTGGTGTCGCTCGATCGCGTGGTGGGACTGCGTGCCTTTGAGCGTGATGGGCTGCTGATGGTGCTGCTGAAGGACTGGAACCATGCCAGCAGCGGTCGCAGTGCGTCGTCCCGAATGGGCGAATTGCGACTGGATTCCGGACTGCTGCTCGCGATTGAGCCGGAGATCGGAAACATTCGCTGGCATCAGAAAATCTCGGCCTGCGTAGCGCCGGAAATCCACGGACCGGAATCGGGGCTGTTTGTGACCTGGGCCTGGAGAAATCCGGAACAGTATCTCAATCAGCAGCTTTGGCAGCAGAATCGGCTGGGCGGGCTGCAGAATCCCACGCGATCCCTGACGGTGACGGTCTACAGCATGGAGACAGGGCGTGAACTGGCAGCTGCCACCAGTCTGAGTCCCGCCGAGCCGCTGCGATGTGTCCATGATCCCCAGTTGCGTGAAGTGCTGCTGGAGAGTGAGTCGGCTGAAGTCCGTTTGAAGTATCAGTAGCGGTCGTCTGCGGCCCGTCCGCTGCGTCGCAAACAGTCGGATGGTTGAGGCATTTGACGGATTGTCGTGCGCGCGTCCGTTGACCGCCCGGGACGTTTGCTTACACTCGCGACATGAAGCGAAAAAAGCTGTCATCCGCGTTCGAGAACCTCCTGAAGTCGGCCCGCAGGCTGGCCGATCTGGAAGGTGCGCGGGCGGTTGTGCTGCTGGCAGAAGAGCCGTTCGACTTCAAAGCCATCAAAAAGCTGGTTCGTGGAAGCCGCCTGCTCGTTGCCACAACCGAAGAAAATATCCAGCAGTGCGTGTCAGAAGACGAAGTCGATCTGATCGCTCTGGAGCATGAGCCGGCCACACGGGGGACGCAGGTTTCACAGGTGCTGCTGGAAGCCATCGCCGACGAGCTGCTGCAGTCCGGGGATGTGGTGATCGCACTTTATTCTGTCTATGAGAAGGAAACGTGCGACACGCTCAGCGTGATTCGTCTGGCGGAACAGCTGGCCAAGCTGACGTCCCGAGACCTGCAGCGTCTGGAAACACAGGTGCCGCTCGAAACTCTGCGGATGGTCGTGGACATGGCCTGTGAGATTGGTCGCGAGGGCCGCGAAGGCAAGAGCGTCGGCACACTGTTTGTGGTGGGCAATCATCGCAAAGTGATGGAGCTGTCGCAGGAACAGGTGCACGATCCGTTCAAAGGATATCCTAAGTCGGATCGCATGATTCGCAGCCCCAGAGTCCGGGAGAGCATCAAGGAACTGGCGCAGATTGACGGTGCCTTTGTGATCACGGCCGATGGCCTGGTGCAGGCAGCCGGTCGGCATCTGCGGGCAGTCGCGGAAGACCTGTTTGTCTCCAAAGGGCTGGGTTCACGGCACTGGGCGGCTGCCGAGATTTCTCAGGCGACCGATGCGATTGCTATCGCCGTTTCGGAGTCCACGGGAACAGTTCGCCTGTTCCAAAACGGCAAAGTGGTGCTGCGAATCGAACCGATGACTGACAATATGAAGTGGTCGGACTTCGAAACTGAGGCCCCGGACCCCGGGAAGTCTTCCTGATTTTCTGAATGGCGGCCCGCGTGGTTCCCGCACGGCAGCCGAGTCGATTACTCTGACTCGCGAAGTTCCCGCCGCGTTTTGAAAGCCCGCCATGCAGACGACGTCCGTTGAATCTGAACAGTTTTCCCGCTCCGTGCTCGCCGTGCCCCCGCTGGCGCGCGACGCCTCGGGATTTATCTGTCGCGAAAACAACGAGAAGATCGTTCGCTTTATTGAAGCGGGCGGTGTTTCGATGCTGCTGTATGGCGGCAACGCCAATTTCTATCACATTCGCCCTTCTGAATACGCAGACGCGCTGCAGATTCTGTCCGACGTGGCGGCTGATAACACGCTCGTGATTCCGTCCGCCGGTCCGGCGTATGGCCTGATGATGGATCAGGCAGACGTGATTAAATCGACCGATTTTCCCACTGTGATGGTCCTGCCGACGCTGGCCGTCATGACGGAGCCGGGACTGATGACCGCGTTTCGCCATTTTGTGGAAGCCATCAATCGCCCAGCCGTGCTCTATATCAAGGAAGAGGGCTACATCAGTCCTGAAGGGGCCGCGGATCTTGTGAATGACGGCCTGGTGTCGTTTATCAAGTACGCCATTGTGCGGGATGATCCGGCTGACGACGACTACCTGGAACGCCTGGTAGACAAGGTGGATCCTGCGCGGATCTGCAGTGGTATCGGGGAGCAGCCGGCGCTGGTTCATATGACCAAATTTCGCTGCTCTGGTTACACATCCGGCTGCGTGTGCGTGAACCCGGCCCTGTCACAGAAGATGCTCGCTGCCATCGTGGCCAAAGACTACGACGCGGCCGAGGACATTCGCAAACAGTTTCTGCCGCTGGAAGATCTGCGTAACGACATCCATCCCATTCGCGTTCTGCATGAGGCTGTGGAACTGGCTGGAATCGCATCGGTGGGCGGACACGTGCCACTACTCAGTGGACTGGCCGACTCTGCGCAGCCTGCCGTGAAATCGGCGGCCGAGCAGTTGAAGGCGCTGGAGGTCTGAGGTCGTTAGCTGTCGCTCGACTCTTCCAGTGGCGGCAGGCCCACCCGCGGGCAGAGCTTCAGCAGTCCGCAGTCAGCACACTGCGGACGACGGGCAATGCACGTCGCTCTGCCGTGGTAGATGATGCGATGGGAGTATTCGATCCACTCTTTCTTTGGCAGAATCTCCATCAATTCGCGTTCGATGACGTCCGGATTCTGTGAGCCGGTCAGCCCCAGCAGGTTGGAGATCCTCCGCACATGGGTGTCGACAACAACGCCGGAGGGAATGCCGTACCAGGTGCCCAGCACAACGCTGGCCGTCTTGCGGCCCACACCGGGCAGCGTCACCATCTGATCAATGTCCAGCGGAATTTCGCCGTCAAACTCGTCGACGAGTTTCATGGCCATACCCTTGATGTTTTTCGCTTTGTTGCGAAAGAACCCCAGCGGTTTGACGATTTCTTCCACGTCTTCAATGCGGGCCGCGGCCAGTGCGGCGGCGTCCGGATATCGTCGAAACAGTTCGGGGGTGGACTGGTTCACGCGTTCGTCTGTGCACTGGGCCGAGAGGATGGTGGCCACCAGCAACTGATAGGCGGATTCGTGATGCAGCGCGCATTCTGCGACAGGAAACAGCTGTTTGAGTTTGCGAATTACGGCGCTGGCCCGCTTTTTCTGCTCGTTGCGTTCCGCATCCGACACTCGTTTTGAGGCGGGCCCGCTGGTCGCCCGTTTCGCTTTTGTGGGCCGTTTTCCAGACGCCGCTTTCTTTGGTGCCACTTTCTTTTGGGCAGTCGACTTCGGGGCCGCCGCTGGGTTCCCGGAAGCCGCCTTCTTTCTGGACGCCGCTTTTTTCTTCATCGTAAGTCGTTCTGTCGAAGCAATCGGTACAATGGCCGCGCTGGGGCGCATGCCCGTCCGAAAGATACTAATCAAACCGGTCCCGCTTGATGAGCTTCGACGACTCAGACCCGCGAATTGATCAGGGAATTCGTCTGTTTAATGAACGCGAATTCTTCGAGTGTCATGATGTGTTTGAAGATTTCTGGTCAGAACTGGTGGGGCCGGAGAAGACGTTTTTTCAGGGGCTGATCCACGCGGCCGTGTGTCTGTTCCATTTTGAGGGCGGCAATCTGTCCGGCGCGCGAAAGATGTATCACAGTTTCACGCTGTATGTCGGCGACTATCCCGCCGATTTCTGTGGGATTGATGTGGTCCGACTGATGACTGACATGGAAGCGTGTTTTGCCGAACTGCTGGCCGCCAGCGGCGGCTACCCACACGGCATTGAGCTGGATCACAGCCGTATTCCCACGATTTATCGCCATATGTTGCGGTAAACCGGTCGTGTTTCCGGCTCGCTGATTTGCCGCCAATTGTTTATCCTTCGGGCCGCAGGACCTTCTTCGCAGATCAGGATGATGGCATGGATGCCCGGCAATTGAGATACCGAGCGGAGTACGCGTTTTTTCTCGGCGTGCTCTTTGTGCTGCGTTGCCTGCCGGTTTCCTCGGCGAATCGCTTCGCTGATGCACTGGCGTGGTTCCTGCACCGCATGTTGCCACGCAAATGGACGCGTTACAAAGTGAGCGCCGAAAACATCCGCACGGCTTTTGGCGACGAGTTGGGTGACGAACAGATCGATGAAATGGTGCACGGCATGTGGCAGCATTTGGCGCGTCTGATGGTGGAGATCATTCAGATCGAACGTCGCTTCCGCCTGGCGAATACGACAAAGATCCTCGACTTCCATCAGCGGGAAGAATGCGTAAAGGCGCTGCTGACCGGGCGACCGGTCATTTTTCTCAGCGGTCACTTTGGCAACTGGGAAATCTCGGTGAACACCATGGGCCACTTTCAGTTTCCGATGGGAGTGGTCGCACGCGATCTGGACAATCCCTGGCTGCATCGCTGGTTTTTGAATTTTCGCGAGTCGACGGGTAACGCGATGATTTCCAAACGCGGCGCCAGCACGGAGCTGGTTGCCTGTCTGGAAACGGGGCGTAACGTCAGTCTGCTGGCCGATCAGGATGCCGGACGTCGTGGACAGTTTGTCGACTTTTTCGGACGACCTGCCTCCACGTTCAAGTCCATTGCCCTGCTGGCCCTGCAGTATGATGCGCTTATTGTGGTGGGCGGATCCTGGCGACTGCCGCCATCACGGCAGCAGGACACTCATTGGGTCCGATTCGAAATGGTGACCGAAGATGTGATTGACAGTCGGGACTTTGATACCGCCGATGCCATCCCGCAGCTGACGCAGGCGTTCACTTCCTCACTGGAGCGGCTGATTTGCCGAGCGCCGCAGCAGTACTTCTGGGTCCATCGTCGCTGGAAAACACCGCCGCGGGTGCGCAAAGCAAAAGCCGCAAAGCATGCGGCCTGAGCGTTTGAACCTGGTTATCACGGCGGAGTCGCCGGCCGTGCCTGCATCACGGATTTCAGGAGGCCGTCGGTGCACCGCCCGGACGGCCACTGGCGGGAGGCCCGCCTCCCGGTCGACCAGCGCCCGGTGGACGCCGTGGCGGGGCGGGACAGCAGTCCTGAGGACAGACGTCGTGATTGGCGGGAAACTGGCCAATGCATTCCGGCGTGACCTGCTGCATGCGTTCCTGAATCAGTTTGCGAATCATGCTCACGAACCGGGGATGGGTGCCGGGCGTCGCAGCCCGTGCCATGGCGACTCCCAGTTCCCGGCATTTCTGGAGCGCTTCGTCATCCAGATCGTACATCACTTCCATATGGTCGCTGAGAAAACCGATCGGAGAGACGACCAGTTTGCGAACGCCCTGACCGTGCAGTGATTCAATGTGGTCGCAAATGTCCGGTTCCAGCCAGGGGTCCTGAGGGCGGCCGCTGCGGCTTTGGTAAACCAGTTCCCACTGATTCTCGCTCAGTCCAAGTTCGGCTGCCACGAGGCGACAGCTTTCGGACAGTTGCTTTACGTAGTCCGACGTGCTGGCCATGGTGTCGGGAATACTGTGAGCGGTGAACGCCACGTTCACGCTCGATCGGTCACCGTCGGCGACTTCGTCGATCGCTCGTCCCACGTTTTCCGCGTTGACGGCAACGAAGTCCGGATGGTTGAAAAAGACGCGGATCTTGTGCACTTCAATGTCGTTTGCATCGCACTCATCCTGCGCCTTGTAGACGTCTTCACGGTACTGGCGGCAGCCGGAATAACAGCTGAATCCTGATGTGACGAACGCCAGGATGCGTTTGGCCCCGGATGCCTTAATGTCTGCCATGGTGTCGGCCATCATGGGATGCCAGTTGCGGTTGCCCCATTTGATTGGCACGTGAATGTCGTTGGCCTGCAGTTCTGTCTCCAGCGCGGCGATCAGTTCACGACACTGGTCGTTGATGGGACTTACCCCGCCGAAGTGGTTGTAATGCTCGGCCACTTCCAGCAGGCGTTCTCTGGGGACGTTCCTGCCGCGCAGCACGTTTTCCAAAAAGGGAATGACGTCATCCGGGCCTTCGGGGCCGCCAAAAGAAACAAACAGGATCGCGTCGTATTCAGTCGCCATGAATTGCTGTCAGTCGGTGGAGAGATTCGATAACGGATATTGCGATCAGGCTGACCGCGCGAAGAAAGGGGAACGCACAAACGCGTTCCCCAATCGACCATTCAGGATATCGCCTTTGCCGCTAATTGCGAAGCGGGTCATGCGAAGATTCGATTGTCTGTGCGGTCACGGGGGCCGGCAGAGACTGACGAATCGTGTTGGCGAACGACTCCATGTGACGGAAATTGTCCGAGAAGTTCGTGTAACGAATTCTCTGCCGAATGTCGGCCGTCAGTGCCTGACCGCCCACGACAAGTGCGGTTCCCATGCTCTGGGCAATGTCGAACAGCAGATTAAAATCGGTGGAAAAGCGATCGATGTCACGAATGGTTGTGACGCTGACCCAGAACAGGGCCGGCCGTTCATCAATGATCGCTTTGCGGACGGTTTCAAACGGCAGCATGTTGCCCAGCGATGACGCGTTCCAGCCATTGCTGCGAAGGACGACTTCAGCCAGCGAGGTCGCCAGCGTGTAGGGGTCTCCGTCCAGTGTTCCCCCCATCGCGACTGGACCGCTGGTGGGGCCGGTGCCGACAGCACGTCGCAATTCATGAACGACCCGCTGGCAGATCTCGCACGCGCGGCGTTCTTCGTAGACTTTGGCATCACCGCACTGCCACAGATCTCCGACGTTGTGGAACGACGGGGCGACAATCTGATCGCAGATCTCAGCGACCGACGCACCGCCCAGGTAAACGTCGATGATGATCCGCGTTGCCAGGACTTCATCGCCCGCCATGATGCTGTCCAGAAAAATTTTCTGAGCAGACTCTACGGTAATGTGAGTTTCTGAACCGCATCCTTCCGGCAAACTCACAGCACCGGGATTGGTCAGATGGCGGCCAGACGTGCGGACATAGTCCAGCACGGCGTCCAGTTCGAGACGGCGATGTCCACCGGCCGTTTTCGTGGCTCGGATCAGCCCCTTGTCGACCCACCGTTTCAGGGATGATTCACTGACGCCAATCGCTTTGGCGACCTCCTTCGGTGAAAAATATTGCGTCACCACTGCTACCTCACTTTCGCCTATCGGTCATAACGTTCACTGCTTTAGCCCCTGTTGTCTGGGTTCTAGGCGTCTCCGGCGAGTTGGCCAAAGGGAAACGATCAAAACGACCACGTCGCTCACTTTCTCAGCCTTTCTTCGTGGCCACAGCACACGGCGACTCTAAAAACGTTCATCCTGACCGTTTCCGGTCGGCGACTGTGAAGCACAACACAGACGGGAGTGACGAGTGAAAATCGCGATTATCGGCAGTGGAATCAGCGGGCTGACATGCGGCTGGCTGCTGCACAAACAGCACGATGTGCGAATTTTCGAGGCGAACTCCTGGATTGGCGGGCATACGAACACGGTCGATTTTGAGTTGTCGGGGCGGGAGTACTCGGTCGATACGGGCTTCATCGTTTGCAACGATCGGACATACCCCAACTTCCTGCAGCTGATCGATCACCTTGGGGTGCGTCGCAACCCAACAGAAATGAGCTTCAGCGTTCGCTGTGACACCAGCGGTGTGGAGTACAGTGGCTCGACGCTGCGGGGCGTGTTTATTCAACCGACCAATCTGTTCCGGCCGTCGTTTCTGAAAATGATGGCCGACATCTTTCGCTTCAACCGCGAGGGGACTCGCGATGCCGATCGTGTCTCCACGGAAATGACGGTGGGCGAGTACCTCGATGAGAATCGCTATAGTTCCGGCTTTTGCGATCGCTATCTGCTGCCGATGGGAGCAGCCATCTGGTCGTGCCCAACGGGCACATTTCGTGATTTTCCCATTCGCTTCATCCTTGAGTTTTACCGACACCATGGCCTGTTGAGCATCACGAACCGTCCGCAGTGGTATGTGATTGACGGCGGCTCGCAGCGTTATGTGGAGAAGCTCACCGCCGGATTTCGTGATCGGATCCAGCTCAACTGCCCGGTGCAGTCGGTGGTCCGCTCTGAACACAGCGTGACAATTCATACGGCGGACGGGCCGGCCGAATTCGACGAAGTCATCTTTGCCTGTCACAGTGATCAGGCGCTGCGACTGCTGGATCAGCCAACAGAGCGAGAGCGGGACATGCTGGGCGCGTTTCCGTATGGTGCCAATGAAGCCGTGCTGCATACCGACATCAGCGTGCTGCCGAAGCGTCGTGGTGCCTGGGCCAGCTGGAATTATCGAATCCGTCCCGACGTGTCGGATCTGGCCACACTCACCTACAACATGAATATCCTGCAGCATGTGGACTGTCCGGAAACTATCTGTGTCAGCCTGAATGATGTGGACCAGATCAATCCGGCTCGAGTGATCGGCCGCTACCGATACGAACATCCCATCTTCAGCGTCCGCCGTCACCAGGTGCAGCAAAGTCACGGCGATGTCATTCGCCGTCATCGCACGTCGTTCTGCGGCGCCTACTGGGGCAACGGATTTCACGAAGACGGCGTGACCAGCGCACTGGCTGTCTGTCGCAGGTACGGCGCGCAGGATGTGCTTGATCAGCAGCTTTCGGACGCCGACGCTCAGACGCCCTCCCTGGCTGAGGTTCGCTGATGCACAGCTGTCTATACGAAGGCTGGGTGAGGCACCGTCGCTTCGAGCCGCGGGAACATCAGTTTCGCTATCGCCTGTATATGATGTATCTGGACCTGGCAGAGTTGCCGCAGGTTTTCGATCCCTATTGGATGTGGTCCGCCCGCCGCCCCGCTCTTTCGTGGTTTCGGCGCAGCGAACACCTGGGGGACCCTGCGCAGCCGCTGGAACAGTCGGTCAGAGAACTCGTACAGACAAAGACGGGCCGACGTCTGTCCGGTCCCATTCGTCTGCTGACAAGCCTGCGGCAGGCCGGGTTTCAGATGAATCCGGTGAGCTACTTCTACTGCTTCGATGCTTCTGGAGAGAACGTGGAGTGCATTGTGGCCGAAGTCAACAACACACCCTGGGGCGAACAGCACTGCTATGTGATCGAGGATCCTCAGCGACCTCAGTCGCGCGCGCCCCGCCCGGTCCTGTCCCGCAAAGACTTTCACGTTTCTCCGTTTATGCCGATGGAGATGCAGTACCGCTGGAGACTCTCCTTCCCCGCGCAGTCGCTGAACATCTGCATTCAGAACCACTGGCGTCAGCCACCGGCTGACGATGATCGCGAGGGCGGGAAGGGCTCATCAGCGCGTCCCCCCTTTGATGTCACCATGTCGATGAAGCGGGTGGAAATTTCACGCCGTTCGCTGGCCGCTGCCCAGTTGCGATATCCGCTGATGACCGTGCAGGTGTTTGCCGGAATCTACTGGCAGGCGCTGAAGCTGTGGTGGAAAAAAGTGCCTTTCGTTCCGCACCCAAACACAGTGGTCGATTCTGCGGCGCCGCGTACAACGCAGCCAAAGGAATCCGTTTCCAGTCAATCAACAGTACAGGTTTAGCAGGTCTCATGTCTGTCGCCACCACCAAAGAATCCGAGTCGCTGGGAGTTGCTCCGGCGGAAGCCACTAGTTGCCAGACGTCTTCTCAGCTGTCGTGGTTTGATCGGTTCTGCAGCGACCAGGTCCTGCGTCGTCTGCAGGCCCTGCACCATGGTCGCCTGGCGATTCGTTTCGAGTGCAGCGAGGCGGTTGTCGGCGAACGTAACGAGACTGCCAGCACGGCGATCGTGAATGTCCACTCCCCAAGGTTCTTTCGCCGGATCGCCACTGAAGGCGGGATGGGGGCTGCAGAGTCTTACCTGGATGGCGAATGGTCTTCGCCGGACCTGACGAGCGTTTTTCGCACCCTGATTCGCAATGAAGATGCGATGGAGTCGATGCGCAGCAGCCGCTTTTCTCCATGGAATCTGGTGCGTCGCCTCGAGCATTTTCGCAATCGCAACTCGAAAGACGGCAGCCGCCGCAACATTCATGAGCACTACGATCTGGGCAACGAGTTTTTCTCGCTGTTTCTGGACGAGACCATGATGTATTCCTCCGCTGTCTTCCCCACGCCGGAGGCGACGCTGAAAGAAGCGTCAACGGAAAAAATCGACCGCGTCTGCCGTACGCTGCAGCTGACGCCCAACGATCATATCGTGGAAATTGGCACTGGTTGGGGAGGTTTCGCCTGCCATGCCGCCGCCAATTACGGCTGCCGTGTGACGACGACCACCATTTCTCAGGAGCAGCACGACTTTGCCGCCGCGCGAATTCAACAGATGGGTCTGCAGGATCGCGTGACACTGTTGATGAAAGACTACCGTGATCTGACGGGCACCTATGACAAGCTGGTGTCGCTGGAGATGATTGAGGCGGTCGGGCGCGAATACATGCCGGAATATTTCTCGACCTGCAATCGGCTGGTGAAGGACGATGGAGCGATGATGATTCAGGCAATCACCATCCCCGAACAGCGTTATGAGGCGTACTCGCGGTCGGTGGACTTCATTCAGAAGTACATCTTCCCCGGTGGCTTTCTGCCGTCGATTGAATCGATGCAGCAGTGTGTGCGAACCCAGACAAAGTTTCGGATGCTCGACCTGCAGGATTTTGGCATGCACTATGCCGCAACGCTGAACTGCTGGAACGAAGCCTTCCACGATCGTCTGGAAGAAGTTCGCGCTCAGGGCTTCAGCGAACGCTTTATCCGCATGTGGCGGTACTATCTGTGCTACTGCGAAGCCGCCTTCCTGGAGCGTGCGACTGGCCTGGTGCAGACACTCTGGGCCAAGCCAGGCTGCGAGCTCGGCCGCAAACTTCAGTCAGTCTGACAGCAACGTGGAGTGGTCGCCGACCCGGCGCGCGGCAGACCGATCTGCATTGTGCAGACCGATCTGCATTGTGCAGACCGATCTGCATTGTGCAGACCGATCTGCATTGTGCAGACCGATCTGCATTGTGCAGACCGATCTGCATTGTGCAGACCGATGGCCGACCATCTGCATCTGGCCGACCATCGGCATTCAGCTCATGGTCGATTAGCCGCGGGCGGATCCTGGTGCTTTGCCGTGTACTGATTTGAGCTCAGTGATCCTGTTGATGATCAACTGATCGCCGGTCGCTTTGCCCGTGCCGCGAAGCGTGATGGCTGTGCCACAGTGATACGCCAGGTTGAAATTGTGGAAATCACGAAACGAGACGTCGACGCGTATCGGTCGCCGCCCGGCCACATCCACAAAGAAGATCTTCGCCTGATCGAGATCGTCCGACATGCGCAGTCGTCCCTGTACCGAGATGGTCTCACCTTCGGTACGAACCCAGCTGTCGAACGCTTTTTCGCGATGGGGCGTGAAGCTGGAATCATTCAGGCCTGACAGCGCCGCTTCCGAACCGCCAAAAGAACGCGTCTCGATGCCAAACATCTCCAGCAAAGACAGATGCAGGCGTCCCAGTTGCTGGTTTTCCGCGTAACGCACATACCGCCCCGTCTTCAGCAGCCCCTTTCCACCGGCCAGAACAATGGGGATTCGGGTGGCCGTGTGGTTGTCACTGTGTCCCATGCCGGAGCCATACAGCACCACCGTGTTGTCCAGCAAACGGCCCTGCCCGTCACGACGTGACTTCAGTCGGGTCATCAGGGAATCAAATTTCTCCATGTGCCAGCGGCTGATTTTCAGCAGCGACTCCAGATTTGAGCGGCTGAAGTTACGGAAGAAGTGCGACAGGTAATGGTGCTGTTCGGTGATTCCAAGGAAGTCAAAAATCATCCGGCTGTTGCTGTTGCCCAGCATGTAAGTCACGCACCGCGTGGAGTCGGTCCACAGGGCCAGTTCAATCAGGTCCAGCATCGATTCCACCTGATCATTCAGATTGCCACCAACCGGTGGTCGCTGAAACTGACTGACGTCAACTTTGGGTGTGCTCTGCTTCATGTTCTGCAGGCGTCGTTCCGACTCACGCACGACAGACAGGTATTCGTCCAGAGTGCGGCGGTCTTCTGTTCCCGCTCTGCGGGCCAGCGACCGGGCATCGTCCTGCACGCGATCGAGCACACTGGCCATGCGTATGCGAACGCCCGCACTGGCCATGGGATTGCGAAACAAACGATCGAAGATGAGCTGTGGATCACTCTCACGGGGAATGGGGGCCCCGTTTTTGTCATAGGAAATGTAGCTGCAGCCAATCTGGTTGGGGAACAGTCCTTCCGTGGTCAGTTCCAGTGAACGATGCGGTGTGTCGCCCTGAATGTGGTCCGCGATGACCTGATCCACCGACGCCGATTTCGTGCTGTCGTGACGACCGGAAAGAAAACGCCGTGTGGAGTTGGCGTGCGAGGAAAAACCGAAGTCTCCCATATTGTCCAGAAGCAGGACGTCGTCTCTGTGCTTCTCAAACGGCTTCATGAGAGGCGACATTCGGAAATCAAATTCCTGTCCGCCACTGATGTTCCAGGAGGGCGGATGAACGCCGTTGGGCTTGAAGAGCGTTAGAAACCGCATCGGCGGTCGCTCTGGTTCGGCGGCACGCGCGGGCTTTTGCATCAGGTTCAAAAACGGCAGCGGCATCAGCACGCCGACGCCACGCAGGAATGTTCGTCTTTCCAGTGGCATGGTCATGGCACGTCTTTCCGTTGGTCTGCGACGATGGAGTCAGAAAGAATGGTTTCCCGAAACGGCAGGCTGCAGCCGATGGCCACAAACAGATCTCTCCATGTGCCGTCAGTTTCCAGCATCCGAGCGGTCAGTTCGTCAGTCACGGGGCGATCGTAGATGGTGAGTTTGCGGCACAGCGCATATGACATCGTCCGTTCCACGATGTTGCGCACAACTGTTTCCCGCCGCGATGTCAGCAGGACGGATTTCAGTTCGGTCATGTCCTGAAAAGTCTCTCCTGTTGGCAGGCGACCACTGGTGTCGACGTTCTCGCCGCTGCGGAATCCGCCGTTCTGATCGAAACGAGCCAGCGCAAATCCGAGAGGGTCGATCCGATCGTGGCACACCGCACACGTCTTGTTGGAGCGGTGCTGTTCGAAACGCTCCCGAAAAGACAGCTGCTGGCCGGCCGGGCTGGGAGGCACCTGCCCCACATTGGCCGGCGGCTCGGGCAGTTCATCGCCGAGAATCCGTTCGAGCATCCAGGTGCCGCGGATAATGGGGCCGCGGTTCATCGCCAGGATGCCGGGCATCGTCAGGATCCCGCCGCGCTCCGTTGTGTGCTCGAGGTCGATGCGGTGATTGGCCACAATCTCCACCTCGATGCCTTTTTGTTTGCGATAGCGGGGCAGCTGTGCGGCATCCCGGCCATAAATCTTCGCCGTGTGAGGGCTGGTAAAGGCCACCTCAGAATCTATCAGCTCTGTCAGCGGGCGATCTTCCGTGAACAGATAATGCATGAAGTCTTCCGGCTGTGACTTCAGCGCTACCATTTTGGGGACGTTGTCAGTGACGTGTTCAATTTCGGTCAGGGTGAGCCACTGGGTGGCGAAATCGTCCGTCAGACTGCGTGCCCGTGGCGAGCTCAGCATGCGATCGATCTGCTCGCCGATGACAGTGGCGTCCTGCAGTTGATCGCTGTCGGCCAGTTCCATCAGGCGATCATCGGGCATGTCGGCCCACAGAAAATACGACAGCCGTTCCGCCAGTTCGTAACTGTCGAC
Organism: Planctomycetaceae bacterium; assembly: GCA_024742875.1. Classification (GTDB taxonomy): domain Bacteria; phylum Planctomycetota; class Planctomycetia; order Planctomycetales; family Planctomycetaceae; genus Fuerstiella. The sequence continues at coordinate 28,630 of JANSXP010000052.1, read as the reverse complement.
AGGCTGTTGCTGTCCACGAGTGCCGGTCGCCAGCAGGCCACGGTACAGAAACGTGGGCGACATCAGGATGGTCTTCAGCTCCGCTGCGACAGCGTCCGTTCGGTCATCTGCCGGCGCAGCCAGCACGCGCTGCATCGCGGTCTCCACACGGCCAGGCGGAGAGGGACGTCTGTTAGCGCGACGCAGGAAGCGACGCAGGAGAGTCCGCGACTGCTCGGGGGAAAGAGGCGTGTCGGGGGAGTCACCGATGAGACTTGCCAGAGGCTGGACGTCATGACCGTTCAGCAGTCGCTCGATGGCGGCATCCGCGATGTACGAATACTGATCCCAGGCTACCACGGAAAGCGGATTGGAGTGCGTGTCGTTCTTGAAGCCACTGCGACCCGGCGGGTCTGTGGGCATCAGTTTGACCACCATGGAAGGTTCTGAGATGGTCTGCTCGGCCTTCATGATGTTGACTTCCAGCTCGAAGCCAAACACGGAACGCAGTGTGTTGCGGTATTCGTTGACCGCAAGTCGTCGCGGCCGGAGGATGCCGGGGCGCGCAGCGGTGGATGCAATAATGTTTTCCAGCCAGTGGACAACCTGCTGTTTCTCAGCAGCTGTTGGCTGCGGCATGTCATCGGGCGGCATGGTGCCGGCGGCGATCTGAGCGGCGACCGCTTCCCACGTGTCAAACGACTGTTCCAGGTTGACGCTAAAGACACGCTCCAGGTCCACGGCGCCGTTGGGCGTGTCGCCACTGTGGCAGTCGGCGCACAAGCGTGTGATCAGCGGGCGAACTTCCGCGGCAAAGTGCTCTGGCTGCGCGGCGGACCGATCATCGGCGCACGCTCCCGGGATCAAAACCGTGAGCAGTATCAGCGACGGCAGGCGGAAGGATGTTGTGCGGCGGGGCGCGGAAGCAGGCGGGAAGAGCATTCCGCCAGTCTAACAGCGGCAGGCGTGAACGAGTACACACTTTTGCGAAACGCTGCGCTGAGCAGACGCGGCCTGTGGGCCGCCTCACGCGGGAACCCGGGAGTTTAGTGCAGTCGCTCGCGTTTTTTTCGCAGCAGTTTGCTGGCTTTGCCGAGCCGCTGGACGAGTTTTTCATGCTCGTGATCAACTTCAGGAGGGGCGATCGACGCCCCCTCTTCAATGGCAAATTCCGTGATTTCCGGCAGTTCCATCCGCCCGGTCAGCAGGGCCACGATCAGGCTGCGGGTGCAGGCCACCGAGGCGTTGGATTCCACCAGCAACTGTTCCAGTTCTTCATCCTCCACGCCGGGAGGGAGCGAAGTGACGCACGCCGGGCAGCCAGCCGCGCAGGGGCACTCTTCAATGATGGTCAGGGCCAGTTTCAACGCTTCACTGAAGACCTCAAAGATCTTTTCGGCGTAACCAACGCCCCCTTCGATGGTATCGAACAGATACAGTGCGCTTTTCCATTCAGACGGCGCTACCTCGGTGAGTGACACGTCCGTTTCGATGTTCTGCTCGTCGCACAGACACAGGCTGGGGGCCGTCCGTTTTAGAATATACGCCAGTCCGTACATGCCGGCGCCGATATGGCGTTTGTCGTTCTGTTCCACGGCCGTCCGCCACCATGCGGGAGGATACAGCGCAAATCCGGCCGTGTCGTAAATGAACGGATCCAGTGTGATCGGGCCGTAGCCAATGTTCTCCAGCGTGCGTTCGCGAATCTTCTTATACAGCTTGGGCTGTCGATTGACGTTGATGTAGCCGAACTCCAGTTTGGCGGCCACAGAGCTGTCGCCTCCGTCCTGCCGGGCGATCGTGTATTCATCAAGAGACTCTGTGATTTCCACACGGCTTTCCCAGACGCACTCGGTGTAGTAGTCCACGTTGACCGGGTCGACACGACAAAGTTTTTTTTCCAGATCCAGATCCATCGACATATAGCGACGGCCCAGGTGCTGATAGATGGCGTCCTTGTACAGCTCCCCGCGGGCACCGATGGGGTCGATCTCTCCGATCACTTCGGTGCCGCAGTAGATCTCGATGTTGTAGTCCGTCATGCCCCGCAGGTTGACGCCTTTGGCCGGATAGTCACGCAGCGCGTAGCGGTAGTTGCCGCGATACTCTTTCAGCGTTTCATCGTCTTTCAGAATTTCCAAAGCAGCCGTGTAGCCAGGTTCCGGGAAGGCGGGCTCAGCGTCACGCAGGGGATGTTCGTGTGCGGCACATGGCAGATGCTGCAGCAGGATGTACGGGTTGTCTGCGTTGAGCCAGGCCTGTTCGATGGGCGCCTCCTGCAGGAACTCCGGGTGATTGACAAAATACTGGTCGATCGGCGTGTCACGGGCAGCATAAACGATGACCGCTCGTGAGCCGCGTCGTCCCACCCGTCCGGCCTGCTGCCAGAAACTGGCCATGGAGCCTGGGTGCCCGCTGAGAATGCAGAGATCCAGATCGCCAATGTCGATCCCCAACTCCAGTGCGTTGGTGCTGACGATGGTTGTCACACGGCCGTCGGCCAGGTCGCGCTCCAGCTGACGTCTTTCATTGGGCAGCAGTCCGCCGCGGTACGGTTTGACCTTCTGTTTCATGTCCGGGCGACCGTCTGTCACTGCACGCACCAGTCGTTCCACCTGTTGTCGCGAGCGACAAAAGCAGATGGTGCGCACGCCCCGTTTAGTGGCCTCACGAATCAGGGGGATGCTGACAGAGTTCGGCCCTTTGCGATACACGGCGTGTCCGTGACTTTGCATCACTGGCGGATTGACCATGTACAGGTCACGCTGCGGTCGGGGCGCGCCGTCTTTGTTGATGACTTCAAACTTGCGTTCCAGCAGTGCTTCCACGTGTTCAGCCGGATTGCCGATGGTGGCCGAAGAGCAGATAAAGATCGGCCGACTGCCGTGCATCTCGCACGCCCGCACCAGCCGCCGCATCACGTTGGCCACGTGAGATCCAAACGCTCCCCGGTAAGTGTGCACTTCGTCAATCACGATGTACTTTAAGCGGGACAGAAACGTCCGCCATTTGCGGTTGTGATTGGGCAGAATTCCCGAATGCAGCATGTCCGGGTTGGTGATCATGAAGTCAGCCGAAGACTGAATGCGGTTTCTTTCCTCCCGCGGAGTGTCTCCGTCAAAAGTTCCCAGTCGCATGTCGGCTCCGGCGGCCTGCAGTAATCGCCCCAGCGTGCTTTCCTGATCACGTGACAGGGCCTTCGTGGGGTACAGCAGTGCGACGCCAAACGGCGCATCGGCTGTTACATATTCCTGCAGGATGGGCAGCAGGAATGAGAGCGTTTTGCCACTGGCGGTGCGCGAGACCAGCACCGTGTCTTTGCCACTGCGGATGGACCGGTACGCGTCATACTGGTGGCTGTACAGCTGCGTCATGCCGGATTGTCGCAGCGCATCGGCCAGTGGGGGCGCCAGATCGTCGGGCAGTGAGACAAATTCTCCTGGGGTGGATTCCATCACCGTGTGTGAGGCCACGTTGGGCGCAAAACGCCCTTCCAGAAAATTGACAAATGCGTCCGTACTCATAGCTGCACTCCGGGCGTCACGCTGCGTTCCGGAAGCCGTCCGCAGGATCGGTGCGAACGGGGAACGCAGAGGCGGTGTACGCCATCGGTGCCTGAGTTTTAAGTTGCCGCGCTGTTTTTTGCCAGCAGCGGTCAGCGCAGGAACGAATTTGGCAGCTGCTGTCCCGAGATCAGATCTGACCGTCGGCCCCGCTGTTGCGCGGGGCCGTGCCGGCGATCGGGGCGTTCCTCCGGTTTACTGCTGCCCGCCCTGTCCCTGCTGCTGGACGCCTTCCTGAGGAATTTTGACCGGTGGCAGTTCCGGCATCGCGGGCAGCAGGTCGGTGTATGGTCGTTCGACGGCGATTGCCGCCGCAAAGTCGGCCAGCGCCTTGAAGTGGGTGTGCGTCAGCGTGATGGCTTCTTCTGCGGCTTCCAGAGCGTACTGTTCCCGCAGGGCGACTTTCAGAAGATCGCTTTCTCCGACGGTGAATTTCACACGTTCGATGCGGGCCATTTCTTCGGCCAGAGCGACCGCTTCGCGGGCACGCAGTGCTGCCTGCTGAGACTGCAGCAGTCCAGCGAGGGCGGCCTGCACTTCGGCCGTGACTTTGTCTGCCACCATGCGCCGCTTGGCGGCCACCTGATTCATTTTCGCCTGCACGGCCACCATCTTGCCGCGCCCCTTGCGACGTTCCAGCGGCACGTCAAAGAAGAGTCCGGCTTCCAGCTCGAATTCCGACTTGTCTCGTTTCTTGCTGGTCGGCTGTCCCACATCCTGAGAGCCGATCAGCTGCGCGTCGAGTCCGGGACGCGTCAGGTTGCACGCTTCGGCATAGTCGACGCGCAGTTTTTGGTATTGCAGATCCAAAGCCATCAGCTGAGGACGATTCTGCTGAGCGCGGGAGATTTCCGCATTGAGCATTTCCGGAGCGGGATTGCGCAGCGACGGAAACTCGGGAACACTGGCTTCGGACGGCACGATGGGCAGTCCGCTTTCGTCTCGCAGATACAAAGACAGCTTGACGGCCGCCTGCTGCAGTTCCAGACGCGAATCAGCCAGCTTGGCTTCCCGTTTGGCGATCGCCCGGACGTTGTCGATAAGGACCGGGTTGTCCATGTCACCGACCTGCACGCGGCGTTTGATGAAATCGTTGCGTTCCTGTGCCAGCTTCAGCCAGCTTTCGCCGATGCGCACCTTGCCGCCCGCGGCCACCCATTTCCAGTAAGCCATGCTGGCTTCCCGACTGAAGTCAATCAGCATCGCGCGAATGACCGGATCGGCAATCTGCTGGTCATACGTGGCTCGCCAGACAGCAGCACGGCGGGCGTCGATGTCCCGGTCGCGAATCAGGGGCACACGCACGCCCGCTTTGAACTCGCCGCCGTCGTTGGTTTCGCGTTCTTCGTACCATGGCTGGAAATCACCGCCCCCGTTGCGGTAACCGCCAAACACATAACCGCCGCCGTACAGTGGCTTGTTGATGCCCAGGCTGTTGCGATAGGTTTCGTAAAACCCCAGAGGTCCGCTTTCGCTGGACGCTTTGAATTTGGTGTCGAACTCGCCCCAGGTCGACAGCTGATTACCATTCGCTATCTGACGCTCCTGGAAGGCGGCCTGGACCAGGGGAAAGGCGCGATGCACAGAGCTGATGACGTCCATCAGCTGAGTGTTGTCCACATCTGAGCTGGGGATGGCTGCATCATAATTTGACGTGGGCGAGGCGGACTGATCGATCTCGACCGAGTCTGTTGGCTCCTGCGGGGGCATCGCGGCTGGCAGATCAGACTGCTGCAACGCGGTTTCCACCAGCTGAAACGTCAGTGGTGCCGCTTCGAGCTGCTGCTGCAGCGATACCGGGACAATCTCCGCCGATGAGTGGTCCCCGTCAGGTCCGGGACGCTCTTGGTCAGCAGTGGCCTCGCGGTTCACGACAGAAGAATGCGGACCACCGCCTGGTTGCCCTGCAACGTCCGACGATTGGACAGTCTTCGCAGAATCGTCCGTGCGGGAACGGGCGGCGAGTTGATGCTGAGAAGTCGCGCAACCTGAGCACACGACAGCTGCCAGCAGGCAGCAGCGAATTCCATCCATGATCCTGTCCCCATCCTTGGGTGAGGTGGCAACACACAATTGTTGCCCTCTCGTATTCGACTGATCGACTCCCCTGAAATTGAGGCTGGAGACACAGGGCACCGCCTTCAACGAGATTCACAATCGCGGGACGGACGTGCTGTTTGTGACGGGTTTGCCAGATGCACGTGCGCCTCGATAACCAGTGTTCGGCAGGAACTGCCGGGCCACAAGCGCGCCGGCGGGCGTTATGTGAATACGTTACAGGCTGGTGTGCTCTGACAGTCCATCCCTCCTGTCCTGAGTTTTCCAGTGAGATTCGAGATGCAGTCTCAATGGACGGCCACGGCCGGTTCAGGCCTGAGTTGGATTGAGCTGCCACTGACAGAACGGTTACTGTGCTGTGTCACTGAGAACAAGAGAGGGGAATGATATGCTGGTCAACAAAACATTCTGGCTCGCGGCAACACTGGTCCTGTGTTCGTTGGCTGACGCCCAGACGCGTGACGAGATCGTGCGCGGCGATCGGAAGAAAGTCGAGGCGGAAGGGTTCTGGATGTACAACGACATCCCCGGCGCTTTTCGCAGGGCAGAGCAGACAGGACGACCCATTGTGGTGGTGCTGCGATGCCTGCCGTGTCATGAGTGTGTCAAACTGGATGATGAACTGGTGGACACGCATCCTGTGATTCGCCCGCTGCTTGAGAAATTCGTCTGCGTCAGACAGGTGGCGACCAATGGCCTCGATCTGAATCTCTTCCAGTACGACACCGATCAGTCGTTTGCCGTGTTCTTTCTGAATGCGGACCGTACCATCTACGGCCGCTTCGGCACGCGTTCTCATCGCACCGAATGGGTGGGCGACGTTTCGCTGCAGGGGCTGGCCAAAGCTCTGCAGGCGGCGCTGGATCTGCATGAAAACTACGATGCTGTGAAATCTTCGCTGATGAAGAAGACGGGGCCGCCAATGGAGGTGGCGTCACCAGAAAAGTATCCGGCCCTCAGGGATAAGTTCACCAGCAGACTGAACTATCAGGGCGACGTGGTCAAAAGCTGCATTCACTGTCACCAGATTGGCGATGCCCAGCGGGAGTACTACTGGACGGCCGGCAAACCGATTCCGGAAAAAGTGCTGTTTCCCTATCCCCATCCCAGTGTCGTGGGGCTGACGCTGGACCCGCATGAGCTGGCAAGCGTGAAACAGGTTGAACCAGGTTCTGCGGCTGCCCGCGCCGGCATCGAGGCGGGAGATCAGATTGTGACGTTTGATGGTCAGCCCATGCTGTCTGTGGCCGACGTGCAGTGGGTTCTGCACAGTTTGAAACCCGACGGCGGTGTGGCCAGTCTGACGGTGAAACGTGATGGACGAGAGGTTCCGCTCACGCTGCGGGTCAGCAAAGGCTGGCGCAAAGCGGGTGACCTGTCCTGGCGAGTGACCAGCTGGGGACTGCGGAGAATCGCGGCCGGCGGCATGGTGCTCGAGGAGGCGGAATCTTCGCGGCGTCGTGCGCTGAAGATTCCGGCAGATCAGATGGCGCTGCACGTCAAACGCGTCGGCAAGTACGGGCCACACGGAACAGCGAAACGGGCAGGACTGCGAGAAGGTGACGTCATCGTCTCCTACAACGATCAGCAGAACCTGATGACCGAGCAGCAGCTGCATACGTATGTCGTCACTCAGGGCACGCCTGGGACGAAGGCCGAAGTGGTTGTCTATCGAGGGCGCCGCCGCATGACGTTTCAGCTGCCGATGCAGAAGTAGGGGAGTCCGCGATGCGTGCTGTTCTGCAAACTGCCGCTGCTCTGGCGCTGTTCTGTCAGCTGGCGTCCGGTCAGGAGTCGGCGCCCAACAGGATTCCGGTGTCGGAAACGCTCAGACTCCCCGAACAATGGGAGTTTTCCGCTCCTTTGCTCAAACCGGAGCAACGAGACGACGAGCGCAGTCGGGCGCAAAAAGATCCCACATTCGTGTTTCATGACGGTCAGTGGCATCTGTTTACGACGTCCAAGCTGCCCGGCCGTTCGGCGATTGAATATTGCTGTTTTGACCGGTGGGAACAGGCAGATAGTGCTGCGCGGACCACGCTGACGGTCAGCGACAGTGACTACTTCTGTGCGCCTCAGGTGTTCTTTTTCCGGCCTCACGGTTTGTGGTATCTGATTTACCAGATGGGTGTGCCGAGTTCGCAGAAGATGTGGGTGGCCTGTTCGACGACGGACGACATCTCAGATCCGGCGAGCTGGAGCAAAGCTCGTCCGCTGCTGGACGGCGGTCCGCAGGACGGTCGTAAAGTGGGGGGGCTGGATTACTGGATTATCTGTGATGACGATCGTGCCTGGCTGTTCTACACCAGTTTAAACGGTCGCATGTGGCGGATGTGGACAGAGCGCGATCGGTTTCCGGACGGCTTCCGGGACTGCCAGCTGGCTTTGCAGGGCCCCATCTTCGAGGCCAGTCATACTTACCGGCTCAAGGGCGAGAACGCCTATCTGACAATCGTCGAACAGTCCGGGCAGCGCCACTACAAGGCTTACCTGGCCAGCTCACTGGATGGTCCCTGGCGACCACTGCGTGATTCGTGGCTGCGTCCGTTCGCGGGCGCAACCAATGTGCGGCCGGCCGTCGGCGTGCCAGTGTGGACAGACAACATCAGTCACGGCGAGCTGGTTCGTGATTCGAACGATGAACGCCTCGTGGTCGATCCTGGCAACCTGAAAATGGTGTTTCAGGGGATGTTGCAGCGTGACAAGCAGCGCAAAGGCTACGGCGATTTCAACTGGAGAATCGGAATTCTGACGCCGCGATAGTACGCGACGCAGAGGTGCAGCCAGAGCACTCGCCTGGCCTTCTCGGCTCAACTTCAGTTCCGACTGTGCTGTCTTTGCCGAAGACTCGGCCAGGTGCGGGTGTCCCGGCAGGGCGACCTCGACCGCTGGCGATGATTTTAACGGTCTGTTGCTCTGGGAACTCCGTAGAAATGCGGTTCCTGCTCATACGGGTGACCTAGTTTTCAGTGTGGAAAACTCTTCGACGCCGCTGCGCGCAGGTTGCGCGGCGCCAGAAGACACGGCACTGAACGGGCTCCCATTGAGACAGGTCTATGGCCTCACGTTATAAAACCATTAAACAGCGCACTCGCCTGCTGGTGGACGAAGCACTTAGTGCAGTCCGATCCGGCTTCCGCGATGACGAATCGGCAGTCCGCTCACCGGAGATGACGGCGCTGGAGCAGCGATTGCTGATGAGTGCCACACCGGCCGCCGCGGTCGCTCAGGTGGTCGACAGTGCGGCCAGCGTCGATGCGGATGCTGAGCCCATGCAGGCTGATCAGGCATCTGCCGCCACTGCGACACAGACACAAACTGACGACGTCGCTCAGAATGACCAGCAAAGTACGGATCTGCAGCAGACGCGAACCGAACTGGTTGTGGTTGATCCGTCTGCCGATGACCACGAGCAGCTTGTTGCTGATCTGCAGGCACAGACGGATCGACACTTTGAGATTCTGGTGCTGGATCCGCACACAGACGGTATTGCTCAAATAACCGACAGGCTGCAGGGACTGCAGGATGTGTCGGCCGTGCATCTGGTGTCGCACGGTGAAGAAGGCGAGATTCTGCTGGGGACCAGTGTGCTCAGCCAGCGGACCATCGACCGTTATGCGGCAGAACTGGTGACCTGGCAGGGGGCCCTGACGGCAGATGCCGATTTGCTGATTTACGGTTGTGACCTGGCCGGCAGCGAAGACGGGATTGCGCTGACGGAATCTCTCAATGCCCTGCTGGGCACTGACGTTGCGGCCAGCACAGACGACACCGGAAATGCGGCACTGGGCGGCGACTGGGTGTTTGAGCAGATCATCGGCCATGTGCAGACGGACGTCGCCTTTACCGCTCAAATTCAGGCCGACTGGAACGGCATTCTTTCGACCGCTCCGGCAGCCGCCGCGACTCTGGTGGCGACCGATGAACTGCTGGTGAATCAAACGACCGGCAGCGCACAGCATACCGACAGCGATGTGCGTGGCAGCGAACAGGCGGTCGCGATATCGGCGAATGGTGAATACGTTGTTGTCTGGACGTCTGCTCAGAACAGTGGGGCAGATGGCGATGGAACGGGCGTACTGATGCGGCGTTTCAATGCCTCCGGAGTACCGCTGTCCGGTGAGATTCAGGTCAACACGCAGACGACCGGTGATCAGCTCAGCGCGTCGGTCGCCCTCGATGAGAACGGACGGGGCGTGGTCGTCTGGAGAGACGATCACGACGTCATGGCGCGGGTTTTTGATCCCTACAATGGCTTTGTTGGCACCGAGTTTCGAGTCAACACGACGACCTCAGGCAATCGTCGCAGCCCCACAGTCGACATGCAGGCCAATGGCAACTTCATCGTGGCCTGGTCGGGAGAAGGCAACAACGGCAACGACGAAATCTACTTTCGCCGATTCACCATTGACGGAGCGGCAACTGATGCGGCCGAGGTGCGTGCTAATGCCAATGATCGCAGTGGCGAAGAGGATCCCGCCGTCGCCATCAATGACTCCGGGCAGTTTGTGCTGGCCTGGGAGGTGAGCGGGCGAATCTACCTGCGACATTTCAATCAGGATGGCAGTGCGGCCCATAGTGACCTGCGGGTGGAGAACGATCTGTCGTTTACATGGGCTCCGGATGTTGACATCAACAACGCGGGACAGTCCGTGCTCGTCTATCGGGAAGCGGGGGCTTTCGGAATTGGTGCTGGCGTCTGGGGACGAGCCTTCAGTCTCGACGGCTCCACCAGAGGCGATCATTTTGCTGTCAGCAGTGGTTCCTCAGACAATACACAGCCCTCCGTCGCTCTGGCGGACAACGGCTCGTTTGTGGTGGTCTACCACGGGGATGAGGACGGTGATGGTGCGGGCAGTTCAGTCAAGCTGAGAAGGTACAATGCTTCCTCTTCGCCCCTGGCCGCCGCCACCGTTGTGAATCAGACGGCGGCCGGCGACCAGCACTATGCGTCGGTGGCCGCTCTTGACGCAGACAACTACGTGGTGGCCTGGAGTGGTCGCGGTGAGCAGACCGGGCAGGAAGATACGAGTGGCGTCTTTGTGCGGCAGTACGGCACGCTGACGCCGAATCTCGCGCCGGTCGCCAATGCCGGAGCCGATGTGCAGATTGCCGTTGGCGAGGATCTGGTTCTGGCCGGCAGCGGCACCGATCCGGAGACTGATCCGCTCACCTACACGTGGGACCTGAACTACGACGGCAGCACGTTTGCAGCCGATGTGACCGGACAGAACCCCACAGTGGCATGGACCGCGCTGCAGGCCGCAGGCGTGGGACCAGGCATCTTTGATGTTGCGCTGCAGGTGGACGACGGGAATGGGGGCGTGGACGTCGACGTGCTGCAGTTGACTGTGACCACGTCAACGCTCACGGTGGATACAACGTCTGATGTGCTCGACGGCGATGTTTCGTCCATTGCCGCACTGTATGCCGACAAAGGGGCCGATGGCCGCATCTCACTGCGGGAAGCCATCCAGGCGGCCAATAATACGACCAATGCGGCCACACCGGATCGCATCGAATTCGAAATACCTGACGCCCTTGCGAGTGGCGCTCACACGCTCAGCATTACTTCGGCTTTGCCGGAGATCACAGACACCGTGATCATCGATGGCACAACGGACTCCGATTTTGTTGCCAGCCCTGTGATTGTGCTGGATGGCAGCGGAGCGGGAACAGCGTCAGAGGGCCTGACACTGGCGGCTGGCTCAGACGGATCAACGATTCGTGGTCTGGCAATTACGCGGTTCGCGCGCTCGGGCCTGCTGCTGCAGGATTCCGGTAATCACACCATTGCCGGTAACTACATTGGCACGGATCAAAGCGGAACGACGAACCGTGGGAACACCCGCCACGGCATCTCGCTGGACTCCAGTGACGCCAATACCATTGGGGGCACAACGGCGGCGGATCGCAACGTCATTCTGGCGAGTGGACTGGACGGCATCCACATTGATCGGTCCGACAACAACGTCGTGATTGGCAACTTTGTGGGCTTTCTGGCGGATGAGTCCGGAGCCCTTGGGCAGGATGACGACGGGATCTACTTTGCCGGGAACTCCAGCGGCAACCGCATTGGCGGCGCGGCGGCTGGCGAAGGCAATGTGATCGTTGGCAGTGGCAACAACGGTCTGGAGTTTGGCAGCACGTCTAATAACAACACGGTTCAGGGAAACTGGATTGGCGTTGCGCCCGCTGGCACGGCACTGGGAAATGCAACGGCCGGCATTCGCCTGCACACCAGCGCATCTGACAATGTGATCGGCGGGACAACAGCGGGCCAGGGAAATACGATCGCCGGCAATGGCGCGTTCGGCGTCTCGACGTCCGGCAGCGCGTCTCGCAACCTGATCATCGGCAATTCCATTTCCGGCAACGGCGGCCTCGGCATTGATGTCGGGCATGACGGCGCTGTGACTTTGGAAACATCGACGCCGGACCTGATTCTGGTCGAAAATGTGGGCCCCAACCTGCACGTGCGGGGCACAGTCTCCGGGACGCCCGGTGAGGTTTATACGGTCGCCATTTATTCCAGTGCCACTGCGGATCCCACCGGACACGGCGAAGCGGAACGCTTTCTGGCCGCATTTGACGTGACCATTCCAGCGACTGGCACGCCAACCGTTCAGTTTAATGAGGTCATTAACGGCGCAGCGCTGCCTCTCGGGCATCATGTCACGGCGACCGCTTCCGACTCTGCCGGGACCACGTCGGAATTCGCGGCTAATTTTCAGGTCGGCACCAATGTGCCACCCGACGCTGTGATCGCCCCTCTTTCGCCCATTGCAGAAGGTGACTCTCTCACGATCGATGCGTCCGGTTCGTCCGATTTGGGCGGAGGTCCGCTGACGTACGAGTGGGATCTGAACTACGATGGCGCGACCTTCAGTGCTGATGTGACGGATGAAGTGCGCACGCTCTCCTGGGCGGAGCTGTCGGCGTTTGGGATCAATGATGATGGCACATGGCAGATCGCGCTGCGGGTCCACGACGGAACTGATTACTCCACGATTGTGACGTCCACTGTGACGGTCACCAATACTGCGCCGACGTTCTCTGTGAGCGGGGCATCCGAAGTGGTTGCCGGTGAAGCCTACACGCTGACACTCAACCACAGCGATCCGGGAGAAGACTCCGTTGTTTCATGGACTGTGAACTGGGGGGACGGGGAGGTCTCGACGTACACCGGCGCACAGACGACTGCGTCCCACACCTACACGAACGCGAGTTTCACCAACAACATCAGTGTCTCCGTTCGGGATGAAGATGGATCGTGGTCCAACAGTCAGATTGTGGCGACCGGCAACGCGGGCAATCGGCTGTACTTCAATGACGGACAGACGGAGCGGTTTGTCAACGTCGCCGGCAATCCCGTGGGAATCATTGTGGGGCCGGATGGATTTCTCTATGTCTCCAACTTCAGTTCTCATGACATCGACCGCTACGACCCGACGACGGGCAACTTCGTTGATCGCTTTGTGATTGAAACGGCCGGCGGGCTGCTGCAGCCGTCGCGCATGGCCTTTGGGCCCGACGGCACACTGTATGTCTCCAGTCTGGGTTCGGATGAAGTCCTGCGTTACGGCACGGACGGCCGATCTCTGGGCACATTTATCACGGGGATCAATAACCCGGATGGCCTCGTGTTTGACCACGCGGGCGACCTGTACGTGAGCCAGCAAAGTACGGGCAATATCTATAAGTACGATGGTCGCACGGGAACACAGATTGGCGGTGGGCCATTTGCCAGTTTTGGTCAGGCCACATTTTCGTCGCTGCAGATTGGACCGGGGGGCAATCTGTTTGCCTCCAGCACGGCTGACAACGTGATTCGGGAATTCGATTCCGCCGGTGCCGTGGTGGGAGACTTCGGTGGAGGTCCACTGACGGATCTGACATCAGCGGCGGGATTCGCCTGGGGACCGGCCGGTCGCCTGTATGTGGCTGACAATCAGGGTGACCGCATTGGTGTCTATGCAGCGGATGGCACATTTCTGGAGCACATCGCCGCTGGAATTGACGGGCCCGTCAACATTGCCGTGACGTCCCAGCTGCGTGTGGCCGTCACGTCTGCCCCTCAGACAACAGCCGACGCGTACACCCTGGCGGAAGGTGACAGTCTGAACGTCAGTGTGGCGTCCGACTGGTTCAACACCAACTGGCAGCATCGACGTGAGATCGCCTTTAACAACGCGACCGGCGGTCAACTGAACCAGTCCCGCGTGCTGGTCCGGCTGCACAGCTCCGCGGCTGATGCGATCAACATTGACTACACGCAGACACGCGACGCCGGTGAGGATCTGAGATTTGTCGATCCTGATGGCACCGTGCTTGATCACCAGATCGAAGCCTGGGACGAATCCGGCTACAGCTACGTCTGGGTGGAAGTGCCGCAGATCGATGCGTCATCAACGACCGACTCGGTGTTTCTGTACTACGGCAACCAGGCGGCCATTGATGGAGACCGTTCCGCGGCGACCTGGGGCAGCGATTACACGGGCGTGTATCATTTGAATTCCACTTCACTGGATGCAACATCCGCCCGGCACAACGGGGCCATCTCGGGTGTGGTGGTCGGCGAGGGGATTGTCGCCGATGCGGGAACATTCAACGGCACCAATAGTGAAATTCGAGTGCCAGCGTCTGCCAGCACGGCCAATATCTTCAACGGCGGCGGTACAGTTTCGGCGTGGATTAATCCCACCGGCTTTGGCGAAAATTCCTTTGGTCGAATTGTCGATAAGGCCGCGACGACGTTTGCCGCGGGCGCGACGGGAAATGGCTGGGGCCTGCAGATTTCCTCATCCGCCGGTCAGGGCTTCCTGATGTTCGATGCGGGGTTCTCAGGCGACGAAGGCACCTGGCGAACAGCCCTGGGAACTATCAGTCTCAACGCATGGCAGCACGTCGCAGTGGTGTACGATCACTCGTCGCCCGCCAATACGCCTCAGTTCTTCATTGATGGAGAACTGGTGACCACAATCACCATAAACACTCCTTCCGGGACACCGCTGGGTGATGACGGAATTGACCTGGTGATTGGCAACCACGCGGCCGCTTCGTCAAGGACATTCGAGGGCAGGATTGACGAGGTTCGCATTAGTCGCAGGGAAGTGTCGGCCGATCAGCTTTCAGCCGACTACGCGTCTGTGGCCGGCACGTTTATCGCGGCCGCACCGGGCGGTGTGCAGTCGTTTGATAACGGCGTACTGGCCAATGATTTTGACACGGACGGCGACCGTCTGACCGTCTCGCTGGTCAGTGGGCCCGCTCATGCGTCCGCGTTCACACTGAACCCGGATGGTTCCTTCAACTACACCCACGACGGCTCAGAAACCACGACAGACTCGTTTCAGTATCAGGTGTCGGATGGCTCGACCATCTCAGGTCCCGTGACCGTCAGCCTGGCCGTCACTCCGCAGAACGATCCGCCATCGGTCTCTGCCATTGGAAATCAGACACTGGTGGAAGATACGACCAGTGCCGCCATCGGTTTGACGATTGGAGATCCGGACAACGCGGCCGGCACACTGATTGTGACGGCCACCTCAAGCGATCAGTCCCTTATCGCGGATGCCGGAATTGTCATTTCCGGCACGGGCAGCAGCCGGGCGATCACGCTGACTCCTGTCGCCAATGCAACGGGCGGTCCGGCCGTGATTACCGTCACGGTCTCAGATGGCACGGCCAGCACAACGACCTCATTCCACGTGTCTGTGACGGCGACCAATGATCCGCCGGCCGTAGATCCTGTGGCGGATCAGACGACAAACGAAGACACGGTGTTCGCCCCGATCAGCCTGACCGTCAGCGATCCGGACAACGCGGCAGGAACACTGATTGTTACCGCGGAATCCAGTAACCATTCCGTGGTCCGCAATTCCGAAATCGTTGTGACCGGATCCGGGGCCAGTCGCACGATTTCGCTGACCCCCCGACCGGATCAATCAGGCAGCTCAGTCATTACGGTTTCTGTCTTCGATGGCATAACCACCACGCAAACGACGTTCAATGCCAACGTTCTGCCTGTCAACGATGCGCCGAATGAACCCGTCATTGCTGATGTGATCATGGGAGAAGATACGTCTCGGGCAGTGACGTTTACCGTGTCGGACATCGACAACAGCAGTGCTGATCTGTTGGTGACAGCGACGTCGAGCGATCTGTCTCTCATTGCTGCGTCAGGTCTGGCTGTGACCGGCAGTGGCGACAATCGGACGCTGACGATCAGCCCTCGTGCCAATCAGTCAGGCACCGCCGTGATTACGGTTTCGGTCAGCGACGGTGCACAAACAACACAGACCACGTTTCAGGTGGACGTCACGGCTCAGGATGATGCGCCGCTGATCTCCGCAATCACAGACGCTGTAACAAACGAGGACACGGCGTTTGCTCCCATCGCGTTCTCGATCACCGACCCCGATACGCCGGTGGCCGACCTTGTGGTGACTGCCTCATCAGGTGATCCAGCGCTGATTCGCACGGCCGACATCCTCATTTCCGGCACAGGTGGCAGTCGACAGTTGCTGCTGACGCCGCTTTCAGAACAGTCGGGGACAGCCACGATTACGGTTTCGGTGTCGGACGGTACGACAACCACGACCACGACGTTTGATGCAGCAGTGACGGCGGTCAACGACGCGCCGGTGCTGTCGGCGATCAGTGACGTGGTGATCGCTGAAGATACCGATTCCGCGCCCATCGCCCTGACGATTTCTGACGTGGACAATGCTGCCGCTGATTTGACAGTCACAGCCACTTCCAGTGATCCATCGATCATTCGGGATGCCGATCTGTTCGTCTCAGGAACCGGGGCAGGGCGCACACTGGTGCTTCGCGGAGCGCCCAATGCGACCGGCGGACCCGTCACCGTCACCGTCACGGTGTCGGACGGAACACGTTCCAGTCAGCAGAGTTTTCAGGTCACCGTCACGCCGACCAATGATGCTCCCCGGATTGCCCCCATTGCGAATGTCAGTGCTGCAGAGGGGGACGTCGACATTCCTGTGACCCTCAATATTGACGACGCGGACAATGCCATCACCGACCTGACCATCAGTGTGGTGTCCGGCAATCAGTCCGTGCTGTCGGACAGTGCCATTCAGGTTCAGGGCACGGGCAAAACGCGGACAATTCGTCTGCGTCCGGATGAGAATGCCTTCGGGACCACGACGCTGACCGTGAGCGTCACAGATGGCACGACCACCACTGTCGAGACCTTTGACGTGGAAATTGCGCCAGTCAACGACGCGCCTGTGATTGACACAGTGGCCGACATCTCTTCCACAGAAGATGACACCGTTCGCGGTGTCAAAATACGAGTTCGAGACATCGACGATATCAATGAGAACCTGGTCGTGACGGCTGTCTCAGCGGACCAGTCGATCATTGCCAGTTCAGATATCTCTGTGATCCACACGGGAGGCGGAAACCGCGTGCTCTCGTTCACACCCCGGGAGAATATGTGGGGCGGGCCGGTGGAACTGACCATCTTCGTCAGCGACGGAGAGAAAACGGCGAAGACGTCGTTTGATGTCGTGATCTCGCCGGTGAATGACGTGCCTCAGTTTCTCAGCGGGGCCGCGATCACGGTGCGGATTCCCGAATCGCTGACCTATCAGTCGGCCACCGGAGCACTCATGGGAGGTGCGTTCGACGTGGAAGGGGATGCAATGACGGTCCGGCTGATCACCGGACCGATTCACGGTGACCTCACTTTGCAGGAAGACGGGACATTTTCCTATGTTGCTGATGAAGGCTTTGCCGGTCTGGATCGGTTCGAATTTGTGGTGACCGATGGCATGGGGGACAGCGTGATCAAACGGGTTAGCCTGCGTGTGCCGGAAATTGTCGTGATTCCTTCGGCCATTCTCGCAGTTCCTGTCACGGAAGAGGTCCCCGAAGAAGTCGAGCCGGAGTCCGAGCCTGAAGAATCCATGACGGAAGAGGATTCTGCCGGGGATGACGGCAACGGCTCTGAAATTCTCGGTGAATCCACAGCCACCACTCCAGCGGTCGACGAGTCCGGCGGTCCGACGGACGGCGAGGAGGACGAAGACGACATGCGGACAACTCACCTGGGTGAACAGCAGGAGGCGGACGCGCCCATTGGCCCACAACTGGGGCGAACGGCGGCGGACACGTTTGAGCAGATTGTCAGCGATTCCGCCGGGGCCGATCAGGCCGAGATGGAACGCGTGTTTGGCTCGCGACTGTCGAGTCTTCAACTCAGCGAATCTCTGGACAGCTTTCGTGCTGTCAGCGATGCCGAGCTGTCATCTCTGTTTACGACGACGCCGTACGAGACGTTTTTTGAAATCAAGGGCATGGTGGAGCAGCTGGATCACTTTCGTGACGAACTCGACACGCAGATTGATCTGCGGTCGATTGCGGCGAACGTGCTGCCGGCGACCGGAGCAACCGTCATTGTTGGTTCGGTTGTGACGGCCATCCGCACAGGAGTCCTTGCTCTCGGATTTCTGACACAGCTGCCCGTATGGACCATGTTTGACCCATTGATGGTGATGGACGGAGTCGGTTCTGAAGACGGAGATTCCCTCGAAGACATAGTTGATCGCAACGAAAAGAAAACAGCATCGGATTCTTCCGCTTCCGCACAAGTGTGAGCGAAACCGTTCGATGCCGGCAACCACATCTGCCATTGACCGTTAAAGAACACACATGCCAAAAATAACTGCCGCAACACGAATCACACTGGGCCTTGTCTGCGCGATGGTGGGTATCCTGCTGGCTGCCAACTACTGCAAGCTGCTGCCGGATGAGGAAAGCCTTGTGGTGAGCAATCGCGCTCAGCTTGTGGAAGCGTTCGCGATCGCCGGATCGCCGCTGATTCAAACGAACCAGACCACGCGGCTGCAGGCGGTGATGGATGCGATGGTTCGTGAAAACGGTGGCCTGCTTTCCGTGGCCTTTCGTCATCAAAGCGGCGTGATTGTGGCTTCCGCCGGGCCGCACGAGGATCTCTGGCCTGTTGATCTCGAGCAGTCGACGGAAAACTTCATGTTTGTGCCGCTCACGGCTAAGGGACATCCGGAATTTGGTGGTTCGATCGAAGTGGCCTTTCGGCAGTTGCGTCCGGCCGGGATAGCCGGCTACTTTGCCAATAGACTGACGGTCCTGATCGCCTTCTGCACGCCGGTCGGGTTCTTTGCATTTCGCTTTTTTCTGAAGATGGTGCTGAAGAATCTGGACCCCTCCAATGCCGTGCCACGTCGTGTTCGTGAAGCGCTCGACATTCTGTCGGAAGGCATGATGATCGTTGGGCTGAACGACCGAATCCTGCTGGCTAACAAAGCGATGGAGCAGATGACGGATGCGGGCGACGATGAACTGATTGGTGTTCCGGTCAGCGACCTGTCTTTTCGCGCCATGAATGCCGACTCGACTGACACGCCGTGGAAGATGTCGCTGGAAGAGAATCGGCCGGTCGCCAACACAATGATGCGACGTGTGGATGGTGGTCAGATTTTTCGAGTCAACTGCTCACCGCTGGTGGGTACGGATGGTCGCAATCGCGGAGCTATGGTGACTTTCGATGATGTGACGGCGCTTGAACAGAACAAACGGGAACTTCAGCTGGCCAAAGATGCGGCGGAATCGCTCAAAGATGAAGCGGAAGCCGCCAATAAAGCGAAGAGTGATTTTCTGGCGAATATGAGCCACGAAATCCGCAACCCGATGAATGCCATCGTTGGTTTCACGGACGTGCTGCGACGTGGGCTGGAAGACTCTCCGGAAACGCGTTTGAAGTATCTGGATACGATTCACAGCAGCGGCAATCATCTGGTCGGCCTGATCAATGACATTCTGGACCTGTCCAAAATCGAATCTGGAAAGATGGAGCTGGAAATCTGCGAGTGCCAGCCGTACCGCCTGATGGGTGAGGTCGTCAGCGTGCTGCAGATGAAGGCTGCTGACCAGAATCTGTTCCTCGAACATGCGATCGAGGGACGAATTCCCGTTTCCATCCAGAGTGATCCGACCCGGCTGCGACAGATCCTGATGAACCTGGTCAGCAATGCGATCAAGTTTACCAGCAGCGGGGGTGTTCGTATTCAGGCTTCGTTCCGGGACGACGGCCCTCGTCCGCAAATTCAGTTTCGCGTGATCGACACGGGAATTGGTATGACGGAAGAACAGTGTGCCAAGATCTTTGAGGAGTTTGTTCAGGCCGACAGTTCGGTGACACGTCGCTACGGAGGGACGGGCCTGGGACTGGCGATCAGCAAACGTCTGACCGAAGCTCTGGGCGGGCAGATCGTGGTGACCAGTGTGCCGGGAGAAGGCAGCACGTTTGAGTTTTGTGTGGATTGCGGAGAGGTGAATGACGTCGCCCTGGTGGATGACCGGACCGCCGCCGCTTCGATGACGACCACCCACCGTAACAGCGCTGCCACTTTGGGCATGCGGTTCCAGCCGGCCCGAGTGCTTGTCACGGACGACACGCCCGCCAACCGACAGCTGGTTGGCCTGGTGCTTCGAAAAGCGGGGCTGGAGGTGGATGAAGCCGAAAACGGCGCTCAGGCTCTCGAGAAGGTCGCGGTCTCTGACTACGACCTTCTGCTGATGGATATGCAGATGCCGGTGATGGACGGATTTACGGCCACCGCCAAACTGCGCGAATCCGGCGTCACGCTGCCAATCTTCGCACTGACGGCCAACGTGATGCAGGCAGACCGCGACCGATGTGAGGCGGCAGGGTGCACAGGATTTCTCACCAAGCCAATCGACATCGATAAACTGCTTCAGAGCCTGGCCGAGATTCTGCCTGTTGACGACTCGCCGCCGCTTGAGCTGGATGTGGCGGCCCCAGCCTCATTGCCTCAGGCGCCTCTCCGCGTGCCGAACGAGAATACCCCGGAAAATGGAGCACCATCACCCGTTGCGACTGGTGACGAGGGTGACCCGCCGCAGAAACCGGTCGCCCATTCGCCGAGTGAACTGGTGAACAGCGTGATGAAAATGGTGGACAATGCACTGGATCCGCAGCCGCCTCAGCGTCCAGCACCGCAACGACTGGAGTCCTCACTGCCGCTGGATATCCCCGAATTCCGTGAGATCGTGGTGCAGTTTGTCGAAGGTGTCCCCGAAACGACTCGCCAAATGCGGGACGCATGGCGGCAGAAAGACTTCCGCAACCTGCGGGAACTGGCCCACAAACTCAAAGGCACTGGCGGAACGGTTGGATTTGCTGAGTTCACCTCTCCGGCCGCCCAGCTGCAGGATTTGGCGGAATCTGAAACCGCTACAGGGATTCCCGAATTACTGGCAGAACTGGAATTGTTGTCCAGTTCACTCTACGTCGCTCCTGAGGTCATGCCAGTCGGATAATTTGCCGTAGCAGCAATGTGTCGATTCTGCGGGACGGTTGGGATATCAACGCAGGCAACGATCGTGGTGGAAAATCACCGTTGATCCCCACTGTTCTCATCCCCCGCCTCGCGAACAGAACCTAAGTTTCAGCGACGACAGATTCCAATTGAGATTCCCCATGTCAGCCCCGTCTGATTCACAACAACCTTCGGTTCTGGACGAAATTCGTTCCACCATTGCGTCGCTGGACGCATTGCGTGGTCGCAAGTCGGCGCCGTCACCTGTGGAGGAAGGTTCTGCCGACCGCAAGTCTCCGGCCAATATGGTGCGGGAACTGTTGTCAGCGGCCGCACCGGCAGCTGAACAGGCTCCGCCCGCCTCTGATCCACCGGTTGCACCAGAACCAGAATTCGCCGATGCACGTTCGTCGCAGACATCGTTAGAATCCACCTCCGACCGCCCTGCTCCACGGAACCGGGTGAGTGCGGCGGCGGATACAGATCGCAGCAGGGGCGACCTGGCACCTGAAGAACCGCTGGACCTGACGAAACCCTCGCCGATCACGACCACGGCCTGCGAGCCTGTGCCGCGCGGATCGGTGCTGGAGTCGTTTTTGGCGACGACCACCATGAGTTCGGCGCCGCAGCAGGTATCGACCGTCGAAGAGGATTTGTCGATGCTTTCGGCGGACAGTATTGTCGTTCGATCGGCCAATACTGATGCGAAGATCATGATCGTCGATGACGAGCCGCTAAACGTGATGACGTTTCGGCAGCATCTGAAAGGCGAAGGCTACTCCAACTTCGTCACGACGGAAGACGCCACCAAAGCTTTGCCACTGGTTCGCAAAGAGTCTCCCGATATTCTGCTGCTCGACATTCATATGCCGGAAGTTTCCGGACTGGATATTCTCCGTGTGATGGGGCTGGACCCCGCACTGCAGCACATTCCCGTTCTGATTCTGACAGCGTCCACGGATCCGAAGACCCGTCGACGCGCTCTGGATCTGGGGGCCGTTGACTTCCTGTCAAAGCCCATCGATCCTAACGAACTGATCCCCCGCGTTCGTAACGCCATCATCCTGAAGAAGCACTTCGACATGGTGGCTAACGAGGCAGCTCGACTGGAACAGCAGGTCGAACGCCGCACGCGGCAGCTGGAAGTCACGCGACAGCAGCTGATTCTCAGCCTTGCCCGCGCCGCGGAGCACCGAGACGATGACACGGGCAACCATGTCATTCGCGTGGGCCGATACGCCGCGCTGATTGCTCGGGAAATGGGCTATCCGGAAACCAAGCTGCCCATGTTCGAACAGGCCGCTCAACTTCACGATGTGGGAAAGATCGGCATCCCAGACGCGATCCTGTTCAAGCCAGGACGCCTGGATCCGGACCAGTATGAACTGATGAAACGCCACTGTGCGATCGGCAAACAGATCATCGAGCCGATTTCCGAGAAGGAGTTTGAGGTCTTAAAGACGCACACCCGCAAAGGGGAAAACCTGCTGCACGTGCGTTCGTCGCCTCTGTTGATGCTGGCCGCCCGCATTGCTCAGACGCATCATGAACGCTGGGACGGCACCGGCTATCCGCTGGGGCTGTCGGGCACCGACATTCCGCTGGAAGGGCGAATCGTGGCCGTAGCGGATGTGTTTGACGCTCTTTCCAGCGAGCGACCGTACAAGAAAGCACTGCCTCGCGAACGCTGTTTCGAAATCCTGGAGGAAGGCCGTGGTGCCCATTTCGATCCGGATGTGCTGGACGCGTTCTTCCGCTGTTCTGACAAGATTGTGGAAACGCAGCTGCTGCTGATGGACGAAGCTCCAACGCCGATCATGGACCACAGCCACTTAGAGCTCGGTGGTGGTGATTCCGGATCCGCGCGAACCCACTGATTGACGTTGCCGCGACCTGATCACGTGACGCGGCTGACCGTGATCAGTGGTCCGCCACACGAGCGGCCACCAAAACATGAACCTCTTTGGCTCCCGCCGCCTTCAGCAGGCGGGCGGCCTCTGAGCACGTGGCGCCGGTGGTCAGCACGTCATCGACCAGCAGCACGCACTGCCCGGCGATCACGCGGGCGTCCCGCAGCCGGAAGGAGTTTCGCTGATTCTCATACCGTCTCGCAAGGGGCACCGCTTTTTGTGGCGACTGCCATCCACGGCGTCGCCTGAGAATGTGTGGATCGACGGGCACCCGAAGCGAATGTCCCACACACCGGGCGATCACATCGGCCGGATTAAAATTGCGGCGGAACCGCGTGAGCCATGCCTGGGGAATGGGCAGAATGCGGTCCACAGACAGTTCGGCCAGCCACTGCCGCTGCCGACTGACGAGGAGTTGTCCCACGGCCATCATGGCGGCGGAGGAAAAGCTCTGCTTGGAATGCACAATGGCCGTCTTCAAAGCCTCCTCGTACATGTTCAGGCAGCGTGCCGAACGAAAACGGAACGGGCGGCGACGGCAGTGCGGGCATCTTCCCGTGGCTGTGCCAAACGGGCCGATCACTGCTCCGCAGCGTCTACACTGGTCCTGAGTGTGCGTCAGTTGCCCGAGGCAGTCCGCACAGAATGCGTCATTGCCTCGGTCGTCCCGACAACCGCAGATTGTACATTGCCAGGGCAGCGCGAATTCCACAATGTGTCGCATTCCGCGCTGCAATGGCGGCAGCAATGATCGCAGATGCATGGTCATGGTGCCGGGAGGGCGGCCGCAAGATCAGCGATGGCCTGGCCCGGGGCGTCTGTGCCGATCACTGCACCACAGACAGCCACTCGGGTGGCTCCGGCAGCCACTACGTCGGCCACGTTTTCGATCGAAATACCACCAATGGCGAACCACGGGCGATCGGCCGTCTGAGCCACGCAGCGGAGGTAATCCAGACCGGCAAACTTGTCAAACTGCTTGGTGCCTGAGGAGAACACCGGTCCGGCTCCGAAGTAGTCGGCCGTTGTCTGCATCGCTGCAGTCAGTTGTGCCGGAGCGTGTGTGGAAAGGCCAATCAGCGTTGGAGCCGTCACCAGTTGCCGCACGTCCGCCACTGCCGCGTCTGTCTGTCCCAGGTGCACTCCATCTGCCGACGCGATGGCCGCGATGTCGGGCCGATCGTTGATGATGGCCAGGCAGCCGGCCTCTCGACAGGCGGACACAAACCATCGAGAGCGGCGAATCAGTTCTCCGGCGGACAGACCTTTCTCCCGCAACTGCAGAATGCTGCCCGGCGTGATGCAGGCCGCAACCGTTTGTTTCCATGGCAGCCGACACAGTGATTCTGTGATCAGCACGTAAACGCGTGCCGATTCCAGCCGGGCGCGGCGCTGTCGCTGAGTCGTGTCGCACGCCTGGGCGAGTTGCTGTTCAATCTGATAGGTGCGGTATCTCAACTGGCGCGTCTGTTCGGCGAATGTCGTGCAGTGCAGTTTGCCAAATTCTTCCAGACTGCGCATCGCCTCCTGCACGCGACGGATGTTGGCCGCTGCGATTTCGGCGACCTGCGATTTGCTCATCTCCCCGTCCACACTGACTGCTGTTCCCACGTCCGCATCAACGTTGCGGTGATGCAACAAATCAGGGACCACCTGTTTCAGACTTCCCTCGGCGGTCACCAGATCGTGACGCAGCTGCTTGATCTGCGTGCACAGCGGACCGTCCGCCAGGAGAAATCGGGCGATGTCGTCCAGCACCCGCAGGCCCTCGCGGCTGCGGTTCAGGTTGGCGTCGATCAGTGCGAGCGAACGGGATGACTCCATGGGGTCTCACCGAGAAAGACAGACAGAAGCCGCAAGATGCAGGGCGGACACCTGGGATTCCATCCCTGAGCCCCGCAAAAGTCAGAATTCGCGCTTGTGGGGAAAATCAACAATTCGCCTGCCAAAACTACTTGTCCAGTAAGCGGAAACGAAGACTCGCAGGTCGGTGCGTGCCGTTCCTCGCCCCGTCCTGGCGGTTCCTGAAAGCGATTGCCGGGGCCTGCTCAGGCTTTCGCGAGTCACTGGTGAGGCAATGGCAAGGAAATTCGTTCAGGCGGAAACCACACCGAATGGGGCGAGAAATTCAAATTCCCTGGTTGGAAGACCGGGAAAATGACGGGACGGCTCAGAGCGAACATTCGCGTGCGGCTGCTGTCTTGTCGATGGCGATGGTGCGTCCTAGAATCCGGCACGATATTCGCACTTGCCATTTGCTGCCTCCGATTCTGTCAATGTGGCGTGACCCCGTCTGGAACGAGTGCCCGTCTGGGGCGATCGTAGGGGATGGCTCGAACGTGAATGTTGTAAGACGACTCGAAACGTGACCCGGTGTAAGGCGGGATGTCGATTTCGCGTCGTTTGTTGTAACCCATAAGCCCGTTATCCAAAAAAGACCGCAACATCAGAACTGTGCCCACACTCTCGGGAATGGGCGCTAAAGTTGACTTTAAAATTACGGGTAGTCCGATGGCACGAAGCCGTTTGTTGACTCGATAAGCAGGACTACCGCTCATCACCAACGGAAAAGAGAACACATATGTACGAACGCTTCACCGATCGAGCCCGCAAGGTCATGCAGCTTGCCAATCAGGAAGCTCAGCGTTTTAACCATGAGTACATTGGGACGGAGCACATTCTGCTGGGGTTGGTCAAGGAAGGATCCGGCGTCGCAGCCAACGTGCTGAAAAACCTCGACGTGGATCTGCGCAAGATTCGCATTGAAGTGGAGAAAATTGTTCAGACGGGTCCCGATATGGTGACCATGGGCAAACTGCCGCAGACGCCACGCGCCAAAAAGGTGATCGAGTATGCGATGGAGGAAGCTCGCAACCTGAATCACAACTACGTCGGCACGGAGCATCTGCTGCTGGGTCTGCTGCGAGAGCAGGAAGGCGTGGCCGCCCAGGTGCTCATGAATCTGGGCATGAAGCTGGATGATGTGCGTGATGAGGTGCTGAATCTGCTGGGCCACGGTCTGGAATCGGCCGAAGGCGCGGCGCCTGCCGGAGAACGCGAAGGCGGATCCCAGCGCAGTGGCGCTCGCAGCAAGACGCCCGCGCTCGACAGCTTCGGTCGCGATCTGACCGAACTGGCCCGCCAGAAAAAACTGGATCCGGTGATTGGACGCGAACGGGAAATCGAACGCGTCATTCAGATCCTCTGCCGACGCCAGAAGAACAACCCCGTCCTGCTGGGTGAAGCGGGTGTGGGTAAGACGGCTATCGTCGAGGGATTCGCCCAGATGGTCGTGGACAATATGGTTCCCGATCTGCTGGCCGAACGTCGCATCATCGTGCTTGATTTGGCGATGATGGTTGCCGGCACCAAGTATCGTGGCCAGTTCGAGGAACGCATCAAAGCCGTGATGAACGAAGTGCGTCGTGCCAAGAACACCATCCTGTTTATCGACGAGCTGCACACGCTGGTTGGCGCCGGTGGTGCCGAAGGGGCGATCGATGCCTCTAACGTGCTCAAGCCTGCCCTGAGCCGTGGCGAACTGCAGGTGATTGGTGCGACCACGCTGGACGAATATCGCAAATACATCGAAAAAGACAGTGCGCTGGAACGCCGCTTCCAGAACGTGATGGTCAATCCTCCGTCACCTTCGCAGGCGGTGGAGATTCTCAAAGGACTGCGCGAACGATACGAAGAGCATCATCGTGTACAGATTACCGATGACGCGCTGGAAACCGCCGTGGAGATGTCCAATCGTTACATCACGTCTCGCTGTCTGCCGGACAAGGCGATTGATGTGATCGATGAATCGGGTGCCCGAGTGCGCCTGAAATCGATGGTACGCCCACCGGACCTGAAAGAAATCGAAGAAGAAATTCAGCGACTGAATCAGGCGAAGGAAGACGCGGTTGCAGAACAGCAGTTTGAAAAAGCGGCCTCGCTGCGTGATCAGGCTGACAAGCTTCGCAAGAAGAAAGATCAGCTGACCGAAGAGTGGCGTGAAAAGTCCAAGCAGACCGATGGTGTCGTGGACGCTGAAGTGGTGGCGGAAGTGGTGGCTAAGATCACCGGCATTCCGCTGACGCGTCTGTCCAGCGAAGACACGGTTCGCCTGCTGCAGATGGAAGACGAACTGCACAAGCGCGTCATCAGCCAGCATGAAGCGATTACGCAGGTCTGCAAAGCCGTACGACGAAGTCGCAGTGGTCTGAAAGATCCCAAGCGTCCGACTGGCGCGTTTTTGTTCTCCGGTCCGACGGGGGTCGGCAAGACGCTGCTGGCCAAAACGCTGGCGGAGTTCATGTTTGGCGAAGAGGATTCCCTGATCCAGCTGGACATGTCGGAGTACATGGAGAAGCACAACGTCAGCCGACTTGTCGGTGCCCCTCCAGGATACGTGGGATACGAAGAAGGTGGTCAGCTCACCGAGAAGATTCGTCGTCGGCCTTACGCAGTCGTCCTGCTGGACGAGATCGAAAAGGCCCACCCGGACGTCTTCAACATGCTGCTGCAGATCATGGAAGAAGGCCACCTGACTGACAGCTTTGGTCGGACGGTCGACTTCAAGAACGTGATTCTCATTATGACCACCAATGCCGGTGCCAACCGCATGGCTCATGGTGGCAGCATGGGACTGCACACACTGCGTGGCGCAGACGACACCCGCTCTTACGATGAAATGAAGACCAATCTGATGCACGAACTGCAGAAGCAGTTCAAGCCGGAATTCCTTGGTCGTCTGGACGAAGTCGTTGTATTCCGCAAACTGACCCGCAACGAGCTGATGAAGATTGTCGACATCGAACTGGACAAGGTTTACAACCGCCTGAAGCAGAAAGGCCTGCTGATGGAACTGTCCGACGACGCTCGTGGCTTCATTATCGACAAGGGCGAAGCCGAAGACGGTCTGGACTACGGTGCTCGTCCGCTGCGACGCAGTGTCGAACGTTACATCGAAGATCCGCTGTCGGAAGAACTGCTCAAAGGCACTTTTGAAGGCAAGAACGTGATCCGCGTTCAGGTCATCGAGGTGGGCGATCAGAAGCAGCTGAAGTTTGAAAGCGACTACGTGGAAGACGAAGCCGAATCGGAGACCGACGCTGAGCCGGTTGCCGTGGGTGGCGGCGAGGAATCTGGTGAGTCCAGTGATTCCTAGGTAAAATTGCCCAATCGTGGAGTTCGAAGCCCGGGAACTGCTGTCCCGGGCTTTTTTTGTGCCGTGAGAGACGCAGATTCCTCCGCTTAGCGGTCGGTTCGTCAATCGCAGGGTGGGATCGTTGGCGTAATTTCCGGAACAAAGCGTGGAAGCGGATTGCGGCTGTTTCGTGGAGACGGGGGAGTGCTATAATTCGCGGGCTCCACGGACATTCATACATCCACTGGAGGGCTTTCCAATGCGATGCCCCTTCTGTAAGCATGACGAAACTAAGGTCATCGATTCGCGGAACAGTCAGGATTTTTCCATTCGTCGACGTCGCCAGTGTCTGGACTGCAATCGACGATTCACGACTTACGAGCGAATCGAGGAATCGCCTATTAAGGTGATCAAGAAAGACGGCACCCGTGTGCCGTTTGACCGCACTCGTATTCGTGCCGGAATCGAGAAAGCCTGCTACAAACGCCCGGTCAGTAATGAGCAGATTGACCAGGTCGTCGCGGATGTGGAGGCGTCCATCTACGAAGATGGGTTGCGGGAACTGCCATCCCGTCAGATTGGTGAACTCGTTTTTAATGCGCTGCGCGATCTGGACAAGGTGGCGTTTGTGCGTTT
>JANSXP010000109.1 GCA_024742875.1 Planctomycetaceae bacterium | reverse complement strand
GCCACATTGACGAATTCCTCAAACGCAAAGAGCCCGGTCAGGTCGACAGCGATGAAGTGCAGAAACTCAAGGGCATCATTCGTCGTGGTGAGGCCCGGGCGGGTGCCCGCTGCTGCGGCATCCCCAACGAACGACTGCACTTTCTGGATATGCCGTTTTACGAAACGGGTCGTGTGAAGAAAAAGCCGATCGGCCACGAGGACATTCAGATCATTGTGAATCTGCTGCGGGACATCAAACCGCACCAGATCTATGCGGCTGGTGACCTGTCGGATCCCCACGGAACGCACCGCACGTGCCTGCGGGCAATCATTAAAGCGTGTGACCAGTGTCGCAATGACGACTGGTACAAAGACTGTGTCGTTCTGCTCTACCGCGGTGCGTGGCAGGAGTGGCCCATCCATCAGATCGAAATGGCCGTGCCGCTGAGCCCACAGGAAGTGGATCTGAAACGTCAGGCCATTTTCAAGCATGAATCGCAGAAAGACCGTGCGCTGTTTCCCGGTCCCGACATGCGGGAGTTCTGGCAGCGGGCGGAAGCGCGTAACGCCAACACGGCTCGGATGTACGATGCTCTCGGACTGGCCGAGTACGAAGCGATTGAAGGCTTCGTTTACTGGGACGGCAAATGGGGACTGGACGATTAACCAGCGGTGGCACCGTCAGGACCGGTCGTGGCAGATTTGTTCCACTCGACTGGCGAATGTTCGCACGGCTGCCAGTTGTTCCTCCAGATCGTGCAGTCGCAGTGAAGACTCGTGAACCGTCTGCAGTCGCCGTGCGAGCAACTGGTACTCGGGGGAATCCGCGGCGGGAATCGTCAGGTCCAGCGCGTTTCCTCGCGCCATTCGCAGGCAGTCAATCAGCTGTCGCAGGAATGTGTAGGCCGTCCTGACCTGCTGCGTTTCTGATTCTGTCAGCAGGCCCACACGACAGGCGGCCTGCAGAGCCATCAGTGTGTTGGAGGTACGCAGTGAGTGGTGTTCGTGCCCGAAGGTCATCTGGATCGCCTGCACAGCGTATTCGCAGTCCACCAGTCCGCCGTCACTGAGCTTGGCGTTAATCGTGCCGCCGTGTACCAGCTGACGAACCTGCTGTTCGCGCATCGCCCGCATGGCGTCGAAGTCGAATCCCGCGCGTCGGTAGATCACATTGTGCGTATGCTGCTGCAGCACGGAGGCAAAATCGGGCTGTCCGCAAACGCAGCGCAGTTTGACCAGGGACTGCCGTTCGTAGGGCCACGCGTCGCCCGCGGCCCTGTAATAACGGTCGAATGTGGCCAGCGAGACGGCCGGTGATCCGGCCTGTCCGTAGGGCCGCATCCGCAGGTCAATTTCGAAGATGCCTTTGTGTCGACTCTGAATGCACTCGGTCATTCCCTGAATCAGACGTTCAAAGAATACGCTGCTGGCCACGCAGATTGGGCCGTTCGTCTGCCCGTCCGCTTCGAACACCAGGAACATCTCAATGTCCGAGGCGAATCCCATTTCGATGCCGCCGAATTTTCCCAGCGATGCAATCGTAAATCGACATTCGCCGCCATCCGGCAGAGTGGGACGGCCGTGTTTGCGTTCCAGCCTCTCAAACGTCAGGCGACAGGCCGACTCAACAACGACTTCCGCCAGTTCTGTCACTTCCGCGGCAAAGGAACCAAACGGGCCGCAGAACCCGAGGACGTGACGCAGGTCAATGCGAAACAGGTGGTGGTCCTTAAACTCATTCAGCGCCTGCCGCTGATCCGCCTGTTCAATCGAGGCAGCCAGAAGACCGTCCACCTCCAGTTCGAGATCGGTGCGCGAAATGCGAGTCTGCAGAGCCTCCGGAGCGGTCAGCAGTGGCAGCAGGTTGGCCGTCTTCACTCGGAGAAAGTCTTCCCACAGGTAACGGCTGACGCCCAGGACCTGGGCAACGGCCTGCAGGACGCGTGGCTGCTTTAGTCTTGCGGCGCTGCTTTCCCAGTGCGCTTCGGGCAGGAGCAGTTGCAGCAGATCACGGAAGCGCAGCAGCGCTGAGTGGGGTTCGTTGGTGTTGGGCAGCCAGTTGGTGAACTGCTTGATGAGTGTGACGGCTGTTTGGAGTTCTTCAATTCGCTCCGGGCGAAGTACGGGTTCGCCACTGGACTCGGTGATGTGCAGGACATCGTCGATACGCCCCCGGGATTCTCCGATTTCCGCGCGGCGAATGCGAAAACCACAGATGGACAGGGCGTTGGTGACCTCAAACAGGAATCCGAATGTGTCGTCCGCAGTGATCTTCATTTCTGTCGGACGTTCCGGGGACGGCTGCGAGATAACGGCCGAAAAATCGTCCAGTGGCGTCCCAGGCAACGGAAGGCGGGCGACCTGTTCGCAGAACATTTTCACCAGGGCAGAGCGGACTTCCCGGTTTTGACCGGAATGCTGCAGATTGATCAGCTCCTGCAGATCGGCTTCAAGCGAGGCCGTGCGGGCGGCGACACTGTCAGCATTGCCGGTGGCCATTTCCTTGCACACAAACAGCCCCAGAAACATGCCGGCCGGCACATTCATGAGCAGCTGATTCGTGCCGGGGCCGTGCATGGCGTCGCCTTCACGGATGTCCAGATCGTTGGCCAGGAACAGGCCGGAAATCATTGACATGATGCCGGACCCGCGGGAAGCAGCGATCATCACGACACAGTGGTCCGGCAGTTCGCTGACGGTGACGATCTGCACGCGACAGACGCTGCCTGTAGCCACATCCTGCAGGATCTGCTCTGCCGTCAGCGCTGTCGAATTCTCCAGCTGCTGCAGGCTCGCCGGCAGCAGGGACTGTGCTCGTGCCGGCCGCGCGGGGGCCGTTTTCTCGGGGCTGGCGGCGGATTGGCCCCCTGGCGCGTGAAAGCGTTCATCAAACGCATGTCGCACGGCGCGGCGATGTTCGTTGAATCTTTCCAAAAGCGTGGCAGCATCCGGATAGTCCATTCTGCGGGCCAGCCACTCTCTCTGGTTCTCGCCGGCCGGAAGCTCGTGCGTTTGCTGGTTGTGGAGCAGTTGCAGGGCGTGCTCAATGGTCCGCAGAAAAATGTAGCCTTCACGAAGCTGGCGATACACCGTGGCATTCAGAACGCCGAATTCCGCGAGGCGAACAAGGGCATCCAGCGTATTGGGGCTGGCAAGCTGTGGCTGGCTGCGACCGTGAATCAGCTGCAGTGCCTGCACGAGAAACTCGATGTCGCGGATTGAACCGGATCCGAGTTTGATTTCTGTTTCCAGCTGTCCGGCGCGACGCAGTCGGGCCTCGATTTTTTCTTTCATACTGCGGACGCCCGCAACCACTTCGGATTCCGTGGTGTCGAACAGCACTTCGGGCAGATCAGCAAAAAAAGCGGCCGCCGGTTCTTCCGGCCCCGCGACCCGTCTGGCTTTCAGCAGTGCCTGCTTCTCCCAGGGTTCGGCGCTGGTTCGCAGGTAGTCGTGATAGGTTTCAGGAGTGCTGACCAGGGCCCCCGCATCGCCCCAGGGGCGCAGCCGCATGTCCACGCGGTAAAGGAAACCGGTAGTCATCTTACAGCTGAGCCCGTCAATCAGGCCGCGGGCAATTTTTGCCGAGGTGGCGTCAAAGGTGCCGATAAATATCAGGTCGATGTCCGAGCTGTAGTTGAGTTCTTCCCCCCCGTGTTTGCCAAGGGCGATCACCGCAAAAGGCGAAGTGGCTACGCCGTAGTCGTCGCAGGCGATCTCCAGGCAGGTCTGCACCAGAGCATCGGCCAGCAGCGAAATCTGCAGTGTTACGAATTTCAGATCCAGCAGGCCAAACGCGTCGCACATGCCGATGCGAAGGATTTCCCGCCGCTGAATCTGTCGCAGCGTTCGGAGTTTCTCTTCGTTGGTTGAGCAGTCAGCCACCGCCAGCTGCGCGTCTTCCAGGAAGTCTTCACGGGACTTCATCGCGGCCGTGCGTCGTTCCGTGGTGAGTTGCCGGAGGGCGTCCGGCTGATCCATCAGAGTCTGCGTCAGAAACGGGCTGCCGCAGGACAGTCGGGCGAGTACCTCGAGTGACCGCGGGGTTTCGCGGAACAGTTCAAAGGCTTCCCCCGGCGAGTCGCAGCGATGCACGAACGTATCGACCGCTTCCACCACGACGTTGGGAAACGGCGCTTCCAGGAAAATTCGTTTCAGCGTTTTGAACCACGGCGGACCGTAGTCGCGGGAGTCGACCGGTTGTGGGGGACGAGTGTCGAGCCAGGCGTCCCGCAATCGATTCAGGCTGCGAACCGACCCGGTGGGATCGGGGAAATCGGCGGCGGCCAGCAGCTCCGCGTTGTGGTCAAGCTCTGAAGCAACGAGCTTATCGAATTGAGGAAACATGGGGTGCGTGGTTGTCGGAGCAGTTCTCTGACAGATGTCCCGGATTGGCCGTTACAACCGTCGAGAATTGGCGGAATTATGAAACGAACTCGCCGCGGTCGGGATTCTAGCCGCCGGATCTGTCAAAATCAGGCCTGCTGTGCGATTCCGAAATGCGGGATTCACGGGGCAGGCGAATCGCCGGCTGACCGTTTTCCGGTGGCCCGGGTGCCATATGCCGCGATGTCACAAGCCACGGTGCCACGTAACGTGGGACGGCGGCGGGGCGTCGTGGTTGAGGGGCAGTTGTCCTGTTCGCCTTGCGCGTTGATCTCGTCTGCCCAGTTCGGTTCTTGCTGAGGTCGACGCGTCGGCGCCATTTGCTGGCAGGAATGCCTGTCCGCCAGCCGTCCTGTGCGTCACGTGTTCGTTTCTCGTTTCGTTTTCCTTTTTCCTGCTTAGGTTTCATGACGACTCCCAGCCGAGACACCCTCGAGACATTCGAAAATCCCTATCCAGATCGCAACTACCTGATTGATACCGTTTGCCCGGAATTCACTTCGCTGTGCCCCAAGACCGGCCATCCGGATTTCGGCACGCTCACGATTTCTTATGTGGCCGATCAGGTCTGCTATGAATTGAAATCGCTGAAGCTGTATCTGCAGGAATTCCGAAATTACGGTGCATTTTACGAACGCGTGACGAACACCATTCTGGATGACCTTGTCGCTGTCACCAGTCCCCGCTGGATGAAGATTGAGGCGTCCTTTACGCCCCGCGGCGGGATCAAAACGGTTGTGACAGTAGAACACGGGACACGCCCGGTTTAGTTCGTCTATGGCGGCAAGGGTCCGTCCGGCACACCTGCGGGAAAGAGCAAATGGCAAAGGCCTGGGGCGGTCGGTTTCAGCAGGAAACCGATCCACGCGTGGAAGCGTTCACCGAATCAATCAGTTTCGACAGCCGTCTGTATGAAGTCGACATTCGCGGCTCACAGGCGCACGCCACGATGCTGGCCTCTGTCGGGTTGATTACCGATGAAGAACGGCAGCAGATCTGCGAGTCTCTGGACGAAATTCGCGGTGAGATCGAAGCGGGTACGTTTGCTTATTCTGCGTCGCTCGAAGATATCCACATGCATATCGAGAGCGCGCTGATCGCCCGGATTGGGGATGTGGGGCGCAAACTGCACACGGGCCGCAGTCGCAATGATCAGGTGTCCACCGATCTGAAGCTGTACGTGCGGGACGCGATCGACCTGCTGGATGGCCTGCTGCTGGACTGTCAGCGAGCTTTCGTCGGGCGCTGCGAGCAGGATGCGGGCGTGATCCTGCCAGGCTACACGCACCTGCAGCGTGCGCAGCCCGTTCAGGCCGCTCATTACTGGCTGGCTTACGTGGAGAAGTTTCAGCGAGACCGCGATCGGCTGGCGGACTGCCGCCGTCGTGTCAATGTCTGCCCGCTGGGCGCGGCGGCTCT
This sequence comes from Planctomycetaceae bacterium, assembly GCA_024742875.1. Classification (GTDB taxonomy): domain Bacteria; phylum Planctomycetota; class Planctomycetia; order Planctomycetales; family Planctomycetaceae; genus Fuerstiella. The sequence goes on along the minus strand of JANSXP010000109.1, from coordinate 11,923 downwards.
GGCCGGTACCTCGCTGCCAATCAACCGCCAGCTGACGGCAGAACTGCTGGGTTTTGAAGCCATCGCCGCCAACAGCCTCGATGTCAGCAGCGACCGCGATTACATGGCCGAATTTGTGTTTGCGCTGTCTCTGATCGCCGCCCATCTGAGCACCTGGTGCGAAGAGTGGATCATCTGGTTCAGCACCGAGTTCAGTTTTCTGAAACTTCCGGATGCCTACACGACCGGCTCGTCCATCATGCCGCAAAAACGAAATCCGGATGTGCTGGAACTGATTCGGGGGAAAACCGCACGTGTGATGGCGGCTGTGCCGCAGCTGCTGATTCTCATCAAGAGTCTGCCGATGGCCTACAACCGCGACCTGCAGGAAGACAAGCTGGCGCTGTTTGATGCGTTTGACACGGTCAAGGCGTGCCTGGAACTGACGCCCGCTATCGTGGCGGGCGCTCAACTGCAGACCGATCAGATTGCGTCGCGGCTGGAAGACGGTTTTCTGGACGCGACGGCGCTGATGGAATACCTCATCAAACGCGGCGTTCCCATGCGAACCGGGCATTCGACGGTTGGCAAACTGGTGGCCCTGTGTGAGTCAGCCGGAAAACGACTGGCCGATCTGACCCTCGAGGAACTGCAGGACGCCTGCGAGCTGATCGCAGATGACGTGTACCAGGTTTTGGGCACGGAAAACGCGATGAAGGCTCTGCAGAGTTTTGGCTCCGGTGGGGCCGACGCGGTTGCGGATCGCGTAAAACACTGGGAAGAGGCTGTGAGCTGACACACGGGAACCGGTCTGGGGCCGTAATTCGTTCGTTTTGGATTCACAGCGTCTGGCCAGACGTCGTAAGCACAGACAGCCGCGACCGGACAGGGGCGGTCGGAATATCTGCAGCGCAAAGGCGAAGGCCCAGCTATGACATCAGAAAATCAGACTCCCGAAGACGATCAGGTGGTAGGCAGGGCGCTTCGCATTTCTTTTGCCCTGGTCACACTCGTGGCAGCTGTCGCGGCCGTTGTTGTCGCCCTGCGAAAGCCGCCGGAAGAGATCGTTCCGGAACAGGAGGAACTCTCAGCCCTGCCGCAGGAACGCGAAGCGGTTGAGCTGAAGATTCCGGATATCCGGTTTGCCGATGTGACGGTGGCGTCGGGCATCGATTTTGTGCAGGTCAACGGAGCGGCAGGACAGAAACTGCTGCCGGAAACCATGACGGGTGGAGTTGCCTTTTTTGACTTCGACGGCGATCTGGATCAGGACATTCTGTGCGTCAACGCCAGTCACTGGCCCTGGGCAGACGATCAGCCGGCAAAGCGTCCCACGGCCGGACTGTATGAGAACGATGGGGCCGGCCACTTTACGAACATCACTGCTGACTCCGGGCTGGACGTGACGATCTACGGCAACGGCGTGGCGTGCGGTGACTTTGACAACGACGGGCGGGTGGACGTCTATCTGACGGCCGTTGGAACCAATCGTCTGTTCCGTAATCTGGGTGGTGGGAAGTTTGAGGATGTCACTGAAGCCGCCGGCGTGGGAGGCGATGCGTCGGACTGGGGCACCAGCGCTGGCTGGTTTGACTTCGACAACGATGGTGACCTGGACCTCATGCACTGCAACTACCTGGTGTGGTCCCGTGAAGTGGACGAGACCATGGAGTTTACGCTCGATGGAAAACTGAGAGCGTATGGCCGACCGACCGACTTTCAGGGTGCCTTTCCGGTTCTGTATCGCAACGAGGGCGAGGGGCGATTCACAGACGTCTCGGCTGCGACGGGTATTCAGATCACGGACAGAGCGTCGGGGGAGCCGCTGTCCAAGTCTCTGGGGCTCACGTTTGCGGATGTGAATAATGACAGCTGGATGGATGTCCTGATTGCCAATGACACCGTGCAAAACTGGCTGCTCCTCAATCAGCAGGGCGAGTCATTCAGGGAGATCGCCGCCGCCTCGGGTGTGGCGTTCGACAATAACGGAAAGGCGCGCGGCGCGATGGGAATCGACACCGCCTGTTTCCGAAATGACGATGCACTCGGGATCACCATTGGAAACTTTGCCAATGAGATGACGGCACTGTACGTCTGCCAGACACCCGGGATCCCATCGCCCATTTTTCGCGATGAAGCCGTGAGCAATGGCATCGGACCGGTGACCCGCACGGAGCTGACGTTTGGCGTGCTGTTTGCGGATCTGGATCTGGACTCCCGACTCGACATCGTGGCGTGCAACGGCCATCTTGAAGACGACATCCAAAAGGTTCTGGAGAGCCAGCAGTATGAGCAGCCACCTCAGATTCTGTGGAACTGCGGAATCGATGCAGCCAGCGAGTTCATGATTCTGCCCGAGGAAAACGTCGGGGCCGAATTTGTGGAACGGATGGTGGGACGAGGTGCCGCGCGGGCAGATATCGACGGGGACGGCGACATTGACCTGCTGCTGGCTGCCTGTGGCGGCCGGCCTCGCCTGCTGCGAAACGACCAGCAGCTCGGTCATCACTGGCTGCGTGTGAAGTTACAGGGGACCGCCGCCAATCGCGATGCGATCGGGGCAACTGTCAGGGTGCAGGTTGACGAGGACACTCTGCTGACCCAAACCGTAATGCCGACATGCAGCTATCAGTCGCAGTCGGAAACGGTGCTGACGTTTGGTCTTGCCGATTACACGACGGTGCAGTCTGTCTCGATTCGCTGGCCGGGGGCCACGGAAGACGAAGTGCACACATCGCCGCAGATCGATCGATTGCTGCAGTTTCAGCAGTAGGTCTGGCCCCGTGCTGTTCGCACAATTGCCCACGGAAAACCGCCGTTGGGGCTCGTCTGCAGGCGTGGCATTTGAGTGTTAGAACCGCGCCAGAAGGCGCGACATCCGTTTCGAAAACGCCGTTGTGATGTGTGCGCTGGACTGCCTGACGCACGTCACCGATGGATCGTGACTGTTGGATGCCACCAGTTGACCACGCCACGCACCACGCAGTGGCCAGCGTCTGGGGCATTCCCTTCATTCGTTTCACGATCATTCGACGGCACTTATGTTTGCTCCGTTTGCTGACCTTACCAGGCGTCTTCGGCCCGCAGCCGCGCTGGCCAAAACTGCGACTGCAGCGGCGAGCATCGTGCGTGAGCAGGCGGATGTGCTGCGTCAGGAAAATGACGTCAGCCTGACCGAGCGAACCTCCCGGCTGCGACAGACCTGGGGCGGACTGGACTGCCGTCGGAGTATCACTCAGGCGGCTGCGCTCGGGTACGAGGGGTTTCGGCGGACTCTGGGAATTGAACTGCACGATGTGCAGTTGCACGCGGCATTGCTGCTCACGCAGAACTGCATTGCCGAAATGCAGACTGGCGAAGGCAAAACCTACACCGCTGGCCTGGCGGCCTTCATCTGTGCCTTTCAGGGCCGCGGTGTGCACGTGGCCACGACCAACGGTTACCTGGCAGAACGTGACGCTCGTGAGATTAGCCCTGTGCTGGAATGGCTGGGGGTGACCGTCGGCGTGCTGCCGGACACTCATGATGAGCAGCGCAAATACGCGGCATACCGCTGCGATGTCACGTACGGGACAGGCAGCGATTTCGGATTTGACTATCTGCGTGATCAGGTGCGGCTGCGGGCTCAGTTTCGTCAGCGCCTTGGTACCGATTTTCTGGGTCGGCTGCTGAACGGAAAACGACCGGCCGCGCGGCCGCTGCAGGCGCGGCGGGGCGTCGCGCTGGTGGACGAGGCAGACAGTGTGCTGATTGATGAAGCAGCAATGCCTCTGGTCCTCAGCGGGGCCGTGCCGCGTCGCGTTTCCGAGGATCTTTATCGCACGGCCATCGGTACGGCGTCCAGCCTGGTGGAAGACGCCGATTACTATCTGGATCCTGCCACACGTTCGATCCGATTCAGTGAAGCCGGCTGGGTGCGACTGCACGCACCTTTGCGCACCTCTGACGTTACCGGGCTGGCGATGCCCTGGGCGGACTACGTGGAGTCATCACTGCGCGCCCTGCACTGTCTGCAGCGGGACGTGGACTATGTGATTGTTGAAGATCAGGTGCAAATTGTGGATCCCAATACCGGTCGGGTGCATGAAGAACGTTCCTGGCGTGGCGGACTGCACCAGGCCGTGGAATGCAAAGAAGGCGTGCCGCTCAGTCAGGAGCGGATGACGGACGGGCAGATCAGTCGGCAGCGTTTTTTTCGTCTTTACGAACGGGTGGCGGGACTCACAGGCACAGCCACGGGAAACGAACGTGAGCTGGAGGAGTTTTACAGACTAAGTGTGCGGGTGGTGCCCACTCATCGTCCGTGTGTTCGTCAACAGCTCGCGGACCGAGTGTTTCTCACGGACGAACAGCGAAACGCGGCGGTCGTGTCTGATACGTGTGCCCGGCATGCGGTCGGCCAGCCGGTGCTGATTGGCACGCAGACCATTGACCACAGCAGGCGGATTTCTGAACGGCTGCATGCGGCGGGTGTGCCGCATGAGGTGCTCAATGGCCTGCAGGATCGTGCTGAAGCTGACATTGTCGCAGTGGCCGGGAGGTGTGGTGCTGTGACCGTCGCTACCAGCATGGCGGGGCGCGGTACGGATATTCGGCTGGACCCTGACAGCCTGGCGGCGGGAGGCCTGTTTGTTGCGGGCGCTTCTCATCATCTGTCCCCTCGGGTGGATCGGCAGCTGGTGGGCCGCTGTGCCCGGCAGGGGCAGCCTGGCGTGTGCCGATTTTATTCAGCACTGACGGACCCACTGCTCATGTCGGTCGGCGAGAAGCTGCGCGCCGATGTCAGGCGTTCGATTGGTGACGATGGGGAATCTGTCGGAGACTTCTCGGAAGCTCTCAGACTGCGGCAGCGCGATTACGAGCGAGAGAGTTTCCAAAAACGCCGCGCAATGGTCCGCCGGGATCAGTGGATGGACCAGGTTCTTGAGTCTCTGGTGAAGGAGGGATAGTCGATGAGGGCGGTTTACCTGTTGATGCTTGTTCTGGCCGCTTCTGTGGCGCCGACGAAAACTGCGGCCGACGAGGTGGATGGCCACCAGCTGCAGGGGTTTACGGAACCGTTTCTGCGCGTGGAAATCGCGGTCGCCGAGCCTGGTCGGGTGGCGTCCGTGGACGTGAAGAAAGGGGCCATTGTGACTCCCGGCCAGCTTCTGCTGTCACTGGATCGGTCGATTCTGGAGGCCCGACTGGCCGTGGTGACGGCTGAGTCGCTCAACATGTCAGAGCTGCAGGCCAGCGAAGTGCAGATTCAGCTGGCACAGCGGAGAGTTGACACCTTCCGCCAGATGCAGCAGGGAGGGACGACCATTCATGAGATGCTGGCGGCTGAAGGTGCACTGCAGATTGCCAGATACCAGCGACAGGCGGCCGCCGCAGTACTGGAGCAGAAAAAACTGCAGCTGAAGGAAATCCATGCACAGCTGCGGCAGCGTGAAGTCCGCAGTTCCATCGGGGGCGTGGTCACAGACGTCTTTTACGAAGTCGGCGAGTTTGTTTCCGCCAGCGCCCCACAGGTGGCCGTCATCATTGATCAGCGAAAGCTGCGAGCCACCTTTTTTCTCAACACCACCGAGGCGGTGCGTCTGCGGATGGGACAACGGCTGAAGGTCAGCATGCCGGGGTTGCGTCAAACGGCGTCAGCCGTGGTGGAGCATATCGGTGTGGAGACTATTGCCAACAGCGGGCGTGTCCAGGTGGATCTGCTGATCGACAATTCCGACGCCCGGTACCGCAGTGGTGTTCGCTGCGTTCTGAACAGAATCTCTTTGCCCGAGAAAAGTGAATACGATCGTCTGAATACCGCCAGGGGACGTGAGGCGGAGCAGAAGCAATGAGTCGTGGAGCAATTTGGTCGAATTCGCTGCGGACGCTGGCGCCCGCACAATCTCGCGTGACAGGAGAAGATCATGCCTGAGTCATCAACCAGAAAACGACGAGCCGTTCGCGCGTCTCGTGTGAACGAGAGGGAACTGCTGTCCGTCGTGTCGTGCCGGTCGGTAGAACTGCAGCAGACCATCAGCAGTGCGGTCACGGGGGCTTCCACACTGCGACAGTTTGAGACGGCCACAATACGCGCACTGAAGGGCTATCCGGGTGTGGTGGCCTCTATCTGGAACTATGTCAGTGACGGTGAGTGCCGACTGGGCGATCTTCGCCTGCAGGGGCCCGCATTCGAACGCGAGGATGTGCAGCAGTGGCTGGCGACAGCCAGCGTCCGGGCCACCCAGGACGCCACCCAGTCGATCTCCGCCTGTCCGGTGATTGGCAATCTGTGTGGCGTTTTGATTCCGACCAGTCGCCCGGACGGCGCCTTCGATGTGCTGGCGATCCTGGTGACACACCAGGGGCAGGAACAGCTGTTAAGTACAATGCATGCCGGCCAGCTGATTTCGCGGGGGCTTATGCTTTGGCACAGCGCTCAGGACGCCGCTCGACGCAGCGCAGACCTGCGGACCACGGCAGCGGTTGTGGAACTGTGTGCACGAGTGACGTGCGAATCGACTCCGGAGCATGCCTGTATCGCTGCGGTTAATTCGCTCCAGGAGTATCTTGGCTGCGAGCAGGCGTTCATCGGACTGGTCGAGACTGGTCGCAGTAAGACCAGCATGGCAGCGATTTCCGGCATGGCACGTATTGACCGTCACTCCGCCACTTTGCGGATGATGAACGCGGTTCTGGATGAAAGTGTCGTGCGGCAGGAGCCCGCAATCTGGCCCGTCAGTTCCGCTCAGCAGCAGCAGCAACTGCTCGCGCATCAGCAGTTCGGTCGCCATGCCGGGGCCGGAAGTCTTTGTAGTATTCCGCTGTGGGACCATAGTGAGAGAATCGTCGCTGTGGTGGTGCTGGTCTTTTCCGGAGCGACTATGGCCCAGGATCACGAGTTACTGGCTGCGGCGCTGTCTCGACCTCTGGGCGCGGCGGTGGGCGTGATGCAGCGTACCCGAAGAGCATGGCCCGTTCGTCTGTGGCGTCGGGTGATTTCCGGCAATCCGGCATTCAAGCTGGCCGCAGCTGTGCTCTGTATTGTGGCGGTGACCGCCGTGCTGCTGTTTCCTGTCCCCTATCGCATTCCCTGCCGCCTTGTGGTGGAAGCCGTGCAGCGGCAATACAGCGTGGCGCCCTATGACGGGCTGCTGGAAGCGGCATTCGTGAAACCAGGTGAGACCGTGGCGGCCGGGCAGCTGATGGCTCGCATGGATGGCCGGGAGCTGCACTGGCAGCTGGCGGCAACGCAGGCGGAGTCTGAGCGTGCCGACCGGGAACGCGACGTCCATCTGGTGGATCGCGAGGTGGCGCGTTCCTACATGTCTGCACTGGAATCCAGCAAACTGCAGTCGGAGGCGCAGCTGATTCAGCATCGCCTGAACAGCCTGGAAATCCGCAGCCCGATTACGGGCGTCGTCCTCAGCGGCAGCGTGGACCGTCGTGAAAACGTGCCGGTAAGAACGGGAGAGCTGCTGTTTGAGGTGGCGCCTGTTGACCGTCTGCGGTTTGAAGTGGCCATACCTGCCAGCGAAGCGGCCTGCGCCGCTGAGGGGCAGACGGTCCACATGCGAATTGACGGTCAGGCCGATCAGGTGCTGGAAGGCACAATTGCCCGCATTCGTCCGCGATCAGAAATTGTTGACAGTCGCAATGTCTTTGTGGCTGAGGTGGAACTGAACAATCTCGAGCAGATGTCACTGCGGCCAGGGATGCAGGGAGCCGCGCGGGTTGTCACATCGCCGCGTCCCCTGGGGTGGAACTGGTTCCACCGGGCCTGGGAATATGTTGTCAAAAACATTTTGTGGTGATGCCTGAAGTTCGGTCCCGCGGAGCATCGGGCCAAACGTTTCGAGAACCAATCAGCAGGAGGCTGACGACGATGTCGCAAACACATTCCTCTCACAGTACGGCCAATCTGTCATCGATTGTCCTGACGGTGCGGACAGACCTGATCTTCAGTGCCCGACAGTACGGCAGCGAGATGATGCACGTGATCGAGGATGACGTGCGAGGGCAGTTTTTTCGCATTGGCGCAGCAGAATACACGTTCCTGTCATTTCTGGATGGTCGGAACACATTTGCGGACGCTCTGGGGCGGACGGCTTCTGTGCTGGGTGACGAAACACTGAAAGAAGATCAGGCGGCCTCGTTCTGTCGCTGGCTTGTGGAGACGGGTGTGGCTCACACACAGCAGTCTTCCAGCGTGGCGCGGCTAACAGCGCTGGCGGACGCTGACAGACGAGCGGGCGTGCGACAGTTCAACCCGATGTTCATTCGGTTCCCGCTGTTCTGCCCCGATAAACTCGCGCAGGGCGGAGCCGTGGTTCTGGGCTGGCTGTTTTCGGTCCCCGTGGTGCTGCTATGGCTGCTGTTCGTCGGCAGCGCCTGCTTTCTGGTGGCGTCTCACTGGGACGAAATCGGCAGCATGGCCGACAGCGTGGTCTCGGCTGACAACTGGATGTGGCTGCTGGGGACATGGGGCTTACTGAAGCTGCTGCATGAATCGGCCCATGCGGTGGCCTGTCGCAGGTTTGGAGGGGCTGTGCGCGAGGGCGGCATTTTGCTGCTGTTGCTGGCCCCTGTTCCCTATGTGGATGTGACGTCCGCCTGGCGTTTTTCCAGTCGCTGGCCCCGGGTGATGACAGATGCGGCGGGGATGTATGCAGAGCTGTTCGTATTCGCGGTGGCGACGTGGCTGTGGGTGGACTGTGAGCCGGGCTTTACGCGACAGATGCTGCTCAATGTGATGCTGACGTCCAGTGTGCTGACCATTGCCGTCAACGCAAATCCCCTCATGCGATTTGATGGTTACTTCATTTTGTGTGATGCGTTCGATCTGCCGAATCTGGCCGGACAGGGGCGTGTGTGGGTATCGGGTGCAGCGAAACGCATCTTTTTCGGGCTGCGTCCGTCTGCGGCGAAATGGCCCGAAACGCGTCTCTGGATAGTGGCGACCTACGGCCTGCTGGCCTTCGGCTGGCGACTGACTGTGTCCTTCGGGATGATCATGGCGGCCGATGCCATGTTTTTCGGTGCAGGAGTTGTGGTGGCCCTGCTGGCGACGGTTCTGTGGGGTGTTTTGCCGCTTGTGGGCCTGATCAAACTGTTTTTCGCCCCGTCGGTCAGTGGACGACAGCGACTGCGATTCTGTGTGCTTTCAGGTCTGATGGCCGGACTAGCGGTGACCATCTGGTTTGCACCGTGGTACGAGCGCCGAGAGGCGGCCATGGTTGTGGATTACTATCCGGTTGTGCCTCTGCGGACCGCCTCAGCCGGTTTTGTCACAGATGTCTATGTTACCTGTGGTCAGCGCGTGACTGTCGGGACGCCCATCCTCAGCCTCTCGAACCCGGCACAGGGACTGGAACGGCATTCTTTGCAGCAGCAGCTGCACCAGAGCCTGGCACGCGTGCAGGTTCTTCGCGACACCCGTGCGCTGTCGACGGTGTCTGCCGAAACCGCCAGAGCTCAGGCTCTGCAGAAACGCGTGGACCAGTTGATCGCCCGCAGTGGAGAATTGACAGTCCTGGCTTCGAGTGACGGTGTCATTGTGTCTGCGGACCTGGAGTCTCTGCAGGGACAGTTTCTGCCGGCGGGCACAGAAGTCTGTCAGATCGGTGCGGGTGAATCCAAGCAGGTTCTGGCGATGGTGAGTCAGAAACAGCTGCCGGAATTTCGACTGCGGCAGGGAGCCAGCGTGGACGTGCTCATTGATGGACGCGCAGAGAGCACGGTGACAGGTCAACTGGGCGCTGCCGAACCGCGTGGTCGGACTCAGTTGCTGCACCCCGCCTTTGCCGCCATCAACGGAGGTCCGCTGGAGGTGCGAATGCTGGCCGGGGGAACAGATAATGAGATGTCCGGGATGGAGCTGACGGAGCCGCATTTTGTGACGCCCGTGGAAGTGCCGCAGAGCGAACGCCGCAAACTGCTGCCCGGTCAGACTGGGCAGGTCGTTTTTCGAACACACGCCGGACGTGTGGGCGAAGTGCTGCGGGAATCCGTCATCGACTGGTGGGTCGCACGACAGCAGGCTCTACAGACGCAGTGGCAGTGACGCACGGCCAAAAAAGAAACGGGGCGATTGTCTGCTTCGCAGATCATCGCCCCGTTTGAGGAACTTCTCACGGACAGCTGTTGCTGCCATTAAAATTCCAGCGGATTGCCGTTGTCATCGTGCATCTGCTGCAGCGAATCGAACTGACGTCGGGCCCAGTCCGTTAGTCCCCACTGCGAGGCAGAGCCTCCTGGGCGATACGTGTGAGTGGATGCCTCCACGCTGAAATCGCCGTATCCCTGAGAACCTCCGCCAGCATAGGCAAAATCAACGCTGTAGTTCGTCTGGCTGTCGAGGCCTCGTGCCTGCAGCAACCAGTGACCCGACTGGTCCGTTTCTCCCTGCTGTTCGGTCACCAGCTCACCCGCCTCGTCGTAGACACGCGCGATGACACTGCTGCCCGGACGGGCCGTGCCCGTGAAGACCGGGTCTGGTGTCAGCGTCGTGATCGGACGCGAAGCCAGCGGTCGGAACTGCCCCGGGCTGCTGCTGCCTGTGGCAAATCCCTGCGAGAAGTCATTGATACTGTCGAACTGGAAGGCTGGCACCACGTCCACATGCAGTGTGGCGGTGTCCGTCCTGCCGTCGTCCGTTTCCACCAGATAATCGATTCGAGCGGTCCCCGTCACACCGGGGTTCGGTGTGAACGTGATGCTGCCGTCGCCGTTGACTGTCGCGGTGCCCAATCCGGAATCTGACAGGATGACAACCGACAGCGTCTGTCCGTCAACCGAAGAGTCGTTGTCGAGCACAGCTACCGTGACCGGAGTGTCCACGCTGGTAGCAATGACATCATCATGGGCCGTCGGATTCGAGGAGACGCCCGTCATATTGACAACGAATGTTCCGGGGGACTCATTGCCGTCACCGTCAACCACCGTGTAGCTGAAGGTGTCGGCGGCCAGCTGACCGGGCGGAAGATCCGCGTAGGCTTCTCCCGCTTCATACTCAAATGACCCGTCGGCGTTGACTGTCAGGGTGGCACCGCTGGGAAGAGTGATGGGTTCATCGGGCGTCAGTGGTTCGCCATTGATGGCACCAATCGACAGCTGGCCGCTGGGTGCGTTATTCAGAACTTCCACCTCATCTCCCAGCAGATTGCCTGTGACCGGATCACTGACTGGCACAATCTGTTCAGTCGACGGAAGTTCCGTCTGCAGATGCAGGGTTGTGGCGCCAGCAGGGACCAGTTCTCCGGATGCGTCTACTTCTTCCATGCTGACAGCGACGGCGCCGTCCTGCAGTTCAGAGAGATCGACGGACGGACTTTCCCAGTTGCCATGATGGTCGACCACCGCCTGAACAGGCCCCACGATGGCCCCATTGGCATCGGTGAACGTGAGCCACAGCGGTGTGGCCGGGTCGGCACCGTTACCCATCAGCACCAGGTCCGCCACTTCGTCTGCGGTGATCACGTCGCCATTTTCCACCGATTGCTCAGACTGCAGACCGGCATCAGCACCGGGTGCTGGCGATGGACCATCATCTGATGCGGGAGGGGTCTCTTCCGCTCCAGTCGCTGGCTCATTGCCAGTTTCGGTTGGCTGATCGTTCGTCTGCTGATCGGTCGGCGTTTCGTCGGCTTCCGTTTCGCCAGTCGCTGGCTCATTGCCAGTTTCGGTTGGCTGATCGTTCGTCTGCTGATCGGTCGGCGTTTCGTTGGCTTCCGTTTCGCCAGTCGCTGGCTCACTGCCAGTTTCGGTTGGCTGATCGTTCGTCTGCTGATCGGTCGGCGTTTCGTTGGCTTCCGTTTCGCCAGTCGCTGGCTCACTGCCAGTTTCCGTTGGCTGATCGTTCGTCTGCTGATCGGTCGGCGTTTCGTTGGCTTCCGTTTCGCCAGTCGCTGGCTCATTGCCAGTTTCGGTTGGCTGATCGTTCGTCTGCTGATCGGTCGGCGTTTCG
>JANSXP010000122.1 GCA_024742875.1 Planctomycetaceae bacterium | reverse complement strand
GTGGAGCGGCTCTTGTGGCACCAGGTCCACCAACCCGCGAGACGGACGGCCAAATACATGACCGAACGCTTCCAGCGGGGAACGCCATATTTGCGGAGCAACGCGAAGAACTTTGCGTCGCCCATCAGTCGCTCGTCATACGACTGGGCATTCTCACAGAGCCAGTCGTGGACTACGGCAGCGCGAAAGTGATTGCTGCGGATTGGTGGGCCGACAATGGGCCACACCCAGCGGAGAATGGAAGCACCATCCGTCTTAAATCCGATCTCAACCCGAACACTGTCGGTGATTCCCGGACCCAGCCAGATGTCTTCAGTGAACGGAGAGGTGAGCTGCACCCGTCCGTCATCAAGCGATTTGAATTCGACCACTGCCCTGAACCTCAAAACAAATCCGTTTGAGGTCGGTCTCGGCACTACTCACGCAGTGCGTGCAGCACATTCACACGCCCAGGATATCGAGTGAGCGCGCGCGGTCAAGGTCGAAGTAGAGAATGTGTTTTGGGATCACGAAACATTAGTGTGACCCTTGTGGCCGCTTGACCGCGATTATTGTCTTTTGGCTCGGCGGCGATAGAATTCATGATCCACCGGCCGGCAATGACGTTAACCCCACCTAAGACATGGTTGAACACTACAGAATGGCGAGCGACATGACAGGCAATTGGACACGATTCATCGCGATTTCATCTTTGCTGGTCGCAGTCGCGTCAGCGTTCTTCACCTACTCAACGAGCCCATACTTCGATGCACAACCTGACCAGATGTCATACTGGACTGTCAAATCCAACTCCCTGACCACGCAAGAGACACCTAAGACCGGCACTCTGGAGGTCCACATCCAAAATGAATCGGCAACGCCTGCTCGTAACGTCCTTGTCGTGCTCCATCCACTCTCTGATGAGCCAGATATTTCCTGCAACGAAGAATACAACTGTCTGGATGGACCGGGGCGATCGGTGTTAGTCAAGGTTGCAAGAATACCGTCTAAATCAACCGTCAAGGTGGTACTCGTTGACGCAGTGGCAGAGTACTCGCTTGATATTGAGCAGCGGCAAGATTCTGGCTTTCGCTACTGCGGGTATGTTGAGGAGGTGCAGACTGACTTTGGTGGAGTCAAGAAACTGTACAATAAGTGCGAAGTGGACTATTCCCACTCGCCGGAGCATCAAAGTGCGATCAACGACCTCAAGAAGAAACTGCGTGTCTAAGTCGTGTGAACAGCCCGATCATCGCGGCCCAAGTAGCCACCAGACCGAAATAGAATTAATCTCTAGCCTTGGCGGCCCACACCCATGAGCAAACGACGCGTTAAGCGGTTTTACGCATACCAGCCGATTGACCTACGTGGTATCGATGCTGCCCGGAAGATTCTCAATAATCGCTTCGATGGCAACAACTTGCGACGCTACAAGCTGGTCTACACCAACCAAGAAATCGAGGTCGACAACTTTGACGCTGTCACCGCAATGTTTGGTATACATGGGCCGACGGAAAGACACGCTATCACTGCAAAGTCAAGTGGCGGCCGCTATGCATTTCTTGATTTCACTAATCGCAATTGCATTTCGCTCGAATACCACAGTAGTGAGATCAATCCAGAGCCCGAAATCGGCAAGATTGCTGAGGCTCTAGCACTTCGGCCACTCAACCGTGTGATCAACTCCGCGTTCGTTGCGCATGGTTTCGACGAGGTGGGCAAGAAGTACGCGTTCGAGGTTCGCATGTTTCTTGAGTTGCTAGGCATCTCCGTCGTCACAGGCGAATACTACGAACCGCGTAGTGTTTCTGACAAAGTTCGCGGACGGATTGCGGCAAATGACGCCTTTGTGGCGATCGTCACCCCGCAGGACGATCACACGTGGATTATACAGGAAACAACGCTTGCTGATTCACTTGGCAAGCAGCCTATTGTGCTTGTTGAGCAAACCGCTGAGCACAAACGTGGCTTACGGGGCGACAATGAGGACATCTATTTTCCAGCAGGCCACGTGTCCGAAACCTTTAACAGGATACTGCAAGGATTTCATACAATCCGTGGCACGTCTGGAGTAAGTGCCAGCTAACAACACTTGGGGCCCCTCACTTATCATCCGCCCGACGATATCCCAACCGCCAAAGTACCCGCGCCAGATCCTCGATTCCTGATCAACGAAACCCTCGTCGCGCCCCAGTCAGCGGCATGACAGAGCAAGATCTCCGGAGTGTCAATGGAACGTTTCCTGTGGCCGCTATAACGTAAGAAAATGCAGTTGTTGTCTTTTCGCGTGGCGGCGATAGAATGAGAAGGCCCTGAGGCAGATGCATTGTCTCCGCCCACGATGGGCAATCGTGGGCTCGTAGTCGAAAACTCAAAGGATAAGGGAGCATCATGTCCATTGAAAACGCGTTCGACGACCAACAAGACGCCGTCACCACAACGAATGTCGACGTTGTCCGATTCCATGTCTTCTTTTCAAGTTCGGCCTTTTACTTCAACTGGAAGCTCAGCATTCCCAACCGAAAGGTCCGCGGGAATATTGAGAGTGTCTTATTCCGGGAATCAAGCACTAAGTTAGGGCGGATAGATGCAGAGCCTGTCGGTCCCCCTTTTGAGGAATTCTCTGTGTCGGGGCACGTAACACCATCGCCTGTTTACGCGACTTACATTCGCGGAACATGGCACCCAGATCAGCTTGAACTCTCCGATGCTTTCCAACTCGATTTCGTGTCTGGTAATCACACTTCGATTCAAAAACTAAGGCTAGAAGTGTGGCGGAAGAATGGCGACCGGGGATCGCTTGAAGTTACTGGGACGGATCTCGAACATGATCCGTTGGCGATATTGTTCTCCAAACTCAATTGGTAAGAAGATTGCCAGTTAACAATTGCGAGAATCGGAGTGGCGATTCCGGCACATCAGAAGTTGAGGTGAAACGTCGCCGTCCTGACACTTAATCGTGATCTGGCACTCATGGAGCCACTCTGCCGCGCTTCAGAACGCAAACGAATTAGGTGTCGCGATCAGCTATGCTGGTCAAGGTTTTGCAAAGGCGGGATGTGGATTCTGGATAACATATGTTTATCTGAAAAACTGCGGCAAGTGCGTCGAAGGCCTATCGGAGTGAAAGGGCTTCCAGTGCTTCACAAGAGTCGTGACGATTAAGCTACGCCCCCTGCTCAAGCATGACCTGCAGGTGGGCCAGTGCCCGCCAGGCCACCTTTGCCGCGTGCAGCTGCCCGTCCGTGTCCCGCTCATCAATCTGCAGCAGATGTCGGCCGAGGCAATCCACGTGATCGGCTGACTTCGTGCGGTCCCAGTGAAGCAGTTGCCTTGGATTGTGTTGATCGTTGCCAGCTTTCGAGAGCATGGCGACCTCGGCTAGAGCTGCGGGGAAGTAGTGGAGGCAGCCAGTTACCACGGGAATTCCTTTGCGTGCGATCGCATCGGTCGGGAGCTGTGATGGCTCTGCCTCGTGGATCTCTTTGCCGGCCCACTTTGCCAGATGGTATACAGCCGTCGCCCCTGTTGATTGTCGCCAACCGGGCAGCATGAAGATGGCATCACTCGCTCGAATCGCTGTCACATCCTCGGTGATCGCGTCTTCGAGTTTGAAGTGCTTCAGCCCGTCGACCGAACTCCAGTCGTGATCATCCGGGAGAGTGGTCGGATCAAAACCGCGATCGCGATCGAGATCGGCAGGACTGATGACCTTCCAGCCCTTTGCTTCGAGTTCCTCCTTTGCATCGTCAAACGCTGGGAAGTTGTAATGCTTGAAGCCCCGCATCGGGCCGGCAATGTAAATCGTTTTCATGGCGTTCCTATGTGAGTGCATCACCGTGCGGCGCGAGATAGCTCCGGCCGTCAATGATTGGGACGTTGATGTGGAGAAAGTCTTCCTGTTTGGTCACCACCTGGAAGCCATAGCCCTGACTCCAGTCGGTTGGGTGTCCGTGCCTCCAGAGTGGCTGCTGCTTGCTCAGATGACCGACAGACCACGCGGCAAATTCTCCGTCTTTCACGTTGCGATCTGTGGCGCTCATCAGCTTGTGAACGTGCCCGAAGACCACACACGCACCGAAGCGACTGAGCATTGCGTTGGCAGCGTTCTTTCCGTGGCTTGTGCCGTGCGTGACAAAGCACTTGCCCGCACGAACAGTGCCCTGAACTCGGCAGCCGTCATAAGTCAGAGCCTTCCGGATGTAGCGGATCCCTCGCTTCTCGAGATTCAGCACTGACTCTGTTCCGATCGATCGCCGAAGCAGCTCCGCGTCGACTTTGTTTCGGAGAGCAGAGGTCACACAGAACTTCTCGATCCGTTCCTCATGATTGCCCTCGAGGTAAACGATCTCAGCCTTTGGGCAACGCTTCTGAACCTCATCGAGCAGCGTGTTTGCCGCAACGATGTCATCCTCAAACGTGTAGTCGGCCTGAGCCACAAACCCGAGCGTATGATGCTGTGCGAGGAACCCGCCGCAGTCGAGGTGATCCCCCATCATGAAGACCTGCCTCGGCTGCAGCGCCTCGAGATCATGAAGGCACGCTGACAGCGCCGCCTGATCCACAAAACACCCGTGCGTGTCCGGCAGAAAGAAGCGAACGTAGTCCCCTTTCCCTCGCCGGCCTGGTCGCTGCTTCTTGAAGCGGAACGTCGCGTTCCTCGACTGCTCAAGGCATGTTTCGAGGTGCGTGATCTGCTTTTCTTTTGCAGCCAACTGGGCGCGGAGCTGCTTCAGCTCTTTGCTCGACTGGGGCTGTTGCTTGGCTACGGTTGTGGGACTAGGCCGCTTCTTCATAGAGCCATCTCCTGATAGTGGGCAGTGTCGGCATTTTCACCGATGGCCAATGTTCATCGCATGCCTGAGCGGCGAAGCGGCGGAACGATGTGGGACCGTCCACGCCTGCGAGTTCACCTTTGCTGAACAGCTCTCGAGCCTCGGCAAGAAACTCCTGGAGCGAGTCGGGCAGCTTCTCGATCCATGGGGTGATTCGCTTCCGCCCGCCTTCGAACTTGATGTCGAGTGGCGAGATCTTCTTTTGCTTGGTGCCCACGGCACTTCCTCCTGTCAAACCAAAGTCTTCTGAGGTGATGGCTTCTTTTTCTTCGCTGGTTCTGGGTTCGCCGGCTCATAGCCCACGCACCAATCCGGAGCCTCACAGCTTGCTTCCGGCTCAACGTTTCCGACCCATCCAATCCGCGCGTCGAACTCTGTGGGGAATGACTGAAGCCCACCGCACAACCTGCACTCCAGCTGCACTGGCTTGCTGTTCGTGATCCCGAACCCGTCCATTGCCCTCCATGCTTTGCAGCCCCCGCACCACAGCCCGCCACGAACTTCTGGGTGAATGCAGAACACCGCCAGACCCTTCGGTGTGGCTTCGAGTCGCCTGTGCTTGCAGTCCGTGCAATTCATGTCAGACCTCGATCTCGAGAGCTGAGGCAATCTGATTGACGACCGTCGCCGACACCTTCAGCTCGCCCTGTGGCATCGTGCCCTCACACTCGCGCCGGATCCGCTCACACTTAAGCACTATTTTGCAGAGGTCAGGGAACGGATCGGTCGACAGGCCGAAGCTCAGGATCGCTCGATTAACCTCCCTCACCGGGTAGATGCTCAATGTGGCGGCCCAGGTTTCCGCCTTGTGCGGCGTGAACTGAGCCTGGTTCTTCATCGAACAGAGGCGGGCCAGTGTCGTGATCGTCGTCCTCGAACTTGAGGGCAGCGAAAGCTGCTGCGTTGGCGTCTTCTGCCTGCTGGGCGCGATGGCCTGAGAGCCTGCGTTGCTGGCCAGTGCGGTTGTCATATTTGCCTTCCAAAATTTTGGTGACGGAATCCGGGCGAAGGAAAAACTCAAGGTCGATCACCCAACTGCGATCGTTGGAACCTCGAAGAAATGCAGACGGGCCGGCCCGCTCCAGAGCTTGCTCCCAGCTCTCACGCCAGTGCGGATCACGCCATCGAGCGGTAAGCTGCTTTCTGCGTTTGGCAGTCCGGCGGGAGTTGGTCCCGAACGTGGCATTGAACGAATCCACGATCCGCTGAGCTGGGCAGGGCGGGGTTCCGGCGTTTGCCGGGACAGGCTCGGCAGAGCCCCTCTCCCCTCCCCTGTCCTGTCCTGTCCTGTAGCCCGGGTTTTTTCTGATCTTCGCCAGCAGGTTGCTGGGTGACTGCTGGGCGTTCGCTGGGTGACTGCCATCACGCCACCGCCAGACTAGCCACTGGCATTTCCGCGTTCAGGCCAAACGGCATCCACCACACGGCCGGCAGTCGGCACGTTGATCGAAATGGGCTGATGCCTGTGATTCTCGGCCCAAATGAGCCAAAGGAGGCACGGCCCATGCAGGACCAGCCATGTGCGCCGGTGTTGATGGGCAGAAACGAAATCGGGTCCGTCGTTCCGACCGGGAAACACGTTGACTGGCTGAAGGTCAGTTTTTGCCCCACGCCGAACAGCGAGAAACTGTGGGCACAGCGGTTGGTATCGAAACTGACGAATGCCTGGCGGTCGTGCAGAGTTGTCCCGCCATTGTCTCTGTCAACGAATCGTGACCCCGGCAGCTTTTCGAATCCCACCGTGCCCAGTGTGGACAGTCCAAAAATGTTGGTCGGGAAGTCGAAACCGCCGTCGCTGAATCGTCGGCAATATCGTACACCAGTTCGCTGGAGGCCCACGACAGCCCGCCAACACGCTCCATGGTGTACTGCGTTGGGTAGTTAAGAATCCCCGGCGTGTGCCACCAAACCCCGCGTCATTGATGAACTGGATGTCACTCACCGTCAGGATGAATTTGTTTGGCCACAGGCAGCAGTCGCACGCGCAGAAATCAAACGGCGGGTTGCTGTCGTACGATGCAGACAGGGACGATGAAGACGACGACACGGAAAACGAATCGCTCAGGCTGGGGCTTTCACTGAACGAACTGTCCGATGGCGAACTGTCCGATGGCGAACTGTCCGATGGCGAACTGTCAGAAGGTGACGACGACGACGGCGGGTCGGAACTCAGGTCACAGTGGTCGCCGGCTATTCTGGTGCCGCAGACAATTTGACGGCCGTCTCAACGGCGGCTCGGATTTTTTCACCACTCAGGCCACGGGCGATGACGCGACCGTCGGGGCCGATCAGCCAGATGGATGGGACGCTGTTGATTCCGAAGTCGCGTGTGGTTGATTCGCCACCGTGAAATGCTCCGAGGTAGCCCTGCAAATAAGCGGTCGGCCGTTTCTGGAGAAACTTTCCGGGCAACTTCTGGTCATCGTCAAGACTCAGTCCGATGACCTGCAGATTGTCGCCAGCGAATCTTCTGGAGACAGCTTCAAGACGGGGTATTTCGGCGATACACGGTATGCACCACGTCGCCCAGAAGTCGACAACCACATACTTTCCGTGAAAGTCTGACGACCTGATGGTGTTGCCATCGTAATCCGTCGCAGTCCATGACGGGGCAACATCGCCGGGCATAACGACGTTCTTCAGTTTTAGCTCCATTCTGCCCACGTCAATCGACTTCCGCTCTTCACTCAAAACGATTTGGCGGAAAGCAGAACCCCACGATTGATCGGCCATCTCCTTACCCGTTGCCGCGGGATGAGGGATCACGGGAATGACGTTGTAGCGAGCCAGCTTCAGCCCTTTCACGGTGAAACTACCGTCAGCATCAACGGGAAATTTCCACACCGGACGATTTTCGTAGGCTTCGCGTCGCTTTCGGTCGTACTCTTTGTACTCGTCCGTCCTGCGATATTTCTCAGCCCAGGCTTCTCGTTCGTCGCGAGACATCTCCCGGTAATTGTCCGGCCGATTCATCCGAGGGCCGCGGTACATGCCTTCGATCACGACGATAGCATTTTTCAGCGACAGCGCGCCGCCACGAAACCCTTCGGGTGTTTTCGATGGCAGGACGATTTGCCCTTTGATCGTACCGGTCTCAGTGCCCCCAGACGGTGATGTCGCCTGCTGAGCGGAAGCCGCTTTATCGTCCGCTGCAGTAGGCGTGACTAAGAGTGAACCGAGGAGAATCTGAATCAGATATTGCATAGGAGCACCTTGAAAAATGATGGATTCCCGCGGGAGAGTCCACGACACGAGGTCCCGAGTCCAACAGAGCCTATTTTGCTTCCGGAAGGAAAGTGATTTCACGATCGTTGGGCACGCGGTTGCCCGGTGTGCAGCGCCCCTGTCCCACTTCGTGCTTGAGCTGGTTGAGCAGCTGTTCTACTTTCTCGGGGTGAGCAGCAATGAGATTGTTCCGCTCGCCGCGGTCTGTTTTCAGGTTGAAGAGCTGCATTGGTGGAAGCCCCTTCTTCTTTGCTTCGGGCTCACGCGGCGCACTCCAGCCGCCGCTACCCGCACAGAGGCACAGCTTCCAGTCGCCTTCGCGAATCGAAAAGGAGCCGCCGATCGAGTGACTCACAAGTGTTTTTCGCCCGGATGTTGTTTCACCTTTGAAGACGGGAACCAGGCTAAAAGAATCTTCGCCGCCGGTGTCTTTCGGCAACTGACCGGTGACGTCTCGCAGGGTCGCGTAGAGGTCCGTCAGGCAGGTGACAGCGTCTGATTTCCGTCCACCTTTGAACCCGCCCGGCCAGCGTACAATGAAAGGGACTCGGTGGCCGCCCTCATAGATGTCAGCCTTGTGACCGCGGTACCCGGCACTGGGATGATGTTCGTGTTCCTTCAATGCCTTGAAATTTGCTTCCGGTGAACAACCGTTGTCGCTGGTGAAGAAGATCAGAGTATTGTCGTCGATTCCCGCTTCCTTGACGGCCGAAAATAACTCGCCCATGTGGTGATCGACCTGCATCACGAAATCGGCGTACGGATTCATATCGCTGGCATCCTTGAACGGTGGAACCGGGACAATCGGCGTATGCGGCGCGGGCAATGCGAGGTACAGGAAGAATGGCCTGCCGTCTTTCGAACTGGCCTGGGACTTGACGTGCGTGACAGCTTTGTTGAAAAGGTGAGGCAGCACATCCGGGATGCTGAAGTCCGGGCTGATGGGCCCTTTGCGATACCAGCCGTACGGATCCTGTTGTTTGGTGACGCCTTCCTCGCGAACAGGAACCGCCGTGTACCTGCCCGTATCGACCCACACATACGGTGCCATATCGAGGGAACCGCAGTGCGCGTAATAGCCGTCGAATCCATTGATGTTCGGCCCGTTCTTCACGGGCTTCGTAAAATCGATTCCCTCCCAGTCGTCTTTCGTTCCCTTCCCCCAGTCCCAGCCGAGATGCCACTTGCCGATCATTTGAGTGTGATAGCCCGCTTTCTTCAGCAGGTGAGCGACCGTCGGCCGATCCGCAGGGATCAGGTGTTCGCTTGTTCCACGCAGCACCCCTTTGGCAAGACGAGACCGCCAGTTGTAACGCCCCGTGAGCACTCCATAACGAGTCGGCGTGCAGACCGCGCTGGGCGAGTGTGCGTCGAGAAACGTGATGCCTTCGTCAGCCATCTTTTGCAAATACGGCGTCTTGATTTTGCAGTCTGGATTGGTCGGCGAGACATCACCAATTCCAAGGTCGTCGGCGAGGACGTAGATGACGTTGGGAGCCTGATCGGCCCGAGCAGGCATAGTTGTGGTGACGCATGCGATGAACGTCAAAGTCAGGATGTACGACCGTGGATGAAATCGAAACACGCGGAGGGCTCCAGAGAGATACGATTCAAAAAGCTAACACTACGGGAAGCAGCCCCGGATACAAATCTCACGTCGTGTTTGTAGTGGGCGCTCCGCATTATTCGCCTGAGCTTACGATGCCGGGTGATACCAAAGAATTGGAAAGGTTTGGGTTTCGGGCAAACATCGTGATGGAGAAAGCAGAGGCCTCGGAAACAACTTGTGACTAGTCGATGGATGTAACGTTTCGGCGATACGCACCGGGTGTTTCGCCGATCTCTCGTTTAAAGACTGCGATAAGCTGCTCCTTGTGGCCGTAGCCAGCCAGAGGGGCGATTGCTTCAAGCGTCATTTTCGTCTCGGTCAGGAGTTGTTTGACCCTTGAGAGTTGTGCAGCAGTAATCTCTTTGTGAAGGGTGTGGCCCAGTTCGGCACGGAATCGACGTTCGAGCTGGCGTCGTGACAGACTGGTCGATTCTACAACGTCGTTCACGTCAATCCCCCTGCAGGCGTGTTCGCGGATGAATCGACAGGCGCGGGCGACGACTCGGTCTTCGACCGCAATGACCTGAGTTGACAGTCGTTGAGCGACGGATCTGGGCTTTACGTACTCGGCGTCCTTTGCCGCCGGCCTTCCGTTCATCATTGCATTCAGAATCTGAGCAGCTCGATAACCAACCTGCTCGGCGTCAGGGCAAACGCTGGAGAGTGGAGGATCACTCAGCGGACAAATTGTGTCATCGTCATCAACTCCAATAACGCCGACGTCGTCGGGCACTTTGAGGTCAAGACTTCGAAATATGTTCAAGACCTGTTGTCCACGAATGTCGTTGCACACGAAGAGGCCGGTGGGTGGCGTGAGCGATTCAAGCCAGTCGGACATGGCACCGGAGTCAGCGACGCCAGGTTCCTCGAGATTCGACAGGGGGGCGTCACGTTTGCCTGGCGATTCGTAAACAGACAGTGTGTAGCCGGCAGAGACGACCAAATCGCGGAAGAATCGCAATCGCGTTTCTGAGTAGTGAGCAAACTGAAAGCCGCAGTATGCAAATCGACGGAACCCGCGGTCATGGAGATGTTCGAATGCAAGTCGAGCGACCATCTGATCGTCTGTTTCCACTTGCGGTATGCCCGTAAAGACCTCGCTGCAGCGGACGTCGACACATGGAACGCCCAGCTTTCGCAACGACTCAATGGTGCGTCTGTCGACGCGAGCAATGACGCCGTCAACGGATGATTCCTGCATCCATTTGGGCAGCTGCACATCGATCGTCATTTCATTGTGCAGCAGCGACCAGTTGCCGCGTGTTCGGGCATAGAACGCAATGCCTCTCAGAATCTCGCGTCCGTACTTACGTGATGACTCAACGAGCAAAGCAACTCTGCGAGGATTTTCTGTCACTGCAGTCATTCTTGAATCCCGTTGTCCCCCCGCCCGGAGTGTCGCAAATCATTAGTGTCTTGTCGCATTCTATTCTCGACATGCAGTGCATGGAAGTAACAATGTTCGTTGAGGAACGGTTCGGAATCGACGTTGCATGTCGCAATCTATTCGCCCAGTCATGAAATGGTAGAGCTCACGGAGATCATCCTATGGCAACTCGACGGCAGGTTTTGAGCGCATCGGGTGTTTGTATTGCGCTGCCGGGGCTGGAATCTGTTTGCACCGCCGCGAATACCGCTGTGTCCCCCATGCATCGAATGGTCTGCATCAGCAGTGCTCTGGGAATGAACCCGGAAGCCTTCTTTCCGAAGTCGTTCGAGGCCGGCTACGAACTGTCTCCGACATTGAAGTCGCTGGCTCCCGTTCGCAATGACGTGACGGTGATTTCGCACATGGACCATCCGGGGATCTACACCAAACACGGAGCGATGAACTCGCTGCTGAGCGGTGTTGACGCGAAGAAGGCCGGGCCGGGGGAGAATATTTCCGTCGATCAGGTTGCAGCTGCGCATGTTGGCTACCAGACGCGGTTTCCGTCTGTGCATATTTCGCTGGGTGGCAGCCAGGGGATGTCGTGGACGGGATCGGGCATCAGGGTGCGGGAAGAATCGAGTCCGCTTGATCTGTTTCGAAAACTGTTTGTGCGTGACGCGGAAGCCGCCCGGCAGGCACGGAAGGCGGATCTCGAACAGCAGGCCAGCGTGCTGGACCTTGTGCGTGGCCAGGCGAAGCGACTGGAGAAAAGTGTAAACGCCAGTGATCGAGCGAAACTGGATGAGTATCTCACTGCGATTCGCGAGGCCGAAACCAGAATCCAGGGAATGCAGCGCTGGCAGGAGATTCCGAAACCCAAAGTGGACTTTGATGATTCGGTCAACAGCCATGGATCCATGGATTACGCGACGCTGTCGCCGTTGATGTTTGACCTGATGTACCTGGCCATTCAGTCCGATTCGAGCCGCGTATTCACCGCCGGCTTCGGGATGCACAATCATATCATCGAACTGGACGGCGTCACCACGGGGTATCACGGTCTGACGCACCACGGACGCCGCCCGGACAAGCTCAAACAACTGCGCATCATTGATGCATTCTATATCGAGCAGATGTCACGGTTTCTGGCTCGGCTGAAGAACACAAAAACCGATCACGGCAACCTGCTGGATGAAACCATGGTGTTCTTCGGGAGTGGCCTGGGCGACGCGTCCCGGCATTCGAATCGCGACCTGCCACTGATTCTTGCCGGCGGTGGATTCAGGCACGGAGCTCACGTCAACGCCATGCAGAAAACCGGACAGCAAACGCCACTGAACAATCTCTTCACGACCATGCTGCAGAGATTCGGTGTGGAGATTGATCGTTTCAACAACGCGACAGGCACATTCGACATTTAGCATTGCTGCGGCAGCCTGCAGCCGCGAACAACGATTCCAGAAGCGGCGGCAGGATGCCTCCGATACGCATTTATGAAATTCACTCTCACGGTCACCTGCCTCCTGTTCCCCGCCCTCTCAATGGCACAGGAGAACCACGCCGGTATTCAGCCCCTGGTTCGCACGTACTGCGTCCAGTGCCACGGACCGACGACACAAAAGGGAGACGTTCGACTCGACCGCCTTGCGACGCTGGATTCCGCGGCCTTAAGGACGGTTTACGAACAACTGGCCAGCCGCTCAATGCCCCCGGATGATCAGCCGCAACCGACGTCGGCAGAACGCCGGAAGCTCACGCAACAGCTGTTGAAGCTGGCGACCGCCGATTCAGAAGTCACGGCTCCGGGGTTCCGCCGCCTGAACAAGCGCGAATATGCCAACACCGTCCGTGACCTGCTCGGGCTGCGTAAGGGGACGTTCGATCCCGGCGAATACATCTACGATGACGAAATCGACGAAGGCTTCGATACGTCCGCTGAGTCGCTCGTGATTTCCAGTGAGCTGCTTCTGGAATACATGGAAGCCGCTGATAAGAGTCTGCGGCATGCTCTGTTCACCGGAGAAACATCGCGACCGAAATCTCAGGCGATTGACGTTCGAGTGGGCAGAATGAAAGGTGTTGGCGGTTCTCGCTACATCAACAATGGGAAGAATCATGTCATCTGTCGCAGCGGTGGCAAAGCGATGGTGTACGACGGCGGTGCCACACGAACAATGAAGATCCCCGGCCGCTACCAAATCACAGTGACGGCGGCTGCGATTGATCGGGACTTCT
>JANSXP010000068.1 GCA_024742875.1 Planctomycetaceae bacterium | reverse complement strand
TGCGTCTTCCGCGAGAACCTGCGCCTGGTGCTGCTGCACCCAGTCGCGCAGCGGCGCCGGATCGCCGACGGTTAACACGGTCTTCTCCTGGTCGTCGCCAAAGCTGCGGAGCACGCACGGCAGATCGGCCAGTTGGGGGTGCGCATCCGACAGGCGAATGGTCCAGCGTCGATGCCGCCGCAAAAAGTCATCGATGGGTTCGTTGACCGGCATCTGACCGCCCACCAGCAGGGCCACGTGGTCACAGACCTGCTGCACTTCTGCCAGCAGGTGTGACGAGAACAGCACCGTGCGTCCTTCATTGGCCACCGTGCGAATGATGGTCGACAGAATGTCGTGACGCACGGCCGGATCGAGTCCGGATGACGGCTCGTCCAGCAGCAGCAGTTCCGGTCGGTGAGCCACGGCGCTGATCAGGCCCAGTCGGGCCAGCTGGCCGCGCGACAGCTGACTGATCTTCTGACCTTCATCAAGCGCAAAGCGTTCCACAAGGTCGCGGCAGCAGGCGTGATCCCAGGCGGGGTAAAAGGCGGCGCGAAAGCTGAGGTAGTCTTTGATTCGCATCCAGGGCGGCATGTCGCGATCTTCTGACAGATACCCGATCCGCGACAGCACGCCCGCCGGATCGGCCACGGGGTCGGTGCCGAACACCTGCACGGTGCCGGATGTCGGCCGCAGCATCCCCAGAAAATGCCGGATCAGCGTTGTTTTGCCGGCCCCGTTCTCTCCCACCAGCCCCAGAACACTGCCCTGCTGCAGCTGAAAGTTCACATCGTCCAGTGCCGTGTGACGACGAAACCGGCGTCCGAGGCCTTCCGTCCGTATGACAATCTCACTCATGGCTTTCTCCGGAATCAAAACGCGACGCTCGGTTGCGGACTACGTCCGGCAGAGACGACAGGGGAAAATCCAGCTGCACAGCTTCAGCCAGCAGTGCGTCAATACGCTCGTGCAGACGACGGTTGCGTTCCCGACGCGACAACGGCGACGGGGAGTCCGCCACAAACACGCCCGAGCCACGACGCGACAGCACCATGCCGGCGGCCTCCAGTTCCCGGTAGGCCCGCGCCACGGTGTTGGGGTTGATCACCAGCTGTTCGGCCAGCCTGCGAACGGGCGGCAGCTGATCGCCGGACGACAGTCGTCCGGAGGAGATCAGCAGCGTGACCTGGCTGACCACCTGCTGATAGATGGGCGTCCCATCGTCGCTGGATATTCGTATCTGCATGACATTACCTAACTGTATTGGTACAGTAGTACAATTATGTGGCGGTGTGTCAAGAGGGCAACTGGGATTTTACGAAGTGTGTCTGCCCGGTGTGGTTGAGTGGGATTTCAGCAGCGTGCGCGCACGGTGGACGCTGACCCGGTCCGCAGGTGAAGCCAAAGGCCGTGTGGCGGGGACGACGGGCTGTCCGCGTTCGCCGGCTCCAGTCCGGCCTGCGGGCGGTGTATGTGTCGCCGGTGCGTGTGTCGAGCGCAGAGTCTGTCGAGCGCGATATGTCGGGGCCACGATAACCGGAGTGCGTCGCAACACGTCCGGCATGCCCTGGCGCGTTCAAGCGCGGAGCCAACTCAGTTGTCGTCAGCGAAGCAACGCGGAGCGAGCCGGCGCAGAGACGAGACCTGCAGCACGGAGTCTCCACGCCACGGCCCGCCGGGGCCTCCCGGTCAGGCGGACGTCCATTCGACGAGGTCGGCCAGTTTGGCGGCGGCGATGCCGTCGGCAAGGACGTGGGTGACGGTGTCGGCGGCGTGTTTGGGGTCACTCTCTTTTTCGGCGGCGATGAGGGCGGCGGCCGTGTTGGCGATGACGATGTTGGTGGCGGCCGTGCGTTCGCCGGAGAAGACGCTTTGGATCATGGCCGCGCTTTGTGCGGCCGATTTGACCCGCAGTGCGGACACGTTGCATTCGGGCAGACCAAAGTCTTCGGGCATCCATGAGGATTCGGTGACTTTGCCAACGGCCACTTCAAAGACGCGCGTGGGCCCCCAGAGGCAGACTTCGTCCAGTTCGTTGTTGCCGCAGACAACCAGCGCCTTGCGACAGCCCAGTACGCTGAGGGCGGACGCGAGCAGTTGCGCGCGTTCGTCGCTGCTGGCGCCGATGACCTGGTATTCGGCACCCGCCGGATTGGTGAGCGGACCGAGCAGGTTGAAGATGGTGGGGATGCCGAGTTCCCGGCGAATGGGGGCGGCGTGTTTCATGGCCCCGTGGATGAGGGGGGCGAAACAGAAGGTGATGCCGATTTCGTCCAGGCAGCGGGCCGACTGCTCGGCGGACAGGTGGATGTTCACGCCGAGAGCTTCCAGGACATCGGCGGAACCACTGCTGCTGGAGACGCTTCGGTTGCCGTGTTTGGCCACATTGACGCCACAGGCAGCGGCAACGATGGCGGTGGCCGTGCTGATGTTAAACGTGTGCAGTTTGTCGCCGCCGGTGCCGCAGGTGTCCAGCAGGGGGCGTCGTCGGGTGGCGATGCGGGCTGCGCGGTCGCGCATGGCCTGGGCGGCGCCCACCAGTTCAATGGCGGACGGCCCCTTGCACGACATGGCGGTGAGCCACGCCGCGATTTCGACCGGTTCGCAGGCTCCGTCCATCATCGCGCCGATGCAGTCCTGCACGGCCGTAGAGGACAGGGTTTGACGATCGATCAGCTGGGACAGGCTTTGTCGAATGGCGGCGTGCATGCCTGGGCTCTCACAATTCGGGGCGGCAGAAACGGGCGGCGGGAACGGGACGATGCAGACGAATGGGTTGTGGCGTGGGTGAAAGAAGCCATGCCTGGGGGTCAGCCGGTTGGGGAATCAGAAGACGGCAGATTGGCTCTAACGCTTTCCGCGGCATCAGCTGGCAGGACAGGTGGGGCGGACCGCTGGCTGAGGAAATCTCTGGCGCAATTAAGCAGTTCCTCGGGCGAGTCTTCAAAGATGTAGTGGCCGCCATCGGAAATTTCGACTGTTTGCGCCTGTGGGAAATGCCGTCGAAATTCGTTGTAGAAACTGGGCGTGAAGCACCAGTCTTTCATGCCCCACACCAGCAGCACGGGCGAGTTGGCAAACTGTGCGAGTCCGTTTTCCACGTCGACCAGGGTCTGATAGCTGCGATGTGATGGTTTGAGGGGGATGTCGTGAACGAATTCGCGGACAGCCCGGCGGTTGCTCCAGCTGTTGTAGGGGGCCAGCAGGCCGCGTCGGGCCGCCGGGGACAGGCCTTTTTCGGTGGCCATGAAGACGGCCGCCTGAGAAAACAGATTGAAGGCCTGCATGCCAATTGTGCCCAGCAGGGGAATGCGACACAGGGCGATGCGAAAGGGGATTTCCGTGCTGCGAAAGGCGCCTGTGTTCATCAGGACGAATTTCGCGAAGCGATCCGGCAGGCGTCCGGCGGTCCCCATGCCGATGGCGCCGCCCCAGTCGTGGGCGAACAGCGTGATGTCGGTCAGATCAAGGGCTTCGACCAGAGCGACCAGGCGGCTGATGTGGCCGCCCAGTGTGTAGACATCGTCCTGCGGTTTGGCAGAAAAGCCGCAGCCGATGTGGTCGACCGCGATCACGCGGTAGCTGGTGGAAAGTTCCCGCACGAGATGACGCCAGGCGAAACTCCATGTGGGGTTCCCGTGGACCATCAGCAGCACAGGGCCTGAGCCTTCATCCACATAGTGCATGATGTGGCCGTCGATGTCGGCCCAGTGCGAAACGAACGGATATTCGTCTTCAAATCCGTTTCTGTCTGCGGCCACAGACGTCAGCGCCCCAGGGACGTCGGCAGATTGAAGCAGTCGAGCGGTCGACACGGGCTACGGCTTTGCGAAAAGTGGGCAGGCGGCGCGTTCAAACCCTTCGACGCGTCCGCTTTCGGCAGACTACGCGATTGCAGCGTTTGCCACCACCGTTTGACGCGGCGGCATGTTACTTTTCCGGAAACGACGATGCGTCCGGAGAGGGCGGTGGGGCGTCCGGTGGCCGATACGTGTCCGGTGGGATGTCGGCCAGCGGGTCCATCAGAATGTCCGGGTAGTCCACGTGCATCAGATACAGCCCATCCGCAGGGGCCGTGGAACCGGCGGTGCCACGATCCAGCGAGCGAATGACGTCCTGGACGTATTCCGGCGGCTGACGTCCGGTGCCCACTTCCAGAAGCGTGCCCACAATGGCGCGAACCATGTTGTACAGAAATCCGTCCGCCATGACTTCAAAGCAGATCAGCGGGCTGTGCAGATCTTCGTGAGCACGCGGGTCGGTGGGGATCCAGCCGCCTCGGGCGTTCCACATACTCCAGTGCGGGATGCGGGTGATCGTCGCTTCCATGATGGTCCGCACACTCGTCGCTTTGTTGGGCCACTGCGTTTCGAAACAGCGAAAGTCGTGACGTCCCCAAAGGTGCGGGACAGCCTGCTGCATGGCGGCGACATTCAGCCGCTGTCGCAGCGTGGTGACTTTGCCACGCAGGAAGGGGGACGACACGTATCCATCATCCAGCAGGTAGCGATATCTCTTGCGGACCGCCGAAAACGTGGCGTGAAACTGCGAGTGGACTTCCCGGGCGGAAATCACTGTGACGTCCGGGGGCAAAAAACGCTGCAGGCCGCGGCGAAACTGCCCCGCAGCGATCTTCGACTGAGTTTTGAAAGATGCCACCTGCCCGAGGGCGTGCACTCCGGAATCTGTGCGACCAGCGCAAAACACCCGCAGGGTTTCGCCGGTGAGACTGTGAATGGCCGACTCCAGCCGGGCCTGGACGGTGTCACCGTTGGGCTGCACCTGCCACCCTCGATAACCGAAGCCGTCATAGGCCATCGTGAGCATGATGTTGCGCAGCCCGGTCGGATCGTCACGATCTGCCGCCATGCCGGCAGTGGAACGATCCGCTGCAGAGTCGGAGTTGAAGTCTTCAGAGCCCATCAGACGCGTATCACAGTCACTGTCGCAGGACAGCCTTTACCTGCCGTCGGCCGCCCAGGCTTTCATCTGGGCGATGTTGTCCATAATCCGCTTCAGGTGCACGGGATCGTTCTTCCGTTTCATGGCATTCAGATAAACGGCCATGTCGCTGTCGTACATGGCGTCGGATTCCGGCACAGCGCCCTGGTCGCCTGTTTCCTCCACCCACTGATCGAGTCGCCCGCGCAGATGTTCGAGCGTCTTTTTCATGCCCGACTCTCCCGCCAGGTTGTGCAGTTCGTGCGGATCCTTTTGCAGGTCATACAGTTCTTCCGGCGCACGCGTGGGACTGAACAGCAGTTGCCGCTGCAGGTCAGTGAGCGTGCCTGCTTCGTGGGCGGCTCGCAGCGCGACCAGAATGCCCTTCTTGTCTTTGTAGGCACAAGGAGACAGATGCGGGCGTTCGGGCAGATAGTTGCGGATGTATTTGTAACGCTGCGTCCGGACGCTGCGGATATGATCGACCGTTTCGTCGCAGCGGTCTCGGGCGGCAAACGCATACTCGCGAGGCTGGTAGTCGTCGGCCAGAATATCGCGGCCCTGCATCCAGGCCGGAATCTCGATACCGGCAAGACCCAGCGACAGCGCGGCGATGTCGATGTGTTCCACCAGGTCATTGCGGGTGACGCCCTGAGGAATGCCGGCTCCGGCAATCACCAGTGGCACATGCAGCCCTTCGTCGTAGAGAAACTGTTTGCCGCGGGCGTGACTGATGCCGTGATCGGTCATAAACAGCAGCACGGTGTTGTCCCACTGCCCGGCCTGTTTCAGCCGCTCGACCACCTGGCCGACCAGACGGTCGGTGTAACGACAGGAATCCAGGTAGGCGGCCCAGTCCGTCAGAATGACGGGATCTTTGGGGTAGTACGGCGGCAGCGTCACCTGCTCGGTGGGGAAGGCGGAGCCAAAGATCTTCTCGCACTGCGCCTGGAACCTGTGATTCGCCGCCCAGTCTCCGCCGCGACGTTTGCCACCGGGCGTCTGGATCTGCCAGAAGAACGGCTTGTCCTCTTCGCTGCCGGGGCTCACGCCATCGTACATGGCCGGGTCCCACTCAAAGTTGTAGTCCGTCTTGCCGTAGCGGGGCTTGCCCCCTTTGCCCTTGTTTGGTTTGGTGTTTCCCGCCTTCGCGCCGATCGCTGCCGGTTCAGACCAGCCGGAGATATACGTGCGATACCCAGCCTGCTGAAACATTGTGGGGATGGGCCGAATGTGATCGGGCAGGGTGATCTTTTTTTCGCCGCGGCCACTGCGATGGTGATGCGCGCCGATGCTGGTTTGGTACATGCCCGTAATGAAGGCCGAGCGACATGTGGAACACACGGGCGCCGTCACGTAGGCATTAGTAAAGCGGATGCCGTCGGCGGCCAGCTGATCCACATGCGGCGTTGTGATGGCCGTTTCTCCGTAGCAGGAAAAATTGGCCGACATGTCATCGACGATGATCCACACGATGTTGGGCCGCGCCATGGTGGGCCGACTGTTAGCGGCCATCGAAACTGATGCACCGGACAAAATAACGACGGTCAGCACCGCCATCACGACTCGACGATTGACGTGGGCCAGCATAAATCCACTTTGCAAACAGGAAAAGATTCTCACCTGCTGGCAGCATAGCGATCCGGCCTGCGGAATCCCATCAGTCGGACGTCAGGTTTTCTCGAATCGAAATGTGGGCCGCCGTCCGCACGGCAAACACACACGCCAGCATTCCCACGATCAGCACAGCGGCCAGCGTCAGACACAGTGACTGCCACGGCAGATCGCCACCGGTCGAACGCAGATGGGGCAGCATGGCCAGCAGCGCTGACGCGGCCCCCACGCCAATGCCCCAGATCAGCAGCACATTGTTTTCCATCATAATGATGCGACCAATGCGGCGCTGCGGAAAACCGATCGCCTGCAGCAGAGCAATTTCCCGCCGCCGTTCCACAATGTTGCGGACCATCACGGCCGCCAGACCAAACGTGCCGACCAGCAGTCCCAGCCCGCCAAGCATCTGAAACGTTGACAGATAGGTGTTCTGCACGGCCAGGAAACCGGCAAGGCGTTCGCTGACAGGTTCCGCATCGAATCCATAGTCGTTCAGGCCGCTTTCCAGAATGCCGGAGGCCGTGGTGGCAGCCGCTTTTGACTCTGCTTCGATCAGAAAATAGCGTGACCCCACGACATCGGCGTCTGCGGTTTTCAGATTCTCATCGGACAGCACCAGCACTCCCTGAAACACGCTGCCATCCAGCATGCCCACCACTTTTAACGCGTATTGCGGATTGTCCTCATCGGGTACGGCAATCGTGGCGCCCACGCGTTTCTTCAGGCTGTACTGCAGCGTATTGGCGTCACCAATCACCGGGTAGGTGGGGACCGTGGTTTCGCCGATGGTCGTGTCATCCAGTTCTTCATGCAGACGCTCCCAGGGGTTGTCTTCCCGGGCATTCGAAAAGCGAAATCCCCCCCGTTGGATAAAGGCGTCCGACGCACCCAGCAGCGTGGGCACAGTCGCCTGGTACAGGTTCACGCAGCTGGCATCGATTCCGGGTCGCACACCAAACGAATAGACGGCCGTTCCTGCCGGCAATCCGTCGGCCCCCTCGGGCAGACCCAGTTGACGGCGACCCTCGTCCGTGTTGACGTCAAACAGCACGGGCTGGGCGGATTCGGCCACCAGCGTAAAACCACCGTTGCCAGTGGCTTTGTCGGGCGTTTCTGACAGCGGATTTCTGCGACCGGCGCCCACGGCCACAATGACAAATGTGGCGAAGGCAATTAGCGCTGTGGTCAGCAGACTGCGCATCGGATTGCGGGCCGCGTTGGCCAGGGCAAAGCGACCGATGCCGGAGGCCACGCCACCAATTGTCTGTTGTCGGCTGCGCCGGACCAGCGCCAGGCGCAGCAAAAACAGGCCACCAATCAGGCAGGCAAAGCCACCGGCAAAAAAGCAGACCATGGGCCAGGTGATGCCCTCAAACGCCACGCCATCCGGCACGGCATCGAGCAGGACGACCACCGGTACCGCCACGGCCACCAGCAGCGACGTCCAGCCACACAGCGTGACGCAGCGTGACCACCAGCCGCCGCCTGCAGCCGATTCTGTGGACTCCGTGTTGCCAGCCAGCTGTTGACGGATGTCGACCGCGCGAAAACTCCTCATGGCCGTCCAGATGACAAACAGCGCCAGTAGCGAGGAGGCCACCGCAGCGATCACCAGCTTGACCGGCTGAATGTCCAGTTCCAGAAATTTCGTTCCCACAGCGCCCACCCACCATGTGGTCAGGCCGTAGATCATCAGCTTTGCAAAACCGATGCCGCCGCCTGCTCCCAGGACAGACCCAGCCGCACTGACCACAAAACCTTCCGTGGCAAACAGTCGCAGGCTGCGCGATTCGGGCCAGCCAGTTGCATTGAGTACGCCCAGCTGTGCGATGCGTCGCTGTATTCCCAGCCGAAACATCAGCGAGGCCAGAATGACGGCCGACAGAATCAAAAAGAAACTGAAGCCGATAAACAGGCCGGTAAAATCATTGGCCCCCACAGACGCCTTGAGGCCCATCGCCAGAACGGGCTGAAACAACAGCCCCATCTGCGCCGGCTGCAGTTCGCTGCGGATCTGACTTTCCAGACGCTGCCGCAGCGCCGTTTGCTGTTTCTCCACATCAGCGGGGGCTGCCTGGTCACTGACCGGCGGCAGGGCGATGCGCACCGACGTGTATCTGCCATAGCGGCTTTTCCACAGCTGCTCGGCGGCGGCGAGCGAAACAAACGCTTTGGGGGTGGCGCGAAATTCCTCCCAGTAGTCATCGTCCCGCGTTGTGATGCGGTCCATATCCATGTCGAACGGCTGGTCCCAGTCACCAAAAGACTCCACGTTGGTGATGCCGTCTACAAAAGGCGTCAGGTCGCGGTCCACAGAGACGCTGTCGTCGGCTGCAAACACGCCCTTCACCCGAAACGTCTTCTCAATTTCCGGCAGCTCTCCGTGGCTGCCC
Source organism: Planctomycetaceae bacterium (assembly GCA_024742875.1). GTDB lineage: Bacteria > Planctomycetota > Planctomycetia > Planctomycetales > Planctomycetaceae > Fuerstiella. Next base: position 29,664 of record JANSXP010000068.1, on the reverse strand, counting down.
ACTTCATGCCAGCGGGCCGACACCTCGTCGCCCGCTTTGACCTGCAGGTCGGCGGCCAGCCAGGCCGACAGACAAATCTCGTCGTCTGCCAGCGAAACGGCCGTGGATTCTCCGGTGACAGCAAACGGGCCCAGTGGTGCGTCGCTGCTGGTGTCGACACCGGCCACTATGGAATACATGCTCAGGCGTTCGTCGTCGCTGGCACGGTCGGCTGCGTAGATTTCATTTGCCAGGTAGACCAGCACGGGAGACGCCGCCAGCCCCAGCTCTTCGGCCGCTGACACGGCGGCTGTCGACACAGCGTCTTCCAGAATCATTTGTTCGCTTTCCACGGAAACATAGCCGCGGTCTTCAATCGGTCGCAGCGTCAGCCCGATGTCGGTCAGCGAAATCGCCCCGCGAATGGCGGCGTCAAACTGCTCCTGTTGCTTTTGAAGTTGTTCGGCGGTTGGCAGGGAAGACACTGTGTGATCCGTGTTTCCGGTCTGCCCACACAGGATGGCATTCACACGGGCCGGTTTGGCAACCGGGTTACGTCGACTGGCCACCACTTCCTGCAGCCCGAGGCGTTCCTGCAGCGTCTGCAGCGACACAAACGCGTTGTACGGCAGCTGTTGACCGGGGTTCAGATCAAAACGGGAGGCGCCTACCGTCTCGGGAATCACGGCCGCCACAGTCGCGACAATTTCCACGTTCACTTCGTCTCGATCCCCCAGCAGACTGTCGCGAGGAATCGAAGAAGGGATCTCCACCCAGATCGAGACTTCCTGTCCCTGGTTGGCGTTCAGTTCCTGCGCCGTCTTCCACCCAAGGATGACTTCCCGTTCACCGGGGGCCGACAGCCCGCCGTTTTCCAGCATCTGCCAGCCTGCATCCGTGAGTCCTGTGAGCGAGACAGATCCGGCGCGACGTAAGCTGTCCCCGTCTGCGACCCGTTCAATGCTGGACGGCAGCAAAATGGCGGGTGCGAGGGACAGCTCAGCCGCCCCATCTTTTGACGGCGCGGCGCGTTCTTCGGCGCGTTCGTCAGCCAGTCGGGCGGCCACATCTTCCGTGAGCCGTTCGGTCACAAACCGCGGCGAATGCAGCACGTGCGTGATTCGTCCCAGTCGCTGCTCGGTCATCGTACGCAGGCTGTGCCGAATGGAATCGCCCACAATGAGCGAACCGGCAATCACGGTCGTCGAAATCGCCACCGCGCACAGCACGACCAGGTTCAGTTTGCGGTAATGCCAGATTCCCCGCCAGACGTAAGTAAACACAGCCACGACCTCCTTCTGCAGTGGTGTGTAAGATACCCCCGGACTCGTTCCCCTTCCAGCCGGCGGGGCGAACACCTTCCGGCGGACGATTGGGCGTCACTGCCATCTCGGACAGTGGCCTCGCCCGGCCCGCGCTTTGTACGCCTTATCAAACGCTCAACGGCTGGCAGACAGACGGTCGACAGCGCGTCCGTTGACAGCGCGTCCGTTGACAGCGCGTCCGTTGACAGCGCGGGTTACTCATCACTGGCCGGCAGCGCCGCCAGGCCAATGCCGGAGTATGTGAAGCCGCGTTTGGCCATCTGGTGTCGGTCGTACAGGTTTCGTCCGTCAAAGATGACCGGGCTGTTCATCTTGAGCTTGATGTAGTCAAAGTCCGGATTGCGGAACTCGTTCCACTCAGTGACGATCGCCAGCACATCAGCGCCATCACAGGCGTCGTAGTGATGTTCGCAGTATTCAATGGCGTCACCCAGCTGATGTTTGACGTTCTCGATGGCGACCGGATCCGACACCTTGACGGTTGCCCCGGCCTCCAGCAGCTGGCGAATCAGAACCAGTGAGGGGGCTTCGCGAATGTCGTCCGTGCGGGGCTTGAAGGACAGACCCCAGACGGCAATCGTCTGACCGCTCACACTGCCATCGAAGTGGTTTTTGATCTTCTCGAACAGCACGTTTTTCTGCTGGTCGTTGGTTTCGTCCACAGTCCGCAGGATGCGTGGCTTCACGCCGTTTTCTTCCGCGACGGACGCCATCGCGCGGACGTCCTTGGGAAAGCACGAGCCTCCGTAGCCCACGCCGGGAAACAGAAACGAGAAGCCAATGCGGGCATCGTGTCCGATGCCTTTGCGAACTTCATTGATGTCCGCATCCACCTGTTCGCAGATATTGGCGATTTCGTTGATGAAACTGATCTTGGTCGCCAGCATGCAGTTGGCGGCGTACTTGACCATTTCCGCACTCTCGATGCCCATGGAAATGTAAGGCTTCTCGGTGCGGAGAAACGGCTTATAGAGCTCTTCCACGATTTCCGAGGCGGCCGCTTCGTCAACACCCACCACCACGCGATCGGGTTTGGTGAAGTCGTCGATGGCGGCTCCTTCCTTGAGGAACTCGGGATTGGAGGCCGAGTAAAACGGCGTGTCGGTTTTGGCCTGTATCCAGCCCCGCACTTTGCGATTGGTGCCCACGGGAACCGTACTTTTGCAGATAACAACCGCGTCTTTGTCCAGATACGGCGCCATCTGTTCGGCCGCACTCTGCACATACTTCAGGTCCGCGGCGCCAGATTCATCCTGAGGCGTGCCCACGCAGATGAAGATGCATTTGGAACCGGGGATGGCTTCGGAGTAGTCGGTTGTGAATTTGAGTCGGCCGGATTCTGAGTTACGACGTACCAGTTCCGTCAAACCGGGTTCGTAAATCGGAATGCCGCCGCCGTTGAGCAGGTCCACCTTCTTCTGGTCCACATCCAGACAGGTGACGTCGTTGCCGCTTTCGGCAAAACAGGTGCCTGTGACGAGCCCGACATAGCCGGTGCCAATCATGGTGACTTTCATGGTGTTTCCGTTCGATCAGATCTGTGTGGTTTTGGAAAACTGAGGAAAAGCAGAATGGTGTCTGGCTGCTGATCACAAATCAGTGGGTTGTTTCGGTCGGGCGACTTTGATTCCACTCAGAATCCACGTCGGCCAGTACATCGTCGAGCGTCTGGCTGATGTCGGAATCTGACCGAACGGCGCCGCGTCGAGCCATGGCGGGAACCGGCAGTCCGGATTCCGGACCACAGCGTTTGCCGTTTCGAATGACTTGCTCTGTCAGGTAGATGGGCCGTCGCCGCACCTCGTCGTAAATTCGAATGACATATTCTCCCAGCACGCTGATGCCCAGAGCGTTGAGTGCTCCAAAGAATGAGGCGGTGGAGATGATGGACGTCCAGCCGGGAATGGCCAGGCCCGTCATTGTTTTGTGGTATAGCACGAAGCCCATGGAAGCCATGCAGACCAGGCACGAAATCGCGGCAATCACGTAGAATAATTTCAGCGGGAATGACGAAAACGCGAAGATGGCGGTTTTGGCGAGTTTGAAAAGTCCAGCCATGGACACACGCGGTTCGCCGTCGTGCCGCGCCAGTCGAGCCACGGGAATGCCGGTTTGCCGAAACCCCGTCCAGCTGCGCAGTCCCGGGAAGTAGCGTTCGTGCTCCTGCAGGTCCGTGATGGCCGAGACCACCCGGCGATCCATCAGGCCAAAGTTGCCCGCGTCTTCCGGCATCGCGCTGTCGGCGATGGTGTTGAGCACGCGGTAAAAACTGAAAAAGAGCGCGCGTTTGAGCAGTGATTCTTTGCGGTCCGTCCGCTGCGCGTAGACGACGTCGAAGCCCTGTTCCCACTGGCTGAGAAAGGCCAGCAGGGCCCGCGGATCGTCCTGCATGTCCGAGTCCATCACCACCACAGCGTCGCCGTCCGCATGGCACAGGCCAGCGTGCAGGGCCGGCTGGTGGCCAAAGTTACGCGCCAGATGCACGACGACAATGTGTGGGAACTCGGCCGCCAGTTCGTTGAGCAGTTCGCGACTGCCATCGGACGAACCATCGTTGACGTACACGATCTCCACCGCGCCACAGGCGGGCAGCAGAACTTCGTTCAACTGCAGTGTGAGTTCCCGCAGCACGGCCTGTTCGTTGTACACGGGCAGTACGACCGACAGTTTGGCCTGTCGGCGATCCCGGCCGGAAGCTGTGTTGTCGGCCGGGGAGGTGCCGTCAGCCACAGTAGAAAGAGGCGTCATTTGGACAATACTCCCGCAAGGGAAAGTCCAGCCGGCACGGGCAGGCGATTCATGCACCAGCGTTCGGCTTTGGCGGCCGTCAGCAGAGCCGAGTTGGTAAACGATGACACCTCAGGGAAGTCCGGGTGCTCGCGTTTGGGGAACATTCTTTCCCAGCTGCGAACGGCCACGGCCGCCGGCAGAGTGAAGCTGTTCCAGTGGTTGAGCCACGAGACGCGGAAATTGGCGGCCGCCGCCTGCCGCCGAAACTCGCGTGCCGTGTAACGACGGAAATGCCCCAGCTGTTCGTCCCAGCGGCTGTACAGCCAGGGGCAGGCAGGGACCGTCAGAATGGCAACGCCGTCATCTGCCAGAGCGTTGTGGATATGCTTCAGCGTCTGCACGGGGTGTTCGATGTGCTCCAGCACGTCCAGCAGCACGACGGCATTCACTGAGCCATCGTCCACCGGCCAGGGCTTTTCCAGATCGTGCACATGGCAGTCTTCCACACCTCGGCTTTTGACATGGGCGACGGACTCTTCCATGAGGTCCAGGCCCGTGACACGATAGCCCAGCCGCTGAAATTCCACCAGGTTGCGACCGGAGCCGATGCCCCCTTCGACCAGTCGACCAGGTGCGGGGGCAAACTTACTCAGCAGACGGATGGACAGTTCCCGCTTGGCCACGTGCCACCAGTAGGAATCCTCCAGGTCAACCAGTTGCTGCAGATGTGTGGCGTCCATAAGTGTTCACTTTCGACAGTCGGACTTTTTGACGGCGCCGAGGCTGACGGGAAATCAGGTCTGATCAGAAGCCGCATGGGCTGCGGAAACTTATCACGTCAGCCAAATGGCAACCGGGGAAGTCCACGGAGCGCTTTCCGGTCACAACGATTCACCGGAAACTGTGGCGGTCATGCGGGTCCTGTTGATTTTCGGCAACACGCTCTGCAGTCACGCACAATCGCTGGAATGCCCTCGCAGTGACATAACCGCTACCGGCGACACAGTCGCACTCCAGCCACAGGTTCCCCGCCGCCGTCCGGCAATCTGTCGCCCGTGCTTCGATCTGCACGCGCGCGGTGACTGATAGTTAATCCTACGCCCCGTATTTTTGGGATAACCGCCTGTGACCACCAACTCACCAGAGGACAAGCCGCTGCTGCCCGCCCCGGTTACGCTGGTGATTCTGGCGGTGATGGGGGCCGTGCTGGTGCCGCTGTTCGTGTGCGCTCCGGTCACCAGCGATACGTCGCTGTTTGACGTGCAGGCCATGACAGCGCTGCGGGGCGGAGTGCTGTATCGCGATGTGATTGAGCCCAATCTGCCAGGCGTCGTCTGGGTTCACATGGCCGTGCGTACGGTTATCGGCTGGTCGTCCGAAGCCATTCGCGTGTTCGATCTGGCCGTGTTTCTGCTGACCGCCTGCCTGCTGTGCAGTTTTGTGCATCGCATTGAGGGGCGGGCGGCCGACCCGAATCGAGCGACGGTGTCCCGTCCGCCTCTGCTGTTGTTCGCCTTTCTGTTTCTGTCCTATGTGACTCGAAACGAATGGTGCCACTGCCAGCGGGATTCCTGGATGCTGCTGCCCACCGCCTGCGCCCTGTGGCTGCGGCGTCAGCGATCACAGGCCAGTCTGCCCGCGGTGTTGTCGGCCTGTGCCGAAGGCGCGTTTTGGGGCATTGCCTTCTGGATCAAACCGCACGTGGCTGTGCCGGCGCTCGCTGTGATGACTGTGGACCGACGGCGGCACTGTTCGTGGCGCGACTGGCTGGTGGACAATGCGTGGGTGATCTGTGGCGGTGTGGCGGCCGCACTTCCCGGCATCCTGTGGCTGATCGTTAATGGTGCCTGGTCGCACTTCTGGGAGATGATGCTGGAATGGAATCCGGACTATCTGGAAGCCGGTCGGCAGCGCCGCAGTCTGCATCGTCTGTCGCTGATGTTTCAGCGGTTTCATCCCTGGGGACTGATTCACCTGCTGGCCGTACCGCTGGCACTGCTCAACATTCGACGTCTGTGGCAACACCGGACAGATCACGTCCCCTCCGCTGTGATCGTCGCCACAGACAAACGTGCGGTCATCAGTGCCGTTTATCTGGCGTGGCTGTGGCAGACCTTCCTGCTGCAGCATGCAATGGACTATATCCACGTGCCGGAAATCCTGCTGGCCATGGTGGTGGTTGCCGGATTCGAGTGGCAACTGGACGTTTCCGTGCGTCGCGGTGCCGTTGTGTTTGCGCTGTCGCTGCTGATTGTAATGTCACCCCCGTTGCGCCCGCAGCGACTGCTGCTGTGGCCGCGCTGTCTGCAGGAAGGCAGTTCGCCGCCGATACGCGCCCAGCTGGCGCAAGGCAACTTTCCCGACTGGGAACAGCTGGATCGGGTGCAGCACTTCCTGCGGAAGAATCAGGTTCGCGATCGGGAGGTGACCTGCTTCAATGTGCACAGCATTCATCTGCATCAGGAACTGGGTATCTTGCCCGCCACTCGTTACTGGACAGTGCTGACGCCGCTGACCATGTTTCCTCGACGGTTTGACCAGATCATGCACACCATCGAATCCAGTCGTCATCGTTACGTGGTGCTGGAAGAGCGGGAGACCAGTCACGAAGGGCAGGTCCGCCCGTCTGAGTTTCCACGTGAGTATCCGGTCGTCTTTGAAGCCGGCAGCTACAAGGTTTATCAGGTGCCCGATCAGCGGGCAGCCACGATTTCCCGGCTCCGACGCTGACACATTCTGATCAGGCCGCCGTTGTCAGCGCGCATGAAAAAGAGGAAGACGCGGACGCCTTCCTCAACGATTCTGTCAGGGGTCGCGGGGGGCACTGCGACCCGCCGTGGATTCTGCCTTATGGCACCTCATAGACCTGACCGCTGTTGCGAGCCCCCATCCACTGCCACAGCTGCAGGTCGATGTTTTCTGAGATGAACCGCGAACTGCCGTCCGCCAGAGTAATCTGACAACCACCCGTGTGAAAACTGCCGAACGCCAGTTCTTTGTCAGGTGCGTTGGGACCATCGTTGTTGATGCCAAAAAACGTGGACCCCAAAGCTTCAGAAAAGTCAGACCCGTTGCCGCTGTCAAAGTTGGAGTGATAAAACAGAAAGCGGTCGCACCAGGTGCAGTCTTTGACGCCATCCAGATCGTAATAGGCCTCTCCCACCAGCACGGTGTTGCTCAGGCCATCGGTGACATCACGAAAGCGGAAGATCTTCCCGCGATTGCCCCCACCCATGTAGATGGCGTGAAACAGGCCGTTGCCGGCATCCATGTTTTTGCCATTGTACTGCGGGCTGCCGTCATTGAAGTTGTTGTCCTGCGTGACGTCACCTCCGGAGCAGGCCAGATAGTTGCTCATCGCGCGGCCCGTCATGGAGTTGACGCTGCGACCTTCAATCGGGCCACCTGGCTGTGAAGGGCAGTAGAACGTGGCGACCGGCGTGCGGGCCAGCTGCTGCAGATCGAGACTTCGCTGATCGGTGCCGCCCCACCAGCCGGCGTCATTCTGCGGATCGGGCATCAACTCAAACAGTGCTGTCTGCTCAATGAATGGCAGAACGGCCCAGCTCCATGACATGCCCCAGCGAGCATGGGCGCCAATCGGGAACGTACTATGCACATCGTGGTAGTTGTGCATTGCCAGGCCGATTTGCTTCAGATTGTTTTTGCACTGAGTACGGCGAGCTGCTTCTCGTGCCTGCTGCACGGCGGGCAGCAGCAGGGAGATGAGGATCGCGATGATGGCGATCACGACGAGCAGTTCAATCAGCGTGAAACCACGCGCACGCTGACGGGGGAGAGTCTTCATAACGTTTCTCCGGTAACAGAAAGGGAAATGAAAGCATGACTTCATAAAGACGGGGAGGATGGCACGGCACCTCAATTACGGGCCGGCGTCTTCGGGCAGTTTGTCTTCACCATCCACCGTTTCAGTGGGCAGGTCATCGGGGGGCTCGTACGGCTGCTTTGCCGTCGGGCCGCAGCCGACAACAACCAACAGCAGGACAGCAAAACAGACAGACAGCGATCGCATAACAACTCCCGGTATTTCAAATGGAGGCTGGCCCTGGCAGCCAGGCAATGCCGTGAGGCCACGTGGCCTTCAATGTGGCCTGAGACATACGGTTCTCTCTTCAGCTCCGAAGCGGCCGGCGAACTTGACGCGAAAATCAGATGAATTCGACGACGGGCCTCAAAGTTGTGGGCTGTGGTGCTGCACGCCCCTACTGCGTGACTGCACAAACACGCAGTCGAGATGCCCATGACGGGGATTACGCGGGCCCTCGCGATGATCTGCGGCGGGCCCCGGCTGGCTGGAAACCTGAGCCACACGTTGACACGATGAACAGCACAGACGGCCCTTCACATGATCAAACAGGCGAACGATGTCCGAAGACCAGTCCTTTCTCGATGAGATCTGCGCTCACCCCGACGACGATACGCCGCGGCTGATCTACGCTGACTGGCTGGAAGATCAGGGCGATCCGCGGGGCGAATTTATTCGCGTGCAGTGCGAACTGGCGACACTCAAGAAAACGCAGAAGCGCTATAAGGAACTGGCCAAACGGCAGGCCATTCTGCTGCGACGCCACGAGGGCGACTGGACGAGCAATTTTCCCTTTGCTCTGCGAAAATGCGTGTTTCGGCGGGGCTTTATTGAAGAGTCCGCGGTGGCTTTGGGCTACTTCTGCCGCAACTGGCAGAAGATTCTGCAGCTCACCCCCCTGCGGGATGTCATTTTTACGCAGGTGCGCGATCGTCTGGCCGACCTTGCGAAGTGCCCGGGACTGGGCCGGCTGCGGTCGGTGCGGTTCAAAAATCAGAACGTGGAATATGGGGTGGAAGAGTTTGCCCGTTCCCCGTTTCTGAAAGGAGTGGAATCCATCCGCGGCCACTGGCAGTCAAAGGGGCTGGTGGGACTGGCCCAGTCTGAGTTCACCGGCAGTCTGAGAAACCTGACGCTGGACGGAGATTTTTCCGCTGCGGCCGTACGACAACTGTGCGAGGCGCCACACCTGAAACTGGAGACGATCGACTTTTCCGCGAGCATCGAATCAAGCGCGGTACCGCATTTCTGCCGCGCGGTGTTTGGCGGCACACTGCGGGAACTGAACATTAACAGTGTCAATATCGGCGATGATCAGCTGAAGCAGATTGCGCAGTGCGGCAACTTTCCGCAGCTGACCGTGCTGCGCGCTTCAACGTGGGACACTCCCCATGGCGTGCGGGGCCCGGGGCTGGAGGCGCTGGCGGCCAGTCGACTGCTGTCGCAGCTGAAGACACTCGTGCTGTCCAACCATCCGCTGTCGTTTGAGTCCGTTCTTGCAATCGGTGAGTCGCCGCACCGCAGGCGAGGCAGTCGTTTTTACTTTGACGGAACACGCTACGGCTATGAATCGCAGCTGACTCTGGAGCAGATTACGGGGCTGCAGGAACGCTTCGGAAAAACGTTTGGTAACTTCTTTGTCCCTCCCACACGGTACGTGTAGGTCGTGCGACGGATCGGTTAGTCATCGTCGAATTCGTCGTGGATGGCATCCAGCATTTCACACACGATCTGCAGATGTTCGTCGTTGTCGTCCACATCCCAAATGACATCAAACTGCTCATCGAACAGCTGCGTGTAGTCTTCAAAATAGAAACGATCCAGATAGCCGAGTCCAAAACTGTTGCCCGTTGTGGTCAGCATGTCACTGCTGAGCACTCCCCCGGCCGCTTCAAACAACTGACCGGCCGTCATCTGCCCTGCATTCAGCCGGGCGATGGCCTCGTGGAGACGGTCGCTGACCGCTTTGTTGACCATGCCATTGTGCAGCAGCCAAACCAGCAGAAATCCACCGGGCGTGTACGCCGCGGAGGCACTTTGGTGTTCGGGGAAATCGCCGTCCAGATGACGCCGGGCAGATTCGTAAACATGCGGCATGAGGGGCTACAATCATCTCACAGGGGAGTCCGCAAAAAATGGGCCGGCAGACATACCGGTTGGCGCGGCACAGTAGGACATCACGGGCAGGATATAAAGTGCGGCTATGGCAGAACCACAGAAAAAATTCGCCCGCGTGGGCAATCTGTTTGCCTTCAACGGCCTGGGTCTGCGTGAAGGTGGTCGCCTCTATTTTGGCAATGTGATTGTCAGCGAAGATGCCATGTACCTGATCAGCGGCTATGCGTCGCTGCGGCTGAGAATCATGGTACTGCTGCTGCGACCCTTCGTGTTTGGTGAGGACCGTGAGCGAAGAGAAGTCGATCGTCAGGTGTTTGACGTGCCGCTGGAAGAACTCGACACCGACGTCACTTCGCATCCGCACTGGCCACTGCAACTGGACGGCGGGGCGACGCCGTTTCATGTGCGGGTGCTGAATCGATTCAATGAGGCGTCCGCACTTGCGGAAGTGTCCGCGTCGGCCCACTGGTTCAGCCTGGGCGTCACGGTGCGGTGTGGCCCGGATCGGGTCTGGATTCGCTGTTCGCCGTTTGGTCGTCGACAGATTCTCCAGACACTTGCCGCATTTGGCTGGTCGTCTCGCGATGGAATGTCTCGCGATGGAATGCCTCGCGGGAAGGCGAGCGTGAACTGAAGGAGTCATCCAGTGTAATGGCGATCAGCCAGCTGAGGCCGCCCCCAACGATGACTCCGCAGATGTTGAACAGGGGCAGCCCCGCGGCCGCTATTTTTAGCAGGAGATCGTCGCTCAGCGAAGCCACGGCCACCACAGCCATGTTGGCCATCGCCAACACAGAAACACAGGCCAGCCAGGCTCGCTGCCACGCTGGACTGCGGGCGATGAAGGTGACTCCCATTCCCAGCAGCCAGGGACACAGCACAAACATCAGAAGCGGCAGCGGCATGCCAGCTCCGGCCGTCAGCGCGAAAAACGACATGGCCCCGGCGCCGCAGCTCAGGAGAGACAGCAGCGTGGCGACCGATGGTTCTGCGGATCGAGGCGGAGTGGTGCTGGGCATAGCGTCACCTGCAGGAATGTGATCGATGAGTCTTGTCTGCAGGCCACTCAATGCAAGCTGTGTGCCAAACGTCGGATACCGGGCAATGGTGCGTTCGGGGATAAACGGACCGATTTCCGGTAGCTGCAGCCACAGCGGACAAAAAGCGTCAGCGGGCCACTGCACGCATCCGCAGTCGCTTGACTGCAGTGTTCAGACAGGACTGAGTGCCGCTACTGATAACGGGCGGACAGTTCCTGGAGGACAGTCAGCGCGTGTGCGGCGGCGGCAGAGGGCACAAAAATGTGGTCGTGATGAAATCCGGCCACGACGTTGGCACTGATGCTGTGTTGCGCCAGCGCCGTTGCCACGGCTGCCGTCAGGCCTACCGCCTGCAGATCCGAATTCACATTCAGTGTGAGGCAACGAAACACGCTCTGGTAGGCATGTCCCTGCTGATCGGCCAGGCGACGCGGCACGACCAGCGTCAGCCCCTCGGGCTCGGCCACACTGGCGATTGGCTGCAGCGGCGCTGCGTCGCCGTACTGTGCATACGCCAGCGTGATGAAGACGCACTCCTGTTCTGACAGGACTGGCTGCAGCGATGCCAGCAATTGGTTGAGATCTTTGATGGGCACAACAGACTTTCCTGCGGAGACAACAGCCGACGCTGGTACACCTTTCCCTTACTGTGGCAGGCCGGGCTCTGTTCGTCCAGGCATTGGCAGGCGGGACGACGCCAGCAAACCTGCCGGCCCTCGTTTGCCCATCTGCGCCTTCGCTCATTTGCCCTTTCGCCCATCTGCGCCTTCGCCCCCTATTTGACCCTCGCCAGCTTTCGAGCCACCCCGCCCACTGATGCGCCCACTGATGTGGGGGCAACCCATGATGGGGCCGCTGATGGACCGATGGACGAATCTGACGCGAGACTGTGTCGGACTTAACAGGAATTAGTCGGACAAATTGAACAGCCGCTTGATGGCGTCCACCAGGCCGTGGGGTGTGCCAGCGCGGGCTTCGTCCTTGAGTGTTTCCAGCGGTGGGTGCAGCAGTTTGTTCACGATCCGGCGGACCGTATTTTCGACGGCGGCCTGCTGTTCGATCGAGAATTCGGGGTTCTTGCGAAAGAGCAGTTCGAGTTCGCGGCCGCTGATGTCGCCCATCTGGTCGCGGAGTCGTTTGATCACCGGGCCGGTGGCGCGGTGATACACTTCCCCCATGAACTGCTGGGTCTGAGCGGTGATGATTCTGCGAGCCTGCTTGATCTCCGATTTGCGGAGCTGGCGATTCTGTTCGCACGTGGCTTCCAGAGCGTCAATGTCAAACAGAAAGACGTTGTCGTCAATCTGTCCAATGGTGGGCGCGAAGTCGCGTGGTGCCCCCAGGTCGAGAATGAACACGGGGCGTCGTTCGGAGGTTGCGCGGACCGCAGCGAATCGCTCATGATCAATCAGCGTGTTGTCTGCGCCCGTGGTACTGACAATCACGTCGGCTTTTCCCAGCCATTCGTCGAGGTTGTCAAAGCCGTCTGTGATGCCGCCAAACTGACTGGCGATGGCATCAGCCCGCTTGCGACTGCGGTTGACGACCACGATCCGCCCCACGCCTTCGTCGGTGAGATAGCGGAGCGTTTCTTCGGCCATCTCTCCGGCACCAATGACGAGCACCGTCTTATTGTCGAAGCGGTTGAAGATGCTCTTGCCGAAGTTGCCGACGGCCACGCTGGCAATTGACACGCGACCTTCGGACAGACGGGTTTCGCTGCGGACGCGGGCTGAGACAGACAGGGCGTGCTGAAAAAGCACATTGGTAAGCGGACCGCAGGAATCGTTCTCGCGGGCGATGCGATAGGCGTCTTTGACCTGGGTGACGATTTGCGGTTCACCCAGCACCATGCTGTCCAGACTGCAGACCACGGCAAACAGGTGTTCGACGGCTTCCGGCCCGTGCAACGACAGCACGTGCCCCGTGAAGTCGTCGGACGGGACGTTGTGAAACTGGGCCACAAAATCGGCGATGTGCTCGGCCGAAAGTGCCTTGTTGTCCTTGTCGGCGGCCGCGTAAATCTCCACGCGGTTGCACGTGGACAGCACGACCAACTCCGAATCCGGGTGTTCTTCGTGCCAGTGCGCGTAGGCCAAAGAGAGCTGTTCTTCCGAAGCGAAGGCCAGCTTCTCACGCACTTCCAGGGCCGCATTGTGGTGATTGCAGCTTAAGACAAAGACGTTCATCCGTTCGCCCCCTCCGGACGGAACAGAGAAGCGGAATCTGAATGAGCCGTCTGGGCAGGATCATCGCTGCGGCCATGCACGCCACCGGTGAGCAGAATGAGGCCAAAAATGGTGAGCAGCAAAAACGCGCCGGCAAAGAACGTGAGTCGTGCCACCTGACGCCCCGTCTGCTCTTTCTTCTTCAGCAGCCAGCCCAGACACACCACCATCAGCAACCAGATGATGCTGGTGCTCACCACGATGGGATCGGACCATCGAAAGCTGCTCGTTTCATCTTTGATGCTGTTCGTCCCCAGAATCACGCCGGTGACCAGTCCGATCGTCAGCAAAATAACGGTGGAGATCACCAGAGAACGATTGATGGCGGTCAGTTGCTCCAGATTGGGCAGTCGCAGCCGCTGCAGCCACGATTTCCCGCCCCGCAGTCGGCGAAACTGAATCAGGTACATGAGCGCACACAGGGTGGCCGCCACAACGGTCCCCATACCCAGCACCAGCGTGGAGGCATGCAGCATGCCCCAGCGATGAGCGGCCGCCACGCGATCAACCGCCTCTTTGGCGTCCTCCACAAAAACGGCCATGGTGACCAGCGCGATCAGCCAGGGCAGCACAAACAGGCTCACGGCGATGCGGGCCTGAAAGCAGACGGTGATCAGATAGATGACGGCCACCAGCCACGCCAGCACCAGCAGCCAGTCATGACTGCTGCCCACCAGCGGCGGCAAACCGGAGTCTTTGCTGCGGGCGACCAGATACGAGGTGTGGGCCACCAGGCCCGCGGCGGCGACGGTAATCAAAATGCCGCGAACCAGGCTGGACGGTTTGCGCAGCAGCTGAAACAGCTCTCCTCCCATGGCGACGAGGTAGCTGAGCAGAAAACAGGAAAGATGAACGTTTGCAAGAAACGCCACGCGAAACACCTGTTGGTGTGCAAAAGAGGCAGCAAAGGGCAGGCCGCAACGGTATCTGGAACGCGGTGTGGAACAACACGGGTTCCCAGTCCGCCCGGCGGGTCCCATTGTAGCGCACGAACAGGCTCCGCAAAGTCTTCAATCGCCCTGATTACGCTTTCCCCCAACTTCCGGACGGGGGGTTGCCAGCCGCGGGCAATGCATCGGTTGGGACGAGTTGCACGATCGGAAGGTGCTCTGCGGGGGCGCGATGGCAGCGTCAGTCGATGGTGATTCCCGTCAGGTCCTCAGACTCGGGATATTCCGGATTCATCCCCCGCAGTGTATCCACGAGAATCCGCATAATCGCCAGATTGCGATACCACTTCTGATCTCCCGGAATGGCGTACCACGGCGCTGATGTTGTGGAGCAGTTGTTGAGCATGTCCTGAAAGGCGAGCTGGTAGTCGTCCCACAGTCGTCGCTTGTTCAGGTCGTCGCGGTCAAACTTCCAGTGCTTGTCCGGTTCGTCCAGCCGGTCCTGAAACCGTTCCTTTTGCTCCTCTTTGGAGATATGCAGGAACAGTTTGACGATCGTGGTTCCGGCGGCCACCAGGTTGTTCTCAAACTGGTTGATCAGTTCAAAGCGGGGCTGCCAGACCGTGTCGGAGACGTAGTTGTGCACGCGGACCACCAGCACGTCTTCGTAGTGAGATCGATTGAAGATCCCGATCATGCCCCGCGCTGGAGTGCGGCGATGAATCCGCCACAGAAAATCGTGCGAGAGTTCTTCTGTGGATGGTTTTTTAAACGACGCCACACGCACACCCTGCGGGTTGAGGCCTTTGGTGATGTTGCGAATGGTGCCGTCCTTGCCACCGGCATCCATGGCCTGCAGTACCACCAGCAGACTCTGGCGACCCTCCGCATACAGCCGCACCTGCCATTCGATCAGTTCTTTGCGGAGCTGTTTGAATTCGCGTTCGGCCTGGCTGCGATCAGCATGAAAGTCTTTGCCTCGGGTGGACAGTTCCGAAAGCAAAACGGGCTTGCCTGGTTTGACGAGATGAGTGTCCGGCATGGCAGTTTCCAGAGTTGGCAAAGCGTGCGGTGAATGTGGCCCGGTCGGGAGAGCGTGCTGCGTCGATGGTAGGCCTGAAGCAGGCTCGTCACAACGTGAATCACGCCAGCGTCCAGCGGAGCGGCAAAGTTGAACCAAACTGACAGGATTGCGGTCATACGAGTGAAATCGGGTCGATTGTTCCGATCAGGCAGGATTCGTCCGCCGTGATAAGGCAGGTGTGTGGTGACGATGTTGCATGCCCATCGATCATCTGTGAAACCCGTGCAGGGCGTCGCCGATAACTCGACGTATGACGACTTCCCGTTTCCAACTCGACGTCCTTCACGAATCGAATCTGCAGCTCGTGAAGGCTTACACGTTGAAATCCACCACGCAAAAAGCGACCGTCGAAACGTTTGACGGATGGCTGGAGCGGATCGACCAGCTGGACGGCCTGGAAAAGGAAGACCTCGTTCGCGCCCACGGAGAACTGATTGCGCTCGGCTTTTTGAAGTTTGAAATCGCTGGCAGCAGCATCGGTTTGCGATACAGGGTCAGCCCTGCGGGAAAGCAGGCTCTGGAGCGAACTGTCGCCAGGGCTGGTGACTCGGAAGACTCCGAGGGGCTGGCGGATTCGCAGTGCGAAAACGCGGACGAAAATGCGGACGAACACGTTATGGAAAGCTCAGACGAAGATCTGGCACCGATCGCCCAGGCCGAAGCCGCCTGATATCTGCGGCACGTGACAGACAGACGCGTGTTCCCGGGCGATCTTCTGACAGCACTGGCTATTGGCCAGTGCTTTTCTGTGCGCCATTCCCAGCCGTCTGCACGATTTCCCGTTCGATTCCCTCCACTGGCTGCCGCTTTAACGCGTTCCCGGAATCGTGCACCGTTTTGACACGATTTGTGCGAGGGAGCCTGTGCTGACGCCGCTAACGACAAAACGGCTCGCGACGAGATGTGAATTTGTGAACCTGCGAAATCTGCCGAATCACTTCCGATTGGATAAGTGAGGCATTCCTGATTGGCGATAGTGATAGCACAGCAATCGCAAGAGGGGACAGGCGAACAAACTCTTACCAACCGCGTGGTTGTTCCGGTTTCAGCAACCCAAAACCGAACGCCACTCTTATTTGTCCACGAGGAGGATCGGTCGTGAGCACTACGACGACAATGCGACGTAATCAGAATACCCAGAACCGCAGTTTCCGCAATTTCATGTGGATCTCCATGCTGATGTCACTGGCGGTCGTGTTCTTTGGCATGCAGTTGATGATGGTTGGCCCACTGAAGGGGCGTCTGGACGCCATTCAGACTCGACTGGATCTGACTGACCAGAACATGGAATCGCTGGTTGGTGTCAGCGACAGCGTGCAGAACACCAACTCACTGCTGTCCGGCATTGAAGAGCAGGCCGAGCGATTTGATCAGGTGGAAGCAGCCATCGCCAAAGTGGAAGAGCTGCGAAAGTCTGTTCAGTCCGAAGCGCTCAACTCCACCGCCGCGCTGTCCTCACTGGACAAAATCACGCAGGTGCAGCGACGCATCGTGGCCTCTCGCCAGCAGACGGATACGGCTATCGCTCAGATCGCGGAAATGGAACTGCTGCGTGACAAGATCATGAGCGGCGGCAACCAGACCGAACTGGCTGACAACAGCCTCAGTGGCATGCTGGCACTGCAGAAACGCGTGATCGCCGCGTCTGGTGGTTACGAGGCGGCCAGCGACAGCATTGCCGAACTGGCCGACCTGTCTCAGCGACTGGTCGACAGCAATGAGTCTTTGAAACTGGCGTCGGCCCGATTCGATGACTTCGTCAGTCTGCAGAATCGCATGATCGCTTCGGCTGATGAATTCAAAGCGGCCAGTGACAACTTCGAACTGGCTTTGAGCAACTCGGCTGCTCTGGCTCAGCTGAAGAACGACATCATCAGCGGCAGCGACAACGTGGACATCGCCGCCAGCAACGCCCGCACCCTGGTCGCCATGAACGAAAGTCTGGGCGGCGATATCAAGCTGGATCTTGCCGGCAACAACCTGCAGGGACTGCTCAGCCTGCAGGCCCAGTTGAACGAGCAGACGGACCGTGTCACCACGGCCATCCAGAATCTGGAAGTGCTGGACGATCTGCACGGTGAAGTGGCCGATCACGTTCGCTCACTGGCCAGCCTGCGTCGCTCTCTGGTGGACCTGGCCATGATGGAGTCCACCGTTGGTCGAGTGGCCAACATCATGGGACCACTGACAGAACTGACCAGTCTGCGACGTCTGAGCCAGAATGAAGTTCGCGACGCCGCCCGCGTCATTCTGAACGGCCGCAACACACGACTGTCTTACTCCGCCGATGCCGCGGCGGATGCCATCGACAGTGGTGATGTGGCGGAAGAAGATCTGGTGCCTCTGCCACCGGAAGCCAGAGAACTGCAGTAATCGCAGTGACGTGCGGCCGTGAGAGCCTGCCTCACGGCCGTCGGTCGGTGACAACACGATGCGGCGAACCGAGTTCCTCCCCGGTTCGCCGCTTTTTTGCGCGCTGAGCTGGCTCGGAATTCACGGAGGTGGTGTTTGTGCCCAATAGTTATTTCCCCCAATTGGGGGCCGGTGTGGGGCTCTTCAGGGAGTATTCCCCGCCGCAAGCTGCGGGGAAACTAGTCTTGCGAGCATAGAGGCTCACCTGAGTGGTGGGCACACTGTGACTGGCCCAGTCAATCCCCTCACCACAGACGAGCTTGCCATGATCTGTCATTCCCAGCCTGTCCTGTTCTGGTTCCTGCTGGCGTGCACGCTGTGCGGCTGCGGCGGTCAGCAGACAACCGCATTGCTGCAGGACCTGCAGGACTCGCCCTTCATTCCCGCCAAAAACAGTTCTGAAGAAACGATCGAGGAACTGTTTACGTCGGAGTCTGAACTGGATCTGCCCAACCCGGACCGCGTGAACCCGTTCCAGGAGTCGGGCAGTGTCGCGCCAGCATCCAGTGGCCTGCGGCCGCTGCTGAAAGGGTTTGTGGAGCGCGAGCAACCGCAGGTTGTACTCACACTCGGCGGTCGGATTGCCGTTGTTGGTGAGGGCGACTCGTTTGAGGACGTCACGATTCTGGAGATTCGCCCTCCGCAGGTGGTGTATCGCCAGCGGGGTGTCGAGCATCGTTTGTCACTTTGAGCGACTGACGCGTTCCGAAATAGGACGATACCAGCCCGGCCATTTCCACGAGAAGCGACTCTTGGCGCGCGGCTGAGGTGGTGGGCTTTGCAGCTGTTCTATCTGTTCGTGAGAGACCGGCTGGATAAAACCAAACGTCTCTTCCACCCGCGTGCTTTCGCCGCCGGGTGCTGCCGCGGGGCGGCCGTGGGAGGGAGACTCCCGTTCAAACTCCCTCGGGTATTTTACGGAACTCTGCGGTGTTCGCGTGGGCGGCAGGGGCCCTGCATTGGGACGCTCGTCGTAAGGGCGGCCGGTGCGCGTCTGACTGTCGTACAGCGTGCTGTCATTCAGCGGCGGGGCAAATGTGTTGTCGGCGGGCGCCTCACGAAACGGATCGGAAAGCTGCCCCCCGTCTTCATACGAGGCGCCATCAGGATCGGGATTCTGCAGTTCGGGCCACTGGACGTCTTCAGCCGTGGTGGGCGGTGTCGCCGGAGCTGGCGGTGACCAGGCGGAGCCGGCCTGCTGCGGGTTGATAAAGCGTGGCCGCGGATTGTGGTACGGGCAGTATGGGTCGCGGCAGTCCGGCGTGATCGGCAGCGTCGTGGGCCAGTTGGTGGCGTTCAGTTTTTGCTGGGTCACGCACAGCGCCGATGCTTCCCGCTGCGTTCCCAGCGAGGTGGGCGTGGTGATTTCCGGCCGCAGAAAGACGATGAGCTCGCTCTCCTGCACGGTGGTGGCGTGGCTGCGGAACAGCTTGCCAAAGTGCTTCCATTTCATCACGCCAGGAATGCCGCTGACGTTTTCATTTTCCGAACGCTGTCGCAGTCCTCCAATCACCAGTGTCTGGCGATCGGCGATCCGTACGCGGGTGGAGGCTTCGCGACTGTCAATAATCGGCTGACCTTCTGAAAACCCTGTCAGAACGCTGAATGTGGGCGTGACGGCCATCGTGATTGTGCCGTCTCCGCCAATCTGCGGAGTGACCGTCAGGGTGACGCCCGCTTCTCGAAAAGAGGTCGTGCCAATGCTGCCGCCTTCTGAGGTTTGTGTCAGTTGCTGAATGGGGACCTCAGTGACAATCTTGATCGACGCTTCTTCACGATCCAGTACGGTGACAGACGGATCGGCCAGCAGTCGTGCGCCGTCGGTGGAATCCAGGGCACTGACAATCGCATCCACGTCCAGATAGCGATTCAGTGTCGTGAATCTGGCCGCACCAATGGTGCTGGTCGTGGCGGCATCCACCGCATCGCCAATTGTAAAAGCGGGGGCGGAGGGATCAGGAAACGGTCCAAATTTTCCGCCAAACGTCTGTCGTGCCACGCCCGCCGAACTGATGCCCGCTTTGACATTGTGCGTCCAGTTGACGCCCAGGCGTTCCAGCTCCTCGGTGTTGACATCGTAAATCAGCGCCGTGATTCGCACCTGTCCACGAGGCTGATCCAGCTCATGGAAGATCCGCTGAGCGAGCGCCAGTTCGTCGGCTGGTCCCACAATCACCAGGCGGTTTTCTGTTTCGATGGGCACCACTTTGGTGCTGGCGCTCAGGAATGACTGCATCGGTTCCTGCAGTGTTGTGGCTGTGGTGTGTCGTGGCGTCAGGTAGATGACTGTTCGCTCGGCGGCCGACGGCAGCACGGGTTCCGGATTGAGAATGCGGACAGTGTCCGGCGGCAATGCCGGGGAAGTGGCGGGGGGACTGGTGCCCGCCGGACCGGTGGCTCCTGCCGCAGATTGCAGCAGCTGGCGAATTCGCGTTACGTTCTCCGGATAGTCGCGAACCATCACGGCGCGCAGCGCGGCGACCGGCTGCAATTTGCCCTGCGGCGAAAGCATCAGTTCGGCCGCCTTGATGACATCTTCTGTGACGGGGCCTGACCAGGGTATCGATTCGGTTTCCAGCATCGCGTTGCTGTCGCCAAGGTCCTCCAGCGACATGATGATCAGACTCTGCCCTTTGGGGCGATAGCCATAGCCATTGGCCAGCAGCACCGAGTCCAGCACTTCGCGGAGCGTCGCATCTCGAAACACGCCGTTGACGGAACCTTCGATGCTGTTGCCAAACAGCAGGTTGACGTGCCAGGACTCGCTGATGGTGAACAGGGCCTGGCTGAGTGTGACATCGCGAAGGGTGAGACTGCCGCGCGTGTTGAGAATCTGCTCGGCCGAGCGCGAAGGGCGTTCGTCGGCCGTGGCGGGGGCTGCAAACAGCAGCAGTCCGCTGACCAACAACGCGCAGAGACATCTGGGAATGGTCCCAGAGTGCATTGCCTTCCCCTCAGTTAAGAACGATGTGTGCCCCAATCGCAGTGTCGCAGTGTCCGTGTGTAACGGTTGTAGCGACTAGCCCACCTGTAGGGTCATTGATCGACGTCTGGTAGCGGAATATTCATGGGGCGTTCCACCCATTAGGGGGAGATTTTGCCTGCCAAAAATGCCCCATGCTCCACAGTTTACGAAAAGCACCACCCTCACATGTTCGTTAGTCCCGGCAAAAAACGGCGCCGCAGGTCGGCCGCCGCTGCCCACACAGATTCGTGTTCCCTCACACGAAGGCTTCCGTATGTCCTATCACAATGCCCGTGTGCTGCTGATCGTCAGCGATAGCGTGACCGCATCCATCACGGAATTTCGGTTGCGCCTGCTCGGCTACCATGTTGAGTTGATTGACCGGGGCGAAGGCATCGCTGAAGCCACCGCGCGTCAGTCGCCCGATCTGGCCATTGTGGAACTGGCACTGCCGGGCATGAGCGGCTTCGAGGCCATTGCGCGTCTGCGAAGGGACGTGCATCCGGAGCTGCCGGTCATCGCGCTGTCTCCCGATGCCTCCCACGATTCTTTGCGACAGGCGTCGCTGGCAGGAGCGGCCGAGTACGTGCTGATGCCGTTTGATCCGGCCACGATGGAGCAGAAAATCGAACAGCAGCTGGCGTCCGCGTCGTTTGTCTCGTTCAGCGCAGGGGGCGTGTAATATGGCGGGTCGTCTGGGTGATATTCTGGTCGAAAAAGGCTACCTCACCGAAACGCAGCTCGAGGACGTGCTGTCCGCGCGAGACGGTGGTCGGCTGGGCGAAAAGCTGCTGCGTCAGGGCTATGTGGATACCGAGCAGCTGGGCGAGGGACTGTCCGAACAGTTTGACGTCGATTATCGCCGACTCACGCCTCAGTCCGTGCATCCTCAGGTCGTGCAGCTGGTGCCCGAGTCCTTTGCCCGACGTGAGCTGGTGGTCCCGCTTGCGGCCGAAGGCAGTCAGCTGACACTCGCGATGGAATCTCCCGATGACATCGAGACGCTGTCCGAAGTGGAATTGATGACCGGCTATGACATTCGTCCCGTGGTGTCACTCGCCAATGATATTCAGTCAGCCATCGACATTGGTTTTGACGACCGCATCGTCGCCCGCCAGACGGTGATTGATCTGCAGATGGCAGAACTGCGGGAACAGACGGAAGACGTGCCCGAAGAAGAAATCGTCAGTCATCAGGAAGACGATGCACCGGTCGTGCGACTTGTCCGCGCCATTCTCACCGGAGCCGTGAACGCCGGCACCAGTGACATTCACCTGGAACCTCACACACCCGAAATGCGTGTGCGGTATCGCGTGGACGGGGAGCTGCAGCAGGTGATGACCATTCCCGGTCACATTGAAGACGCCATGATCGCCCGCATCAAGATCATGGCCGACATGGACACAACCGAAAGCCGACGTCCCCAGGACGGTAAGCTCAGTCTGACCGAAGACGGCAAACGCGTGGGCTTCCGTGTGAGCATTGTGCCCACGATTGACGGCGAAAAGGTGGTTATGAGACTGCTGGAGGAAGGCAACAGCACGTTCAGCATGGACACGATTGGGTTCAGCGCATCCGATCGCGGCAAAGTGGAGACCATGCTCGACAAGCCGCACGGCATGATTGTGGTGACCGGTCCCACGGGCTCCGGCAAGTCGACCTCCATGTACGCGATGCTGACCAGCCTGAACCGCATTGAACGCAACATTGTGACGGTGGAAGACCCGGTGGAGTTTCGGCTCCAGGGCATCAACCAGGTGCAGTCCAATAATGATTTTGGGATGGGCTTTGCCAATGCGCTGAAGTTCATCATGCGACAGGACCCGGATGTCATCATGGTGGGCGAAATCCGCGACCACGAAACGGCCACCACGGCCGTGCAGGCCGCGCTGACCGGACACCTTCTGATCAGCACGCTGCATACCAACGATGCGGTGGGCGCTGTCACCCGCATGAACGACCTGGGGATTGACTCTTTCAAAATCGGCGGCTCACTGCTGGGCAGCATCGCGCAGCGACTCGTGCGGGGAATCTGTCCGGAATGCAAAGTGCCCCATGAGCCGACCACCGCGCTGATCGAAAAAACGTTTGCGACTTCCCGGCTGGAACTGAATCAGACGCTGTATCGCGGCACCGGCTGTGACCGCTGTCTGGGAACCGGCTATGCGGGTCGCATTCCCATCCACGAGGTCATGGCCGTCACCCCCAAAGTGGCTCAGGCGATCGAAGCCGGGCTGCCACACACACAACTGCGGGAGGTGGCCATCGAAGACGGCATGACGGAACTGCTGGACAGTGGACTGCTGCAGGCGCTGGCCGGCCGCACAACGCTCGAAGAAGTTTACTTTAAGACCTCCGGGTAGAACGGCAACGTCATGAGTCTTCCGGCAGCTTCGGCAGAGCCCCGATCCGTTCTGGCCATCATCGTTGATACGCTGCGCAACACGCGGTTTGGTGATGACGTGCAGGATCCCGCGCGGTTTCAGATGAAGGCCCGCATCCTGACGGCCCTGATTCGCAATCTGGTGATGCTGCTGGAAAACGGCCTCTCCCTGCCCAAAGCGCTGGCCACTCTGGCCGAAGAACAGTCGCTGAAAAAGTACGGCTGGATGCTGCACGGAATTCGTCGCGAACTGGAAACCGGATCGAGTTTCAGCTCGTGCCTGGCCCGCTATCCCCGCACCTTCACGAAGATCGTCATTGCGCAGGTGGAGGTGGGCGAAAAGAGCGGCACGATGGTCGACACGCTCAAACGCATCAGCACGCAGTTTGAACGCAGCGGCGATGTGCGCAAAAAGATCATGAAGCGACTCAGTTATCCAGCCATGATCATGCTGGCCGGAGCCGGGCTGGTGGTGTTCATGATGACGGTCGTTGTGCCGGAGTTTAAGTCGGTGTTTGAAGAGAGCGGTTCCAGTTTGCCGTGGATCACCCAGTTTGTCAGCCAGTCCAGCCAGTTCACCTTTGACTGGGGCTGGCTGGTGGTGCTGTGTCTTTTGGGGGTGGTGGTGCTGTTTCGCCAGCTGCGAAAACGCCCCGCCTTTGCCCGCAGAACGGACAGCCTGTTTCTGAAGATTCCCGTGTTTGGCCTGTGGATTCGCGATTACGCCGTGCTGCAGTTTATTGACACAGCCGGCGTCATGATGGATGCCGGATTTGTGCCCGTGGAGGCCATCGAATCGTCCGTGCCTGCAGTTCGCAATACGGCCGTGCGACATGTGGTCTCGCGTCTCGCGGTCGCCATTCGTCGGGGCGAACGACTCAGCCACGAACTGTCCCGCAATCCGGACATGTTTCCGCCCACCGTCAGCCAGCTGGTTGTCGTTGGCGAGCAGACCGGCAACCTGTCGTCCGCCACGCAGGGCGTACGGGCCCATCTGAGGGAACAGCTGGAGTCACGTATTGATACCGCCGTGACCATGATTGAGCCGGTGCTCACTCTGGCTCTGGCC
This sequence comes from Planctomycetaceae bacterium, assembly GCA_024742875.1. Classification (GTDB taxonomy): domain Bacteria; phylum Planctomycetota; class Planctomycetia; order Planctomycetales; family Planctomycetaceae; genus Fuerstiella. The sequence continues at coordinate 5,615 of JANSXP010000068.1, read as the reverse complement.
ACGCTGATTGGCTGTATCGTGATGGCCATCTACATGCCGATGTTCGGCATGCTGGAAGCCATGGAATAGTCGCCCGGCCCATTGTTCCTCTGCGAATGGCTACGGCCCGAACGACTGCAGCTGTTTGCCGCTGATGCCATCCCACACGCGCAGCACACCATCTTCACAGCCGGCCGCCACCACTGTGCCGTCGGCCGTGACCGCCGCGCAGTAGACGTAGTCGGGGCAGCCGCGAAACTCCCGCACGGTTCCGCCGTTGCTGGCGCGATGCCGGAAAATGCGTTTGTCGCCGCTGCTGCTGATGAACTCATCACCAATACCGATGAACTCCAGAGCGGTGACCTGCTTTTTGTAAGTGGAAATGGTGCGTGTCTGCTCACCCGTGTCGGCATTCCAGACTTTGATGGCGTTGTCCGCCCCCGCACTGGCCAGACGCGTGCCATCCCCCTTCCAGCTGACGTCCATCACATGATGAGTGTGCCCTTCGTAGCTGCGGACGAATTTGCGGCTGGCCACGTCAAACACTTTGACAAACTTGTCGGCCGCCGCGCTGGCCAGAAACTGCCCGTCTTTGGAAAAGTCCAGACCGTAAACCGTATCACTGTGGGCGTCGGCAAACTGGTGCACCAACTGGCCGTCGGCCACATTCCACAGCGTGAGTTCCCCGCTGCGGGATGCTTCGCCACCGCCGGCGGCCAGCATCGTCCCATCCGGAGAAAACGCCAGAGACAGAACGCGGTCCGCCAGCACGGATTCCCCATTCTGCCGGGGGCCCAGAACAGCGGACAGCGTCCAGTTCGGTCGGGTGTTGAGCACTTTGACGGCTTTGTCAGAGCGAACGACCAGCAGGTTGCCAAGGGACGTGAGTGTGGTTGGCTGGAATTGGTCCCAGCTGTTTTCGAGCACGTCCACAGACGCCCCATCGCTGGCCTGCCACAGACGCAGCGTGCCGGAAGGATCGAGGGTGGCGACTGTCTCATTCCCCACAAAGGCAGTCAGGCTGGAAGTGATTGCCGTTTCGGCAGCCGTTGTCGCGGTGGAAACAGCGGTTTCCGCGGCGGCCAGCGCGGCCTTTGTGTCGGTGAGCCGCTGCTTCGTCGCGGCCACCACCGCTTCGGCTCGCTGGACGGCCTGTTCGGAGAGTTCGACGCCGCGGCGGTTGGACTTCAGCTTCGCTTCGGCGGCAGCGACGACCTCATCCGCTTTGGTTTTTGCCGTCATGGCATCGGTAAGACGCTTTTTTAATCCGGCGTCATCCGGTTTGGGTTGCAGCTGCTCCTGGGCGGTCGCCACTTTCTTTGCTTCTTCGTCCTGTTTGGTTTTTGCTTTCTGCAGTTCTTCTTCGGCCTTCGTCACGGCCTCTTTGGCTTTTTTCACCGAGTCGTTTTGTTCGGTCACCCGTTTTTCGGCTTCTGTGATCTGCGCCTGAACGACGTTCACCCGAGCGTTCCACACGTCTTTGGTGGTGCGGCATCGGTCCTGTTGCTGCTGCGCCCGCAGGCTGACCTGCAGTGAGGCAATCAGTTTTCCATCGGCCGCATTCCACAGCTGCGACAGTCCCTCGGTATCGACGGTTGCAATTCGCAGCCCGTCGGAGGAAAGACTGACGGACTGAAAATCCGTGCTGTGAGTGATTGTCCGAGCGATGTTGACGCCATCAGCCGACCGCAGCTCCAGGTTCCGGCCGATCTGGAACATCACCACACTGCCACCTGTCTGCACGTGGCGGATTGCTCCATTGTCCGATTTCAGAATCTCACCCAATCCGAGTGTGCCGTCATCATGAAGCATGGCCGGCCGGACCGTGCCATCGGCGAGCAGCAGCAGGACCCGCTGGGCATCTGCCGTGGCGTGAACCGCAGTGACCGGAGCCGCAGTGCCCGATTCTGCTGTGAAGACGCTGCCATCACCTGTCCGGGTGAGCGTCAACCTGCCGTCTGCGTCACCGGCCTTCAGCGCGGGGACGCTTTGGGACAGAGTCTCGGTGGCGCGATCCTGACCCACGTGCGGTGACTCCCGTCGCCACAGCTTGATGTTTCGATAACCGGCGGTGGCCAGCACATCGCCAGCCGGGCTGAAGGCAATCGCGTTGACATAGTCGCGGTGTGTCTGCTGCTGCGGCGAAGTGGTGAGTTGTGGATCCACCAAGTGAGAAACATGGCCGGCCGCCTGCAGGTCGTACACGGTCACATTGCCGCTTCGGCCGGCCGCCACATATTTGCCGGTGGGGTCGGTATCCACCGCGTAGATGGCGTTCAGTCCGGAATTGATCGACTGCCACGCGAGTGTGGACGCGGCCGTGGCCTCGGACGCCTTCGCCCCCTCCAAAATCCACTGTCGCAGCAGACCCACCTGTTCAGGCGTGAGGGCTTTGGCCTGTACTGTGTTGGGCAGCGGCGGCATGTACGATTCTTCCACGCGAGCCGCCACGTTATACAGGTAGCTGTCGTCCGGTTTTCCGGGCACCACAACATCGCCGGATCCGCCGCCTTTAAGAATCGACACCACATCCTCAATGATGAAATCGCCTTCGCGTTTGGTCCTGTTGTGGCAGGCCACGCAGTTGGCACGAAAGATGGGCGCGATGTCTTTGTCAAAATCCACCGCGCGGCCCAGGTTTGTTTTTGCCGCCGTGATGGCTTCATCCGCGTGCGCCATGGCCGAACCGCCAAAGGCCGCACTCAACATCAGACAAACCGTCGTTCGCAACATCATTCTGTCACCTTCAGCGCGACGGGCAGATCAAAGCTGGCCTCACGCTCCTGGAAAGTTCCGGTCGCACGCAGGACCGCCATCGTCAGGTCGCCCGGCTGGGCATCGGCGGCGGCTGTGAGTTTGAGCGTGCCGATTGTTTGATCAGCGGCAATGGTCAGCACGCTGGATGTGATACGGCTTTCTCCGGCCGGCAGCACAAGCTGCACCTGCACGCTGCCCTCGAATTTGTTTTTTCTGGCAATCGTCACCGGCACGTCCACCGACTTCCCTTTGCCGATCGCCCCGCCGCCGGGCACAGCGGCCGTCAGCTTGCCGGGTGTTGGGTGAATGGTCAGTCGCACGGGAACACTAATCGTACGGACGTTTTTATTCTGCGGTTTGGCGGCTGCTTCTGCGGCCTGAACGGCCTTTTCGGTGCTGGCTTTGGCCGCCTCGGTGGCTTTGACCTGGGCTTCCGCCTGCTGCTGCTGGGTCTGGGCGGTGGCGATCAACTGCTGCTGAGCCGCCATTCGCTGTTTGTGCTGATCAATTTTCGCTTGCCGGGTTTTGGTCTCGTCGATCTGTTGCTGCCGCTGCTGCTGTAACTGCTGCAGCATGGTGGCCAGCGCCCGCACGGGCTCACTGGCCTGCTCGATGGAGGCCGTTGTGGTGGCGATCTGCTGGACGGCAGATGCCACGTCCTCGCGAGACTGCCCCGAAACCTCGGGCGACGCCGGCAGACTGGGTTTCAGCGCCGTCAGTTTGGCAAACGCGGTCTGGCTGTTTTGCAGCTGCGTCTTCAACTGCTGCTGCAGCTGATCGGCCTTCTTCCGGATGGCCGCAAGTTCGGTGATCGCCGTTTGCTGTTCGGCCGTCAGACGTTTGATTTCTGCCTGCGCTGCAGCGGCCTGAGCTTTCGCTTTGTCAACGGCCTGCTGACTGGCCTGCAGCTGAGCGACGGCCGCAGCCACTTCGGCTTTGGCGCGTTCGACCTGCCATGGATTGCGCTGATAGGGCACCTGCGCAGTGGAGGACATCAGCAGGCTGACCGTGGCGGGCGCCGCATTGTCTTTCACGAAGAATCGCGCGGCAGCGCTGGTCAGATCGGGAGCAAAGCTGACTTTGGGGATGTCAATGTTCCCGGGGACGCCGAGAAACGCGACATCCACTTTATTGTTGTGGCCTGCCCGCGTCAGTGAGAGCGGCAGCACAAACTGCTGGTCCTGACTGACAGAGACTTCGACCGTATTGGTCGCAACATGAACCGGCTGCGCGTCCTTCATCACAGCACACAGCAGCGCGTGCGACACTCTTCCGGTGCGGGGCAGCCCGTTGGCACCTGCGTGGACCAGCGTTGTACACAGAACTTCCCGGGTGATCGCCGTCTCGCCATTGCCGGAAGAGGCCGTGAGACGAATCGGAGCGGCCGTTTCCGCGGCGTCGGCGGCCGCCTGGAAGACGATGCGGCCCGATGACTGTCCGGCCGCGATGGTGGCTGCCGACATGGTGACACCCTCTGGCAGGCCGTCTGCGGAGATGGTCACTGCGTCGTTGTGTCCGCCGGAGCGATACAGATACACGGGAAGATCGTAGGTGCCTCCCTTGCGGAGCGAAACGGCGCCCGAGGATGGGGCCGCCTTGCCGTCCGCGGATGGCAGAGAATCGAAGACCACGGCCTGAAAATCGGGCTTGGGCGGCGCGATCACCAGCGTGTACTTCAACGCCGCGCTGCCCCGCGAAGCGGAATACCGATCCTGCAGCTGCAGTTCGTAAAGTCCGTCTTCAGCCACGGTCAGCAGCCACGCCGGATCGCGAGTGAGCGTGGGCAGACCATTGCCACCGGGGTTTTGCCGCCCCAGTTCTTCGCGGGCGAGACGTTTTGAGGTTTCTGTGCCGTCGTCCGCCGTAGTGATGTGATTCACCACGAGCACCGGGTCCGCCAGACTTCCCAGCCGTTCCGCCAGCACGTCAATTTGCCACCGCTCTCCCTTCTTCGCGTCCATGCGGAAAGTGTCGATCTCTGATGTTTCCGCCAGCACGCCGTCCACCACCGCCGGCAATTCCAGAAGGCGGGGAGCGTCCGCGTCCTGCTGCAGGTGCAGCATCTGCTCCCGGACACCCAGCGGAACCAGGTTGCCGGCAATGCCGGCATACAACGTGGTGTCGACGGAAGTCGCCACCGACGTGGTGCCGACCGCGCGGTTCGTTGTCGGCAGCGTAATGGGCATCGCCTGTGTCTGCAGCGGTGTGCCATCCAGAGTCAGGCCGGCAGGTTTGCCAGCGGGCAGATTGCGACCGATCACGCGCACCACCGACTGCCCTCCGGGCGGCAGCACGCCGGGGGAGATCGCGTCAATCTGCGGACGTGTGTCCACCGACAAACGATAGCCATAGTCGCTGCCGCCGGCGTATACGGTGTCGTGCACGTGCAGAGTGACTGACTGTGCGATCGGGCTGGTAAAGACGATGACGGCATCCCGCTGCAGTTGTCGGCGTGAGCGGGCCACGCGTCTTCCGCTGGCATCAAACAATTCCAGTGTCGGCTGAATGAGGGAATCCAGCTGTGCGGCCTCCGTGCGAAACACGAGCGTTTGCTGCGGCTGCATGCTCACACGAAACACGTCCACATCGGCCGCCACATTGGTACGAGCATTCACAACCGTGTTCACCGGCACGGACATCGCCGCGGTCGGTTCGTTGTTGGGTTCCACCTCGCGGATTTCCGGCAGCGTGTCGATGCGGAACAGCCGCGGGTTGCTGATGCCAAACAGTCCCTGCACGCGAACGTCGTACAGCCCCGGCTGCGTGGCCGAATCCACAGACACCACAAACTGATTGGGCACCGGTTTGCCGGCCGCGTCCGTTTTGCCCACCGCCGAAATTCCCGGATGACTGAATACCAAAGCCGAGGCTTCGTCCAG
>JANSXP010000078.1 GCA_024742875.1 Planctomycetaceae bacterium | reverse complement strand
GCAAAGCTGCCAACGCGCGGACAGCTGTTCGCTTAGCCCACCTATTCCGTAGGCAAGTCCGCCAGCTGCGTTGTGCGATCGCCCCTGCGCACGTATCTGATTCGCCCCGATTTCGGCAGCGTGGATCAGCGGAGACTGCTCCACTGTGCCCGTCACGGGCAGTAGCCGGGGTCATACCTTCGACTCAATCGCCATTTGCCGTCGCTACGCTTGGACGGCACCTGTCGCTTCTCCGCTAGAGATGGGTGGCACCTGTGGCTGGCCCCTCCATCAGAAAATAAAACGTGCGTCACGGACGAGCAATGCACAGAAAAGATAGTCGAGCGGAAGCAGGGCAAACCAGCGGTAAGCAAGGCTACTGATGGATGGCACTGACGGCTTCTCCCTAGAGATGGGTGGCACCGGTGGCTTGGCCCGTTGACCAACTCGATGAACATGAAACCAAGTGAAACAAGCTTTCGTTTGGCCACTCCGGAAGACCGCGACCAAATCCTCGCTCGTAGCCGAGAACCGGCGATACCATACTCGGCAATGGGGCGACAGTGTTTAAGAAACACTTGCGACAGCGTTTCTAAGCCAGTCGCAAAAGATGCGATTAGCTTCATGCAACCTATTTTCTGGACTACAGACAAAATAGTATGCGCGTTCCGACTGAATTGCATCTCGTCCAAGACGAACAAGCCGACCTTGATTTAAATCTGCTCGCACAAATGCGAGTGGAACAAGCGCCACTCCTATGCCTGCCTTGGCAGCATCGACCAGCATGTGGAAGTGTTCGAATGTCGGGCCATCCGGGCGTCTCCGTTCTTGGTCTCTTGCATGAAACCACTCTTCCCAACCCTGCGGACGGGTTGAGTGCTGTAGCAACGGCAACTCTTCAATAATCGCGTCGGCATCGAAATCCGTTTCGGCTCCTGCAATTCGATCTGGTGAGACGACCGGGACCAGCTGCTCGTCCATGAACTTTTCCGATTTCAGCCCTGGCCAGTGTCCGTCGCCGAAAAAGAGTCCAGCATCAATCCAACCGCCTTGTAGATTTGGCGATCTTTCTGGTGACGCAAAATCCAGATCCAGGGTAACAACGTGGAGATTGATCTTGGGGTGCTGCTCGATGAAACTTGGTAGCCGAGGAATCAACCAGTAGGTTGCCAAGGAGGGGAGTGCACCAATTCGCAAGCGGTGAACTCCTTTATTGCTTATAAGATCCGTAGTCGCTGATTCAATCCGGTCTAGCGCTGCCGAGAGCGAGTCGCGATAGTGAAGTCCTGCATCGGTGAGTTTCAATCTTTGTTTGACGCGTTGGAAAAGTATCACGCCAAGATCGGATTCAAGCTGAGCCACCTGCTGACTAATTGCACTGGCCGAAACGGACAACTCATTTGCAGCCGCGGAAAAGCTCTCATGCCGACCCGCAGACTCAAAGGCTCGGATCGCATTTAGGGAAGGTGTCGCTCTTCTCATCTAGTGCGATTTTCGATCGAGGTAGTCGTTTGTGAGGCAGCTAGGACAGCTCCCGCCCTGGCGACCGTGCGAGCAGTATCGTAGCCAGAAAAAGGCGAGGCGGTATCATGAGATACCACCTATCTTTATCTTGCAGGATTGGCCGAGTTGCAACCTGTCATTGGGTTCTACTACGGGACTTTAAGTCATACGTTTCGCCAGCTTTTAAGATCACCGGCTTAAAGCTGTTCTTCCCGGGCTCCAGGTCGTAAAACGAAACGGCGTTTGGGCCAAGGACTCGGGCGGTGTGGCCTTTTACAACCAGCGCCGTTCGCTCATCAATTCCGATCCCAAGCATCTGTGGATACTGTTTCATCAGCTCAAGAAACGGTCCATGTCGATCGCGTTGCAGGAAGTGAGCGTCGATAATAACTCCTTTCAGCAACCCCATGCCACGTGTGTAGCCTGCGTGGACTATATCCTTGTTGGTACGCGGGTTACCCCGTACCAGAAAATCGCTGGGAACCTGGCAACCGGCGGAACTGCCGCCGACCACGCCGCCTCGCTTGAGAACTTCCGCGATCAGTTCCTCAACTCGCGTGCCCTCGTAACAGTCCATGAATCGATAAGTGCGACCTCCGTCAATCCAAACACCGGTTGCTGCGTTTAGCATCCGAGCGAATTCTTCGCTCTCGTCTGCGATTAGTGGATCATCTGTGTGGAGAGTTGTGTAGTTTGAGTGACCGAGTTCGTGAAGAAGCCCAGCTGCATACGAGTCCGGTAAGTCAGGTAGTTTAAACCGTTGCGCGCTGGGGATACAAACGATATAAGCCTCTTTGCCGCCTGCGATATTGACGAATTCACGCATGATGTCTTTGGGGATTCCGGAGCCACCGTGGAGGAATAGCGTCCCGGTAGCAACCTCAGGCGTTGGCGCTGTCTTCGGCGGGAACAAAGGACGACTGCGTTCATTCGCCGACCGAACCCAGGAAAACAGGTCGAGTCCGTAAAACGGATAGCTACCTCCGTTGAAGACATCTGGGCATTCGAATGTTCCTCGCTGCTCCGGCCATCCACTCGCCTCTTCCACTATTGCACTGATGTCCGCGTCACCATAACCCGCGACTCGTCGACCGCTGTGAAAGACTGCTACTGATGAATCCGGAATGAGCCAGTGGACCTTCTGAAATGAAGCATCGGATCTGGGCGACGGATTCTTCCCGAAGTGAAAATCTGATTTTACAAATGGTGATTCAAGTCTTCTGGCCGGGTCATTCTCATCAAGCTCCTTCAGCACTGAAACGGATGATGAGCCAACAGCAATAACACCATTTCGCTGAGTGACATTCTTGAGCAAAGCTAACAGTAGACGCCTCTGCGCGAGTCCGTTCAACTTCCCTTCGATCCAGATACCACTGGTATTGAGCAGCTGCAGTGACAGCGATTCGGAATCAGTTGGTATCGCCTCAACGACCGCAACCGAACCTGCTCCGTTTTTCTTCAACCGAGTTTCGGTAATCCTAGCGGTTCCATCGAGATCAATGACAACGACGTTTGGCGAACTTTCCCTGCACAAATGCAAGAAACACTTTACAGTGTATGTGGCCACGTCTCCGTCGCCGACAACCATTCGCGAACCAACAATTGGTCGAAGATGAGCATTCTTCTCTGGCAGTTGGGCATTGGCTGTCGCTGCGACAATCGCAAGTGGGACAATGGTAAACAGGTTCTGAATTTTTGGGTACATAAGAACTTTCAATCAGTTGCGTCGAAATTTCATGGAGAGAATCGAAGAGTTAGCCAGCAAAGTGATCAAGGCGCAACAGCCGCGACGAGGGTAATCTCAACCGGCGCATCACCAGGTAGACTGGCCACGCCAATTGCCGCACGAGCCCCCAGGCAACATTCCCCTAGGCGTTCAGTGACCACGTTCGAGGCGAAGTTGGCCAAAGCCGCATGGGCGGTAAAGCCTCTTGAGGCATTGATGAACACATTAAGCTGTAGGACCAATGAGATGCGTTCGTCTTTTCGAAGGCAATTACCGGCGGCAACTAGCGCGTTGGTTGCGGCCAGTTCGACGGGCTCGCGATGCAATTCAAGGTCATCGTCCACGCCCACAGGGCCAGTGTATTTCAGCTCCCCCGCTTGCCGTGGCGTCATCCCGGATGTGTAGATGATGTCAGCATGACGAACGGCCGGGATGTAGCGGCCTTGCGGAATCGGTTGTGCGGTGATGTCGGTCATGCTTTGTAGAAATCCACCATTTGAACGATGCGTTCGGCTGCAGCGACTGCAGCTTTGTGATCTTGCGAGTAGTTCAGCCGGAAGCAGCTGTTCATCGCCGGAGCGAACTCGGTTCCTGGTGTGACCGTCACGCCAGCTTGGTGCCTTAGCAAGCTGACAAACAATTGAAGATCGACTGTCAGTTCAGGCAACTGCGGAAACAAGTAGCTTCCGGCTTGCGGCGTTGCCGTCAAAGTACCCGCATTGCGAAAGACGGTCAGCAGGTCGTCGCGAATCTTTTCATGCTCGTTGATACGTTGTTGAATCCAGCCATCAGGTTCGTTGAACCACGTCTCCAAAGCGGCCTGATTGTACCCTGCAGCTCGCAGAGACACGATCGCCTGAAGACGCTCCATGCGTTCAATCAAAGTTGGCGAACCGAACGCTACCCCCAAACGAAAACCGCTGAGTGATTCGGTTTTGGATGGCCCCATGATGGTAATCATGCTTTCCGGAGCATGTTCGCTGGCTCGCAGATGGCAATACGTTTCACCCGAATACAGCAACCGCGAATACAGTTGATCTACGACCAGAGCCACGCCGTATTGATTTGCCAGCCGAGCGATGGCGTTGATCTTCCCTTGCGGATAGACAGCCCCCGTCGGGTTATTGGGGTTGGAGAACACGAACACCTTCACGCCCTGCTTGAATGCGTCTTCCAGTCGCTGCATATCGGGGCCAACGTCCGATGCCTGGCTTTGATACTGAAGCGGAATCGGCACTATTTCACCGCCGAAAAACTGAACCAGTTTACGATTGGCAAAGTAGTCTGGTTCCATAACGGCCGCCTTGGTGCCGGTGGTCACCGTGGTTCCCAAAGCTAGGAAAAGAGCTCCCTGAGTTCCCGGCGTCAGAATCAGTTCGTCCGTCGCATCAATCACTCGGCCCGTGAACTCAGCCAGTCGTGATGCTACCCCATCACGGATTACCGCAGATCCTCGGTACTCGGTGTAGGCCTGCTGACCACCGCGTTGAAAGCCTCTCTGCCATGCTTCCAGCGTTCCCGGCGTCGGCTTGAATGCATCGATATTGCCGTGAGAGAAATCAACGGGCACGCCGCCCAGGTATTCGCCCTGCATAGCATGTTCAAAATCTGTCGTGCCGATTCGCACTTCTTGGCCGGGAGCATTGTTGACGCCCAACAGTTCAAACTTCTGTTCGAGGTTCATTGGTGTACATCCCCAAGGACGCTAAATATCCTTTTTGCATATCCGTCATTTGTTTCATTTTAATGAATCAGTCCGGCGCCCCTATACCCTGAAAAACTTCAAGCTTGATTAGCCCAGCTTTCGAAGCTCAAGTTGAAAGCGCCAGAGAATCGTCCAATTCTGCTCTCTACTGTTCGTTGCCGAGTACGGTTATGGCAATCCACCGGTGCCACCCATCACTAGCGGCAAGCCATCATGAGTGAAGCCATCGGTGCCACCCAACGGCGGCTTCACACCGACGGACGGCTATTCGATTCGCCTGCTGGCGCGTTTCTGACTGCGGCCCGGCGACGCGAAGTCAGACCAGCTGTGCGGCGCGCTTTTTCGGCGGCGGCAGGCAGGCTATGCTGCCCGGCATCACGGATTTGCGAGTCTGCACGAACATGCCACACACAGGGAATCTGAACACGTGAATGAGTCGAATCATTTCGACGCAGAGTTAACGGCGATCGTGCTGCAGACGACGGGAGCAGCGCAGGTTGTCCGCACCGAGGTTGTCCAGAGTCTGTGGAGCGGTTACGGCCAGATCGTTCGCTGTCATCTTAGAGGCAGTGAACGAGCCAGCGTCATCGTGAAGCACGTGCGGTGGCCCGACCAGCAAAGTCATCCTCGTGGCTGGGCGACCGATCGCTCCCATCTGCGGAAGCTCAAATCCTACCAGGTGGAAACAGCCTGGTATGAGCACTACGCACAACAGTGCGGCAAGGTCAGTCCGGTCCCAGAGTGTCTGGCTGTGGAACATCGTGCGGATGGCATCCTGCTGCTATTGGAAGACCTGAACGGAGCGGGCTTTGCCGAACGCCGACAACGGGTGGGTGACGGCGAGGTAGAAGCCTGCCTGACGTGGCTGGCCGGTTTTCATGCCACATTCATGAACGCTGCTCCTGAAAGGCTGTGGCCTGTGGGCACTTACTGGCATCTGGCCACACGGCCGGATGAACTCAAAGCCCTCGACAATGGCCCGCTCAAACGTGCCGCACAGCAGCTGGATCAGCGACTGTCCGGCAGCCCGTTTCTGACGTTTGTGCATGGCGATGCCAAGCTGGCCAACTTCTGCTTTTCGGCGGATGGAACGAAGGCGGCCGCGATCGATTTTCAGTATGTCGGTGGCGGGTGTGGCATGAAGGACGTCGCCTACTTTATCAGCAGCTGCTTTGATGAGCAGGAGTGTGAACGGCGGGATGAGGGGGTGCTGGATCGCTACTTCGAGCTGCTGCATCAGGCGCTTCAGTCCGCGGGCAGCGGCATTGACGGCGATGCCCTGGAAGCCAACTGGCGTGCGCTGTACCCCGTGGCATGGACCGACTTCTTTCGCTTTCTTCAGGGGTGGAGCCCCGGTCACTGGAAGGCGCATCGGTACAGCAGACAACTCGCCAGCCAGGTCCTGAGTGAGCTATGAAACTCTCCCCCACAGAACTGACCGAACTGGCTCAACTTGCCATTGAGGCGGCGACAGCAGCTGGCCGGATGATCGCGCGGTCCCGCCCGGCTCACATTGAACATAAGTCGGAGAACAGCAGTCTCGCGTCGCAGGTCGTGACAGAAGTCGACCGCCGCAGTGAGGCTCTGATGCTGCAAAGACTTCAGCCGACGCTGGACAAGTTCTCAATAGGGCTGCTGACGGAAGAGCAGCCCGATAACGGCGGGCGATTCACGTCTGATTATTTTTGGTGCATCGATCCCATCGACGGCACGCTGCCGTTCATCGAAAACACGCCAGGGTACGCGGTGTCTGTGGCGCTGGTGCAGCGCGAAGGAACTCCCGTGATTGGCGTTGTCTACGATCCAGTGGAGGACATGGTGCGGCACGCCATCGCCGGTGTGGGAGGATTTCTCAACGGCGAATCCTGGCAACGGCCTTCGTCACACGGGACGAAGCTGTCGCTGTTTACCGACCGCAGTTTTCTTTCCTGTCCCGAGCACAGTCAGGTTACAGCAGGCCTGGAAGAAATTGCCGCAGCGACGGGGCTCACGGGCCTGCACGTTGACGCGAGTGCGGGCGCCGTGATGAATGCGTGTCGGGTACTCACAAATGCGCCCGCCTGCTACGTCAAACTCCCAAAGCCAAACGGCGGTGGCAGCCTGTGGGACTACGCGGCGACGGCCTGTCTGTTTGCCGAGGCGGGGGCCGTGGCCACCGACGTGTTTGGGCGGCCATTCGAGCTCAACCGAGCCAACTCCACGCTGATGTGTCACAAAGGAATCCTGTTTGCGACCGACCAGAGCCTGGCCCGACAAATTCGCGATCTGGTGAGACAGGTTTTGTCCTGACAGGCCACGTCCCGTTGTGCGTTGATGGCCACATCGCACACGGCCGCTACCTTCGGCTGAGAGTCGTCCGCCGCGCCCGCCCGCGCACGCTGTCAGCCGGCTCGGCAACGCAGGCGCCCCGGTCACGTGGTCTTCACCAGCGATCGAGTGCCAAAGGGGCCCAAAGGACGTTGACAAAACGCAACATCGCGCCCCACGCGCTCAATTGGGGCGGACGCCTCCACCGGGGGACCACTTCCTGCAGAAATCACGCCCCCGCAGAGGCCCCACCGAGTAGCCTGAGACCAACGACTATGGTGGCAACTGTTGTTGTCGCCTGTGAAGGTTGCCATTTTCAATCCGGGCCTGCGCTCGGCCACGATTCCATGAAGTTTCTGACACGCATCTGCATCGAACGCCCGTGGCAGGGTTGGCTGCTGGTCGTGCTGCTCTCAGTGCCACCACTGCTGGGGTTTGCGGGGCTGCGGCTAACGCCCCCGGCACCCGCCGGCTGGGTGCCTGAGCGTGTGCTCGAAGAACTGCGTGAGCAACAGCGGCTGTTTGGTGCCAATACGCCCGTTGTGCTCGTACTGACAAGCGACAATTTCTTCCTGCCCGAACGCGTCGCCGCACTGCATCAAACGGCCGCCGAACTGCGTGCGGCCCCAAACGTGGAGTCGCTGAGCTGGGCGGGCGACATTCCCGAAGTGACGGTGTTAACACGTCGCAGAAGAATGCTGCTGCCCGCCGCGACAGATGCAACCGCAGACAGCCTGATCGCCGCGCGCGCGGAACTGCTGCAGCAACCACTGGTCGCCGGCAATCTGATGTCCGCGGACGGCAACACGCTGCTGATGCTGCTGGACGTCAGGGAAGCGAATACCGGGCAGGTCGCCAGACAGACGCTCGAGCAAGTCAGGAAAATCGCCGGGCAGCATCTCGATCCGGTCGGCATCTCAAGCCGGCTCACAGGTACGCTGCCCCTGTACGAAACACAAAGCCGCGCACTGGCGGAAGATAACAGCAGAATTCAGTGGATGGCCTACGCCATTGTGGGCGCTTTGCTGTTGTTGATTTTCCGCCGTCCGGTGGCAATCGTACTGGCAGGCTCCGGCCCGGTGACGGGGGTCGTCTGGGCGCTGGGCTGGCTGCGGCTGTTCGGACAGGCCAACAACGAGCTGGCCAAAATTATTCTGCCCGTGATGATCATGATGATCGGCTTCACAGATGGCGTGCATCTGGTGCTGCGATTTCGTCAGCTGCGTGCCGACGGACAGTCTGTGGACGATGCTCTACGGGTGAGTCTGCATCACACCGGGCCGGCCTGCTTTCTCACATCACTGACAACGGCCGTCGGATTTGGATCTCTCGTATTTTCACAGTCGGAAATGATCTCCGGCTTTGGACTGAGTGCGGCCGTGGCCGTGATCGTCACCTTTCTGGCGGTGGTGCTGGTCAGCTCGCTGCTGACTGTCTCCCGACTGGGGCACTGGATGTACATTCCGCCCGGCGGCGAGAGTGTGTCAAAATTTGTCTCCCGCTTCGCCGGCGTGGCCGAGTTTTCATCAAGACACGCTCGGACCGTCAGTCTTGGGGGCATTGTACTGACTGCGGCCGGACTGGTGGCCTGTGCACAGCTGATTCCCGACGATCGCGTCAGCGACCGCATCCCGCAGCAGTCCGAAGCGTGGCAGGCCATGCGGCACTGTGACGAACACGTGAATGGGATTCGCAGTGTGCATCTGCTGATGGAATGGGCGCCTGACACCTCCCGCGAGGAAATCTGGTCGGCCGTCCGTGACTGCGAACAGATCCTTCGTCGGGAGTCCCGACTGAGCACGCCGGTCTCCATTCGCACCGCCCTGACGGTCATCCGTGGCCGACACCGCCCCGATCAGTCCATTCTTGCCCGTCAGCTGCCAGAAGAGTTTCGCACGCGGTTTTATCGTCCCGACGAACGCATGGCCTTTGTCACCGCACGCGCTCAGGACCTGGGCTTTGCTTCCTTCGATGCAATGTTTGACCGCCTGAGTGCGGCGCTGCAGGAAAGAAACGCGACCAGTGACGCCATCAACATTCGGCTGGTCAGCAATGTCATTCTGGAGGGTCGGGTTGTTGGGCGGATGATCGAGGAAATGCTGTTCAGCCTGGCGGGTGCGGCCGTCATCATCTTTGTGATTTTGACCGTTGCGTTTCGGTCCGTCCGAATCGGCCTGATTTCCATTATCCCCAATGTCATGCCCCTGGTTATTGCGGGCGGCCTGAAGTATTTCCTGGACGGCTCCATCGGTATCGCGGGCACCTGCTCGGTGGCGATCTGCCTGGGAATCGCAGTCGACGACACGATCCATTTCCTGACCCATTTCCGGCACGAACGACAGACGGGAACAGACGTCCTGACGGCCAGCCGCCGCACCTTTGTGGCTGTCGGCAGTGCTCTTTTTCTGACGACGGTGGTCATGACGGCCGGGCTGGCCACGGTCCTCACCAGCCAGATGCCGCCGCAGGTCAGCTTCGCCAGTATGGCACTGGTGACGCTGCTGGCCGCGCTGCCGGCGGACCTCCTGTTTCTGCCTTCGCTGCTGACACTGTTCGCCTCCAGCGAGACGTTCGCCCGGCCGCGCGTCTCCGCTGACCATTCGACAGAAGCGTCTCGATCGGCCGCTGCCATCAACGCTCATCACAGCAGTGGCGAGACAATGGCGGAGAATCTCTCATGACATCCTCCACACGACCGGCCGAAAAAGAGTACTGGCACGGAATGGCGGCGCTGCGTGGGTTCGCCATGCTGCTGGGTGTCGTTCATCATGCGGCGATTCCATTCATGGACAAACCGCTCCGCGGCCTGCAGTGGGTCTACACGCAGACGCCCACCCTGCTCTGTGATGTGGCCTTTTGGTGGGGGCACGCCTGGCGAATCCCCCTGTTCTTTTTCCTCGCCGGCTTCTTCTCTCAGCTGACCCTGCAGCGTTACGGCGTGCAGGGATTTGCAACGCGGCGATTTCGTCGACTGGTGATTCCCTACGTCGTGGCTGCGTTCACGATCGGGCCACTCATCTACCTGGTCTTTCATGGGGGCTGGTACCTGACAGGACAGTGCTCCTGGGAGCAGATGTGGCCAACGGTCGCCTTGCCCGCCAATCTGGGAGCCTGTCGTTTTGGCCCGGCTCACCTGTGGTTTCTGCTGGAACTGATCATCATCAGCATCACGTACGCTGTGCTGTTTGTTGTGTTCTCTCCCGAGCAGCCAGAATTCTCCGAAGTTCGCACGCTGCCCGGTCGCTGGTGGATTCCATTGGCCCCGGGAATCCTCTCAGGACTGATGCTCTGGGGGGCGCCGGGGCCAATGCTCGATTTTCACAATACGTTCTTTCATGTGCCCGATCGCATGCTGTATCACATGATCTACTTTGTCGGCGGCGCCATCGCGTACCGACATCGCAGAACATTTTTGGCCACGACGAGCTACTACCGGCGACACATGGCCATCGCAGCAGCGCTGTCCGCTGTGTATCTGTGGCTGAGACTCGGCCAGACAGTCGACATATCCAGCCCCGTGGGCAGCTGTCTGTTCTCGCTTTGTGCGGGCGTGTTGTGCTGGCTGATGATCTACGCGCTGATCGGAGCGTTCAACCAGTGGTTTCGTCATCCGAATGCCATCGTCAGCTACCTGTCGGACGCTTCTTACTGGGTCTATCTTGTGCATCTGCCCGTGGTAGTTCTCTTCCAACTGGCTCTTTACAACGTCGCCTGGCCGTCAGCGGTGAAGTTCCTCGCGGCCATCTCCGCGACCACCTGCGTTTGCCTGATCAGCTATCAGGGCCTCGTGCGTTACACACGAATTGGCGAACACCTGCATGGGCCACGCACCCGGCAATCCGGCCCGGCACGCCCGTCGGCCGTCTCTGAGCAGATCCCCACCGCTTAGCGGTCCAGCTGCCTGCCGGCAGCGTCATCGTCTTTCATGACACAAAAAAAGCCCGCCGTTGCGAACAACGGCGGGCCTGGCGTTTGTGGAGCGATTCTGCAGGCGTTCCGGCTGCCGTGACCGCCGGATGGCCTTGCGATCCACTACTTTTTAGCAGTGACTTTGAAGCCTTTGGCGAAGGCCTTGTCACTGAAGACCAGTTCCAGCTGCTTGTCGCCTTTGGCCGCTTTGGCTTTGCCCTGGCATCCGCCACAGCAGAAGGCCACTTTCACGCCCGCCATTTCAACTGACTTGGCTTTGTCGGCTGGCTTGCCGGCAAATGGGCAGTTGACCTGCTTCGCCTGACCGGTCAACACCAGCTGGTGATTGGCTTTGACGGCAAACTTCGCGGGCGTTTTTTCCAGCTTGGCTTTGCAGGCGCCGCAGCAGACATAGACTTTTGCGCCTTTGTATGTGGCCACTTTGGCGTCGGCAATTTTGATTTCCTTGCCGGCCACAGCACATTTGACCTTTTCCACTTTGGTCGCTTTTTCTTCTGCCTGAGCAGATGCAAAGACGGCCAGCATGGCGGCGAGAACAGTGGTGGCGGTGAGAATGCGTTTCATGACGTACCTTTGGTAATGATGTTTGTTCAAAAATGGGCTGACAGCAGCCCGAGACATTCAATCGAATTTCGTGTGTGCAACCACACGGTAGTAGCAGAAGACGACAACCAGCATCATCGGCTGTCGCAGCAGGAGAACGTGAGGGGACTCCGGTCGTGCCTGACGCCGCAATCGAAAGCGATCCTGAGACGGCAGGAAGCGGCTCTGGCGACGGGCGTGCGTCGTTGCGACAACGGCTTGTGCCCCTTTTGCCAGGGCGTTCCTTTGCCGTCCGATGTCCGATGCAGTCCGAGCGTCATCTCACCGAGGCTGGAGTGATCCAGCCCCGGAGCCGCGACAAGAGGGCGACTTACAGTCGCCAGACCTTCAGGACGATTCTTGACGGCGGGCCGGTGTCACCAATCTCAGGTGCAACCGCCGAAATCTGTTCGGCGAGGTTGTCCGGCGACCCAGGCATGTCGAGCAACAGCCCGTCCGCCTGCGCGGGAGCGACAATGCGATCCGGAGTCACGGCAAACGACCCCGCATGCTTCACGCACGGACAGCGATGCGACTGATCTCCGGAAGGCCGTCCTTCGGAAGACTGGGCTGGCGATTCCGACAGCCCCTGCTTTGCGACCAGCATTTTGGCTCGTGCGCAACACGGTCGCAGCGGTGCCGTTTGACCATCACGGTCGCAGCAGCATTTCTGGAATGCTGTGGCCGGGACCGTCATGACGGCAATCAGCAGCAGGGTGGTTAAGATGTGGATGGTGGATTTCATAGCCAAATCTCTGTCGGATCGTAGCCACGAACGCCCGCAGCGGCCAGTGGGTTGTGCCGATCCGGGCGTAAACAGGACGAGACGTTCAGACTGCCAGAGGCCTGTGCCCGGCAAAGACGGGCTTTTGCATAGGAAAAATCCACGATTTTGAACAAAACCAGGGGCGAACTCCGCAGGAATCTGCCTGCAATATCATGAGGCGTGTTGACCGGTCACCGCGCAATCGGCAGAGCTCGCAATACGTGGGTGGCCTGTGGTGCGAACGTCATGGATACTCCCGACAGTCCCGTAGAAACACCTCATCGATGAATGCTGACGAACTATTCCAGACGGCCCTCAAACGCCGCAACCTGTCTTATTCGCTCAGTGAGGACGGTCATTACATTGTCCAACTGGGAGAAGTGACGGCCAGAATCAGTCTGGAGAACGTCCGCCGGGACTTTGCACGTGATCACGACACGGCTGCGATTGACCGCTTCGCTGAGCAACTGGACGAGCATTTTTTTGACACGGATGTCGGCTGGGGCAGCGCGGCGCCGTTTGTGCGGTATTGCCTGGAACCATCTGACTACGCGACGGGTTTTGCTCAGACGCTGCACGAGTTTGTGACGGACTCTCTGGTGAGGATCTTTGTGTGCACATCGCCGGATGGCTCACGCATCACGTGGATCTCGCACGACATGATGGTCCGCTGGGGCGTCCCGGAGTCAGACGTGAGAGCACAGGCCGATCGCAACATGTCGCAACTGGTGCAGCAGACAACGCTGCAGGTGCAGGCGGCCGGAGACGTGCACCTGGGCATGCTGGCTATCGACGAAGTCGCCTTCAAAGCGTCCCTCCTGCTCGCCCCCGGGTTTCGCAGCCTCGTGGAACCCGAGTTTGGCTGGCCCGTGCTGGCTGTGGCGCCGGCACGCGATTTTGTGTATGTGCTGTCGAGCGAACAGACGGACTTCGTGCCGCGTCTGGGGGCGGTTGTTATGCGAGAGTATCGCGAATCCGGCTATCCGATCACGCCCGAAGTGCTGTCGATCGATGAAAACGGCATCACGGCCATTGGCTCCTTCGCCCGGAAACACGCCTAACGCTTCGTTCAGGCTGACCGTGGCGTCATCGTCAAGACACGATCACGAGGTTCGGCGCTACCTGGCATCAGTGGTTCCCGCGGTCAAAAATCGCAGGGCGGGTTTCGCCAGACGGCTTTCGGGGTACAGCTGCAGACAGTGCTCGTAAAGCTCGATGGCCCGCTCTTTGTTGCCGGCCATTGCCTGATTGGAGGCCGTGTTGGCCAGCATGATTTCCCGCCAGTCCATCTCACTGTGATCCAGCATCGTGATGGCCCGATGGCGATCCAGCGACCGATGTTCTTCAAAAAACTGAAATCCCGCTTCAAAAGCAGCGGCCGCTTCTGCGTAACGTTCCTCGGCCATCAGTTGCAGCCCACGTTTTTGAAACGATCGGGCACGTCGCTGCAGCAGAACTCTCAGCACGAAAAAGACGACAGTGCCTATGATCAGCCCTGACAGACTCGACAGATACCAACCGCCCCCCTGCAGCGCAAACAACACCATCAGCACAACGGCCAGTCGCCAGGAGGAGGAGGTTCGCACCACAAGAGGTTTGCTCACGGGACATCCTATCAAGAAACGGTTGCAGGACGCTCTGTCTCGACCGACATCTCGTCTCCCTGCTGGAGTGGCGAAAAAAACGGCCCCTGTTCATGGTGACAGCACGGCGATGGCCGCGCGGCGGAGAATGTCGATCTGCAGCAGTCTGTTGGCGGCAAACTCCACCGTCCCCGCATCCTCGGCGTGTTGCTGATGGACAATGGCCTCGAGATCCACGTAATGATCCACGAACGTCTGCATCTGTGAATCTGACCAGCCCTGTTTTTGCTGCACGAGCACCAGGTATTCAATCAGCTGTTCGGCCTGTCGAAACGCCTTCAACCGGGACGAATGGCGAATCACCGTTTGGCCGCTGGCATCACGATCGTAGATGAACAGGCCCAGTTGGTCGGCCTGTCGCAGCGCTTGGCCCGTCTTGTCGACGGTCTGCCACGGCACCAGGCCAGACGCGCCGTTTCGCCAGGCATCCACGGCCCACGCCTGCAGTTGACGGTTGCTTTCGTGCACGTGGTTGGCGGTGCCGTAGACCCACACCTTCACACCATCGGCACGCATCCGGTCAGTCACCAGTCGGCGATAGTTGCGAAACGCGGACGACGACACCACCCACAAATCAGACCGCCCGCTGAGCTGACCCCGGCAGTATTCCGGTCGCGAAATATCGACTCGATAATCGATGCGGACATCTTCATCGGCCGCTCGCCCGTGATCGGTCAGTTCGCCGTAGTACTGCAGCGCGCGGTAATCCCAGAAGGCCGATGGCTCATCCAGAATCCACGGCGCCTTCTGCGGATCGTTCAGTGAACCTTTGTTATTGAAGTACACGTGGAACCCTGCCTCTGTCCAGCCGTGTGTTTTGGCCAGGCGCGTGAAGTCAGCCAGCACGCTGGTATAAGTCTGGGCGTAAACAGGCGTATCAGCAAACGCCTGATAAGCGTCCGGCTGCCCGCTAAAGTAAGCGCGGCAGTTCAGTGGCCAGCTTTCGTGAAACGTCAGATAAAAACCGGGTGCCGGTATGGGGCCACGGTGACCGTCAGCAAAACAGGAACCATCAAGGTATGGGCCGAAGGCAGCCACGAAATCGTCCCAGTAAGCCGTCATTGCTCCCGGCATCACGGCGTCATAGCGGCGGTTATCCATTCGCCGACCGGACGGCAGCCGCATATCCAGATTGCTTTTGCGCGCCCCCGCCGCGGCCGTGCGATGAGAGTAATGCAGAATGTTGGCATGCACGCGGTGATCGTAGGCCACCTGCTGCAGCGCGTAGTAATCGTCCACATGATCGGGCAGGCCATAGCTGTTCATCTCGCACAGGAAGGAGGCTTTGCGAGGCAACTGCACGGGCAGCACGGTGAGCTCAATCGGGACCTTGCGACCATCAGAAATCACCAGTGATCCGCCGTAGGTTCCGGCGGTCGCGTCAAAGGGAACGTACAAATCCACAAAGACGGACTGATCCTGATCAGGCTTCAACGTGATCGCTGCAGGCAGTGGCAGCAACGGATCGGGGACGAAGCGTTCGTTCGCGGGCACGTACAACGCCTGAAACAGATCGATCCGCCAGTTCCGCTGATGCAGAGCACACGTAACAGAGACGTTTTCCCGGCCACGCAGCAGCACCTGCAGACCCGTCACCTCGCCGGCCGCCGCCGTGAGCCTCACGGTTTGCCCGTCGAACACCGGATTGTGCTGTCGATAATCAGGCGGCAGAGCGCCGACCGCCAGCCCGCTCCTGTCGTACTTGTCCGTCACCGGAATGACGCTGATGCCGGACACGGCAGGCGGTACAGCGGGCGGCAGACTCACGTCCGGCAGCACCACGGCCGCCTGGTGAAACAGACGTCCGGCGACACTCACCGCCTCGCTCTTTTGTCCCATTCGGTTCATCGTGACCACGCTGACGACATGCCGATCAGAATTCTTCACATCGTCCGGCAAATCACGCAGCCAAATCGTCTGCTGCGACGCATCACTCACCAGGGGCACGTTGTGACGCGGCACCACAACGTCGTTCACACGCACTTCATAGGCGAATCCGGCTGGCGGCGGTTGCACGATCAGTTGAGCCGACCGTTCATCCACGGGGACCAGTTGCAGGCGGGAGGGCGGCAGCGGCGACGCGATCGGACGATCATCCACTTCGACCAGCAGCACGGGGCGTTTGGCGGACTGCTCGCGGGAAAAAATGGCAGGATTGCGACTGTAGTCCGCATCGTGTTCGTGAATTGCCAGGCCGAAAGCCACACCAATTGCCATGGCGTGGACCATGTCGGCCGGCACGTTCCAGCGATACCGTCCGTCCTGAATCTCAGAGCGAGTTTGATGCACAAGCGTAAAACTGTTGCCGCCGGCAACGGCGGGAAAACGCACGCCCGCCGCGCCCCAGCCGTCAACGTTGTCGATACCCGACGTTAGTCCGCAGGACGACGCCTCCCGCCATGGTGCCGCGATGGTGGACAGCGTGACGGCAGACAGTTCTTCAGCGGCCGCATGGCACACCAGTTCGGCACTGCGAACGGTTCGACCACGCACAGCCGACAGATCGAAACCCATCGCCACAATGTGCTGATTGCCTTTGATGCGTATGCGACCGGCGGCCCCCGCGTTGACCGCCCATTCGCCTTTCACCATCACGATGGAATTGTCCTGAGTGACCGGCAGGGTCAGTTCTTCCGCCTGGGTAATGGCCGGAAGCAGCCACAGCATCAGCAAACCGGTGATCGGCAGGCCGACTCTACTGCAAATCGTGTGTGATCCGGCGTTTACCATTGTGTGCTCTGCTCTTTCATCGATTGCATCCGCCGCGCCATGTCGTCACTCAGTTGCGCGATGGCCAGTTCCATCATGGGTTCCTCGGTGTCCTCATGCATCCGGTCGCCCATGTGATGAGCAACAGCCACAATGGCCGCCTCAAGACAATTCCACGTGCATTCCCACTGTTCGTCCGTGCCGATCACACACAGCGAGTTGGCCGCCGCCACGATGGCGTCTCCGGCGTGCTCCCCGGGACGCGTTTTGATGTTGGGCTGTGGCCACGGTGGCCACCAGTCGGACAGCGGCATACTCAGGTAAGGCCGCGTGTCAGGCTCTTTCACCTTCCCGATCTTCTCAAGACAGGCAGCCACGTCGGCCACCGACTGTGCACAGGGTGACACAACCCACTGATCCATGGCCGCTACGGTCAGACCAAAGTCGTCATCACGCGAACAGAACGCATCCCAGAGGGGCAGCGCCACGTGAGCACAGGCG
This sequence comes from Planctomycetaceae bacterium, assembly GCA_024742875.1. Lineage (GTDB taxonomy): Bacteria > Planctomycetota > Planctomycetia > Planctomycetales > Planctomycetaceae > Fuerstiella. The sequence goes on along the minus strand of JANSXP010000078.1, from coordinate 12,888 downwards.
GTCACCGCGCAGCCCGCGTACCGCTCACGGGAACAGGGGGACAGCGACTGCCGCAGTTGGGGCTGCTCAAGGAATGGGTGAAGCATGACCGACCCGCCTGATCCACGAAGACTTAATCGGCTACTGTTTGTCGCCGTTGTGGGACTGTTTTGCAAGCTCGAGGTACTTGCGGCAGGTCGGTCGGGCCAGCAGTTTGTTCTGCACAATATGAATCGCCGAGGCCACCTCCTGGCTGTCCATGGCGTGCAGTTCCGGCAGCTTAAAGAACGCGCCTGCCGCTTCGGCAATCAACTTCCAGCAGTCCGCCTCGTCTTTGGTCATGCCGGCAGCGATGACGAATTCCTGATCCTTCGTTAGAGTCGGCTCATCATCCTCAGCGGCAGGAGTCGCCTCATGCACGGCGGTGTTGAGCAGTGCCGCGGAGATTGCAGAACGTCGTGTCATTCTGGGCATAATGGCCTCTCAGGAAAAAGGCTCGATACCCCCGCACACTGCCGTTTCGTGAACGGGATCAGTCAACGCATTCGCCCGTGCCAGCCCGTCGGTCACCGAGCAGGCCTGGCACGACGGTCACACACGCGGAGCCGGTCAACTCAGTTCTGCCAGAACCCGCACTCGATTCCGCCGTTGATGACGATGGCAAACATCCCCTCGCCCGGAATTTCCATGGGGTTCATGGCCACCTGAGCGCCCGCCGCCTCAGCCGCCGCCACTGCCGCTTTGATGTCGGTCACCAGCGTGTAAGGACGCACCACAGGCGTTTCATCCGGCCGCAGCGGACCGCGAATCCCAATGCGTCCTCCGTCACTCAGCGCTGCGGTGCGGGCGCCCCCAAAGCCCGGATTGGGCTCGCTGAAGGTGACGCCATGAGCCTTGGCATACTGCTGACACAGTGCGTCAACTTCCGGTGTGACGATCTCCAGATACTCGACTTTGATTGACGCCGCTTTGGTGCCTGCGTCGGCTGGCTCCTTCTCTTCCGTCTCGTCGGCCTGCCCTGTTTCTTTGTTGGCCGTTTCGTCGGCGGCCGCTTCGTCGCCGGCCGACGGATTTTCGGGCAGCGGCCGTTCAGCTCCGGGGTCATTGCAGCCGGCCATCACCAGGCAGGACAGGACAGTGGCCAGAGCAAACACAACACGAAAATTGGGAGACAGCATGACAGTTCCGTGGAAATCGGTCCCGTCTGGTTGCCGCAGAGAGGACATTCACAAAGAGAAACCGAACGGCAACTTCGGTGAACTTTGGCGGCCGGTCTTAGTTGTCGGCCGACTGCTGCGATGGCTGCAGGGCATCGGCAAAGGAGATCCCGATGTCTGTCAGGATCACAGCACTGCCGTAGTAGTGAAATTCGAAGTTTGTGATTCCGGTGGTCAAAGTTTTCTGTTCCAGCTCTGTCATGCGTTCCTCGCGGAGCTGATCGATGGCGGTCTGCGACTGACGCTTTTCCAGTTTGCCGTCAGCAACCCGCTGTTTGACTTCCTGTTTCAAGTCGTCGTCCAGGGATTTGAGTCGTGACAGTTCCAGATCCCAGGAGTCCTCTGTCCGCACGGCCGTCACCCGCCCCTGAAACTCCGGCTTGCCAGCCGGGGCCGCCATGGCGTCGCGAAAGTTCTGGTGAATGCCGGCATAGCGAGCCTGCTTCGGCCCGTACTCAGAAACCGGACCGCCGGCCCCCATCACGCCGATCACAATTGGCATCTCGGGTGATTTCAGATCTTTCCGCACGTCACGAATAAAGTGCTCGAAGACGGCCGAATAGGCGTCGTACCCGCCTGGCTGATCTCGCTGCGGATACACGCCCCGATCAACCATGTCGTTCCAGCCCTGAAACCACACCAGACCGGACAGTTCGTAGCCGGCTTTGGCATCGTAGTCCGGATAGACGGCCGAAATATCCGCCAGCACCCCGCGGACGTGTTCCAGCATCAAACGATAATAGTGCCCGGTGGCTTCGCGTTTGTCTTTTTGAATCTGCGCCACGTCCTTGCCGTCGGCGGCAAATCGATCCAGCTGTTCCTGACGATAAACATACGGCCCGGCGCTGGGCGGTCGAAAATCTGTGTGCAGACTCTTGCCGCCCCAGGCCGCCTTGATGATCAGAATGGGCTCCTGCTGCAGTTCGCTCATGCGAATGCCGAATCCCAGTTCCGGCCCGATCTTGTTTTCATCAGCGCCAAAGCCGGTGGTCAGCTGACCGGTCTTCACACCGCCGGCTGACAGGTACGAAACCCAGACATCGCTGTGGACTCGTGGCGTGCCGTCTTTGTCGCGAATCTTACTGAGCGTATGCTGGCAGACGTCCATCAGCGCCATGTGATCGAGCGAACGCACGTGGGCATGGCCCTGCATGTTCGACTGCCCAACCAGCACATAAACCTTGAGCGGTTTCGCCGCTTCCAGAGGTAACGCGGACGACACGCCCCCCAGAACCAGCACCACAAACCATCGCATGAGCCGTCCGCGCGACACCATTCTTTCCGATTCGAACTGTTGCCATCGACCTGCCATCACCCGCCCCCTCAAGTTTGTCGGTTCAGTCGGTTCAAATTCTAAGCAGAACGACCGCCTGTCGCTACGTGGCGGGGACCGCAAAGACGAACGCCTCGTATCCTTTGCCCCAGTCGATCGGCGTTCCCGGGGGACTGCTGAACATCCTGCCAGCGCTAATTGTGAGATTCCCGGACGTACCTCGAAAGACGAGATTCACGGACTGCGCACCAGAGCGGACAATCAGGGGCGAGACGGCCGTGGACGCAACAGGCGGCACATTTCCAGAAGGAAAGTTCAATGTCTGACCTGACCAGATTCGTGTTCGCCATCGTGATGCTTATCGGTGTTCCCGCACGGGCTGCCGTCTGCGACGAAAATCAGCAGTCGACGGTCGATGCGGTCACCGCAGGCGACGGGACCATGACCGCCCCAGCAGCCCTGCAGCGGATCCTTCAGCAGTTGTCGGATGCGGGAATCAACCTGCCGTCAAACAGTCTGCGGCGTGCGCAGCAAATCGCCCGCAACGGCGGTGACATCCTCTGCCATCTGCCGGGCCATCAGGGCTATTGCAGGCTTTCGTCCTCAAACAGCGGCTGGCAACTGCAGGGAGACATCACAAAGACCGTGCAGCAGTGCGTCGTGCGAGGGTATTACGGAACCATCCCGCGGGCGGCCGGCTGTGAGGAATTTCTGCAGAACAGTCAGGCGGAACTGCTCAGGACCAGTCCGTCCTGTATTAGTGCGACGTTCCAGAACGATGACGGCAGCGTCACGCTGGGGCTGGCGCGTGCCGGTGGGAATGTGACGACCCGATTTCTGCGGCTGCCGCCTCTGCCCGCTGGAAACTTCTCACAGCACAAAACGGCCACCGAGGACAGACTCCATGCCTGTCAACAGATTGCCGCCGCTGCCTTTGCGTTTGAAGACTCCGGCAACCGCGTGATTATCGAGCTGGATGATGTCAGCAAACAGTCGGACGTCTTCCCTCTGCTGGAACGTCTGGCAGGCTTCACGTCTCTCGAATTGATCGGCCACGCCGTCACCGACGACGTGATGAATCATGTCTGCCAACTTTCAACGCTCACCCACCTCAAACTGACAGACACGCAGGTGACGGCCACGGGGCTGGCGCAGTTGCAACAGGTCGAATCGCTGGGGTCACTGGCCATCACCGATGCGCAACTGACCAGCGCCGCTGTGGCGGCGATTGAGGGCATTCCCAATCTCACACGGCTCTCTCTCAAGGCGACCGGGCTGGACGTTGCCACGGTGAAAGCAGTCAAAGAACGCATCGCGGTGCGTGTCTTTCCGCGAAGCCTGCCAGGCAGAATGGATACGCCCGCCGACCTGACCGAGGAGCGGCTGCTGCAGATACGCGAACTCGTCGTCGTTCCGGAATACCTTCGCAGATACGATGTCCCCATTCACCGTATGCAGAACGTGAATCGCCTGATCATCCTTGGCGACGGCCCAGACGATGAAAAAGATGGCCAAATCAGCTCCACACTCACGGCCCGCCTGATGAAGTTGTCAAATGTTCAAATGCTGACGCTCTCTCATTGCCGACTTTCCACGCCGCTGATCAGCGGCTTTAGGAACCTCAAGCAGCTCACATTCCGTAACGCGGATCTGAGTACGCTCTATACGGTCACCGGAACCAGTCAGCTGGAACACGTAACGGTCGCAGCGAAACGTCTGTCAGCCGTCCACCTGGACACTTTGACCCGCGGACGCAGTTTGCGGACCATCACGCTGGCGATACCGAACAGTGACGAACAGGCGGCGAGTCTCGCCGACAAACTGCCAGCGACCATCATTCATACGGGCGGCATCAGCGCGGACGACACAAATGAGAACAGCAACATGTAACTTTTGATCGTTGATCCAGCCCCAGCAATTTCTGGCCGCCGTGCACAGCGACCACGGACATCGTGCGTTGAAAGCGTTAACCGTCATTCATGACCGACAATCCCTACAGATCCCCTGCGGAATCGGCACAAACGCAGCCGCCAGCTCCACACAAAAAGGGGCTGCTGACTTTGTCATTCATTCTGTCTTTACTTTTGGTGATCTCACCGCTGGGGCATGACATTGTGTCTGTGTTCGCGGCTCAGGGTCGGCTGGTCGTTGCGATGCTGGTTGTGCTGGCACTGCTGGCGCTCATGATGCTGCCTCTGATCATTCATCGGGCCTGGTATGGACCCGGCAGTTTGCGTCGAGGACCGACCCGCGTCACACTCTCCATCACGCTGGCGGTGTTCTTTTTTGCGATGTACTGCGTGCTGCTCCTGCGAGCCTGATTACCACACAGGGAAGCGAACGATTGCCTGAGCACGTGCAAATCTCCATTGACGATGTGCTGAACACTCCTGCCGATGTATTGATCTCCACGGCGAACCCCTGGCTCAACATGTCGGGCGGAGTCAACGCGGCGATTCGTGAGCGTGACCCGTCTATTCAGGACGAACTGCGAGCCTGCCTGCAGAAGCTGGATAAATCGGCCGTGCCGGCGGGAACCGTGGTGGCGACATCTGCGGGCACCCTGCCGTTCACGCACATACTGCATGCGGTGGCGATCGACCCGTTTTACGATTCCTCGGTCGAGATTGTTGCTGCTACAATGAAGTCTGCTTTCACACAGGCGCGGGCTTTGTCTGCTCACTCGGTCAGCATGCCCACGCTGGCAACAGGCTACGGGCACCTGAGCGTGGAAGATTTTGGCAAAGCGCTGGTGCAGGTGATGGCTGCGCCGCCGATCATCCAGCGGCTCACGGTTGTCGTCAGATCGACAGAGAACGCCGACATCCTGCGTCGCCTGATCGAAAAGGCAAACAGGCAGAATTAGCGCTGAAAAGCACGGCACACCACCAGCGGCGCGTACCGGAGATCGTCGGCTCACCCGACTACCTGATCAAACCCTGCAGAAAATCGTGCGTTCGCTGGCGACAAAGTTCGGCCGCAGTGCCCGTGAGCGTGTGCTCCTGACCGGCGTAAACGTGTGAGTCCACACGGGTGCCGCAGGCCTGCATGCGGCGAGCCGTTTCCGCCATCCACTCTGGCAGCACTACGCTGTCATTCGCCCCATGGTGCATCTGTGTGTCGGGCAGTGTTGCGGTCAGCTCCATATCACGAAACTGACAGGCAAAGTTGACCACCAGTCCTCGCAGCGGCTGTCGTTCAAGCTGGGCACAGCGCTCAGCGCAGGAGATGGCCACGCAGCCTCCCAGTGAATAGCCCAGGAGAAAGACATTGTCGCCATCCACTTCCGGCTGCTCGCCCACCCACTGTACCGCCTGAAAGGCGCACTGTTCCCACGCCTCTCGATCGGCTCGTTTTGCTCCATAAATGTGCTCGTCAATCCTCTCAGTGTCGAGTTCCTGACCTTTGAGATACAGCAGATCGGAATACGCGTGCGGGTCGAAATAGTGCACGAGATACACGGCGTATCCAGCGTCGGCGATCTGTCGTGCGTTGGTCAGATGAAAGCCGCGGTAAAATGGTGAGGTGCCCTCCACGCCATGCAGCACAATGACGGCCGGCAGAGGCGCTTCACGGACTTCTGTCGGAGGCAGGAACACGTCCACCGACACGCTGGCCGACGGCATGGTGGCCGTGCTGATCTCAAACTGACGAACGGCATCCGGCTGCGGATGACGCATCCACCAGTAGCCGGCAGCGACGACGACGAGCAGCAACAGCAGCCACCATTTCCTTCCGGAGCGCCGCCGTTTAACGGCCTCGTGACCGCTCGATTCGACAACATTCTCGCCAGTGGGAGGCGAGGGATCTGCTGACTCACTCATTCGATTTTCCAGACTCGAATTCCAGTTTCACCGGCGGCGAATCCGTTTTTGGCGGTGGCGGTGTCTTGTCAATCACCACCAGCGTTTCTGGCTTCATGACCTGCAGATAGTAAGGATGCACGGGCTTGCCGTCGCTCGAGAGAACCAGCATCGTGGGTTTACTCAATGCCTTGACAATCTGTTTTTCGGTCAGCGTTTCGCCTTTGGCATTGGTGATCACCAGATCGGAAAGCTGGCGTTTGTGATACTTCCAGTACCACACGGGTTTGCCGTTGTGCCTGGCCTCCATGGGATAGGACAGCAGTATGTCTTTGCCTTTGGGCATGAACGCTTCCCGAATGAGTGGGGTGGCCGCCGGTTTCTGCGGCTTCACGGCCAACTGGCCACGGGCACCGGACAGACAACACACCATCAGAACACAAACGACCTGCAACAGGTTTCGCATTGCCAATCTCCTGAGACAAAAGGGAACTCAGACGCGCGCTGTCTGCATCGTATCGTCACGCCTGACAGCTCACAATCTGTCAGGGCCCATTGAGCGGTGATCACACGATCCAGGCGATTGTTCGACGCTCGGGCTGGCCGTGCGAATAATCCCGCATAGACAGACGCGGATTCGGGCGGGCCGGCCATTCCGCTGGTCAGCAATTCACTCGCGTTTTAGACTCGTTGTCTCACCAATGTCTCTGCTGCCATGCAGCATTCGCGGGATGACCTCATTCATGCCAGCACCATCACCGGAATCTGACAATCCGTTTCAGTCGCCGACCAACCGTGAGCCGCAGGGGCGGACCGAGTCGAAGCACACGTGGACACAGGCATTTTTCCTGCTCGTGTTCGTCAGCCACCTGATCATCTTCCTGCTGTTCCTGCTGAAGTGATTTGCGGGCGGACTGCCTTTGAGCGAACGATTTGTCACGCTGGCCGGTCACGACAGTTCGTCCACCAGCGCCTGCACGTGCGGCTGAGATCGACCAAAGCTGACGATGGCAATGTCCAGACCGTGATCCGGATGTCGCGACAGGGCAAACACAATGGCATCCAGAATCCACGGCAGGGGATTGCCAAACGCGCCGCCGCCCAGCAGCGTCAGATACAGCCGCTGGTTTCCTGACACCGCGGCCGTCTGCATGGCCGCACACACGGTGGCCTCATAAGCCGCTTCCAGAATCCGTCGGGCCATCGGCTCCCACAGGCTTGCTGGCGGATCCGCATAAGCCACCGGCAGCGCGGAGCAATAAATCTGATGAACCGCGTGGCGGCAGCCCGGCAGCGTGACTGAGACACCACGCTGCAGGCCAACGCGCAGGCTGGCCCGCAGATGGTCCACCTGCCGTTCATCCCACGTGGCCATCGTGGTGGAAATTTCTTCCAGCCCCGCAGCGGTGGGCAGCATGTAGCCGTTGACCATTTTCCAAAGGCGAGCGTCCGTATTGCCCAGCAGTCGCCCAATGTCCGCCAGGCAATCAATCTGGTTGTCCGCCGTTTGCCCCGTCCGACCGTTCACAGGCACAAAATAGTTGCGATAAATCGTTCCCGCCCCTGCCGCCATCGCACAGGCCGGCCCCTGCGTGAGATCTCTTTCGTAGATGCCCACGCCTCGTTCGGGAGTGACATCCGGGGCCGCCATCTCCAGCAGGTTGAATTGCGATGCCACCTGAAACAGCGCCCCGGACGCACTGGGATCCCGGTGCACGGTGCGAATGTTGGCCACCATCTCCCGAATCCGCCCTGCCCCGCGCGGCACGTTCCTGCTGGCTGCCCGCAGGTCTGCGAGGCTCACAACATCCAGAGAGCCACACTGCCATCTCGCCCCATTCACCGTCGATAACAGGCTTGTTCCGTCCAGCCGCAGTTGCGCGCGAAGATCCTCCGCACTGGTTTCCGCGAATCCTGTCAGATCATCAAACCATGTCATCGGCCTGCCTTCCGCTCTGACCATCGCACCACGGCCGCACGGCTCAGCTACAAAGCTGTCTGTTGACGCAGCCACGCCCGCGCGGCGGGAATGCCTTCGTTGATCATGGAGTCGTAGTGATCGCCCGTCTGCACACGGAGGAAATGCTCCGTCCGCAAAACGTGGGCCAGCTGAACAGAATGCGAGACGGGCACATTGCTGTCATCCGCCGCATGAAACAGAAACAGGGGCTTTCTGACTTTGCGGGCCAGTTCGATGGGCGAATAAGCTTTGACATACTCACCAATGTCCTCAAACGCGGGGGCAATCTGAGGATCATCCGAGATATCGCCCAGCTGATCGTGCAGATCAGAAACGGGCGCGTAAGCGATACTGCCTGCCAGCTTCGGCTGCGTGGCCGCCAGCTGCAGCGACAGCGTTCCCGCCGAACTGTGCCCTGCCGAGTAGATTTTTGAGGGGTCAACCTGCGGCAGTCTGGCCAGTGCAAACTCCAGCGCGTTGCGAGCATTCACCAATCCGGCTCGGGCCCGCATGAAGGTCCTGTACTCGCGCTGCAGCGCCATCCCAAACAGATAATCATCCAGCTGCTGGGAAGGCATGTCGCCATCAAGCGAGTACATAATCACCACACAGCCATCCAGTGCGTAAGGCAGTGTTTCTTCGTGGTAGTCAATCCCGTCAATCTGGTTGCCCGTCATCAAATTGGTGCCAGCGGGGGCGACCAGCACGCACGTCCTCGAATGATCGGCCGGGGCGCCCTGTGGAATGTAGACGCGCATGGTCATACGACTGCCGGGAACGCTCGTGTCGCCGTCCAGAGAGAACTGATGAATGTCCACGCCGGATACAGACATCGCCACGGGAGGCAGCTCGGGAAAGTCCGGAACGCTAACGTCGCTTAAGTCGAACGGATCCTGCACCAGTGACAGGGACTGCAGCAGGCCGGAAAACATAGAGCCGGAAGAGCTCAGAGAGTCGGGCTCAGACACCACCGTTGAGGACGATGGTGAATTCAGCCGCGAAATACGGTGCAGGCGGCCGGTCAGCTTGAGGCCAAAACCGAGGATACTCAGCAGCACCAGCCCCACTGTCGACAGCGTGCCATAGCCACCGCTGCTGTGCGATTCGCTTTCCGGTGGTCTTTCCCGCCGCCGCTTTCGCTTTGGTTTGGGTTTGGGTTTGGGTTTGGGTTTGGCCCGTCGCGTCGGGCTGGCGGGCGCTGAGAACGCATCAAAGCTGGCCGCCGAGGCGGCTGACGGTGCAGTGCCCCGCCGCCGCACAGCCGGCGTCTTTTTCTTCATCCGTGGCAGACGCCGTGGCTTGACCACCATGACCTCTTTGCATTCCGGGCAGCGGATGTTCTTGCCCTTCAGCTCGTCCCTGACTTTTACAACCCGCCCGCAGCGGCACTGCGTCTCGATGGCCATTCCAATACCCCTAGGTGAAACCATTGGGGTCACGATAACACCCTCGGCAGGACGCTACCAGCTTTCGTCGGGGCCGCCCTTTGAAAATTCATCCGCCAGCATTGACTGTGTCGGACCATTTTCCAGATAGCAGCGCCGCACGGCCGTTAGCACAGACTGAGCGGCGGCCTGGACCTCAGGCAGCAATTCACGAACTCCGGCCAGCAGCCTGTCTGCTTCGTGCGCAGCGGCGGAACTGTCTGCTGCGAGCAATGCGGCCTGTTGGCGATGCACTGAGTCTTTGTTCATTAACTCTGCCCGCCAGCTTCTCACGTTTCTCATGGTATGACGACAAAGATCCGACGTCAGCTGGGCCAGCAGTGCGGCGGGCCCGCTTTGAGCGGACGGATGCGTGGCGGCCGCGTGTCGACCGTACCCCAGGCTGATTCGCTCAATCACCTGAAAACAGCAGCAAAAGCCCTCCATCACGTCAGAGGCCAGCAGCGCCCTGCGAAACCACTCCGCGGCCACCAGAAATGCGGGCTGAGTCAGTCGCGCCCGCAGCAGTGCTGTCGCCACCCAGTCCCATTCTTCCACCGTCAGTTCGCGACACGCCACCGTGCTGGCAGGTTTGAGATTCCCATTCGTCGCCGGCCAGACGGCCACGCTGGTACAGACACTCAGCAGGTCACAAATCTGTTCCGCCAGTTCCGCGCCCGTTCGCTCGGCTGCGGGCAGTGAAACCGCGTTAACGGTAAAGTTCAGACACAGCGTCTTCTGCTCATCCTCTGTCAGCTGCAGTCGGTGTGCGGACGGCTCATCGCCGAAGTGCGACGTCAGGGACCACGCACTGCGGCGGCACAGCGCAGCGTCCATTCGCAAAGCGCCCGCCAGCGGCACCGACAGCTGAAACGTCTGGGAAGCCGCACGGTCTTCCCGGAAATCCTGAATTGTCACCTGACACCTCCTGCTGAGGATGTAGGTCACAATTGGCCGCAGCTACGAATCTCACCTCGCGCAGCACCGCGATCGAGGGGAAACGCCACGGAGAGTTTCCTCCGCAGCTGCCGCGATCCCGACAGATGACCGCCCGCTTTCCTGAGGCCCCCGGGGCAGTGAGGGCGGGACCACGTCATGAAACGACCGCGCTGCTGATACCCGTCATCCCGCGTCATCGCTGGTCCGTCCGGGAAAAGAACTACAGATCGATACTGGCTCGAAAGCCAATCAGAAACGAGTCGTCCGCTCGTGCCGAGGAACTCGGCTGCAGGTACTGCAGGTCGGTGGTCAGGTGAAGCCAGGGTGTCACTTCGTAGTTGTAGAACGCTTCGAGACCGTATCCGTCGTCCAGTCCCAGAAACGCGGTCGCCGCTGCTCCCAGATCGTTGCTGATGGAGTTCTTGAACCAGCCCAGTCCCCAGGTGTCGGCATCACGACCATCGATCATGCTGCTGCCGCCCACACCAAAACTCAGAAAGTAGTCGATCGGGTTGGGGTTGCCGTCGGTAATGCCGAAGCGGCCAAACACGCCCCAGTGACGAGCAGGATTGCAGGGATCAACCACCAGGGCCTGATCAAAGTTGTAGTACACCGCCCAGGAACTGTCCTGGCGGGCAATGGGAATACCAGCCGGAGGAAATACGATTCGAGGATCCTGATCCAGACTCACAAAGTCGCGACTGCTCCACGCACCGCCGACCAGTTGATGGCCCGGCTTGCCAAAGAACTGCGTCGCAAAACGACCTTCCGCCGTCAGCACAGCGCCTTCGTTAAACAGTTCGTCAAAACCGGCGGTGTCAGCCGTGTCCGTGGCATTCAGCACGCCGATGTTGACGATGGATTCCGGCCCCAGCACAAACAGGGCACCGGCGCCCAGCGTGGAATAAGGAACCACCCGCAGCAACGCGGGGTTGGTAATCAGCGACGTGTTGGAAAACTGCCTGATACCGCGACCGTGAGCGTAAGAGTTCAGGTCTCCATCGAGGGTGTCCAGCTTGCCGAAATACACGCCCATGGTTTCTGACAGAAACTGGGTGAACAGCACATTCGTCAGGTAGATGTTTTCACTGTCGACAATGGGCAGGCGAGGAGCGATCGTCGCAGGCAGCAGCGTTCCGGCCAGCGGATTGACATCCCGACCGTAGCGGTGTTCGGCTTTGATCTTCAGCAGGTTCCCCTTCAGACCAATCGCCTTGTCCATGTCGATGTTAAGGGTGTAGTCATTGTGCCCCCCCCCATCGCCAGCCGGTGTCCGCTCCACCATCCACGTTCCCAAAGAAGAACTGCGTGGTGTTACCGGTAAAGCTGATGCCGCTGTCGGCCAGCGAAGAGCGAAAGCCGCCCCAGTCACCCGTCAGTGCTGAACGCGCGGACAAAGGTCCCATCCACGGAGCGGCGGGCACCGCCTCACCGCAGCCGGTGTCCGCACAGCCGGCCGCACAACCTTCCTGAGCGCGGGCAGTCAGAGGCAACAGACACACAGCGGCGAACAGCACGCGGTACAACATGATCTCGATCCTTCGAAACAAATTCCAGCGTTGATCCTTCTGGTTGTTATCGTCCCCACGATCCCGGAGGCGGACTTATCTGCTGAGCGACGGCACGTCCCGTATACACGTAACAACCCGAACGGCCGTGAGGCCAGGCTGTCTTCACCGGCGGAGAAAGCCGGTCCTCAGGGCGACATTTCAGCAGTTTCCGCCGGTAGCACGCAGCGAAAACCCACATGGCTCATGCCCGTGTCAGCGGGAAGCCCGCGTCGGGCGCTGGGACGGTAGCTGGCACAATATTCCACATGACACAAAAACGATCCGCCCTTCACAACGTGCTGCGTTCCGGAAGGCAACTGCTGACCGGCCGGGCCCAGTGGTCCGGTGGGATTGGAACACACTTCGTCGCCCCGCAGTGCGTAGGTGTCTGGTCGATAAGGATCGCTGCACCAGTTCCAGACATTGCCCGCCATGCCATGAATGCCCAGCGCGTTGGCCGGAAAGCTGCGGACCGGCGCCGTGCGTTCGAAGCCATCCTCTTTGGTGTTGCGATACGGAAAGTCGCCGTTCCACGTGTTGGCCATGCTGCGGCCGTCCGGCTCAAACTCATCACCCCAAAAGTAGGTGGTGCTGGTTCCCGCGCGTGCGGCGAACTCCCACTGCGCTTCGGTCGGCAGCGACTTGCCCGCCCATTCGGCATAGGCCACGGCGTCGTACCAGGCAATTTGCACAACCGGATGTTGCTCGCGCCCCGTCAGATCACTGTCAGGACCTTCCGGATG
>JANSXP010000108.1 GCA_024742875.1 Planctomycetaceae bacterium | reverse complement strand
GTTACCGTGTCCTTCGCGTTCCCGGCACGCATTTTCCGGCCGCATGCCTGGACACTCTTCGGAACGCCCGATCGCCCAATCACACGTTCGCCCAATGGCTCACAACGGCGTGCGTCCCACACACCAGATCACTTCCCGCAAGACAGGACCGCACCTGTGCTCATTCACGAACTGTTTGCCAAAGACATTACCCGCACCATTCCGCCCGTGATTTACTTCGGAGAGCAAAACCCCGATGTCGTCAAGCTGGAAGTTGGCGAATACATCATCACCGGGGGCAATGACAAATCGCTGGACGCTCATCGAGAGACTCCGGACGGCATTCACGAGCAGTATGTCCGCCTGCTGACCGGCATCATGGAAGAACTCGACAGCACTAACGGTCCATCTCTGCCGGCGGCGTGGATTTCCGGCTACTTTGGCTCCGGCAAGTCCAGCTTTGCCAAGCTGCTGGGGCTGGCGCTGGATGGGATGACACTGCCCGACGGCCGCCAGCTGTCCGACGCTCTGCTGGCTCAGGACACATCCGATCGCGCTCACGAGTTTCACGAGGCGTGGCAGCAGCTGACAGACCGCATGCCCGATCGTGTGGCCGTGATTTTTGATCTGGGCGGCCATGCCCGCGCCGGTGAGCATGTGCATGCCGCCTGCCTGCGTCAGGTGCAGGCGAAGCTGGGGTACTGTCTGCACCCGTCTGTGGCCCGCTATGAACTCAAGCTGGAGCGTGATGGGCTCTGGGACGATTTTCTCGCGACGGCAGAAGCCCGGGGAATGCCGTGGGAGCAGACAAAAAACTCGGCTCTGGTCGAAGACGCCTTCTCTGAGCTGCTGCACCATTTTCTGCCCGATCGCTACACGGAGCCGCTCAGCTGGATCGACAGTCGCATGGCCGATCAGGCCGATGAGTCTCCGGAAGAAGCCGCCCGGGCGATGGCCGACATGCTGAGTTTTCGCCGCCCAGGAGCCACCCTGTTTCTGGTCGTGGATGAAGTCAGTCAGTTTGTCAACAAGAGCTCTGACCTGTGCGATCGAGTGCGGGCCTTTGTGTCGGCGCTGGGCAAAACTCTCAGGGGCCGAGGCTGGTTTCTGGCGCTGGGGCAGCAGAAGCTGGACGAAACCGCGGGCGAAGACGTGATGATCTGGAACCGCGATCGCTTTCCGGCCCGGCTGCAGATCCACCTGTCCCCCACCAACATCCGCCAGGTGGTGCACAGTCGCCTGCTGCGGAAAAAGCCAGAGCACGAAGCCCGTCTCCGCAAACTGCTCAGTCAGCACAGCGCGGATCTGCGTCTGTATGCGTTTGACTGCGAGGCGGAAGACACCGAACGCATGGTCAGCGCCTATCCGCTGCTGCCCGGCCATATTGATCTGCTGCTGCGGCTGACCAGTGCGATCCGGCTGCGGAGCGACCGCGCCCAGGGAGACAACCAGGCCATTCGTGGTTTGATGCAGGTGCTGGGTGATTTGTTTCGTGAGCAAAAGTTTGGCGAGCGTCCGGTGGGAGAGCTGGTCACGCTGGATCGGATTTACAACTTGCTGCAGTCCGGCCTGGATTCCGCCACCCAGGAGTGCATGAGCCGCGTGCTGGGCTTCACCGCCAACAAAGACGAACTGCTCGGGCAGGTGGCGCGTGTGGTGGCTCTGCTGCAGATCATCCAGGACGACCTGCCCACCACAGATGCGCTTGTCGCGCAGTGTTTGTATGACCGCGTGGATCGCGGCAATCGTCAGGACGCCATTCGTGATGCGCTGGAAGCGTTGCGGGCCGCCGGACTGCTGACGTTTTCTGATCGCAACGGCTACGCCCTGCAGTCCACGGCGGGGGAAGAATGGGAGCGGGAACGCCAGAGTGCGGGCACCACCAGTGCCGATCAGCACGCCATCATCAGTGAGGTGCTGGGGCACTGTATGCAGCGGGTTTCGCGGCCGCATCTGCAGCGGCAGGTGTTTGCGTGGCGGGCCCTGTTTTCCGACGGTCGCTCGCTGCAGGACGAACGCCTGCTGACCAGCAAAGAGGGGGCGGCCGTTACGGTCGATTTTCGTCTGGTGGCCGCAGAAGACGATCTGGCCCAGACCGAGTGGAAACAGCGGAGCCAGCAGGCCGATCTGGCCAATCGTCTGATCTGGATCAGCGGAGACATCGAAGAACTGCTGGAGCAGGCGCGGCAGCTGGTGCGGTCGCGTTACATGGTCAATAAGTACGCGTCCCGCAGAGAATCCCTCAGCAACGCGCAGCGGCAGCTGCTCAATAACGAGGAAGTCCGCATTGCCGATCGGGAATCCTCCATCGCCAAAGCGGCCGAATTGTCGTGGATGTCCGGGCAGCTGTATTTTCGGGGCGTGCAGTACCGGGCCACCGATTTTGGGGCCGCGTTTGCTGACACGCTGGTGGCCGTGGCTGAACGCATCATGCCGCTGCTGTTTGAGCACTTTGAGCCCTACTCGCTGTCCGCCACGGACGTTGCACGCTTGCTGGAAGTGGAAATCACCGCGCCAGCGCCCGTGCTGCTGACCGAGCAGCTGGGCATTCTCACCAACAACAACGGTCGCTTTGAGCCCACCTGCGATGGCGTCATCCCCACGCGGGTGCTGGAGTTTCTGAAGGCCGAAAGCGGGGCCACGGGAGATCTGCTGCTGTCGCACTTTGGCGGTCCGCCGTATGCGTATTCCGTGGAAGTGATTCAGGCGTGCGTGCTGGGCCTGCTCCGCAACAGCAGCATCCGTCTGACAAATGCCGAACTGGGAGCAGCGGGTGCGGCGCGGTCTGCCGGGGCAGCGGCCGCGGGATCCGTGCGGGCGGTGCGGGATGCCGGAGCACGCGAAATCTTTGAGCGGCTCAGCACGTTTCGCCGCACACAGGTGTTGCTGGCGACCAGCACGCAGGCCGGACCGCGAGATCGCAACAAGATCTGCGCGCTGTTTCAAAAACACTTCAATATTGAGGTGGAACGGGACGTCAATGTGATCGCCGATGAGGTGGAACGTCAGTTTCGTCCGCTGGCGGGCCGACTGCGATCGCAGTTTGCGCTGTTTCGCCAGTGCGGGCTGGCAGACGTGCCACCAGAATTGGCGGCGCTGGAGCGGGCACTGGAGCAGTGCCTGTGCAATACGCGAGACACGGTGGAAACCGTTCAGGCGGTGCTGTCCTGTCACGATGTGCTGATTGACGGCATTGGCAGTCTGCAACGGCACGAGCGCTGTTTAACGGAGGAATCGGCCAGGCGGCTGCACGATTTGCAGCAGTTGCAGCAGCACCATTTGCCACAACTGCAGCAGTGCGCCCTGCTGACAGGTCCTGCCGCGCAGGCGGCCGAGCAAATCGCCCAGCAGTTGTCTCTGCCGGAACCCTGGAATGATGTGGCCCAGTGCAGCGGTGCGGCGGGAATCATTTCCACCGTTTATCAGCAGCAGCGGCAATCGCTGCTGGAGCGGCAAACGCGGCACGTTGAGTCCGCCGTCAAAGAACTGCACGCCGCACGGCCGGACCTGGCTCAGTTGCCCGCACCACAGCAGCAACAGGTGCTGCAGCCGGTTCACTCAGCCGCCCTGGTGACAGATGCCACCTCTGTAGCGCCACCGCTGCGGGATTTGCAGGACACGGTGACCGGTCGTTTGCCGGCCGCACTGCAGCAGGCCAACCAGCGACTGGACGAAATTCTCAGTCAGTCCACGAATCGCGAAATCATGTCGCTGGATCTGCGTTTGAGCGGCCAACTGATCACCACCCCGGACGACATCCAGCGGCTGCTGCGGGAAATTGAACGGCGACTCACCGAACACCTGCAGCAGGGCCGCGAGGTGCGGCTGCAGTGAGGCGGTGCCCGGGCATTCGCTGGCCGTCGCGGCACCTGCAGACAACAGGCAACCGGCAGCCCAAATCAACTCACCAAATCGACACGACAAATCGCCACGCCCGCATTCACACCCAGACCCACACCCAGACCCACACCCAGATCAACACACATGACCATGACCTCCACCGCCCGCAGTCGGCTGTCGAAGACCATTCGGCAGTTGCGGGGCCAGCTACTGACTGATTTGCAGGAAGCCGCCGAGCGGGAATACCAGTTTGATCTGGAGGCGACCCGGCTGCCGCGGGCGACGGCCGTGCGACGTCGTCGGCTGTCCGATCATCTGCAGCAGCAGGCCCGCATGGGACAGGCCGACGCTGAGCCGTCTGCAGACGCCAGCCCGGCAACAGAAAGCCTCACACACGCCAGCCCCACAGACGCGCCGCTCGACACCTCCTGCCCCGCCTGGCAGGCCGTGCTGCTGGAGGCGGCCTACACGCTGCTCAATCGGCTCGTGATTTTGCGCATTGCCGAAGCCGTCAAACTGCGTCGGCTGGCGGTCGTGACCGGCGGCTGGAACAGCGGCGGTTATCGCGAGTTTCGCGAACTGGCACCGGCGCTGGTGCAGTCGGACGACAGCGAGGCATTTTTGTTTGTGCTGCAGCTGGTATTTGACGATCTGGCCGTCGATTTGCCGGGCCTGTACGGCGATGTGGGCACGGCTGCGCTCATTCCCATTCCCACCGCCACGCTCAAGGCCGTGCTGGCTGCGCTGGACGATCCCGAACTGGCGTCCTGCTGGGACGACGACATGACGCTCGGCTGGGTGTATCAGTACTGGAATGATCCGCAGCGGGAAGCGCTGGATGCCAAAATCAAGGATGGCGGCAAAATTGAGCCCCACGAGATCGCCAGCAAAACGCAGATGTTCACCGAGCGGTACATGGTGGACTGGCTGCTGCAAAACTGCCTGGGCCCCATGTGGCTGGCGATGTGCCAAAAGCACGGCTGGACGCCGGCGGCCGTGGCCGACGGCACGCTGGACTCTCTGGAACAAAGACGCGTTCAGTGGCGGCAGCAGCGGGACGACGGCACGGTGTCGCTGACAGATTTGATGCCGCTGCACTCCGACCGCGAACGCCGCTGGGCGTATTACGTGCCGCAGCCTATTTCACAGGAAGCCGTGGAGCACGCGGCCGACAGCGTGCGGCAGTGGAAGATTCTGGATCCGGCGGTGGGCTCCGGCCATTTTCTGGTGGTCGCTTTTGATCTGCTGTGGGCTATGTATCAGGAAGAAGCCGCCTGCCGCAATCAAACGCTGGACGAGTTTCTCCCCGACCAGCCCGGCGATTCGCCCCAGGCGAAACTGGCCAACAGCATTCTGGAAAACAACCTGCACGGCATCGATCTGGATCCCCGCGCCGTGCAGATTGCGGCTGCTGCCGTGTGGCTCAAGGCGCAGCAAATGGCCACAGGCGCAGCGCCCCGGCATCTCAATCTAGTGGCCTCCAATTTGGGGCTGGCGCAGTTGCCCGAGGACGATGCCGCGCTGGTGCAGCTCCGGCAGGTGGTGGCGGACGAAACCGGTATTCTCGAGGACCTGACCAATGGCATTGTGCGGGCCCTGCAGGGCGCCGATCACCTGGGCAGTTTGCTCAAAGTGGACGCCGCCATTGGTCAGGCGATTGATGATCTGCAAACCTCGCTGGGCATTGAGCATCAGGCGGACCGCGTTCTACTGGCCCCGGACGGCACCCAGACCATTACCTCCGGCGGCTTGGATCGGGACGCCACCAAAGCGGGACTGCTGCAGGCGCTGGAAGACTTTCTGCAGCGGCACACGCGGTCCGATGAACTGGGCCTGCGGCTCAGCGGTGAGCAACTGGCGGCCGGCGTGCGCTTTGTGCGACTGCTGCAGGAGGGGACGTACGATGCCGTGGTGGGCAACCCGCCGTATCTGGGCTCTGGGCGGATACAGGAATCGAGCTATGTGAACGAGCATTACACACTGGGTAAGGCCGACCTCTACGCGGCATTCCTGTTGCGAGGACTTGAATTGGCTCGCCCTCATGGCGTGAGTGGGCTGCTGACAATGCGAAACTGGATGTTTATCAAGCAATACGCCAAGCTGCGGATGCAACTTCTTGAGCAACATGCGTTGGCGTGCCTTGGTGATTTTGATCGTGGTGCGTTCGAGTCCATCGCCGCTGGACCGGGCGGGGTGAGTGTTGCTGCCTCGATCTTTCTCGTCCGCCAGTCAAACGCTACCAGCCTTGCAATTCGTCCCAGCGCCATTGGCTCAGTCGAACATGACTTTCCTGAGAAACGGGCGGCCACGCTGTGCCACGTCGGCCGACACGAATTCGAACCCGCCGCCCTAAAAGTCGTCCCCGAATGGCCACTCGTGTATTGGTGGGACAACAGATTGCTATGCCTCTACGGCAACGGCGCACTCATTGGAGATCAGACCCGGGCTCGGCAAGGGCTCATCACATCGGACGATCAGCGATTCATACGATTCCCATTTGAGCTTGGTGGCGTTGCCGAAAATTTCACCCGGTACTCCGGTAGCCGGTGGTATCCAGTCGTCCAGGGCGGGGGAGGCACTGCTTGGATCGAGCCACTCAGCTACGTTGTGCGATGGTCAAATGTAGGGTTGGAAGTCTCTACGTGTGAACGAAATGGAAGACAGGCCTCCCGAACTCAAAACGTTGAATTCTATTTTCGAAGTGGAGTGGCATTCAGTCCAATCGGAAGTCAATTCGCTGCGCGCGTTCATCGATTTCCCAGTGTGTTCACTAGCTCGGGTTCTACGATCGTGCCGTGTCTAGCGGCCTCCATCGTCTGCGTTCTAAACTCAAGTCTGGCGAGGATAATTCTTGAGTCACTGAATCCAACGGTGCACTTCAATATTGGAGACGTTGAGCGACTGCCCGCGTTCAGGATTAGTGATAGTGAGCGCATTCTCGCTGCTTGTAATCAGTGCTTTTCTGTCCACGAAGCCCACCGCGAACCCTCCGTCGAATTCCAATCCCCCGGCCCATCCCCGTGGCGACACGCCCAGGACTGGGCGCAACTGGCCGTGGACCGCCCCGAAGGCGATCCGCTCCCGCCCTACACAGAACAACTCGATTCTGAGCCGCCCACTGATCATCTGAGCTTCGGCGTAGGTGTGGCTCTGGGACGGTTTCACGCCACCGGCGGCATCGTCGATCCGCAGGCCGACGATCTGAGCGACGCCCTGCCTGGCGGCATGCTGTTTTTGGATGGCAGTTTGCCGGACGAAGATCTGTCGGACAGTCTGGGGCATGCGGCCACCGGCGTGCTGCACGACAAATGGGAGCAGTACGGCGAGCATGTGGACGGCAGCCTCCGCACCTGGCTGCGGACCGATTTTTTCAAAGACGTGCATCTGAAGATGTATGAAAACCGTCCCATCCACTGGCCGCTGACTTCGGCCAAAAAGACGTTTGTTGCCTGGGTGACCATTCATCGCTGGGAAGCCCGCACGCTCAATCTGCTGCTGGCCGATCATCTGCTGCCGCGCCTGAAACGTCTGCAGGGCGAGCAGTCCGACCTGCAGGCCGCCCGCAACAGCACAGACCGTCGGGCCGTCCGCCAGGCAGAAAAACGCTACGACCAGATCACCGCCTGGTGCGAAGAACTGTCGGCCTTTGTGGAACTGGTGCGGCAGTGTGCCGACAAAGGCCCGCCGCCCGTCAAACCCCACACCACAGAACGTGAAACCGACGCCCGCTACGCGCCCGATCTGGACGACGGCGTGATGATCAACAGCGCGGCCCTGTGGCCCCTGCTGGAACCCGTCTGGAAGCAGCCCAAAACCTGGTGGCAGCAAATGGCGGCCGCCAAAGGCAAAAAAGACTTTGACTGGGCCCATCTGGCCCGCCGCTACTGGCCGGACCGCGTGGATGGCAAGTGCCAAAAAGATCCCTCCCTGGCCGTGGCCCACGGCTGTTTCTGGAAATACCACCCCGACAAAGCGTGGGCGTGGGAACTGCGACTGCAGTACGAAATCGAACCCGACTTTCGTCTGACCGAACGCCCCTATGGCGATGAAACCGAACAAACGGGCGGTGATACCATCCACCGGGCCAGCTACCTGCAGCAGCACCCCGACGAGGCCATCGCCGCCATCGAAAAAGAGGGCCTGCGTCGGCTGAAGAAAATCAAAGCCGCGTTGAAGGACGCGGCACAGAAGGCTGGCGACCGGGGCGACGACGGGGCCGAACCGACGGACCAGGCCGACAAGCAAGCTGAGCCGCTGCCCGAAACGCTTTCCCATCTTGCGCTGCTGGACGCCGGTCTGTGGACGTCCCGGGCGGAGGCCTGCCGCGCCGTAGAACGCAAAATCACGGCCAAACAGCAGGCCCCCTTTTTCCTGCTGGCCCCCGACGCGCCCGCTGACGCCCAGGCCAGTCGTCGCAGTGAACTGCTGTTCGACAACTAACGCCCGCTCTTTTTTTGCCCTGTGCGGTTTTGATCATGTCCCGCCGTCCTGTGTCTGACGCTCTGGAAGAGCACCTCCAATCGCTGGTTCGCCAACACGGAATCTACGTGTGGCGTGATCCGCAACTGGTGTTTCGCCGCTTTGCCGACAAATGGAAACAGCGGCTGGCCGACTCGGACCGAATCGCCTTCCCGCTGCTGGTGTTTGACGGCAGCATGCTGGAACTGATGCTGCAACTGGCGCCCCACATGACCAGCATTGAGCGGCCGCGGGTGCTGATTTACGCGGGCGGCCTGTCGGATGAGCAGATTCGCGAAAGCCCCCTGCTGCAGGCCTGCCTGGCCGGACAAACGGGCGAGTATCACCCAGATGCCCTGATCAAAAGAGCGGCCACCGGCCGAGTGCCGGCCGACCTCATCACCCAGCACCTGGAGCAGCCCTTTGATTTGGGAGCCTCCAATCGCTGGCTGCGGAGCCTGCTGCAGCGTCCACCTGGCTCCGAGTTACTGCACGACGTGGGACTGGAGGAACTGCTGGATGACTTGCTGCAGTCGCGTCGGATTGCCACCCAGCTGGACGGACCGGACGCCGGTTTGCTGTTGCCGCACGTGAAAGACCATCTGCATGTCAAAACCGGCATGCCGGCTGCCTGGTGGGAGCCATTTGACAGGAACGGTCCGCCCACATCGCGGGATGTGGCCATGGCTTTGCTGGGCTGGTGCCAGTGCGTCAGCTTTGTGCAGGATCTGGCCGTCGCGCCGCAGTCTGCCCTGCTGACGCCCATCTGCCAGCTGGATCCGGCGCTGCAGCAGGACTGCCATCAACTGGTGCTGCGTTCTCAGCAGGGTGACCCGTCACGGCAGCAGTTCTATCGGATGGTGGCCGCCCGCACGCAGGACCTGCTGGTGCCGGAGCACAACATTCTGGCCACTCACCTGGGCACGTTTGACACCTTTCTGTTTGAAGACGACACCATTCTGGAAGCCACGCTGCAGGCCGTGCTGGACGGCTCGTGGGACGTGGCGCAAATCTGGTGCGAGCAGCGGGCGCGGGAGGATTCGTTCTGGCTGCAGGAAGACACGACCCGCCGCAACACATGGCGGCTGGCACAACTGACCGCCCGTCTGGGGGCTGCCATTGTGGCCGCCGGCTCGCTGTCGGCGGCCGATTCTGTCACGGCCGCGGCCGCCACGTACACTCAGCGGGGCGCGGCCGTCGATCGTGCCCACCGTGAACTGCTGCAGTGGCAGCAGCTGCTGATCAGAAAATCGCTGCTGCCGGACACCCTCCGCGCCTGCTGCGTGCACGTGCAGCAGGTGTGGTCGGACTGGGCCCGTCAGTGGGCCACCGATTTTAACGCGGTGTGCCAGCGGGACGGCTTTCTGCCCACCCGGGATCGTCAGCAGCGGTTTCAGTTTGAAGATCGTGTACGGCCTCTGATTCACCCGGAGCAAACCGTGGCCCTGTTTTGTGTGGACGCGCTGCGCTACGAGATGGCCGTCGAACTGGCCGAAGCTCTGGCCGGAGACCTGCCCGACGATGACATCTCGCTGGACTGGCAGCTGGCCGAACTGCCTTCGGTCACGGCCGTGGGCATGAACGTACTGGCGCCGGTGGCTGACGCTGCGGGGCGACTGGAACTGCGGCACAAAGACGGCGAGCTGCAGGGATTTTCTCAGGACACGTTTCGTGTGCACAATCCGGAAACCCGCAAGCAGGCCATGCATCGTCGTGCCGGTGGCAACAGCTGCCCTTATCGCAAGCTGGAAGATCTCATCAGCCAGAGCGACCAAACCATCCGCCGCAGCATCGGCCGGGCGCGGCTGCTGCTGATTCACAGCGCCCGCATCGACATCGCCGGCGAGCAGGGACTGGGACCGGACGTGTTCGCCGCGGAGCTGGAACGCCTCCGCACCGCCATCGCTCTGCTCAAACGGGTGGGCGTCACCACGTGCCTGATCACGGCCGATCACGGCTATCTGCTGCTGGACCGCAGACAAGCCACGCCGGCCACCGCGCGGCAGGCCAGTTCGCACCGCTACGACGTGGTGGAGACGCAAACCGTGCATCATTCGAGTGTGTCGGTTTCGCTGCAGGACCTGAACTACACGGCCGCCGGACTGTCCGTCGTGTTTCCGGACGGCATCTCCACGTTTGACTGTTCGCGGCCGGTGAAATCGTTTTTGCACGGCGGCAACAGTCTGCAGGAACGCGTGATTCCCGTGCTGACCGTCAGCACGTCGACCGTGCCGACGGTCGCCACCGCCGAGGAGCCCGAATGCCGGCTGCAGCTGGTGCCGCAGCCGGACGTGCTCGATTTTTCGTGCGTGATGATCCGCGTGCAGTCTGCCGGGGAAGGTCTGTTTCCCGCCGAACTGCCGGAGAGCGTCATGCTGCAGCTGCGGGTGGAGGACCCCACCGTGCGGGTGCAGTTGTGTGATGTTCGCGGCGGTGACGCTGTGCTGAAAAACAATCGCATTGTGGCCCCCTTCGATCAGGAGTGTGAGCTGTTCTTTCAGCTGCACGGGGCAGAAGAATGCCGGGTGCCCGTCACGCTGTCTGCCGCTTCGCCGCAGATCACGCTGGCACCGGTGACCTCCACCAGCCGGTTTGATGTGCGACTGGAAGCCGGTCTGGCGACGGGGGCCGACAGCGAAGACGCGTCCAGTGGTCCGACGACGATCTCTGAGGACGACGCCACCGCCGCCGCTGACTGGCTGTCCCACATTGACGATGAGGGCGCCCGCAGCGTGTTCGCCCATCTGCAGCAGCATGGCTCTGTGAGCGATGACGATCTGACCCGCCTGCTGCCCAACGCCCGTGCACAGCGACGATTTGCCAACAACTACGAGCGGTACGCCCGCGTGGCGCCATTCAGCGTGCGGCTGGACGTGAATCCCGCCACCAACGCCAAACTTTACCTTCGGGAAGGACGAGCCAATGACCACTCTGAGCAGTCGTGATATCCGGCACGTGTTTGAATCACTCCGCAAAGGCACCGTGCCGGAGCGGGGCGTCAAAGCGTACGCGGTGGGCATCGAACGCCAGCGGAAGGAAATCCTGCGTCAGCTGGAATTCGCCGCCGACGGCGAGGGCTCCATCAAGTTTCTCCGCGGCGCTTACGGAGGCGGCAAGACGTTTATGTCTCGCCTGGCCCTGCAGGAGGCCCGCGATCTGGGTTTTGCCACCAGCTTTGTGGTCGTCAGCGACAACGACATGAAGTTTCATCGTTTTGAAGACGTGTATCGTCGGGTGATGGCGGATCTGGGGACCTCCGCCTGTCCGCGAGGCGCGCTCAGTGACATTCTCGACCGCTGGATTGGCCGCGTGGAAGACGGCCTGATCGATTCCGGTGCCGATGAAAACGCGGACGACTTTGATTCTCTGGTGCACGACCGCATCAGCAACGACCTGCTGGCCAAAACAGGCGGGGAAGCGCCGGAGGATTTTATTCGAGTCGTGCAGACCATCTTTGAACTTAAGCAGCAGGGAGACGCACAGCAGGCCGGCGCACTGATCAGTTGGCTGTGTGGCAGCCGCAACGTGGCGGCGACCGCCAAAAAACGTGCCGCCATCAAAAAAGAGATCGGCAGCAACGAAGCCATGCCCTATCTGCGGGGCGTGCTGGAGATTGTCAAAGCGGCCGGCTACACCGGACTGGTCATCGTGATTGATGAGGCCGAGACCATCCTGCGGATGCGGCGCGATCAGCGGCACAAATCACTCAATGGCATCCGCCAGATTGCCGACGCCGCCAACTCGTACCCCGGTCTGCTGTGGCTGTTCACCGGCACCGCCGAGTTTTTTGATTCCAAAGACGGCGTCGCCAGTGTGCCGGCGCTGCACGAACGCATTGGCTTTCAAAAGAGCGGCAACGCTGCCAGCCTCCGCCAGCCGCAGCTGGAACTAACGCCCTTCGACAGGGAACGCCTGCGACAGGTTTCCTGGGAACTGCGAGCGCTGTACCCCTCTCAGGATCGACCGCGGATTGAGTCACGCATCAGCGATCAGTTTGTGGAGTCGCTCATCGACAGCGTGACGGCCGGCTTCAAAGGAGAAGTGGGCATTGTGCCGCGGCAATACCTGCGGCGCTTTGTGATGGAAATGGATCTGGTGGATGAAGACGAAACCTATCAGCCGGCTGCCAATCCGGACTTCCAGCCCGCCGAGTTGAATCCTGAAGAACAACTGGCGTTCTCTTCGCTCGACCTGCCGGACAGCACAGCGGACGGGGAGCAGGTGTGGTGAGTGTGTTTGGAAGACTGGCCCCCAACCTGCAGCACGCCATCGTCAATCGACTGGGCTGGTCGTCTTTGCGGCCCGTGCAGGAACTGGCCGGGGAAGCCCTGCTTTGTGGCAGCAACGCCATCATCCTCGCCCCCACGGCCGGCGGCAAAACCGAGGCCAGTTTGTTTCCCTTGCTGTCCGATCTGGTGGAACGTCCGACAGCCACCGTCGGCGCCCTGTACATCGCGCCCATCAAGGCTTTGCTCAACAATCAGGAAACCCGGCTGGGTGTGTACACGGAAATGGTGGGCATGCGGCGCTTCGTCTGGCATGGCGACACCACCCCATCACAGCGGAAAGCCTTTCTGCAGGAGCCCGCGCAGCTGCTGATGACCACGCCGGAATCTCTGGAGGTGATGCTGGTGTCGCGGTCTGTCGATGAGCGAATGCTGTTTGCCGATTTGCGGGCGGTGGTGATTGACGAGGTTCATGCGCTGGCCGGCATTGATCGCGGCGCTCATTTGATGTCCGTGCTGGAACGACTGCAGCGTCTGTCCCGGCACGATGTGCAGCGGATCGGCCTGAGCGCGACGGTCGGCAATCCGCGAGACATCGCCGACTGGCTGCAGGGCACCTCGCTGCGGCCGACCACCGTTGTCGATCCCCCCGCACCACCACGGGCACGTCGTCTGAACGTGCTGCTGGAAGCAGGAGAAGCCCAGACCGCCCGAGCTGCCGCACAAATTGCTCACGGCCACAAGAGCCTGCTGTTCTGTCAGTCCAGAGCCCGATCAGAAGCCATCGCGCAGCAGATGCGGCAACGCGGCACAGATGTATTCGTTCACCACAGCGCGGTGTCAAAAGAAGAACGGCTGGACGCGGAGAAAGAGTTTCAGGCCGGATCCGACGCCTGCGTGGTCTGCACGTCCACACTGGAGCTGGGCATCGACGTGGGGGATCTGGATCTGGTGCTCCAGTCCGAAGCGCCTGATACCGTCAGTTCGTTCCTGCAGCGACTGGGACGGACCGGCCGTCGAACAGGCCAGGTTCCCAACATGACGTTCTTCTGTGAAAACGCCGAATCCGTATTGCAGGCCGCGGCCCTGATGGAACTGGCCAAAAACGGCTGGGTGGAACGAGTGCGTCTGACGACCCGATGCTGGCCCGTGTTCGTCCATCAGTTGCTGCTGCTGTGTCTGAAGGAAGACGGCGTCGTTGTTGATGACGCATGGGCACAGCTGTCGCGCGTGCCCGATTTTTCCGGCATCACCCGCGAAGAGTTTGAGCGGCTGTTGCAGTGGATGATTGAGGACGAGTCTTTAATTCTCGCGAGCGGACGGCTCGTGGTGGGGGCAAAGGTGGAACGCAAATTCGGGCGTTTCAACTTCATGTCTTTGTATGCTGTATTCTCCAGCCCCCAAACCTACGTCGTTCAAAGTCACAACCGCCGCACCATCGGCACGCTGACGCAGGATTTTGTGGACAGCCTCGTACCGGGCGTGAGTTGCTTTCTGCTGGGCGGACGTCCCTGGCTGGCCAGCACAATTGACCATCGTGACCGGCTGGTCAGCGTCCAACCCGGACCACGCGGACGTCAGCCCACGTGGGGCGGTTTTCTGCCCGTCTTTCTGGGACGAAAACTGTGCACGCAGATGAAGGCCCTGCTTTCCTCGGACGCACGGTTACCGGGGCTCACGCCGGCCGCACAGGACGCCGTCGACGAGTATCGCGCCGACCTGTCAGACGTCCTGGCCTCCGGTGCCGACGGGTATCAGCTGACCGATCGACAGCTGGAGTGGTTCACGTTTGCCGGCGGCCGCATCAACACCACACTGCGCGCTTCTTTGCGGGCCCTGCAGCCGGACTGGATGATTGTCCTGGACAATTTCTCACTGAAGATTCGCGGCAACAATCTGACGGTGGCCCTTTTTCAGCAGACGCTGGCAGAGATTGCGGCCGACTCATTCTGGCAGGACGAACGCATCTGGACAGAAATCGCCGCCAGCCTGCCCGACTATCGGCTCAGCAAATTTCAGACCCTCCTGCCGCCCGAGTTCCAGCGCGAGCTGCTCGCCTGCGAGTTGCTCAACCGCAGCGACACCCGACAGTGGCTGCAGGAGTGGTTGATGGCATGATGCTTATGAATCACTGGCCTGCGCCTTCAGAACACGGGACGCCTGGATCGTTTTTCCTGAAATGCGGTGCGCTGGGCAAACGTGGCGGAAGTCGTCAGGAATTTCGGCGATAGCCGATAGCTGTCGGGGCGGGGCTGACAGAGGTACCAGCCATCATGTCGACGTCAACAAACCCAGCCGCAGGGCGCTAGCCCGCGGTTCCCGCCATGGTGCAGCACTGGAAACCGTGGGCTAGCGCCCAGCGGCTGAAAGGTGCTGGCTGACAAAGGGACTGTCGCCATGTGGATCTGTCAATCCTTGCCATAGACCGAGATTTCAAGGTCCATCTGCAGTTCCGCCAGTTTGGCCAGCAGCCCCGACGGAAAACGGTTGTATTGTCCGATAGAGCTACGCGGAAAATCCCACGCCAGATCCATGACAGACGTGCATCCAGCGACGGACTGCTTCACGGCCACGATGATCTGTGCGTTTCTATCGAGGAACTTCTCGACATCACGTATTTGCTGCGGCACGCAACCACCATCGGCATCGGAAACCGTCAAGTTGTATGTGGTTTCCGGGTGGTATCCATCTGGGTCAAGACGTCGCTCGCGCAGACACGCCCCGGCTTCCGTGAAAGCGAGGCCACAGTCTGCGACCGCCTCTGCCAGGTCGAAACGATCCCCGGCAATTCGAAGGACGGCTGACATTGAGGCACCTCTTTGACGGCTATTGAATCCATGAATACTGTGCGTGGCGTCCGGCGTTCGCCTGACGCCCAGAAAGACCGTCGAGCTAGCCGCATGCGGCCGCTCATCAACATCACACATTGAAAGGTGACACGGCGTGAAGATTCTCTCACTCGATCCGGGTAAGTTTAAGATGGTCGCCTGCCTCTGGAATCAGTTGCTACATTATCAGGCGTGATGGCTCACGCCGAAAAATCGGCCCTCAGGAGTCACTCGACCACTACCACGAACTATTGCAGAGCGATAACGCAGAAACGCAAGACTCCGAAAGTCATTTGCCGGATCCGTCGAACCTGCATAGCCCGAGCCGCTGATCCGTGAGGAAGATGGGACGTCCTCCTGGTGGTCGTGTCGGCGATGTTGTCATACGATGGCCGGCACAGCCAAACGCCATGTTTCCCTGCCGCCAGACGCTCCGTACGTGTCCTGGCAAACGGATGACACCAGACAGGATTGCCAGGCGATGAAGATCCAGTTTGACCTGACGGTGGATGATTACCTGGCGTTTCAGCTTTTCCACAGCCAGAACTCCCCGGCACTGAAACAACAGAAAGCCGTGTGCCGAGTTTTTTCCGTCGTGGCAATCTGCAGCGTGCTGTTTCTCAATCAGAGGCTGGCGGTCCTGCCGCTCGGCTGGCCGATCACCTGTGTGGCGGTCATTGCGATCACCGTGGTGTTTCTGGCCTCATACGAATATCTCCTGCAGTCCTCCGTAAAACGTCTGGCGCGACGCCTGATCGAGGAAGGCTCCACTCAGGGAGTGACCGGAGAACGCGAACTGGAGATATCCGCAGCGGCGCTCATCGAGCGAACGACCATCAGCGAGTCACAACACGCCTGGGAGGGACTGACGGATATTCAGGAAACCGATCGGTTTGCGCTCATCTATACTTCCTCACTGCAGGCCCATGTGATTCCCAGGGAACGTGTGATTCAGGGAGACTATCGCACGTTTGTCGACGCGGCGATCGCCCGGTGGAAGACGGCCTGTGCACCGGCAGTCAGTGAAGAACGGGCACTTGCCATCGCCAAAGAACATGCCGAAGACAGGCAATGGCCATGGCTGGAGCCTGTCGAATGCCAACTCGAAACCGGCTCCTCTCCTCAGGGCATCTACGTCATTCAAACAAACACCCGGGGTCGGGGTTGCAACGTCGTGATGCAGGTGGACGCCTCGGACGGCACCATCACGAAATCGAATTTCCTGCCGCGGTAGCTCGGCCACTTTGTGGAGTACGACATGCCCAAATACCAGGTCGTCTTTCAGTTTCCCGAAGCGTTTTTTGCCACCCACGATGAACTGGTGGAGTTTGAAGACAAACTGGCCGCATCGCTGCCCAAAACCTGCGACGTGGACGGCTATGACACCGGCTCGGGCACGACCAACTTCTTTGTGCACACCGATGCTCCCCTGGCGGCCCTCAAGCACTTCCGCACCTATCTGGGCACCAATAAGGTGGAAAAGAGTCTGCGCGTGTCATACCGATCGGTTGACGGAGACGACTACACCAACATCTGGCCCTTTCGGGATCCCCGTCCGTTTGACGTGCACTATCCCGCAGGTATTGACCCGTTCAGTGCCAAATCCAAACGCAGCATTCCCAAACGCAGTCCGCCGGGAGTCTCCAAATTTGAGACCCCCGCCGCAGCAGACTGGCCGGACTGATCCGGCGGGAGAAGACCGGACGCAGGTGCCTCGCCAAAGTCATCCGGCAGAAGCCATCGCACAACGGCAGCCGTCGCCCTACTTGCCCAGGGCGACCGTGGAACGCGTTCCCTCCGCCGCAACCGACGTGCCCGTCTCGCTGCCCACAATCCAGATATTGCGATACCGCACGGGGTCGCTGTGGTTCTGCAGTCGCGTGGGATAAGGATCCGCCGATTCCGGTCGCCCGGCTCCCGTCTTGCGTTCCACATTAAAATTGTCATGCACCAGCACGCCATTGTGCCGCACCGTCAAGCGGGCGTTCTCCGTCTTGTTGCCCTCCCCGTCAAACCGAGGAGACCGGAATGTGATGTCATAAGTCTGCCACTGCAGCGGCGGCAGGCACATGTTGAGATTCGGCGGCTGATAACGGTACAGAGCCCCACATTCATTAAACACGCCATCCAGTCCAAACGAATCCAGCACCTGCACCTCATAACGACTCTGCAGATAAATGCCTGAATTGCCACGCTTCTGGCCCCGCGCCTCAGGCATATAAGGCAATCGAAACTCCACATGCAGCTGGAAGTCGTCGAACGTGCGCTTGAAGTCGGCCCCTTCCTTCAGCAGCCCGTCTTCCGTCAACCGGCCGTTGAAAAATTCCTCCGCCGAACTGCCATCAAACAGCACAATCGCCCCGGTCGGTGGCTTCTGTCCCAGCGTGGGACTCTCGCGAACCACTCGCGGAAAGCTGCCCAGCGTCGAACCGGATTCCGTCGCCAGCAACAAATGGCCCGCCTCAATCGTTGCCTGCAGCCCGTCCCCCTTCAACCTGACAATCTCACCCTCACGTGAACCCGTCAGTTTGGCCCGCTTCGACTTATTCCACCCGGCCCCCGGCAGACCATAATCAAAATACACGCCCGCAAACTGGCCCTTCCCCAGTGCAACCACCTGCACTCCCACACGACGATAAATCTGACACTTCGCGTCGGCCGGCAAAATCAACCCCGCATACTCCCCCTGAAACGGAAAGTCCGCGTCCACCACATCCGGATCGGCCGAAACAAACGGCTTCTCGTCAGCAACAACCGACATACAACAACACAACAACAGGCTCAAAATACTTGTTCGCATGGAAATAACCTGGTCCACTGGTCGCAGAAAGAAAGGCAGATCCCCCAGTGTGACATCCCCCCCCACAACTCTCAAGGCTGCCGGCCGCGAGTCGCGGCGGACGGTTGCGTGGGCCGCTGCGGCGCAGCTGGGGACGAATCGTTGTGGGGCGTCGCTGCGCCGAGTCGCTCTCTACGTTCGCTACGACCAACAAGGTGGCTCCGCGCTTGCCGCGAGTGGGCCGCGGGTCG
>JANSXP010000140.1 GCA_024742875.1 Planctomycetaceae bacterium | reverse complement strand
CTTGCTGGCTGACTTCTTGCTGGCTGACTTCTTGCTGGCTGACTTCCTGCTGGCTGACTTCCTGCTGGCTGACTTCCTGCTGGCTGACTTCTTGCTGGCTGACTTCTTGCTGGCTGACTTCCTGCTGGCTGACTTCTTGCTGGCCGACTTCTTACTGGCCGACTTCTTACTGGCCGACTTCTTACTGGCCGACTTCTTACTGCCCGTCGCTTTTCTCCGCGATGACGTATTCTCGATCTCTGCTTCGTAGTGTCGCAGAAACTTCTTCAGGGTCAGCCGCTTCAGCGTAGCGGCCAGCACTTTTAACGGCACCTGTTCAAGTTTCCTGAATCGGATACATGATTTGCCCATATCCAGTCGTAGTCCGGTCGCTTTCCAGGCGGCCTCGAACTTCGCCAGTTCGTCCGGGTTGCTGTACAGACCCATCAGGTAGATCGACATGTGGTTCTTCTGCGACGCCATGCCGGCAAATGGCAGTGGCGTGTCGGGCGTACAATGATATCCGGGGGGATACACCGACAGCGGCACGTAATAGCCCACCATGCCGTACTGAATGCCCTCTTCAAATCCGCCCGAGAGGTTTCTTTGAAACACCTCGCGTACCGCCTGCAGAGCAAGGCGACGTTCTTCGGGCAGTGCAGCCAGATACTCTTCTACCGTTTTGGGTCCGGCCATGTTTCTCTTTCGCGTTCAATCGTTGTCGTTACTGGTCCGCCGCAAAATCGGCAGCTGGGACTTTCAGTGTTCCCAGATCTGTCTGCTCTGAAACATCCACCTTCAGCAGGCCACGTTTCAGTTCCACTTTTTCCTGCCCCTGGAAGGTACGCAGGTAGCCGGGTCGCTCGTGCCACAGTTTGAACTCCCAGTCACCCTGAGGCACATTGCGGATTTCAAACCGACCATCCTTATCCGTCACGACCGAATACGGATGCTCCGTGATGATCAGATAAGCGCGCATCCACGGATGAATCGAACAGTCCACGCGGACGGGCGCCACCTCCTCGCGGGCGAAACTCCGCTCCAGCGGCATGTCTCCTGGAACGACAATCGAAAATGGCTGGTTGCGACGCCCGTAAACGGCGACATTGTGTGCGACCGGGT
Source organism: Planctomycetaceae bacterium (assembly GCA_024742875.1). Classification (GTDB taxonomy): domain Bacteria; phylum Planctomycetota; class Planctomycetia; order Planctomycetales; family Planctomycetaceae; genus Fuerstiella. Next base: position 7,020 of record JANSXP010000140.1, on the reverse strand, counting down.
CAGAGTTGATCGCCTGCAGCGTCTGATTGCAGCGCAGTCGCACAATTCGGGGATGAAAGCCGCAGTCACGGTTATCCAGTTTGGCTGGCACTGGCAGTGCCTGAAGATCCGGGTGAATGGGGACCTCTTTGCGCGAGGACAGCCAGATCACGACGTTCTGAATGCCGCCAGACTTCGGATTCACCAGCAAACTTTCGTCTTTCAAATCGTGTTTACCACAGAACTCTTTGTCGCGCTCCACTTCCAGACTGCTGATGGATTCAGGTTTACCATCCATCACGATCCGACCTTTGATTGTCCCCCATTTCAAAGGGGGATCCGATTCATCGCCAAAGGAAGGCAGCGCAGCGACGGCCAACAGCAACAGGCAGCGAACAACGGTCATATCAGGCGCTTTCGATTGTGGCGATTGGGCCGAAGGAGACGATTGAACCGACGGAGATGAGTGAGCCGTTCGGCGGACAAAGGCGGAAGGAATGATCGTCCGCCGGGAGCGAACGGGCGGGTGACGGTCAGCCATGCCGTTATCGTTGTCACAATCGACCGCGTTTTCAACTGCAACAGGAGAACCGACGATAGGACAGGCAGGCGGCGTCAAGACCGCATCTGCCCAGCCACTGCATTCTGACGGCGAAATGACTTCTCCCGCTGTTCCCCTGCCCAACTCGCCCTCGCTGCCGCAAACCCGCGATCACGAAGACATGCGGCGTCTGTTCGTTGGACTGGTCTGCGTGCTTGTGGGTGTCGGCATTCAAATGGTTCACAGCGCGAGCCTGTCTCTGATGCCTGGGCAATCGGAAATCGTCTTCCTCAGTCGGCATCTGACATTTCTGGCGATCTCGGTGGCGTGCGGCGTGATTGCCTCGCGCATTCCCGTCAGCCTGCTGCGGGATCATGCGGGCACTCTTCTGGCCGGACTGACCGTGCTGCTGGTGCTGGTACTGATCCCCGGTGTGGGAACTCGCGTCAATGGTGCCCAGCGCTGGCTGCGGTTTGGTCGTATCTCACTGCAGCCCTCTGAACTGGGACGCATCATCCTGCCCATTGTCGCCGCGCGGACGCTGGTCGACCTGCGCCGCAACAACGATTTTCGACTCAGGACGCTGCCGCGCATTTTGTTCCCTCTGGCACTGATCCTCCCCCTGACGGTTGTCGAGCCCGACCTGGGAGCCACCGTCTTTCTGGCCGCTGGCTATGGCCTGACGCTGCTGCTGGGCGGATGGCCGCTGCGCTATTTTGTGGCCTGCCTGGGCCTGCTGGTTCCGGCCGCATTTTCGGTGCTGGCACTGAAGTCGTATCAGATGAAACGCATCACGGGCTTCATGGATGCCTGGCAGGATCTGTCGCGTGCTCCCTGGCAGATTCGCCAGTCTCTGCTCTCGCTGGGCTCCGGCGGCCTGGAAGGCACAGGCGTTGGCGGTGGCTGGCAGAAGCTTAGCTATCTGCCGGAGGCCAATACTGACTTCGTCTTCGCGGTCATCGGCGAGGAACTGGGTCTGGCAGGCACACTGGGAGTCATCGTTATCTGGATGGGCGTGTTTCTGACGGGGCGTGCCGTGATGCGTCCGCAACCGCGCCATTCGTTTGAATGGATCCTCGGCTCGACACTGGTGATTCAAATTGTGCTGCAGGCGCTGGCCAACGTCGCCGTTGTGACGGCCATGGTGCCGCCCAAAGGCGTCCCTCACCCGTTTATCAGCTATGGTGGCACCAACCTGCTCGTCAGTCTTGTGGCTGTCGGTCTGGTTGTGGGTCTGTCAAGAAGTGAGTCGTCTGTACACAGCAGTCGGCAAACGACAGACACAAGTCAGCCACCGATTGACCTGGAGCAGCCGGTCACGGCGCCTGCGCCAGCCCGGTCGCCAGCCCGGTCGCCAGTCGACGACGCTGCAGCAGTCGATTGACACGTGCGCGAATCGGCTCCGCCTGTACCATGCTGTTCGACCGTGGGACAAGCCGGAGAATCACGCCATCACGAACACTTTGTCGAGTCGTGTGAAACCAGTCCTCCAGGCCAAAGTCTGGCGCGGGATCAAAGACCACAGTGCCGTCACCAGGGGAACGCCCAAGATAGACCACGGAGTGTCCCGTCCGGCCGCTGAAGCCATGATCGACGTCGCTCTCGAAGCGAGATGTATCTATGTTGAGCGCCAGAATTCCAGGCTCGGTCATCGCGTTCAGTGCATCTTCCGAATACTCCTGAGCGACAACCGTCCATTCCGTGTCCCGCGTCTTGAGCTTCAACCCGCGAAACAATCCCATCCAGTGTGTCCCTGAGCGTGTCAGACACAGTTCGGCCATCTCGCCTTCTGTCGCCGCAATTCCGTGCAGTCTCAGAATCGAAGCCGCACAGGCGGCAGAGCACGTGTAGGGCGTCGTTTGAAAGACGAGGCCCTGATCATCAGTCTGCTGCTGACAAACTGGCGCAGCGCCCAGTCGGGGGGCTGCTACGGAGTAGCCGATCAACAGCAGTGTCAGGCCGCACAGCAGGCGACGACGAACCAGACTCACCGAGTCGGTCGCCATATAACTGCCCAGAAAAAAACAGGCCCACAGCGGAAGCCAGTTACCCAGCACAATCAGTCCCGACCAGGGGATCAGCTGCGACAAAACGGGTCGATTCCAGGCGAACAGAAAATACAGCGGAAGCAGCGTTGCGACACCCAGAAGAACGCCTGAGCGGACCAGCCTGGACCGGTAGCGTTTCAATCTGCTGCCGCCTCGAAAGGCCAGACAGCAAAGGCACCCAACAATCAGGATGGCAATGCTCAAGTCGCTCACACCGACCGTGTCCTACGGCTGCAAATACGGCAGCGGAGCGTGGCCAGGAACCCGAACCCCGCTCACCACTGTGTTAATTTACGATTAACCCTAGCTGTATTCTCGATATTGGGCAACTTCTATTCCATCCAAACACGGCCAAATTAACACTCACGCCAGATGGAAACGGAGCAGGACGGCGCAGCAGGGCGATTCGGCTGCAAAAAAGCGATACAAGTCACAACGAATGGCAGATTCTGCGATCAGTCCCAGGGGAATCGCAGACAGAGCCGGGCTGTCTCAGTCCTGAAAACATGCCCCGGCGATCGCAGACTGGAATGTGAATTTTCGCGCAAGACTGGCTCTCCGATAGGCATCCAGACAGCCCCGTTGGTCGCGCTCGCCACATCTGTTACGAAGCCAACAGCTCCGAGATCACGTTCCCATGATCAGTCATGGGCACTGGTCGATCACCATCGAGCAGGTTTTGGGAGGGATCAATCTGCAGCGCCGTCAGAATCGTCGCAAATACGTCCGGCACACTCGTGGGACGATCTTCGATCTTCATAGCCAGTTCGTCTGTGTGCCCGAGCGCTCCCCGATGCTGCAGACCTCCACCAGCAAGCACCAGAGAAAAACAGCGAGAGTGATGACCGCGACCACCTCCGGAATCAAACTGAGCCGGGCGACCGAATTCTGTGTTGATGACAATCAGCGTGCGATCCAGCATGCCACGCGATTGCAGATCCTCCATCAGTCCGGCAACAGCCCGATCCAGTTCCTGAATCAGCAGATGCTGGTTCAGCTGACCGTCGTTGTGAGTATCCCAGCCGGTGCCGTTGCGGAAGTTCATGTTGTGCGACACCTCCACGAATCGCACGCCGGATTCACACAGACGTCGTGCCAGAAGTAATCGCTGGCCAAAGCCATCGCCGTAGCGTTCGCGGGTGCTGGCAGCTTCGGTCTGCAGGTCAAACACTCGACCAAATTCCGGCCCCGCCAAACGCAGACTTTCCGCCACCGCCTGATCATACTGACGCAGGAACGCGTCCTCCTGAAAGCGATTGCGACCGGCCCGCCGCACAGTGGACAGCAGTTTCTCTCGACGCTGCTGGCGATCACGACCAATGTCAGCCGGTCGGCTCAGACCCGCCGGGCCAGTGGCAAGGTCCGTCAGATACACGAAGCCGGCCTGCTGCCCAAGGAATCCGGGACCGCGCGTCAGGTTGGGATAGCCAATCAGCATATACGCTGGCACACCGTCGGCGCCGGCGCCACGCTGATGGGCAATCATTGATCCCAGCGAGGGGTACTGGACAGTGCCACTGGTCGGCCTTCCGGTGTGCATTCGATTGGTGGCCGCCGCGTGCTCGTCAACGACGTCATGATGGACGGTCCGCAGCACGGTGACCTGTTCCATCAGTCGTGCCATCCCGGACAGGTGTTCGCAGACACTGACGCCGGGAACGGCAGTTTCGATAGACGGATAGTATGCCCCCGCTTTGCGTGCACTGGCGTCACCCTGTTTCTTCGGGTCAAACGTGTCGATCTGCGCCATACCGCCGCCCAGCCAGATCGTGATGCAGTGGTCCGCTTTGCCGGGCCTCGCCTGAACGACCTGCGCACCAGAGGCGACCTGCGAAGCGGCCAGAGCGGACGTGGCCTGAAGGAATGTTCGTCGCTGCATGTTGCGATTTCCGGATAGGTGTATCGGAAGATAACGGGACAATGGCGGCAGTCAGGGAACGAGAATCATCTCCGGGCTGTTCAGGAGGGACCAGATGGCGTCCTCAGCCCGCTCCCTCCAGTCGGTCTGCAGGCGAGATGTGGGTGGGTCCCCCTGACGTGCCAGTTCCTGCATCTGCAACTTGATAACGTTCGCGCGTGTGTTGAGATGATTGGACCACGAAACATACGGAAAACGCTGTGGGGCGGTCGCAGAAGGAACGCCCGTCGTCACAACCCGATCCTCAAAACCGACCTGAAGTATCGCCTGCATCTCGCGTCGTTCCCGCGCGGTCGGTCGTCGTGTGAGCAGTCGCAAATACAATTCATCGATCAATTCATCCACCGATTTTGCACTCAGCATCAGCGGCAGCAGGCCGTGGTCGTCTGACAGTCGCGTTAACCAGACCCCGACGGTTCCGTTGGCCAGCACGCCGGGTTGAATCAGGTTGGGCGTGCTGTCACGGTGCGAAGCCGGTTCAGGACGTGCGTTGCGCCAGCCAAACGCCCGCAGCACGTCGGTCACCGCCTGAATCCGCGGCAGTGACAGACTGGGACGATCGCGTTCATTGGCCAGCGTGGTGTATTCCCAGGCATGACGCGGAAAACCGAAATTCAGAAACCGGCTGGCCGGATGAGCGCCTTCCACATCCAGAGTCAGTTCCTCGGTGCGGACCGGGACGCCAGTCACATGAAAAGCAGAATCCACGATCTGCTCAGCCGTCATGCGGCGACGATAGGGCCCGGCGAACAGCCGCTGACCGGTCGGCAGATCAGTGGCCTGACGCTGGTAGGCGCGGGAATTAAGAATCTCCTCCACGAGAGCCTTCATGTCGTAATGATGGACGATCAGCAGGTCGGCCAGTGTCGACAGCAGTTCAGGGCTGGACGGCGGATTTCCAGCCCAGTCATCGACAGGATCAACAACGCCGGCTCCCATCAGCCGCTGCCACAGTCGATTGGCGATAACTTCGGCAAATCGACGGGAAGTCGTCACCTTCAGCGCGGCGCGTTCCCGGCTGTCTCCGGAATTCTGCAGCAAAGCGTCACTCACCTGAGAGTCAAACTGCGGAAACGGAAACTCGCCCGTGATTTGTGCGCCCGGTCGCAACGACACTTCGATGAGAGATTTCCGCTGCTGCTTTTCGAAGAACGCGGCGGGAACGGTGCTGGTTGTCGGCAGCGTGAGACGATTGCGGTCGAGCATTGCCGCCATTTGAAACAACTGGCCCTGTGTCCATTCATGGTAAGGCGCATCATGGCAGCGAGCGCATTTCAGATTCACTCCCAGAAAGGCTGAGGAGACCACCATGGCTTTGGCGGCCATCGGCACATCGTTCTGTGAGGCCAGTTCAAATCCTGCCGCCCCGCCAGACCAGCGACTGCCACGCATCGTAATCAGCTCGGTGGCAAAGCGGTCGGCCGGTTTGTTGTCTTCAAGTGCTTCGTGAATCCAGTAGCGAAACGGCCCCGTGTTGTTCAGTGTGGGCTTCAGCAAATTGGGATTTTCGGCCAGCACGTCCTGCCAGTATCCGGTCCAGTTGTCGGCCCATCGCTCGTCCCGCAGCAGGCGACGAATCAGTCGCTGACGGCGGTTGGCGGTTGAGTCATTCAGAAAGTCGACCGTTTCATGCCGCGTTGGTGGCACGCCCACCGTATCCAGATAGACGCGTCGCAAAAACGTGTAGTCATTCGCGGCAGGCGGAACGGAAACATCGGGGGCCGCCGCCTCGGGCATGGCGACACCGGACGCAATCCACTGCCGCACAACCTGGACTTCTTCGTCCGACAGCCCGTCACCCAGTGGCGGCATGCGATAGTCGTCTGCAGAAGCGGCTACCAGATCCAGCAGCGGGCTTTCATCCGGCTTCCCCGGTACGACGGCCGGCTGTCCGGATTCGCCTCCCCGGAGCAATGACGATCGATCCGTCAGTCGAAAGTCACCCTGCTGTTTCTGCATGTGACAGCGGGCACAGTGTTTGACGAGAATCGGCCGAACGTTTGCGGTGTAATACCGGGAGTCGGCAGCCTCCGGGCGGGAGGTGTGGCTGTTTGCCAGGCGACGCAGTCGCGCATCGATGACACTGTCGATCGAAGGAATTTCAGAGGGGGCAGCGATGAGCTGCTGCGACTGTTGATGGCGTTTCCGCCAATAGGCTTCGATCTGAGGATCCAAGCGCTGACGTCGCATGCGGTCCAGTGACTCCAGTTGATGCCGCTGGCGGCTGGTAAACTCCAGCCAGCCCGCGTCGGTCAGCGGTATTTCCGAGACTGCCGACACCAGATGAAACATGCCTTCAGATTTCGCCACAGACAGACTGTTTTCTCCAGTCTCCATGCGATATCGCGGCCCGCCGACGACCATCTCCCACAGCAGCAGCTGCGGCGTTCCATCACTGATCATTTCGACCAGCGTCTCGTGATCTCCCATGGCCGCCGGACGCATTCCGGGAGCGGGCACCGGGGGCAGTTCGACCACTTTTTGATGCGCGTTGGTCGTGGTTTTCTGTCGGTCGGTTTCCGCGACGGTCTGGT
>JANSXP010000058.1 GCA_024742875.1 Planctomycetaceae bacterium | reverse complement strand
GTCCACGGTGATGAAATCCCAGTGTTGCGGTTGATCGGGGGACTGTTCGTAGAGGCAGGCAACCGTCTTGAACTTTCCCAGATCGAGTGCGAGAATCTTCATGCCGTGTGACCTTTCAACGTGTGATGTTGATGAGCGACTGCACTATGCAGCCAGCTCCTGGGGTATCCCAGGGCGTCAGGCTAACACCCAACGCCCCACACGGCTTTCATGGATTCTTTATGCCACGACAGATGATCCTTAAGACAAACACGATGGACGGCCCCGAGGTAATCGTCTCGGAATCCCCAACCTTCGATTTGGTCTCGACCACCATCTCGCAAGTCGACTGGTCTGAATTCTCTTTCGTGTCACTGTTTATTGATGACGACAATTGGCTTGATGGATCTGGATGCATGAATCCCACTGACGGGTTGTCCGTGATGCTGTCCGTGGCTCGCATTCAGTACGTATCCGAAACGGCCCCCGACCAACCCAGCGTTTTCCTGCCGTACTTTGACGCCTATCTCAAAGGCAACCTCGACGAACTCTTTGCGCTGATCTACGACGCTAAGCGCAAAGGGTTATCCGAGGCACAAGTCGTAGCCCGTCGCCGGGAGGACGATCTCCCGCAGCGACAACGTATGCTTGATGAGACGATTGCTGCATCTGCCCTTCTCTTTGACCAGAAACAGTATGCCAGTTATATTTCAGGCTTAACCCCGTTTGAAGATCTCTTACCATCGGTCCATCTAAAGAAACTGGAGCTGGCAAGACGTCGTCACGCGGAAAACAGTGGATAGCAATACAATGCACCGGAGTTGCCGGCCGGGCTGAATTGGAAGTCCATGTCGCTGGCGGCAACCCGGTGATTGCAGGTGCGATGTGGCAAGGACCTCCTAATTGAATTCCACCCACAATTCTTCCCACCCGGTTCTGTGGAACCACGTTACAGATTGCATGACGGCGTATACGCAGAGTTCCTCACCAACATGCGTGAGTCGTCGATGCGGTTGGATAGCGTCGCTGATGGTTACCGGTATTTCACGATTGAGGGGCAATACGCTGGAGTCGTTCGCTTAGACCTGAATCACTCACACGCGGTCTGCAAACGAATTGCTGACTACACCGGTGTCGGCCGCAATTTCACATTTGAGTCATCTGAGGTGAAGCTTACTTTGGCGGAGATTTCTGGGCGTTGGACACAGTCACGCCGGTCGATGCGCTCGGCGGCAGACACCACGTCGTAGAAGCGTCTGTCGGCGGTCGCTACCATGTCGTTGATCGCTGGTGTCCCAGCGACACGCCGATTGGTGAACTGTGCGAGTTCTTTGTGAGAATTCACAAGCGAGCCTGGGGGATTGTGGACCGTTCCTGGTGGCAAAAATGGTTGCCATGAGCAGGTGCCGTCTGTGCTGGCCGAGTGGCGCATCGGGGTGTGCACTTGCTGCCCGCAGCCGTGTCGTCGTGTGTCAAGGGGGCACATCGCCCGCCTTTTTGCGAGGAATTGTCGGCAGAGTGGCAATGAGACATTGGTGTGGCCGATGGTCCTTTTAGAATGTTGCCCCCGCTCGGCCCCGATTGATGGCCGGCGGCCTTTGATGTCCTCAGTGCTCTGTTTGATGCTGCTCAGCTATGTCTCGCTGCGAAACTGATTTGCCCGCTGGTTCTGCCGGTTCCATCGTCAACATTGCCGCTTACAAGTTTGTGGCATTGGATGATCTTGAGCAGCGACGCCAAAGTCTGCGCGAGATTACGGCCCAGCTGAAACTGCGCGGCACCATTCTGCTCAGTCCCGAGGGGGTGAACCTGTTTCTGGCGTCAGATCGGGCGGGCATCGATGCCTTCGTCGAGTATCTGCGATCGCAGCCCGAGTTTTCCGATCTGCAGGTGAAGGAGAGCCTCAACGACTATCAGCCGTTCAACCGCATGCTCATCAAGATCAAGGAAGAGATCATTGCGTTTGGGATTGAGTCGGTCGATCCGCTGAAGAAGTCGTCGCCCAAGATGCCCGCGCAGCAGTTGCACAAATGGCTGAAGGAGGGTCGTCCGGTCCACCTGCTGGACACCCGTAACGAATACGAGATTGAAGTGGGCACGTTTGCCAACGCGATCAATCCGGGTATCGACAACTTCCGCGATTTTCCCAGCGCCGTGGAGCAGCTGCCGGAGTCGATGAAGCAGGAACCCGTCGTGATGTTCTGCACGGGAGGGATTCGCTGCGAGAAGGCGGGCCCGTTTATGGAGCAGGCGGGCTTTGAGCAGGTGTATCAGCTGGAAGGCGGCATTCTGAAATACTTCGAAGAATGCGGCGGCGATTTTTACGACGGCGACTGCTTTGTGTTTGATCAGCGGGTGGCCGTGGATCCGCAGCTTCAGGAGACAGCGCACACGCAGTGCTATGTCTGTCAGGAGGTGGTGACGCCGGAAGAGCAGGAGTCGAGCCAGTATGTTGCCGGGGTGTCGTGTCCTCGCTGTTACCGAGAGCCGGTGGAGATGATTGCCGAGCGGGTGGCGAGAAAAAACGCGTTGCTGCAGGATGTCGTCAATCCGCTGCCCGGCAGCGAGCCGTACTTCAATAAACGCCCGCTGAATGTGCCAGCGCGGTTTGATGGCCAGACGCTGCTCGAATTTCTGTCGTCCTGGCATCCTCAGGTGCCCACTGAAGAGTGGCGACGCAAGATCGAGGCGTCGGAAGTTGTGCCGGGCGCCCGCTACGGGCGTCGTAAGCGTAAGCGAAAAAGTGAAGTGGAAAGCCTGCCGCTGTCGGTTGATCGCGTGGTTCGCGGGGGCGAACGCTTTGAGCATTTGCAGCCGGGCACCACAGAGCCTGACGTCAGCGGGTCCGTCGAGATCGTGCATGACGATGATCAGTTTGTGGTGGTCAACAAACCGGCTCCGCTGCCACTGCATCCCTCGGGCCGTTTTAATCGCAACACGCTGCAGTACATGCTGCAGCAAATCTATTTTCCGGAGCACCCATTGCTCGTGCATCGCCTGGATGCCAACACCTCGGGCGTGCTGGTGCTGTGCCGCAAAAAGAAAGTGGCCCGCGTGGTGCAGCCGCAGTTTGAGCAGCGGGTCGTCAGCAAGGTGTATCTGGCCCGTGTTCAGGGAACCGTGAGCGAGGAAACTTTCACCTGCGAGGCACGGATTGCCAAAGAGGCGGGAGAGAACGGACTGCGGCTGATCGACGAGAATGGTCAGGAGGCGGTGACGGAGTTTGAGACCATCAGATCGTTTACCAATGGCACCACGTTGCTGCGAGTGGTTCCCAAAACCGGGCGCACCAATCAGATCCGACTGCACCTGTGGCATCTGGGGCTGCCCATTGTGGGTGACCCGGCTTATCTTCCGGATGGTCAGACGGGCAGTAATCGCACGCTCGATACGGACGAACGGCCGATGTGCCTGCACGCTCTGGAAATTGCTCTGCACGATCTGGACGGAGAACGCCGCGTCTTCCGCGTGGCAGAACCGGACTGGGCAAAGAGCGAAGCAACGCAGGATTGACGCTGCTGAGGTTCGCTCAGCAAGCTGCGTTTCCGACGTTGCGCTGGACAACGCGAACGCCGACCGCCACGCCCAATCCCGCCAGGCCCACCCCGGAAAGTCGGAAGCGCGGTGGCCTGCTGTTTGTCGTCGTGAGCAACGCGAACGCTTAGGCGGCTGGACGTGGTTTGCAGCCTGGCCTCTCCACGCCACCGCCCGCCGGTTTATCCCGACCAGCGTAAAGCGCGGTGGCCTGCTGTTTGTCGTCGTGAGCAACGCGAACGCTCGGCGGCTGGACATTGCCCGCAGCCTCGATGATCCACGCCACCGCCCGCCGGGGCGTCCCGGCCGGCCGGTTGTGAGGGTTGGTTGAGGAAAAGCTATGGCGGGAATGCGGCGGAAATGGGCGGGGTTGGGGTCGGTGGGCAGGGGTGTGATACGGTTCGGAAACCGAATTCTACGCTGGAAACCAAGATGCCGACCGTGATTGCGCCGCCTGTTTTGAGCCCGGAAGCTGCCGTCCACAGCAGTGATGCTGCGATTCCTGCGGAGGGTGCCGAGGGAGGGGAGCGGGGACCTGATGTGCTGGATGAGGCCCCGCAGCTGACACCACCGGCCTGGCTGGTTCAGTTGAGCGACGAGCGTGTGCGTCTTCAGGATGGCGGGTTGCCCTGGGCCACACGATGGGCGAAGCGGGGTGTGGATATTGCTGTGGCGGCGATGCTGTTGATTGCCGCGCTGCCGATTATGGCGATTGCAGCGGTTGCCATTAAGTCGACGTCTGCCGGTCCGGTGATCTTTCGTCAGGTGCGTGTGGGGTTGAATCGGCGACGGTATGACCGCTCCGGACGAAGTGCCGTGCGGGTGTGTCGGCGGAAGAATGCCAACTTCGGACGCCCGTTTGTGATCTATAAGCTGCGGACGATGCATGTGGCGGCCGACGGTGACGGGCCGCGCACCGCGAAGAAGGATGACGATCGCGTGTTTCGTGTGGGGCGTTTTCTGAGGCGAACGAGAATTGATGAACTGCCTCAGCTGATTAACGTGCTGAGGGGCGAGATGTCCATGGTGGGACCGCGACCGGAGTGCATCGACTATATGGAAGATCTCACGAAGAAGTTCCCTGATTATGCCGAGCGGCTGCGGCTGAAACCGGGACTGACGGGGATCGCGCAGATCGAGGCGGGGTATGCGAACGACCTGGACAGCTATCGGCGCAAGCTGGCGTTTGACCTGATGTACCTGCGGAACTGCTCGGTGTGGAATGACGTGAAGATCATGCTCCGCACAGGTCGCGTGATGCTGACAGGCTTTGGCGCTTTGTAAAACGATGCGGGCGGTGGGGCCGTCGTCTGCTTCACGAGATGACGACGCGTGCCCTTTGCCGTGGTGATCTTTGCGGTGGAGAGCCGTCGCTGGCTATCGGGCTGAGGGGCGAACGGCCGTGACGGCGGTCTGCATGTCGGTGGAAAAGTCCCGCACGGCTGCGGTTGCTGCGTCGGGCGATTCGGCGGCGGCGATCAAACGCACAATGGCAGAACCCACGATGACGCCGTCGGCCACTTCTTCCAGGGCTTTGACCTGATCCGGGCCGCTGATGCCGAAGCCGACCGCCAGCGGCAGGGTGGTTGACTTTCGCAGGCCCCGCAGCTGCTCTGTGAGTTCGGCAGGAAGCTCTGTGCGTACGCCGGTCGTGCCGGCGACACTGACGCAGTAGACAAACCCGGTGGACGCATTGAGGATCTGCTGCGTGCGTTCGGTCGTGGTCGTGGGGGCGATGAGCTGGACCAGATCGAGTCCGTGGGCAGAGGCGACCGCTGCCATGTCTTCCGCTTCGTCGGCGGGGAGGTCGGGCACGATGAGCCCGGCAAAGCCGACGTCGGCCGCCTTTTTGGCAAAGGCTTCTGTGCCGAAACGAAAGATGATGGCGAAGGAAACCATGGCCAGAGTCGGCGGCAGATTTTCGCCCTTGAGCGATTCCATCATCTCGAGAATGGCATCGACCGTGATGCCGTTGTCCAGAGCGCGGGTGTAAGACGCCTGGATGACGGGGCCATCGGCGATGGGATCGCTGTAGGGGAAGCCGAGTTCGATCAGGTCGACACCCGCGTCGCGCAGTCCCCGCAGCGCGGCGGCCGTGGTTTCTGTGGAGGGATCACCGGCAGTGATGAAGGGCATGAACGTCATGCGGCCGGCGTCAGCGGCGGCCTGAAAGGTGTCTGCGATTCGCGACATGAAACTGGCGTGGATTATGTGGGTCGGGCGAGTTGGAGGTGGCAGGGTAGCGTTCGGCGGGGAGAGATCCAATTGGCCGGTCGACTTCCGTGAAAGAACCCACTGGTTTGCCAATCAATGCTTGTTCAAACGTTTTTCAGTGGGCAAAATACGGCAGGCGATCATTTTCGGGCCGGACGAATGCTGTGCCTTGGGCATGGTGTTTGTCGTGAAAATCACTGGCTCGGAAGTCCTCCTTCCTCTTCGACGTGAAAACGTTCCCTCCTTCAGGTAGAGCTTCTTCCAATGCGACAACTCGTCAATCGCTGGTTCCCTTTCGTTCTGCTGTGTTCCACGCTGACAGCTTCTGCGACTTTGGCACAGGACAAGGCCGACGCCCAGAAGGCCGACGCCCCAAAGACTGAGACTACGAAGCCGGTGGACGCAAAGCCGGCCGACACAAAGCCGGTGGACACGAGTCAGGCCGATGCCGCCGCTGCGAAAGAGGCAGACGCCAAAGATCCGGACGCAAAAAACGCAGACGCGAAAGACGCGGATCCACTCGAAGGACACTCGCTGCATGGAGAGATCTTTAATGAGGGACCTCGCCAGGCGGCGTATCTGATGGATGGCGTGGGGCAGGTCGAATTTGATATCACGACGGAGAATGACCAGGCCCGCGCCTTCTTTCTTCAGGGCGTCGCGCAGCTGCACGGCTTTTGGTATTTTGAGTCGGAGCGTTCCTTTCGTCAGTGTGCGATGCTGGATCCGGACTGCGCGATGGCGTATTGGGGCATGGCCATGTCCAACCGTCGTAACGTGGATCGGGCGAAGGGCTTTATCAAAGAGGCCAGTGATCGCAGTAAGAATGTCAGCTCCCGCGAGCAGGCGTACATCAAGGCGTTCAGCGACTACATCAACGCGAAGACGGACAAGTCGGAAGACAAACAGAAGCGTGCCGAGAAGTACATTTCTGCTCTGGACAGCATCCTGATTGACCACCCGGACGATTTGGAAGCGAAGGCGTTTATGTGTGAGTTTCTGTGGTCGGCCCGACGGGATGGCCTGAAGATGCGCAGCTACACGTCCGTGGACTCGATGCTGCAGGACATTCTGGAGGCCGCTCCGTTTCATCCGGCGCATCATTATCGCATCCATCTGTGGGACACGAAAAAAGCAGAGAACGCGCTGGAGTCAGCGGCTCGCTGCGGCATGTCGGCCCCTGGCATTGCCCATATGTGGCACATGCCGGGGCATATCTACTCTCGCCTGAAACGGTATCACAATGCCGTTTATCAGCAGGAGGCTTCGGCGCGGGTGGATCACGCTCACATGATGCGGGATCAGGTGCTGCCCGATCAGATCCACAACTTTGCTCATAACAATGAGTGGTGCATCCGCAATCTGGTGCACATTGGTCGGGTGCACGATGCGGTGGATCTGGCGTGCAACATGACGGAGATGCCGCGGCACCCCAAATACAACACCATCAAAAAGTACGGCAGCTTTAAATACGGCCGTCAGCGTCTGCAGGATGTGCTGCGAACGTATCAGCTCCATGACGAGTTGATTGCTTTTTCAAAGACGCCCTATCTGCAGCCAACGGGCGATGCGAGCGAAGACCTGAAGACCAACCGCTATGTGGCCAGCGCTTATGCGTCGTCCGGGCGGCTGGATCAGGCAAAGAAAATGCGGGACGAACTGCAGGCAAAGCTGGACGAGCAGAAGGCGGAGCAGAAAAAGGCGGGTGACGAAGCGGAGGCGAAAGCTCGCAAAGAGAAGAAGAACGACAAAGACAGTAAGAAGGCACGCGGCACGGCGGAAGGCAAATTCCGCACAAAGATCCGCGATCTGGAAAAGGCCGTGCAGGAGATTGACGGTCGCCTTCTGATCCACGAGAAGAAGTATGAGGAAGCTCTGGCGCTGTTCAAAAAGTCGGGCAGTGTGCCCGTGGAAGAGCAGGTGCTGTGGATGCTGGCGGCCGGGCAGAAAGACGAAGCTGTAAAACGCATCAACGCTCACGTGAGCACCAATCGCAACGAAGTGCGACCACTGGCCGCTCAGGTGGAAGTGTTGTTTGCCGCCGGTCAGAAGGACGAAGCCCGCAAGGCGTTTGAGACGCTGCGGGGTCAGTCTTCCACAATTGATCTGGACGTGCCTGCCTTTGCACGTTTGACAGACATCGCCAAGGCTCTGGAGCTGCCGACTGACTGGAAGCAGGAAGAAGTGCTGGCTGACGATTTGGGTGGTCGCCCACCGCTGGACACACTGGGGCCGTTTCGCTGGCAGCCACAGATGGCACAGGACTGGTCACTGGCGGATACTGAGGGCAGGACGCGATCGCTGTCGGATTATCGTGGTCGTCCTGTGGTCGTGATTTTCTATCTGGGGGCCGGTTGTCTGCACTGTGCCGAGCAGTTGCAGAAGTTCGCTCCGAAAGCAGAAGAGTTTAAGCAGGCCGGTTTCGACATCGTGGCCGTCAGCACGGACAAGCAGAAGGTGCTGCACATGGCGTATAAAGATCTGGACGAGAAGTTCGCCTTCCCGCTGGTCTCAGATGCCGGTCTGGAAACCTTCAAAGCGTGGCGGTGCTATGACGACTTTGAAGACCTGACACTGCACGGCACGTTCGTGGTGGATGGCAATGGCCGCATTCGCTGGCAGGACATCAGCTACGAGCCGTTTATGGATCCCGATTTTGTGCTCAAAGAAGCGCAGCGACTGCTCGGGCAGGACAAACGCCAGAGCACTCCGGACGGTGGAACGCTGACGGCCAGCGGTGCGGAGTAATTCCCCGCAGCCAAATAAGCGGAATCGGCTCAGGCTGTCGTTTATCGGCGTGTCACGATGCGAACCGACTGATCGGATGATCTGCGGTTCGCAATTCTGCGGGATCGGTCTATAGTTAAGTGAACGTTTTGAGTTCCCTCAGCGAAAGATCGGTTATGTGGCCGGAAGGCGACAAGACGCAGCAGTTCCTGCAGAAGATTAAGGACGGCGATTCGAATGCGGTCAACGGTCTGATGGACCGTCATCGTCAGGCGGTGCGTCGTTTGATCCAGATGCGTCTGGACAACGCGATCGCACGCCGTGTGGATGCCAGTGATGTCGTGCAGGATGTCATGTTTGAAGCCAGTCGTCGGCTGGAGGATTACATTTCTGAGCCGTCGATGCCGTTTCATCTGTGGCTGCGACAGCTGGCCAAAGACCGCATCATTGACATGCATCGACGTCACCGCACCGCCCAGCGGCGGAGTGTGGACCGAGAGCAGCACGTGGTGAGTCTGGGCAACGATGATCGCTCGGCCGCCGACCTCGCCTCTGTGTTGAAGGACGCAGAGCTGACGCCGGCTGCGTCGACCGTGCGTCGGGAAATGGAGGAACGCTTTCTGCTGGCGGTCAATGACCTGCCCGATGACGATCGGGAACTGATCATGATGCGGCACTTCGAGCATCTGGGCAACAGTGAGGTGGCCGAGATCCTGGGACTGTCCGCACCTGCAGCCGGCATGCGGTACCTGAGGGCGATTCGCCGCCTGCGGCAGGCTTTGGGCACGGACGATGAGTCGCTGGGCTAGCGCTCTTTACGGCCCGTGCGGCCCGTGCGGACTTTCGGAAAACCGCCTGAGGAGCAGCTCCACCGATCCGCCGAAAGCAGACAGCGGACAGCGGGACCGAGACTGGGACGCCAGACAAACACCGCCCAGGGCGGTGCCTGCTGGCGGTCAGGCTGGGGGGGCCAGCTTTGGAAGAGACAAACAGCGGGTCCGGCTAGTGCAGTCTTCCAAAGCTGGTTGTGGCAGGCCAGTGGGAATCCGAAGAGTCGTCAGACGGCCGCTGGCTGTTCGCTGAGTTGACGAGTGATAGTGGCCACGCCAATGCCGGCGTAGTCAAAGCCTTCGCTTTTCACCTGGTCTCCCGAGAAAATGTTGCGGCCGTCAAAGATGGCCGGATTGGCCATCAGGATTCGCAGACGGTCAAACTCGGCCGTCTTGAAGTCGTCCCATTCGGTCACGATGGCCAAAGCGTCAGCTCCGTCCACGGCTTCGTAGGGGCACTCGCAAAACGCCACCTTGTCGCCGTAGATGGCTCGCACATTTTCCAGCGCGACCGGATCGCTGGCCTGCACATTGGCGCCGGCGTCCAAAAGAGCATTGATCAGCACCAGCGCGGGGGCTTCACGGATGTCGTCCGTTTTGGGTTTGAAGGCCAGACCCCACACGGCAATTGTTTTGCCGGCCAGGTCACCGTTGAAGTAGTTGCTGATCTTCTGGAACAGCACGTCCTTCTGATTGTCATTGACTTTATCGACCGATCGCAGCAGATGCGGCTGCATCCTGTTGGCTTCGGCGATGGCGACCAGAGCGCGAACGTCCTTCGGGAAGCAGCTGCCGCCGTACCCGACGCCGGGAGCAAGAAACTGAAAGCCGATACGCTGATCGTGCCCGATTCCCTGCCGCACTTCGCTGATGTCGGCATCCACCAGTTCGCACAGGTCGGCCATTTCGTTGATGAAGCTGATCTTGGTAGACAGCATGCAGTTGGACACATATTTGGTCATCTCCGCACTTTCCAGTCCCATCACGAGGAACGGGTGGTCCTCATCCAGAAATGGTGCATGCAGAGCTCGCAGTGTTTCTGCGGCGGCTTTGTTTTCAATGCCCACCACAACGCGATCGGGGTGGGTGAAGTCTTTGATGGCGGCCCCCTCTTTCAGGAACTCTGGATTGCTGGCGACGTTGACGGTGCGGCCGGTGAGCTCTTCCAGACGCTGCTGAACCCTGCGATTGGTGCCCACAGGGACCGTGCTTTTGACAACGACCAGAGTGTCTTCCGTCAGGTGAGGGGCCAGAGAATCGCAGACGGCCCACAGCCCGTTGAGATTGGCGGCTCCGTCGTCTCCCTGCGGTGTTCCCACGGCGATGAAGACGGCGTCGGCACCGGGGATGCAGTCGGCGTACGATGTGCTGAAGTTCAGTCGGCCGGCCGCATGGTTTTTGACGACCATGTCTGTCAGGCCCGGTTCCCAGATGGGGATCTCGCCATCTCGCAGACGCTGGATCTTTCCCTCATCAATGTCCAGACAGGTGACGTCATTGCCAATGTCTGAAAAACAGGTTCCTGTAACCAGGCCGACATAGCCGGTGCCAATCATTGTGACTTTCATCGTTTTCTTCCTGTGCTCTGACGGTTGTATGCGAATTTAATGTGTTGTTTTCGGGCAGCTATGCCGTGACGGCGGCCGCACGCTCTGCGGGAGCCTGGTGATAGGTGCCCGACTTGATGCGTTCGATCCAGACCGGATGGCTCAGATACCACTCCACCGTTTCCTGCAATCCCTGTTCAAAGGTGACCTCTGGTGTCCAGCCCAGCTCACGCGTGGCTTTGGAGAAGTCAATGGCGTAGCGGCGGTCGTGTCCGAGGCGATCTTCCACGTGTCGAATGAGAGACGCAGGCTTATCCAGAATTCGCAGCAGTTCGCTGGTCAGTTCCATGTTGGTGCGTTCGCTGTCGCCACCAAAGTTGTAAACCTCGCCGTCCTGGCCGTGACGCAGAGCCGCGTCAATGCCGCGGCTGTGGTCCAGCACATGAATCCAGTCACGGACGTTGTCGCCTTTGCCGTAAATCGGCAGGGCGATGTCGTTCATGGCGTTGGTGACAAACAGCGGAATCAGCTTTTCGGGGAACTGAAAGGCGCCGTAGTTATTGGAGCAGCGGGTGATGACAGCTGGCAGGCTGAATGTTTCGTGATAGCTGCGCACGAGCAGGTCGGCGGATGCCTTTGATGCGGAATAGGGGCTGTTGGGCGCCAGCGGCGTTTCTTCTGTGAAATAGCCGGTGGGGCCCAGACTGCCGTAAACTTCGTCCGTGGAGACCTGCAGATAGCGGGCAATGCCAAAGTGTTTTGCCGCATCGAGCAGGACCTGTGTGCCTGTGATATTGGTCTGCACAAATGGCGAGGAGTTCTGGATGCTGCGGTCGACGTGACTTTCCGCCGCGAAGTTCAGGATGGCGTCCGGCTGAAACTCTTCCATCAACTGACGAATGGCGGCCTCGTCGGTGATGTCGATCTGGTGGAAGCTGTAACGGGGGTCATCGGCCACGTCAGCCAGGTTGTCCGGATTGCCGGCATACGTAAGCACATCGACATTGGCGATCTGCACATTGGTATATTCGGCCAGTTGCAGGCGGATGAAGTTGGAGCCAATAAAGCCGCAGCCGCCGGTTATCAAAAGTCTGTTCATCAGGATTGCCCGTGCTAAATGAATGGGTGTCCCGCGCAATCGGGGAGCCCGCTGTGGCCTGCCATCGAAGCGGTCATGGCCCACGTGCGTGTTTTGGTGGGATTTCCTGCGTCTTTTTGCAAAGTTGCGGCAGTGGTCGGGGGCAGACCGCCCGTTTTTCTGCGCCCACCATTCCACGATCAAGTTG
The DNA here is from genome assembly GCA_024742875.1 of Planctomycetaceae bacterium. GTDB lineage: Bacteria > Planctomycetota > Planctomycetia > Planctomycetales > Planctomycetaceae > Fuerstiella. Next base: position 31,736 of record JANSXP010000058.1, on the reverse strand, counting down.
CTGAACAAACGACCGATAACGCTGTGGTGATCTGACGCCACGGGCACGTTATGCGCCGGCGGACAGCACCGCGGCAGGGCGGGTTGGCAGTGAAAGCTGCAGCTGCATCGGTGGAGTGACCATTGTCCCCCAATCAGACGCAACTGAAGAAGACTGGCGATGAGAATCAGGAGATCGACTGTGACCACGCGCGTTTTGCTGATGGCAGAAGCCTGCAATCCGGAATGGACGAGCGTCCCGCTGGTGGGCTACAACTTTGCCCGCGCCCTGGCAGAGAATCCGCACCTGGACGTGACACTTGTGAGTCACGTTCGCAACCAGGAGGCGCTGCAGCGGGATGCCATCGCAAACGCGGCTCGGCTTGTTTTTATCAACAACGAGTGGATCGCCAAACCGCTGTACACGCTGGGACGGCTGCTGCGGGGCGGCAAGTCACTCGGCTGGACGACCAACATGGCGGTCAACTGGCCGGCTTACATTGCCTTTGAACTGCAGGCAGCTCGCCAGCTGAAGTCCGAGTTGCAGTCGGGCGCTTTTGACATCATTCATCGCATCACGCCCGTATCTCCCACGCTGCCCAGTGCGCTGGCCACAAAGACAGATGTCCCCATGGTGATTGGCCCGCTCAATGGCGGCTTGCCGTGGCCAAAGGAATATCCGCAGTTGCGGGGCAAAGAACGCGAGTGGCTGGTGCCCGTGCGCAATGCCTATCGCAAGCTGCCATGGTACCAGAAAAGCTACCGGCGTCTGGCGGGTGTGATTGCCGGCAGTCGTCACACGCAGTCAGAGACACCAGAAGGCTTCCAGGGGCAAAGACTGTACATGCCGGAAAACGGCATCGACCCAGCGCGATTTCAGATTGCCGACGCCTGGACACCGCCGGGCGAACGATTTCAGTTTGTGTCTGTGGGTCGGCTCGTGCCGTACAAGGGTTTTCATCTGACACTGCAGGCCATGGCGGCTTCTCCCGTGTTGCGGGAATGCGACTTTGTCATCATCGGCGATGGTCCGGAGAAAGAACGACTGCAGACACTGGCGGCCGATCTGGGCCTGGCGGAACGCGTCACGTTTGCCGGCTGGATGCCGCAGGAAGAAGTGGCCGGCATTCTGCGGGCCTCTCAGGCGTTCGTGTTCCCCAGTCTGCGCGAATTTGGTGGTGGTGTGGTGCTGGAGGCGATGGCATCCGGCCTGCCTTCCATCATTGTGGACTATGGCGGCCCGTCGGAGCTGATTGACGCCCGCACGGGCATCGCGATTGCCATGCAGGCAGAGAAAACTCTCATTCCTGAACTCACGCAGGCCATGGAGCAGCTGGCCACTCATCCCATGCTGTGCGAAGCCATGGCCAATGCGGCGCTGGATAGCGTGCGGCAGAATCACGTCTGGTCGGCCAAGGCGTCCCGCATGGAAACGCTGTATCAGCGGCTGCTGAGCCGTGACGAGTCCGACACGGTGCCTGTGGATCTGTCCGTGCAAAACGGAATCGATCAGACAGAAGTGCTGTCTTACACGTAATCACCTGCGGGCCCATCAGAAAAAAAAACAGCGGGCGAGACACACTGTGTCGCACCCGCTGTTGCGGAAGACGGTCGTCCGGGAAAACCGTGCGGTCAAGAAAGCCGTTTAGTCGTCCGTGTAATAATCACGGCCTTCTGTTTTGGCGTCCCACTTCTTCTGGCTCTTCATTTCGTCGATGAGCAGCATCGTCTCATACTCCTCGTCCGAGACGGCGCCCACCGGCAGCGACGGATCGCTGACCACGTTGATCACGTGCGAGGTCAGTGCGTCGTCATCCAGCATCAGCGTGACTTTGTAAGCCCCACTGCTGACCGGGCGATTAAAGCCACCACGAAAACCGGAAGACTGTCGCGGTGTGCGTCCGCGAGACGACTGCGTCAGATTCCAGTTGACCCGATGCAGGCCCGCTTCTTTGGAAGCCGGCAGTTCGCTGACGAGCTGCCCCGAGACGTTTTCCACCCGGATGGTGGCTTTCTCGACATCTTTGGGCAGTGAGTACCACAGGTTGGCGCCCCGTGCGGGGTTTTGGCCCACATAGCGACGGTTGGTGCGACCACGTCGCGGCTCGGTCCGCCAGCGGGTGACGTCTTCCGGCTTATAAAACACGGCCGACTTTTTCATGTTGTCTGTGTTGACTGCTCGCAGGCCGGTCACATCACACGCCCACAGGCTGCGTCCGTGTGTGGCCACCACGATTTCGCCATTGGCCGGATGCAGGGCGATGTCATGAATCGCAACCACAGGCAGGTTCTGATTGAACTTCGCCCAGGTCTGACCCCGGTCAATAGACACCCAGAAACCCACTTCGGTACCCAGATACAGCAGGTTGGGATTGGACGTGTCTTCCCGCAGGCAGCGTGAGGTGCCCCATGGCAGTCCCTGGTGCAGCGGAGCAAACGTGGCTCCGTAATCTTCAGACACAAACACATAGGGGTTGTCGTCGTCGGAGCGATGGCCATCCAGCACAACATACACTCGGCCGGTGGCATAGCGGGACGCCTCAATGGTGTTGACCCAGCGAGGATCGGCAATGCCCAGGTTTTCTGTGATGTCCGTCCAGTTGTCGCCCCCGTCTTTGGTGACCCACAGCGCTCCGTCATCGGTGCCCACGTAGAGCACATCCGGGTTGCGTGGTGATTCACTCAGGGCTGTGGCCGAACCGCGTTTGGTGAGCGTGATCTCCGGAGAGATGCGTCGCAGGTCGTTACCGCGATCCAGGGATTTGAACACATAATTGCCGGCACTGTAGAATATGCGGCTGTTGTGGTTCGACAGGATAAACGGCGTGTTCCAGTTGAAGCGGTACTCCACGCCGCGGGCGCGGGCCGGACGAATGGAGGCCCGCTCACCGGTTTTCAGATGTCGACGACCGATGTTGCCGTTCTGGCTTTCGTAGTACATCAGGTCGGGATCGTTGGGGTCAACACGGCAGACAAATCCGTCGCCGCCCGCCACGCTGATCCAGTCTTCATTGATGGCACCACCCGTGCGGCTGATGGCCGGACCCGCCCAGGAACCATTGTCCTGCAGACCGCCAACCACCCAGTACGGCTTTTTGGGGCTGATGGCCACATGATAGAACTGACCGATGGCCGCGTTGTTGATGTGGTCCCAGTTGTCGCCGTAATCATAGGTCGCGTAAAAGCCACCATCACCGGCGATCACCATGTGGCGGCCGTCGGCTGGATCGATCCACAGATCGTGACCGTCTGCATGTACACCACGGCCAAAGTCCGCCGTGAAGGTGGCCCCGCCGTTGCTGGAACGGAACTGAGAGACACCCAGAATGTAGACCCGCTGGTCGTCAGAGGGGTCGACGCGAATCAGGCTGAAGTACATGGGGCGCGTGTTCAGTGAGTTCACACGCTGCCACGTTTCGCCCGCGTCGGTGGACTTATAGATGCCACCATACTTATGGCCGTCCGCTCCCTGCATGTCCTGAATGTTGGCCTGCTGGCCAAAGTAAGAGAACGTGTAGGGACGTGTGCCCGACGATCCGCCGCCGCGACGATCACCGAGTGTGATTTCCGCCTTGACGATCTTCTCGCCGCGTTTGACTTCCACCTTCATTTTGTCGCCCGCTTCGCGAGCACGAATTTCTGTCACCAGGCCGGCGTAGTCGGCAATCTTCTTTTCACCCACTTTGACGACCACATCACCCGCTTTGATGCCCGCCTTTTCTGTGGGGCCACCTTCGGTGATGACCGTCAGACGAGCGCCTTTGCCATCGGCATCTTCTCCCTGAATGCCCATAAAGCCCGAGCTTTGCCCACTGCGTCGCTGCTGTGTGGGGCGATTGGCCAGGGTGACGGTGATGTCTTTGGATTCTTCGCCGCGTTTGACAGTCAGCTTGATGGTGTCGCCATCCGCTTTGCCCTGCACGGTTTCAATCATCTTTTCGTAACTGGCGATGTCTTTGCCGTCCAGCTGAGTGATGACGTCATCAACTTTCAGTTCCGCTTTGGCGGCCGGGCTGTTGTCGACGACGCTTTTGAGGACGACCGTGCTGTCTTTACTCTCTCCAGTGACACCCAGCCAGACGGTTGGCATTTGCTGGTTGCTGCCCGGACGGGGCGACAGACGAATCTTCACGTCTTTGGATTCCTCACCGCGCTTGTAGGTCAGCGTGACGTTCTGGCCGATCTTCTTTTTGCGAAGCACTTCCAGCAGTTCATCAAAGTCGGAAACGTCTTTGCCTTCCACTTTCTGCAGGACATCGCCAACGACCAAACCCGCTTTGGCAGCCGGGCTGTCGGGCAGAATCTGTACGATGGTGGGGATCGTTTTTTTCTCCACGGTCTTATTGCTGCCAACGGCACCCAGAAACGCAGTGAACGGCTTGGGCCCTTTGCCGATGTCTTCGCAGTCGATGATCGCATAGATCGAATGGCTGCCGCCGGACTGCCAGTCCAGACCAATGCGGCCTGTGGCGCTGGTGGGCAGCCCGTTTTCCAGTTTGGTCCAGGTTTCGCCGCCATCAGACGTCTTATAGAGGCCACCGCCTTTGCCGTATTTTTTGATGGGGTCATAGCCGTCGACACCATCCGGTTTTTTCACACTGCCCGGCCAGCTGTCAAAGCCGTCGCGCTGTCGTGTCCACATGGCGGCAATCAGCACGCCGGGGTCTTCCGGATGCATGATCATGTCGATCACGCCCGTTTCATCATCAACGTACAGCACCTGCTCCCATGACTTTCCGCCATCCGTCGTTTTGTAAACACCACGTTCCCGACTGGTTCCGTACAGGCGTCCGAGGGCGCCCACGTAAACCGTGTCGGGGTTTTGGGGGTCCACACAGATGCGACCAATCTGAAACGTCTCTTTCAGTCCCATGTGCTCAAACGTCTTGCCGCCGTCGGTCGACTTGTAGACGCCATCGCCGTACGACACGCTGTTGCGGGGATTGGCTTCGCCGGTGCCCACCCAGATCACATCTTTGTTATTGGGGTCTGAGGCAATCGCGCCAATACTGACAGAGGTTTGCTTATCGAACTGATGTTCAATGGTGACGCCCTGATTGGCCGTCTTCAGCAGACCACCACCGGCTGTGGCAATGTACCACAGAGACGGGTCCTGATCGTGCACCAGCAGGTCGGTGATGCGACCGCTCATGTTGGCCGGCCCGATGGATCTCCAGGGCACGTTCTTGAGCCACTCGTCTTTCATTTTCAGTCGGGCGGGCAGTTTGCCTCGATCCGCCGTGGCGGGTTTGCTGGCCGGGACTGCCTTTGCTTCGGCAGCTGACTCACCGGCCGATTTTTCCTCCGAGGCCGGCTTTTGCCCAGTGGGTTTTGCCGTCGGCTTTTCTGCCGTGTCCTCGTTCAGCGAGCTGATCGCCTTCTGAATACCATCAATCTTCTCTTCGATGGCGTTCAGACGCTGGGCCGTACTTCGACCGGTCTTCTTCTCGCGTTTGGCGGACGCGGTTTTTGCCGCGGCCTCCTTTGGGGGTTCATTGGTTGAGGCAGCGGCCGCAGCAGTTTCCGCCTTGGTGTCTGCGTTTGGCTTTGTCTGTGCAGACTCGTCCGGGGTGACTTTCGCAGACGCTGCCGCTGTGGCCTGCTGGGCTTGCACAGAGCAGATGGGGAAGCTGGCAACTGCCAGCACCAGACACACACGAGAAAATCGGGATAACATAGGCCGCGCACTTTTGGGTGGGTGAGGTTGCGAAGAAGATTGCAGGGGGCCTTAATGCTCCGCGCATCGCTCGCCGGAGTCAATCAATCCGCAGGGGAATGGTGGGCAATTCACGTAAGCGTGTCAGCCCTGATGACCTCGTGTGAGTTATGCCACAGCGCGCGGAGTGGGAAACGTTCGGATCAGCCAGTCAGAATTTCCATCATGGCGGTTGTGTGTCTGTCGCCGCGGCTCGCCGGCCTGTGCGGCGCAAAAAAAGGCCGCACGGTCTTTCGACGGTGCGGCCTGAGGTGTATTCTCGTCCGGAGTCAATCAGCGAATCTTGATCTTCATTTGGTTCTGGGCGATCTCCTGGAATTCGACAGCGAAGGATTCGTCGGACTGCAGGCAGCGATTGTTGAGTGCCAGGATCTTGCGAATGCGGCCAACCGTCTGCTTGGCGGGACTGCTCAGGCGTCGGACCAGTTCATCGGGATCAAACTCTTCCAGCTCGCGAATCGTTTGAATCTCCAGGAAGGCGAAAGCTTTCTGCGCTTCGGCATCGTTCTGAAAGACGACGGCCAGCGGAGCATCCGCCGGGACGCGGGAACGGCCCAGACGACGATCACTCTTCTTGCGGATCCCGCTGGACAAAGTGGCCCGACGAACGCCCTTCTTGCGAGGCTGCTTGACGGGCGCCTTCTTCTTGACGGCGGCCTTCTTGGTAGTCGTCTTTTTGACGGCCGTCTTCTTGACGGCCGCTTTTTTGGGGGTGGCTTTCTTGACGGCCACTTTCTTTTTTGCGGCCTTCTTTACGGGCGACTTTTTGACGGCCGTTTTTTTGGCAGGAGTCTTCTTACGAGCCGTTTTGGGCGAGGCTTTCGCGACCTTCTTCTTGGTCTTGGCAGTGGCCTTCTTTTTTGCCATGAGAACAACCTTCCTGGACGTCTGTGCGTCTCGCGATCCTGTTTTCTTGTATCACTGCGGGCCCTGTTGGCGGACCTCGCTGTCGGGGCCCGCTGGCGGGTTGGCCGTGAGTGCCTCTACCCAGGCCAGCATACCCACGGGAAGGGGCAGCTTCTATGAAAGCAGGTCGCTGCCCGGAGTTTGGTACGATTTTTGGACCGTTTGGGGGCGATCAGGCGGAGTGTCTGGGGGGCGGAAACGCTGTCTGGGCAAGGCAGGAAGGTGGTTCCTACAGATTCATCAGATTGGGGTGTTCCTGGAAGAAGCAGCCCAGAGCTTCCTGCTCATTCTGCTGCAGCAGGCCGGCAGAATGAGCAATGATGCGCGGGTTCACCAACCAGTGCCCCACGCACTCCAGCAGGCTGTCGACCGTTTCTGCCAGTTCGGTGCGGGTGGGTGTGTCCAGCTGGGGGGAAAGGCGATTGACGTCGCGGACCAGTTCGGCACAGTCGGTTTCAAATGGCCAGGTAATCTGCAGAGTCCGCAGGCGGGAGGCCAGCCAGCGGAGGTTCACAGTCGCCACGGTTCGTGGACCGGCGGTGACCTGCGCCATCAGCCGCTCATTCTCAGTTTCGCTGACCAGCGCCAGTTCGTCCGTCACGCAGTAGCAAACGCACTTGTCGACATCGTTCAATTCTGTGCCGGCCTGCAGGCGGGCCCATGTTTCCAGCAGAAGGTCCAGCTGTACCTGCGGTGCGCAGCCCGAGGCCAGAGGCAGGCGATCCAGAAAACCAGTGCTGCTGAAGGAATCGGCAATACTGTATTCGGCCTTCAGGCGGTCGAAGGTGGTCAGCCAGGCGGCGCGGAAGGACAGATACAGCAGGTCGTCTGTCTGCAATCTGGTTTCCGGCGCGGACATGGTGGTTTCCGTGGGCTTCATAGTGGCTTCCGTGAAGACTGAAAAACGCCAATCTATCGCGGTCGCACGGAGAAGATCTCGCAAAGAACGCGAATTCGGCGAGAGCTCACTGTTGTTTTTCTGCATCAGCCCGAACAACGTGTCACGGCCGGCCGTGATGTTATGAGATGTCGTTATTGTGAAACGCGATGAACGCCATGGTGGCGGAATGTCTGCAGCTGGCCAAAGGTCGGCTCTCTGGCGGAACCGCGGAACCGGCCGCCAGCTCAGGCGTCTTCGACGACTGCAAAGCGCTCCAGCAGCGGGCCGAAGCGGCGTTGAAAGCCACCACTGGTCAGGGAGCCGGCCAGACGGACACTGGCCGTTCGGGCGTCTTCCCAGCGTCCGCCCGTTAGTTCGCAGTCGTCAATCACGTAGCCTCTGATGCGTTTCACACGTGTGTCCGCGGCCGAACGCCAGACGGGTGAGTCCGGCGTGTTGGCATCAAACACGAGCACTCGGTCGGCAAGCACGCACGCCACACCGCCGCGCAGCTCCTGTGAGTCGCTGCCGTCGCTGGCCGCCACATCATCAAAGACGGAAACGATGTGATCCTGCTCAGTGAGTGATTGCAGAATGACACGAACCACCTCGGGCGCAAGTCGCTCACATTTGACGTCTTCAGAGCATTGCTGCTGCAGATGTTGGGCAAAACAGGCGTCCAGTTGCGACTGCGATTCCTCCTGCGGGCGACGAAAATAGCCGCCGGTTTCCACCAGCAACGATTCGATCTGGCCCGAACACTGACCCGAGGCAACCGCTGTGTGGAACAGGTCGTTGAGGTAGTGCCCGGTGAGTGCGGCGGCCGGGTCGATATCAGGTGGCTCAAAGTGCTCAGCAATCGCCTCCCCGCTGGCCAGACGTTCCAGTAGCTGGGTCCTGTGTTCGACGGGTAACTGCAGCAACAGCTGACCCTGTTCCAGCAGGCGGGCGGCCGCGGCCGGGGCGACGTTCGTCACACGTGTCAGAAAGGCGGCCACAGACTGTAACGCGTCGACCGCATGTGTCGCGTTGTGCGGCTGATCGGTGAGTTGCATCTTCAGATCGAGTCGCTGTTCGGCCCCTTCCTGCCATGACTGCCGATCGTCTTCGGTAATGCCGTGCAGATTTTTCTGGAAGAAGGATTCGAGACGCTGGGCGATGTTCTCTCGCTCTGATCGCGTCAGCAGTGCAGGATCGGCCAGACGGTTTCCGGCCGGGCGCCCCTGAGCCAGGCAGCGGTAGAGATAGATCCGATCGTATTCGCTGCGGAGTTCCAGACGCGTGATTTCCTGCAGCCCCTGACTAAGCGACTCGCGTGACATGGGAAACGCGTGCAGCATTTCGGTCAGCTCGGTGCCGTAAATCCACGCCGGATCGCGCTGACGAAACCCGGGGCCGTAGACCGAGGCAACCTCAGTGCCCAGTACGGTCACGATATCGTGCAGCACGGCGATGGCCTGGCGGTCCACCGCATTCTCAATCAGCCTGCCAGCTCCGCGGCGAGTGACCTCGGTGGCCAGCCACCAGGCGCCCAGCGTGACCGGGTTGCTGCTGGCCACCAGTCGACCCGCATAGGCGGTGCGGCTGAGTCGCTTCAGCCACGGGGCCGCCTGCTTGTACGTACCGTAAGCGGTGACGGCACGTCGCAGATACGTGTACAGCTCATTGATACTGTAGGTTTTGACATCCAGCGGCAGTTGTTCGAGCAGCACCAGCGTGTGCAGACACGTGCGACTGGCCGCGCGGGCCAGCTGCTCAAAACTGGTTTCCAGCAAAGGATTTTTGCTGTCCGGCGCATAAATGCGGGCCACTTTGCGGACCATCTCCAGCGCGTCATTGCGGATGTGGTCCACGTCAACATTGCCATCTGCAATGTAGTCGTTGTTGCGAATGGCCTCGTAGACGCGTTTGGCCTCTTCTTCCAGCAGTTCATGGACCTGACGATCCTGTTCCGTCAGACGAGACAGCGCGGACGTGTCCGTCATCGTCGGCACATCATCTTCCAGTGGATATTCGAGGAACTCCTGAAAGCGGGCCGAACGCTGAGCCAGGTCCACGTTTCTGTCTCGCAGCCGATCGGCCTCGGTGGCCAGCAGCTGCAGTTGTTCCTGCTGCCACTGTTCAAAATCTCTGCGTTCGTCTGCCAGCAGATCCGCAGGCGTGGGCTGGGCGGCGGATACCGCGGCAGATCGAGGTGGCACCAGCAAACTTCCGGCGGTGGCCGCACATCCGACGATCAGCCACACGCTGGCGGCCGGGACATCGGCGAGCCCGCCAGTCAGACACAGGACGATTCCCACCACAATCAGGGCGACAGTGATCGGGTTAGTGTTTAAAGACATACGACTCATTTTGAAAATGAAGAATCAGGCTGACAACGGCGGGCCGGTCAGTTCGGATTAAACCTCGCTGACCATTTGGTTGCCACCGAACCGGATTTGAGACAAAAAGGAGTGTTGGACGCAATTCGCCCGCAGCGATGTCGGGACGTGCTGAAAAGCGGGGGCGGGCCTGCTATGGTTCGCACTGCACGGCCCCCTCCAACCGGGAGATGAGAGTTTTGGTAGACCACATTGACGAATTCGAGTCGATCTTTCGACGTTCTGAACGCGAACTGCTGCAGTATGTCGAAGTGCCCATTCAGGCGGTGACCGTCATTTCTGATCAGAATCAGGAGGTCGCCGCGGGCACCATTGAGACGATGAAAAAGTTTGTGCCGCGACTGGAAGGCGTCAGTCACTGGCGGACAATTTGCGGCAACGACTTCCGCACCGTTGCCGAGCTGCTGGAGCGTCTCGACCAGGAACAGACGGATCTGGTGGTCACGCATCGTCACCTGCACGAACAGTCGTTTGTGCCGCGGCACAGCCTGGGCGTGTATCTGGACGTGCTCACACAGACCACCGCGTTCCCCGTGTTTGTGCTGCCGGGTTCGGCCGCATCCCCCAGTTCCGTGGCGGAACGCATCTGCGACCGCGTGATGGTCGTGGCCGATCACATCTCCGGCGACAACCGGTTGATCAATTACGGGGCCCGCATGTGTCGCACGGGCGGCTCGATGTGGCTGTGCCACGTGGAAGACGATCGTGTGTTCCAGCGATACATGGAAGCGATCTCCCGCATTCCGGAGATCGACTCCGACGACGCCCGCGTGCTGATCGAGAACCAGCTGCTCAAAGATGCACAGGAATTTGTGGACGGCTGCGTGCAGGTGATTCAGGAATCCGGCCCCAACATCAGCGTGCGATCACATGTGGGACGTGGACATCATCTGCAGGACTACCAGTCGCTGATTAAAGACAACGACGTCGACCTGCTGGTGGTCAACACCAAAGATGACGATCAGCTGGCGATGCACGGACGCGCGTATTCGCTGAGTGTGGAACTGACTGACGTGTCTATGTTGCTGCTGTAGTCGGCGAGATCCCCCGGGCCCTGTTTGCGTAGTTGTCTGATCAAGACGAGAAACTGTCATGGCTGACCTGATTCCCTCTGGTGTGTTCCTCCAACTGGTGACTCTTGCCGAAGACGGCGCGGCGCACAGCGTTCCCACGTGGGAGACGGCTCTGTTTGGCGTCATTCTGATGGCGATGATCGCCGCGCTCGCGCTGGAAGAGAAAATCCACGCCAAAAAGTCGATCATCGTGGGCTCCTTTGCCGGGCTGTGTCTGATTCTGGCGACCGTGCTGAAGCTGTTGACGTTTGGCCCGGTGGAACTGCCCAACCACCATATGATTGACCTGCCCATCTACATCCCGTCGATCGATTGGGGTGTGATCACCATTATTCTGGGCGCCAGTTTGTTTGTGGAAGTGACCAGCCGCTCGGGCGTGTTTACGTGGATGGCCATCAAACTCACGCGGCAGTCCGGCGGTGATCCCTGGAAACTGCTGATCTACTACGGCCTGCTGACCGTGTTGTTTAGTGCCGTGCTGAACAACGTCACCGCCATGATTATCATTGGGTCGCTGACCAGCGTCTCATTGAAGAAACTCAATCGCACAGAACTGATGCTCGGTTTTCTGCTCACCGAGGGGCTGCTCACCAATGTGGGTGGTCTGTTGACGCTGATCAGCAGTGTGCCGAATATCATTGTGGGCAAGACGGCCGGTATCGAGTTTGGCACGTTCTTTAAGGTGGCCGCCCCCTATGTGGCCGTGGCGACCGCCGTCACGCTGCTGATGGCCAAAGTGATCTTTGGCATCAAGGGGCTGAAGACGGACGAAGAAAAGGCCGAAGCCCGGCGGATGGTCGAGAGCTTTGACCCGACCGAGAGCATTCCCAGCAAGCGATTTTTCTGGTTCAGCGTGGCGGCACTGGGCGGGTTCATCGTTTGCCTGGCCGGTCAGACTCAGCTTCCGTGGGGGCTTGCAGAGCTGGAGATGGGATTTGTCGCCCTGTTCTTCGCCGGTTTGGTGCTGTTCGCTTATAAGAGCGAAGTCGACAAATTTTATTCGGCCGTCGACTGGGACCTGCTGGCGTTCTTTGCCGCTCTGTTTGTCGTGATTCATATCATGGAGGACGCGCAGGTGCTGGCCGTCATTGGGCGAGGAATCGAGGCCATGCTGGGGTTGCCAAAACCCACGGATTCCATCGTGCTGTTGTCCAGTTCGGCGGTCGCCAGTTCGGTGACGGACAACATTCCACTGGCCGCCATGCTGGCACAAATTCTGGGGGCACTGCAGACGGACGCAGCGTCTCCCTACTGGTGGTGTGTCATTTTTGGAGCCAACCTCGGCGGCAACATCACGCCCATTGGCAGTGCGTCCACAGTGGTGGCGATGACGATTATCCACCGGCAGAAAATTGAACTGTCGTTTGTCGGCTTTGTGAAAGCGGCCGTGCCGTTTGCTATCGTGCAGATCATTCTGGCCACTGTGTATGTGCTGGTGTTCGTGTGATGAGTGACGGCGGGCCGAATTCGATACGCGTGACGGAACTGGCCAGCGTGCTGGATTCTCATGTCAAAGATCCCCAGCTGCGGGCCGCCATTCTGCAGGATCTCGAACAGTCGATGCCGCCATCGCTTTCCGGGTCGATGACATCCTCTTCGGCTTCGCGGCAGACAGCCGAGCTGGAGGGAGCCGCCATCGATCTGGATCGCCAGCGTCGCTGCGGCTTTCCGGAAGTCGTCTTTGCAGAAGGCAAACCGGCCGACCTGGTCGCGCAAATTATGCAGCGACTGGTTCAGGCGGGGCAGTCCGCGTTTGCCACGCGGGCCAGTGACGAGCAGGCTCAGGCGGTGATCCGTCGGCTGCCGCACGCAAAATACGACAGCGTCTCCCGCACACTTCATGCGGCTGTGGATGGTTCGCAGCAACGTGCGTCTAAGCAGACAGAACCGCTGGTGGCCGTGGTCAGCGCGGGCAGCTGCGACGCACCTGTTGCCAAAGAGGCGGTCGCCACATTGAACTGGATGGAGGTGCCCTGCCGACTGATTGAGGATGTGGGCGTGGCAGGACCGCAGCGACTGCTGCAGCACGTTCCGTTTTTACAGCGGATGAAAGTGGTCGTGTGCGTGGCCGGAATGGAGGCCGCCCTGCCGTCTGTTTTGGGCGGTCATGTGGGGTGCCCGGTGATTGGCGTGCCTACGTCCGTCGGCTACGGCGCCTCACTGAACGGCATCACGGCACTGCTGTCGATGATGACCTGCTGCGCCTCCAATGTTGTCACCGTCAACATCGATGCCGGTTTTCGCGGCGGATATGTAGCCGGGATGATGGTGCGGCAGATGACCGATCATCCTCGCGCGGCAAACAGGGCCAAAGGCGGGGACACCTGATGGCGGACGTTCATACGCGGGCCCAGCGTTCGTACAATATGTCGCGGATTCGCAGCAAAGACACCAGGCCGGAGATGATTGTGCGCAGTCTGGTGCATCAGATGGGATTTCGGTTTCGCCTGCACCGCAAAGATCTGCCTGGCAAGCCGGACCTGGTGCTGCCGCGTCATCAGAAAGTCATCTTTGTGCATGGCTGCTTCTGGCACATGCATCGCTGTCGCTACGGTCGGGTGACGCCCAAAACCAACGCGCAGTTCTGGCAGGACAAACGCGAAGGCAACGTCGCGCGGGACCGCCGCCATCGCCGGCAGCTGCGGGCGGACGGCTGGGACGTGCTGACCATTTGGGAGTGCTGGACCAAAGATCCGGAAGCTCTCGTGATCCCGCGGCTGGAAGCGTTTCTGGGCTGCTGAGTGTTTTGTTCTATTGAAAGGGACCGCTGACATGACACTGACTCGTCGTCACCTGCTGCAGGCGGCCGCCGCCGTCACGGCCTCTGCGGCCGTTCAGGCGAGCCCGCGTTCCGCTGCGGCTCCCATCAAAGTGGGCCAGATTGGCACCGGGCATGCGCATGCCAGCAAGCTCTCGGTCTACCGGGAGTCACCGGACTACGAAGTGGTGGGGCTGGTGGAGCCCGATGCCAGCCGACGTGAGCAACTGGCATCCTCGGCCGTTTACCGTGACGTGCCCCTGATGACCGAAGAGCAGCTGCTCAACGTGCCTGACCTGCAGGTGGTTCTGGTGGAGACGGAAGTTCGCGATCTTTTGGCGACCGCGTCCCGCTGTGTGGCGGCCGGCAAACACATCCATCTGGACAAACCAGCCGGAGAATCACTGCCCGAGTTTCGCCAGCTGCTGGCCGAGGCACAGCGACAGCAGCTGATGATTCAACTGGGGTATATGTACCGCTACAACCCCGGCGTGCTGCTGCTGCACGAATTTCTGCAGCAGGGCTGGCTGGGCGATTTGTTTGAAATCCATGCTGTCATGAGCAAGGTGATTGCGCCGGCAACGCGTCAGCAACTGGCCGAATATCCCGGTGGCGTGATGTTTGAACTGGGGTGTCATTTGATCGATCTGGTGGTTGGGCTGGCAGGACGGCCGGCAGCCGTGCGGCCGTTTTCCGCCACGGTGCTCGCCGAGCAGGATTCGCTGCCGGACAACATGCTGGCCGTGTTTGAATATCCGGCATGCCTGGCAACCGTGAAGTCCAGCGCGGTCGAAGTGGAGGGCTTCGCCCGGCGACACCTCGCTGTGTGCGGCACTCAGGGGACGTTGCACATGCAGCCTTTGGACCGACCGGCGGTTCGTGTGGCGTTTGCGGAACCGCATGGCGATTACCAGCGACGTTATCAGGACATTGAACTGCCCGCCTACCGTCGGTATGTGGCGGATGCAGCGGACATGGCTCGCGTGATTCGTGGCGAAAAGGCAGACGATTTCGGCTACGAACATGATCTGACCGTGCAGACGGCCGTCCTGCAGGCCTCCGGGCGACCGCTCGAGTAATTCGCAGGGCGGCACGTAATCTGCCGGGCGGATGGCTGTTTTCGGTGCGTAGCCAGCCGTTCGCCAGAACGCTATCATCCGGCCATTCTTCAGGATCAGACACCCAGGGCAGACCGTTGGCTGACAAACGCGACTTCGACGAATTTCTGACTAAGTTCCAGAAGCATCATGAGGTGATGGTGCAGGAACTTCACAAAGTGGTGATCGGCCAGGACGCTGTGATCGATCAGATTCTGGCGGCCATCTTCACGGGCGGTCACTGCCTGCTGGTGGGGGTCCCCGGTCTGGCCAAGACTCTGGTCGTCAGCACAATTGCCAAACTGCTGGACGTGGAGTTTCGCCGTATCCAGTTCACGCCCGACCTGATGCCCTCTGACATCACCGGCACCAATGTGCTGGAAGAAACCGAACAGGGGCGCCGGGAGTTTCGCTTCGTGGAGGGCCCTGTGTTCACCAACGTCCTGCTGGCGGACGAAATCAACCGCACGCCGCCCAAGACGCAGGCCGCGCTGCTGCAGGCCATGCAGGAAAAAGAAGTCACCGTCGGTCAGACAACCTACGACCTGCCGGAACCGTTCTTCGTCATCGCGACGCAGAACCCCATCGAGCAGGAAGGCACCTATCCGCTACCCGAAGCTCAGCTCGACCGATTCATGTTCAACGTGAAAGTGGACTACCCCACGCTGGACGAAGAAGAGAAGATTCTGCAGGCCACAACCTCCGGTGAGAAGGCGGAAGTCCGCAAGGTGCTGTCGGCCAAGGCCATCCTGTATCTTCAAAAACAGATCAGCCAGATCGTCGCTTCTCCGTTTATCATCAGCTATGTCACCCGGCTCGTGCGGGCCACGCGTCCTCGTGATGACGCCGCGCCGGAGTTTGTCAAAAAACTGGTGGACTGGGGAGCCGGACCTCGTGCGGGGCAGTATCTGATTTCCGGTGCCAAGGCGATTGCCGCCATGGATGGACGCCCTCATGTGACGACCGACGATGTGCGTCGCGTGGCCATTCCCGTGCTGCGTCATCGCGTGTCGACCAACTTTCAGGCCCAGGCGGAAGGCATGGCGTCCGAAGACATCATCACCAAACTGGTGGATGAAGTGCCGGAACCCAACATTCCGAAGTACGAAGACGGATAGATCTGTGGCTCGAAAATGGAATTTCCACACGCACGATGAGGCGGCCATCACGCGTCTGAGCGGTCAGTTGCGCGTCACACCTCTGGTGGCGCAGGTGCTGCTGTCACGAGGCTACGATACGGCGGAAGACGCAAAATTCTTTCTGGAACCCAAGCTCAGCAATCTGCACGAACCCAACCTGCTGCCAGGTGTGCCGGAAGCCTCGCAGAAAATGGTGCAGGCGGTCAAAGAGGGCCGTCGGATCACCATTTACGGCGATTACGACGTCGACGGCGTGACCTCCACGTCCCTGCTGTGGCACTGCCTGAAGCTGCACAATGCCAATGTGGACTACTACATCCCCTGCCGGATGACGGAAGGCTATGGCCTCAACAGCGAAGCACTGCGGCAACTGCACGAAGATGATCCCGACCGTCTGGTGGTGACGGTAGACTGCGGCATCGCCAGTGTGGAAGAAGCCGCGGTGGCCAAATCGCTGGGGCTGGAGTTGATCATCACCGATCACCACACCATTGGTGAAACACTGCCTGACGCGCTGCTCGTGCATCCCCGACTGCCCAATACCGACTATCCGTTTGGCGAACTGTGCGGCGTGGGCGTGGCGTTCAAGCTGGCCTGGGCCATCTGCCAGATCACCGGTGACGGCAAACGCGCCAGTCCGCGGATGCGTGACTTTTTGAAATCCGCCGTGGGGCTGACGGCCATCGGCACCGTGGCAGACGTGGTGCCGCTGGTGGATGAGAATCGCATCATTGTGCGATACGGGCTGCAGAGTCTGCGTGAGAATCCGTCCATCGGCCTGGCCTCACTGCTGCGGATTGCGGATCTGGACAGCAAAAAGAAGCTCACCGCCGAAGACATTGGCTTTGGTCTGGCGCCGCGGATTAACGCGGCTGGCCGGCTGGGGCAGGCTCGGTTGGCGGTGGAAATGCTGACCACAGACAGGAAAGATCGGGCCGTGAGCCTGGCCGCGTATGTCGATGAGCTCAATAAGAACCGCCGGACGGTCGAGCGGCGCATCACCAAACAGGCCAAAGAGCAGTTGGAGGCGCATCCGCAGTGGCTGGAGGATCCGGTCATCGTGATGGCCCACCACGACTGGCATCAGGGGGTGATTGGAATCTGTGCCAGTCGCATTGCCGAGTCCTTTGAAAAACCGACCGTGTTGATTTCACTGAAAGACGATGGCACGGGCGCTGGTAGTGCACGGTCTTTTGCCGGATTCGACATGTACTCGGGGCTTGCCAGCTGCGAAGAACTGATGCTTGGCTTTGGTGGTCACAAAGCGGCCGCTGGACTGCAGATTGAGGCGGGCAAAGTCAACGACCTGCGGGTGGGCATCAACAACTGGGCCCGGCAGAATTTTTCCCCCACAGAAGATGACATCGCTCTGCGTGTGGACGCCGAAGTGCACCTGTCAGAAATTACGCGACGGGCGGTCGTTGAGCTGGAACATCTGGGGCCCTTTGGAGAGGCCAATCCCAAACCCCGATTTGCGGCCAGTCGGGTCGAACTGGCGGAGCCGCCCAGGACAATGGGTGAAAGCGGTCGGCATGTAGCCATCAAGGTGAAGCAAAACCGCACCAGCCTCAGGGCTGTTGCTTTTGGCCGGGGCGAATGGGCGGAGGAAATCGCGGCGGTCGAGGGGCCGCTGGCCGTCAGTTTTGCCCCACAGCTGAATTCGTGGAATGGCTTTGAGCGGGTCGAACTGCAGCTGCATGACTGGAAACCCGCGACAGCCCCCGTTTCCGCTCCGCCGGCCTAGGCCGTCCATCCGGGTAATGCGGCCAAACCTCGGCAAACTTTGGCAAAACGGCCCTGTGCTGCAGTCAAACACGCAATTTGCTTGAAGAAAACAGACGACACCGGTAACCTTCCGACCTGCTTTGGGTCAGGGGGCTGTCTGACAAACGTTTGTCTGACACGTACCCGCCCGGCAGACCTCCGCTCTGGTGGTGGAATTGGTAGACACGCATGCTTGAGGGGCATGTGGGCGCAAGCCCGTGGAGGTTCAAATCCTCTCCAGAGCATAAGGCACGGTTTCGACCGTGCCTTTTTTCATGCGCCGGTTTGCCAACACGGCGGTTTGGCGGAAGTGCGACGCGACATTCCCCTGTGACGGTCAAACCTCGTCAAAGAAGCCTATGTCAGACAATTGCTGTTGCAGTGTGTTCACATCGTCCTGTGAGAGCTTTCCCTGAGGTAAACGGCAGTCGCCCATCGGCAGCCCCTGCATTTGCAGCACGGCTTTCATGGCTGAGTGAAACGGGTAGCCGTTGAGCGTACGGATAAACCGAATGGAGTCTGCCTGCAGGCGACGGGCAGTCGTCAGATCACCGCGATCGAACGCCTGCCAGAGTTTCGCATACAGCGGCGCGGCGATGTTATAGGTGCTGCCAATGGCCGCACACGTGCCGGTGGCCAGAGCGCCCAGCAGCATTTCGTCCAGGCCCCAGACGACGTCAAAACGGCCGTCATCAAGCTGCAGGCACTCCTGGAATTCGTGCAGTGTGGAGGACGTGTACTTGAGGCCCGCAAGGTTGGGCATGCGCTCAGCGCCCCGCCGCAGAAACGTTACCATGTCCAGCTGCGAGCCGGTGAGCATGGGAATGTGATAGTAGTAAAACGGTCGCTGGGGCGCGGCGGCGGCGATCTGCTGCATGCAGTCGATCAGCCCGGTTTCCGTCGTCACTTTGAAATACGACGGGCAGGTCGCCGAGATGATGTCGGCACCCACCTTGCAGGCGTGCGTCGCCAGAGCGCAGGCTTCAGCGATGCTGTTGTGTCCTACCTGGACAATCACGGGTACCCGGCCGGCAGTCGCCTCAACATAAGCCTGTGTGACGCCCCGCCGTTCCTCACTGGACAGCGACATGCCTTCGCCCGTGCTGCCGCAGACGTACAGCCCGCGGATGTTCTGCGACAGCAGTCGTTCAACGACCTGCGGAATGAGGCTCACATTTACGGTGCCATCGGCGTGCAGCGGGGTGTAGGTGGCGGCAATCAGTCCCTGAAGTTTGTCTGCCAATGCTGGGGGTCCTGTCAGAAGAAGTGTGGTGAGGAGGCGACCGCGAACGCGTCGTCAGTCGGCGATGACGGCCAGTGCCGTGCGGTCGCCGACGCGAAAGTATCCCAGTGGCTGGTCGGTGAGAGGACGCTGAATCATCCACACGGCACCGGGCCGCGTCTGCTGCCGCGTTCGTTTGCCGGGGGCGATCTGCCCGTACGATTTTGGCTTTCCCTGGCGATCCATCCAAAACAGCTCCAGCGGCTCTTCACGAGGATTTTCAAAATACACACCGAAGGGATTGCCGTCGGGACGCGAAGCGGGGACAGCGTCGCCCGTGAAGGGCTCCCATTTCAGCCGTGTGAGAGAATCGACGGATGGCTCCTTTTTTGCGGCAAACGTTTGCGGGGAACGCTCACGGAACGAAGCCAGCACCTGGGCGTGCTCGTCGCTGGCCACCAGATTTGTCCATTCCCAGGGGTCCTGCCGAATGTCATACAGCTCCTGCTGGCCGTTGGCGTAGTGGATGTAGCGATGGGTGCGGCCACTGATGGCGTAGGCTCCGGGTGTGGCCAGGTGGGTCACAGACACATGGGGCCAGTCGGCACGCTGAGGCGACTCCAGCAACGGCACCAGGCTGGGGCCATCATGCCGTTCGTCCGCAGGCAGGTCGCACAACTGCAGCAGCGTGGGAAACAGGCTCAGCAAATTGACGGGCTGATCACACACGCTGCCCGCCAGCGTGCCATCCGGCAGACTGGTCGAAAGACCAGCGGGCACGCGCATCATGAGGGGGACGCGAGTGACGGCCCGCCAGGGCGTGTATTTTTGCCAGTGTTCCTTTTCGCCCAGCTGCCAGCCGTGGTCTGACCAAAGCACGACGATGGTCGTGTCTCGATGAGGACTGCGCTGCAGGGCATCGAACACTCGTCCCAGCATCGCGTCGGCAAAATGGATGGATGCCAGATAGCCCTGAATGCCCTGTTTCCACTGTTTGGATTTTTGAATGTGGGCGAAGTATCGGTTTCGCGCCATTTTTTGCCCGGTCGATGGCACGTCGTCCAGGTCGCCTTCCAGATAACCGGGGGGCAGCTGGATGTCTTCCAGCGGGAACGGCTCAAAGTAGGCTTTGGGCACAAACCACGGCTCGTGAGGTCGATACAGGCCACACGCCAGAAAAAACGGCGCGTCATGGTCGATCTGCAGTTGTTCGCCGATCCACCGGGACACGGCCCAGTCGCCACCGTACTGTTCGTCGGTCACATCCAGTGCCGCCCAGTCCGTTTCCACATACTGCCACGGCCCACCCACCGGCAGGCTCACTGGGCGCGGTTTGGGATAGTGAGTCTTGGGAAATGGATTCTCTGATTCTGCTTCCGGGAAGTAAGTGTCCCACGAAGCGGCATCAATAAAGTAGTGGAGCATCTTGCCGCTCCCGGCCGCAAAATAGCCGTGCTCCCGCAATGCAGCGGGCAGCAGACGCTCCTGAGGCATGACTTCACGCATTTGCTGTCGGTTATCGTACAGGCCCGACTTATGCGGAGAACGCCCCGTGAAGATGGCCGAGCGCGACGGATTGCAGGCTGGCGCTGGGCAGTGGGCATTGGTAAACAGCACGCCACTGGCGGCGAGCCGATCCAGATGGGGGGTGATGGTCTGCGGATGGCCGCCCAGACATCCAATCCAGTCGTTGAGGTCATCCATCGCGATAAACAGGATGTTGGGGCGCTGTGGTTCTTCTCCGGCGGGAGCAGCCGGGCAGGCCACCAGACCGCACAGGAAGAAGACAGACAGACGGCGACGCATGGACAGACTCCTCATGGAAGCAAAAACTTGCTGCCAGCTATCTTAGCGTTGTGCGGCGACGTTGCTAACGCCAGCCGCGCACCCGGAGCGGATGCCGTGCCGCCAGGTCGATGCAAAATTTGGCTGATTCCGCCCGTGTTTTGCCGGGAATTCTGATCCGCTGTCGCTGAATGACCGTTCTGTCAGATGGCGTGGCTCTGTTCGGACTGGTGCGAGACGGCAAACGTCTGCGTCGCGGGGCAGACTGGCACCGCCGGCCGCTTGGGTTACACTCTGAGCGTTCACCGGTCCCGGGCCACTGGCCGGAATCCATTTGCTCACCTGGAGAACCTGAAATGGGGTTGTTCGAAAAGCTTCGTAACGAACTGATTGACATTATCGAGTGGGTTGACGATTCCCGTCACACGCTCGTCTGGCGATTTCCCAGATACCAAAATGAAATCAAGAACGGTGCGCAGCTGATTGTGCGTCCCGGGCAGACGGCCGTCTTCGTCCATCGTGGTCAGGTGGCGGACATCTTTGAGCCCGGTCATTACGAACTCAAAACGGACAACCTGCCTCTGCTGAGCACCATCGCGGGCTGGAAGTACGGCTTCAACAGCCCCTTCAAGGCGGAAGTCTACTTCGTCAGCACCAAGCAGATTACCGATCTGAAATGGGGGACGCCCAACCCCATCATGCTGCGGGATCCGGAATTCGGGCCCATCCGCATTCGGGCGTTTGGTTCTTACGCAGTGAAAGCGGTTGAACCACGAGCGCTGCTGGAAGAACTGGTCGGCACTGACAAGGTGGTGGATGCGGAAGAAGTCACCGAACTGCTGCGGTCGATCATCATCAGCACGTTTGCCGATGTCATCGGCTCATCCAATGTGGCAGCTCTGGATCTGGCCAGCAAGTATCAGGAATTTGGAGAGCAGCTGCGCGTGTCCGTACAGGAACGCATCGACGACGAATACGGGCTGGAAATTCCACAGCTGTTCATTGTGAACATCTCGCTGCCGGAAGCCGTTGAGAAGGCCCTCGACACCCGCACGAGCATCGGCGTGATTGGCGACATGAACAAGTTCCAGCAGTACCAGATGGGTAATGCGATGGAAGCGGCGGCCGAAAATCCGTCCGGCGGTGGCGCGGCCGACGGCATGGGACTGGGACTGGGCTTTGCCATGGCAGGCCGCATGATGCAGCCCGGCATGATGGGCGGTGCGCCAGCCCCCGGCATGGCGCCTCCTCCACCGCCTCCCGCCGCCTGGCATGTGGCGGTCAACGGGCAGACCACGGGTCCGTTCTCTCCACAGCAGCTGTCATCCGGTGTCGCCTCCGGAGAACTCAAGCCCACGTCGCTGGTGTGGTGCAACGGCATGAACGGCTGGACGCCCGCAGGGCAGGTCCCGCAACTGGCTCAGCTGTTCGCTGGCAGCCCACCGCCCCCTCCACCGCCGCCGGCCGGATAGAAGTCGTGCCGCGTTCGGCCAGCCAAAATGCGGCGGCTGAACGGACAGCGGCTGACTGCACGGCACGATCAGGCGAAGAAACGAACAAACGACGAGGGACGCTGCACTGCGGCGTCCCTTGTTCTGTTTGGGACTGGATGACGCATCCAACAACGCACCGGTTTCTGCCCTCGACTCTGGCGATCTACGCTTAGGCGGCGCGACGCAGTGGAGCGTCGGCGGCCGATTGCCGCAGGTATTGCACGACACGTTCCATCCGCGTGCTGCGTGATCCTTTAACGGCAATCAGGTCGCCCGGTGCGGCCATGATGGACAGCAGGCTGTTGAGCGTGTCCAGATCGTTGAATCGGGAAATGCGGCTGATGTGTCCGCCCGCACTTCGAAACCCCTCGACCAGGCTGTCGCTGAACTGCCCGCATGTCAGGATGTGATCGACAGAGCAGGCCGCCAAAGCGCCGCCCACCGCATAGTGCAGGTCCAGTGACTGATCGCCCAGGCCCAGCATATCGCCCAGGACCATAATCCGGCGTCCGTTT
Source organism: Planctomycetaceae bacterium (assembly GCA_024742875.1). Taxonomy (GTDB): domain Bacteria; phylum Planctomycetota; class Planctomycetia; order Planctomycetales; family Planctomycetaceae; genus Fuerstiella. The sequence continues at coordinate 9,029 of JANSXP010000058.1, read as the reverse complement.
GAGCGAGCCCCCTGCAGCGACTGAGCAAGCGCCGTCACACTAACGGGGCTCGCGTTGTAGGCATCATCAATGACCGTCCACGGTCCCACAGTCTCCCAGTTGCAGCGACCTGCCTGCGACTGAAACTGTGCCAGTCCGGCCTGGATGGCTTCCGGCGACAGTCCCACTTCCAGTCCCACGGCAATAGCGGCCAGGACATTGGTCACGTGGTGCCGACCGAATACGGACACGTCATAAGTAACGCCGTTGACGGCCACACTCAGGCGATCGTTCTCGCAGGCAACTTCGGACGCACGAACGTCCGCCAGTGGGTCTTCGCCAAAGGTCACGACGCGGCAGGAAAGTTCACTGGCAACACTACGCAGCAGCGGGTCGTCAATGTTCACAAACCCCACGCCGTCCGCCGGCAAAGCCCGCAGTAGTTCCGTTTTCTCCTGTCGAATGTCTTCCAGAGAGGCCAGGCCATCCAGATGGGCGGGAGCAATCCGCGTGAGCACGCCCATTTCGGGACGGGCAACGGAGGCCAGGTAGGCAATCTCGCCGGGCTGGGACGTGGCGACTTCAATGGCGGCAAACTCATCGTCCTGTGTGAGCTGCAGCAAACTCAGCGGCACACCCAGCGTGTTGTTGTAGTTGCGTGGGCTTTGCTGGCCCGAGCCGGCCGCCGAGAGCACGGCGTGAATCAGCCGACGTGTGGTTGTTTTGCCCACACTTCCCGTGATGCCAATCACCAGTGTGTCCAGCTGACTGCGATGGTGGTGCGCGAGCTGAGCCAGCGCATATTCGGCATCGTCTACGATGACCTGCGGGCATTCCGTCGCAACGCCGACGCTGCGATCCACCACGGCACACACCGCACCGTTTTTTGCGGCATCGTCGGCAAAGTGAATGCCGTGATCACTGCTTCCTGGCAGGGCAAAGAAGGCCTCTCCCGGCTGGACGGTGCGACTGTCGATGCTGCATCCGGCTATGGTGGCGGAAAGATCCGCATCACCGAGGAGCTGACCATTGGTAAGAGCGAGAAACTGCGAAAGCGTAACAGACGGCATAGGCGTTCGATTTTCATCGATCGCAGGCTGTCGGCGGAGGGGAAACGAAAGCAAAGCAGGGTGGGGCCGAGAGCCGTCGCGATCATTCCAGACGGAAGATCGACGCTCATCGAATGGCTCATTGAATCCAACCGGACCGATTGTGGAGACGACCGCCTTTCGAGGCGTCATAATCGTCATGGTTTCGCATCCCTGCCTGTTGCCACCTCAACGGGCCTTCCTGGCACCGTTTTGAAACCGCTCTCGCCAGATGGTCCTGGCCGGTCAATTGACCTCCACAGTTATATCACGCTGAGCGGGGCAGTGTGAAGACAGGATGAAGATCGGACGCGGACTGGGAGTTGAGATCACGAAGAATGTCTCGGGCGACCGCACGGTCATCGAAGGTGAGTGACTGATCGCCGATTTCCTGTGTGGTTTCGTGCCCTTTTCCGGCGATCAGCACGGCGTCGCCCGGTTGAGCACATTCCAGAGCCTGTCGAATGGCGGCCTGCCGATCAACGACGGGGTGGTAGGGCTGCTCGGCCGTGAAGCCGGCGGCAATCTCACGAATAATCTGCTGAGGACACTCACTGCGAGGGTTATCGCTGGTCACGATTCGCAGATCGGCCTGTGCGGTGGCTGCTCCCATCAGCGGCCTTTTGGGGCGATCTCGCTCCCCACCGGCACCAAACACACAAATGATTCGCCCCGGCGCACAACTGCGGACGGCCCCGACCGCCTGTTGCAGGGCATCGGGCGTGTGCGCGTAGTCAATGAAGACCTGAAAAGGCTGACCAGCGTCCACTCGCTCCAGCCGTCCGGGAACAATCCTCAGGGATTCCAGGCCGGAGACGATGTGTGCCAGTGGCATTCCCAGCTGTTCGGCCATGCCGGCTGCCGCCAGCGCGTTGGAAGCGTTGTGACGACCAATCAACCGCAGGTTGACCTCAGCGTCTCCCTGAGCAAGCGAAAAGTGCACCCGCTGCCGGCGATGGCCGCTCTCCAGCAGGCGTCCTCGCAGCTCGACTTCTTCAGAGTCCAGTCCGTACGTCAGCACGCGGCACCGCGAGCGGACATTCTGTTCAATACGGCGACAGCCAGCGTCGTCAGCATTGATCAGCAGCGGGGCATCTGGATACATCAGATCCGCCAGCTGGGCCTTTGCGCTGTGGTAGGCGTCTGTCGTTTCATGGTAATCAAGATGATCTCGGGTGATGTTGGTGATCGCGCCGGCGGCAAAATGCAGTCCGTCACAGCGATGCTGATGCAGCGCGTGACTGCTGACCTCCAAAACGGCGTGGGTCCCTCCGCCGGACTGCAACCGCTGCAGCCAGTCGGCGAGTTGATCAGCGGAAGGTGTGGTGAGTGCCGTCGGCACAGCCTGCTGCCCATCATCGCAGTCGACAGTCCCCATGCGGCCGCAGGTGAGGGCAGCCGCCTTGAGGATGGACTGCAGCATCCAGGTGGTTGTTGTTTTTCCATTCGTTCCAGTGACGCCCGCCAGTGTGGGCAGCGTTGTCCCGAGTCGACTGGCGGTCACCAGCACAGCAAACGCCTGAGCAGAACTGGAGACAACGGCCTGCGGCACATCCAATTCCGGCAGGTGCCGCTCCACAACGAGTGCTGTTGCGCCTGCTCGCACGGCGTCAGCGGCAAACAGATGCCCGTCGTGCCGGGATCCGCTGACAGCCGCAAAGACGCTGCCGCTTTGCACCTGACGACTGTCGGCCGTGATGTGACTCACGCGAGCCGGCCACTGGCCCTTCAGCTGTGCCTGAGGCAAAAGCCGATCAATCTGGTCCACTGTAATTTTCATTCCCGGCATCCCGCTGGGGAGCATTGACTGCGACACCCGCCCTCTGCTGCCGCGGGGCGAATTCTCCGCCGCAATGCCGAATAGGTCAACACCGCGTTTTGCCACTTTGGGGGATCAGTCGACACGAAAATGGGCGATCCACGAATCTTCCCGCCGCAGAGCGACAACCCACAGGCTCCGAAGATCCGCCCAGCTGTTCACCGCAGCATCCTCGTGGGCCGCAGAAAATCATCCTGCGTCCTGTGCCGTTGCGAGCCGATTCTGCCCCCCCAATGGCGAACCTGGAGTGAGGCGATCTGTCTTCCTGAGTGCGCCTGACCGGCTTCTCCCCGGCTCGTTACCCGTGTATCATGTGAAGCAACCATTAGGGTCCGCTGAGGTGGTTTTGGTGAGGTGGCAAGTCACCTGCTGACACCCAGGGGCACGGAGTCCGCATTTTGGTTCGTCAATGAAATTGGCCGTTATTCGCGGTCGACCTGCTCGTTGAGGCAGTCGAGTGGACTGCGGACTGCTGTGGCACCGAGTGTCGACACGTGTGTGTAGATCATGGTCGTGGAAATGTCCTTGTGGCCGAGCAGTTCCTGTATGGTGCGGATGTCGACCCCTCTTTCCAGCAGGTGAGTCGCAAACGAATGTCGAAAGGTGTGACAGCATTCAGGCGGATTGGGCTGATGCTGCAGGGGCAGCCGAAGCGCATTCCGGAACGCTTCGTTCCGGGGCAGGTTAAGCCGCCCTTTGACCAGATTCTTTTGTTGAGACCTGACTTCTGAACGGCGCGGCGGACAGCTTTCTGCACAGACGACTCATGAATGTGATGGCGTCCGCGTCCCTTCATCAGTCCCAGTTCCCTGTCATCGCTGCGGGGATCTCGCGTAAGCCGACGCCCGGGAAAGACATATTGCCAGATCGGATCACGACCAGCAGTGGGGTACTTGTTGGCGAGCGCGTACGGCATCCAGACCCATCCAGCGCCTAACTGCATGTCTTCTCGATGCTGTACGAGTGTGCCGCTGATCTGGCGGTGCAGCGCGGCGGTCAATCGCTGCGGCAAGGGGACGTAGCGGTCTTTTTCTCCTTTGCCATCTCGGACAAGCACCTGCTTTCTTTGAAAGTCGATGTCTTTGATCCTCAGCCGAATCGACTCCATAAGTCTCAGCCCCGCTCCGTATTGCAGACCCGCGATGAGGCGATGGACTCCAAACGGGATAGCCCTGAACACCTGACGGACTTCAGACACGCTAAGTACCACGGGCATATGGTCAGGATGTTTGGCTCGTATGATGTCGAGGTTGAGCCTTTGTTTCAGAAAGTCCTGATACAGCATCAGCAGTGCGGCAAGGGCCTGCTGTTGAGTGCTGGCGGAGGCTTTCCGCGTGACGGCGAGATATGTCAAAAATTGGTTCACCTGCTCTGACCCCATGTTTGTGGGGTGAAGCCACTGTCCGGCACGGGAACGATGGAACCGCAGAAACTTTTCAATCCATCGCAGGTAGCATTTTTCTGTACGGATCGCCATGTGGCGGGTTCTCATGTGATTGCGAACGTCGTCGAGCAGGCTCATCGATAGGCTCCAAATCCAGACTTGTAGCCTTTTGGCGGCTTACACGGATTCCGCATAAGCCAGCCAATTCCACATAAGCCGCGATTGCCCCTTGGCATTTCCCCTCGTAGACTCGGGGAATCCGGAGGCATGGCCACGAATCGTAGATAGCAGACGGTATATTCGAGACTGCTTATCCGGACGTCCATCTAATACAAAGTTATGTTGCAACAGCGAGGGTCACCCACATATGCCCAGCGACCCGTCGCTTTCTCTCATCGTCTTGCGTGTAGCGGACATCGAATCTGCGGTCGAGTTCTACTCCGCAATCGGACTCGCGTTTGAACGTGAAAAACACGGTACAGGACCGGAGCATTTCAGCACGGCCCTCGGCGATGCCGTATTCGAGTTGTATCCAGCGTCGGAACGGTTTCCGGTCTCAACATCCCGCATCGGATTCGCTGTCGCGTCCATCGACACCGTTCTCGCCTCGCTACGTAAAATGAGTGGAGAAGTTCTCACCGAACCAAAACAGACACAATGGGGTCTACGCGCTGTCGTTGCCGATCCGGATGGTCACCGTGTCGAACTCATTCAAAAGCAACAGCACAGCGTCTAATGGCACGCCCAACCAAGAAACGCGACTTTCGTAAAATCATCGTTGATGATTCAGCGTTTCAGTGGCGCTTCGATGGCGTGTTGACTGTCTACGCTGACTCAAACACCAGCCGTCGCGGGCAAAAGCTCATCGTAGACTGGGGCTGGGTAGACTGGTGCGAACCCGAATACCAAAATACACCACCGTTTGATCCGCACGTCGTCACGCCGGCTTTTGTTCGGTCGGCGATCCAATACGCTCTTACCTCTGGTTGGATTCCCACGGCTGCAGGTCAACCATTTGTAATCACGCACGCTGATGGTGAGTTCGCACCGCAACGAGCAACATAACAAAGCCGTGAACCGGAGCACTCATTCACGCGGCAACTGAAATCAAAGCCTTCCGTTCGTGCCCGGTTACGGCAGGCGTTAGCCAGCAAAGACCACATGACAGAATCGAAGAAGCCAGACGACAATCCGTGGGGATGCATCATCATCGCCGTCCTTGCAATTGCCGCATTCTTTTTCGTTATCAATCTGATCGCTCCTTACGATCCAAACGCCGACCCATACAAATACGACCCACTTGCTGATCCTGACCTCTACGACGACGACCCATATTTACCATAGCCGTGAACTCACGCCGCTTCTTTATCGAGCCCAACAATGTCAGACGCACGATCACCCGACCTCAATGATGCCATCGCTACCGCAGACCCGCATTTGCAACGTCACATCGATGCGCTCGACAAGGAGATCCTTCGTCTGCAGAAACAAATCGCCAAGCTCGAGGCTGCCAATGTCAGTGCTGATTCTCGAATCAAGGCGTTAGCGGGGGAACTTGAGGACCGGGCGAAGACCGAGAACATGTCTGACGCTGAACTGGAAGATCTTCTGATTCCCGTTGCAATCAAGCACGTCAAAGCTGCCGGTGGCTGGGAGCAGTTCTGTCAGAAACATGGCGTGTCATCAGACCCGGCTGGCTAACAAAAACATGCAGCGGAGTTGTGGTCCGCCCGCAATCTGAAATCCACGTCAACGGCCACAACCCGCTGATGTTGGTCGTTATGTGGCAAACGGCAGCACATCCTGCTGCAGTCGTTTCGCCGCCATTTCACAATACTGTTCGTCAGCTTCGATCCCGATGCACTTGCACCCGGCGTTCTTCGCGGCCCTCAGCGTCGTCCCGCTGCCCATGAATGGGTCGCACACCGTCGCCCCGTCCGGCACAACCGACAACACCCACTCCATAACCGCTTCTGGCTTTTGCGCGATGTGCTGTTTCGCATCGCCGCTCGGCGGGCTGCACTCAAACACACCCGGCGGGTACACCTCTCGCTGCAACATCGGCCCCTTGCTGCCCCAAACCACATACTCGCACGCATTCGAGAATCGACCCGGGGTCGGTCGGCCAAACTTTTTCGACCACACCGCGACTCCCCGCCATGTCCATCCTCCCGCCTGTATTGCATCGCTCAACGTCGGCAACTGCCGCCAGTCGATGAAACTGCACACGATCGCGTTTGCGTTGCTGGCGTTGTACGCTGCGGACAACCACATGCCGCACCACGTCATAAAACTCCGCTGGTCGCGATTGTCGCCACCAAATTCGGGGCGGTACGCTTGCGTCTGTGTTTGCACGTATTTGCTCACCGTGCTGACTGTTCGGTCACTGCGAAACGCACCGCCGCTGCTGTACGGCGGATCGGTCACAAATGCGTCGATGCCCTCCAGTTCATGCAGTATCGTAAAGCAGTCGCCGTGATAAATCGTGATTCCAGCCCGGTCGTAATATGGTTCCACCATCAAACTAAATGCCACATAACAATGTGATGCACCGGAGCCGCCCACGGCGCGTTTTCTGAAAATCAAGATCACTGGGGGGCGGCCCGGTGATCACTAGCGTTAGGCGGACGAGTACCTGAAATCGACGCCCTCCACCTTGGCGGCGGTCCATCCGTAATTCACGTCCCATTCGTTGACAGCCGCTTGCGACTTACGAGCCAGCCTCTCCGCACACTCTAGCGCCTCCCTCTTAGTCTTGAGGCCACCGCCAAAGTAGTTGCCGTCGTAATGCAACTCCCACTTGCTCCCGGATTTTCGGGGCTCAAATAACGACTCGTACAACAGGCGTGGCTGCCTCGGCACCAGTGGCAATGGCTTCCAGTTGTTGGCAGCCTCCATCGCCTTGGTCAGCCCCCCGTTCTTAAAGGTTTGCGTCTGCTGGGACATTGATATCTTTACACACCAGTGACGATCCTCTGTTCGCCAGATATCCCAGCTCGCATCTTTGCTGTCGAGTTCGATCGCGATCTGCTCCAAAGCTTCCATACTGTTCGTCAACCTAACAACTAAATGCACCGGAGCCGTGGTCCCCGTCGCGCGTGTTTGGGTTGTCACCGGCCACGGCCCGGTGATTTTTGTTCGTTATGCATCAATCCCAGTTATGTCGCCAGTGAAAGTCATCCTCGATATCCGCATCTACGAAGTGCATCGTGAGGATTGCCAACCGGCGTCTGGGTATCTCGGCTACGTATTTCACCAACCAAAGTCCTCCGCATACACATCGAATCGGATTGCCCGAAAGCTTCGCGAGCACGGATTCACGCTTGGTGGTCGTGCTGATCATCTATACATCGATCTTGACGCCGATTCGGAACCTGGCGAGATCGAAGTGGAGGCATTGCCTGACAACCGCGTGAAACGCGTTCGATATGGTTTGGACCGTGTCGTCTTTAACGCGTTGTCGGATGCCGACCGTGAAGCGATGCTCGCCACGGCCACGTTCGCAGCGCTCCGCCACGTAACAGACAACGATCAACTCAAGGATGCTATCGACTCAGTTGAGTCTGCCCTCGCTGAGAACGGTTCCACATTAGAAATTACCCACAAGACCAAATGCACAAAGTCCTACACTGTCGATGTCACGTTTCAGATTCGCCCAAATGGAGGTGGTTCCGTTGCGTTTGTAACGCACACCAACAACAAAACCGGGGAACGGGTTCGATCCGAGCCGTTTAAACTATTCAGGCACTCAGATATCTACTTGCTTTGCGGCACCGTCACAGTAAAGGACCGACGCGTAGTTCTGACCCCGTACAAGTCCATAGAGGGTCAGGTGGTTGCGAAGCCCTATGACACACCAATTGAATTTCCAATTGACGCAATGCATGATGCATAACAAAGTGATGCAGCGGAATTGTGGGCCGCGCGTTTTCTGTTTTTGTGAATCACTGGCCACAATCCGCTGATCACAGGCGTTATGCGGCAACCTGAATGGGAATCAGCAAAGACGAATTGAGAGCGATTGAGGCAGCGTTCGCGAAGCATGACCAACGCACGCGGTACGCTCGATTCACGCCCTCGATCTTGGCCGAGATACCGAACGCGGAACTCGACATGGCAATCGTTGACTACATGACTCATTCCATTGAAACGGACCGGTCTCTTGATGACATCCCACTTGGGATCCAAGCGTTCTGGGTTACTTGGATTGTGCAAGCAGAGGTCAACAACGGCGGCTTCAACCAATTCTACTGCAACACCGCAGACCGACTTTCGGTCGATGCTATCAAGGCTTTTCGATACTTTAACGCCAATGCTCATGCTGACCTGATGCAGCAGGCTAACGCCAAACGAGCAAATGAAGGGGCAACTCCGAAATCCATGCAGGCGGACGCCACAAAGCAATCATTTGTCGATTCATACGCCCACTCATCACTCAGCCCGTTTGACACCCGGTTCGAAGAGCTACAGGATGAGCTGACTGAGTTGCGGCACCAGAAGATCCGATCTGTTCCCCACGAATTTTGCGACGACTAGCCGCATAACAACAGCATGCAGCCGAGTTGCGAACGGCGCGTTTTCACATTGAGCATCACTCGTCGCAACCGGCTGATGCTAAACGTTATGCCCCAAAGCCAGCTGCTGCTCTAGTCAATGGCACACATCATTTTCCAGCAACATGACTGACGCCGACCTCAGTATTGAACGCATCACACAGGTCGCCATTTCTGAAGTCTGCGACGCATTTTCAGACAAGGTT
>JANSXP010000089.1 GCA_024742875.1 Planctomycetaceae bacterium | reverse complement strand
CCAGAGCGTGCTCTCCATCGACATTCAGGGTCGTCAAATCGGGCGCTGTCTTTGCGCCCGTGAGGACGGTTGTTCCCACAAACTCCAGCGTTCGCAAAGCGGCGAATGTGTCCGTTTCATACCACAGGCTGGACGTGCCCAGACTGTAGCGAAGCAGCGTTCCCCCGTGTGACGGGTCTGCATTGGTCGGGATCCAGTAGCGCAGTTCGCCAAACCAGTAACGTGTTGGGCTCCACTGATACTGGGCCAGAAGGCCGGGTTCCAAAGAGATATTCCCATTGGACAGTCCTCGAGACACGGAGCCGGTCTGCAGCGTGGTTTTCAGGTACTGGGTGATCTTCCAGTGCTGACCGTCGATCAGCAGCAGCTTGGTGGCGATGCTGATATCCGACAACCCACCGGTCGAGTCATTGCCAACAGCCGCATTGCCGCCGCTGACGTCGATAAAACGCAGCGGGATCTCCGTGATGGTCGAAAATCGTTTGCCCCCCATGGACATGACAAACTTCAGATCCTGATAGTCAACCCGTCGTGCATTGCGCGCGGGACCAGGAGCCGGCTGTCTGGCCCAAAAGAACTCGGCGCGGTCGGGAAACCTCAGCCCGTCCGCCGCGTCGTACCGAAAGGCCACATAGTTGGTCGGCAGAGGCACTTCGATATCAAACGGAGCGAACATAATTCGCTCGCGGCCAATCCCTTCATCGCAGGCGGGGTCCGAACAGAAGGATCGAAAGACTTTGAACCACGGCGAGCAGGGGTTGCACACATCGCAGTGCTGCCGGCAGTCAGGATCACCGTAGCGATCGCAGGAGATGTGGTCAGATGAGTGGCAGGACGCGCCTGCCGGAATGCCTGACACCGGCGGATCATACTGCGTCGATGGAAGTGGATTGAGAACCTCAAAATCATTCGCGGCGTTCACCGTGCTTTCAAACACGGGTGGTACCGCCGCACTCTGCTCGTTGCAGCCTTCGCTGACATCCTCCAGAAAGATCGGACTGGGGACATCCTGGGCAGCCGACCGAAAGCTCACCTGGGCCACTCGTCCTGGTTTCGTTTCGGCGCCGGGTCGTGGTGCGGCAGTTGGGACCTGGCCATTGTGCGACATCCCCGCCGTCCGACGGCGTCCGACTGCGGAGACCACGTCAGACGGCCGTTCCGGCGATGTCGTCGCTGCAGGAAGGTCGACCGGCCGTTCAGGCAGCGCCTCGTCTGGTGTGACAGGCAACCGTCGACTTGGCGCATGCCATCCGAATGATGGCTTCGCCTGGAAAAGGTTGGAAAGATCACGCTGAGAAATGGGCCGATAAACGGGCGGCTCAACCGCAGCTCGGTGCGCAGCGAAATCGTCGTCAGCGAATCCCTGCCTTCCGGCAGATAATGCCAGAACCAGCAGAGGGAGCGCGTACGCAGGTGAGAGAAAAGATGGTCGGCCCCCAACGTGCGGCACGCCGGTTCCCCATGAGTCCAAGGTCTCCGCCAGCCCCCCCTGGCGATGCAATGTCCCAATACAACAGTCACATCGACGGAATCGGTCGTGCAAGTTGAAGCGGAACTGCGGACTCGTGACAGTCTGGACAACACTCTCGCCCGGTGGTACGCTCCCTGCGGCGTGAGCGGTACTCCGCAGAGTTCGTAAACTCTTTGACGGATGGAACTTTCGCGAACGACTCAGACGGATGGGGCCGCACGAGATTTGTCGAGGAACGTGAGATAATGCGTCATGCTCAGGTCAGTTGGCACGAAGGCCAGTTTCTGCGGCCTCAGCATTTTCAGGCGGCTGACCGCTACTGGGCCGAGATCAACCGCCTCTCCACGGACTGGAGTTTCCCAGCCAGCTACGGCATTCGTGCCCTTGAGTACAGTCCTGAGGCCCTGGCGAATGGCCAGTTTGAATTGAGGCTGCTCGAAGCGCGGATGCGCGACGGCACCATCGTCCGACTGCAGTCCGGACAGGACCTGGAGCGGTTGAGTCTGGACCAGTCGATCGCCGACCTGTCCGCTGACCTGAATGAAGGTTTTGGCTCCGATGCGACACTGACGGTTTACGTGGCCATCCCGGGTTTGAAACTGGGCCGCCAGAACGTCTCGCACGAGGTTTCTTCAGAAACCCGATTCCAGGATGCCGAACAGTTGCTTGCCGACGAGCATGGCGGTGGCAACGACCAGGAGATTCGGCTGCGGCATCTGAATATCCAGCTGAAACTGTCCACGGACGATCTGGCTGGCTACGAAGTCCTGCCGCTGGTGCGCTTAAAACGATCGGGAGTTGAACTGGCCAGTCCGGAACCGGATCCCGATTTCCTGCCACCCGTGCTTTCTGTGGACGCTGTTCCCGCGCTGGGAAAAGACATTCTGCGGGGCATCTACGATGTCATCAGTCGCAAGATCGAAGTTCTCAGCCAGCAGGTCCGAAATCGGGGTGTGGGGTTCGAAAGTCGACACCCGGGAGACCTTGATCGCCTGCTAATGCTTGATCGCCTGAACGAAGCTGTCTGTGCCCTGAAATCCACAGCATTCGGCAATGGGATTCACCCACTCCCGGCCTATGTGGAGCTTTGCCGCATCATTGGTGGCCTGGCGATTTTTGCTCCCGATCGTGTGGCCCCCGATCTGCCGCTGTATGACCATGAGGACCTGGGACGAATCTTTCGACACGCGCAGGCTGAGATCTCCCGACTGCTGAATGCCGTGCAGGAGTATGAATACGAACAGCGATCCTTTACCGGTGTGGGCCTGGGTCTGCAGGTGTCGCTGAAGTCTGAGTGGTTCCATTCGGACTGGGACTGGTATGTCGGAGTGCGGAAAGGCGACCTGACAGACGATGAGGTGCGGCATCTGCTGTCCGCCGGTCAGCTGGACTGGAAGCTTGGCAGCAGCCGACAGGTGGAGCAGCTGTTTCAGCATCGTGCCCAGGGCCTGGAGATCGTCCCTTTGGAACGACAGATTCGCGCCTTACCTTCGGACAGCGACTGGCTCTACTACGACATCCCAAGACAGCAGACGCCCGCCTGGCAGGACGTGCAGGTCACACAAACGCTGGCAATGCGTTTGAAAGATTCGCTGATCATGAACTTTGATCAGCTCCAGGGACAGCGGACGCTGGATGTTTCGGTGCGTGGCAAACGCGCCTCTGTGGAATTCGCCCTGTTTGCGGTACCCCGACAGTCATGACGCCTCAATTCGCTAAATCTGTGGATCCGATTTTCCTGTTCGGAGTCGATCTGATTCATCGCGCTGCCGCCGGTGAACCCGTCTCGGCGGAGCAGGAACACCTGCGAGCCCGCAGTCTGTTTGAGCAGGCCGAAGCCGAACTGGGGGCAGATCGGGAATGGGCACTGGCCAAATATGCGCTGGCCGCGTGGATTGACGAAATGCTGGTCGACACACCATGGAGCGGCCAGTCGTGGTGGAGCAACAATGTCCTGGAAGTGCACTTCTTCAACACACGATTGTGCAACGAACAGTTTTTTCTGAAGGCGCGGGAAGCCTCGGCCCTGAGCAGGAAAAATGCGCAGGAAGTCTTCTTTGACTGCGTGGTGCTGGGATTTCGAGGCCTGTACCGCAACAGCCAGCTGGCAGCCCAGCTGGCGCCGGCCAATGACCTTCCCGATTCGCTGGACGAGTGGTCGCGGCAGATTTCGATGTCAATTCGTCTGGGACAGGGACGGCCGCCTCTGTCACGCCCAGCTCGTGAGATCTCCGGAGCACCGCCCCTGCCATCCGGCAAACCGGCCATCGTGGCGTGGGTTATCGCTGCACTGCTGCTCATCGCCAACGTCGTCTACTTTTCCACTCAGATGTAATGAGTATCGTCCCCCCCGAAGTCACACCTCAGGTTCCCCCGGAACTTCCGCAGCCGCAGGGTGGCTTCGTGGAGTTTCTGAAAGAGATGACTGCCCTTCCCGGACGTGCCGCGCGATGGCTGCGGGATCGCGTGACCGGCATGTCGTTTGCCGCCTGCATGGCGTGGTTTGTGTTCTTCATTCTGGCAGCCATGGTGGGCCTGTTCTGGTTTGTCCTGCGACACGACGGAGACGTCCCATGGCGACAGACACTCACCCTGGAACGTGCCGTTGTTGGTGCGCTGCTGCTGCTGATCCCCCTCGTGACCTATTTTTCCGTCAAGAACTGGACTGAAACGGTGACCTCAGAATTCCCCGACATTCTGGACGCCTGGAAACGTGGCACGGCGTCTCTTGAAGACCACAACATTGAACTGAATGCCACGCCACTGTTCCTGGTCATTGGAACGACAGACCTGAAGCAGGAACGCTCACTGATGGCCGCTTCCGGTCTGGATTTCGTCGTGGAAGCCGTGCCGCCCGGACCGGCTCCGCTGCACTTTTATGCCACCGCTGACTCGGTCTACATCATTCTGTCGGACGCCTCCTATCTGAGCGCGCTGGTCCACATGGCCAGCTCAATGGCGCCGGCCGAACGTCCGGTCTCTGCCGAAAATCCAATCGGCGCGGCGGCTATGAACGACATCGCGAAATCCACTCTGGACCCTTCCACGTTCTTTGCCGATCGGGAAGCGCAGGCCAATGCTCCCGCCCTTCATCTGCCCGAACAGTCCACCCTGCGACCTGGCGGACTGGTTTACGGAGGAGACCGACCGGTCAAACTTTCCGCACAGGAAGTGATCGATCAGACCAATCGGATTCGGCACGTGGCAGAGCTGATTCGCACAAGGCGGTACCCCCTGTGTCCTATCAACGGCATCATGGTGCTGATCCCCTTTAAGGTGCTCGATGCTTCCGACGATGCTGTCCGGGAAGTTCACCGAGCGATCAGATCTGACCTGGTTTCCCTGAACGAAACACTCACGCTTCAGGCTCCGACCCTGGCCATGTTTACCGGCCTGGAATATGAAAAGGGTTTTCGGGAACTGGTCCGCAGGGTTGGTCCCGCAGGGACGTCACGTCAGCGATTTGGACAGGGCATGGACGTGAGGTGCCGCGCGACACCGGAAGAGCTGACTGCGCTGGCCGCACATGCCTGTGGTGCCTTTGAAGACTGGGTTTACACACTGTTTCGTGAAGATGGAGCGCTCACTCGTCCCGGCAATACACTGCTGCACAGTCTGCTTTGCACCGTTCGCAGCCGATTGAAGGATCCCATCTCCCAGATTCTCAGTCAGGGCTTCGGGTATGACGACGAAGAAGACGACAGGGAGATGCCGTTCGGCGGTTGCTACTTTTCCGCCACCGGGGATAAAGAAGATCAGCGTGCCTTTGTCAGGGGCGTGTTCGACAAGCTCTCCGATCTTCAGGAGGATCTCGAATGGACGTCTGCGGCCATCACCCGCAGCAGGCGAGCTGTCGCCATGCTCTATGCCGGTATCGGTTCCTGTGTCGTGCTGAGTCTGGTGCTCATGTTTTTCGTCTTTCGCACCGGCTGACACACTCTCTCTTTGACCGACGGTGACCGGTTCTGATCACAACGCACCTTTCTTGTAACCTCCCCCAACGGAATGTTAACCGACATGCTGGCCGCTCGACTTTCTGATTTGCATGTCTGCCCGGCTGTGACGGGCGTGGTTCCCCATGTGGGCGGCGCAGCGGCCGGACCGGGCGTCCCGACGGTACTGATTGGCATGCTTCCCGCTGTTGTTGTGGGAGATACATTCGTCTGCGTGGGTCCGCCCGCAACGGTCGTCAAGGGGTCGGCAACGGTTCTGATCGGAGGCAAACCGGCCGCGCGAATTGGGGACTCGACAAGCCATGGCGGTTTGATCACGGGCCCCTGCTGCCCGACCGTTTTGATCGGCGGATAACAGCGCCGCGAATTCGCTCTGTCGATCAGTCCGCCTGGGCGCCATCTTCATAATCTTCAGCTTGCCGTCATTTGCGTGTAAACCGAAAAACAGGAATCGAATCATGCCCAAGGTTACACTGAATAATGTCAACCGCTTTTCAGCTTCTTGAAGTCACCGCCTTTCATCTCCGTGTTCGAACCAAATTTGCTGATTCGAAAAGGCAGACAACAACGCTATCACGTCACGCCGGGAGCACCGGACAATGACGATCCGATGAACAGAAAACTGGAATATCAAACCACAGCCCTTGAGCGGATCACCTATTTTCTGGACAACGAACGCAAGTCGTCGATCTCACAGGATTCTGTCACCCCCGGCAACATCAACTACCCACCGCACGTGCTCGAAACACCGGGCCACGACTGATCAACTTCCACGCCATGGTGGCCGCTGAACAATGGCCGCATGGGGCGGTGTCCTGAAATGCGCCGGTTGACAGGTGTCATCCCGGGGCAGGCCCGTCTATGCTGCAGCAGAACCGTTCACGATCACTGTTCTGTCGGGCGTCATATGAGACCGTTGCTGTTCGGGTGCTGGTCGCTGTTTTTTCTGCCAGGGTCGGCTGTTGGAGGCGAACGTCCCAACGTGCTGTTCCTCGTCGTGGACGACATGAAGGATTGGGTCAACTGCCTCGACGGTTACTCAGGCACCGTTCACACCCCGCACATTGACCAACTAGCGGTTCGCGGGATGCTGTTTCAAAATGCTCACTGCGTTTCACCCAGGTGTGCCCCATCGCGAGCCGCTGTCCTGACCGGACTGCGACCGTCCACCACCGGACTGTACGACAACGGACACTGGTGGTTCCCCAATCTTCCCGACACTATCACAATTCCCCAGCACTTTCGTCGTCATGGCTATCGCGTTGGCGGTGCGGGCAAGATTTTTCATCACACGGCTGGCAATCACCCGCTGCACCTGTGGGACACGTTTCACCGACTCACCTTTCAGGAAGATCCGTGGTTTCGCGGTTCCGCCCTGAACTATCCGTGGTCGGCCTCTGGGGCCCCGCCTGATGGCTTTCCATTCAGCGGGGTGTCGGGCCTGGGGCATGAAAACGACTGGGGCTCACTGACGATTGCTGCGGAAGACTACGACGATGCGGTGACAACGCAGTTTGCGATCGACTTCCTGCGGCAGCAGGCAGACAAAAAATCGTCTCCCTTCTTTCTGGCATGTGGTCTGTTCCGCCCCCATCTGCCGTGGTATGTGCCCCAGGAGTTCTTCGAGCTCTACCCGCTCGATGAGATTGTGCTGCCTGTGGTGCCGGAAAACGATCTGGATGACCTGCCGGAAGCCGGGCGGCAGCTCGCCAAAGATCGACGCAGTGACTGGAAGACTGTTCGCAAAGCTGACCGCTGGAAGCACGCCGTGCAGGCGTATCTGGCGAGTATCAGCTGTGCGGACGCTCGTATGGGACAGATCCTCACGGCACTGCAGCAGGCAAAGCTTGCGGACGACACAATTGTTGTTCTGTGGTCCGATCACGGCTGGCATCTGGGCGAAAAGCAGCACTGGCACAAATCGACGCTCTGGGAAGAGTCCACCCATGTTCCGCTGATCATTGCCGGTGCTGGAATTCAATCTGGCACCTGCCGTCGCTCCGTGAGTCTGCTGGACGTCTATCCCACGCTCAACGAACTGGCCAGGCTTCCTGCCATCCCATCCCATGAGGGACACTCACTCGTGCCGCTGCTGCGTGATCCCGGCAGGAAATGGGACCGCCCGGCTGTCACTGAGTTTCGCCGTGGCAACGCTGCCGTTCGATCTGAGAGATTCCGCTACATCCGCTATCATGACGGCGGCGAAGAACTCTACGACCACAGGACGGACCCGCACGAATGGACCAATCTGGCAGCGAACAGAGATTATGCCAGCGTGAAGGAACGGCTTTCCCGGTGGCTTCCTGATCACTGGGCGCCGTCAGCTGACACGAAGAAAGCGTTTGAATTTGACCACCAGTCCTTCACATGGACACATCGTGAAACGGGACGCGTCATCAGCGGTAAAAAATGACAACAGCCACCCGCCTGCCTGCCTTCATTCGTCTGACAGCCATCGTCGTGTGTGCCTGCCTGGGTGACGCCCCGGCAGGCACCGCAGACGAACGGCCAAACATCCTGCTCATCGTCTCTGAAGACAACGGACCGGAGCTGGGCTGCTATGGTCACCCCTCTGTCAGAACGCCCGTGCTCGATGCATTCGCCGCCGAGGGTGTGCGATTTGAAAACGCGTATGTGCCACAGTCGGGGTGCAGTCAGTCGCGAGCCGCTCTGCTCACGGGACTGTACCCGCATCAGAACGGACAGATTGGTTTGGCCACCTGGAAGTTTCGCATGTATCGCGAAGACACGCCCAACATCGTTCGCAGTCTGAAGCAGGCTGGCTACCGCACAGGCCTGATCGGAAAGCTGCACGTCAATCCGAAGTCTGCATTCCCTTTCGATACGCATAAAATCCCCACGTCCAACTTCTCTCGTCAGCAACAGCAGCGCTATGCAGAACATGCCGCGCAGTTTATGTCTGCCGGCGATGCTCCGTTTTTTCTGAGTGTGAACTATCCGGATGCCCATCGACCGTTTCTTGATCAGGTGGGGGGACTGCCGGAGCAACCGCTCAGACCGGAGGACGTCAAACCACCTGACTACTTCGGGCTCGACACGGCAGAACTGCGGCAGCAGACCGCCAGCTACTATAACTGCATGAGTCGTCTGGATTCGCTGATTGGTGACCTGCTAAACGCCCTGGAGCGATCGGGCCGGGCAGACAACACCCTGGTGGTTTACCTTGGTGATCACGGGGCCGATTTGCTGCGAGGCAAACGCACCTCGTATGAGGGCGGACTGCGGATTCCACTGCTGGTGCGATGGCCGCAGAAAATCGTAGCTTCGCAGGTCCGCAGTGAACTGGTCTCCACGCTGGATCTGATGCCCACGTTTCTGGCCATTGCCGCCGCAGACCCCGTCGCAGATCTGCCAGGGCGTTCGCTGCTGCCGCTGCTGAAGAACCAGCAGGAACCGTGGCGCGAGTTTCTGTTTACCGAATTCCACCTGCATTCAGCGCACAATTTCTACCCGCAGCGAACGGTCCGCGATGGACGATACAAGCTGATTCAGAACCTGCTGCCCGACCAGATCAATCCCGGCTACGACTTTACCATGCAGCGTTTCTTCAGCGGACTGCCGGCCGTCATCGACACCGCTGCGGAACCGGTCCGGTCAGCCTATCGTTGCATGCGGCAACCGCCCGAGTACGAACTGTATGACCTGCAGTCTGATCCGCACGAGTTCCAGAACCTGGCCGACCAGACGGCGTATCTGGGCATTCAGGACACTCTGAAAAGAAAGCTGGCGGACTGGCGAAAGCAGTCCGCAGATCCTTTGCTGAAGGACACCAATCTGAGGCGTCTGAAAGCAGAAATCGATGCCTGCTTTGCAGACGGGCGGCCGTCGAAAGATCGCCTGACGCTGACGTATCCCGACTTTTTTGATCCGCCGCCATAAATGGAGATCGGGCCGGAAACCGGCTTACGGTCGCTGATGGTTGTGGTTAGCATAAAGCGTCACCAGCAACAAAGACGCCTATGAGACTCCTTCCACTTCTCATCCACCGGCTGTGCGTTCTGACCGTCGCCCTGGTCTGGGGGTTTGCCGCGGCGGCGGCCGATGACCCCGCAGCTTCAGGCGTGCAGCGAGCCTTTTTTGAAAACAGGATTCGTCCTGTGCTCGCTGAGCACTGTTTCGAATGCCATTCGGCCGGTGCCCGGCAGATCGGGGGAGGTTTGCTTCTGGACAGCGCCGCCGGCCTCACTGGCGGTGGCCACTCCGGACCGGCCCTCCTTCCAGGCCAGCCTGGCGACAGCCGGTTGATTGCCGCCATCAAATATGCCGACGCCGAAATGCCACCTTCGGCCCCGCTGTCACCGGCCATCGTCGCGGACTTTGAGAAATGGGTCAGGGAAGGGGCGCTGTATCCAGCCGCCACAACGGAACAGCCGGCCGCAGCAAGGACGTGGGATGAAGCGGCCGTCTGGTCGTTCTCCCCGCCAAATGATCCCGACACCCCCATCGTCCGGCAGCAGCACTGGCCCCGCGATCCAGTCGATCATTTCGTCCTCAGTCGCATGGAAGCATCCGGTATCGCACCCGTTCCGGACGCATCACCAGAGGTGCTGATTCGACGGCTGTGTTACGACCTAACCGGACTTCCACCCACCGTCCAACAGCTGGCCGCCTTCCGCACCGACTGCCGGACTGATCGCCAGACGGCCATTGCACGGCTCGTCGACCGGCTGCTGGCCAGTCCGCAGTACGGCGAACGCTGGGGGCGGCACTGGCTGGATGTGGCTCGCTATGGCGAATCCAACGGTGACGACGGACTCGGCCGCAATGCCACCTTTCCTTACGCCTGGCGGTACCGGGATTATGTGATCGATGCATTCAACGCTGATATGCCGTACGACCGCTTTCTCACTGAGCAGATTGCCGGCGACCTGCTGCCTGCGGACAGCGCCGACCAGAAAAATCGCCAGCTGATCGCCACCGGATTTCTGGCCATAGGTCCCAAACCGGCGGCCGCCATGAACAAAGACTTCCCAATGGACATTGTGGACAATCAGATCCAGGCCATCAGCACGGGAGTGATGGGACTCAGTGTTGCGTGTGCCCGCTGTCATGACCACAAACATGACCCCATCCCCATGCGTGACTACTATGCGCTGGCGGGCATTTTCACAAACACACAGACGCTCTATGGCGACGCGGGCAACGAAAAGCTCACAGCCCCACCCACTCCCCTGCACGAACTGGTTTCCGAATGGCCCCCACAGACGATCGATGCGGGGCAGGCGGGCAACACAGAGCAACTCACACTGCCGGTCGGTTATCACAAAGCGGTGCAGGAACTGGGACCAGAGTTTCACGAACCGCTCACCGGGCCACCGACGCAACTGGAGACAACAAGTACGACGTTTTCGCGTCAGCGTTTTGCTGAAGTCCACGATTCCTGTCTGCGAGGCAGGCTGGACGAATCCGGGCCGGACTACACAGTGTCCTTTTGGTTTCGCAATCAGTTGCCCAGCGACCAGCGGCCGATCACCGCTTATTTGTTTTCGCGGGCAGAATTCGGCAATCGCGACCTGCCTGGCGACCATCTTGGCATTGGCGGTACGCACGAATCCTCCCGCACCGGCAGGCTGTTCGTTTTCAATGGCAACGCGAGTCGCCAGTCTCTGGGCGGCACCACCGTCATCCGACCGGGAACCTGGAATCACGTGACGCTGACTCGCGAAGCGGACCACATCACCGTATTTCTCAATGGCAACAGAGAAATTGACGGGGATCTTTCGGCGACGTTCGGACACTCGCCCGATTTCTGCCTGGCAGCGCGCAGCGATCGGTTCGCGCCGCTGCAGGGTCGACTGGCCGATTTTGCTGTCTGGGACCGCTCGGTTTCTCCGCAGGAATCAGGCGCGCTGTTTGCTGCCTCCGGTCGCCAACGTGCGCAGCCTGGTCCGGGCCTGGCGATGGGTGTGCGTGACAAATCGAAGCCTGCCGACTGCAGGATTCACATTGGCGGAACATCAGGCAGGCTGGGACCGGAAGTGCCTCGCGGTTTCCTGACAGCCTGCCACACGACCAGCTTCGCCACGGCCAGCATTGACGCAACAGGCAGCGGCCGTCGTGAGTTGGCGGCGTGGCTGACAGATCCGGCGCACCCGCAAACCGCACGCGTTATCGTGAACCGCGTCTGGCAGCATCTGTTTGGCCGTGGCATTGTGGCCACACCGGACGATTTTGGCGTGTATGGGGCCCGTCCTTCTCACCCGCAACTGCTCGATCACCTCGCCACGCATTTTGTGAACGACGGCTGGTCCATCAAGCGGCTCATTCGTCGACTCGTTCTGACCCGAACCTACCAGCTGGACAGTTGCTGTGACGCGCTGCTGGCGGACAGCGACCCGGACAACCTCCTGCTTGCCAGGCACACCCGCCGCCGACTGGACGCCGAGTCTGTTCGTGACAGCATCCTGACCGCCAGCGACGAACTCATCCTCGAACGACCGGTGGGGTCAGCCGTCGATCGCATCGATCAGCTCATCAACTGGCCACCAGGGGAGGCGACCAGTCTGCATCAGCCCAGCAATCATCGGAGCGTTTATCTGTGCATGCTGCGGCATGATCCACCGCAGGAGCTGATCGCCTTCGATGTCCCGGACGGCATCACAGACGCCGGCCAGAGGGCGGAAACCAATTCGCCCGCACAGTCGCTGTTTCTTTTGAACAACCCGTTCGTGGTGGCACAGTCCAGGCGGCTGGCCCGGAAAATCCTGACTGAACACGATCACCCGCGGCGCTGCACTGACGAAGCGTTTCGCCGCATCCTCCGCCGCGAGCCAACGCCGCAGGAGTCCATTCGCGCCATGTCCTATTTGAATTCGCCGGACCCGGCCCGGCTTGCGAGCCTGTGTCAGGCCCTGTTTGCCACCAGTGAATTTCGTTACGTGGATTAGATGATGTCTTTATCTCGCCGACAAGTGCTGCAAACCGCCTCGTGTGGATTCGGAATGCTGGCGCTGAGGGCCACGATTGCCGCACAGTCCGAATCACGCCCGTCGCTGCCTGTGGTCCCCGCGCGGGCAAAGCGGGTCATCTTCCTGTGCATGAGCGGTGGTCCCGCTCAGATGGACACATTTGACTATAAGCCACAGACTGGCAGTAAACCGCATCCCGGCTCTGCTGCTGCTTTTCGCCGCTGCGGACACAGCGGACTGTGGATCTCTGAGTTAATGCCCGAAACGGCAAAGCATGCGGACAGGCTGTGTATCATCAACGGCATGCATGCCGACACCGGAAACCATGCACAGTCTTTTCTACAGATGCACACGGGTGAGCGACTGCGAAAACGCCCGAGTCTCGGCTCATGGATCACCTATGGACTGGGAAGTGAAAATCAGAATCTGCCGTCATTCATCAGCCTGAATGCCATGAAACCGGCCGTGTATTCCAGCGCATTTCTGCCCACCAGATTTTCCGGCACGCCCATTGGCATCAACGGCGAGGACATGTCTCAGGCAACAATCAGGCACATTTCCGGAGACCATCTTTCGCTGGCAGAAAAGCGACGACAGTTCGATTTTGTCCAGGCGATGAATCGTGAGCATCTGCTGTCACGCCCGGACGACCGTCGACTTGAAGGAGTCATTGAATCCATGGAACTGGCGTTCCGCATGCAAACGCAGGCGCCGGACGTGCTCGATCTGTCGGGGGAAAGTCGGGCCACACTCGAACGATACCGGGTGGGCAGGAAACTGTCCGTCGGCACATGCCGTCCCACAGATTTCGGACGTCAGTGTCTTTTGGCTCGCCGTTTTGCTGAAGCAGGCGTGCGTTTCATCGAGGTCAATCACGGGGGCTGGGATCAGCACAAAAATCATCGCCGCGACCTGAAAGCCAACTGCGACACGGTCGACGCCCCGATCGCCGCACTTCTGGAAGACCTGTCACTGCGGGGCCTGCTGGACGAGACGCTGATCGTTTGGGGGGGTGAGTTTGGTCGGCCTGGGCTGGTGCCTGGCGGCAAAGACGAAACCGGTCACAATGCCCGGGGATTTACCTACTGGCTGGCCGGTGGCGGAACAAAGGGGGGCTATGTCCACGGCAGGACCGACGAGACAGGCGCCCGAGCTGTCGAAGGCAAAGTCCACTTCCGCGACCTGCACGCGACCATCCTGCACCTGCTGGGCCTGCCCCACGATGACCTGACCTGGTTTCACCAGGGCCGCCACCATCGACTGACTGGCCCCGACGGCGGCAGGGTCGTGACTGGGTTGTTCGCCTGATTCTTCACGTTCCATGGTCTGGAGGCCTGTATGCGAACTTTGCTGACTGCTGTGGTGTTGTGTGCCGGACCGGCCGACGTGTTGTTTGCACAGCAGCCGTCTGCCCCACCGGCCAGCGCGATTCGCTATTCCGTCAATAAATCACTGCGGCTGCTGGAATCCGCCTCCGCCGAAACGGCTCAACAGCGCAAATGCTTCACGTGCCACGGACAGGCACTGCCTGCCGTTGTGCTGGAGCATGCCACACACCGCGGCTTTACCATTGACGCAACCAACCTGCAGCGACAGCTCAAGCACACATTCGATCATCTGCAGCGGTCGCAGGAACGCTATCGGGACGGGCGGGGAACCGGAGGACAGGTCGACACGGCCGGCTGGGCTTTGTGGGGACTGGAGGCAGGCCAGCAGACTCCTCATGACGTGACTGATGCTGTGATGACGTATTTGCTGGGTCGCCAGGACGACAGCGGACGCTGGCGATGTTCCAGCAACCGACCTCCCTCTGAGAAGAGCCACTTCGCCACGACCTATCTGGCGCTGCGGGGCCTGCAGACGTATGGACAGGAGCACGATGCAGACGACATCGCCCGGGCCACGACGCGCGCCAGGTCCTGGCTGGAGCAGACGCCGCCCAGCGACACAGAAGATCGCGTTTTCCAGCTGCTGTCACTGCCGTACGTGGAACTGAACGAGCAGAGGGAGCGATTCACCGAAAAGTTGATCGGCCTGCAGCGGGATGACGGAGGCTGGGCGCAAAAAATGGACATGGACAGCGACGCTTATGCCACGGCCACTGTGTTGTACGCGCTGGCCGAAGGCGGCATGGAATCAGCCAGCCCCGTCTATCAGCGGGGACTGAAATTTCTCACCGACAATCAACAGGAAGACGGCTCCTGGCATGTCAAAAGTCGCAGCAAGCCCTTCCAGACCTACTTTGAAACAGGATACCCGCACGGGAAAGACCAGTTTATCTCCATGACGGCTGCGTGCTGGGCGACCCTGGCGCTGCTGCATGCCCTGCCGGATGAACAGTCGTCGCCCGCCTCCCCAGATACTCAGGTGCACATGTCGGAATTCACTGACAATTTCGACACTGAGACACGCCACGGACGACTGGCGGAGCGGGGAGCGTGGCAGTTTGAAAACGGGATCGCCCGCTGCATCGCCGATCCGACGCTCTATCGAAAGTTTAAGAACCACGGCCCAATCCTGAAGTGGCCTCGGAAATTCCGTGATGGCACCATCGCCTTTGAAATGAAAGCCAGGGACTGCCAGCGCGTCGTGTTTACGCTCAACGGGGACGGTCACATTTTTCGAGTCACCCTTGCCGACGAACACCCCGAAGCGACAGCCGGACCATCGAAGGTGCCGACACGACTGATCGCCTGGGCCACGAAGTCATCAAAGCAGAACAAGGGCACCACCATTCGCCCCGCCGGCCTGCCCGACCTTCCGGCCGTGAATGAACAATGGGTTGCCGTCCGACTGAAGGTGCAGGGTACGCGCGGCGTGCTGAACATCGGTGATTTCCGGACAGAAATCACGCACGACGCCCTCGCTCGTGACAAGACCATGGTGATGCTCACCTTTGCTTACGGCGAACTGGCGGTTCGCAGGATGAAAATTCTTTCCGACGGCGCTGCGGAAGAACCTCAGGACCGCGCTCAGAAACGCGCTCTCAACGAAAAACGCTAACGGTCCGGAGCTTGAAAGACTACGGGGCACCTGTGTCAGCGGCCGGGCCCAGTTCTCCGCACACCGCCAGTGCCTTCATGGCCTGCATTGTGCCCATGTACGTGCTGAAGTGATACGTCTGTTTGAACATAGACTTCATCCACCAGCGGCCACTCATGCGCTGATTGGCTTTCAGCCAGGCTATGCCCCGCTGGATCTGCTCGTCATCCGCGGCAACGCCCGCTTCCCGCAGCAGGACGATAGCGAACCCCGTCATGTAGGGGTCGCTGACGGACCTCTCGGCTTCGGTTTCTGCACGCAGCATCTGCAGGCACTTGCTGTCTTTCTCCGGATGCCAGCTGGCCCAGTTTTCAATGGCCGACATACCGCGCGTGGACCATCCGCCATCCGGCTGCTGTTTTTCTCGCAGCATGGTGATGGCCGCCCGCCGGTCGGCCACCGTGACGGCCTCCGGCATAAAACTGGCGACCTGCAGTTTGAGGGCCAGTTCGTAGTCATTACCGGGTCGATGCTGTCGCAGGTAGTTTTTCATGCGTGCGACACGGCGAAGCAGGCGCTCGTCGTTCAGGTTCTGCAGCCAGCCAGGAGCAGCGGCGACGGCCCACGCGGCCCGCACGGCCAGTTCAAAATCGGTAGAGATATGTGGCAGCTCTCGCACACCCGTGTAATGCATCCAGGAACCGTTATCCCGCTGTTGCATCAGCATGGCCCGCAGGGAGCGATCTGTCAGTTCGCCTGTTTGCTTTGTCACATATCTGTCCCACTGAGCCAGACCCAGCGTCTGCCAGATAAGCCGGTAGGCGGGGCGGGGCGTTTGCGGTGTCGATGAATCGGTTTCAGCCGGCACACCCGTCTGGAAGAACTGCAGCACTTCGTCCTCGGGACGACCGAGCCACTCAGTCAGCCGCGGACGTTCTGCTATGTATGTGCCGTTGGTATGACACGTGATGCATCGGCGAGAGCGTGTCCACGCAACTGCGCCCTCATCCAGATAAGTGGCCGCAGCCTGAATGCTGGCGGCATCAAACGCTTCGACCCGCGGTTCGTCAGCAGTAGCGGCAGGGATCCTGATTTCATCCGCCTGATACTGATAGCCGGGGCCGTAGACAGACTCTGCCGCGAGCAGCACAGCCTTCAGATGGCTCACAGCCGAGTTGCGTTCCGCCGACGTGGGCTGGGCCGCATCTTCGGGCGGCATGCGTCCGGATTGCAGAGCCTCCACGACGGCCTGCCAGCGGGGAATGTCGGCGGCGTTTTTGATGGGAAGGACAAGCTGTTCCCAATGAGGCGCCCCATCCTGTCGATCCGGCCCGTGGCATTTCAGGCAATGACGCTGCATCAGTGACGAGACAGCCAGCTGGCCGGGACTCGCAGGCAGTTCGTCGGTGCCAGGGAAATTGTTTGTGGCCAGCAGCAACAGCAGGAACGTTTGCACGGACAATTCGCCTCAAAAAGTGACGGATCATCCATGATATTGTGTTCGGCATGGTGCCGACAGCCCGTCCCGGCAGGATTCTGATGGAACCACAGCCGCAGTCTGGTGAACATCAAAAACTGTGCGTCGTTGGTTTCGCAGGCGGGCCTGTCAAGTAGACTGATGCCTCACCTGTCGACTGTGAGAAACAAACATGACCAAAGTTGCCACATCATTCTCTCTGCTGCCTGTTGCGGTGATCGCCTGCCTGTGTCCGCTGCGCGCGGCCGACCGGCTGCCGGACATCGTTGTGTACCTCGCTGACGATCTGTCTGCCCGCGACCTGTCGCTGTATGGGGGCACCAATATCAAAACGCCGTCCATCGACGCACTGGCGGCCGACGGGATGACATTTGATCGGGCGTTTGTGGCGTCGCCGGCCTGCGCGCCCAGCCGAGCCGCACTGCTCACCGGTTTGATGCCCGCTCGCAATGGGGCCGAAGAAAATCACACGTACCCCAGGGCCGGCACACTGCGTTTGCCTTCACTGCTGAATCAACTGGGTTACGAAACGGCCGCGTTCGGAAAAGTCGCGCACGGCAAAAGCGCGTCCGACTATCAGTTTCACACGATCAACCTGCAGAAGGACATCCCGCAGGTCCGCGTGGCCGTCAAAACGTTTTTGGAAAATCGCGTGGACGAACGACCGCTGGCACTTTTCGTCGGCGTTTCCAATCCGCACGTTCCGTGGCCGGCAAAATCGAGTGTGGACGCACAACAAATGACTGTCCCGCCCCAGTTGCTCGACACACCGCAAACACGCGTGCAGCGATCCCGTTATCTGCAGGAGGTCATTGACCTTGATGCGTATCTTGGTGAACTGCGAGCCCTGACCGACCGTCATCTGTCGCCGGACCAACTGTTTGTGTTCTCCAGTGACCACGGAGCACAGTTTCCTTTTGGCAAATGGACGCTGTACGACGAAGGAACCCGGGTGCCCCTGATCGTGACACGCCCCGGAAAAATCGCCGCGGGCTCCCGGACGGCGGCCATGGTCAGCTGGATTGACATTCTGCCGACGCTGATCGATGTGTCGGGCGGCGCTGTCCCCGATGCACTGGATGGTCGCTCATTTGCCCGTGTGCTGACCGGCAAAGCGGTCACACATCGCGAACGCATCTTCACAACCCACAGTGGTGACCGCATGATGAACGTCTACCTGAGTCGTTCTGTGCGTACGCCGCGTTATAAATTCATCTGGAATGTGCATCCGGAGTTTGCGTTCACCACTCACATTGATCTGCTGCTGCGGGAAACGTCGGGCGACTATTTCCGCCAGTGGACAGAACTTGCCAAAACCGACAGCCGTGCGGCCCGCATTGTTGCACGACACCATGGTCGACCTGAATACGAGTTGTACGACCTCGAAGCCGACCCTCGGGAGTTGACGAATCTCGCTGGTGATCCCACATTCCAGAAAATCCAGAGCGAACTGCGGGGTGAACTGCAGGACTGGCTGAAGACACAGAACGACCAGCTGACCGTCTTTCACCAGCCGTTGATGCTCAATGCGCCGGACACCTGGGTGCCCCGTTCCCCGCCACGCCAGAAAAAGGGCAGGTAACTCACGCAGGTCACGCGTGACGCCTCGGCGGTCCATGACACAAACCAACGATGCGGCGAGAATGAGCGAGTGAAGCGGAAATTCTCCGCCCTTTGTCCCAATGTGCCGTATCTGCTCGACCGCCTGCTCCATAAAATTCACAGTCTGTGGGGTGACTGGGCCATCCTCTTACGAGTCGGATGAGAACCAGTGTCATTGTCGGGGGGCACTTATGGACGGTCTGCGTCACATGATCGACGCGCTGCGACGTATGAAGGGCATCGCTCCGCGTGCATCGACATCGGCCACTGCGGACATCCGACTGCCATGGATGATGTCTGACTCAGACGTGCTTCCCGGCAGGATGCTTACCTGGCACGTCAGCACACTCTGCTGGCGGAATGCCTGCTGGGGCTTAGTCAGCAGGTCGAAGCCGCAGAGCAGCTTGGACTTGCCGCAGCGTTGTACAAAAAGGCGGGGATCCGCGGCCGACTGTCCGAGACTGTGATTCGTCAATACGCGCTATGTCTCAGGCACAAACTGCCGTTTCCAGCCAGCAGGGACACCTTTTTGAACGTGCTGGACGCTCCGGAGTGCGAAGTCACCCCGGCTATGCTGGAGGACGTGGTGGACGTCCTCCAGCAGTTCGACACGCCCGATCTTCTGGCGATCTGGCAACAGCGACGGGCAACAGCCGTTAAGACTGAACCACGAACTTGCCCGCGTCGCTGCACAGAGCAACTGGAATCTGGAACGCGTCGGCGACAACTGGCTGCTGATGTGACTGCTCAGCAGGCATCGTCTCGAGTTGTCAACACGACCCTGATCACAGGCCTGGTCGTGCTGAGAATTGCCTTTCTGCTTGCCTATGTTCGAGCGGGTCGCAAAGCGATTGGCCGACTGCAGGCCGAAGTTCTGCGGCGAAAATCGGAACAGGCCAGAAACGAGCGGCTGACCGAGCAGCTCCTGCAGGCCCAGAAACTGGATGCGCTGGGCACTCTGGCCGCCGGCACCGCACACGATTTCAACAACACGCTGCAGGCCATCCTGACACTTGCGGAACGGCTCCGCGAATCGCTGCCGGATTCCAGTCAGAGCCAGCGTCATGTGGTCGCCATCCGGCAGGCGGCAAAGCAGGGTGGCACGCTGACTCGGGGAATGCTCACCTTCAGTGGCGACTATGAAACCGAAAAGCGACCGGTTGACCTGATTCCCCTGGTCAGCGAAATGCAGTCGATGGTACGGCACATGATGCCTTCGTCCATCACAATGGTCGTGCAGCGGCATGACAGCGATCAACAGGTCCTGTGTCAGGCCAACGCAGCCCAGCTCAGGCAGGTGATCCTGAATCTGGTGATCAACGCCAAAGACGCGATGCCGAACGGGGGAGAACTGCGAATTGACGTACACGGCCAGTCTGCCAACTCAGACATGGCCAGGATCTGCGTATCGGACAGCGGTTGCGGAATTCTCAGGGACGTGCTTCCGCGTGTATTCGAACCGTTTTTCACCACGAAAGACCGCGGACAGGGCACTGGACTGGGGCTGTCCATGGTGCATGGGATCGTGGAGGATCACGGTGGCAGCGTGACGATTGATTCCGAAACTGACCGCGGTACCACTGTGCAGATCTGTCTGCCAGTTTGTCGGAAGACGGCTGTCGATGTCGTCTCTGATCGGCCTTCTGATTTTTCGGCTCACGGACGTCGTGTTCTGGTGGTCGACGACAATCTGCATTTCTGAATGCCCTGCGCGTGCAGCTGGAGGACATGGGGTTCCGCGTTCATACGGCCTCGGATGGCGTCTCGGCACTGGAAGCCTACGCCGAAATGCCCACCGAGCCGGAGCTGATGCTGCTGGATCTGGACCTGCCCCGGCAAAGCGGCAAAGAATGTCATGCGGCCATCGTGGAGAAAGGTGGGACTGGTCCGGCCATCTTCATGACGGGGCTGCCAACCGAGTCAATGGACGGCACCATCCTGACCAAACCATTCACCCGATCGGAACTGGTCGCGGCGATCATTTCTGCGGGAGAAAACCAGACGCCGTCGATTCCGCAGGATAGTCCATAGAGCCGCGGAGCAGGCCGGCCAGCACAGCGTTGACTGCTGCCCTAAAGATACCGCAGTCATCTGTTATCGATACGGCGACGATCGCCGTTCAGCACTCTGCCGATGATGGTGTGTCGAACAGCCAACTGATAGCTAACCAGCAGCAGCACAAAGACGCTCACGACCAGCAGGCCAAACTTCACCGCCGCCGGGAGCTGCCATTCCCGGACCAGCCATTGGGCGAAGATGACAAGCGGCAGGTGCACAAGGTACAGCCAGTAAGAGGAATCGGACAGATATCTCAGGGCGCGGTTTTCGCGGGAGAAGGCCTGAGCAAACAGTCCCATGGATCCGAAGATCATCAGCCAGGTGAACAGAGCCTGCAGGGCTTTGGGCAGCAATTTGTTTGCCAGCAGGCTGTTTACCGGGCCGCTGCCGGATGAAGGCAGCAGTCCCAGTGTTCCATCAGTCAGATCCAGACCAACAGGAAACACGATCAGCAACGCCAGCGGCAGACTCAGCTGCCACCATCGCCCCAGCTGGGCGGTCGTATCTTTCATCTCCCAGTACACCGCGCCAAAAAAGAAAAATATGTCGTAGTAGGCCAGCACCGCCGGCATGGGCAACAAACCAATGGAAGAATCCGGTCCAAAAACCCCGGCAGACATAAACAACTGCGGCACGATTGTGAGTGGCACCAGCCAGAGGAGGCTCACGGGAGAACAAATCAGCCACCGGGGCAGACGCTCAAATGAGACCCTGCGGGCAATCAGCGTATAGCCGGCAAACGCAACGAGCAGCCAGCACAGAAATGACAGAAACCACAGGTGCATGAACACCGGCATTTGAAAAAGCAACCCGTACAGCATGGCGGAGTTGTCAGCTGAATTCGCCCCTGGCGGCGTCAACAAAGAAACGCCCAGCTGACGAGCCACCTCGGCGCGACCGGCATACAGCTTGGCTTCCTCCAGCTGCACGCCCAGCGAACCCGCGATGAATGCGGTCGTGCCAAAATCGACCGCCAGCAGCTGCTCAGGGGTTTGGCCGGTTCCATCCTTCACGGCCGGATCAGCTCCGGCCGAAAGAAGATGCGCGGCGGCCTGTCCCCGCCCCATAAAGGCGGCGATGTGCAGCGGACAGGCACGATCACGGTTGGCGAGGTGAACATCGGCGCCTGCGTTCACGAGCAGTGCCACAATGTCTGTGTGACCAAGAAAGACGGCCGTTGCCAGAGGTGTGGATCCGGACGCGGGATCGGCGGCGTTCAGATCGACGTCATCGCCTCCGAGCTGCGTCTGAACGGCCGCCACATCTCCAACAACCACAGCGGCAAACAGAGGGGCACCCGGTTTTGCTCCCGGCGACGGGCGAGACGCCAGACTGCTGATGCCCCACATCGCAGGAACAATGGTCAGACAGCCTGCGATCAGAGGCACCAGAATTCGCTGCACACGCTGTTTGACAAGTCCAGACAGCGTGCGTCGACGCCAGAGCATTGCGGTGAAAAATCCACTGAGCAGAAAAAACAGGGGCATGCGAAATCCATGGATTGCTGCAAACAGCACGTTGAAGCCCACGCTGGTCCGGGAGTCCGTCACGGTCCACGGAATCGTGGAAAACGAAATGGCGGTATGCAGCACGATTCCCAGCAGCATGGCCACGGCCCTCAGCGCGTCCAGGTCATGGCGGCGTGGCAGCGGAGCACTGTGGCTGGACGAAGTCGCAGTTTGTTGATCTGCCGCTGGAACTGGTGTCGTCAATGTCATCAAGGGGTCCTGACAGTAAAGAAAACAGGAGACGTATGATGCTCAGGCTGAAGACAGACGGGCGTTCGTCGGGAGAGCTGTCCGCCTGACGCGATGCTTGTGAATGCACCGCATTGGAACACAGTGCGTTAGTCGATGCTGGCACTCTCGATTTCGTCGAGGCCACGCAGTGCTGCGGCAATGCTCTCGCCGGACAACCGGTGCTTCCAGCTGCCCTCCGGCCGCAGGGCGCGGCGATACCACCACAGTGAAACCACCAAACCGATCAATCCAGTCAGCAGTGATACGTTCCGCGTCGGTGCATGCAGGATGACCAGGTCAACCCCCAGCGTCACACACACGGGCAGCCACATCAGCCACCATGCGAATCCCATCAGAACGCCGGTCCGCAGATATTGCGACTGCACTTTCTCAATGCTGCCGCGAATTTCCCGCACGGATTTTGAATAGTCGACGCCCTTGATACCGCCGCACACCAGGCCTGCATGCACGATCGTCAACAGTCCGTAAACGTGAACGATAATACCGCAGACAATCCGGTGCGGGATATGGGTACTGCGAATGTAGCACTGCACGGCCAGCCCGATGAACGCGATGCCAATGACAATTTGAATCAGCTGTCCGCGAAACAGAGGTCGCAGCGAGTCACGCACGCCGTCCATCAGCTGCCGCCGAGTGACCAGCAGCTGCGCGGCGAGCGCCTGGTCCTGCACGGTCGCAGTCACTGGCACGGGAGCCTGTTCGATGTCTTTCGCATGATCTTTACCGGCACCATCATTGATAACCGTCCGCGCATAAGCGGTGTCCCCCGAAGAGGTAATCGACTGAACTTCCGACTTCAGCTGACTGGCCCGCTGGTAGCGACGCTGAGGCTCCTTTTCGAGTGTTCGCAGTACGACTTCATCAAGTCGTACGTCAATCTGCACCTTTTTTGATGGGACCGCAAAGCGACCAATCGGCAGCTCTCCGGTGAGCATCTCGTAGATAACGACTCCCAGAGAATAAATATCCGCCCGGTGATCCACATTGTGCGTCCCTTCGAGTTGCTCGGGAGCCATGTAGCGCGGCGTTCCCAGAATCTGATGAGTGGCCGTCAGCACATGCTGTGATTCACCGTTGCCCAGAAGTCGTGACAAACCAAAGTCCGCAATCTTCACGCTGCCATCTGCAGAGATCAGGACGTTTTCCGGCTTGATGTCTCGATGAATGACGCCCTGATCGTGCGCGTACTGCAGGGCATCACACAGATGAGGGACAATGGCCAGCGCGTGTGTTGGGGCCAGATTCCCCCCGGCCACAACGTCTCGCAGCGTGGTCCCCTCCACAAACTCCATCAGAAAGTAGTAGATGTCGCTGGCCGTTCCGAACTCATACAGAGCAACAATATTCGGGTGATTCAGCTTCGCAAGCGTGCGGGCTTCTCTGGTGAACCGGAGTGCGAACTTGACGTCCTGACTCAGTTCTTCGGGCAGGATCTTGAGCGCCACCACACGATCCAGCCCTTTCTGTTTCGCCCGGTAGACAGCCCCCATCCCGCCGGCGCCCACCAGCTCGTTGATCTCCAGCGCGGGGAACAGCTCAGCGAGTCGCTGCAGGGTGGGCAGCTCAAACGCTGACTTGCTTCCCTCCGATTCACCAAAAGCCGCATCGACAACTGGGGCATCAGCCGCAAATCGTTCTCGGTATTCCTGGCGCTTCGGGGATTCTCCGCGGCGACGACGGTAATCGACTTCCAGGGCAATCAACTCAGCCAGCAGTGCTTCCCTGGCGTGGGGTTCTGACTCGGCCTGAATCAGTGACTCGATCGACAGGGGCTCACTATTCTGCCACTGTTGCTCGAACTCTGCACACAGATCATCGATTCGTTCCAGATCCCGAATCGGAATTTTGTTCTGACGTATGCTCATAATGGGCAAGGATTTCCTGCTGACATTTTTCCCGGATCAGGTGCAATCGACGCTCGATCGTTCGCTCAGAGCATTCAAAACGAGCGGCCAGCTCTGCGTTGGAATACCCCTCCAGTTTGGCACCCGCCAAATCCCGCAGCTGCCCGACACCCAAATGAGAAAAAAGCTGAGCCACAGACTCCTGCATCATCAGCACCATCTCCGCAGACGGCTCCTGACCAATGGCCTGAAAAATTGCGTCCTGGTCGTCGATGGCGTCGAGCGAAGTCACTTCCACCTGCCCCCCGCGTCGCTGCCGCTGGTCATGACGACGTTTGTCGATGACCTTCCGCCCCGCCATTCTCATCAATAGTCGCCACAGATCATCACGATCCTGCAGATCCGGGAAACGGCCCTGCTCAGCCGCCTCATAAAAGCTGTTGAACACACTCAGGACGATGTCCTCTTCATCGGAAACGGCCCGATTCTGCCCGAATAAACGCCCCCGAACTGCGCGGACCAGCCTGTCAAAATACAGCCTCCAGATCTCATTGGCGGCCGCCGAATCCCCCTCTCTGACCAGCTGAATCCAATGAGTGATGCGGGAATTGTCTGACATGCAGCCGGCCCAGTCTGTGATCCTGAAGAATTCACGCGGAGTCTCTCCGCTGCATCGCATCATAGTCTCGTGGACTGCGGCAACACACCTGTGAACACCTGTCCCATGACAGGCAGGGTACCTTCGCCTTCACTGCAGAATTCCCGCAAGTCAGCAAAAAACAGCTGTGATCGCAATCTGAGCCCGGGAAACACGGCTCTTCTGCCTGCAGGAATGCTCTGGACCTGACGGTCATCAGTAAAGAATTTCCCCAAAAACGTGGTGATGGTCGAAATCATGCGCCTCAGGACGAGGCAATCCTGCATGGGCTGTTGAACGGCAATTGGGCGCTGCGACGACACAGCGCTCAGGCGAGTTGTCGTGTCTGTCCCGATGTCAATCCCCCAAATCTCTCCATCTCCCATGCCCCGCGTTCCTCTTTGCACAGCTGCTCTGCTCGCCGCCATTCTGCTGAATGCTGATCACCAGGTGCTCGCCGATGTGATTTTCAACGATGGCGGCAACCATATCGTCAACAGCGTCGTGAACGACTTCATCGAAGTGCGCAACGGTGCGGGAGGCATTGCGACAACGGTGACGTTCCAGGCCGGAGCAGACATCCGAGGCACAGATAATTTTGACGACACGGTCTATGTGCTGCAGGACTCCGTCATCAACATTGAGGCGGGCCGTTTTGTCGATGATGTGTCCGCCTACAATCGCGGACAATT
>JANSXP010000120.1 GCA_024742875.1 Planctomycetaceae bacterium | reverse complement strand
GGGTAGATGGCAAAGAGGCCACACTGGATGAAGCCATTGAGGCTGCCGCCACGCATCTGCACGAAGCGAATATGCCGCTCGTTTATGGGATGAGTAATACCACCTGCGAAGCGCAGAAAGAGTGCGTGGCACTGGCCGACCAGTTGGGAGGGCTGCTCGACAGCCATACCTCGTTGTGACACGGTCCCACAGAAATTGCCGCCCAGTTGGGCGGAAAAGTCACGTGCACGCTCGGTGAAGTGAAACAGCGTGCGGATTTTATTGTGTACTGGGGAGGCAATCCGGCGGAATGCCATCCGCGGCATTTCACTAAGTACACCATCATGCAGAAAAGCAAGTTTCTGCCCCGCGGACGCAAAGACCGCACGATGGCGCTGGTGGACATCCGCGAAACGAAGAGTGCCAAAGCGGCCGATATCTTCCTGCAGGTGAAACCCGGCAAGGATTTTGAACTGATCACCATCCTGCGAGCGCTGATTAAGGATCAGCGAGTCACCGATGATGCGATTGCCGAAACTGGCATGACACGCGAGGTGCTGGACGATCTGGTCCGCCGCATGAAGTCTGCAAAGTTCGGCTGCATGTTTTTTGGCATGGGACTGTCGATGACCCGTGGCAAGCACATGAACAGTGCAGCACTGCTGACACTGGCCGCGGAAATGAACGCGTTCACCAAGTTTGTTGCGATGCCGATGCGCGGGCATGGAAACGTGACAGGTGCCGACGTGATCATGCGCTGGCAGACCGGCTATCCGTTTGGGATCACCTTTAATCGAGGCTACCCTCGGTACAACCCCGGCGAATTCTCGACGGTGGATGTGCTGGTGCGTGGCGACTGCGACGCGGCGTTCATCATTGGCGCTGACCCCGGAGCCACGATGCCACGCCCAGCCATCGAAACACTCAAGCGGATCCCCACGATCTGTCTTGATCCCCATGTGACGCACACCAGTAAACTGGCGCGGGTCCACATTACGACGGCCCCTCAGGGCATCGCGGCTCCCGGAACCGCATACCGTATGGATGAGATTCCTATGCCGCTCAAACCGGCTCTGAAGTCTCCCTATCCGTCGGATGAGGAGGTCGTGCGCCGTATCAACGAAGCGATTGCCCGAAAGCCGTTCTGGTTGAAGGAGGGCAGTCAGCCCATGACGGTTCCGGCTCACGGATAGCGGTCGCCTTCCGACGAGCTGTTCGATGGGAGGCTTCCTGTCACGAACGGGAACTTGGGTTGGCCTCAAGCTGTTTCAGGCCCTTTAGGCCCTTAGCGCGGCACGCGTTAAGGGCTGACACGACAGCCGGATGCCGCAATGGATTCGTCTTTTCGTTCTCACATTTCGACACCGCGAACGCGGACAGTATTCGATTATGACACTGCAACTTCACCTCAGGCAGCAGCCCGATGTTCCGCTGGAAGCGGAAGTGATCAGTCCGGATCAGCTGGCTGGTCTGAGCAATGCACAGATCCGAGAACTCATTATTTATCACGGCAAACGTCAGGTGCCGCTGGAAGAGTTTTTTGATGTGGAAGGTGATGGCAGTCAGGACGTTGTTCTGCATGGCGATCTGAACAAGGTCAGGTGGGTCGGCCACGGGATGAAAAGCGGCCGTATTACGATTCACGGCGACGTCGGCATGCACCTGGGAGCGCGGATGAAACGCGGCCACATTGAAGTGCACGGCAGCGCTGGCGACTGGATTGGCGCTGAGATGAAGAATGGATTCATCCACGTGCACGGCAACGCCGGCGGGCAGATAGGTGCGGCCTATCGCGGTGCTCCCTCCGGAATGCGCAACGGCACGATTATCGTGGATGGCTCAGCCGGTCTGGAAGTGGGGATGCGGATGCGTCGCGGAACGATTGTGCTTGGCGGCGTCGCTCGGGACTTTTGCGGACTGCAGATGAAAGGCGGAACGATTGTCCTTCGGGAAGGGGCCGAAATTCGTGCGGGAGCCTGGATGAATCGCGGCACGATCATTTCCCTGAAGCCCCTGCAGATGATGCCTACGTTTGCCCACGCAAATGACGATACGCCCACGTTTATGAATATCTACTCGCGACACCTGAACCAGTTTGGCATCGATTTGCCGGACGGTCGCGCGGCGGGCACCTATCGACGATACATCGGAGATCTGTCGGTGCCTGGCAAGGGCGAAATCCTTGTGTGGCAGGCTGGCTAGCTCTGGCCTGTGCTCAGGGGAGTGTGAATGATTCTCGCGAACTGTCGCGGGGGATTATGAGGGCCGAAAGAAAATGTTGCCCGTGGCACTGCAACACAGCGGTGGGGAGACTATCTTCCCCGGATCCCTTGTCATCCGGAAACCACCATGCTGATTCTGCTTTCGCCCGCCAAGAGCCTCGACTTCGAAACGGAAGTCTCAACCGACCTGCAAACGCGGCCTGACTTTGAAGCCCAGGCGGCCGCCCTCATGAGCGTGCTGCGGAAAAAGTCGTCGGCCAGTCTGCAGAAGCTGATGAAGCTCAGTGCGGCACTCGGGGATCTGAATCATGAACGCAATCAGGCGTGGCACACGGATCCGGATCAGGCCAGTACACGGCCCGCGGTGAACGCCTTCCAGGGGGACGTCTATCGGGGGCTGGACGTGGGCACTCTGACGATGCCCCAGAAAAAGCGATTGCAAAAGCATGTACGGATACTGTCCGGTCTGTACGGCGTGCTGCGTCCGTTTGACGCCATCCTGCCCTACCGGCTGGAAATGGGCACAAAGCTGAAGACCAAAAGCGGCGGCAACCTGTACGACTTCTGGGGCGATGCGATTCGCGACGAACTGTCGGCCGTCCTGGCAGATCAGAAAAAGCGACTTGTTGTCAATCTGGCCTCTCACGAATACGCGAGGGCGGCACGTCTGAAGCAGCTTGACGCCGATGTGATTACGCCTGCATTCCGTGACTGGAAGAATGGTCAGTACAAAATGATCAGCTTCTTTGCCAAGAAAGCGCGGGGGATGATGGCCCGCTATCTGATCACGGCCAATGTGAAAGCAGCCTCCGGACTCACGGGTTTTGATACCGACGGCTATGTGTGGAATGAAGAACTGTCGACGTCTTCCGAACCAGTCTTTACTCGCCGCGCTCAAGACCAGGCCGCCGGCTGATAGTCGTCGCTTTGCCGCGATTGTCGACCGGCGGAACTAGCTCAGGCCCACCGGACACTGAAAGTCGTCCGGCTTGATGGCCAGAATCGAGCATGGCAGTTCCGGCAGCAGGCGTTCGGCCGTGTTGCCAAACAGCATTCCCGGAATACCCCCGCGGCCGGATGTGGCCATGATCAGAAGGTCGATATCCAGTTCTTCAATAGCTGACAGAATGCAGCTGTCGGCAGGACCTTCAGCAATTTTCACCTGCACACCCAGTTCCACAGTGCGGTAGTCGGTCAGGCTTAGCTGAGCGTTCAGTTTTTCCTCAGCTTCCGTGCGACGCTTCTGCTGCAACTCGGCCAGTTCTTCCTGGGAGACTCCTGTGCGTGCCATATGGCGATCGAGGTTGTCATCGATCACATTCATCACGGACAACCGCACAGGCAGATTCTGGCCCAGCGCGACGCCGGCAAACAGAATGTCTTCCCCCACTTCACTCAGGTCGGTGGCCGCCAGGACGTCCATGGCTTCGTCGTCATCGACACGAGGTTTCACCAGCCATACCGGGCAGGCCGCGTTCCGCAGCAGCTTCAGGCCCGTACTGCCGAACAGCAGGCGACTGACCGTGCTCTTGCCGCGGACACCGCAGACGATCAGATTGTCCTGAGTCGGTCCGGCGGCTTTGAGGATTTCCAGCCAGGGCCGACCGGTGGTGATTTGAGCCTCGACAGCAATTGGCTGCCCCAGTTTTTCCTGATACTGCTGCGCAAGATCATCCAGCACTGCTTTGGCGGCGGCGGCATCAGCGTCAGCTTCCGCCTGTGCCTGCTCTTCACTGCCGAAAAAACCGACCGACATTTCCGGAAGCACACAGACCAGGCATACGGTGGAAGACATGGCGGCGGCCGCATCAAAGGCCTGACGCACGGCGAAGCGTGAGCAGGGGCCCAGGTTGGCAGCGTCCCAGGGACGGGACTCGGGCATTTCGACGCCAACGATGATTCTTTTGGGAGCAAACATGATAGAGGTTCCTTCGTGTTTGAAAACGAAGTGGGGGCGGCCGGAGATCACAATTCCTTACTGCAGCATAGCAGTTTTCGGCAGATCTTTCAGGCCGCCCGGCACGCGGCGGTGGACACGTTTTTGAATCGGCAGAAATGGAGAACGGCACACCGAAGAAATCGTGAGTCTTTCTCCGATGTGCCGATGCCCTACCCGTTTTCGGTGGATTCGGTCGTCTGGTTTTTTGTCTGCCTATCGCCGTTTGGCCGCATCAGAACAGATCGACTCCGTCTTTGCTGTTGCGAAACGCGGGTTCGACAAACCGCGGTGGAGTGTGCAGCAGTTCAAGGTGGACAGATTCGCCTTCGACTGCCTGACCGCGAACGGACAGTACGGAGCGGGTGGCGTCATCGAAGCGTTCGCCCGTTTCATTGGCGATGGAGTACCATTCCAGTCGGTCGATGGATGTGAAAATGTTCTCCAGTTTCTTCAGATCGACCATGAAGCTGGTGTGCTCGATCTGACCGTCCCGCGGTCCTCCAATGATCTCAGTGGTGCCCAGATACATACACACGGTCCAGCCGTGTTCATCTCCCTGGCAGTCAAAGCCGACGCGTCCGCTGTGTGCCAGGGGCTCAAACACAGTGGCCGCACTGTTGACGAATCGTTTGAGCCAGTCCGGTCGACAGTCCCGCTTTTCCTTTCGGGAGCGGAAGTCTTCCATTTGTTGCAACAGTTCTTCAAGTGACATAACGACGCCAACGGAAGGTGATGTTGTTTGGCAGCCGCACAAAGCGGCGGTCAGGTACCGATCCGTCGGTGAGAAAAAGAGAGTCAGGGGGTTTGCCATTATCCTGAAACCACAACAGAGGTATCGGGATCAATTGAGGGGACGTTCAGAAGAAACGACCTCCGCGAAGCAGTTCCGACTGGCGGGTGACTGTCAATCAGGTGGCGACGTACGGCGTGCATTGTCCCGACGGTACCGGTTGCGGCGCTTCTGCACATTCCCGCGAACTTGAACGTTCGCACGCTGCAGACCTTTCCGGCTGTGCACGCCGCGCGGCCGTGTCGATGGAGCATCGGCCCAGGAATCAGCCGATCCGGTTCAAGAACACGCAAACCCGCGGATATCAGCAGGCAGAGGCCAATCTCACGGAATCGACACAGTTGTGCGGGTCGTGGTGAAAAGACGGAACGCCCCGGCTCAACACGGGGGCCGACACGTTTCAAGCGTGGATCGGGAGCGTCGGTGGCGCACGTCGATCAGGTGGGCGCCTTGAACTCAAAGAACGAGAACACGAAGTGCACCATCAGCGTAAAGAGAGTTGACCACAGGATGGTGCGGGTCACACCACGACTGATTTCCGGAGCAGACTCTTTGGGTGCCGATCCGCATGTCCACGAAATCACGGCCGTGCCCACAGCACACGTGAGCAGTTTGGCGACCAGCCAGCCCGTGCCCTTATAGAAGACGGCTCCGGGCAGTCGCAGTTCCTTATGAAAGTGGGCATCCCAGAAGGCCACACCCTCGTTGGCATGCGTGGCCAGAAAAGCAACGGCCCCCGTCACGCTGGCAACAGCGTAGCTGAGAAACGTCAGCAGCGGGGTGCCCAGCAGGAAGGCGTACAGAATGGGGGTGCGCACAGAACGCCATGGACTCATGCCGATCGTTTTCATGGCATCGAGCTGGTTGCCGTACTGCTTGCTGCCGACATCGGCCGCAACGGCGGCGCCTGAGCGGGCAGCAATCAGAATGGTGGCCAGAATGGGCACGAGAAAACGGTACAGCGAAAATCCGGTGGCATGCAGCAGGTTTTCAATCAGCAATGGTTCCGTGAACTGGCGAAACGGCAGATAGCGGAAGATAAAATCCTGTGCCACGAATCCGATGATCATGCCGGATATGGCGATATACAGGCAGGCCGACCAGCCGGAGACCAGCCGGAAATAGTGCCAGGTCAGCCGAGCGCCCCAGCGGAAACTTCTCCACAGTGGCAGGATAGCCAGCGGCAGCAGCAGCAGGCTTTCCAGAAACTCCCCCGTGGCGGCCAGGCCCCGACCAAAGCTGCCCAGCGCCCTGGCGGGCAGAGAACCGGCGTGGGGGCGCTGGTCTTCTGCCTGTGGCGGTGTTCCCAGCAATTCCGGCAGGCGGGCCCAGTCTTCTTCGTCGATATGTTCCAGGGTGCGGCGATGGTGGTTGAGCAGCACAACATGATCTGCGATGCCTTTCAGCGCCGCGTAGTCGTGCGTGACAATGATGGATGTACGCTGGAATCGCGTTTGCGTATCGCGGATCAGTTCCGCCACCGCCGCCGCCGTGTTGGTGTCCAGGCCAGAGGTCGGTTCGTCGTACAGCACAACGTCCGAATTCATGCCAAGGGCGCGGGCAATCGCCAGACGCTGCTGCTGCCCGCCACTGAGCACAGACGTTGGTCGATCTCCCGGCACGCCCAATTCTGCCAGCAGGTCCGTCGCCCGGGGAGCGTCAGAGCGCGGACCGGACGCGCTGTGGTCAATCGCGATCTGAATGTTGTCCGCTGGCGACAACTCATCGAACAGCGCGAAGCTTTGAAAGACAACGGCAACAGGTTCACTGGTGTGATCGCGGTTTGCGTTGCTCACGCCATCGGTGTCAAAGCTGATCGTGCCGCTGTAGCTGATGGCGGGATGTTTGTGGTCGATCAGTCCGGCCAGAATTTTCATCAGCAGCGATTTTCCCACGCCACTGCAGCCGAGAACCAGCGTGAGCTTGCCGGCAGGGAATTCTGCGGTGGCGTCCTTCAGCAGCGACTTGCCGCCGGCCGACAGGTCGAAGTCGCAAATGCGGATGGCGGTCCCGGCTTGCTCGGTTCCGTGCTCGGCGGGGACGTTCTGCTCGTTGTTGCGGCTGTCTGAGGCGGCAGGTTTCGGTGTCGAATTGGCTGAATGCGATTCCGTCATTGAGGATCACCCATCGGCGTCAGCGGGCTTTGCGCAGCGCCACCGAATCCCATTGGGTACAGCATGGGCCAGTCCGTGGTGTCCACTTCCACCGTTCCTGATTCCACTGGTTTGTCAAACGACGGTACCATCACGAACCAGCGACGATCTTTGGTGAGGATCTGCGCACGCAGCACGCGGGAAAACTCGGGAGTGATGCCACCTTCCCGACTGCCGAAGATCATGTCGGCAATATCGCGGACCACTGGCTCCAGTCGGCTGCCGGCGTTCCTGACCGCCAGTCGGGTTTCGTGATCCTTCATGTAGCGATCCAGTTCCACCCGCAGCGTTTCGTTTTCGATCACGGCTGCACGCACAATGCTCCAGATCAGTTGTTTCAGTTCGGGGTCATCGGCCACCTGGCGGAAGTTTCGTTTGAGCACTTCGCGTACGCGGGGGTTGTCCATCGATCGCTTAAGGATGGTTTCCGTGAGCGCGATGAACTGATTGGTGCGGGACCGCAGTTCGGGGAGCGCCTCTTCATCGATGAATCGCTGAAACTCCTCCTTCACGGTGTCTGTCTGAGCCAGTGGTGTTTTGTCGTAAATGTACCGCCATGTAAACGACCAGATGGAAACGCGTTCCCACAAAGCCTTGCCAACTTCGCGCGCTACCGGCACCCCTTCCTCTTCCACGATGGGCAGGATCTCCCGTTTTACCAGCGGGATCAGTTCGGCCTTGAGAATGTCAGACTCGTAGCGTTCCCCGAGTTCGCGAAATTCTTCTCGGTGCTGTCGCAGGATGAGTGGCAGCTCTGATTCCACCGCGTCAACGGCAGTTCGCAGTCCACGCTGGATGACAGGGCGCATCTGCGCCATCACTTCCTGTTCGTGACGCTGCCATTCTTTTTCGATTCGTTTGGCAATCTGATCCTGCAGCTTGCGCGGCACCATGGTGCGGACGACGGCGTCCAGTGACAGCGGTGTGGTGTGATACTCGAGCAGAAATCCCTCTTCGAAATCCACCAGAGCGTCGTTGTAGATTTCGACCTCCACTTCTGTGCACAGA
The DNA here is from genome assembly GCA_024742875.1 of Planctomycetaceae bacterium. Taxonomy (GTDB): domain Bacteria; phylum Planctomycetota; class Planctomycetia; order Planctomycetales; family Planctomycetaceae; genus Fuerstiella. The sequence continues at coordinate 6,053 of JANSXP010000120.1, read as the reverse complement.
AAGGGATCGCGGCTGAAAGGCTTGAAGACGCTCGTCACCAGACCCACCTGACGAAAGGAGCCGTCCGCCCGTTCGGCGAAAACCGGATCTCCCAGCGCAACAGAAAACGGGTAATCGCTGGTGGTGGTGTAGCGACGTTTCTGCGACGTGACCCAGTGGCCCAGTTCGTCGCTCATCGCGTCCATACTGCTCGATTGTGATTCAAGCTCTGTCCGCAGGACCGACCAACCAATACCCACAACAGTCACCCAGAACAGAATTCCGAGAATGATGTGTCGACGTTCCATGTGAGGCTCCCTGTCGAAACAACGGTCTCGACGGCTCTTCGGAGCACAAATTATCTCACTCCGTCAGTTCAGGAGAACCATTGTGGTTCGAATTCGGTGCTGAATTCTTAGGGTTTTGGCTGATTCACGACCGGTTTTCCGCAATGGTGCCGGTTTCCCGGGTGGGGGCTTCGGCACTTTTCGCATCCGGGCACGCCGTGACATCCGCCGCAGACGGCCCGATTTTTGTCCCACACCGCGTGAACACGGAATTTCCGCGGGGGAATCGCTACACTCGCCGCCCGTGTGTTTGTCCCCGGTGTCCCTGATGACAGTTTTGCTATGTCCGAGACGAGAATTCGCATTGCCACCCGTTCCAGCCAGTTGGCATTGTGGCAGGCCGAACATGTGAAAACACTGATTCATGCCGCCCGGCCGGATGTGTCTGTGGAAATCATTCACGTCAACACCATCGGCGATCGCAATCAGACGGACGCGTTGCGGCAGTTCGGCGGCACCGGAGTCTTCACGAAAGAAGTGCAGAATGTGGTCCTCTCCGCCGACTGCGACATTGCCGTGCACAGTCTGAAGGATTTGCCGACGCTGGAATCCTCGGGCCTGCTGCTGGCTGGCATTCCCGGTCGCGCCAATGTGTTTGATGCGTTACTGCTGCCTGAGGGAAATAAGATCGGAGACCTCAGTGAACTGCCGGCTGGGGCCAGAATCGGTACTGGCAGTCCGCGGCGACAGGCTCAACTGGCGCATGCCCGTGGTGATCTGACGATGCGGGAGATTCGCGGCAACGTAGACACACGGATTCGCAAGCTGGATGAAGGAGAGTACGACGCCATCGTGCTGGCTCAGGCAGGACTGAAGCGGCTCGGCCTGGACGACCGGATTTCGCTCACACTGCAGCCACCGCTGATGTATCCGGCAGTTGGCCAGGGCGCCATCGGGATTGAATGCCGCACGGACGACACGGCGACGATTTCCGTGCTGGAGGCCATCAGCGAAGCCGACGTGGTGGCGGCGGCCACGGCAGAACGGGCGCTGCTGCAAACGCTGCGAGCAGGCTGCCATGCGCCACTGGGGTGTTTTTCAAAACGGGATGGTGACGAACTGACACTGACGGGTGTTCTGTTGAGCGTCGACGGCGTGCAGCGACTGGAAGCGACCGCTGCCGCCGCAGTGTCTGAGGCGGAGGCGCTGGGGCAGCAGGTGGCTCAATCGCTGCTTGACCTGGGCGGTGAAAAACTGCTGGCAGCCGCGAGCTAAGGTTTTGCTGCAGGTGCGGGGCTGAAAGCCGCGACCAGCGACGGGGGGCCCAATTTCCTGATTCCCGCGGCACCTCTCTGACGCGGCGGGGTTTATCGTCCTGGGAAAATATGCGCCGTTCTTTGTGTCTGCTCATTCAGATCAGTGCAGTCCTGAGTTTGGCAGACAAAAAATTGTCGCCAGACGGTTTCACGGTTACCCTGCAGAATTCTCTCCTCCCCGTAAAAGGCCCTCCTATGCGACGAATCGTCTCTTTCGCGGCTGTAACGCTGATGCTTGTGACCAGTCTACGCCCGGCCCTGGCCCAGGACGCAGCGGTCTCTGACAAGGCCAAACCCGATCGCATCGCCATTATGTATGTCAATGGTTCGCCTGGTGACCTGGCGGAAACGGTTGCCAGTGTGGTGGACGGCTCTGTACGGATTACCACCGATGCCGCAACCGGCACCATCATTGTTCGGGGAGACGAAAACGACGTCAAGGCGACCGAAGCTCTGCTCGAGCGAATCGATCGCGGCCCACAAGTCGTTTCACTGAACGTCACTTTGGCCATCACTGACACAGCCACCGGAAAGAACAAGGTGGTCGATGAATTCAAGCTGGTCACTCTGGATGGTGTGCCAGCTAAGAGTCGCTTCGGTCAGGAGGTGGCAGTTCCGTCGTCTCGAACAGTTTCCGGCCGCTCGTTTACGCAGTACAGCACGCAGAGTGTCGGCACGCTGATTCAGGTCACTCCTCGATTGAAAAACGGTGCCATCATGCTGCAACTGGAGGTGGAAAAGGCGTGGGTGGATTCCGCAGCATCTGTCATCAGTGTCGATTCGGAAGGACGGACGGCGACCGGACAGACGATGCCCGTTTACCGAACCTACACTTCCGAAGTCAGCACGACGTTGATGGTGAAGCCAGGAGAGCCGCAATCGGTGCGTGCGCTGGTCGGTGGCGAAACCGACGAAGGACGTGTCCTGGTGGTCACCGTTACGGGAACCATTGGGACGGAGTCAGAACTGCGAGCACGCAGTGAGGCTCGTCGAGCGCCTGTCGAGTTGCGACAGCGCGTGCTGCCGCGGGAAAGTCGTGAGCGGGATGCCGGAGCAGACCGGGACCGACCCACCCTGCGAGACCGGGCACCCGGTCGGGATCAGTCGCCAGGACGCGAGCGAGCACCCGGTGGAGATCGGTCGCCCAGCCGTGAACGGGCGACGGGCGAGGATCGGGACGCGCGGGAATCCGATGCGCCCCGGGAACAGAATGTCGGCCGTCCGGCTCCGGAACGCGTCGAAGAATCAATATTCCGCCGTCGTTCGGCCGAACCGGGGCGGGCAACCGTCGAACGTAAGGCCACTGCGGCCATCTTCAGCCAGCTCGATACCGACAACAGTGGCGATCTGGACGGAGAAGAGTTTGAACGGATGCCGAAAACACTTCAAAGTGAACTGAAAGAAATGAAAGGTCGACTAACGCGTGACGCGTTTGTTGAGGCGTTTCTGGAAGTTTTGAAGCAGCGCCGCGAGAAGTAGCCAGTGGAACGGCTCATTGCGGTCTGGTGAGCTCCGGCTCGCCTGGCAGCACGCCCGTCGCTCTGAGGATCGCTTTCACCTCCTGCCTGTCCTCTGCGGAGAGGTGGTCGTACGACTCCTCATCGCCGGATGTCAGAATCTCGTCGATGCGCTGGAGCACCAAAGCGTGGACCTCTGGATGCAGTTGGGCAAACGGCTCTGAATAGACGAGAAAGCTGCACGGATAACGGAACAGTCGACTGTTGGTGTCCAGTTGCCGCAGACTGCGGCCCTGGGGATCTTTCGGCCCGCGCGCCTCAAACTCACTGCGAAAGTTACTGGTTCCCGTCACGCGCTGATTCCACGTCAGCGTGTCGCACATCAGTACCGCGCGGACCACTTTCTCAGCGGCGGACCGGTAACGTCGCTGCGTGGATTCGGAGCGATAGTCCGGCTCACGCTCCAGCGCTTTGTTCATGATCTGTGCGTCACGTTCGGTGAGCAGGCCGGCGTGATTGGCGGCGGTGAGCATGTTGTGCACGTGCACCTGATGCTGCAGTACCAGCAGCGCCAGCACGTCACTGTGTTGTGTGAGATAGGGCCTGGTTGACAGGAATTCTGACAGGTCCGTGACATCTGAGGCCTGAGAACGATCGAGCGTCTCATTTTCGTCGGGCGCGGCGACCCACGCGTTGCCCATGTGAGTTCCGACTCCGGTGCCTGTGACATACCAGCCGCCAAATCGTTCTGACAGGGGAGAACGAGGTTCGGTGATGTGGGTGCCCATGCGAAAAACGGGCTGCCCGCTGCGGTCCGGATACACGCTGCGGACGATGTGGCCTGGAATACGGCGCGTGTGGGTCGAGCCGTGGCACTGCAGGCAACGCCCAGTCTCCCGCCGAATGGAATCGCTGCCGGACTCACTCTGGCTGAGTGTGTAGAATGTGCCGCCCAGTTGGGGGTCGGCGGCGGAAATCTCGATCACATCTCCTCGCTGGACCCAGCCCACATAGATGTCGTCGTTGAAGTAAATGGCGCGGGGGGTGCGCGGCGAGATGCGACTGATCTGCAGACTTGTCTTCGAGAAAACGAGCGTCTGCGAAGATTCCGGAATGTCCAGAGCCCGCAAAAGAGCCCGCAGGCGTCCGTGCCCCGACTCCCATGGTAATTTGGCGCTGCCCTGCTCTAACCGCTGGGACAGCCGGTACACCGGATCCTCGGGAGTCCGCTCTGAGTAACTGATCGGCTCCTTTTCAAAGTCCAGCTGAGCGTTTGCGGCAGCAGGCAGAATCGAAAGCAAAACGAACAGAAAGGTGCGGTGAAACATGAGCAGCAGTGGCATCGGGAGCGGTAGGCGGAGTCCGCGGGCGGGACAGGAAAGTCTACCCCGTCTAAACAGGATGTCAACGTCCTGTTTGGCCTCTCAGCATCTGGTGGCTACTTCGTTTCGCCCTGTTTGGTGAAGACAATGATGTGCTGCTGCGGCAGGACGCCGATGGTCTCCGTCCATTTCAAATCAAACTCAGGCTGCTCGACCTCTTTTTTGGCCTGAGCCTCCGTCATCTTGTGCACCAGTTTGATGGGAACGGTGGGGTCTTCCTTGCGGTATTCGACCAGGGCCACCCGACCGCCGGGACGCAGGGCTTTGCTGATGTCTTTCATCATTTCATAGGGGAATTCGAATTCATGATACACATCCACCATAATCGCCAGATCGATCGATTGTGGGGCGAGTGAAGATGCCTTCTGCGAGCCCTTCACGGGAACGATGTTGCGGATTCCCCGGCTGCGAGCATTCTGCTGCAGCCGCAGCAGCATCTCATCCTGAACGTCAACGGCAATGATGTAGCCCTCGGGAAGGACCGACTCTGACATCAACATACTGATGACACCGCTGCCAGCACCGATATCCGCCACGACGTCACCGGGCTGAATCCTGAGCGACTTGACCAGCAGAGTCAGGCGTTCTTCTTCTTCGCGCGTGTCGCGTTCCAGCCACAGGGCGCCGGCGAATCCCATCACGTGCGCGATTTCACGCCCCATGTAAAACTTGCCGATGCCATTGGGGTCGTGATTGCCACGCCACGTGTAACGACCGTCCTGCTTCTCCTCAGCAGACTCCTGTGCGCGGGCCGCGGGCACCAGGCAGCATGACAACAGGACAGACCAGACGCAGGACAAAGAAACGGAGCGAATCACGGCGGCACCTTTTGCAATTGGGAACGTGGTCCTCCATTGTCTCACAGGATCCGTGATCTGTCTATCGGCGACACGGATGGCGTCCCGTCAGCGCGTTGTGGTGCGCCGGCGTGGCTGTGTCAGGCTGGCTGAAACAAAGCACAGACCGCTCCGGCCGGGTCACGGATCACAGCGATCGTGCCGTAGCTGTCGGGAGTCCGCTCCTGGAGCACTTCCCCACCCAGTTCTCGGCAGGTGATCAGTGACTGCTGCAGATCCTCCACGACGATATAAATCAGCCAGGAAGCCGGAAGTCCGGCATTGGGGCCCCGGGCATGGCAGATCCCGGCGACCGGGTCAGCGTCTGCGGACGGATGGACGCAGTAGTCGTGATAGTCCGCCACGGGCGCCTCGGAGCGATGCCAGCCAGTCACCTGACTGTAGAACGAGGAAGCCGCATTGGCATCGTCGACCGTCAGATCAATCCAGCCGATCGTACCCGCAGGTGGTTTGTCTGACATCCCGGAGTCTCCCTGTGAGCTACTTTTGTGCGGTGGCGTCCGCGTAACGGGCCGGTTGTTTGACAAACTGCTGCATCAGTTCTGCCGAGCTGCTCAGCCACAGACGTCCGCGAAACATGGCGGCGTATTCCAGTTTACCTTCCGTCTTTTTCCCAGTGGTGGCCAGAGAAACGGGGCAGTGACCATCAATAGCGGGCCAGTACTTTTCCGGCGTCTTCTGAAATTGCTGTCGCTGAGCGTCGCTCTGGAAATAGATGGTTTTTCCGTGGTAGCTCAGAGCAAACTCCGGGCGTCCGGAAATCAGCGTGCGGGTC
>JANSXP010000026.1 GCA_024742875.1 Planctomycetaceae bacterium | reverse complement strand
CGAACTGACGTTTGCCGTTCGCTACGTGAGCCACAGCGACTACAAGCAGGATACCTGCGATGTCTTTGAACTAAGGTGCCATGATCGTCCTCACGTCTGTGAAGACGGAATTGAAGTGACGGACGTTCGCTGGCTGACTGTCGCCGACATCGCAGACCAGCCGGTGAGCGATATCGTGCGACAGTATCTGAACGGGCTGTCGGTATGAATGCACAACCCGGCGAGGAGACTCTTCTCGCCGGCGGTGAGCGTTCTGCGATGTGTGAGACTTCTGCTGTTCTCTGTTGTCCGTTCTTTGCATCGTGGCTAGAACGGACCCCCCCGCAGTGACAGTTCGCTGCGTCTCATCTTTACGACTCTGTGTGCGGTCCTTCGATGTCAGAATCAGCTCCTCCGGCTCTGGAAAAAACGGTCTCCGGCTCGAAGCTCGTCGTGGCGATGTTCACCATGGCGATTGTCGCCACCAGCTTATTGTGGTTTTACTGGGATCTGCATCTGATGCCATATATGCCACTGCAGGAAGCGCTGGCGTCCGAGTTTGACGATTCCAGCCCTCGGGTTGACGGCGGCCAGCGGAAAATGCACAAGGGCACTCCCCTGATTCTGCGTGTCGTGATGCGTGTGCCTTTCGATCCGACGCTGCCTGATGAGCAGACTCAGGGGCAGATTGAACGGCGACTGGAACGCACGAAAGAGCTTGCCGGCGAGTACACCGAGATCGATCGTTTTGAGACGCTCGAGGTTCATCTGTATTTTCAGCCCAAAGAGAAGACGCTGAAGCAGAAGACGTTCAGTAAGTCTTTGCGGGACAAGGATGGCCCCGGCGCAGACGATCTGTCACAGGACGAAACATCAGCCCCATCCCCCGATTCGTCTGAACAGGCCAGCGGCGAGACTCCTGCCGGTCAGCCGTGACGCCCTGCCCTGTTATCCCCCCTTTGTCGCTGGCGAACTGTATCTGCTAAGTATCTGAGGCCCCCGGCGGTTGTTGCTTTTCGCGACACAATCCGACATCCTTAGGCATTCGCCTACGGATTTTGGAAGTGCAGCCAGGAGCGTCCGCATGCTGAAGTTGTCGTTGCCCAGGAGGGTTCTGTACAGAATCTCTGCGCCAGTGGCCTTGTTGCTGGCGCTCATATTCTCCCCAGTCTCCTATGCGGATGAGTCTGCTGGCGACGCATCAAGCAAACTCACGGACGAGCAGTCGCAGTTTTTTGAGGCACGAATTCGTCCTGTCCTGGTGGAACACTGCTACGAATGCCACAACAGCCAGACGTCGGAAGCCGGGCTTGTCCTTGACCACCGTGCGGCCCTGCTCCGTGGTGGAGATTCCGGTCCCCTGCTGGACCGGAAGTCTCCAGCTGACAGTCTGCTGCTGCAGGTGGTTCGACATGATATTGACGGTCTCGAGATGCCTGAGGGGGGAGGCAAGCTGGCTCCGTCCATCATTGCCGATCTGACCCGATGGGTGGAGATGGGGGCGCCTGACCCACGTGATCAACCGCCTTCTGAGACGGAACTGTCTGCCGCCACCTCATGGGAGGCTGTCCGTGAGAAACGACGGCAGTGGTGGAGTTTCCAGCCACTCACTCGGCCGCCGCTGCCAGGCGATTCCAGCACGCACCCTGTCGACGCTTTTGTCAATCGGCGGCTGCAACAGCACAGCCTTGAGGCGGTCGCACGTGCAGACCGGCAAACGCTTCTGCATCGCGCCACGTTTGCCCTGACGGGTCTGCCGCCAACAGAGGAGCAGACGCGGGAGTTTCTGGATGACAACTCCGATCTCGCATTCGAACGACTGGTTGATCGGCTGCTGGCCTCACCCGCTTTTGGTGAACGCTGGGCGCGCCACTGGATGGACTGGATTCGCTATGCTGAATCCCATGGCAGCGAGGGCGACCCGCGGATCGAGAATGCCTGGATGTATCGGGACTACCTGATTCGCTCACTAAATGACGATGTTTCGTATCACCAGCTGGTGCGTGAGCATATCGCCGGAGATTTGCTGTCGCAGCCTCGCATCAACAAAGACCTGCAGCTCAACGAATCGTTGATTGCCACAGCACACTGGCGGATGGTCTTTCATGGGTTCGCGCCAACCGATGCCCTGGATGAGAAGGTGCGGTTCACTGACGATCAGATTGACGCATTTTCCAAGGCGTTCCTCGGGCTGACCGTCTCCTGCGCTCGGTGTCACAACCATAAGTTTGACCCCATCAGTCAGGAAGATTATTACGCGCTGTTTGGCATTCTGGGCTCAACGCGACCGGGACGCAGCGCGGCCGATGCTCCTGAAAAGCTCAGTACGTCCCGTGACGAACTGCAGCAGCTCAAGCCACAGATTCGCCAGGCGGTCGCTCGGGACTGGCTGGGTCAGGCCAGCGAATTGCCCACCCGCCTGCTGCAGGCGGCTCGCGCCACGGAATCTCCGACAGGCAGTGTCCTGAAACTTCTGCGGCAGGATGGGCAGATGGCCGTCGAGTGGGACAGGCAGCGACAGCAGGTCAGTTCAGAGAGAGAAAAGTTCGCCGTGGATGTGGATGGTGAACGTCAGCGGTGGTCGTTCGTCCCTGGGCAGGCCAGTGACTGGTTTGCCCACGGGCTGGGAATTGATAGCCGTCCATCAGAGGCAGGAGACTTGATGGTGGACACTGAGCCGGGACGTGGAATTGCTCGGCTGCTTCCTTCCGGGCTGATTTCGGGACGTTTGTCGACACGGCACTCTGCCCGCCTTGAGTCTCCCGAGATTCTGCTGGATGGAGAATACGATGTGTGGCTGCAGGTGGCCGGCAGCGGCGACTCCGCCTACCGATACGTCGTGCAGAACTATCCCCGCAACGGCACCGTCTATCCGGTTCGCAATCTGAAAGACGCGGACTGGTCCTGGCAGCGTCTGGATCTGGCGTACTGGGAAGGCGATCGGATTCACCTGGAACTGACGGCAGCCAAAGATGCTCCTCTGCTGACACGCGGGGCCGATCGCTCCTGGTTTGGTGTGCGCGATGTGCGCGTCACGCCGCGGGGCACGGAGCTGCCGCGATTGGATCTTGAGTCGCTGCAGCCGGTGTTCGAACAATCCGATCCCGGGGGCCCGTCGTCCGCTCAGGAGGCTGCCGAACGCATTGCCCGTGTCGTGACTGCTGTGGTTAAGAAATGGCAGCAGGGCCCTGTGACAGATGCAGAATCCCGTTTGCTGGACGAACTGCTTCAGGTCGGTGTGCTGGCGGGTGATCCGACACAGCTGCCATCTGCTGCCCCGCTCATCCGCCAGTATCAGCAGCTCGAAGCCGCGATTCCCGTCCCCGTGCGTGTGCCGGCACTCGGGGAGTGGCGCGGACAGGATCAGAGGCTGTTTGAACGAGGCAACCACAAACAGCCAGCCGAGCTCGTGTCCAGACGATTTCTGGAAGCCATCGACCCCAGGCCTTATTCGTCATCTCTGAGTGGGCGACGGGAGCTGACGGACAGCGTCCTGGCGGACGGCAATCCCCTCACGCGTCGCGTCATCGTGAATCGCATCTGGCATCATCTGTTCGGCCAGGGGCTGGTCAGTACGCCGGACAATTTCGGGCGGCTGGGAGCAGAACCATCACACCCCGAACTGCTGAGCTACCTGGCGACTCGGTTTTCCACGGAAGATCAGTGGAGCATCAAATCTCTCATCCGCCTGATTATGACCAGTCAAACCTGGCAGCGCGGCAGCGTGCCTTCGGAGGCCGTGCGACGTGCTGACCCGGAGAATCGGTGGCTGTCCTATGCCAGTGTGCGGCGACTGGAGGCGGAGGCGATCCGAGACCGGCTGCTGAGAGCGTCCGGCCAGTTGGATGCGGCGATGTTCGGTCCACCTGCGAACGGCACATCGGGGCGCCGCAGCGTTTACGTATCCGTGATTCGCAACCGCCTGGATCCGTTTCTTTCCACCTTCGATGCGCCCACTCCCTTCGGAGCCACGGGGCGACGCGATGTCACCAACGTTCCCGCGCAGTCGCTGCTGCTGCTGAATGATCCGTTTGTGCTGCGAGCCGCTCGCGGGGCAGCCGGGCGTCTGTCTTCGTCTGACTCACAGGAACAGAAAATCACGGCGTTGTGGCGGCAGGTGCTGCAGCGGGACCCCACTCAGGCAGAACACGAAGACGCTGCCTCCCTGTTGACGACGTTGCGGGATGCGAATCGGCAGCAGCAGGAACGCATCCTTCAGCTGGATGCTCAGGTGGAAAATCTGACGCGGCAGGTGGACGAAATACTTGAACCGGCACGCCGGCAGCTGCTGCAGACGTCACAAGAGGGGGGGCAGACCGGTCCTGACCTCGAGCCTGCTGTTGCCTGGGATTTTTCGAAGGGCGCGACCGATCTTGCAGGGACACTGGACGCTCGGTTGATGGGCACGGCACGCGTCGCTGACGGTCGGCTGAAACTGGATGGTCGCGGGTGGCTGCAAACAGCCGCCCTGCCCGGCCAGCTGGCCGCAAAGTCGCTGGAGGTTCGCGTGGTACTGTCGGATTCTGATCAGCGGGCCGGCGGGGTGATGTCGGTGCAGACACTGGACGGTCAGTTTTTTGATGCCATCGTTTATGCGGAGCAGCAGCCGCGTCGGTGGCTGGCGGGCAGCAACTTTTTCGCTCGCACGTCATCGCTCGAGGGACCTGCGGAAGATTCAGCCAGCGGAGAACCCGTCCATCTGGTGATCACCTGGGCCATGGACGGAACGATTACCTGCTATCGCAACGGGCAGCCTTACGGAAAGCCGTATCGGAAGCCGATTTATAAATTTGCCCCGCAGAACTCACAGATCCTGCTGGGCATGCGGCACGGGACGAACCTGTCTGCGGGACGCATGTTTCGTGGAGAAGTGCTGACAGCGCGGCTGTACGATCGCTGCCTGACGTCCGACCAGGTGCGGGCCGCCGCACAGGCGGATGGTGGGTACGTCAGTCGAAAGGCCGTGCTGGCTTCCCTTTCTGTTGAGCAGCGCACGCTGGTGGAACGTCTTTTGACAAACCGAGATCGCGCGACTCAACAGCGGGCCGCCGTTCCCGCGCCGCCAGCGGCCGGTCAGGAGTGGGCCGATCTGGCACATGCGCTGTTCAATCTCAAGGAGTTCATCTATGTTCGCTGACGATATCGGTTCCCGCCGACGTTTTCTGAAGACGGCCAGCAGCGGGTTTGGGATGGTCGCACTCTCTGATCTGCTGGCGCGTGCGAATGCCCCAGGTTCCTCACCGCCGACCCGCGCGAAGCACGTGATACTGTGCTACATGTCGGGCGGGGTGTCGCATGTGGATACTTTCGATCCGAAGCCTCGGCTCAGCAAAGACCACGGCAAGTCGATGCCGATTCCCGTCGAACGAACACAGTTCAACAACAACGGTACGATTTTTGGCTCGCCGTTCTCGTTTCGGCAGTACGGCGACAGCGGTCTGTCCGTCAGTGAAATCTTCCCGGAGATCGGGGCCTGTGCTGATCATCTGGCAGTCCTGCGTTCCGTCACCACCAGCGTCAACGAACACGCCCAGGGCAACTTTGCTGCGCACACTGGGTTTCCCTTTCTGGGGCATCCGAGCGCGGGCGCGTGGATCAGTTATGGCCTCGGGGCCGCCAACGAAAATCTACCGTCGTATGTCGTGCTGCAAAGTGGAGGCGCCGTGCCTCCGCATGGCGGCGTCGGACTGTTCAGCAGTGGGTTCCTGCCGGCGCAGCATCAGGCTTCGGTACTCAGGGCGGATGCCACGCCGGCGGTCCGTAACATTCGCCCGGCCGATCCGGATACGAATCAGAGATCCAAGCTGAATTTCGTTCGTAAGCTGGACCGCGGATTCTCTCGATCGTCGGGAGAGACGGCTGCCCTGGAGGCTGCCATTCGTAACTACGAAACCGCCTACCGCATGCAGGCCGAAATTCCGGAACTGTGCGACATCTCTGGTGAATCAAAAGCCACGCTGGACGCTTATGGCGTGACGTCGCAGGAACCCAAACAGGCGGCCTACGCGCGGCAGGCGCTGCTGGCCCGTCGGCTGGTGGAAAAGGGAGTCCGCTTTGTCGAGCTGTCGTGCATTACTCACGGGATTGGTGCCGGAGGGGCCGCCAATCCGTGGGATCAGCATGGGCAACTGGAGAATGGTCATCGCACTCAGGCGTACCAGGTGGATCAGCCAATCGCCGCAATGATCAAAGACCTCAACGAGCGAGGACTGCTGCAGGAGACACTGATCGTCTTCACGGGCGAATTTGGCCGCACGCCCTTTTCGCAGGGATCCAACGGACGGGATCATAACCCGTTTGGGTTCAGCGTGTGGCTCGCGGGGGGCGGCATCAAAGGGGGGACTGTGTACGGCGCGACCGACGAACTGGGCTATCACGCCGTCGAAAACAAGTGCACGTTCTACGACATGTGGGCGACCGTGCTGCATCAGCTGGGGATTGATCACGAAGCACTCACTTACCGCTACGGTGGGCGTGATTTCCGACTGACCGATGTGCACGGTCATGTGCTGCATGATGTGATCAGTTGACGTCCGTTTTGATCAGTGCCGATCTCCCAGAAACTGATGCCGCAGTTCGTTGAGCACCAGAAACAGGCAGAATCCGGGAATCACACCGCCAATATTCGCCACAACATCCATCAGCTCGTATTTGCGACCAAAGTACGGCTGTGTGAATTCGTCGACGATGGCGATCGTTGTCATCATCATCAGATAGATGGTGACTCGAACGCCACTGATGTTTTCAATCGTCTTGACCGGGTCGCGACTCAGCGGAAACATCGCGCAGCCGAGTAGTGCGGCCAGTCCGGCATAGAGCCCGCACTGCAGGACTTTGTTGATCCAGAACATCAGTCCATGGGTCATCCATTCGGTACCTTTCGCGCCGTCCAGCGGCATGTGCGTCAGGGTGAAGATGAACAGGATGTAGATTACGACCGCCGCCCATTCCACACCTCGCACGGCGCGCCGCAGAGCTGATGAAGAAACTTCAGACATGGTTGAACTTTCGCTGCTTAGTTGGTGCGACGGGAGACAAGTTTCTGACGAACATCATTGAAGACAATGAACACGCCAAAACCGGGAATGATGGCCAGTATGTCCACGGCCATATCGAGATAATCAAAAGTGCGGCCAAACAGAGGCTGCAAAAACTCGGTGACCACCGCCAGCAGAGTGATCGAGGCGACGATTAGAAAAAAACGCCAGCGCGTCAGATACTCAAACGTCCGCACAGCCGTCCGGCAAAATGGCAGGAACACGCAGCAGTACAGTCCGGTGAGCACAGCAAACAGACTCATGTGGACCAGCTTGTCGAACCACAGATCGTCTGCTGTTTTCAAAATCTCCGGAATGAAGCTCTCGTTGATGGGAACCAGCAGCGCCAGGATGACAACTGCAGTGGCGGACAGGGCCACACACTGAACGCGCTGACCGCCCCAGGCGCGAATCACATCGGGATCGTCGGCCGGATTGTCGCAGGTCTTCTGCGCTGACGGTCCGCTGGCCGTTGGTGACGTACTCTGCCGGTACAGCGGAAAATCGGGCACACAGTCCGGTGGCCGTTCATCCGGGGATCTTCGGTCGGCGATTTCAAACAGGCTCATGAAATCGTCTCCACGACGGGTCTCGGCTGCGGATCGCAGGCGTCAGTCACGGGGCTCCTGCCGGTCACTCCGTCACGAATGGCTTCGGCACTGACGCCACTGTGAAAACGCTGGCAGACCGTGGCCCGGGCCTGCGCGGCCAGATTTTCCGTCGCCCAGGGATTCTCGACGAGCCCTGCGATGGCATCGGCGAATGCGGTCGGAGTTTTGGGTGGCACAAGGACACCATCGACACCATCTGTGATCATTTCAGCAACGCCCGGACTGTTGGTCACGATGCACGGCAGTTCCATGGCCATCGCCTCCATGGTGGCTACACCCAGTGGCTCTTTGTGACTGCCAAGGCAGAAAAAGTGAGCCTGTTCCAGTTCCCGTCGTACATCCGCCTCAGAGATAGAGCCCAGCAGGCGGACCCGGTCAGAAACGCCCAGTTCACTGGCGAGCGACAGCAGGGAATCGCGATAGTCCACGCGAGTCGAGTCTGTTGCTCCGCAGATGTGCAGCTCGGCTGTGATGTTGCGTTTCCTGAGTTCCGCCACAGCACGAATGAGATCGTCATGGCCTTTGCAGGGGTTGATGCGTCCGCAGGAGACAAGGCGAACAACGCTGTCGAGGGTCGCTGGCTGGTAGTCGTTTTCACGCCGAAACCGATCCACTTCGACACCCATCGGGGCCAGAAAGATGCGTTCCGGCAGATAGCCACGGAGTTGTTCACGCGCTTCGGCAAGCAGATCCTGTGTGATGATCACACCAAAGTCCGCGTACTGCCATTTGACTTTCTGATTCGCGCCATAGTCCTTCAGAGGACCATGCAGTGTCATGCTGTAGCGAATCCCGCCCAGTCGTGCGGCCAGCATGGCCACGTTGGAGGCGTTGGCACAGCTGTGTACATGAATGTGAGACCAGTTGTGGGCACGGGCCAGCTGACGCAGACGTGCCGCGGCTGGCAGAAACGCCAGCAGTTTCAGACGCTGTTTCCAGGTGAGATCCGGGGCACTGCCGATGGCGGACAGTGCGCGCAGCCAGCCGGCAGGTCCTGCTCGAAACAGCTCGCCGACGGCAGAACACAGTGTGGCCAGTTTCATGGGCGCCAGATAGCTGGTCTGAGCTTCTGCGGCTTCGGCCCACTCATGCTCGGCACGACCGTTGGTTGGCGGGCGTGTGGAGATCAAATCCGTTTCCACGCCCAGTTCGGTCAGGCAGGATCGTTCCCGCATGAAGAAGGCGTGAGTCTGCCCGGGGAATTCGGGAATCAGGTATCCGATGGTGTGACTCATCTGTTTTCTCCTGAGGTTGTGAGGACGCGTTCTTCCTGCGTCCGGGGGGGGGCGGTCGTAGGTCGTGCCGGCGGTCTGCTTTGACGAATGAGCGGCCGCTCGTTTCCTGGCCGCTTTCAGCAGGCTGCCTTTGAAAATGTGAAAGACGATGGCAAATGGTGCCGTCAATGGCCGCATTGCCAGCGAAAACAACCGAGCCAGCAGCGGGGGGCGGCGCTTCATACGCGAGGTCACGACCTGAGCAACGGGCGTCAGGCGAGAGACGGTGCGGGCAAACAGACCGGGGTTGCCGGGGGCCGTGAAAGCCAGCGGGCGACTGGCACAGCCGTAGAATCGCACACCCAGTTCGTGCATTTGATCGAGCGTGGTGCCAACGTCCTGCGACAAAGATTCACCGCGATCGTACAGAACCAGAACGCCATCGGAGTGGCGACACTGCAGTTCCACGTCGACACCGCGGTGCAGCTCCGGGCCATACATGATGATCATGGAATATTCGCTGCGACACTTCTCAATCAGGTCATTCATTCTCTTTGAGAAGACGCGATCGAAGTGTCCGTTTTCGCGGCCCACATGAATCAGGTGGCATTTCGATCCGTCCACACGGTTGATCAGGTCGGCGTCGGTATCCACCATGCCGTCGAGGTAGTCGAACAGTCCCCGCGGCGGCTTGCCGTATTCCATGGTGACCATCCACAGCAGAGCATCGGCCGTGGAGACATGTTCTTCGCGCTGTCCCCGCAGCTCACGGCGATAAATCAGATCGGCACTCTCGCGTGGTGCACACAGTTCGATCAGCAGGACGCTTTCGTCCCGGTCTGCCAGAATGCCCCCCATCGAGGCCAGCAGTTCCATATCACGGTGTCGATGTGTGGACGGAAAGACGGAGATGACCGAGCCGCGTTTTTCGATGGACTGCTGCAGGCTCAGCCCCACGCGACGATTCCAGCTGTACAGCTCACGAGCACGATCGGCATTGGATTCCGTGAGTAGTTCCAGCAGGGACTGGCCGGGACTGAGTTTGTCCAGCTGCAGATCCACACAGCGTTCTTCCACGGTCTGCTTAAACGACATCAGCACGGCCACAAGGACGAATGGTCCGCACAGTGCGCCATTGATGCCGACAAACATCAGGAGGAACAGTTTCTTCTTGTTGGAACTGGGATAGGTCATGGCGTCCGACGCCGGAGACACCACGGAGAACTCGTGGGGGCCGTAGTCGTGAACGGTTCGCAGAGCCGACAGCTGTGCGTTGATGCCGTCGCGTTCTTCAGACGCCGCGTCCACCTCCTTCATGAGGGGAATGGTTTCCTTTTCCAGTGACTGCAGTCGAGTGATCTTGCGGCGTTTGCCGGCAAGCTCGACCTTCAGGCTCTGGATTTCGGTTTCGCCGTTGAGGATTTCCAGTTCCAGCTCGACGATTTTGTACAGGGTCTGATTGATGATGGGAGACCCTTTGTTTTTCTTTTTGTCTTTGGGCACCACCAGCTCGTCGAGGGTCTGCAGCTCCTTCTGCCAGGCCTTAATCTTGTCCCCTTCCATAATCTTGGCTTTGAGGGCCTTGACCTGCGCGTCAATCTCTTCGAACTCGGCCTGAGAGATGTAGCCCTGTTCGTAGAGTTTCAGCTTTCGATTAAATTCCTTTTGTCGCGCATAGAGGGTGCCGCGAATTTCATTCAGCCGTCGCTCCTCCTCAATCAGTTCGTTCAGGTGATCCTGGCGTCGGCGATTGTCAGCCAGCGACTCCTCTGCGGCTTCTGCCTCTTTGTCCTGTTCTGCCTGCAGCGATTCTTCTTCCTTCTGCCGCCGCAGCTGATCCTTCACGCTGTCGCGCTGCACGCGGTAACCTTCAATGTCGCGAATCGTGTTGTTGCGTTTGAATTCCAGCGAGCTGATGTCATCGATGAGCTGTGTGAGTTCGACCTCGGCGTCACGAACGTTTTCTTTTTCCAGAAACTTCCGCAGTTTGGTTTGTGCCAGCTGCAGTCGCGCATCGTTGGCCGCGAGGCGTCGCTGCAGGTCGACGATATAGCGGTTGACCACTTCCTGACGCGTGTCGGAGATGCTGCGTGAGTAGATCTCGATCACGCGGTCGAGAATCTCTTTACCTTCTTCCTGATCACTCCAGCTGAGTTTCAGCCCGATTCGCTGCATGCTCTTCGGTTCAATAACGGTCACCATCGATGCCAGCGCATTGGGGGGGACCGGCAGATCCAGTTCTTCACAAACGGCCTGCATCACCAGCGGTGATTTGATGAACTGCGTCATCGTTTTCAGGTCCGGTGGGATGTAGAGCTTTTCAGCAGCTGACTCGACCGGGATGCCGGAGTACAGAATGGTGGCATCAAATGAATACGTGGTGGACGCCATTTTGGTGGACAGCAGCGCGGCCACACCCAGCCCCACGCACGGAATGATGCCGAAGGCCCACCAGAAGCGCAGCAGGTTCAGCGGAACTTTACGAATCAGTTTTCCCACCAGCGCAGGCGGCTGTGGTTTTTCTGATGCGGCGGATTGTTCGTTGCTGTCTGACATAATTACGGGTGTTGCGTTGCCTCGCGTCCGGATCCTCGAAAAGCTCACACCTGAGTGACCGGTATGAGCCGTCGCGATCGGGGCGGAAGGACCGTTTTTTCCTCGTGCAGTGGAATCTCGGCCGTGGATTCCGGGCGCACTCTTCGTACTGATCGAATGTTTGCGATCAAACCTGCGTTAAAGAGCCACACTGCGCCGTAGTCGGGAGCAAACCAGACCGACGTCATAAGCAGTGCCACCGCCAAAAACGCGCCAGCCATACCCCCACACAGAGTGCACCAGCGGGATTGCGCATCCCAGGCCGCCGCGATGGAGTAGTACAGGACCGTCAGCATCAGCATCACAAACAGCGTGACGCCCACGTAGCCATACTGCAGGTAGAACATCAGGTAGTGGCTGTCGATGGAGCCGAATCGCTGCGCGACACTCTCTTCCAGTTCCACTGCCCGCATAGAGCCGCCCCACCCGAAGTATCCGGAGTTGGCGATGGCGTCTTTGTAGACCTGCAGGAGCAGGACGCGATGTTTGGTGCCCGTGTATTCGGTCGCTTCGCCTTCGATATAGATGATGCGAACGTCTTCTTCTTTCTCTCCAGCCAGCTTTCCAAGCCCGTGCATGACGGCGTCTTTGCCAAACACAATCAGCGTCACGCCGACAATGCCCATCACGGCCATCGGAAGTCGCAGTCTGGGGCGACGGAAAAAGACGATGACCGCGTTGGAGATAATCAACGCCAGCTGCGGGCCTCGGGAGATAGAAAAGAAGGCGGCCGTCCCGGCAAACCAGGTGACCCTTCGATAGAAGAATCCCATCTTCAGTTCTTTGGCGCGACGAGATGCTTCGGCTGCCCAGGGGAACAGCATGACCAGCTGAAAGCCGTTGAAAATGGGATGTCCAACATTTCCCTGCGAACGCTTCATGCCCCAGCGGTAGCCTTCTCCTGTTTCCAGCAGGCCGAAGCGTTTGCCAAGGATTTCATTAACGATGTTTTTTTGCAGTACAGCTTCCGTCACGTCCAGGCAGCAGACAATGACGAACATCCACACAATGACCGGGATCAAATCATCCAGATCCTCTTCACTCTGCAGGAACACGCGGCCCAGGATGTACGAAGAAAGCCATTGAGCGCCGATGTCGAATGGCGTTAGCGGCGCCATGGATCCCCACAGTGTTTGCGAAATACAGATTCCCAGAAACATCAGCGAGATCAGCACGTCGCTGAGCATGGGCTTCAGCACGAGTTTTCGCTTTGGGGGAAACATCAACAGAATCGCAATGCCCACAGCGGACGCGAGCACACGATAGTCCACGCGGATCGACCGCAGTTGATACACCATCCACGTTGGGGCGATGAGCACCACGATAATCCAGCCTCGGCGCAGCGCACTGCCTCCCCCATGGCTGGAAGCCCGGAGAAACATGTATCCCACGATGATGGCGCTAAAGAGGTAAAACACCGGAAACTGCGAATGGAGGCATGTTGCAAAATGTCAACAACTCTAGGTCACGCAGCGTTCCCTCCCGAAGTGCCTTAAGCCGGACGGAAAACTCGTGCGTAGATTTATGCACGTATGCGTGTTACTCCGCACGGACGGGAAATCCTCTTTGCAACAGAGCCGGCGAATCATTCCTCATTAATGCAGGCAAAGTCACAACTTCGTCGACAAGTTAAGCAGGGACACAGAAGGCTTTCGCGGGGACCCACGGCAATTGGCAGTGGAGGTGGTGAAAACCCGCGGCTGTGGAGGGGGATCGGATCCGGCATGGATGCCGCACAACAGGATGCCGCACAACAGGATGCCGCACAACAGGATGCCGCACAACGCGCGACTGCGCGTCAGCAGGCTCGTCCTGCGTCAGGGACGACGCTGTGCTGCGCTGCGCGCCTGGGTGGCCAGATGTGGGAGCGTGGTATCGCCTGCCCTGGCCTGCTGACGATCCTGTTATTGCTGCTGTCCGGCTGTCGTTTCGGCACGCATCGACTCGACTGCGACACGCCACATGAGCTGGAGTACACGGTCATCACCGAACCGCCGCTGCCCAACTACCGGCCGGCGTCCCATCTCGTGCCGGAAGCCCCGGCTGACCTGAGTGAACAGCGACCGGATTACGGCAAGCAATACCTGACGATCACAGAAGCGATTGCGATCGCTCTGCACAACAACCCCAGCATCAAAGTCAACAACCTGCAGGGGCATGAGACGGCGCAGGGCATTGATGTGGAAGATTCCGTATTTGACCCGCAGCTGGATCTTGGTGCCGGCTGGACGGAGACGGAGAGCCAGATTCTCAACACCGTCGACGGCCCGGGACCGGGCGTGACGGCAAGTTCCACAGACGTGTTTGGTCCGCCTTCCGGCGCATCGGATCAGATCATCTTCTCGAAGAAGACACGGACCGGCGGCGAGTTTCGGACAAACTTTGGAACTACGTACAGCTTCGTCGAGCCGGATGGCCTGTTTTTGACAGAAAACCCGGCCGTCCGCACGACACTCAGCGTGCATGGGAGTCACCCGCTGTTTCAGGGGGCGGGACGCAACATCAACGCGGTTGGTATTCGCATCGCCCGACAGGTCAGTCACAGCACGACTTTGCAGTCACGCGTACTGATCAATAAGACCATTGTGGACACAGCCACGGCTTACTGGCAGTTGTATGGTGCCATCGCGGAGCTCACGTCTCAGGAAAAGGGTCTGGCCGAAGCGCGGGAAACATGGGAAAAGGAAAAACGGAAGCTGGAACTGGGGGAGAGTTCCAAGACGCAGATCGCGGAGTCACGCGAGCAGTATGAACGGTTTCGTGCCAATCGGGCGCTGATTCGCAAAGAGGTGGCCGACGCCGAGAGGTCCCTGCGACTGATTATGGCGATGGCCCAGGAAGACGGAACTCGAATTGTACCGACGACGATTCCTCAGACCGAAGAACCCTACTTCGACTGGGAAGATGGTTACCGCACGGCCTTCCAGGTTCGACCGGAACTCCGCGTGCAAAAAGCGTTTGTGAATATGGCTCGACTGCAGCTGCAGCGTGCGAGTGATGGTCGCCGTCCCAACGTCAACGCGTATGCGGGGTACTCTATCAGCGGTGCGGGGGGCAATTTCAGTGACTCGCTGGAAGTGCTGCAGAACCGGGAGTTTGGCGGCTGGTGGGCGGGCTTTAGTGTGCAGCATCAGTTTGGTCAGCGGCGCTCGAAAGCGATCCTGCGGCAGGCTGAGCTGGGACTGGCCCGGGAGCTGCAGTCCATGAAGGCGGTGGAGAATTCCATCCTGTCTGATTTGCACGAAGCATATCAGGCGGTGACCAATGCGTGGCACGTGCTGCAGCTGCAAAAGGATCGCCAGGAAGCGGCCGAGACCATTCTTGAGGCCCGCCGGGCGATGTATGACGTCGGCGAGATCAGTCTGGAGGTCTATCTGCGAGGCATCTCCGGGGCTTCCATCTCAGCCTCTGAAGAACGTGCGGCGATCGCTCGCTATAACCAGGCACTGATTCGCTGGGAGTTTGCGCGGGGAACCATCATGGAATTCTCCAACGTGCAGTTCGATTCGATGGACCCGGAAGCCGAGCCGGAAGACGGTGATGACGAAGGGACATCGATCTTCATTCGTGACTATCTGAATCCGGATCGCGCCCGCCAGGACACGGGCATCGAACGCGTGGAAACGCCGAAGATTCAGCATGAGGCCATTCCACTGGATGACGATCTGATGCTGTTTGACGAGGGCGAAGAGGATTCTGATCTGGAATTGCTGCCAATGTTTGAGGAAGTCACGCAGCCCGGTCCGGATGGCAAGGATTCTTCCCAGACTGAGCGGGCGCCAGAGGAGGCCAGCAGCTCTGAGAATGCGTTGCCTTTGATTGTGCCTGAGGACGGCGATTCGTCAGGTCATGCGTCGCCTGATACGCCCCATGAGCGGCGACCTGATCGGGAGACGGGGGCGATGTCCACGTCGCCGCCATTGCTGCAGGAACCAGCCGACAGGACGTCAGGCAGGGCTCCCTCTTTCTCTTTGTCCATTCCGCCCGGTCGTTCCGCCCAGCGAAGGCGTGTGGTGACAGATGATCCGTTTGCCGCTTTTCCTTCGATCGCGGAATTGAATCAGGCGACGCGGCGACCTCCCTCGAATCCTGTTCGAGCCCCGGCGAACTCTTCCAGAACCTCGAAAAGGAAGGCCCCGATGGGCGAAGCGGCGCCGCCACGTATTTCCCTGCAGCAGCGGATTGAAGAGATTCGCTGATCAGACGCCGGCTGCCGCACGCTCATCGCGGCAGTTTCAGACGTTCCAGTGTGGTGAGCTCCGGCGAGCCACCGCGGTTGCCGCAGCCAGATGCCGTGTAGACGTAATCACCAATGACAGCGAAGCCGCTGCCATGGCGGCCAGTCTGCAAAGATGGCCACGCCGTCCAGCTGTTGGTGCCGGGACTGAAGGCTTCGACTTCGTGGAATGCTGTTTTCTGCGCAGCTTCACCACCACCAATGATTAGCTGCTGTTGCCACGAAAACGCCATGTTTCCGGCTCGGGGCGTTGGAAGAGGTGCGACCAGACTGCACCATCGTCCAGCGTTCAGGTCGTACACGTCGACAATCGGTTCGGTGAGTTCAAACACCTGTCTGGTCGCCTGGGAGGTCGTCCGGCCGGCGGCAGCGTACAGGCGATCGCCAAAGATCACCGCCTGAAAATGATCCCGCGAGTGCGGCGCATCGGCGAGGCGTTCCCAGTCGCCGGTTTGGGGATCGTAGCGATCCAGCCAGGGAACGAAGCCACCCACATGACCGTTGGTGATTCCTCCGGCGAGATAGATCTGTCCCTCATGGAAAGCGGCGCCCGCGGCGCCCCGTCGCCGATCGACGGGGATGGTGTGGCCCATCCGAAACGTGTCCCGCTCCGGATGGTAAATCACAACCTGCTCCAGCGGTGTTTCCCGCGGATACGGCCCCGTCATCGCACCAATCAGATAGATCTCTTCACCTACCGGAACTGCCTGGAAATGGTGCAGCTCCAGTGGAGTGAAGGATTTTTCAGTCCAGCGATTGGTGGCCGGGTTATACTCGTCCACCGGATTTATCCGGCGACCACCTATCAGGTAGAGTTTTTTTTTGAAGCAACCAGGGCTGCTTCATGGCGTGCTGTCGGCTTCCCAATGGTCTCAATGGTTTCCCACTGTCCCACGGACGCCGTGACTGTTGAGCGTCGAATGAGCACCACCCAGTCATCGCCGGCATCTGCTGGAGGCATACCCAGTTTGACACGCCCACTGCCCTGCACGGTGCCAACCCTGCCAGTGACCAGATCGCCCCCGGAACGCGGGTTGAACCACAGGACTTCAAATGCTCCTTTGGCGTCCGACAGATCCAGTTCTGCGTTGCCCCCTTCTGGCAGGTAAACAACGTATGTGTCGTTCGCTTTGGCCAGGCAGAAACGTCCGGCGGCATGCGCCTGATTGCCGACCAGTTGATCTGCGTTGCTCATCTCCCAGAATGGCACCTTGTGATCATGAAAGAATGAGATGGCAATGCGGCAATAGTCCCAGCTTTGATCGCGACTTCGCCAGTCTTCACACACGATGTCGTTTTGATCAAACTGATAACCGAAGTAGTACTCGTTGCCGGCACCGCCACCCATCAGCGTACCCCACAGAGTCTGCTGGCGGACTTCATGCTGGGTGTGGGCCATCTTGCCGGAGCGATCGCGACCGTCGAATCCGTTGTAGCCCAGGTCAGGACACTGAGCGTGTTTCGCGGAGCCGGACTCATCAAAGGCCACCACCCATGGTCGACCGGCGGCCTCTGAAGCCTGGACCCACTTGACTGTCTGTTCGTGAGTGGTGCGCAGACTGCTGTTTTGCAGCGAGACGCCCGTCAGTTTCGAATTTTCTCCCAGCAGCGGGCGGTAGACCTTGTCCTGCTCGCCGGGGTAAGTGTGAATGACGATGTGGTTATCGTACGCATCCACTGCCGCGATGTAATTGATCATGGCCTGTTGCTGTTGGTTGGTCTGCGTGTTTTCCTCTCCCAGATTCCAGTTCAGCGCGAGGTTGTGACCAAAACGAGCAATCAGTTCACGGCAATAGAGCTTTCGCTGCACGCCCAGGTTGCCGCCATCAAGACACTCAGGGACGAAGTTGCCGCCCTTGCCTTTGTTGTGATCATCGTTTTCAGTTTCCTGCATCTTAAAGTGCAGATACATGCCTTTGGCCGTGCCGTGGTCAAAGACAAGCCCCCACTGATCAAGCTTGCTGCAGTCATAGTGCAGTTTGTCTTCCCGCTGAATAAACGGCCAGACATTGTCACCATCTCCGCCGGCGTTGTATGTCAGGAACGAAAATGCGTTGCAGCCTTTTCCTGACAGGTAGTTCACGGCACCGATGAGCGCTTTGCCGCGGCCATCACCCCATGTGGGATCACCGTCATTCCAGTCCTGCAGGTGCGGCGCCCAGGTTTTGATGGGCGCTTTTTTGGGGTTACCAGCAATCGTGTTGTCAAAGTCCGCGTAGGCCAGCAGTGTCTCTGGAGCGTCGGCACCAACTTTCAGAAAGTACTGCCCCGTACCGGCGAACTGCAGATAGCGTTTGCCCGTGTACTGCAGTCGCCCGTGGGCCCGCAGGTCACGCCCCGATTTATCGCTGGAGGCGACCATCAGCGTGCCCGTCTTGCCGTCGAACGGGGCCACCGCTTTGCCCGCCATGTCGAGATTCACGGCGACTTTGGGGCCCTGGCGAAACGACACGGTGTAGTCCCATTTTCCGGTCAGGGCGGGGGCAAAGTGTGCCTTCCACACGTTGCCGGATTCGGCAGATGAGTTACCCGCATCGCCATCGGCCGCAAAGTATCCAGGAATCGCCAGCGTGGTTCCATCGGCATGGCGGAACGTGACTGTCATACGATAGTCGGTGAACGGATTCGGCTGGTTGTCTTTTTCGTGTGCCCATGGACCGGCCATGCTCAACGTCATTTTGTGCCAGCGTTTCGATTCTCCACTGACTGTGATCGTGCCGTCACCGTGGGCTGAGCGAGGTGTCTGCAGTGGCTCTTTGGCAGACGGTGTGGTGGGGCTGGTGCTTCGGTCACGCTGCGGCTCTTTCGTCGTCGTGGCCGCCATTTTCTTCAGGACCGGGGCCAGCGCTTTTCGCGTGGCTGCATTGGCCGGCTCGAAGGCCACACCCGCCCAGCGGGCTCGGCTGTATTCCTGTCCGTCACTGCTGCCGATCGCTGCCGTCACACCAACGATGGCGCCCTCTGTGATCTGCACCCCGGCAAACGTTTTGTGGTACCTGCTGCCGACCTCAAACATTTCTTTGCTGAGAGGACATCGGAAATTTCCAAGCGTTTCCTCATCGATCTGCACGGTGTAGGTCGACTGTCCATCATTCTCGCCGACGGCCATCAGCGTGACGTTGTAAACACCGGTGGGATAAGGAAACGTCCGGCTGGCCGATCCCTGTTTGTTTTGATCCGGATTGACGGCCAGCCATTTGCCTTTGTCGAGATAGAAGCCCGTGGTTTTGCTTTTGGCAAACAGTGCGGCCGGCATGGTGGCCGTGGCCGCCTGAGAAATGGCGTCTGGCTGTGGATTCAGCGGCTCTGCCGGAGCCGGGGCGGGCGCCTTGACCAGGGGAAACGACTTTGGCAAAGAGCCCGATGAGGCAATGGGGGCCGGGCCGTGACCTTCTGGTGGGGCAAAGTCGCGGTTGGTGGTCATCAGCCACTTGTCAAATTCGAATCCGTCTTCACGCATAGAGAAGTGAATCGTGTGCTCACCCGGCTGATCGATCTGCAGAAAGATCTTGTGCGGCTCGCCGCAGTGCACTTTCTCCGTCCGCTGCCGACTGTCCCACCGCCACGTCTTCTTGCCCTGACACCACTGCAGCCGCTGGCCACTTTCCGGCCATGTGCCGTCGATGCCCACGTGCAGTCCGTTGTCTTCTGAGCCGGTCGAGTGGGCTCGTACCCAGACGTAATATTTGCCGGGAGTCTGAATGTTGACCTTGTAGCTGACAACCGCCATTTTGCCAGGCTCGGGCATAAAGTTGACACCGCGGATCAGCTTGTCATCGTGCGTGCGGCGGGTGTCCGGGAGGATTTCCAGATAAGCGCCGCCGCTGGCACCGCCCACATGCGCTGGGTCGCCGTCCGGCGTGACGTCTGGTGTTTGATCTTTGTGTGTCAGGTAGAACGCGCGGACGTCGGATTTTGACTGGTCAAAGAAGTGCTCGGCTTCCACGGCGATCAGGCCGTTTTTTTCGGCAAAGACCGTGTCGGAGCCCACGATCGGCTGTTGGCCGATTGCCTGCGGGAAGGACGTTACAAAGAGCAGGAGAAGGAAAGGCAGTGCCTGTCGCATGAAGAAGCCTCGTGTCAGGGGGGATGAGTGTGTGAGTGGAGGAAGGAGTGTTTTAGCGTGCGGACGCGACTGCCAGTCGATCGGCAACAGTCTGAGCGACGTCTGTCGTGGATGCTGAACCGCCCAGATCGGGAGTCAGGACATCCCCTTCGGCGAGGATCTGAGCCACCGCGGATTCGACGGCGACGGCTGCCTCCAGACAGGCGTTATCATTGTGACGATCACCCAGCCAGTCCAGCATCATGGCCGCGGACAGAATGGTGGCCAGAGGGTTGGCCACGTTTTTGCCGGCCAGCTGCGGAGCCGTCCCGTGAGATGGCTGGAACAGAGCATGGTCTTCACCGATTTCACCAGATGGCCCCAGTCCCAGGCCACCCACGATGCCAGCACCCAGATCGGACAAAATGTCACCGAACTGATTTTCCATGACCAGCACGTCAAAGTCCCACGGGTTCTGGACCATGTACAGACTCATCGCATCCACATAAACAGCGCTGCTGTCGATGTCCGGATAGGAGGCCGCCACGTCAAAGAACACTTCGCGAAAAAACGCCAGGCTGCGAAAGACGTTGGCCTTGTCCACGCAGGTTACCATTTTTTTTCCGTCGGACGGGCGACCGTTGCGTCGCTGTGCCAGACGAAAGGCGAAATCCGCGACCTGAGAGGTGCCTTTGCGGGTGACGACGAGCGTGTCTGTGGCCACTTCATTGCCCACTTTGGCGCCGCCCCCGAAGGACGCAAACAGACCCTCCAGATTTTCTCGAATGACGACAAAGTCAATACCGGGGCCCGTGTCTTTCAAGGCACATGGTGCGCCCGGGTAGAGCTTCACCGGGCGAACGGCGGAGTGCACATTCAGGGCGCGCCGCAGGCCCACCATCATCGTCGGCTGGACTTCGGTCCCGTCCGGCTGTCGGACATCAGGCAGCCCGATGGCCGACAGCAATACGGCGTTGGCCGCGACGCAGTCGTCCAAAGCATCGCGGGTAATGGTCTCTCCGGTGCGGCGATAATAATCAGCACCCGCATCGTGTGAGGTGAAGGAAAGATGCAGGTCGGTGGATTCTGCGATCAGCCGATCCAGCACAACGCGGGTGGCGTCCATGCATTCGGGGCCAATCCCGTCGCCGGGCAGCAGAGCAATTCGATAAGAGTTCATTTCAGGATGTCGCGATCAGATCGTAAAGGAGGGTTAGTTGGGAAAACGAGCCTGCAGTTCACTGACCTGCTGTTCGGTCAGGAATCGAGTTTGCTCATGACGCAGCAGCAGGAACAGCCGTGCGGTTTCTTCCAGTTCTTCTGTCGAGTTGACAGCCGCATCGAGGCTTTTGCCGGATACGACCGGTCCGTGATTGGACAACAGCACGGCTCGGGACAGCCCGGCCGCTTTCTCCACGGCTTCCGCCAGACTGTCGTCTCCGGGAGGGAAGTAGGGAACCAGTGGCAACGTGCCGACGCGCATCACGTAGTAAGCTGTGATGGGAGGCAGCACATCGTCTTCATCGATGCCGTCCAGGCAGGAGACCGCCACGGAGTGCGTTGAGTGCAGATGCACGATGGCTTCTTCCTGCGGTCGGGCACGATACATGGACTGATGCAGAAACGCTTCTTTGGAGGGCTTGTCGCCCGACAGCAGATTGCCGACCGAGTCGAGACGGGAAATGCGGTCCGGATCCAGACGACCCAGGCAGGAATTGGTTGGGGTGACCAGCATGCCATCGGGCAGCCTGACGCTGATATTGCCCGAACTCCCGGCCGTCAGCCCCCGGTCAAACAATGATGCGCCCTGCTCTGCGATTCTCTCTCTGAGGTCTCTTTCTGTCATGGCAGCATCTCCAGGGCCTGGGTGAAAAACTGGAGATCACCAAAGTTTCCCGACTTCAGGGCCAATGCCAGCGGGCGTTCCTGCAGCGATTCGGTCCACGGCACCCCCGGGCAGATGTTGGGACCGATGCGGACCGCCGTGACGCCCAGCGCGGCCGTCACCGCTCCCGATGTTTCTCCTCCGGCCACAACAAATCGCCGCACACCATACTCGCTGGCCAGCAGAACGGCGGCACGTGACAGGAAATCTTCCAGAGCATGGGCGACTGTCGTCGCGCCAAACTCACTTTGCAGTTGCGCCACTCGTTCCGGTGTGGCCGACGAACAGATCAACACCGGTCGGCCATCTGTGTTTGCCAGCCACGCCGTTAGTTGCTGCAGCTGTTCCCCAGCGTCCTTCATCACCGCCTGGACATCCACATCCCAGGACAGGCCTTTGTCCTTCCAGTCGGCCACTTGCGCGACAGTGGCGGCTGAGCAACTGCCTGCAATCACAGCCGCCCTTCCGGAAACCTGCGGCAGCTTCGCGGCCTTTGGCCTGGTCGAGGTGAGTCCCTGTGACTGGTAATTCTCCGGCAAAAATGCGGCCAGTCCGGAACCGCCCGTGACCAGTTTCATTGCTCCGGCCACACGGCTGATCGTCGCCAAATGCTGATCATGGCACGTGTCCACAATGACATGCTGCACTCCTTTTTCGCTCAACTGCTGCAGTACAGAGCGAATAGCATCGGGGCCGCTGTCGATCGTCTCATGTGGCAGCAGTCCCACGGCTCCCGACACCTGCTGCTGCAGATGCCGAATCAGGCTCGCGTCCGTCATGGGATTCAGCGGGTGGTCTTTTAGTGGCGATTCGTGCAGCAGTTGTCGGTCGACAAATAAATGCCCATTGAACACGGTCCGTCCTGCTTCCGGAAATGCGGGACAGTAAAGAGTCTGCTGCACGCCCAATGCGTCCATCAGTGCCTCAGTGACGGGACCAATATTTCCGTCACTCGTGGAGTCAAATGTCGAACAGTACTTGAAGTAAAACCGCTCCGCACCAAGTTCCGACAGTTGCGTAAACGCCCGCAGACTTCTGCTGACGGCTTCTCCGACGGGCACGGAACGCGTCTTCAATGCCACCACCACGGCGTCCACGTCCCGTTCGGCAGGGATCGTATCGATGCCGTCTGTCCCGAAGACCTGCAGCACGCGCAGGCCTCCCTGGGCCAGGGCGGTGGCCAGATCTGTCGCGCCCGTCACATCGTCGGCGATGCAGCCAAGAGCCAGGCGTCGGGTTGTGGGAGGACTGTTCAAGGTGCTGTCGGGGGATTCAGGAAGCGGGAGTGTCGTGCTCAACGGCGATCGCTCGAACGGGACAGCCGTCGCCGTTTCTGATCAGTAATGGCAGAGCGATGAAATCGAAGTTTGGTGCGGTGATCTGATCCAAATGGGCCAGTCCCTCAACAATTCGCACATCGCCGCGAAACAGTGTCTGGTGGACTTCGGTTAGTTCCTGCATGTTGTTGACGTCGGCAACTGAAGGTGGCTCTACGCCAATCAGCGCGACGCGTTTTTCCACCAGCCATTCTGCCAGCGACAGCGAGATCCGCGGCAGGGCATCCCGATAGTCGGCGGTTCCGTAACGCTTGTGCCAGTCGGTGCGAAACAGCAGTCGACTGCCTGGTAAGACCGACTCAGCCTGATCACCGAGGTCCTTCACGGTGATCAGCTGAGCCGGATCAGCCGGAGCAAGATTGATTAAAGTTGCCGGACCGAGGCATACGGACAGGTCCAGAAAATCCAGTGATGCCCCGTCCGGCAGAAAGTGCTTTGGCGCGTCCATGTGCGTGCCACAGTGGGAGTAAAGATTCAGCGTCGTGGCGTTCCAGCCGTCCCGCTCCAGTTCCCTGGCCACTGAAATCTCCACGCCGGGCATGTCGCTGCTTACAGGCAGGCTCAGGTCGATGACCTTCATGATGCCTCTCCCTGCAGACCGCGGACTGGTGTGCGGTCTGTGGCCGATTCGTAGATGGCTTCGACCACCTGCAGCGATTTCAGATACTGTTCGCCGCTGGTCTCAAAATCCTCGCCGGCGCGCAGCTGATCGACAAAATGCTGCTGCGTGGCAAAGACACAGTCGCCCGCAAACCCGTGTCGTGAATAGTTGTAATCGAGGTCTCTTTCCGGCTGATCGAGGGGCTGAAGCGTCAGCCGACCGTTTCCGTAAAGCCGGATGGTGCCGCCACTGCCTTCCACAATCGCTTCTCCGAACGTGAAGCGGGCGTCAGCAGAGGCGGGCTCGTTATAGCGATTGGCGTCCCAGATTCCGGTCGCGCCGGACTGAAATTCGAACATCACCACGCCCGCGTCTTCGCCGGCGATGTCGCCGTTGAGCCGCTTGAGTGAGGCGTAAACGCCGTCGATCTCTCCAACCAGGTAGCGGTACGTGTCCACAAAATGCACGCCCGTTTCAAAGATCAACAGCCGAGGCATGTCCCGGAAATAAGGCTGTCTGGCCAGATACGCGTCCGGCTGCCAGCCGTCGCCGGTACGGCACCGAAAGCTGATGCTGTGCAGTTTTTCGCCGATAGCGTGTGCTTCGATCTGTCGGCGAATCTCACGATACCATGGTTGAAAGCGAAAATTCTCGTGGACCATGAACGGCACGCCACTACGACGGGCGATGGCCACGATCTGCTGCGCCTCGCCGATCGTGGGAGCCAGAGCTTTCTGGCAGATGATCGGCAGGCCTCTGGCGGCGACCGCCTGTACCAGCCGCAGGTGTGTGTCCGGACGAGTGACGATGTCAACAAAATCCAGACGTTCCTGCTGCAGCAGTTGATCAATATCTGAGTACTGCCCGGAAATGTTCCAGGTCTTTGCCGCCGTGGCGGCCGCCTCGGGCGACGTATCGCAGACTGCAACAATCTCGCAGCCTTCGATTCTCTGCCACGCGTCGAAATGAAACTGACTGAAATACCCTGCGCCAATAACGGCGCCGCGGAGTGGTTTCATGACCGCACCTCCGGGTCAGCAGATGCCGGTCGTTCACCGTTCGGCAGCCACACGAGGGTGGGATGGTTCCAAACGGCAGGCACGGTTGCGGCGGCTGTCTCGGTCTCTTCCTGAGATGCTTCGGCCGGCTCTTGTGTGCCGGAGCCCAGGAAAAACTTGGTGTAGACCAGCGCTGACAGGACAGTGACGATCATTAATGCGAACAGCACAAAGCGTCGCTGCAGGGCTGATCTGGAGACTTCCTTCAGCTCTCGCAGCGGGTTCATGAATGCCCAGGCGATCACCGCCAGAATGTTCATTATGGCGGCAAACACAAAAAACGAATTGGCCGTGCCTGTCTGCTCGGCGACGAACGGAATTGTCACGCTTGAGACGAAGAACGGAAATGCGACGGCACTGACAGCTGCCCCCATGTTGCCGACCATATTCATGGCGGCCGAGACGGCTCCCGACCGAGAGCCACCGATATCCATGCAGAAGGCCCAACTGGGACTGAGCGTCATCTCCACGCCGAAAGTGGCCAGAGAAAAACAGGCGATGAAGACCCAGACCGATTCCGCACCGGCCGTCTGGGTGCACAGCAGCAGACCCACAGCACCAAGAGAGTAGCCCGTCATTGCCGGCAGTCGGCGGGACATCACGTGATGGCCCTGACGATGCAGCCATGTGACCGCATAGCCGGAAACCCACAAAGCGACTGCGCCGCAGAGTAATGGCAGCGAAGCCAGCCAGGCGTATTCATCGCCCCAGGTCGACTTCAGATAGGGCTGCAGCCAGGTAATGCTGATGAAAAACGTGATGTTGCTGGCCGCATACTGAAACATGGCCAGGAGCACGTTGGACGATGTGACCACCTGCACATAAGGCACCGTGCATTCCCGCGCGGCTTCTTCTTTGAGTCCATGCTGAATCTGAGCCACTTCCGCGGCGTTGACGCCAGCGTGCTCAGAGGGATTGTTGCGGTACCAGAACCACCAGACAGCCCCCCACACCAGACCGACCAGGGCATTGGCCACAAACGTCATGCGCCAGCCGATCAGATCGATCAGCGCCGGCATGAGCAGCAGGGAAACCGCTGCGCCAATTCTGGCCCCCGAGTGAAACATGCCCTGTCCCAGTCCGCGCTCTTTTGCCGGCAGCCATGTGTACAAAGCTCGCGTGGCACCCGGATAAGCGCCCGCCTCTCCGACGCCAAACAGGAATCTCACCAGCAGCAGACTCGCTGCTGTGTAGACGGCCCCACTGAGTGCCGTGAAGACAGACCAGACAATCACCACGATAGTGAGTGCCTTGCGGGGCCCCGCCTTGTCGCTGAACCAGCCGGCGGGAATTTGAAACAGTGCGTAGCCGATGGCGAAGATGCCAAACACATACCCCATGTTCTGATCGGTCAGGCCGGAAATATCTTTTTGCATGTCGCCTTTGGCGGCAGAGATGCAGACCCGATCCATGTACGTGTTGACGGTGTGGAGAAACAGCAGAAAGACGAGCCAGTATCGCTGTCGCGTCGCCCCGGCGAAGGCCACTTCATCGGCTGCTCCACTGCCCGAGCTGTCATAGGGATTTTCATTCGCTGTCTTTGACATGCACTGTCCTGGTCTCTTGTTCTCGCGTTTGACCGGGCACAAGTGTAAGCTGCACGCCGTTCAGTACAATTAAACAGTTATTAAATGTCTTTTAGCGTGGGCTAATGAATCACGATCGCACCGAAACGCTGAACCTGGCCCAGCTGCGGACCTTCCAGATGGTCATGCAGGCCGGTGGCTATTCGGCCGCCGCGCGGCAGTCCCGTTTGTCAGTGCCATCGGTCTGGCAGCACATTCAGGCTTTAGAGAAAGCTTATGGTGTGTCTTTGTTTGTGCGTCAGGGGCGTCAGGTCCAGCCCACAGAAGCCGCTCAACGCCTCAGTCGGCAGGTGGAGTCGGTGTTGGTGCAGCTGGATTCCACCTTTGACGTGGTGGGCTCTGACGCCAATGAACAAACGATCCGACTGGTCACGGGAGCCCGCATGCTGCTGGAGGACATGACAGAACCGCTGGCCGAATTTCACCGCCACCACAACAATCGCCTGGTGATTCGCCAGGGAAACGGCCTGCGTGCTGAAGAACTGCTGCTTGCAGACGAAGCAGATATCGGCATGACGCTGGAACCCGGATTTCAGCAGCAGTCCGACAGTATCCACTACGAGCCGGCGTACACGGTGGAATTCATGGCGGTCGCAAAACGCTCTCACCCATGGACTAAAGCGGGCGGTGGTCTGCGGGAACTTTCGCGGCACGAACTGGTGGTGACGGCAGAAGGCACTCACGGTCGTGATGCTCTGGATCGCGCCTTCCACCGCGATGGCCTGACTGCCAATATCGTGGCGGAAACGGACAACAGCGCTTTTACACTGGCCTGCGTTTCGGCAGGAATGGGCGTTGGGATTCTGGCCGGACGCCCACAGGGACAACTGTCACGCAAGCTGGTTTCCCGGTCACTCAGCCGTCAGCTGGGTCAGCGCAAAATCGTTTTCATGTGGCGCAAAGGTCGGCTGCTCAGTGACGCCATGGTCGACTTTGTGGAAACCGTCATTGAGATGAACAAATAGACGTGCCTATTTTTTTCGAGCTCGTCCGCGGGGCTGCCAGTTGGGATGAGGCGTGTGTGCCTCGTCCATGATGGCCTCCATGCGGGTGACGATTTCCGGGTGGCTGTCAGCCACGTCTGTGGCTTCGGCCAGATCGTTCGCCAGATTGAACAGCCGCGTCTTGCCCGTTTTCCACGGCATGCGAATCGCCTTCCACTCGCCCGTGCGAACCGCCTGTTTGCCACCCTGCTCGTAAAACTCCCAGTACAGATAGTCGTGTGACTGCTGGCGTTCTTCCTGCCCTTTGATGGTGGGGACGAAACTGATGGAGTCGATGTTGTCCGGTGGTTCTGCCCCGGACAATTCGGCGGCTGTGGCCATCAGGTCTCCAAAATAGCCGATGTGGTCAGTCACTGTGCCAGCCGGCGTGGTTCCCGGCCAGCGGACAATCATGGGGACTCGCACACCGCCTTCGTACAGATCGCGTTTCATGCCCTGCAGGGGGCCGGCCGGCTGAAAGCGTTCCGGATTGTGGCCACCTTCATTGTGTGGGCCATTGTCGCTGGAAAACATCATGACCGTGTCGTCAGCGATGCCCAGTTCCTCCAGCACGTCCATCAGCTGACCAATGTCTTTGTCCATGCGTGAAATCATGGCGGCCTGCCCTTTGTCCTGGTTGCTCCAGTCCAGGTCTGCGTATTGGCCGTAGTCCGGAACCTCCTGGCCGTCCCCCGTGGCTTTGGTGGCTTCGTTGTTGGCGTGGGGAATGGTGGTCGCCAGATACAAAAAGAAGGGCTTGTCATCGGCAGCCGCGGCGCGGCGGATAAAGGCCAGAGCTTCCTGCACCACCAGGTCGTGGCTGTAATCCACCTTCTTCGTTGCCCATCCGCCCGTGAATCCTCCATAACTACGATCCATGCGCTGCACGATGTTCCGCAGTTGATGACGATCATTGTTACGCCAGAGGAATTCGGGATAGTAGTTGTGGGCGTGAACCTGATTCAGATAACCATAGGCGTAATCGAAGCCCTGTCGCAGTGGCAGTCCTGCTTCGCCGCCCTGCGTTTTGTCGCCCAGTCCCCATTTGCCCGTCAGAGCCGTCTGATAACCGGCCGACTTCAGCACTTCGGCCACCGTCACATCTTCGTCCCGCAGTGTTTGCTTTGACATGTCCGGGCCACCCGCATTGCCACGCACATGAGTGTGGCCCATGTGCTGTCCGGTCATCAGAACGCTGCGAGAGGGAGCGCAGACCGTGTTGCCCGCATAAAAATCTGTAAATCGCATGCCCTCGGCAGCCATGCGGTCCAGATGGGGCGTTTGAATCAACTTCTGCCCGTAGCAGCCCAGGTCACCGTAACCCAGGTCATCCGCCAGCACGAAAATGATGTTGGGACGCTCACGGTGCTCAGCCGCAGTTGTCGACTGCTGAATGGCGGAGACAATCACGAGCAGAAGAGTGAAGCGGGCAACGCGGACGGAGGGAGCGATTTGGGAACGGCAATCAGGCATCTGGTTTGACTTTCAGCAGACGGCAATGACGGATGGCGTTGTGTGTTGTCGGACACACCTGCGCCCCGTCGGCGAGTTTACAGGTCGTCCCCAGCTGTCTTCAAGCACAACGCCGACAAAGCAATGGCTGCAGGTTGGCGTTACGTGTGTTCGTAATGTGCATGCTGAGAGCGTGGGCCGCCAGGACCGCAGGTGTTTGGTCAAAGCTTCGCGCGTTGTGACGCAAACCAGCCGAATGTTGCCTGGAGGATTTTGTTGTCAGCCTGGTGCACGGCGGCGTTGATCTCCAGCACGCCTCGTCCTCGTTCCTGCAGATTTCTCAGGAAGACGGCTGCAGTCGCTTCGTCACAGGTGGCCAATCCCGTGAGCTCAACGCCAGGAAGGCAATGAGAAAGGCAATAATCATCTCAGGCTCGATTAAACGCCGGGCTGTCGCGTTGGCCACGTTTCCGGAGCCACCTGATCGACGGGCGTCAGGAAGCCGGTGAATCGTGCCAGCCCTGATTCATATTCGCGTTCGTACTCTCGAAGCGTATCAAACTGCACGCTCGGTGTGCACCAGAACGAATCGTGCCAGTTGGTCAGCAGTTCCGGCAGGTTGTGGACGGCATCCAGCAGCGCCCAGGCCTGACGGCAGCCGGGAGCCTGCACGCGGGCCTCCCCTGGCTGTTCTGTTTGAGTGAGAGAAAATGGCCGGCCTTCCGGATCGAAGGGCTCATCGCACAGGAAGCGTGACTCAACGATGGCGCGTTCTGTGCGGTACAGATGAAGGCGAATCGATCGCTCGTCGGCGGCGAGAGGATTGGGGGCAGCACGATCGATTGCAAGCGTCAACTGCTGCACCACTTCCGGCCACGAGCCGCGGCAGCCAGCTCGCGCCGCGTGCAGTGCGCGATCCAGCACGCGAAAATAGCGAGCGAGGATCCAGCGTTCGGGCAATGGGCCCTGGAAGTGTTTTTGCTGCAGGAGCCATTCGCTCATGTTCCCTCCTGACCCGAGTTACCGATGCAATGATAACGCCATGATGCAGCGTCAGCCGCATTTCGCCGCTGGTCTCGAATAGTCATCGATTCACCTGAAAACACTATCATCACCGGATCTCCTGTTCCAGGAATAGCAGAATCGCCGGGCATTCGGTCCTTCAAATTCCGGCAACGCGAACGCCGAAAAGATGATCCCGATGGGGCATCGGCCGTTTTCGCTCTTATGACAGACTACGACCCTTATGCCGGGCCGACGCGAAGTTCGGTTGTGAAGCGGAGAGCCTGTCCGGCGGCGCCGCGGCGAACGCTGGTCGTCTGGATTCGCTGCTGGACGGGTATTGGCGCAGCTGGGGTGATCCTCGGTTTTTTCGCTGGAGGTGCCTGGGGGCTCATGTTTCTCAGCCCTCGTGTGGCCCTGGCGGGGCTGGCAGGGAGTGTCGTGAGCTTCGGTGTCGTCGGCCTGTTCCACGGGCGGCGGTTGTCGCCAAAATGGGCCATGCGAGCGTCGCTGCTGAGTGGAGTGCTGACGGGAGCAGTACTTTGCTATTCGGCCCCCGTCATTCTGGCCGTATTGCTGACGGCCGTGCTGGTGACCGGCGCGACCCTGCCGGAACACATATTTCAGGATCGCGTCGCTCATCGACGGGTGCTGAAGATGGTTGATCGATCGCGTGGAGTGACGGCCCGTCTCCGCCTGCCCGGTCATCGCAGCCGGAGGAGACGTCGCAGCGGGCGTCGTCGAAGAAGCCGCCAGGGACAGAGCCGCCGCGGCCCTCAGCGCAGCGACTCACGACCACCCGCGTCGCGGTCTCCGGAGTCGGAGCCCGCGACAAGCGTGGTGACAGCACCTCGTGACAGCTGAGTTACCGAAATCTCCGCTCCCCATAGCCGTACATGACATCGCTGCGCAGCACGTATTTGCGTCCCTCTGTGACCGCCGCACCTTTATGTCGGATCTGGTGGACAAAGAACAGCGCCATGCCGGTCTCCGGCTGCACGCGGGTTTCGCGAAACAGGGTCTCGCCGCCGGTGAAGTTATCATTCAGGTAGACCATGAACGTTAGCAGGCTGCGTTCGCCGGTTGGCCGCTCGTAGTATCCGTCATAGTGCCATTCGAACTGCTGATCCACATCGTATCGATAGAATCGCAGTCGTTCGTTGAGTCCCAGAGGCTGCCGACTGGCGTCCCATTCTTCCAGGCACGGAGCCGCCAGCTCCCACAGGGCATCCGTTGCCGAAGCGTCGTCGAACATCACGCGTGTGTTGTTGCGGATGTCCGGACGATGGACGGGGCCATGTGCGGTCGTGATGGGAGCGGACGTGTAGCCGCGCCCTTCAGTCAGGCGAATATATTCCCCGCACTGCTGTGGCGTGAGAAAATCGCGGACTGTGAAGATCGATGAATTGAGTCGTGTGAGTACCGTCATGAGATCGCCTTTCGCACCTAAAAGACACTCGCACGGTTTGTGGGTTCACAACAGTTTCCGCCCCGTTCGCGAAACAGACGAGCATCGCGCAGTGAAGCCATCGGTGCAATCATCCAGAATCACAGGAGCGTCTGACGAGAGCAACTTAGTCGACGAAGGACGTGATGAAAGTCGAGCCACTGCGGGATGCACAGGCTCTGCGGCTCGTTCGCCCGTTTTGTACCACCGCAGGCCATCAGTCACCGTCGTCCCGGGATTGCAGGATGAGCACCAGTCGCCCCGTGATGAGTTCATTCAACCCGTCGTCCGCGTCGGGGTTGCCTTTGGTCACCTGCCGGCAGCGGCAGGAATTGTCGCGCGTCGATTTGCCCATAAACACGCCCGGCTCGTTTGTGCATTCGACATCGTAGTTCATGAATCCTTCGATGCCGAAACTGTTGGGACGGACGGAATCTGTGGAGTCCACCGTCGACTGCGCGCCGTCGCCCGGACACGACTGTTCATAGCCGTTCATGCAGGCGAATGCCCACTGCGCCTGCGTGGGCAGACAGTAGTCGTACTGTGTATCGAATTTTGACAGTGCGGCCGCGTATCGTTCCACCTCCCGCCATTCTGACGGGAAACCGCCGTTAAAGTTCCAGTCAATGGATTCATAGGAGCCGTCGCCCCACGCTGCCTTGCGAAAGGCCTTGTGGGACGTGCCATCGAGTTCCGTTTTCTGCAGGTAGTAAGTGGCCGTCGGGAACGTCTCCTGATGGTCCGGTCGCTGTGTGTCCACGTTCACACGACAAAAGACGGCGCCAAACTGATTGGTGATTTGCTCAGGCAGTTCGTCCTGTGCGTAGACGACGGAGGACTGTGGCGCTGCGTTTTCTGAGTCGCTTACCGGATCCGTTGCCGGGGTGGCAGCCTTCCGGGAACAGCCTGCCAGCACACAGACGCACAGTATCGCGATGCGGTGTTTGGTACGGTGAGTCAACATTATTGAGTCTCCGATTGGTCCAGAGATGGCGGTGTTGTTGCGATCGCGTAAATCTTACGCACCATCAGGTGGCCTGATGATGTTTTCGCGGGACAGTTTGGTGGTCAACCGGTGCACGCGACACCACGGGAAATCGCGGTCCGTGGGCAGCGTTTGGAGGTCGGTCATGCGGAAGAGACTGTCGATGCGAAACGTCTGCGGTGGTACTTCATCTGCAAATGTGATCTGCAGCAGGTTGTAGCCGTCGACCTGCCACCTGCCGTTGTCGGCCACCAGATCAGTTCCATGAAACCGACGCACGGATCCGTCCTCGCTGAGCACCACATGCTGGATGATACCATCCGTCCATTGCCACTGCCAGATCCCTGCCAGTTCGGAGGGATTGCGAGTGCGGTCAACTGCTGCGTCAGGCCCAGGGCTGGCTGCCACGTGTTCTGCTGTGGAGTGTCTTCGACAGCCAGTCTGCGCGACAGGCAGGAACAGCAGGGCAATCAGGGGGTGGACGATGCGAGAATGTGTCATGCGGTATTCGCAGCGGGCGAGCTGTTAGTTCCCGCTGTCCCCGGGCGGATGGCGGCGAAAATAGTCTGCATAGAATTGGATGTAGTTGGTGTTGAGCTGGCAGCACGTCACCTCGTTCGCCGGGACGTCAGTGGGATCCTCAAACCAGCGTCCGGATCCTGTGAATTCTCTGAGACGAATGTTATGCGAGGTGGATCCCAGATGCTGTCCGATCCAGAAGCTCGCGTTATCCGGCTGTTCCCGTTCGATGATCACAATGGGCGTGCCCGCCTGATGATTGAGCAGACTGGTGAATGATGTCAGGTCCAGTGAGACCTGAAAATCGATCTGGTCAAACATCCGGCTGTCGATCAGCAGTTGTCGTTGAAAGATATCCGTGCTGCGACAACGAATTTCCGTGATGTCTTCTCGTCGCACAACCAATCGCCCGTCGAGGTGAAAATCGTGCACGTATTGCAGCAGCAACAGATCGTTGGAAAACTGCAGGATGATGCCCTGGATCAGGCGGGTGTCGATAGACTCTCGCCGGATCGCCACCAGCGCCTGATCCTTGATGTAGCTGGTGAGCTGCTGGTCAGAAACGTACATGGTTTCGCCGTTTCATCGTCAGGAAAATGCGACAGGCACCTTAAATCAGTTCCCTTCTGAACGGTCCGACAGTGCAAAACACACACCCAGCGGATCCTGTACGATGCAGTTGCCGGCAGTCGCCTGATGAATTTGCCGTCCGCCATGCCGCTCGACCTGCAGCAGGCTTTCCTTCAAATCGCCGACCGACAGATGCATCAGCCAGACAGCCGGGACGTTTGCGCCAGCCTGTGGACGGATGAAGGCAGCGGGAATGTCGTTCCTTCCCCGCGTCGCGATCTCGCTGAGCGTGGCTGATGGATCTGCGGGCTTTGGATCCTGAGTCCAGCCGACGACCTGCTCATAGAACGCGGCTGATGACGTGGGATCAGGGCTGTAAAGTGAAAGGCCGCAGATGCTGCCGGACGTCGCGCCAGGTTCCTCTGCCGAATCGACAACTGGAATCACGCCAAATGTGGCGCCAGCGGGGTCCGCCAGCACTGCCCACTGACACTGGTCGGAAGGATCACGCATCAGTTGGGTCCCACCTTCTGCGACGGCTGTGTTCGCGCTGCTGGCCACATCAGCCACCTGAAAATGGGGCATCCACTGCATGGGCAGACCTTCTGTTTCGGGCGACTGCTGACCCAGGCCAATGATCGGCACGCCACGGCCATTGAGCAAATCGTTTTGCCACAGCGGCGGATTTCCCGTGGTGAGTACGGCCGCATAAAACTCGAGTTCACGTTCATGCTCTGCCACTGCGATGTCTGCGCTCAGGACACCGCCGATTCCGGCATAAAAGGGAGATTGCATGGTGGGTTTGTTGTTTCTGGATTGGAGGGACGCGGGGCTGTGTTTCACGGCTGACTTTATATCTGTCCCGACAGGTATTCATCAATCCGCGGGTTGAGGCGTCTGGCGGCAACGCCGTGGTAGCACGGCTGGCGGATTTCGTAGGTGATCAGCACGACCGTAAAAGCTGTTTGCAGCCCGAACAGCAACGCAATGTTCACCTGGCCCTGTTGAAACCAAAGGGCGGCGTGCGCTAAAAATATGCCGGCCCAGGTCAGTTCTGCGATCCGGCGAATACGAAACACGTTGCAGAACAGAAAGAAGTGATAGACGACAAACGGAATGAACCACGAATAACCCAAACTGGTTCGCCGGGCTGTGATGCCAGAGACAGTGGCCAGCAGCATGACGACGACGTCCGTTTTTGACAGACGCACGCCGCAGGTGCGGCGTCGCGATCGACGTCGCCCCGGTGCGGACTGCGTAACAGCTGTTGTGTCAGACTTCATTCTGACAGGAGGCAGCGGGAGTGAGAATTTGTCTGCCGAAGATCAACCGCAGTGCATTCCCGGATTAGGCGTCGTTTCGACAATTGTGAAAGTCGATGTAGCGTGGCAGTTCCGGCAGCGGCAGGAATCGGTGGGCACGAGGGTCTTCCGGCAGATCGTCGACCGCCACATGGGCGATGTCCAGTGCGCTGGAACGCTCGCCCAGTGCGGTTTCCAGAATCGTCCATGCGGTGTCGACGGATTGATTTTCCAGTACCAAATCGGCATCCGGAAAACCGACCAGAACACCGAGTTCCGTCGGGGCATCCTGAGACTTCAGCGGTTTGAACCAGAGTTCTGCAACCCGCAGTGAAATCGGTCCGTCCCGATGAGTGAAACCAAACCCCATGGGAGGTTTGAGTGCAAAGTATTGCCACTGCGGGCTCGGTGGAGCGGCATCGATCAGTTGTTCGATGATCTCAAATGCGCTCGTGTTTCCGTCGGCGGTCACGATCAGTTCGCGAGGGCGTGATTCGGTGGAAACCAGATAGAACAGTCGATCGTCAATCTGGTGAAGAGCGGAAAGCAGCTCTTCCTGCGCTGCTTCGGGGAATGAGTCCGGCAGCCGCTGCACAAATTCTGTGAACCAGGCCCAGAGGTCGTCGATTGTGTCGTTCATAAAGCACGAAGTCCTGAATCGTGTCGTTCGCACGGATTGCGGGCATCCGCACCTAACTGCCGGTCCACTCAATATCGGCGTACGCATCCTCCGTCCATGCGGCACCCCACGGGCCCGATTTTTCCACGGCTTTGCTGCAGCCCTGAACATATTCGGGAGTGATGAAACACCACGGTTGCCCATCTCGTGCGAGCATGACGCTGTCACCTGATGCCGACCACGCCAGTGTCCATTGGGGCTGATCGGGCGTTTCGCAGACCGCGATCTCCGAGGCGTAGCCGATTGCAATGGGAGGAGGACCTGGGCGGTAGTTTTTGACATCCGCAACAGCAATGGGCTGCACCCGATTATACGCCAGGGCAGTTGCGATCACGGG
The DNA here is from genome assembly GCA_024742875.1 of Planctomycetaceae bacterium. GTDB lineage: Bacteria > Planctomycetota > Planctomycetia > Planctomycetales > Planctomycetaceae > Fuerstiella. Next base: position 49,915 of record JANSXP010000026.1, on the reverse strand, counting down.
CCCCGAACCGGCCGCCGCACTGGCTCCTTCCCAGGCAGGAGCGTGCAGATACAGCCACGCACTCACACCGTCATCCACGAGCATAGCCTGCTGCCCGGATGCTTTGTTGATGCCGGAAACACGAATTTCTTCAGCCATGCCAGTTACATCCTTTGCTGATCGAGCCTGCCGCCTGACTTCGTGCCGCACAGCACGTCGCGGGGAACAATTCTGCGAATCGCTTTCAGATATGCCACTGATCGCATTGGTGGGCAGGCGAGAACAGCCTCCTGAAACTCCTGTGGTGGGCAGTACTGGTGCGCGTCCATGTAGTGCCGGATTAAAGACGGCGCGACGAAGACATGCTGCTCGAAGGGAACGAGCAGGTTGTTGACTTTCATCTGGATCGAAGTGTTACCGTATGTGAATTGGCAAGGTCCGCCAGTCAGACGGCAGAATCCACAGTCGTGCGTTCCCATGTACACAAAGGGTTGCCAGGGATCGACCAGCAATTCGATGAGTCGTTCGACGACGAATGGCTGCAACGGCCCCTGGGGATAAGCGTACTCCGGTTCCAGCCAGCCAACGGCGAGACAGGCACTGGATTCCAGCGGGCTTCCCACAAGTGGGGTCAGGTCTTCAAAGTAGGTCATGCTGGCCGAACTCTAACGCACGATGCGGCAATCCGGATCGACGGCCTGATATTTTTTGATGGCGGCTTCCGTGGTGTTGGTTCCTGTTAGAATCAGTGCCTCGAGACCAGACTTTGAAACGAACGTGCCGCCCTGCAGTGTCATGTTGTCCAGGAATTTGTCCGTGACGGCCGTGTTGGAAAGGTTCAGCGTGTGAATCGATCTGTACTTCGGTGTGTTGGAGCAGAAACCGTTGACGTAGCTGAAGTCACCGTCGGACAGCTGGGTGTTGGACAGGTCGAGGTCAATCACGCCGCTCTGATTGCAGACGGTGACCTTGCCATTGAGTTGGCTGATTCTCTCACCGGGTGTGGGCGCGGGGCAGCCGGTGAGCCCGGTGATGAGCATCACGGCGATCATGGAGAACCGCAATTTCGCCCGTTGTCGACGTCTCATTTTCCTCTCCTGTTGGCCGCTCGCAATCTCGACCTCGCCGTGGTGTGAGGGGAGAGTTTACAGGCCATCAGAGAGTGACGCATCCACGCGGCGGAGTTCTCCGTCCCGGCCAGCCTACCCGCGACGCTTCTTCCAGCCTGCACAAGCGCGGAGCCATTCGTTTTGCCGTAGCGAACAACGAGAGCGACTCGGCGCAGCGACGTACCACACCGAGTCGATTCTTCAACGCCATGGTCCGCCGGGACCACCCGGCCCCGGCTAGCGTTTGTCGAGGTAGCGGTTGACGATGTTTTCGAGGAGTTCCTGTCGTCCGCTGGTGTTGGGGGCCGCTTCGCCTTTTTCGAGCATGAGGGCTTCGAGTTCGGTGAAGGTGGCGTTCCCGGCTTCGATTTTCTGGCCGAGTTCGCCGTCCCAGCTGCTGTAGCGATCCTTGACGAGGGAGTCGATGGCGCCATCTTCGATGATGGAGGCGGCCACTTTGAGACCGCGAGCGAAGGCGTCCATGCTGCCGATGTGGGCGTAGAACAGGTCGATGGGCTCGAAGCTTTCGCGACGGACTTTGGCATCGAAGTTTACGCCACCGGGAGCGAGACCGTATTTGAGGAGGACAAGCATGATCTGGGTCGTGAGGTAGTAGTTGGTGGCGAACTGGTCGGTGTCCCAGCCCAGGAGCAGGTCGCCCGTGTTGGCATCGATGGAACCCAGGCCGCCCTGCATGCCGGCGTATTCGAGCTCGTGCATCATTTCGTGACCGGCCAGGGTGGCATGGTTGGTTTCGATGTTGAGCTTGAAGTGATCGTTGAGACCGTAGGTGCGGAGGAAGTTCAGACAGGCGGCGGCGTCGGAGTCGTACTGATGCTTGGTGGGTTCTTTGGGTTTGGGTTCGATGAGGAACTGACCGGTGAAGCCAATCTCTTTGGCGTAATCAACGGCCATGTGGAAGAAGCGACCGAGGTGATCGAGCTCGCGTTTCATGTCGGTGTTGTAGAGACACTGGTAGCCTTCGCGACCGCCCCAGAACACGTAGTTCTCTCCGCCCAGCATTTTGGTGACTTCGAGCGCTTTTTTGACCTGGGCGGCGGCGTAGGCGAAAACCTCGACGTTGCAGGTGGTGGCGGCGCCGTGCATGAAGCGGGGGTTGCTGAACATGTTGGCTGTGCCCCAGAGCAGTTTGACGCCCGTGCGTTCCTGCTCTTCTTTGAGGACGGCGGCGACCGCGTCAAAGTTGGCGTGGGATTCTGCCAGGGTGGCGCCTTCGGGGGCAACGTCGCGATCGTGGAAGGCGTAGAACGGGGCGTCCAGTTTTTCGAAGAATTCGAAGGCCGCGCGGGCGCGGTTGCACGCGTTTTCGACGGATTCGGAGCCGTCATCCCAGGGACGATGCATGGTGCCGCCGCCAAAGGGGTCGCTGCCAGTCCCGCGGAAGGTGTGCCAGTAGACGACGGTGAACCGCAGGTGCTCCTTCATGGTTTTGCCCATGACGACTTCGTCCGGGTTGTACCAGCGGAAGGCAAGCGGATTGTCGGAGTCGGGACCTTCGTAGGTGACTCTGGAGACTTCGGGAAATGCGGTCATGATGGATGTTTCGTTGACTGGGGCGAGGTGCGTCGCCGGTTGTTGGGGTCGCCTGAGTGATGTGCGGAATGGATGTCCGGTTGGTGTCTCGAATGGCGTCTGATCGCGGTGATCAGAGTTATTGCACATGCGATTCGGAGAATTTCGGCATTCCAAACTCGATTTTCCAGTAGATATCGCGCATAGTGTCAGAGATATTTTACACACTCGTTGGGGAGGAAAATGCGGCGCAAGTCGGTAGCACTGCTGATTGAAACGTCAAACGGCTACAGCCGCGGGCTGCTGGAAGGCGTGATTGCGTTTACCAAGGAGTGCGGTGACTGGTCGGTGCATTTAACAGAGCAGGAACGGGGAGCAGCGCCGCCAGCCTGGCTGAAGAACTGGCGGGGGGACGGCATCATCGCGCGGATTGAGACGGCGGCGATTGGTCGGCAGCTGACGCGGATAGGCGTGCCGCTGGTGGATCTCAGCGCGGCGCAGCACATCAAAGGGGTTCCGTGGGCCGATACGCAGGACCGGGCGATCGCCGAACTGGCCGTGCAGCATTTTACGGAGCGGGGGTTCCGGCATCTGGCGTATTGCGGCGACGCGGGATTTGAGTGGTCGAACAAGCGGTGTCGGCACTTTGAGCAGTTGGCGCGGGAGTCAGGCTGCGAGTTTTACGAGCATCATGCGGCAGCGCGGTATGCCGAGGCGTTCGATCTGACGCAGGAGATGGAGAGCCTTGCCGATTTGCTGAGGGCGTTGCCGCGCCCGGTGGCCATTATGGGATGCTACGACTTTAAAGCGCAACAGGTGCTGGATGTATGTCGGCAACTGGAGATTTCTGTGCCGGAGGAAGTGGCTGTGCTGGGTGTCGATGATGATCGGCTGATCTGCGAACTGTCAGAGCCGACGCTGTCGAGTATTCAGCCTGATACGCATCGCACGGGCTATGAAGCGGCGGAACTGCTGCAGCGAATGATGGACGGGGAGAATGTTTCGTCGGACGAACCGTTGATTACGATGCCGCGGGGTATCCGGCTGCGGGAGTCGACGGACACGTTTGCCATCGAAGACAAACAGGTGGCCGCTGCCCTGAGTTTTATTCGGCGGCACGCGACCGACAATATTCGGGTGGCGGATGTGCTCCGGGAAACGACGCTGTCACGTCGTGCGCTGGAGCATCGATTTCGCAAAGCGCTGGGCGTGACACCGCACCAGGAGATCCAGCGGGTGCGGGTCAATCGGATTACCGAATTGCTGGTGGAGACAGATCTGTCCATTCAGCAGATTGCCCAGCGGACCGGCTTCGAATATGGCGAGTATATGGCGGCCATGTTTCGGCGGGAGACGGGCGAGACGCCCAGTGAACTGCGGGAGCGGCTGCGAGGTTGAGCAGAGTCGGCGAGTGCGTAGCGCATCGGCCGCTGAGTGCTGAGGAAAGAGAGACGACATTGAGGTGGCAGCGCGGCGACATGGAAACAACATCGAGACAGCATTGAGGCGGCAACTGCCGCACATCACTTTGTGCAGTGTGTTAGCCTCAGTGATGCTCGTGTGATCGCCAGAACCTGGTGAAGTTCGCTTCGATCCAGTCGATGAAACGATGCCCGAAGACAGCGGCGAGTATCGCGCACAGAGTCATGCTGCCCAGCAGAATACCGGCGGGGATCCACAGAGAACCCTGTTCGGAGATTGAGATGGCGAAGAACGCCGCGATGGTGTGGTACAGGCTGGCCAGTCCGCCAAACATCGCGCCGCCGATCACGTGGGCGATTTTCTCGGCGTGGTCAAGGGGATGGCGGGGCGGTTTTCGCCACGGGCAGTTGGGTTTGGGGCCGACAGACATAAAGAGCATCCGAAGTGAGACGAACCGATGACAGAGCAACGCAGGACGCCAGCGGTCGGATCACAGGATTTTCTTATGCATGGATTTATGGGGCCCAGTCGTCCTGGGACACAGGTCCGTCGCCTCCCGCAGCGGTGGTCAGCGCTTTGAGAATCCGAGGGTCCGTGGATTCAGAGAAGGTGTGAACAGAGCCATCAGCCAACAGACCCTGGGCGCAACCGGCGTGCCAGGAAGACATCAGGCCATCTGACTGACCGACCTGATGACCCGGGGCGTTGACCTGGAGAGTGAGGTCGTCAACACGAGCGTCTCGCGGCTCGGTCCACAGGACCTGACTTCCGCACGCTTCGACGACCATGAGGGTGGTGGAGGTTCCATCAGTGATGTCTTTGAGACGAAGTGACCGACCGCTCTGCAGAACCGAAGAGTTGTGCTCCAGGCCCAGATAGTCCGTATATTCAGATCGTGTCTCACCGAGGTGAGCTCTGGCGGTGGGGCACCTGAATGCTGCTGGCTGCTGCCCGATCAGGGGGAAGTTGCCGAATTCCATGCGCTGGTAACGTCATAGGCACGATGCAGATCCTCTTGTTCGATGTAAGGCAGCAGTTGAACTCGCCACGACACAGGGGGAGTTCCCGCGGCGAGGGGCGGAAACTCGGCCCAGACATCATGGTAATTTTGAAGTGACAGTCCGAGTTGCTTCAGGTTGTTTCTGCATTGCGTTCGCCACGGGGCTTCCGGAGGGCAGAGTGTTGCCTGACTGATCGTGGCAAGAAAGGCCAGGCCGTAGATGGCCAGAACCTGATACCAGGCAGCGTTCGAGTTTTGGCGTGACCACAGTTGCAGCGTGCGGGTGTTGGTGATCAGGGTCAGTGTGACTGCGCCACGCAGCAGCCAGAGATCCAGCAGGGACGTCCGGCTGTAGTACGACCCACGGACGTCGGCAGCTGGCCAGTCATACCAGGCTGTGAGGCTCAGAAAACTGCAGCCAGCGATCAGAACGTGGAGGCCAGCAGCGTTGCGTTTGCGCAGCAGGGTGAGGAGCAGCAAGCCGATTGTGATCGTCAGGACGCCGGATCCTGTCGTGAACGACCAGTCCCCGGCGTCGTTGAGTGATGGTGGATACGGGTGGCTCATGTCGATCACATCCGGAGAGGTTTGAGCTTTGCTACCAGTCGGTGTGCAGTTCCTGAGACTCACCGCCGTCAGCCGTCATGAGCGCCCGAAGTACGGCGGGATCTGTCTGCTCAGACAGAAAACGGACGGAGCCATCGCCGAGCAGAATCTGTGCCCCGCCGGTGTGCCAGGAGGAGAGGGGACTGCTGGAAAGCCCAGCTTGTGCGCCAGGGCCGTTTATTGTCATGCCGCCGTCCGGCACCACTGCGTCGCGGGGTTCTGTCCAGATGATGTCTGAGCCGCAGGACTCCACAATCATCATGGTGTTGGACGTGCCATCTTTGACGTCACGGATTTTTTGAGCCGCGCTGACGGACAGCAGGGCGTCCGAGGATTCGAGCCCGACATAGGCCGTCAGGCGGGACGAATCTATGAGTCCAGCGCGAAGTGCGGAGGGGCACGTGTAGAATTCCGGGGCTGTGGTGGCAAATCGAACATTGGCCTGGCTGTACCACGGCTGGTGGTAATCGTAGTCGTCATGGATTTGCAGGAATCGATCCGGGGGATCGAGGAACGGCAGCAACCGCAATCGCCATGTTTGAGGAATCGGGCCGACCTGCAGAGGGGGGAATGAAGCGTGCACATCGTGGTAATTGTGCATGGCCAGGCCGATCTGCTTCAGGTTGTTTTTGCACTGTGTGCGGCGTGAGCCTTCCGGATGTCCCATCGATGGCAGCAGAACATTGCCAAGCGCAAACAGCAAAGGGACGGACACGAAAATCGTTTCCAACACGCCGGGACCGTTCGCACCGCACCACCACAGCCATGCCGTGCGTGTCAGCAGCGCCAGGCCACCGCAGCAGGCGACATAAAAAAGGGCGTACTGCAGCATACTGTGGCGAAATGTGGGAGGCTCCCGGGTCGTGGGAGTGTCCAGCGCGCTGAACTGCCAGAGTGCGTAGATCAGGGTGCATGCCAGCAGTACGTGCGTGGGCAGGTCGTTCTTTTTTCGTTTCCAGGCCACGGCAATCATCGCGATCATCAGCAGATGAATGGTGCAGCCCGGATTCAAAGACCAGTTCTGCATATCCCAGGCCGATGGCGGAAACGGATAGCTCATGTCAGATACCTCGTCGGCACAAACAGCTGCACGCGACTGCTGGCCGGATGCATGATGATGTGCTGTGCGGTGATGGACTGGATGACGGACGGCTCTGTGAGGGCGTACAGCAGGTGGTCGTTGGTGGGTGACGTATCCGGGGAGTGGCTTTCAAAAAACGAGGTGAGGTAGTCGAACCGCGAGCAGGTGGTTTCGTAGATTTCCACTTCGTCGCTGGTTTGCGGCCTGGCCAGTTCGCGGTAGTCGTTGGTGGTGATCAGCGGGGCGTCTCCTTCCGGCCAGCGCAGGGCGCACCGATTGGCTGAGCGTTCAATCACGACCCGCTGGTCATTGTCTGTTCCCACCAGTGTCAGCAGCGCGGAGGTGGTCAATGGCTGTTCGGACAGGGCCTTGAGGGCGGCGTCAAAGTTGTCTGCGTCTTCCAGCACACGCCGAATCTGCAGCAGGACCGGGTAACCGTCGGTCGACGGTGGTTCTGAACTGAGCACTGCGTTAAGCGTCACGCAGAAACCATTGCCCGACAGCCCTGTGACTGCACCGACCGCTCCCGGCCAGCCGGCATTGGCAAACTTCAGGCGGCCCTTTTCTGTGTATCGAATCAGGCAACTGCTGCGCGCCAGAATATCCTGCTGCGGCCAGTCCATGTTGCGGGCAACGACGGGACCGGACGGTGTCGGCAGCGCGATGGTGGAACAACCGAACAGACTAACGGCGATGTCATAGGCCAGATTGGCCACGGTGAGTTCCTGCCAGGGAACCGTCAGGATGTCGGCCAGTGCGCGGGTTTCGGCATCAAAGCGTCCATCCGTGGTGGCAATCACATGGCGCAGAAACGGGTCCGGTGTTTGTGGCAGCTGCGTGGCCAGGCCGTCAAGCAGATTGCGGCCCAGTTCGCGAATCGATTCCGGCACGTGCTCATAACGCGTGGTGGCAGGCTCGTCGAGAGCCACCGTGAGAACGGGGGATTCAGTCCAGGGAGTCGCAGACGTGCTCATGGTTCCATCCGTGTCGCCGTGGCGACTTCGTCTTCCGGTGTCTCAGGGGGCAGTCGTAGGGCGTCTAATGATACGTACAACCGCAGGTCATCACGAAGTGATTTCCACTGCCGACTTCAAACAGTGGGAAAGTTAATTTATGCTCGGGTGTCGGATCTGACTGCGGACCCGTCGCCGGGCGGCGTGGTTCGTTTTTTCGTGGGGACAGGTGGGAATGATCATGAGAAGTGTGAGCATGCTGTGTATTGCGGTTGGCCTTTCTTATCTCGGCGGCGCTGCTGTGGCGAGCGACGTGCAGCCAGTCCGGATGGGTGCCGGGATGATGACGTTTGAAACGGTTCCCGGATGGGGGCTGGGCGAGGACGGCAAATCTCAGATTGGTTCCACGCATGGTGGTGTGGTGGTCGATAGCGCCGGGCTGATTTACACCAGTTCCTCGCTGGGGATTTTTGCATTCAGTCCGGACGGCAAACTGGTGAAACGTTTTGTGGGGCCGGAATATTCCAATATGCACGATCTGGAGATTCGCTCTGAGGCCGACGGCGAGTTCATCTACGGGGCACGCAACAAAGATGCGGAGGGCGTGAAGTTCAGTGCGGAGACCGGTGACATTGTGCTGAAGCTGCCGTTCCCCAAAGAGAGTGGACTGGATCTGAAACGTTTCAGCCCCACGGCCATCACGGTGACAGATGCCGGTGAGATCTACCTGTCTGATGGATACGCCAGCAACCACATCTTCAAGTTCGATAAGAACGGCAAATACCTGATGCACTTCGGGGAAAAAGGCAACGGGATGAAGCAGTTCAACACGGCCCACGGCATGACGCTGGATAAGCGATATGACCCGCCGCGGCTGCTGGTCTGCGACCGCAATCATGCGCCCAAAGGGCGACTTGTCCATTATGACCTGGACGGCAATTTCCTCGGTGAGGTCATCACAGGACTGGGGATGCCCACGTCGGTGGCCATTCAGGGAGACTATGTGTCTGTGCCCGATTTGAAGGGACGTGTCGTGATTCTGGATAAGACCAACACCATTATGGCCGTGCTGGGGTTCAATCCGGATCCGAAGGTCGGCGGCAGCTTTCGCGTGCCTCAGGAAAAGTGGATTGAGGGCGTTTTTAGCGGCACTCACGGTTCGTATTGGGACGCTGAGGGCAATCTTTACGTTCAGGACTGGAATGTCTCGGGACGCATCATCAAGCTGGTCCGCGTTGGTGTAGAGAACCAGTGACGCCCGGCGGTATCAGCCTCGTTTCCAGGACAGAGGAATCAAATGCTGGAAGACGGCATTTCTGCAGAACTGATTGCCCGGCTGCGGGCCGGAGAAGAAGCGGCTCTTGGTGAGTTGCTGGCGGTTTGTGAAGCGCGGCTGCGTCAAATGCTGTTCTTTCGTCTGGATCCCCGCGTGGCGTCTCGCGTGGATGTGGACGATCTGCTGCAGGAGGTCTTTCTGGATGCGCAGAAACGGCTGTCCCATTTTGCCGCCACACCAGAGGGCTCTTCGGCCTATGTGTGGCTGCGACTGGTGGCCATGCAAACACTGTGTGACGTGCATCGGCGACATCTGGGAACGAAGGCTCGTGACGCCGGGCGAGATCAGTCTCTGAATCTCGTGAGTGGCAATTCCACGGCGACCTCCATGGCGCACGCTTTGGCAGGAAACCTCACGTCTCCCAGTCAGGCCATCCAGCGGGCGGAAGCGGTGGATGCCGTACAGCGAGCGCTGCAGGAGATGGAGGAAATCGATCGAGAGGTGCTGGCGCTGCGGAACTTTGAAGATTTGAGCAACCAGGAAGTGGCGGAAGTGCTGGGGATCAACCAGGGCGCCGCCAGTCTCCGTTACGTCCGCGCTCTGAAGCGTCTGCAGCAGATCATGGCCAAACTGCCGGATTCCGACAAGGCGTGGTGACCGATGACAGACGCCCGCCGATCCGAAAGTTCAGATAATCCTGGCAGTTCGCCCGAGGCCTCGAGTCGCTCCCCACTGTCGGTGGAGGAACTCGTGGAGCAAACGCTGGCACGTCAAAAAGCCGGCGAGGCGGTTTCCATGGGGCAGCTGATTGCCGACTACCCGGCGCTGGCGGATCAGATTCGTGACGTCTGGCCAGCGCTGGAAGCTTTGCAGAGTCTGTCGTCCGACTGGAAGCAGTCCGTCTCTCGAAAACGCACAGGAATGCAGCTGCCCTGCCAACTGGGGCCGTATCGGCTGGAACGGGAAATCGGCCGGGGTGGAATGGGGGTTGTCTACGAAGCGCAGCACGGACAGCTGCAGCGGCGGGTGGCCGTTAAGGTGCTGTCCGGACAGGCTGTGCATGCCGACAAAGGACTGGAGCGTTTTCTTCGCGAAGCCCGGTCGGCCGCCCGGCTGCATCACACCAATATCATTCCGGTCTTCAATTTTGGCGAGCAGGACGGGCTGTACTTTATTGCCATGCAGCTGATTCGCGGGGCTGCGCTGGACCGGGTGATTGGCCGTCTGCGCCGCGACGGTGATCTGGTCGGAGCAGACGCAGAAACGTCTCACAATTTGCTGGAGGCACCCGCAGAAGAGTGTGACATTCCCGACTATGGCACCGATGCCTTCTGGCGATTCGTCGCCAGTGCCGGCGTGCAGGCAGCGCAGGCGGTTCACTATGCACACTCTCAGAGTACCATTCACCGCGACCTGAAGCCGGCCAATCTGCTGCTGGACCAGGACGGCACGGTCTGGATAGCAGATTTCGGCCTGGCGATGCAGTCTGACACCGGGCACTGGTCGCAGACCAACAGTCTGGCGGGGACGCTGCGGTATTTGAGTCCGGAGCAGTTTCAGGGCACCTGCAACGAAGCTTCGGACCAGTACGGACTGGGCGTCACGCTGTATGAGCTGCTGACACTTAAGGCGGCCACCGGCGATACCACGACCCAGGCGGAAGTCATGCGGGCGATTGCGGAATCGCGGATCGCCACACCTCGCAGCGTGAACGCCCAGGTGCCGATCGATCTGGAAACGATCGTAATGAAAGCCGTGTCCCGTGAGCCAGCGGATCGCTATGCCGACTGCGGTCAGCTGGCCGACGACCTGCAGCGATTTCTGGAAGGTCGCAGTGTGCTGGCCCGACCACCCGGTGCTCTGGAACAGCTGACCAAATGGTCACGGCGCAACCCGCTGCTGGCGGCAAGTATCTGTGTGTCCGCACTGTCGCTGCTGCTTGTGGCGGGGATTGCCGTTGTCGGCTATTCGCTGGAGCGGCAGGCGCGGCTGGCGGAACAGCAAACGGAGCTGGAGAAAAGCAGCGCCATCATCAAAAGTCGTGAGTCACTGGATGAAGCGCTGGATGAATTCAGCGGCAGCGGGGATTCCGCATCGCGGGATCAGGACGTGCTGTCGACCTCGGTGCTGACTCCGGAGACAGCCGAGACTCTCGGCTACGCGTTTGGTCTTTATCGAGAATTTGTCGAACGTGCCGGGGCCAGCCCCGAAGACATGGCCTGGACGATCGCGACGCGCAAACGGTTCGGCGATTTCAGTCAGCGTCTGAATGACTTTGAAGCGGCGACCGTAGAATACGAAGCCGCGCTGCGGGAGTGGGACGTTCTTGTGGCAACTGCAACTGCGGAGCAGCTGACATCACTGCGGCTGACCATTGCGGCGATTTACAACGAACTGGGGACATGCCTTCTGTTTCTTGGCCAGCCGGATGCGAGTGCGCGGTGGCATGCCAGGGCGCAGTCGGCCCTGGAGCAGCTCGACATCGATTCTGCGGACGTACGCTACGAGCTGGCACGCACCCATTTTCTGGCCTCTCGGAAGCTGCGTCCGGGGGAAAGTCCGTTGAATAGTCTGTCCGCTCGAGCGAATGAACCACCTGACCGTAGTGGCCGCCGCCCTCCCCGATCGGGCGGACCGATGCCGGGTGTATGGCGGCATTTGATCCCGGGGCGCACAAGTCGCCCGGAGCCGCGGGACGCCGGCCGCTTTGAGATGGAAATGTCCAGCAAACAGCGGACACAACTGGAGCGCGCGATCGCCCTGCTTGAGACGGGCGCTGAGGCACCTTCCGTACGCGCTCGATTCCTGCTGGCTCAGTGCTACGCAGGGCTTTCCATGGGACGCTTCACCAATCCCAGTCGTCAGACGGAGGATGCCGGAGAGGAAGCAGACCGGAGGCTCAGCGATTTGCACGAGGAGTATCCGGATGCTCCGGCCATTACGGCCAAGCTGGCCGAACTGCTGGCGGAGGTCGATACACGATCGTTGCAGATGCTCGACGAAAACACGCTGCGTGAAATTGAGGACCGCCTGGCGGATTCGATGATGGTCAGTCAGGAACTGCTGGTGAATCACCCGTTTGTTCCTGACTACAAATTCACGCTGGTGCATACGCACAGCAAGATGGCGGCTGTGCTGGAGTCGCGATCGCGACGGACGTTTGATCGTCTGCAGTCGCAGGTGCTGTTGATGGAAGCCGTGACGGAAGTGGAAGAATCCATTCGTCTGCAGACTCAACTGGCCAAACGCTATCCCCAGGCGACCGGCTACCAGCAGTGGCTGTTACGGTTTGAGGGCCGCAGGACGCAGTTGCTGGAACAGCTGATGTTTGGTGACAGCCCCGGCTGGGGGCCGCCACGTGGGCGGAATTGACGAAAACTCTCCGGATTTGCGGACACATTCCGCCGCCGCTGACGTTTGTTTGTGCATTGGCCGCTGAGATGGTCTGATCTGACGCGCGTCGGCGCATCAGCGTGTTCGAGGTTTTTTGCTCAATGAGGTCGTCGATGAGAGTCGCTGTATTGTCAGGTGTGTTGTCAGGTGTGTTGCTGGTGGCCAGCCTGGGCACTGTGTCTGCCTCGGACTGGACGCGTTTTCGAGGCCCCAACGGCCAGGGAGTCACGGCAGAAAAAGTGCCCCTGGAATGGTCGGCGGAATCCGCAAAGTGGACGCTTGATCTGCCTGGTGAGGGCTCGTCTTCGCCCATCGTTGTTGATGGAAAGATTTTTGTTACGTGTTACTCGGGAGTGGACGGCGCCGATTCCCAGCGCACGCTGGTTTGCGTTGACGCCCGGACGGGAATGATCGTGTGGTCGGATTCTGTGTCCGGTCCGCAGCGGGACGATTCGTATTCCGGCTATCTGCGGGAGCACGGGTACGCCAGCGGTACGCCGGTCAGCGACGGCAAAAATGTGTTTGCCTTTTTTGGCAAGGCGGGTGTGGTTGCCTGGGACATGGAAGGCAGAAAGATCTGGCAAAAAGACGTAGGGCAGATGTCCAGCAACAGACGCTGGGGCTCCGCCGCCAGCCCCCTGTTGCACGACGGTTTGCTGATTGTCAATGCGTCGGAAGAGAATCGTGCGATTCTTGGGCTGGATGCGGCGACCGGTGAAGAGAAATGGCGGGCCGAATACGCCGGTCTGGAACTGTGTTTCGCCACGCCCGTGCTGGTCGAAGCAGACGGCGGCGTGATGGAGGCGGTCATCTCAATGCCGGGAGAAGTCTGGGGCATTAACGTGGAGAACGGCAAACTGCGATGGTACTGCGAAATTGACAACGGCGGGAATGTGAGCCCGAGTGTGGTTGTCGGCGAGGATGCGTTCTACACGTTTGGCGGGTATCCCGCGCAGCAGACCAACGCGATTCGTCGAGGAGGTCGCAAAGACATTTCGAAAACTCACCGATTGTGGCAGGGCCGGGACAGCAGTTATGTGGCGACCCCCGTGCTGTCTGACGGTCATTTGTACTGGGTGAGTGATCGCGGTCAGGCTTACTCGGTCAATGCGAAGTCGGGGGAGACGGTCACCCGTTCTCGTTTGCAGGGGCTGCAGTCCGGCGGTCGTCCCGTTTACGCCTCACCCGTGAAAGCGGGCGATCATATTTACGTGGTCACCCGTCGCAGCGGAACATATGTCTACGAGGCGACTCCGCAGATGAAGCAGGTGCGAGTGAATCCGCCGCTGGATGACACCGACTTTAATGCCACCCCCGCCGTAGCTGACGGACGCGTTTACGTGCGGTCCAACAAGGCGCTGTATTGCTTCGAATAGAGGCAGGCGGCGGTGTATTTTGTGACTGACAACGGAAAGGCTCTCGTGATGCATTCGCGAGAGCTTTTCGTTTTTTCGCCCGCCATTTGCGGGATTCGTTCAGACAACGACCGAGCCGCTGGACGAATTGTGGTGTCGGATGGTTAAAGTGCGGGAATTCGACCGATTCGTCCGGGAACCCCGCCAATCGTCGCGGAACGCGGGCGGGAGATCGTCGATCTGACGCTTTGGGCTCGTTAAACTGCGTGGCCCGCGGCGGAACTTACGCCGAGCGGATTTTTGACTGCAGATAAGGAATGAGCCGGATATGGCCACTGACACACCCTCTCAGGCTCCCATGAGCGCTGTACCCGACGCGCGAGGTCGTTTTGGTGAGTTTGGGCGGCGTTACGTCCCCGAAACGTTGATGTACGCCCTGGATGAACTGGCTCAGGCCTATGAGGACGCCAAACAGGATCCGGAATTTGACCGGGAGTTTCGGGATCTGATTACCAACTATGTGGGCCGGCCGAACCCGCTCTACTTTGCCGAACGGCTCACGGAAGCCTGCGGTGGTGCTCGCATTTTCTTCAAGCGTGAAGATCTGAATCTGACGGGTGCTCACAAGATCAACAACACCATCGGCCAGGTGCTGCTGACCCGGCGGATGGGCAAGACCCGCATCATCGCGGAAACCGGCGCCGGACAGCATGGCGTCGCGACCGCCACCGCCTGTGCTCGCTTCGGTTTTCCCTGTGTGGTTTACATGGGAGAGGAAGACGTTCGTCGCCAAAAACTCAATGTCTTCAACATGCGGACGATGGGCGCGGAAGTGCGGCCCGTCACGACCGGCAGTCGGACGCTGCGTGACGCCATCAATGAGGCCATGCGAGACTGGATGGCGTCTGTGCGTGACACACATTACATCATCGGCAGTGTGGTGGGGCCGCATCCGTTTCCCATGATGGTGCGAGACTTTCAGTCGGTGATTGGTCAGGAAACACGCGAGCAGTCGCTGCAGGTGATCGGTCGTCTGCCGGACGAAGTCATTGCCTGTGTGGGCGGCGGTTCCAACTCAGCCGGCATGTTCTATCCATTTGTGGATGACGAGGGCGTTGCCCTCACCGGCGTGGAAGCCGGCGGTCGTGGAGGGAAGCCAGGCGATCATGCCAGTACGCTCACCTACGGCCAGCCAGGCATTCTGCATGGCAGTTACAGCTACGTCCTGCAGGACGACGATGGCCAGACTCAGGACGTGCATTCCATTTCTGCCGGGCTTGATTACCCGGGAGTTGGCCCGGAGCACAGCTACTGGAAGGACTCTGGCCGTGTGAACTACGTGAGCGCCGGCGATGAAGAAGCCCTGTCTGCCTTCATGAAGATGGCACGCACGGAAGGCATTCTGCCCGCCATCGAAACCAGTCACGCCATCGCCTATGCGATGAAGGCTGCGGCCGAGCGCAACAAAGACGAGGTCATCGTGGTGTGTCTATCCGGCCGGGGGGATAAAGACGTGAATGAAGTCGCTCGACTCACCGGACAGGAAATGTGATCCTTTCCGCTGGCGACTCTCACTTCATCCGGCTTTGACATTGATCGGTCTGACATATGCTGACAAAGGACGGCTGCACCCAGCGTGTGGCCAATTTCTGGACCCGCGTTCCCCGTGAATTCTCGTGGGCGCTGATCGGCGATCCGCGACACGTTCAGTACTTTTGCGATTTTCGCCCCAACCCGATCAGCTTTTCGGCGGATCAGAAAAGTCTGCTGTTGCTGGAACGTGAGGGTGGCGCCACCCTGCTGGCGGACAACTTCACGCGGCGGACCGCCATTACCGATCCGCATGTGACTCGGGAAATTGTGGTTCCCTGGTACACACACAAAAAGTCGGTCATCAACCGTGACCACGCCCTGGCCATCGCACTGGATGAAGTCTCGGATGTCTGGACGAGCGGTGAGGGCCTGGTGGAAGGCGAGGGGGTTTCGTTCGCGCTCGCTGATCACCTCCGCTCACATATGCGAACGGAGTTTCCGCAGGACGGCCGTGCATTGACAGTTGGGTCACTGATTCGTGATCTGCGGCGGTGCAAACTTCCCGATGAAGTGGCGCTGCTGAAAACCTGTATGAGAGCGGGAGCGGCCGGGCATGCTGCCGCATTTGCAGCGACCGCCGCCGGCCAGACAGAACTGGACGTGTATCTGGCCATTCAGCAGGCCTGTCAGCGGGAGGTCGGAACGGCGGCCATTGTTTACGGCGATTTTCGTTCCACCAACGCGGAGCGACACAAAGCGGGCGGTCTGCCCACCAACAATGTGCTGCAGGACGGTGACCTCCTGATTCTCGATTTCAGCGTCATTCTGGATGGCTACCGCAGCGACTTCACCAACACAATCGCGGTCGGCACGCCCAGTGAAGCACAGGTGAAGCAGTTTGAAGCCTGTGAGGCAGCATTGTCTGCTGCTGCCTGTGTTTTGAAAGCCGGGGCTCGCGGCGCCGATGTGTACGAGGCTGCTTCCGCCCAGTTTCTGCAGCGTGGCTACCCGGCTTTGGCCCATCACTGCGGGCACGGCCTTGGTATGGAACATCCGGAGCCGCCAATTCTGGTCCCCGAAAGCACGGATGTCCTGCGTGCCGGTGATGTCGTCACGATCGAGCCGGGACTATATGTCGAGGGTGTCGGTGGAATGCGGTTCGAGCACAACTACCTCGTGACAGAATCCGGTGCGGAACAACTCAGCGATCACCGGATCGCGCTGGTGTGATGTTCGCTGGTCGAGCGACGTGAAACCCCTGTGCGATTGTGAGTGGTTCTTGCGGTGGATGGCCAGCCGCTGACTGCCGTGAGCGCATGACAAAGGACGCTGCCACGGGCAGCGTCCTGATGTGCACAGCTCGTCAGCCGACGGCTTACTTCATGAAGAAGTCCGTTGGACCGCGATGCGTGTAGTAAGGGTACTGGTACATCGCAGGATTCTGGTTGGCGTCCGGGTAGCAAAGGTCATCCGGCACGTCGTACGTGTGGAAGTTTCTGTGAACCGGGTGAAACGGCAGATTCAGACAGGGGCCCGGACAGGCTCCCTGACAGTTATTGCAGTCATACATCGGTACGCCGGCTTCTGCGTAGCCACTGTCACACATATCGCAGTTGTGGTGAGCGCCCATATGTGCGTGTGGGCTCTGCGCCCGCATGGTGGGAGCCGTGTTGGCACAGCCGGTGACAATTAATCCAATCGCCCCCGAAAGCACAAAGGTCAAGATTCGAGCCTGCATGTGGAATCCCCTATCCGTGGGTTGTTGCAAATTCTGACGGCACGCGGAAATCGCCCAATCATGCGATCGTGAAATCACGCGCTGCTTTCGTTATCGGCACACCAGGCTCACAAACATGCAAAATCCCTCCAATTCCTACAGATGTTGAAACAGGAAGTTTGAGAGGTATTGCGGGATCTGCGAATCACAAATACATTCCGGTGGGGAACCGGACGTTCCCGTTACCTCGTGGTTTTATGTAAGTTGTGAATCAGCCAGTAGTTGGGCTGTTTCGAGAAGAGGGAGCGACATAGTGCAAATCGCGGCAACGACGCGAAGTCTCTGGGATCTGTCATTTCAGGCGGCCTGCAAACAGCTGCAGGATCTGGGATTTGACAAGGTGGAAATCTGTATCAACGAGGAGCTCGATCAGCTGAAGCCCTCGGAACTGGTCGGGAACGTGGATGCAACAGTCGCCGCGTTTCGTGACGCCAGCCGCCTCAGTCCCGTCGCCATTCTGCTCGAAGAAACACCGGACGCGGAGAGTCTGACCAGTTTCGAAGCAGTCGTCGACTTCGCCAAGCAGTTAAGAGTGGCACAGATCACAATTCTGGCGTCCCCGGTGGGCACCCCGTTCAATTCGGAGATTGATCGCCTCCGTGAACGCAACCAACTGTGCGAAGCAGAAGCCATTCGCCTTTCGATTCTGACTCGCAAAGGTCTGCTCACCGAAGATCCCCATACCGCAGTCGAGCTTTGCCAGTCGGTCAAGGGGCTGGGAATCACACTGGATCCGAGCTACTACATCTGCACGGGCGGCGCGGAACTGCCGTTCGATGTTGTCTTTCCCAATGTGACGCACGTGCACCTGCGGGATACTTCGACAACAGAATTGCAGGTTCCCACGGGCCTGGGCGCGATGGATTACAATCGCATCGTGTCTGCCCTGCGGCAGGAATACTACAATCGTAGTATGAGTGTGGATTTGTTTCCGCAGACGATGGACGGAGAAGAACGTCTGTTGGAAATGCGAAAACTCCGTCGGCTGATCGAGAGTCATCTTTGATTGATTTGATCCGGCTGGCTGCAGCGAGAATTCGCGACCGAGCCGGACCATAGACCGAACTGCTCAGACCGAACTGCTCAGACCGAACAGCTCAGACCGAACAGCTCAGACCGAACCGAGCCAATACATAGACGGGCCGAATCTGTATGTGCAGATTCGGCCCGTCTTTTTTTTGTGAAGCAGCACTGCGAAGTGTTGCTATCCGCTGATTTGTGCAACTACCAGATCGCCCATCTCGCTGGTGGAGATGCTCGATCCACCAGATGCGATGTCGGCAGTGCGGTGGCCCGCCTTCAGGGTGGCGGCCACGGCCGCTTCAATCACACTGGCCTCTTCGTTCAGTTTGAGAGAGTGACGCAGCAGCATCGCCGCAGCCAGGAATGTGGCCAGCGGATTGGCAATGCCCCTGCCGGCGATATCGGGCGCCGAACCGTGGATGGGTTCGTAAAGACCGGGACCGTCGCTGCCAAGAGAGGCGGACGGCAGCAGTCCCAGTGAGCCTGGCAGCATGGACGCCGCATCCGTGAGGATGTCACCAAACAGGTTACCGGTGACCACCACATCGAATGTCTTTGGCCGGGCAATCAGATGCATGGCCATCGCGTCCACAAGGACGACATCGTATTCTACATCGGGATATTCTTCTTTCATGACGCGTTCGGCCACCTGCCGCCACAGCCGTGACACCTCCAGCACGTTGGCTTTGTCGACAGATGTGACGCGTCCCTGACGACCTCGGGCCGCTTCTGCGGCCAGTCGCACGATCCGCTCAATTTCGCCTGTAGAATAGACCATCTCGCAATAGGCTTCTTCTCCTGAACTGTGCTCGCGACGCCCCGAATCTCCAAAGTACACGCCTCCTGTCAGTTCGCGAAAAAACAGGATGTCGGTTCCGGCGACAATTTCTGTTTTCAGCGGAGACGCGTCAACGAGTTCATCCCATGTCTGGATGGGGCGCAGGTTGGCAAACAGCTGCAGTTCCTGACGAATCTTCAGCAGGCCCGCTTCCGGTCGAGTTTTTGCCGCGGGATCATCCCACTTGGGACCACCGACGGCGCCCAGCAGGATCGCGTCTGACGCTTTGCAGGCGTCAATGGTGGCCTGAGGCAGTGGGTCCCCAAAGTCATCGATCGCGTTGCCGCCAATCGGGTGCTCGGACATCACGAAGTTGTGGCCGAAGCGGCTGGCGATCGCTTCGAGAACTCGCTGACCCTGAGTGACAATTTCCGGGCCGATTCCGTCGCCCGGGAGCAGGACAATATTCGCGTCCACTGAAATACCTGAATTGCTGAAGATGGAGAACGAAGGAGAATGCGTCACAATGCGTGAGCGTTGAGGCTGTGCTGGTGCTGGCGTGAACGTCCGCGGAGGGCACGATGGTGGGAGTTCGACTTCCGCCGATCAGCCGTTGGTGGACAGCCTCAGCGGTCAAGATAAGGGGCCGCCTGGGCATTGCAACCCCGCGAGCCGAATCCCGGGTCGGGATGGAGCGAACGAGAACGTGACTCGCTCGACTGGGAATCCATCCGGGCTCCATCGCGGGGCGTCGGAACTGCCTGATCGGGATTTGGTCGCCTCACCCTTGCGGTTGGTATTTGACGCATCCCGAACTGACTGTTGACCCCCGACCCTCTGAGACCGGAAGGCGGCGATTAACGCAGGATGGTGTCCTTCGGTTCGTCGGCCATGCGGTAGAACGGCGCATCGTCCAGATCGCCTGAGATCTCAAGGACATCAGGAGCCGGCTGGACGGTGGGGTCCGGAATCAGCCCGGCAGACGACAAAGAGGCGTAGGTAAAAAACATCAGCAGCCCCAGCGTCAAGCCGTTGGCCAGTGAGTTCTTTCCGTAAAATTTGATCGCACTGCCGGCGAACTTGTTCAGTCGAATGCGGGTGCCGTCCCACTGCACGCTGTACATTTCATCGAGCACAAGGTGCGATAAAAAGCCCAGCGCCACGCCTCCGGCCATGAGGAGGCGGACCCGCGTTTCCGGGCTGTGGTATCCCAGGAACGTCAATTCGGCAGCGATGAGCAAAGCGGGGATGCTGTGAAACATGCCGCGATGGACAGTCACCTTCGCCAGCACCGCGGCGCCACCGTACCGCACACTGCCATACAGCAGCAGCGCGAACAGCATCGCGCGATCGCCGCTGATCCCCAGACTGTTAGTGTGCTGCAGCAGGAGCAGTGGAGCGACGGCAGCCGTCAACCCGAATAATTCCCGCACGGGCTTGCCGCTTTGCGAATCGAGGTCTGGCAGCATCCCCGAAAGCCATGTCAGGATGGATGCAATGGTGGCCTGCGTCAGCGAGAACGACATCAGCGATACGGAAGCGAACCAATAGGCCAGCCCCAGTGCACCACTGACAGTTATGTGTTCCCGATATGCAGCCATGACGTCGATTCTGTTGAGCAGTCGCAGAATCGTAGTTGTTTGCCACCCAGCGAGAAGATGCGATCGGGGCTGACGGCCAGATCCTGACACAGGGCGTTCGGGTTAGGTAAGTCAGGCAGCAGATTCTGCCGGTTCGGGCTGCCGTCGAACGTGCGGTCACCCGGAGCTGACCGTCAGGCGGCTTTGGGACTCGCCAGTTTCCGGCGTGACGAACGTGTCCATTGCTGTCGCACAAAACGACGCAGGGCTTTGCCGGGGCTCACCTCGTGAAAGCCCCAGGACTTCATGCCGGCGATCAGCATGCCGACCGACACACCGTGCCGATTGCAGATGAAACGATCGTCAAATCGGTGTGGTCGAAATCGCGATTTGAAATGGAACAGACCCGCGGAGTCGTACAGCGCACTGCCGTGTCGATGCACGAGCGTGATGACCTTTCGCAGCAGCCAGCTGTCTCCGGCACGTGGCTGGTCGCAGCGAATCAGCGGCAGCATTGACAGCGTGACAAACGGAACGTCTTCTGTTTGAAATTTCTGCATGCACTGGTGCATCAGAAACGGAATCACGCCCCGAACCGCGTCACGTCGTTTGCGGTACGATTCGATCGCCCACATGCGGCCACCCAGACAGGGGTTGCAAACCACGAATCCATCGATGCGCCGCGACGGCGTGTGGCGGGCGACGAAGATCCGCTGGCCAAACAGCAGTGTTCGGCAGAATCGGCTGACGCAGTTTCGCATGCGGTGCGCATGCGGCTTGTCTTCCAGGAAATGATCGGAGATGACGTCCAGTTCGTCCATCAGGGCGTTCCACTCGTCTTCAGTCATTTCGCTGCGAATCACTTCCTCCATTTCCAGATCGTGGCGGTGACAGAAGTTGGACTGGCGACGCACCCATTCGTACGGTTTGCCCTTCCAGGTACAGTGGTCGAGCTCCACGATTGGTTCTTCGCCAAATTTTGTGGCGTCAAAACCAAACGTCCGCAGCAACTCTGCGTCACTGCGGCCCACGTTGAAAAAGCTGGGAGTCAGCCGGCGACGGCTGCAGTCCTCGAGAAACTCGGTGACAAGCTGTTCCCGGGACTCTGATGGACAAAGGATGCCACCGTAGATAAAGACATACCGTCCCTGAGGAATTGTGCACAGCACTCCATCGCCGCTGGAGGACCAGAAGAATTCTTTCCCTTCTGTGTCTGTGGCGATGTACGAGTCGTACGAACTGCCGAATGTTCGGGCGAGTTGTTCGACGTGCTGGAACGAGCGTTCCGCATAGGTGCTGCGAGAAAGCCTTGCCGCAGCGAGGTCGCGAACAGACGTGCGTTGAACGGAAGCGGGCATCGACAGGTCTCGAAGGTGAAACGGCAAAGCGTGACCTGATTCACGCCGGCTACGCTTTAACCTTCTTCGTCGCACGTGTATCCGAAAGATTCGAAATACTGTGCCCATTCCCGACGAATTTCGCCTTCCCAATACTCTGGTAAGTGGTGGCGATTCCTCACGTAATTTTTCCGCGGAGCGACGTGTTTTTCGAATTCGGCTAATGCTGGCTGTACGTCACCCAGGTTCAGACGCTCATAAACCGTCTTCATGGTTTCCAGCGGATCAGCGACCAGATCCTCAAAGCGAACATCCATGATCTGGTCTGGCGGAATATCGCCGCGCTGAGTCAGAAAAGCATCGTAAATGCGGCGGCCTGTTCGCAGGACATAGCGTTCCAGCCCGTCAGCTTCGGGCGCGGACTGCAGTGACTGGGAGGCGTCGAACGCCCTGTGCATTCGCAAAGTGGAGGGGAAAAACGTGAATGGATGACGTGTGACGTGCAGAAATCTGGCGTTCGGAAACATTTCATGAAGCAGCGCCAGGCGTCCCGTATTGTGGGGCGATTTGAAGACGACTCTCCGCTGGGTGCGCAGAGTCACGGCCTGCAGGAACCACATGAACCCGGACTTCCAGGCGTCGAGTTCGGCCGTGGACAGACCTTCCATATCAAGATATTCATCGTACGGTGGCGCTTCTGCGGAGAACGCAATTCGCTGATAGGGCGATGGCAGTCCCATGGTGATCCTCGCCCACTCGTCTTCCTGTGGACTGTCCCATCGCAGGGTGACGTTGTCCATTGGTCGACGAGCGGGCAGGAGAAAACGCAGGTACCGCACAACCAGAGCTTCCGTCAGCAGAAAATGGTTGGTCGCGTAGACCTGATAGTTGGACGGGCTGGTGAGTCGCGGGTCACGACTAAGCAGTTCCTGCAGAAAAGTGGTGCCCGTCCGCCAGTGTCCCAGAATGAAAATGGGAGGAGCGACAGGGGCGGTCTCTCGGATGCGACGGCCGTAGACGAGTTGCTGCAGGCCACACAAGCCCGTGTTGAACGGAGCCGCGCAGGTGGTCGCCATTGCCCACGGAAGACGCGATGGATGAATGCGAAAACCATGACGAGACAGCAGCTTCAGCCAGTGGCCAAGCCGCATCCCTGCCCAGAAGCGCGGACTCCAGAAGGGGTAGGTATTGAAGCTGCTGCGGTCGACCGGGACGACAGGTTCCCGTTCGTCTGCGACTTGTGTCATGCTCGACCTTCCCCGATTGCGCAAAAAAGAAACACGCCGGACAAGTTGTCCGGCGTGCGGGAGACTAGTTCATCTGCTGACAGGGCACAGTGTCAGGTTGTTGCTGTGGCAGGGAAGGCGGCTCAATCTCAGCCGAGCCGGCTGGTTCGGTAACGGGTAACCGGCGACATATGCCGAAGGCGGCCGCCGACGTTCTGCCGCTAGACGAGTCGTGGCTGAAAATCCTCGCTGTGTGACTGCCCCTTAATCAGGCGAAAGGGAATGGCGGGCGCCAGGTCACGGTGCAGGTCGCTTTGTATTTCCGTCAGCTGCCGACTGATGGCATGGCAGCTGTCAACCAGTTGCTCCTGCCAGCTGGCCAGTTGTTCATCGTCGCTGAGCCAGTCGGCGGAGTCGGAGAATTCGTCGGGACCGGCGATATGATCATCTTCAAACACGGACGCGGAGCGTGTCATGAGTGAGCCTTGTGAAGGTGAGTGTTGGAGGTGAAGACGTTCCCGGGAGCCAAACAGAAACTGGCGGGCTGCGACCAGGCTTTGTGGGAGCATTTGCTCTGCGAACGGAATCGGCACCATGACCCGTGCTGGTTGACCAGACCTTCTATCTTTTCATGCCTCCGCGGCTGACCCTGATTTCGCAGGGGCTGTATCCCGAAAAGCCCCTCCAACCGCCACAGCCGGGCTCAGAAAAAAGTTTGAAAACCTTTCGAAGTATTGCCTGGCCACTCCTGAAGGCCTCGCTAGAACCAACGGGTTTTCTGACGGCATTGAACGTTTTTCATTGAATGGAAAGGGTTTACGTCAGATTCCTGGGAAAATGGGAACGTTTTGGACGTTCTGGTGTGGTGCGATTTGTCAAACTGCGGATCGCACCACGGTACAAGCGAAAATATTTGAGCTTCCCTGGTGAATGGAACCAAGCATGACCACAGCGACAGTGGACAACCAGCGAAACCAAACTGTTCCGGAAGATCTGGACCTGACGGAGCCGGTCTTCTACCTGCCGAACGAAGCCTTTCGGGTCGGGGCCGATGACCTGCTCTATCTGGAGGCAGGGCAAAGTATTTACTCAGAGAGTTCCGACTCCACCGAAGCATCTGAGTCTGGTGACTACGAGAATCTGCGTGGACTGCCGCTGTTGTCCTCAACCGGCGAGGCGTTTCTGTTCCGCAAGATGAACTATTTGAAGTTCCTTGCGGAGAAGACGCGACTGAAACTCACAAAGCGACGCAGCAAATCGGCTTTGCAGGAGTTAGAAGATCTGCTGGCTGATGCTGACGCGGTTCGTAATCACATCGCGGAGTGCAATCTGCGGCTGGTGATTTCTATCGCCCGCAAGTTTTCCGCTTCCGCCAGCGATTTTGATGAATTGATGAGTGAGGGCAATGAGATCCTGCTCAAGGCCATCAACAAGTTCGATTTCTCACGCGGCTTTCGATTCAGCACCTACGCGACGCATTCTGTTCAGCGTCACTTCTACCGCTACACACAGCGTCGGCAAAAACGCAACACTCTGGAACACAAGTCTTCTGTCGAACTTCTGAACGAAATCCCCAACGGGGAATCAGATGAGGTGATCGATCAGTGGGTCCGTGAAGAGCAGCGGATGACAGCGCTGATCGGCTGCATGGCCGACCGTCTGGACGAACGCGAACACAAAATCGTGGTGGCTCGTTTTGGGCTGTCGAGCGATGGTGTTGCCAAGACTCTACGTGAGCTCTCCAGCGAAATGGGCCTGTCAAAAGAACGCATTCGCCAGCTGCAGATCATTGCGATCGAGAAGCTGCGAGATCTGTTTGATGAACTGGACCCTGAGATCCTGTCTGCCCGCGCTTGAATGAAAGCTGACTCGTGATTGCGGAAACCATGACAACAGATAGCTGCTCAGGAGCGACGTCTCGCATCGTCGCCGCTCCCTGGATGCGGCGTGTCCTGTGGTTTGCCGCCGCTTACAACCTGCTGTGGGGCGCGTTTGCGATTTTCAGCCCCACGACCATCTTCCGGTGGACGGGCTTTGATCCCCTGCCCCTGTATCCGGAATTGTGGCAGTGCATTGGCATGATTGTCGGAGTCTACGGAGTGGGTTACGGAATTGCCGCAAGGGATCCGTTTCGACACTGGCCCATTGTGCTCGTCGGGCTGCTTGGCAAAGTGTTTGGGCCGATCGGATTCCTCTCGGCCGTTATGAACGATCGCCTGCCGATGGCCCTGGGAGCCACGATCCTCACCAACGACCTGATTTGGTGGGTGCCCTTCACTCTCATTCTCTGGAAGGCCGCTCAGGCTAATCAGGCGGAGTATCACCTGCTGACCGTCACCCCGCCCAGCCATTCGATCGACCCCATGGGCCGTCTGATGAGCCAGATGGGCGCCACGATCTCTGAGTTGTCACGCCGTAAACCGCTGCTGGTCGTGTTTCTGCGGCACTCCGGATGTACGTTCTGCCGGGAGGCATTGAGCGATTTGGCCGAGCAGCGCAGCGAGATTGAGAAACGCGGTACGGCGATCGCACTGGTTCACATGGGTCACGAAGAGCCGGCCGAGTTACTGGAGAAGAACGGCCTGACCGATCTGCACTGTTTCCGCGATCCCGTATGCTCTCTCTACGAAGCGTTCGGACTGCAGATGGGCGGGTTCCGTCAGTTGTTCGGCCTGAAAGTCTGGTGGCGTGGCTTCCAGGCGTTCCTGGCCGGTCATGGCATCGGCGGGCTGAATGGCAACGGATTTCGTATGCCGGGCACGTTCCTGATCAAGGGCGGGCGTATCCTGCGATCCTATCGCCACACGTCGGCCGCCGATCGTCCCAATTACATCGACCTGTCGACACCGCCGGAAACGGCTGAGTCAGCAACGGCAGACACTGCGGCCGTGGCCAGTTAGAATTCGGCGCCCCCGCTTCGCTGCGTGACCGAAAACAGCAGGCGACCTCATATCATCGCACCTCCGCCGGGCTCGGGACCTCACGTTAACGTTCACGCTCGCCGCGTGAAACACAGACGTCCTGAGAACCGGTCGAGCGACGGCACCAGCGGTGACCTAGACCGGCACGGTCGCTTCGGGCTCGTGTTGATGTGACGAGTTCGTCCAGATGTCATCTGTGTCTCGCAACTGACGGTAGTAGTCAATGGTGCTGCTCAGGCCGCTTGCCAGAGACACGCGCGGCTCCCAATCCAGATACGTTTTTGCACGCGTGATATCAGGACAGCGGCGTGTCGGATCATCTTTGGGCAGCGGCATATGCACAATTTCTGATTGTGAACCGATCAGCCCGATCACGGTTTGCGCGAGCTCCAGCATCGATGTCTCGACGGGGTTACCAATGTTCACAGGTTCTGTGGTTTCGTCCTGGTCCATGAGCCGGATCATGCCATCAATCAGGTCATCCACAAAGCAGAATGATCGCGTCTGGCTTCCATCTCCGTAAACGCTGATGTCCTGACCACGCAGTGCCTGATTGATAAAGTTGGAAACCACACGTCCGTCATTGGGATCCATGCGCGGGCCATACGTATTGAAAATGCGGATGATGCGCGTTTCCACACCGTGGGAGCGGTGGTAGTTGACGCACAGTGATTCGGCCACGCGTTTGCCTTCGTCATAGCAGCTGCGCGGTCCGGTAGAGCTGACATGGCCCCAGTAGTCTTCCGTTTGAGGGTGAACTTCCGGGTCACCGTAGATCTCCGATGTGGAAGCGTGCAGGATGCGGGCCTGACATCGTTTGGCCAGCCCCAGCACGTTGACAGTGCCGACTGACGAGGTCTTGATCGTTTTGATCGGGTTGTACTGATACGAAACCGGTGAAGCAGGACACGCCAGGTTGTAGATCTGATCGCATTCGACATACAGCGGATTGACGATGTCGTGGCGGATGAATTCGAATTGAGGGTTGCCAATCAGGTGGCGGATGTTGTCTTTGCGACCGGTAAACAGATTGTCGACGCAAACGACATCATCTCCGCGGGCAATCAAGCGATCGATCAAATGGCTGCCAAGAAATCCGGCGCCCCCGGTAACAACAATTGTGGCCATGACGTGTGCTTTCGCAGGTGAACAGCGTGAGAGAAATCGGTGATCAGAAATGCGCCCGACGGCTTACATCGGGTACTCGGCAAAAGTCTTCATCAAAGCAGGAATGATCTGCTTTTTTCGTGACACCACGTTGGTGGCCTTCAGCCAGCCGGGATGCGGTGACTCGACTTCCCGACCAAATGCCATTTCGGTGGTGCCTTCCACGCCGGGCGACTCACAGCCGGTAATCCAGCTGTTGCCATCCACCACGTCGGTGACGACCAGCAGGCTGGTCAGGTAATTGTTCTTTTCAAAGTCCCGCTGCAGTTCATCGCGGAATGCCTGAAGCTGTTCGTCAGACAGCTCCGCAAGCGCTACGGTCTCCAGCTGGGCAACGGCAAATCGCTGATTTCGGATCCCAAAAACCTTCTGGTCCCGATTCCAGATCTGCTCGGCACGGGAATTCATCAGGTCGTCCCCGGCACGCAGCACCTGCTGCCCGAATGTGTTGACGTCAACACCCGCGATGGCCGCCAGACGCCGAGCGACTTCGCGATCGCGGTCTGTGGTGGTTGGCCCGCGCAGGACCAGCGTGTCAGCACAGATGCCCCCGAGCATCAGCAGCGCGGTGGCCGGATCCGGATCCATCTCGGCTTCAAAATAGTTCAGCGCGACAATACTGCACGCACTGCCGATGGGGCGACAGTCCACACGAACCGGCCCGCGGGTTTCGATGTTACCGATGCGGTGGTGGTCAATGATTTCGATGATCTCAAGACTGTCGATTCCCGGCACTGCCTGATCCGATTCGAAATGGTCGATGAGGATTGCCTTACGCTGCGGCGGCGCTTTGAGATCTTTGCGGGCGACGATGCCCACGAGTTTGTTGTCTTCGTCCACGACTGGAAGGGCGCGGCGCTGCGATCGCACCAGATCGCGAACATCGTGCAGCAGGTCATCGGGACCAACGCACAGGCCGGAGTCAAAACTCAGTGCCCCCAGTCGGACCTGCCGCGTGAGGGCGAACATCAGGTCGGAAATTCCGCCGCGAAAGCAGATGACAGCAAGGTTGTTGCGCTCAATTCTCTCCTGGTGGCGCGCACTCAGTTCACCGCCCGTCACGACGATGACCCGATCGGGGCAGTGGTCAAGAGGGACTTCACTCAGCACATCAATGCTTCCGGCCACGAGAATATCGTCTTTGCAGACGTCGTGCTGCCACTCCAGGCCGGCGGCCATCGCAAAAATGATTCGCCCACACGGCCGATCCTCATCACGTTGCCCCAGGCATGTGGCTCCGGGCAGCTGGCACAAATCTTCCCAGTTGAGCAGGCTTTCGGCGATGGGCGCAACATCCAGACTCAGCAGGAAACGGCTGAAGTCTTCCCGATTGCTGAAGACGGATTCCAGTCGGCCGTGATCGTCCACGATGGGAATCATGCTGTGGCTGGAGCGGATCAGAAGATCGATGGCGTCGCGGAGCCGGTCACTGGACCGCAGTGTCTCCATGCTGGTGCACATCACATCTTTCACGCGAGGCGAGAGTGTGGCGACCTGTTCAGGCAGATCAACGCCTGCCTGCTCGAACACCCAGCGTGTCTGCGGCGTAATGTCGCCGGGAACGACGGGTTGAATCTGCTCGTCGTACCGTCCAAGGCGTTCCAGAAAACGCGCGTAGGAGACGGCAGACGTTGTGGAGTCTGTGTCCGGGTTGCGGTGTCCGATGATGACAATGCGATGAGACATAGGTCGGTCTGACGTTCTGATTCAGGTGAAAAGGCGAAAGTCGCCCGGTGTGTCCAGTGGCTCGCTCCGTTGAAAAATTTCAACACGATTGCGGCCCGATCGTTTTGCGGCATACAGGGCTTTGTCTGCCATTTCGATCGCATGGTCCGGCGTGGAAGCGCAGTTGACGTTGATTTCCGCCACACCCACACTCACCGAGATCGGGCATGACTCTTCCACACCAAACAGGTCACTGGAGGCGACGTACAGTCGGAATCGTTCGGCTGCATTCTGCGCGGCGACCCGGTCAACGCCGGGCAGCAGCAGGGCGAATTCATCTCCGCCGTGTCGAGCCACAACGTCATTGCTGCGGGACGCCTGTTTCAGACACTGGCCGACGAATCGCAGCACGCGATCTCCGAAAACATGCCCCCGCTCGTCGTTGATGGATTTGAATTCGTCAACATCCACCAGAACCACGCTCAGTATGTCCTCGGGCGTCTTCAGGTTGGCCAGTTCTCGGGTCAATCGGGAGAACAGGCTGCGTCGATTCCACAATCCTGTCAGTTCGTCTGACTCCGCTTCGTGGCGATAGACGTCCCGTGCCTCTTCCAGCTGAGCCTGCAGTTCCAGAATGCGGATCGCTGTTCTCAGACGCAGCTGAAGTTCGCGCGGGTCAAACGGCTTGGTGACAAAATCGTCCGCTCCGGATTCCAGACCGGCGATCCGGTCCGCATATTGATCCCGATGCGTCAGCAGCACAACAAACGTGTATTGGTCCGGCTGTCGTTCTCGCAGCTGCCGACAGATTTCCACGCCAGAAAGTCCGGGCATGTTCCAGTCCAGAATGGCAATCTGCGGTGCTCCTGGCTGGCGCAGTGCTTCCAGAGCCGCCTGTCCGTTGGGATAGGTGATCGGCGCATAGCCCCATGACGTGAGATTCTCGACCAGCAGACAGCGGGCGATTTCATCATCATCGGCGACCAGAATCGGGATGCCAATCATGGGTCACCCCCTCAGCTGTGCAATTTGTGCGGCGAGTTCGTCCTGGAGCTTCCGGACTTGTGGAGCGAGGCCGGAAGCGTGCTGCTGCAGTGTGGCCTTGTCGCCATCCCGGCTGGCATATTCCAGCACGCGGGCGATTTCCGCACATCGCTTGCCGCCGAGACTGGCGGCTGCTCCCTTCAGGGCGTGGGCCGCGTTGTTGGCCGCATGCGCATCGTCGTTCTCGACCGCCTGCTGAAAGTCGCTGATGTACTGCTGGCTTGATGACTCGAAGATGGTGACGATTTTCTCGATCAGATCGAGGTTGTCTCCCACTCGGCTTTGCAGGTCTTCCAGATCGAAGACTGGGAATTCCACGAAGCTCTCGGTATCGTTAGTGCTGCTCATGTCTTTACTGTCGCTTTCTGAAGCCAGCGCTGGACCCGATGCCTGGTTGGACAGTCGATCCCCGGCGAATTCCTGTGTGGGCCCGGTACCCTGTGTCGATTCCCGACCGGGATTCTTGCCAAGTTGTTTGGCGATCGCCGTTTGAAGCAGTGATTTGTCAATTGGCTTGGTGACATAATCGTCCATGCCCGCATCCAGACAGCGACTCTGGTCTGTGGCCATGGCGTGGGCCGTCAGGGCAATGATGGGGATGCCAGGCAGCCCCTGTTGCTTTTCCCACGAACGGATTTGCTCGGTGGCCCCGATGCCGTCCAGCAGCGGCATCTGCACGTCCATCAGGATGATGTCAAAGTTGGTGTCGCTCGTGTAGGCGTTGACCGCCTGCTGGCCGTTGCTGACGATGACCACGTCATGTCCCATGTTTCGCAGCAGGGTTTCTGCCAGCAGCTGATTGACGTTGTTGTCTTCTGCCAGCAGAAAACGACTTCCCGACCGACGCGAACCAGCGTTGTCTGTTTCGTCGTTCAGTGCCGCTTCCCGATCCTTTTCCGGATGCAGGGCGGTCGTCAGAGCGTTGAGAAAGTCCCTGCCCGAAAATGGTTTCACCAGACTGACCGAAGGCCCGGCACCTGAGGCGAGAGCGCTGCTGTCCGGGAGCTCGGTGGCTGACATCACTGTGGTCAGCACAATGCGGGGGATCTGTGACAGATCCGCGACAGCCGGAGAATTCAGACTCGCTTCGTCAACGATCAGTACGGTTGGCTGTTCGCCCGTAACGGCGACATCGATGGAAACATGATTGAGGGTTTCCAGAATGATGCGGTGTGTGAGTTCGCTGTCGGTGATGATTGTCGGGCGGCAGCCAGCCGCAGGTGGCGAGACTGTTTGCCGGCGCGGCTCCCGCCGACTGGATCGATCCAGCAGCACACGCAGTGTGAATGTCGATCCGTTCCGGCCGTCGCTGCTGACGTGAATTTCGCCTTCCATCAGCTCCGCAAGCTGCCGGGAAATCGTCAGTCCCAGGCCGGATCCACCAAAGACCCGGCTGGTGGACGCGTCGGCCTGGTCGAACGGGTGAAAAATGACGTCCTGCTTGGCCAGTGGAATGCCGATTCCGGTGTCCACGACTTCAAACACCATGGGGAGTCGCCCCGACTCGCTTTCGCCGGGATACACGTTGACGAACACGTGTCCTTCTTCGGTAAACTTGATGGCGTTGCCGATCAGGTTGATGAGAATCTGGGACAGACGGCCGGCATCACCCCAGGCCCACTGCGGCACTCGGGGAGAGATGCGACAGATCAGTTCCACACCGCGTGACTGGGCTTTGACGGCCAGTGTGCGGGCGGCCGTCATCACCGTGTCCCGAATCTGAAAGTCGGTGGGCGCCAGTTCCAGCTTGCCGGCTTCCACTTTGGAAAAGTCCAGCACGTCGTTGATGATACTCAGCAGCGCGTGGGACGAATCCCGCACAATGCTCAGATAGTTGCGCTGAGTGGGCGTGAGTTCGGTCTCCAGAACCAGTTCCGTCATGCCAATGATGCCATTCATTGGCGTGCGGATTTCGTGGCTCATGTTGGCCAGAAACGTACTCTTGGCTTCGTTGGCCGCCTCGGCCCGCTGAGCGGCCTTACGCAGCAGTTCCGTGGCGATCGCCAGTTCGCGCGTGCGTTCCTGGACGCGATCTTCCAGCTCTTCGTGAGCTTTGCAGATGCGTTCGTTGGCCAGAAAAAGATCGAGGCTGCGTTCTTCGAGCAGTTGTTCGGCCTGCTTTCTGGCAGCACGCTCCCGCACGGCACGGCGCAACGCCTTGTCTAGGTCGTCCATGCGAGGGCCTCACTGTGTGCTGGCTGCAGGCGGAAATGGACCGACGGTCCGGACTCATCCACCACGTCGTGGCGACGAATCGTCAGATCTTCCTGATAATGTTTAATGCAGCCCGACAGCAGCGCGTGGGCGACGTCTCCCAGCTGTCGGGGAGAACGATAGGTCATGTCGAGGGCCCCGTCGTCGGTGCGGCTGGTGCTGATCGTGGGCAGCTCTGCATCGGGGTAGAGTTTGCGTACTTCAACGTGAATGACGCCTTCAACAGACTCCACAAAGTCGTAAACAGTTTCCTTGCCCACGAACATCTGTGGATACAGCTGTGTGAAGCGGTTGAACAGATGTTCGCCGAATGCCATCACCAGATCAGACGCCTCGACCCCCGTGAGCGCACTCAGGTGCCCGACCATGGTGACCAGTTCCTGATGGTCGTAATTGCCAACGGCCGTGTAGATGCCGCCAGAGGACGGATTGGCCAGTTCGAGCATGTCTTCAGCTGTTTCAATCGAAAACGCGGTTTCGACCAGCTCGATAAACTCGGTAAAGATGATGCCTTTCATGACACACACCAGTCCCCGGGGAGGGGCCTTCACAGAATGTTATGGGGAGGAAAACTGCCGTGCAGTGAATTAGCGTGAGACGGCAGAACGGATCTGCCAGATATCACTCGCATATTCTCTGATCGTTCTGTCGCTGGAGAACTTGCCCACACGTGCCGTATTGTGGATGGCCATGCGGTTCCATGTTTCCTGATTGGTGTATGCTTGTGAGACCTGCTCCTGCGCGGCCACGTAAGATTCGAAATCCGCCAGCAGCAGGTACTCGTCGTGCTGAATCAGACTGTCGGCGATCCAGCCGAACAGACCAGGCTCCTGCGGACAGAATCGACTGGTTCGGAGGGCGTCGAGGACTCGGCGAATCTGAGGCACGTTGTGGTAGTAGCTTCCCGGCTCATAGCCTTCGCGGCGTTTCTGGGCCACTTCATCGGCGTTCAGGCCAAAGATGAAGATATTGTCATCGCCCACCTCTTCGCGGATTTCGATGTTGGCACCGTCCAGTGTGCCGATTGTCAGAGCTCCATTGAGAGCGAACTTCATGTTGCCTGTGCCGGAAGCCTCATAGCCAGCGGTGGAAATCTGTTCGCTCAGTTCGGAGGCCGGGAAGATGCGTTCGGCCACGCTGACACGGTAATTGGGGATAAAGACGACTTTCATCAGACGGTTGGCGCGGGGATCACGATTGATCACTGCGGCCAGTGAGTTGACCAGCTTGATCAGCTGTTTGGCGGCCCAGTAGCCGGGCGCCGCTTTGCCGGAAAAAATGTAGGTTCGTGGGCAGGCGACTGGGCTGGAATAGTCAACGATACTGAAGTAGTCGTGAATGACTCGCAGGATATTGAGCAGCTGACGCTTGTACTCATGGATGCGTTTGACCTGCACGTCAAACAGTGAATCGGGATCCACGACGACACCGGAGGTTTGGCGAATCAGCTTGCCAAGTTCTACCTTGTTGCGGCGTTTGACTTTGGCAAACTGCTCACGGAAGGCGGCGTCGTCTGCGAAAGGATCGACCATCTGCAGCTGATCCAGATCGCGAATCCAGCCTTCGCCAATGGTCTCGGTAATGAGTTCTGACAGCCCTGGATTGGCCTGATACAGCCATCGCCGCGGTGTGATGCCGTTGGTCTTGTTGTTGAATTTCTCCGGCCACAGACTGTGGAAGTCGGCCAGCAGTTCATTCTTCACCAGCTCTGAGTGCATGGCCGAAACACCGTTGACAGAGTGGCTGCCAACCACAGCGAGGTTGCACATGCGAACGGATCGCGCGGAATCGTCCACGATCGACATGCGACCCTGGCGGGCGTAGTCGCTGGGCCACTGCTCTCGCACCTGATCCATAAAACGGCGATTCACCTCATAGATGATCTCCAGGTGACGCGGCAGAACACGCTGAATCAAATCCAGTGACCAGCATTCCAGCGCTTCGGGCAGCAGCGTGTGATTGGTGTAGGCGAGTGTTTTCTCTGTAAGTTTCCACGCGTCTTCCCAGACCATGTCACGCTCATCAACCAGAAGTCGCATCAGCTCGGCCACCGACAGTGCCGGATGCGTGTCATTGAGCTGAATGGCAACCTGGCTGGGCAGGTCAGTCACTGGCCGGCCCGACGCATCCAGCTGACGGACGATGTCGCGGATGGAGCAGGCGACCAGGAAGTACTCCTGAATCAAACGCAGTTCTTTGCCCTGCGCGAAATTGTCGGAAGGGTACAGGACTTTGGAGATGTTCTCGGCTTCGAATTTCTGCCGCACGGCGCTCATGTAGTCGCCCTGATTAAACTGGCCCATATCGAATTCACGAGAGCCGGCGGCGGTGAACAGACGCAGTGAGTTGACCGTGTCGCCGCCGAATCCCACGATCGGCAGGTCGGCAGGGATACCCACAACGGCCTGCCAGTCGACCCATCGCGGACAGAAGTTGCCGTCACGATCCTGCCCGTGCTCGACGCGTCCATACAGAGGAATCACGCATGCTTCGGCCGGACGCTCGATCAGCCAGGGAGAACCGGCGATTTGCCAGTTGTCCGGCTGCTCACGCTGGTAACCTTCGACGATCACCTGTCGGAACAGGCCGTACTGATAGTTGATTCCGTAGCCGTAGCCAGGCATGTCGAGCGAGGCCAGTGAATCCAGAAAGCAGGCCGCCAGTCGTCCAAGTCCACCGTTGCCCAGCCCCGCGTCCGGTTCGTGGTGGAGAATCTCTTCCAGTTTCAGCCCGTGACGGCTCAGGACGTCCCGGCAGGCCGTCAGCAGTCCCAGATTGCGGAGGTTGTTTTCCAGGCTCTGTCCCATGAGAAATTCCATGGACAGATAAAAGCAGCGCTTTGCATCCTGCTGCTGATACCGCTGCTCTGTGGCGTTCAGCTGCTCGATGCAGAAGTTCCGCACCGACAACGCGACAGCGGCGAACAGTTCGTCGGATGTTGCCGTGGACAGGTCCTTGGCCAGGCTGTACTGCAGGTGATACTCAAAGGCCTGCTCAAGCTTTTCTGTATCCGCATCAAAGATATTTTTCGGCGCGACAGTCGTGGCAGTGGGGGCCATGTTGGCTTCCTTTGTGAGAACACGGGGCGAGTATCACATCACGCCACGGATGGCGGACTTTCCTGACCAACGGTAGGTCTTATCACGACCGCTGGCGGGCTGAGGCACCCGGATGTTGCCGTTTTTCAACACTGCACTGCGATCAAGCCGAATGGGATCGACGTATCGCCGGAGTGTCAGCGGAAGGTGGAAAAACGGGTGATCGGCCGCAAATTGCGGGCAAGTCGGTTGGGAAGCAGTCGATGCCCGGTCGGAATTGCTCCTTCGTTCTTACTCACTCGCTGACTGCCATCATGCCGACTGCCCTCCAGGAAAACACGGTTTCTGAACCCTCTGTTCCATCGCCGCCGGACGATTCTGTATCGCACGATTTTGGTCAGACGCGCGTTTGGGGCGTTCCCTTTACGCCCGTCACTTACGGGCAGAGCATCGACCTGATTGACCAGCAGGCACGTTCCAGTCAGCCGGGTTACTTCATTACGGCAAACATGCAGTATGTGATGATGACCGACCGTCATCCTGAACTGCAGCAGGTGAACGCTGACGCGAAGTTCATTATCGCCGACGGTATGCCGATCGTCTGGCGATCTCGCACGATGTCGACCCCACTGCCGGAACGCGTGGCCGGATCAGATCAGATTTACTCCATCGCCGAGCTGGCGGCGCGTCGCGGATACCGGATTTTCTTTCTCGGTGGTGAATCGGGTGTGGCGCAGGAGACGGCCGACATCCTGCAGCAGAAAAACGCCGGATTGCAGGTGGTGGGGGTGGAGTCGCCCCCGTTTCGTCAGTTGACCGACGACGAGGAAATCGAACTGGCGGATCGAATTCGCATCGCTCGCCCGGACATCCTGCTGGTTGCTCTGGGACAGCCAAAAGGTGAACTGTGGATTCACCGCTGGTACAAAAAACTGGGAGTGCCGCTCAGCGTCCAGCTGGGAGGTTCGTTCAATTTTGTGACAGGACGAATCAGCCGGTCGCCAAAGTGGATCGCACGCATCGGAATGGAGTGGCTGTATCGCTTCTACCGCGAACCACGAAGACTCGGCCCGCGATACGCGGCAAACTGGCTGTTTCTGGCGAAGGCCGTCATTCGCGACGCAACTCGACGCTGGTAGCTTCGATGGTCAATGCTGACGCGCACCATGAGGGGGACAATACGTGAGAGTCTTAGTTGCAGAAGATGATCCCATTGCCCAGGAACTGATCCGTTCGTTCCTGGAGGGCGAGGGATATCAGGTTACTGTGGCCAGCTGCGGAGAAGAGGCCTGGGAACGTTATCAGGCCAGTCCCGCGCGGTTTGTGATCACGGACTGGAAGATGCCAGGGGTCTCCGGTCTGGAACTGTGTCGCCGCATCCGCGAAGAAAACAATGGCAGCTACACGTATGTGGTCATGCTGACTGCCAATCATGAAAAGGGACACTTCATCAGTGGTCTGGCGGCGGGAGCGGATGACTTCGTCACCAAGCCCTTTGATCCGGCAGAGCTGCGGATTCGAATGAAATCAGGCGCCCGCGTGCTTGAGCTGGAAGGCAAACTCGAAGAGAAAATTGCGGAGATCAAGCACTCCCGGGAAGCCACTGAGGCAGCCCACCAGAAACTGCAGGAAGAACTCGATGCGGCTGCGGACGTGCAGCGTGCTTTGCTGCCGGCCGAACTGGCCAACACCGATGGCATTGATTTTGCCTGGTCGTTCGAGCCTTCCATTCAGCTGGGCGGAGATGCGTTCAATATCTTCCGTCTGGCGGAAGATCGTTTCGGATTCACATTTGTCGACGTGTGTGGACACGGTCTGAAGTCCGCGCTGCTGGCGGTCACCGTGCAGCACGTGATCGATCCCCGCGACCGCCACACACCTTTGCTGTGGGCGGACTCAGCCACAGACCCCAAACATCTGGTCGTGCCGCCGACGGAAGTCCTGTCGCGACTGAACACGCAGTTCCAGATGGACATGGAAACGGCACAGTATTTTTCCATGCTGTACGGTGTGCTGGAAGCAGACACTGGCCGCATACAGTATTCCACCGCCGGGCATCCACCGCCGATTCTGATTCCGGCCACCGGCGACATCCGCCAGCTTGAAGGCACGGGCTTCCCTATCGGTATCGCGCCTGTCGCGGAATACGATCACTATGAAATGAAGCTGGAACCGGGTGACCGCCTGCTGTTTTTCAGTGACGGTCTGACGGAGGTGGCCAACGCCCAGCGGGAAGAAGCGGGCGTGGAACGCGTCATCGGCTGGATCAATGAGGGACACATGCTGGGGGTCAGCGAAGTGGTACGCCTGCTGGCGGAAAACGTGCGGGACTGGGCGGCATCCGGTGTGCCAGGCGACGATGTCTCGATTCTTCTGGTGGAATACACCGGTTCAGAGTTTCGCACGGCCAAACCGGCAGACACCCGACTGACCCGTTCCTCCTGAAGCCGCGAACGTCGTCATCTGTCGCGGGCCTGCTGGTCCCGCCTTCTGCACCGCCGACCGACGGTGCCTCGCCCTGCCAGTCGGCTGCGGCCGCTGCATTCAAAAGCCATCTCATGAATATCATCGAAACTGATCTTGAAGGTGTCCTGATTATTGAACCCCGTCGTTTCGGCGACGAACGGGGATTCTTTTGCGAGACGTTTCAGGCTCAGCGTTATCAGGATGCCGGTATTGCGGGACCATTCGTGCAGGACAACTTCTCGCATTCACAGCGGGGAGTGCTGAGAGGGCTGCACTATCAGATTCAGAATCCTCAGGGAAAACTGGTCAGTGTCGTGCAGGGGGAAGTGTTTGATGTGGCCGTCGACATTCGTGCGAACAGTCCCACGTTTGGCAAATGGGTGGGGGTATCACTCAGTGCGGAAAACGGCCGACAGCTGTTTGTGCCGCCAGGGTTCGCCCATGGTTTTTGTGTTGTCAGCGAGACAGCCGATTTCTCCTACAAGTGCACCGACTACTACAACCCAGCCGGCGAACGATCGATCCTGTGGAACGACCCCGACCTGGGGATCGACTGGCCGGTGGATTCGCCTTCGATTTCTGCCAAAGATGCTCAGGGCAGTCCATTGCGTACCGCCGAAGTGTTTGGGCTCAATGATCTGATTCAGCCGGAAGCGGCGCCGCTGCATTCCCCGGCCGGTGCCTGACCAGACCAGAGGGCGGACGATCTCAGGAGTGGACGCTTTGGCGATCCGGTGAACTGCAGATCCGCGGCGGCGTGAATTGGTCTCACGAGTGGCTATACTGACTGGGAAATCGTAGTCGGTCGTCGACTGCGGCGAACAGTGTCTGTAGAAGCTCCGCCCATGTCTGA
Organism: Planctomycetaceae bacterium; assembly: GCA_024742875.1. Classification (GTDB taxonomy): domain Bacteria; phylum Planctomycetota; class Planctomycetia; order Planctomycetales; family Planctomycetaceae; genus Fuerstiella. Next base: position 11,586 of record JANSXP010000026.1, on the reverse strand, counting down.
CCGTGTTTTTGTTACCCGCAGTATTCCGGAATCCGGTCTGGCCAGGATTCGCGAGCAGGCAGACTGCAATGTCTGGCCTGAGCAGCTGCCACCGGATGCCAGTCGACTGGCGGAAATTTCCGCCGGTTGCACGGGCATTGTGACGCTGCTGAGTGATCGCATAGACGCCGCTTTTTTTGACGCCGTGGGACCACAGTTGAAGGTCGTCAGCAACTTTGCGGTTGGCTACAACAATATCGATGTGGCAGAGGCGACGCGACGCGGGATCGCGGTGGGCAACACGCCCGATGTGCTGACCGACGCCACGGCTGATGTGGCAGTGGGGCTCCTGCTGGCGGCCGCCCGATGTTTTCGGGAGGGCATCGAAAATGTTGCTCAGCTGGCGTGGAAGACATGGGAGCCTATGGGATTCATTGGCCAGGATCTGGCGGGCAAAACGCTGGGTATTGTGGGCATGGGACGAATCGGCGCTGCCACTGCCGCGCGGCTGCGGCACGGCTGGAACATGGACGTTGTGTACACCAGTCGTTCTCCCAAGCCTGAGGTCGACGATCAACTGCAGGCACGGCGTGTGGAGCTGAATGAACTGCTGCAGATCAGTGACTTTATTTCCGTACACACAGATCTCAATCCGCAGACAGAACGCCTGTTCGACGCCGCGGCGTTTGACCGTATGAAGTCGACATCGGTGCTGGTGAATACGTCGCGTGGCGGCGTGCTTGATCAGGCGGCTCTGGCAGCGGCACTGGCGAATGGGCAGATTTTCGCTGCCGGTCTCGACGTGACCGATCCGGAACCGCTGCCCTCCGATTCCGAACTGCATGAGCTTCCCAACTGCGTCATTCTGCCGCATATTGGCAGCGGCACGGTTGCCGCTCGGGACGCGATGGCGCAGATCGCCGCCGACAATGTGTTGCTGGGGATGGCCGGCAAGCCGCTGCGACATCCGGTGAATCCATCATGACGGCACGACTGTTGTGTTGCGGCATCATGCTGGCGATTGGTATTGGCTGTGGTCGATCGGCTCAACCTGCCTCTGAAGAAGGGCCCTCGACTCAGTCGTCGGGCATCGTGGTCACGAGCCGCGTCATGCAGCAGTTCGCCGTGGCCGTCTATGGAGACACCGCGTCTGTTTCTCTGATCGACGTCAGTCCGGGGGAATCGCGCGTGCCCGACCGTGAATCTCTGCAGCAACTTCAAAGTGCGCAGCTGGTGATCTGGCATGGTGCCGGATTCGAGCCGTGGCGTGACATGGTCTCCCTGCCGTCTGGCAGACAGCGAGATCTTTCAGACGATTTGCAGGAGCGCCTGCTTACGACCGCGGGGGCGGTCGCCCATCAGCACGGTCCCGACGGTGCTCAACGGTCGGCCGACCATCTCTGGGCCGTCTGGGTTGATCCCGACCTCGCCTTACTGTTGCTGCAGTCTCTGCAGAACGTGGCTGCCGGGGATGCTGATCCTGCGGCAGCGCCGGTCGCACAATTGGCTGCGCAGTTGCAGAAACTTGGCGATCGGGCTGACCTGCTGGCACTGCATCCGCGAAGGGTGATGATCGCAGATGAACAGCTGAACTACCTCGTGCGACGACTCGGCTGGCAGACTGTGGCTGTCGATCCACAGGCCACTGTCGAGGACCTTGTTGACTGCAATGCCGATTTGCTGCTGTCCGCGGAATCTTCGGGTCAGACCGTCGATCCCCGAAATGTGGGGATTGACCTGTGTTTGGCGGACTCTTCGTCCATAGTGGAGGCACTGACCGGCAACTTTGACCGGCTGCAACAGGCGGTGGAAGCGACGGCAGAGTCTGCCGCTGCACGGTAGGTGACGCACCTGACTGGTCTCTGCCGCGACCTCTACATTTTGTGGGTTTGGGTGATCTGCGTTGACTTGTCTCAACGATCCGGCTTCAGCGTTTGCATGCGACTGGTTTTGTTGCACTGGTCGATCGGGATTTGACGACTCTTCGACTGAGCCGTCTGTCCAGGCGGTCTGGTCTTTCGCTGCAGGTCTCATGTTCCGCATTCTGAAAAACAACCAACCAACTTCGGGGCCGGCGCAGGTCATCGCCGTCATGGCGATCGCGCTGGGCAGTCTGGTCGTCACCCTGTTTCCAGACAATCCCGATCAGCTAATTGCCGACACGGAGTCTGTGGCGCCTGCCACCGGCATTCGTCTGCAGCGGCCGCAGTTTGGAACTTCTGTCGCAGACAGCGAACAGGCCTCGGGCACGCATTCAGCGACCGACGGTACGCCGACTCCGCCCCGGACTTCTCAGCCCATCGCCCGCTCTGCCAGCCCGGAGGCTGAAGGGACGAATCAACCCGTCGATCCGCGTCGCTACGAAGCAGATGGGCGACAGATGCAGTTGATTTACAAGTCACTGCGGCCGGACGTCGAGGAACACAGCATTCAAATTCTCCCCAGACAGCCGCACACCAGTGTGCACGAACAGATTGCTGCGGCCCATCCTTTTCACAGTGTCTCTCAGGCGCAGGTTGCCACTTCTGACTCTGAAGAAACGCTCACGCTGCCCGCATTTCAACTGCCGGATCCTGAAGACCAACTTCCTCGGTTTGAGCTGCCAGAGAGTCTGCCCCCGAGCGCGCCAGAGAGTTCGTCTCTTAACGCGGCAGGAAGTCTGCCGTCTAACGCGGCAGGAAGTCTGCCGTCTGACGCGGCAGGAAGTCTGCCGTCTGACGCGGCAGGAAGTCTGCCGTCTGACGCGGCAGGAAGTCTGCCGTCTGACGCGGCAGGAAGTCTGCCGTCTGACGCGGCAGGAAGTCTGCCGCATGGTGAGCCAGCGCATCAGAATACTCCTGACGCCATACGAAACCGGCCGATGACGGAGCCCGTAGACGCTGACTTGCCTGCTTTCCCGCTGTTTGATCCCGCCGTGTTGAACGAGCCCGCAGCGCCGGATGTCCTGGCGACGATGCCCAGAGTGTTTGCTCAGGACTCGCCTTCGCGGGGGCCTGTTGCCGGTCCACCCGGTCGGCCAGTCACCACGCCGTCCCTGCCCGCACTGTCTCGCTCCACCGTCCAGCAAATTACTCCGACGCCGGCACCGATTGCTGATGACGTGCCGCTGCCTGCCCCTCCAATCGTGGAAGACACGCCACCGGTTCCCATCGCCCCTGGTGTTCAGGGGTACGAACCACCGCTTCCCGGTGATGGTCCCTCAGAACCTGTGCCCGGGCTGCCGCTGAATGCTTCTCCGGGAGTCTTTCCGATTCAGCCAGTACCCGATCCGTTGCCCGAATCCATACAGGGGCCAGCCAGCCGCAATGACGCCGAAATTATCGTCGTTCCACCGGGTTTGGATTCATCACCACCAGCCAATTCTGAACAGGTGGAACGGCCCGCGTTTGGGCATTCGTTTTTCGGTCGCGCTCCGGGGACGTCGGGTTTCCGTGCGACTGTGGAAGCGGACGCCGATCGCTGGATGGAGCCGTATAAGTCGCGGGTGATGGCAACGCCGCAGCCCACCCTGTCTCCCGTCATTCCTGTCGTGCCCGACATCCCGGCCGATTTCGAGCCGTGGTGGACTGCTGCGGTTCGCGGCAGCATGGGCGTGCACGCTGACTCGCATCCGGTTGATGTCAGTTCTCTGCTGCAGGACGCGATGGTTTACTCTCCCCAGGTCATCGCCATCAAGGCGGAGCCAGAGGTGCAGTACCGTGTGGTCGCTCAGGAGATGGCTCGATTTGACTGGACGGGATTTCTTGAAACAACCTACGACGACCTGAACGACCCTGTGGGCAGTGACCTGACGACAGGCAATGGTGAAGACCGCCTGCTCACACGAAAGGTGCTGGGTGCGGGCGGGTTTCGCAGACGCACTAAAGAGGGGGGCGAATTCCGCTTTGCTCAGGAAATCGGCCATGAGAATCAGAACTCGCGATTCTTTGTCCCCAACAACCAGGGCTCGACACGTCTGGAACTCAGCTACCGACAGCCGCTGCTGGATGGAGCGGGGCGCACGTATAACGAAAGCGAAATTGTTCTGGCCCGCATCCAGGCCAACACGTCGGAAGACGAAGTGGTGTCCGCGCTGCAGGATCATCTGACAGAAGTGACCGAAGCCTACTGGACCCTGTATCGTGCCCGGGCCGAATTCTTCCAGCGTCAAAAGCTGCTGGCTTCCGCTCAGGATGTGCTCGATCGTCTTGAGGGACGCAGCAAGGTGGACACAATTCCACGGCAGGTCCTGCGAGCTCGCGCAGCTGTCGCCCGCGCTCGCACCCGCATTCAGCGGACGCTGGCCCGAGTGAAGGATGCAGAAGCTCAGCTGCGACTGCGAGTCAATTCGCCGTACATGCTCAACGGCGGACAGACAGAACTGCTGCCGACAGAACCTCCCGGTTTTCTGACTGACGGAGCGGACGTGCAGACCATTCTGCACACCGCGCTGGCCAACCGACCGGATATCTCGGAGGCCATTCGCCGTATGAGAGCGGCCGGCGTGCGACTGGGCGTCAGTCGCAATGAACTGCTGCCGCGACTGGACTTTCTTGTCGAAACCTACGTGGCCGACCTGGCAGGCAGTTCCAATGTGTACCGAGCGTTTCAGGGGCAGTTTGCCGACAATCGTCCGGGCTACACGCTTGGTCTGGAATTTGAAGTGCCGCTGGGCAACCGAGCCGCTCAGGCCAGATATGAGCAGCGGCAGTGGGAACTGAAGCGCGCGGTCAACATCTTTCGGGCGACAGTTGAGAAGTCCCTCACGGACGTCGAAATTGCCAACCGTGAAGTGCAAACCGCTCACTCAGAAATCCTCAGCCGGTATCAATCGATGCTGGCCGCCGATCGTGAATCCCGCTACCTGCTGGACCGCTTTGAAGTGCTTCCATCCGCGGAGGATTCCGCGACGCTGCTGCTGGAAGATCTGCTGGACTCTTTTGAGCGTCTCGCGGACGAAGAAGCCTCATTTGTCCAGGCAGAAATCGACCATGCGATCGCCCTGATCAAACTGAGAAAAGAGATGGGGACCCTGCTCCGCTCCCGGAATTCGCGGCCGAAGCTGGACGGCACACAGCAGGCATGGGTCTCTGAGCGGCTGCAGTCCAGTGCTGGTCCGTCGACACAGAATCTGAACAGTGATCTTCAGGCGCCCCTGTTTGGGGACATCGAGCCGCTGGAGCCGGCAACAGACGTGGAAGCAGCTTTGGATGATCCGACCAACGGCAACATTCAGATTGGTTATTCGATCGAAAGACCGGCAGCAGGACCTGCACGACGGTCGCCGGCGACAGCCCCCGGTCGTTCGACTGGCCGGCCGCAGGGCCGCACAACATCGCGGCAGAGTCCGGCCAGTGGTCGGTCCCGCAGTGTTCCGATTCCTCTGACCCCGACCACGTGGCGACGTCTGCCTTCTGATCGGTGACCGCGGCCCGCACAACTGACGGATAAAATCATGTGGGGAGCCGTCTTTGCCCGAAAGCCCGTGCGACGCGGGACGGAAACGATGGTTGCTCCTGTCCGGTCACTTGCCCGGTCGCTGCAGCCTCTCAGCGCAGACGAACTCATTCGTGAAGCCGCCCATCTGCGCACAGAGTTTTGCGCAGCACCGCAGTCTGGGCAGCCTGAGCAACTGGTCGCGGGGATCGCCCTTGTGTTTGAGGCACTGCGCCGCGCACACAAGGTCGAGTTGTACGATGTCCAGCTGACCGCCGTGCTGCAGCTGGCTCAGGGACACATCGCCCAGATGCAGACGGGAGAGGGCAAGACGTTTGTCGCAATCGCCACGGCCGGTTTTCTGGCGATCCCCGGAAGCGGCGTTCACGTGATGACGCCGAACAGCTATCTGGCTGAACGCGACTGCAATCTGGCGATTCCCGTGATGCAGCAACTGGGGATGACGGTCGGCCTGACGCCCGAGCAGGGGGAGACGTCAGTGAAGCAGGCGGCGTACGACTGCGATGTGACCTACGGCACGGGCCATGAATTCGGATTCGACTACCTGCGCGATCAGCTTACGCTGCGTCGGGAGCAGTCAGCGACTCTCGGGAGTCGTCTCCTGCGAGATTTACAGCAGACCGGCCCTGATCAGCGGGCCACCATGCAGCGGGGGCTGGTGCATGCTGTCGTGGATGAAGCAGACAGCGTCCTGATTGACGATGCGGCTTCTCCGCTGGTCCTCAGTGTATCGCAGGGCGATCGGGCGATCGATCATGAGGCCCATCTGGTTGCCTGTGAGGTGGCGGGGCTGCTGCAACCCGAGGAGCACTATCGGATTGATGTGGTGACAGGAAAACCGCAGCTGCTGCCGGACGGTCAGCAGCGCTGCTACGCGGATGATATCGCGATCCCGACCGCTGTACTGCAGCGTCCCTGGACCGATTATGTGGAGCAGGCTCTGCGGGCCGAGCATACGTTTCGTCGCAATGTGCACTATGTGGTGGAAGACGAAGAAGTCCGCATTGTGGATGAAACCACAGGACGTATCTTTGAGGATCGTTCGTGGCAGGACGGACTTCACCAGGCGATCGAGGCCCGGGAAGGTCTGCCGATTACCGCCGAGAAGGAATCACTGGCGCAGATCACACGGCAGAGGTTTTTTCGGCTGTACCAGAATCTGTGTGGAATGACGGGGACCGCGGTTGGCTGCGAGGCGGAACTGCGGGTGGTGTATCGCAGCGAAGTGGCGGAGATTCCCCTGCGACGACCGTCTCAGAGAATTGTGCGGCCAACTCGATTTTTTGCCACGCGTGCTGACAAGCATCTGGCAATCGTGGAGAGTGTGCGGGAACTGCATGATCAGGGGCGACCGGTGTTGATTGGCACTCAGTCGATCTCGGAAAGCTGTGCGCTCGCCCGCCTGTTCACCGAGCGGGGACTCGTGTTTCAGCTGCTCAATGGTCTGCAGAACGAAGAAGAAGCCGACATCGTCCATCGCGCGGGGGAGCTGCGAGCCATCACAATCGCAACCAATCTGGCGGGACGAGGCACCGATATTCCCGTTGCCAGGGTGGTCCTGGAAAGAGGCGGTCTGCACGTTGTGGTGGCTGAGTGTCAACTGAGCAGTCGTATGGATCGCCAGCTGGTGGGGCGCGGCGCTCGCCAGGGAAATGCGGGGTCGGCGGAGACGTTTGTGTCGGCCGAGGACACTCTGATCCAGCGCTACGGCGGCTGGCTGGGAGCCGCCATCTGCCGGGAAGCCGGGGCGACGGGCGAAGCCGACGTCGACTTCAGCAGACAGCTGCGGCGTCTTCAGGGGGCCGCTGAGAAACTGCAGTTTCACGCGCGGGCGGAGTTACTGCGCCGAGACATCAGCCGGGACAACCTGTTTGGCAACGCGGCAGATGATGCCTGATGGCTGCTGTGGCAGGCAGAACAGACAGCGGGCTAAGAGCGGGTGTCGCTGTCTGAGTCAGATGGCTGTGCTGTCGGCTGCTCATGATCGCCGGTGGCATCCTGTGGCCGCGCGGACTCAGAAATCGGTGGCTCTGTCCCTTTGATCATCCGCATGATGTTTGAGCGGTGCCGCCAGATAATCAGCAGAGGAATGGCGACCGAAAACAGGGTTAATGACCACTTGTCCGATGTCAGCCAGACCCCCCGAAGCAGGTACAACTGGCATCCGCCATAGGTCAGTGCCGCCAGCATGGACGCCAGTCCGATCAGCCTTGTGGTAAATGCAATGGTGGCAAACACCACGAATGCTGCCAGGACGGCCTGGGGGCCGAGTACCAGTACAACGCCAAGTGCGGTCGCCACCCCTTTGCCTCCCCGCAGTCGCAGATAGACGGGATACATGTGTCCAACAATAGCGCTGATGCCGGTGGCGACAGCCAGGTGATACTGCAGTTGGGGCTGATTCTGCTGAGCCCACGCGACGGCGGCCCACGTGGGCAGCATGCCCTTCAGGGCATCCAGAACAAGGACGACAGCGCCCCATTTCCAGCCGATGACGCGTGCGACGTTGGTCGCCCCGATGTTTCCGCTGCCATGATTGCGGATATCGTCCTTCAGCAGCGATCTCCCCAGCAGATACCCAAACGGGATGCCGCCTATCAGAAACCCCACCAAACAGCCAAAAACAACGCTCACAAAATTATCCGCAGTGGAACTGTAAACTGGGCAAACTCAATGCCGCTCACCATAGTCATCCAGGGGACAAATATCCGGCAGCAGGCCCCGAATTCTGCAGCTTCTCTGTTCAACTTGGGGGATTTCCGATAGAAACCGGCGTGGCACCGACCGCGTTCCGCAAGACGCTGTCCGTCTGCAGATCCTCTTGCAAACCAAGTCAATCAGCTCCAGCCTGCCGCCGAGCTTCCCGAGACGTTTCACCACGCTTCGCGGGCAGTGACAGGCTGACTGCAACCAGCACGCCAACAGTCAATTTCCGTCAGGGACGACCGGAATATGGGCGACTTTCAAACACTACCGCTGCCAGATCAATCGCCACCCGTTCGGCACGGAAGCCTGATGAGCTTCCCCGAAGATCCCATTGCCTGCATGCGCAGTCTGCAGGCAGAATTTGGCGATCTTGCCGTGCTGGAAGAAAAAGGGCAGCGAATCGCGTTTGTGTTCTCACCAGAGCTCAATCGTCGCGTGCTGACCGACCCCACCAATTTTCATTCCCGTTTTTTTGCGGTGCGTGGCGGAAGACGATCGGCCCAGCGTCGTGTGACGTCGGGGTTATTGAGCGTCAATGGCAGCGAGCACCGGGATGCCCGTCGCATCATGATGGACGTCTTTGCCAAAAAGGTGCTTCCGCAGTATCACGAGACCATCGTGGGAATGACGTCCGACCTGATGGCCGACTGGCAGACCGGTCAGCTGCACGACCTGAACGAAGAAATGGTCACCTTTATGGTGCGAATGACGGGCGCCCTGCTGTTCGGCATTACTGATGGTGAGTATTCCGAAGAGCTGGGAACGCGAATCGATCACTGGGTGCGGCAGAACCACCGAGTCGGCATGGGGGCGCTGGTGGCGGCCGAAGAATACACCAGTCAGTACGAACAGCTGTTGCAGATGGCCGACGAACTGGAGGTCAGTATTCAGGACATGTTTCGTCGGCATCGGCAGGCAGGAAATTCTGCGCAGCGACCGGACGTGCTGAGTCTGATGTTTCGCGCGCAGGGGACCGAACGGGAATTGAGCGACGAAAAACTGGTGGGCCATGCCACGCTGACGTTTGCTGCCGCCCATTTGACGACGGCACACACTCTGAGCTGGACGCTGTTTTTGCTGGCCCAGCATCCGGATGTGGCCGCGAGGCTACAGCAGGAACTCGATTCCTGTACGGCTGCAGGTGTGCCCGATTTTGCAGAACTGCAGAACTGTACGTATCTGGACTGGGTCATCAAAGAGAGTATGCGGGTGCTGCCTGCCTCGTCGTATTCACAGCGGGTGGCCGTGGCTCCGGTGACGCTGGGGCCACTCAATCTGCCGGCCGGAACGCCGGTGATCTTCAGCCAGTTCATGACGCATCATCGTGGTGATACGTTTGCCGATTATGCGCGTTTTCTCCCGCAGCGCTGGGAGAATGCAAAACCGTCGGCGTATGAGTATCTGCCGTTTGGCGCCGGTTCGCGGATGTGTATCGGCGCATCGCTGGCGATGGTGGAACTGCGGACGATTCTGGCCGTGATGCTGCGAAAGTGGCATTTTCAGATCGAGTCGGGGGCAACGGTTGATGGCCGTGTGATTGCCACCATGCTGGGGCCGACCAGCTCCGTCCCGTCACGCCTGATTGCGGCAGATCAGATTGCGAATACGGTCCCCGTCCACGGCTCGATTCATGACCTGGTGGAACTGCCGTCGGAAGCCCGAACGGCGGTCGTCCGACGAGCTGCCTGAGCGAAGCAACTGCAGCAACATGCCACAATCCAGCGAAGAACAAATCACGGCCTGGCACGAAGCGGGCCACGCGTTTGTTGGCATTTATCTGGGTGGTGAAGTGCAGTCACTGAGCATCGATCCCGACTGGGACGATGGTCCGAAACGGTTTGGCGATGTGACCATTCACTGGCCCGCCGGACAGTTCTCAGAGCGGCGTCTCCAGGAGAACGCCATCCTCGTGGCTTTGGCGGGGCCGGTGGCGGAGATGATTCATCGCGGAGATCCGTTTCACCCGGCTACCGTCGCGGAGTGGCGACAGGACTGGGAACTGGCATGGCAGGCGGCCGCATTTGAGGCACGTCCCCAGCAGCGACTGAAGTATCTGGAAAACACGACGATTGAGCTGCATCGCACGCTGTCTTCTGATAACCACTGGGCGGCGATAGGTGCCATCGTGGATCACCTGCTCGCTTATGAAATTCTGGAAGGCGAAACGGTCCATGAAATCGTGGCCGAGTGGATTGTCTGACAGTCTGGTCAATTCACCTCGACGTCTTGCCGCGTGCAGTGGCGGTTGAAAATGGTTCCGCTGTCTGCATGGCCGATCATCTGTGTGGGCCCCTGGCGGAATGGCTCAGGGGCACAGCCGCGGCCAACTGTACTCCGGCTGCTGATTCGATACACTGCCGCACCACGCGAAGCTGTTCCCGGACGTTGTCAAAGTTATGTCTGAATATACCGTCATTATTGGACTGGAAGTCCACACTCAGCTCAAAACCCAATCCAAGCTGTTCTGCGGATGTCCCAATAAGTTCAATCCGGATCATCCCAATACACAGACCTGTCCAGTTTGTCTGGGGTTGCCGGGCGCGCTGCCGGTGATGAATCGGCATGCTTTCGATTTGTCCCTGAAGACAGGGCTGGCCCTGAACTGCCACATCCCGCTGTTCACCAAATGGGATCGCAAGCAGTATTACTATCCGGATCTGCCGAAGGCCTATCAGATCAGCCAGTTTGACCTGCCCTTCAGTGAAAATGGCTGGCTGGAAATTGCCAGCGATGAAGAAGGCGGAGAACCCCGTCGCATCAATATTACGCGCGCTCATCTGGAGGAAGATGCCGGCAAGAACATCCATGATGAGTCGGGCGGTGGAGGCGACAGCTGCGTCGATCTGAACCGCACGGGAACCCCGCTGCTGGAAATTGTCAGTGAGCCGGATCTGCGAACAGCTTCCGAGGCGCGTCGTTATCTGGAAGAACTGCGCACGCTGCTGCTGTTCATTGAGGTTTCGGACTGCAACATGCAGGAAGGTTCGCTGCGGTGCGATGCCAATGTCAACCTGCACATGCACAATGCAGATGGTTCCAAAACGGCGACGCCCATCGTGGAACTCAAGAATATGAACAGCTTCCGCAACGTGGAACTGGCCATTGAGTACGAAATCAAACGGCAGCTGAAGGAGTTTCGCAGGACGGGCAAGACGATTGACGATGCCCCCAAAGTCACACGCGGCTGGGACGCGGAACGCAGCGCCACATTCGCTCAGCGGGAGAAAGAAGACTCTTCGGACTATCGCTACTTTCCGGATCCAGATCTGATCCCCGTCGTTTTGACTGAGGCCCAGATCGCATCGGTGCGTGAGCAACTGCCGGAAACGCCGGCTGCCCGACGTGAGCGATTCCAGCAGGAACTGGGACTGACCGAATACGATGCGTCAGTGATCATCGGTCAGGGGCCTGAACTGACGCAATATTTTGAGACCGTGTGCGACCGCTGCGGTGATGGCAAAACGG
>JANSXP010000164.1 GCA_024742875.1 Planctomycetaceae bacterium | reverse complement strand
ACCAGCAGGTTCTGGAAGAAACGGTTACGGACGGCAGTGACAACCTGGTCCGCAAAGTGGTCTACACCATCGGTCACGATCACATCAGCCAGACCACGTTCGGACCTTCCGAACCGGTGGACGGCACGACGCTGGTCTTCCACATGGACGGCCACGGTTCGACAAGAATCCTCACCGATCTTGCCGGCACGATCGCGAACCTCGCGACGCCACAAATCTTCCACTACACGGCGTACGGCCAGGCCGTCAACTTCACGATGAGCGAAGCCGCGACGCAGTACCTGTACAGCGGAGAACAATTCGATTCCCGAGTCGGCCAGCAATACCTCAGAGCCCGCTACTACAACCAGTCAACAGGAGCATTCAACAGACTCGACCCGTTCTTCGGGAATCAGTCTGACCCGCAGAGTTTTCATAAGTATCTGTACACGCACGGTGACCCCATCTCTGGGATTGATCCGACAGGGCTCTATAACACAGTATCGATCAGCACATCGATGGCCATGCAGGGGTTTGTCTCATCGCTAAGCGGTGGAGCCATTGGAGCTGCCATCTTCAACGCAGCGGGAAGGAGCGCGGGGTACGGCTTCGCCACGGGGCTCTTCGGCGGGTTCGGTTTATTTATGGCTTGGAAGATGAAACGACTAAAGCCCGTGTTGCGAGAGGCCATTATTGGTACAGGACTCGCACTCTCCGCTAGCATTGTTAGAGACGCCGTTGTGGATGGCCAATTGGGCTCATTTACCAAGTATGGTTCGGAAGCATTCGAAGCGTTTTCATGGTCAGCATTCAATCATGCTTGGGACCTCTTTGGTCAAGCTCAAGGAGATCCAGACATTGACAAGTCACCTGATTATCTCCTCAAAGGTGCGCTGGAGGCCCAAGGTATTTGGGACGAGTTGTTCGCCGGCTTTTCCGTAGCCCTCGCCGTCGGTGTCGATTCACTAGCTTTGCTCGGTGCTGCGGCTCTGGGAGACGATACCCCAGAAGTTCGCGACGCTTTTAAGTCATCTGTCGCGGATCTCTTTGGCACGATCATTAGGTCAGCGATCTCTTCGATCGGCTCGTTGCCAGTCGGCTCGCAGAAATTACTTCGAAAGGTGCCAGGGTTAAGAAGCCTTTCACACAGACAGCGGGTTCAGTTCGCCGAAAACACTGTAGAGATCGGTACGAAGCTAGCATTTGGTACAACCCCATTCGAGTGGGTGAACGATCACGTGGAATTGTTGGCATCTGAGTCAGTCGATGCAATATTCGATTCCATGAAGACGTTTAGGCAATAGGTGAGACTTCGAATGAAGCTGAACAACGAATTCAGGATCGGACTGCGATTCCCATGCTGGAGGAGGAAGCTCCTTCTTTCCATACTCTGCTGGACTGCGGGCGTCGCGTTACCTGTATTGCTTGCATCATTGGCAATGCTTGCTGCCGGGCACCGACCAATTGACGGAAATCCTATACTCGTCGTCCTGCGGGTGGCTGGATTTTGCCTCTTCGTGGGCGCAACGTTGCGGCTACTCTCAGAACTTCGCTTCCGTGCGTTATATCTTGAGAAGGGGAGGCTCTGGGCTGAAGGATACATCGGAGTGGCGAAGCTTCCGATAAATCCCAATTCGGTGCGAACGCTCTCGTACCAAGTGCAGGAGAACTTCGCCCTTATCAAGATAGATGTTCGTGAGCACCGCTTTTCGGACGAACTAGTTTGCGCCTCGCGCTTCCCATCGAAAGATGAATTCTATTCAGCGATTGTTGCGTTTGAAAGGCAATGCACAGGTGCCACCCAACTCTAGAGGCAAGCCATCATGGATTTCCCTGATTCGCATCGATAGCCGCTGACTCCCAGTCGAAGAACGCGCCGCACAGTTCTATGCTCCACAAGCGGGCCCTTTCGATGAGAAGACAAGCCACCGGTGCCACCCATCTCTCGGGACAAGCCACCGGTGCCACCCATCTCTAGAAGGGGGCAGGCTACCGGTGCCACCCATCTCTAGCGGCGCGCTATCGGGCAAGCCAATGGTGCCACCCATCCCTAGCGGCAAGCCGTCATGGATTTCCCTGATTCGCATTGGAAGGCTAAAAAAGGGGGCGGGAGTCTTTTCAGGGCAATCCACAGGCAGGCCACAGGTGCCATCCATCTCTAGCGGCGGGCCATCATGGATTTCCGTGGAAATCCACCGGTAAGACGCTACAGGTGCCACCCATCTCTAGCGTCAAGCCATCATGGATTTCCCTGGTTCGCATTGATTGCCGCTGACTGCCTGTCGAAGAACGCGCCGCACAGTTCTATGCTCCACAAACGGGCCCTTT
>JANSXP010000024.1:35000-87429 GCA_024742875.1 Planctomycetaceae bacterium | reverse complement strand
CAATCTTGATGAAGCCATCACCCGCAACTAGCCAGCGGGCCATTCATGCAAATCGACACGCCGTTCCGGATGGAAACAGACTGTCGGTTTCTGTTTGCTCTTCCTGAAGAAAGCCTTTGATGAGCCGCACCAGCATCCGCGCCGCATTACCCGCCGTTGTTCTGCTCGTTGTTCTCTCGGGCGCGCGTGCAGTGCACGCGCAGCAGTCGCCAGACCGAATGAACGTGCTGTTTATCATCTCCGACGATCTCACGTACACCGCGCTAAGCTGCTACGGCAATCCGGTCTGTCAGACGCCGCATATTGACTCTCTGGCCGCGCGAGGCACACGTTACACGCGGGCGTATTGTCAGGGGTCTTACTGCGGGCCTTCGCGGGCCTCGTTTCTGACCGGCTATTATCCGCATGCGACCGGCTGTTTGGGGTATGCCAGTCCGCGTCCTCACATCGGCGATCGCGCCACGTGGCCAGAGCACTTTCGTAATCACGGCTATCACACGGCACGCGTCAGCAAGATCTATCACATGGGTGTGCCAGGTGGCGTGGAGTATTCACCCAAAAAGGAGGCTGATGCGTATAACGGCTCTGACGATGAACGCTCGTGGACGGAACGATTCAACAGTCCCGGGCCGGAATGGCGGGCCCCTGGAGATGGCGAAACGCTGGAAGGCAATCCGGATGGAAAAAAACCGGTTGTCGGCGGCAACACGTTTGTCGTGGTGGAAGCCGACGGTGATGACCTTGTGCATGCGGACGGCAGGACGGCCGCCAAAGCCGTCAAACTGCTGGGGCAATACAAAGATCGTCCGTTCTGGCTGGGCGTTGGCTTTGTCAGGCCACATGTGCCCTTTGTCTCTCCCCGGCCGTACTACAAACCATTCCTGCCGTTCAGTTCCATGAAGCTGCCGCCCAAACTCCCCGGCGACTGGGACGACATTCCCAGCAAGGGCATCAACTACAAGACGAGCGTCAACATGAAGATGGACGAACGTCGCCAGAAGAAGGCCATCGGCGGCTACTACGCGTCCGTGTCTTTCATGGACGCGCAGGTTGGCAAAGTACTGCAGGCGCTGCGGGACAATGGCCTGGAAGACAACACGATTGTGATTTTCACCAGCGATCACGGCTACCATCTGGGGGAACACGATTTCTGGGCTAAGGTGAGCCTGCGTGACGAATCGGCCGGCGTGCCTTTGATCATCTGCGTACCGGGGCAGAAGCCGGCCGTGTGCAGCAGTCTCGTGGAGCTGCTCGATCTGTACCCAACGATTTCCAGCCTGTGTGGTTTGCCCGTGCCTGACCGACTCCAGGGAACCGATATCTCCAACACACTCAGCAACCCAGCGGCCACAGTCCGTGAGACGGCGTTCTGCGTAGCGCCCATGCGACAGGCGTTCCTGCTTCGCTCTGACAACTGGGCTTACATTCAGTATGGTGAAGACGCAGCCGGAGGTGTGGAGCTGTTCGACATGCGGGCCGATCCACAGCAGTTCACCAATCTGGCGGGCCGTGAGACGGCTGAGAAGACACTGAAATCGTTCCAAACCCAAATGAAGCAGAAACTTACGGCGATTCGCACCAACGATCTGGGAGACGTCAAACCCGCACGTCGCCGCCGCAAAAGCCCCTAAACTGCACTTTTCGCGGTCCATCGATTCGCCCTAAACTACGGATATGCCAGCAGTTGGAACTGCTGACGGCAGTCGGATCGGCTGACACGGCTGCCAGCTCGGCAGACGCCCATCACCAGCGAGATCATCAGCAGGGACGCTGTTCGTTGTCTTCGTCCAATTTTCCGCCCCATAGCCATCGCCACGTTCCCGCAGAGGGACCGGCGCCGCCGTCTGCAGGCGGATCGCTCACACCACGCGGCCTGACCGCCAAATCAGCCCGGTCCCGCAACTTCACGCTGCCACCCGCCGGAGGTGTGTCGTGAAAATGATGCAGCGATATATCCTGATGGACCTGCTGCGGGTCTTTGGGCTGCTGGTGGCCGTGCTCACCGCCATGCTGGTCTTTGTTGGCGTCACGCAGCAGGCCAGCGAGAACAATCTGGGGGCCGGCCGTATTCTGCAGATCATGCCCTTTGTTGTGCCCAGCATGCTGCCGTTCACGATTCCCGCCACACTGCTGCTGTCCGTCACCGTGGTTTATGGTCGCATCGCCGGAGACCTGGAAGTCACGGCCATCAAAGCGGCCGGCATTAGTCCACTGCGACTACTGACTCCGGCTTTCATGCTGGGCCTGTTACTCGCCTTCTGCTCGTTTGCGCTCACCAACTACACCACACCCTGGGCCATTGGCCGCGTGGAAGCCATTGTGGCGCAGGCCATCGAAGACATCTTTCTGGATATGCTGGAATCACAGCACTACATCAGCCGCCCCGAACAGGGATATTCCATCACCGTGCAGGGCGTGGAAGATCGGGAACTGGTGAATCCCACATTTCGCTATCGCAAGGACGATCATCGCCAGGTGACCGTCAATGCGGATCGTGCCAGAGTCAGATTCGACCTGGAAAACAAAGAGGTGCTGGTCAGCCTGCTCAATCCCCGCGGCAGCATCGCTGGGCAGGACTCAGGCTTCGCCATGGAGTACGAGCAGATTGCTTTCCCCATGGACGAGCAAATCGCGGCAGAGCGACCACGCCACATGACGATTGCTCGAATTTATGAACGCATGGAAGAATACAGTCAGGAAGCCGAGGTGAAGCGGCTGCAGCGCGATCAGGAAGCCGCCATGCTGATGCTGACGGGAAATTTCCAGCAACTGAGCGAACAGACCATTCAGCAGTACGACGGCTACTCGGCTTATTCACAGCACAAAAACAGAAAGCTGAATACGGAAATCCACTCTCGCTATGCGATGGCGGGCAGCTGTCTGTTTTTCGCCTTCGTCGGCGGGCCGTTTGCCGTGATGCAGGCCAGACGACAGTTCATCACCTCATTCATCATGTGTTTTCTGCCCATCCTGCTGGTCTACTACCCCGTTACGCTGCTGATGGTGAACCTCGGCAAATCGGGCACCGTCGATCCTTCGTGGGCCATGTGGGTGCCCAATGCGATTTTAGGGGCCGCGGGAGTATGGATCCTGCGACGCGTCATCCAGCATTAACGACGTCTGACGGAAACGCCTCAACAGCCTGCGAACGCTGACGGAGGCAAAAGAAAGAAGACCGACTCCGAAGAGTCGGCCTTCCGTTCCGGTTGCATCGATGTGCGGTTCGGCGTCCTGCCCGTCGAACCACACGACGTTGTGAGAAGTGTTATCGACTGGCCCGCGTCACCTGGACCTTTGGACGCAGTTTCGTTTTGCGAGCTTCCACAATCGCTTCCACTCGGGCCACTTCGGCTTTGGCCTTTGTCAGCACAGCCTTCGCTGCCTCCGCCGTCTGCTGCATGGGCTTGACGCTGACGGTCAGTTCCTGAACCGTTTTGCCGGCCGTCTCCATATCTTTCTGTGCCGCCTGCATGGCGGTTTTGGTTTCCGTCATGGCCACCATGGCTGTGGCGATCTTCTGGTCAATCGTCTGCACTTCCTGCTTCTTTGCAGCCAGCAACTTCACCTTTTCGTCGGCGGTTGCCTGAACGGCGGCCACCGTCTGTTTCAGCTGTTCATCGGCGGGCAGCAGGTCGGACGCTGCTTTGGCATTGCCGGCCGCTGTCTGCAGCACAGGAATCGCTTTTTCGTAACCTGCCACCAGCGCGGCTACGTCCGCCTTCTGCTTTGTCGCCGCATCCACTCCGGTCTGCAGTTCGGTCAGCTTTTGATTGGCGGCCGCAATTTCCGTCTGCCTGGTCTGCACCAACTGCTGGGTGCTGTTGATCGTGTCCATGACACCTTTGACTTCGGCGTCCGCCTCCAGCGAAGCGATCAGCGCTTTGTCATGCTCGGCCCTGGTCTCTTTGAGCAGCTTCAGTTCACTCGTCAGAGCGATGTACTCATTCCACTGCTGGATCTGCGATTTCACTGCCGTCAGAGATGCCTGAGCGGCGTTGTGTGCTGTCGCTGCGGCGGCCATCTTTTCGGCCAGCGGCTGCAGCGCTTTGCTCAGACCGGCCATGCCGGCCTTCGCCGCCGCGATGGCTTTCAGATCGGCAGGAATCAGTTTGCCTTCGGCATTGATCTGTTCGTTGCTTTTGCCAATCTCAGCAGCGATTGCCTGCGCGGTCTGCTGAGCCTGCTGCAGTTCGGTCTGACGGGCCTTCAGCTGCGCAGCCAGTTTCTCCACTACGGCTTTCAGCTGCGGATCACTGGCCATCATTCCGGCCGCCTGCGTGGCGGTCTTCGTGGCTTTATCCAGCTCCGGGACGGCTTTGGCCAAAGTGTCCAGTCGCGCTTTGTTGGTCGCCTGTTTGGCGACCGCCTCTGCAACTTTCTTCTTCAGAGCTTCCAGACCGGCTTTGCGTTCGTCGTGTTTCTTTTGCAGCGCCATGCCAGCCGCCAGGGCGTCGGCAATTTTCTTCTGATGAGCCGCATGGGCGGCCACAGCCGCGTCATGCGCCGCTTTGGCGGCTGTCAGTTTCTGCTCCAGGGGAGCCACCTGCGCGGTTGCCTGCTGCAAACGTGTCTGCAGTGTGGGAGGATTGGTCGACAGCGTGCCCAGTCGTGCCCCGTCATCCCCCTTCCAGACGCGAATCTCTCCCGTCCAGTCACCGGCAATCATTCGGTTGGTTTCATCGCAGAAGGAAACTCGCAGTGCCAGATCGTTGAACTTTTCAAACGCTCGCAGCTGCTTGCCATTCTGATCCCACAACTTTGATGTGTTGTCACGACCACTGGTTGCCACGCGGCCATCCCGACAGAACTCGAGAGCCAGCGTCCCACCACCGTGCGCGTTCCACGACTTGATGTTCTTACCTTCCTCCATCTCCCACAGCTTGACGCTGGCATCTTCACTGGCGGAGGCCAGGACATTGCTGTCCAGTCGCCAGGAAACAGCGTTCACAGCTCCCTTGTGACCATTGAGCGTCAGATACTGGCGGCCGGTAAAGGCTTCCCACACGTGCAGCCCGCCAGCGCGGTCGGCAGTGGCCAGCAGCACACTGTCGGGACTGAATTCGAGTGAGTAGACCCAGTCGGTGTGCTTGGTGATTTCGTAAACCTGTTCGCCGGACACGGTGCTGTAAACACGCACAATCTTTCCCGGCCCGCCGAGCGCCACCAGACTCTGATCCGCACTGATATCCGCGGCCAGCACCTCATCCAGTTCATCGCCCAGTTCCATAATCCGCTCGCCTGTGCGGATATCCCACACCACCGCCAGACCGCGCGCGGCTCCGTGACCGCCACCGGCCAGCAGCAGGCCACCACTGCGACTGAACTTCAGCACGCGAGCCTGACCTTCCGGAAACGGCAGCACGCCCAGCGGCTGGAGGGTCTCGCTGTTGTACAGCAGGACCTGTTTCTGTCCGGCCACGGCAATCAGTTTGGCCCAGGGGCTGGTGGCGATCGCCGAGACGGCCGTCGCTGTGTTCGTGTAAACCACGGGCTCCAGGCCCATCACATCGGGCATGGGTGGCGGACCAGACGGACGATCACCCGACACGTCAACACTCAAATCGACGGCCGCTTTCTTCGGGATCATCACCTTGCTGGAGGAGTTTTCCGGTGCTCCCTGCTCAATCCAGGTGCGAACCGTGTTGATCATCTCATCCGGAATGCGATCCGAATTGGGAGGCATGTAGGGTTCGCTGTCATGCGTGATCAACAGGTACAAATAGCTGCCTTCCGGATCACCGGGCTCAATCGACGGACCGGAACCACCTCCCTGCATCAGGGCCGTGTAATTCGACAGGTCCAGATCGGCCGTCTTCTTATTGGTGTTGTGACAGCTGGCACATTTGGCTCGGAAGATCGGCTTAACGTGATCTTCAAAGTTGATCTTTTCATCCGCAGCAGCAGTCGTCGCAACAGACAACAGCACAGCGGCAGTCAGGATTGGCTTGGGCAGGAACATGTGCGGCTCCGAGGAACGGTCGCGGTGGGTGGGGTGTCGGTCAGCCGTCATGCACTGACCAGACGCATTGGTTTCTCTGTCTTGGCTTACTCAGTTGATCGTCAGACACAGCGTCACTGGCAGAGTTTGCCAGCGACGGCCTGCGTGATCGACAGAACAGGTAAAACCCGTCCCGCTCGATCGATGCCCGACCTCCGGTTTCGCGAGGTGGACGTGTTTAGTGGTTAAACAAAAACTCGCGGGAGTTCAGCAGAGACCAGAAGATGTCTTCCAGCGCCTGCTGCGGGTTCTCGTCTTCGGAGGCAATGGCCACCAGTTTATTCAGTTCCGCTTCTGTCGGGACTCGGCAGAAACAACGCAGATACAGCTCGGTGATGACCTCAGCCGGTGTCATCTTTTCATCCCGCAGCAGTGCGGGAATCAGATTGCCCTGTTTGATCTTGGTGTTGACAGTGCTGCCGTTGATCAGGTGCAGTGCCTGGGACAGGTTGGGTTCCATCTTCACTTCACACGAGCACACACTTTCCCGCCTGGCCCGACCGAACGTGGTTAGAAAGTAGGTTGACGTGTTGCCGTCAGCGATGTGCACCGCGCGGGCGCCCACAGGCAAACCGGGGAACTTGTCGGTGGTGGACGTGATCTGCGTGATGCAGTCCAGCATGACCTCGGCCCGCAGTCGTCGCAGCTCCGCGTGGGCGAAGTTGCGATGGTCTTTCTCGTTGGAAGAGTTCGTCTGCGTGGAAAGCTGATAGGTGCGTGACGTGCAGATGTCACGCACCAGACGGCGGAAGTCGTAGTTGTAATCCGTAAAGCGGCGCCCCAGTTCACTGAGCAGCTCCTGGTTCACAGCCGGATTACTGACCCGCACGTCGTCCACTTCATCGATGATGCCGCGACCAAAAAAGTGGGCCCATACGATGTTGCTCAAGTTGGTGGCGAAGTAAGGATTCTCCGGAGAGGCCAGCCATTCGGCGAGCACTTCGCGGCGGTCTTTCCCCTTCACGTCCGGCACGGCGCCGCCGAGAAACTTAGGCGCCATGTTGCGGCCATCCACCAGGTGCTTCACTTCACCGCGGCCCGTGTTGTAGATGATCTGCTCGCGGGGGTCTTCGGCTCGTTTGCGACCGATCTGCGAGAAGAAGGCGGCAAATGAGTAGTAGTCATCCATGGTCCAGCGGTCGAACGGATGATTGTGGCACTGGGCACACTGAATTCGCATGCCCATAAACACCTGCGCACAGTTCTCAGCGATCTTCAGCGTCTGGGTTTCTGTCTGGTAGTAGTTAGTCGCGGGAGAACTGAACGTGCCTCCACGAGACGCAATCAGCTCGCGGACCATTACGTCCGTCGGTGTGTTGCTGGCAATCTTCTCGCGCAGCCAGTTGAAGTATCGCAGCATCGGTTTCTTGGCGACGCGGTTGTTGATGGTGCGTACCTGCAGCAGCTCGGCCCACTTCATCACCCAGATGTCAACAAACTCTTTGCGTTTGAGCAGTTCGTCCACCACGCGGACTCGCTTTTGGGGATCTTTGTCGGCCAGAAACTTCTGATACTCTTCCGACGAGGGCATTGTGCCCGTGATGTCGACAAACACGCGTCGCAGGAACTGCTCGTCACTGCAGATTTCGGAAGGCGTGATCCGCAACTTTCGCAGTTTGGCGTGGACCAGCGTGTCGATGTAGTTGAATTCAGGCGTCTTCGGATCTTCGTACTGCAGACCTTTGGGCAGCACGATGAACTGTGAGCCCACCGTGTGCGTGTCGAAACGCGCCATGATGAAGGCTTCACCACGTTCGTGTGCTGTCACCAGCCCCTTCTGGCTGATCTCCGCGGCCGTCTCATTGTTGCTGCTGAAGTAGGCCAGCGATGTCACATCACGGTCGGTCCCGTCAGAGTACTTCGCTCGGACGGTCAGTCGCTGCGTTTCGCCTTCACCGTCCATCACGGCCGTTTTGGGATACAGCTCGACCGAAACAACCTTCGGCACTTCGGCCGGGTTGGGATCATTGGGGGCACCGGACTTCAACCAGCGCACCAGTGTGTTGTACTGCTCGTCCCCGACCGACATGCGTTTGCCACCCGTGTGAGGCACCAGGCCGGCTGCCTTCTCCACCAGCAGGCTCTCTTCCGGCAGGGCCAGATTGATGCGTCGTCCCGGGATCTCTCGCGTCAGACGGAAATGGTCGCCGGCGGGGTCAAAGCCAAACAGCGACAGGCGAAAGCCGTCTTTGCCGCGTGCCGCACCGTGACAGCTGCCGTTGTTGCAGCTGGTCTTCATGAACACGGGCATCACATCCAGCCGAAAACTGATCGGCAGATCCATGGTGGCCTGAGCCACGGTGACGGGCACGTCCACCTTGTGACCGCCGTACTCCACTGACAGTGTTGTTTCGCCGTTTTTCAGCGGCGTGAACACATTGGCAACCTGCTTGACCAGATCCGCCGCAGCAACCGTCAGCTTCGCCTTGTCGGTCACGTCAAACGTCAGGCCATTCGGCATGACGGCCTGAACGAGAATCGACTGTCGGTCGCGAACATTCGACAGCTGGATATCTTCCGGGCTGACGACGATGGAAACCGGCTGCGCGGCATCCTCGGCTGATACTGGCCGGCTGCCATAGCCCAGCACGCTGCTGCAAACCAGAGCGGCGATACAGAAGTTCGTTTTCATGAATAGGATCCAGCGGGACAGGGTGGGTGCAGGGGGAGGGAGTGACGCGAATGTCGGGTCAACGGCAGGAGCAGACAGTCGGGGGCAGGCAGTTTATTCGCCGCCACCAGCCGCTTTTTTGGCTTCCAACCGAAGTTTCTCCAGACGAGATAACCGCTTTTCTGCCGGGGGAGCGGGTTTCGGTTTGGCGGCCACTTTGGGCTCTTCTTTTTTCGGGGCGGCCACCACCTTTTTGGGCAGCGGCTTGTCCACACGCAGCTCTGTATAGCCCAGGCGTGCATGGGTGATGGGTTCTGCTTTGTCGGTGACAACGGCCTTGCAGAAGATGTTCTTATGATTGCCAGCCGGGCTGTCGGCTTCCGTCTTGATTTTGAACACCAGCTCTTTGGTGTCCGGATTGATGGTCATGGGGGCGGCCGTCACTTTGTGTGGCAGGCCGACCAGTTCGATGGTCGCAGGAGCAGGCAGGTCTTTGAGGACTTCGACCTTGGCCACGATTTCGGTTTCCTGCCCCAGTTCCACACTCGATCGCTGCAGCGCGATGTTCAGATAGGGTTCCGAGACGGTCAGCTTCGCCATCTGCGTGGCAGAAAACGCGTTACCACTCACGTTGGCATAACCAATGGCATACACGGGCCATTCGCCCAGCGCGGCGCTCTTGTTGGCACTCAGTGGGTAGTAGGCTTCCGTTTTGCCTTTGGGGATTTTGATGGAACTGCTGGCTCCGATGCCCGGCGGTCGGAAGGGGAACTGCACGGTGATCTGCTCGTCCCAGCCTTCTTTCTTTGTGGCCACGATTTTCAACTGCATCGAACCGTCGCGAACGATCGGCACCTGTGGCTGCACGATCTCAATGGAATAAGGCAGCTCTTCCACCACGGCCACAGCCAGTCGATCGACGTCTTTCCAGGAGTACAGCGACTGTCCCGGCTGCGCGATGACAAAGTCGGCTCGGTTTTCAAAACGTCCCGAGATGTTCTTCTCCGGGTCGTTCAAGCGAGCACGAAAATCGACCAGTGCGCCCGACAGCTCAGCCTCCGGGTCCGCTTCAAAAATGACGGGCATCGTGTTGAGGTTGGACGGCATGGGAGCGGCCACCATTTTGATGCCCGGCGGCAGCTGCATGTCTTCCAGCACCAGTTCGCCACCAAAGTTGGCGCGACTGGCAGAGATGATTGTGCCAAAGCGGTTACCTTTGGGAACATAAATCCGCTGGCGATCCTGCGAGTAGCGTCGCACGCGGGGGATGCCCAGCGTGAGTTTGGGGGAGACGGTCTGAAACTCCACACGATAGGCGAAGTCCTCACCGCCGCGGCCCAGATGATCCATAATACGAACAGCATATTCGCCGTCTGCCGGCACCTTGAAACGAATGTAACTGTCTGGTCCACGGGAATCATCATTTCCAGACAGGGCGCGGCCGTCTTTTAAATTGAAGATGTGCATCACCGGGTCAATGCCCGAACGGATGCGGCGCCCATAACATTCCACTTCGTAGGTCTGATCCTTCGTTGCCGTAAACCGGAAGTAGTCGTGATCCCCGGCTTCTGACAGCACGCCGTTGAAGGCCGACGGAAAGGCAACGGACGTCGCTTCTTTCAGACTGTTGTTCGGCTCTGTCTCGATCGCATTGGGAACCTGAGCAATTCGAATCGTGTGTCCGGACGGACTGATCCCACGATCGTCTTCCGCAAAGATCGTCATTTCCTCGCGGCCGTCACTGGGCAGCACGACCTTCTGTTTGATGACTCCGCCTGCATCCCCAATAAAAGAGAACTCCACTTCCTGACCGGCCTGACCGCCGGCGGGAAAGACGGCCGTCGGCCGGGGGAACTGACCAACGTGCAGCCGATAGCGGCAGTTGCCGTTGCCCCCGTAACCACTTTCACGCATCTCGATGATGTACTTGCCGTCTTCAGGCACAATGATGGATGTCACTGCGTCCTGTCGGACCAGTGGAGAGTCGTCCACGGCCGTGAGCTCGAAGCGTTTCTCGTCCAGAATGGCGATGTACGGATCAAACAGCGTCTGACCGAATCGCATGCCTTCCACTTCCACCGCCAGACGCTGCCCCTTTTTGGCTTCCACCATGAAGTAGTCCACGTCTTCTGACTGAATCACGCCTTCCACCGTGACGTTCTGCTCAATGGGCTGAGGCGCGGAGAACTCCGTGTTGGGTTCCTTCTCGGCCACGGCTGGCAGGGCGCCCACAAAGAAGGTGCGGTAGTCGGTCAGTCCTGTTTTGGTTCTCAGCTGGGCCGTTTTCTCGCCCAGAGGACAGTCGGCCGCCACTTTGACGGTGGCTCGCACGCGGTTGGCGTTTTTGGGATCCGGCTCGATTTTGATCACCTCAAAACCGGGCTCATAAAAGAGGACTTCCTGAGTGTCGCTCAGTCGCGCGCCGGTGAAGGTCAGCACATGTTCCTGGCCGCGCTGAACACCGCGTGGAGTGATCACGCTGAGTGTCGGGTCAGACGCCTGGACTGCCGTGGTGCAGCAGGCAAGGGCCAGCAGCAGATACGAACGCATCGCAAATCCCCTCTTGATGAGTCGCAAGTGACTCGTTGTCAGAAACGCCGGCAGGCTCCTTCCACACAGCCAATCACAGCAAAGAAGGATCGAGCGCCTGCAGGGTAAAGTGGGTGGGTCGGTTGGTTGGGCGCTGCGACTCCGGGTGCGGGACACCGGAACCACAAACGGAATAACACGCCGCCGACGTCCGATCGCCAGCGGCGTGCCGGTTTCGGCAGGTTAGGCGAGCAGTTCTTTACGAACTTTGCCACCGTCAACAATTTCAATGGGGCGATCGCCGGGGGCCATCAGTTCTTTGTCGGCCGTGATGCCCAGACAGTGGTAGATGGTGGTGGCCCAGTCGACAACAGTCAGTGGCTTTTCTTCCGGCTCGCTGGCGGTGGCATCCGATTTACCGTGGACGATGCCGCCCTGAATGCCGCCTCCCGCCAGCACAACGCTGAAGACTTTCGGCCAGTGGTCGCGACCGGCGTTGCCATTGATTTTCGGCGTGCGGCCAAACTCACTGGCGATACAAACCAGCGTGTCCTTCAGGCGTCCGCGTTCTTCCAGATCTCGAATAAGACGAGCATAGGCCTGATCGAGTGCGGGCACCTGACGTTTGATGCCGTCTTCGATGTTGTTGTGCATGTCCCAGCCACCATAGGTGAGCGTGACAAACCGAGCGCCGGCTTCCACCAGACGACGGGCCATCAGCATGCGGGCACCCGCCTGGTTGCGACCGTACTCGTCACGCAGCTTGTCGGACTCCTTGCTCAGGTCAAACGCCTCACGCGCTTTGGGTGAGCCAACCATGCCGTAGGCACGTTCGTAAAACGTGTCGACAGCGTTGAGTGCGTCCGCCTTTTCCTTCTCGAGGAAGTGAGCGTTCACGGCATCCAGCACATTGCGACGGCGATTGAAACGTTTGTCATCCACACCGCCTGGCAGCTTCAGGTCGCGAACCGTGAAGTTGCCGGAGGCCGGATCAGAGCCCAAACTGAACGGAGCAAACGAAGAACTCAGGTAGCCGGTACCGGCGAACTCGTTCGGCTGATTGGGAATGCAGACATATTGCGGAATATTGTTCCGCGGACCAAATTCGTGCGTAACCACGCTGCCCATGCTGGGATAAGAAAGAGCGGGGCTTGGTCGGTAGCCGGTGAACATGTTGTGCGTACCACGTTCGTGGGCCGCCTCACCATGCGTCATGGAGTTACAGATGGCAATCTTGTCGGTGATCTGAGCCGTCTGCTTCCAGGTTTCATTAATGAAGGTGCCCCCCACTTTCGTGGAGATGTGCTTCATGGGACCACGATATTCGATGGGCGCGTAGGGCTTCGGGTCGAAGCTTTCCTGATGCGCCATTCCACCTGGCAGATAAATAAAGATCACAGACTTGGCGGTGCCTTCCACACTTTCATAGTGCTTCAGATCAGCCTGAGCCTGCTGCATCTGGAGATATTGAGCCAGGGACAGGCCAATACCGCCACAGAAACCTACGTGCAGAAAATCACGACGAGAGCTGCCACGACGCATATCCGAACTCCGTAATAGTGGTCTGAGGACAGCGTCGAACAGAGTCGCTGCGCTGCCGCAAAAAGGTGGGATGGGGTGAGGGAGGGTGGAGGGTGACTTCTTACCAAACAGGGATGTTGAACCCGGGCGCAGTGGTTGTCAACCATCCGTTGACAAAAACTGAACACGCGTACATTATCTTGGCGTTTGCCTGCCTGCGCAAACAGCCGCCTGGTAAAAGTCCTGGGAGGGACGTCGGGGCAGGTCAAAACGTTCGGCCATTTTTGGGCAGATCCGTCAAGTCCGCGGGAGACTCGGATCACGTGGTTGCATGACCTGGCCACGACTCTTACACCTTATCGGCCGGGCCACGGGAATTCCCGCTTTGTGATCATGGGCACAGTCAGCAACCTGCATCCACATCGCCTCGCTCTCGGCAGAATGTGCCACAGCCACCATGACGTGGAATCATTATGAGCTTCACTCTTGTCGACACTCACTGCCATCTGGACGCCGAAGCATTTCGCACGGACCTCGATGAGGTCGTGCAGGCGGCACAGGAAGCGGGCGTCAAAAGAATGATCACCATTGGCATCACGCGGGAAACCAGCGAAGCCGCCATTGTCGTCGCCAACCGCTATGAGTGCGTTTCGGCCGTGGTGGGCATTCAGCCCAATTACGCGCAGGAAGCCACTCCGGAAGACTGGGACCGCATCGTGAAACTGGCCGCCCATCCGCAGGTCGTGGGCATCGGTGAAACGGGACTGGACAAGTATTGGGACTTTGCCCCGCTGGAAATCCAGCGGGAATACTTCGACAGGCACCTGCGTTTCTCACGCGAAAGTGGCAAGCCGTTTATCGTGCACTGCCGCGAAGCCGAAGCAGAAGTGCTGCAGATGCTTGAGGCGGACTTCGAACGCGGCCCTCTGAATGGCGTGATGCATTCCTTCTGCGGGGACGCAGCAATGGCCGCGCGGTGCATCGAAATGGGGATGCACATTTCCTTCGCTGGAATGGTGACCTTCAAAAAGAACGACAGCCTGCGGGAAGTGGCAAAGACCATTCCGCTCGATCGCCTGCTGATCGAAACTGACGCGCCGTATCTGGCTCCGCACCCCAAACGCGGCAAACGCAATGAACCCGGCTGGGTGCGACACACGGCAGAATGCCTGGCCGATGTGCATGGTGTGACTTTGGAAACGCTCGCCAACACCACGGCCGACAATGCTGAGCGTCTGTTCGAATGGGGCCAGTGCAGCGGCCAGAAAACGTAGCGGCGGCGGCCGGTGATACGTCTGGCGCAAACAAAACCCCTCGCCGGAGCTCACGGCAAGGGGCTTGGGTGTTCGGTGTGTCCATTCGCTGAACGTGGTTGGCTTCCTGATTAGCGTCCCAGGAATGTCGCTCGCAGCCATGCGTTTTTGCGACGCTCCAGTTCCATGACGCGGCCAAAGAAATTGTCGCCACTGGATCGCTGGAACATGCGAGCGCGACGCGGCTTGTAGCGACGTGCAGCTTCCACTTCACTGCCTGATGCCATGGCAAATGCGGCAACCAGTGCCAGACCGATGATTTTGTTCTTCATTGTTACTACCCCTTGATGTTGTTCGCCTGATGACACGTGGAACACCCCACCTGATCCCGGCATGTTAAGACACACAGCATTCGTCGACTTTGCGGCTGTCGACGAACAACATCATTACGGCCGCGGCGGAAAACAGGCAGATGCTGCCGGTTAGGCTGACGGTGATAGCAACTGTAGGGACTGAATGGCGTCAGTTGGCACTCAGATCGCCAAGCTGCAGCAGCTGTGGAATGAAAGCGGCAAACGCCCGCGCCCGATGGCTCAGCTTTCTCTTCACCAGCGGACTGAGCCGTCCAAACGTGCGGTGATACTCCGGAATCAGAAAATACGGGTCGTAGCCGAATCCGCCCTCGCCTGATGGAGACTCCAGAATGCGACCGCGACACGTTCCTTCCACGGCCACACGCACGTCACCGGCAGGATTGGACAGCGCCACACTGCACACATAGCCGGCGCCCCGCTTGTCCGTGGGCACGCCCTGCAGCTCTTGCATCAGTTTGGCATTGTTGGACTCATCCGTAGCCCCCTCCCCCGAGTACCGCGCCGAATAGATGCCCGGACGACCGTCGAGAGCATCCACCTTCAGCCCGCTGTCTTCTCCGATGACCCATTGCTGCAGTTGCACGGCCACCTCAGTCGCCTTCTTTGCTGCATTGGCGGCAAACGTGTCTCCATCTTCCACAACTTCGGGGATGTCGGGAAACACGGTGACGGGCACCACCTTAAAACCGAACGGCGCCAGCAGATCGGCGACTTCCTGGGTTTTCTTTTTGTTGCGGCTGGCCAGTACGATTTGTGGCATCACGACGCCCGGGAGAAAGGGAAGGGGAAAAAACCTGCGTCACCAACGCGCAGGCAGGTCAGAGCGGCACCCTGCCGATGGGCTGGCATCCTAACGGCCGCCGCTGTGTTTTAAAGTTTGGCCCCGGCCAGAATCCGTTCCGCCCGCAGGTCGGTAGTTTCCGATCCGTCCAGCTTCACACTCCGGCATTCTGACAGACCACGGAACCACGTGTGCTGGCGCTTGGCAAACTGCCGCGTGCCGGTCTTGATTTGTTCCACAGCGTCTTTCAGCGAACGCCGCCCTTCCAGGTGATCGATCACCTCCCGATAACCCAGCGCCTGACGAGCCGTTCGAGCAGGAGCAGGGTCGGCCGACAGCAGACGCTGCGTTTCTTCCAGCAGGCCTTCGTCCATCATCAGGTCCACGCGCCTGTTGATCCGCTGATGCAGCCACTCCCGCGGGGGTTCCAGCCAGACCGCGCAGGCCGGTTGATCGTCTGGCGACCGCGCAGACTCGCCATGCAGCTTTGACAACGGCTGGCCGGTGACGCGATAGACTTCGATGGCACGAATCACCCTGCGGGTGTCATTGGGATGCAGTCGCGTGGCCGTCACTTTGTCCACAGCGGCCAGCTGTCCATGCAGCCATTCGTTGCCATTGGCTTCCCGCTGACGCTCCAGTTCCTCACGCAGTGGCCAGTCAGCTTCGGGGCCAGAGAAAACGCCACGCAACAGACTGCGCAGGTACAGCCCCGTGCCGCCCACAAACAGCGGAGTCCGGCCGCGACCCAGAATCTCAGCCACCACCACACGGCACTGGTCCACGTAGTCGGCCACACTAAATTCCTCGTGCGGTGAAACCACGTCTATCAGGTGATGCGGCGCCAGTGCCTGCTCAGCGGCTGATGGTTTCGCCGTGCCAATGTCCATGCCACGGTAAATGGCCATGGAATCCATGGAGACGATTTCTGCGTTCAGCCGCTTCGCCAGCTCCAGCGATGTCGCAGATTTGCCCACTGCCGTTGGCCCGGCAAGAAACCAGCACTGACGCAGAGCTTGAACAGAGAGTGACATAAGACAGGTTCATGGCCGCAAAGAAAGGGACGGCCGAATGTAACAAAAAAGCGGGTGGGGCACCCGCTGGTCCCCCACCCGCTGTCAGTCATTAACTGTCAGAACGGCCTATTTTCGTGAGTCGTTCTTTTTGCGACGTCGCTTCAGGATCGCGGGTGCCAGCGCGGCCAGGCTGGCCGCCCAGCCAGTGCGAACGTCGGCCGACTTTGTATCGGCTGGCGATTCGACAGCCACCTCAGCCGATGGCTGAGATGCCCCCGTCTCTTCCGCCCAGATCGCGGCGTCCCAGTCTTCCATCAGTCCGTCAAACGCGGCGTCCATCGCGGGAGCCGACTCTGACCGGGCCGCCCGTTCTTCCACTGCAACGTCGGCGTCTGTGGCAGCAATCGGCTGACTCGCCAGTGCGGCCGTCTGCCGCTGGGCCGTAGAGTCCGCCACAACGGCCGGCAGCTGGCTGACGGCCACATCTGTGACAGGAGCATCGACCATTTCGGCGGACAGCATCGAGGTGAACAGGAACTGCGGATCAACGCCTGGCTGGGTCTGAATTCCGCCGGCTTCGGTCACGATGACGTCGATCGGCGTGCTCCAGGCACTCAGCTTGCCAGCGCTGGTGATGGCCCGCACCCAGACGCGATACGTGTCAGGAGACACGTTATTGGCTGGAGTGAAGGACGTCAGAGTGGTCGTAATGTCAATGGTCGGTGAGCCAATGGCATTGACGGGGGCCACAAACAGACGGTAACTGGCGGCTCCGGTGACCGGCGACCAGCTGAACGTCGGAGTGCGGTCATCGGTGGTGCCAATCTCCGTCAGCGTCGGCGGCATCAGGGTGTCGATTCGCACAAACGAAGTGCTGTTCAGGCTCCACGCCGTTCGCTGATTGTTCACCCCAAAGGCGCGAACCCAGAAGCGATAGTCGCCTTCCGGCAGTGTCGACGGAACCGTGTATGAGGTCCCGCTGATGCCCGCCTGACGGAACAGAGCGACACCCGGATCAGCCGCGTCTGAGACGAAGATCTCATAGGAGGTGGCCTCACCTACTGGATCCCAGGTGAATGTCGGCGTGGTGTCTGAAGTGACAG
Organism: Planctomycetaceae bacterium; assembly: GCA_024742875.1. Taxonomy (GTDB): domain Bacteria; phylum Planctomycetota; class Planctomycetia; order Planctomycetales; family Planctomycetaceae; genus Fuerstiella. Next base: position 70,243 of record JANSXP010000024.1, on the reverse strand, counting down.
CATCCGATGTCACAACCGGTCGGCCGCCAACTTCAAATTCGAAGCCCACGCTGAAGTTCGTAATGACGTCCGGCAGATTCGGGTTGGTGCTTTCCGCCACACCCCGTATCCACAGCTTGTACTTACCGAACGGCAGTGCGGACGATGGTTGATAAGACGTACCGTTGACCGGCACAATTTCCACCACCTCAGCAGGCTGCACGTCCACGCGATTCAGCCATGCATTGTAGCTGGTGGCTCCGGCGATTGGGGCCCACGTAAATGTTGGCTGCGGGTCAAAAGTCTCGCTGTTCGTGTCATTGATCACCGGTGGTGTGACCACTTCAAAGTTATACGCCGCACTCCATGGGCTGGTTTCGTTGCCGGTTGTCGCACGAACCCAGTAGGTGTACAGACCAACGGGCAGATCTTCCGGCGGTCGATAGCCTTCAGACATGATGCCCGACGGCGTAAACAGAGCCTTGTTCTGACTGCGGCTGGACAGCCACACCTGATACGACTCACCCGTCAGCGAACCACGGAAGGTCAGTTCCGGTCGGGGATCCACCGTGCGGAACGGTGCGTCGGCAGGTCCCAGCAGAACCGGTGGTGAGCCCACCTGGAAGACATGGAAGCTGCTGTCCTCCGAAGCAATCTGTCGCTGAGTATCGCCGAACGACCGCACCACGGCTCGGTATTCCGCATCGCTGAGGGTCTGGGCGGGAGACAGTGTGTACGAGGCTCCCGTAATGCCCGTCTGCACAAATTCAACCTGACCGGTGGTCACGTTGAAGATCTCCAGTTCGCTGAACACGGTTCCGGCCGGCTCAATCCACGTGATCGTTGGCGTGCGATCGTAGATCGCCACTGCCGGAGTCAGAATTTCCGGAGCGGTCGTCACCGTCAGGGTGCCCGTCACGCTGGAGGTGACTGTGCCCGTCGATGACGTGGCGGCCGGCGTGTTGACTGCCGTGACCGAGTACTCGTACGTACCCAGTCCCAGCGGCGTATTGACGGTCAACTGCGTGTCCACGATGTCCGTCTGAGTGAACACCACCTGATTGGAAATCGTATCCACAATCGACAGCGTGTACGTCTCGGCTCCGAGGACGCCCACCCACGAGAACGTTGGAGTGGAGTCCGGAAGTTCGGTGCCTGACGGCGTCTCAATGACTGGTGGTGGAGCAATCGTGAATTCTTCCGGCAGACTCCATGGCCCCGTCACGCCCTGCACGTCAATGGCCCGGACTTCCACTCGGTAGTCACCCAGCGGCAGCGGATCTGTGATCTGCAGAGACGGCGAGGAGGTGCTTGCCAGATTGCCGTCACCAAACACGAAGAAGTCTTCGGTGAGGTTCTCCAGTCGGACTTCGTAGGCCGTCACGTCCGGAATCACAGTGAACGTGATTTCCGGCGTGTTGTCTTCGGTCACACCCAGTGGGCTGAGAACCTGAGGAGCAGTCGACACGCGGAACGTGCGAACGACGGTCAGGTTATCGGCCGTCTCGTCTTCCGGCGTGTTTGGATCATCAAAGATGCCATCGACACCAGCATCTTCAATGATGACCGTGATGATTGAAGCCCCGACCACATTGGGAACCGGTGTGAAAGACAGCGTTCCCGTTGGGCCACCGGTGTAGCTGAGCGTTGGCGTCGGGATGAGTCCTGTCACTGTGCTGGTCACAGTAAAGCGGATGTCTTCCAGTTCGTTGGACGGACCATTGCTGATGCCCGTCAGATTCACCACCTGCAGCGGATCGCTGACATTCAGGTACAGGTCTTCCAGCGGATCCAGCGTCGGAGCGTCGTTGTCAGGCAGCACAACGATACGTGCCACCTGACTGAACGAGCCATCGTCTGCGTTTCCGGCAATGCCGTCCAGTCCCGCATCGGTGACTGTCACAGTCACGGTGATCGCACCATACGCGTTGCCCGTTGGCAGGTATGTCAGCGTCCCGACCGTGTTCGGTGAGGTGTAGCTGACAATCGGAGTACCGATCACGCTGCTGTACGGCTGAATCTGCAGAGCGGGCGAAGGCGTGGATGTTGGCAGCAGTGTGCTGACAGTATTCACGCTGGCCGTCGCTGTGCCGGCACCGAAGTGAGCGTTCAGAGCATTTGCCGTCGCGGCAGCCACATCAATTGTGGTGTCCGTCAGGTTGATGGCAATGTCGGTCGTATTGCCGGTTGCCGTGGTCACATAGGTGAAGTCCACGCCATTGACCGTCAGTACCTGACCGTCCGCCGTGGCACCGTTGGGCACAATCACAATCGAACCATCGTCGATCGTGGCCGTGACCTGAAGTCCTTCGGTCTCATTGGCCGGACCGGCCGTGATGCCTTCCAGGCTGATCACCTGAGAGGCGTCATCTTCGGTCACGACGCTGTCCGGGATCGGATTGAGCGTCGGATTGTCATTCACGGCGTTGACCGTAATGTCAAACGTCTCGGTGATGCTCAGGTCATCCGCGGTGTCAAACAGGTTGTCCAGCCCCGCGTCTTCCACAGTCACCGTGATGGTGACTGGACCACCAAAGTTGTCTGCGACCGGCTGGAAGGTCAGCACGCCGTTGGAATCCGGTGAGGTATAAGCCACCGTCGGATGGGGAATGAGCGAAGTGTCACTGCTCACAGCCGACACGCGAACGGCCTCATTTTCGTTCGGTGGACCGTTGGTGATCCCCGTCAGAGCCACGCCTGTGGCCGGAGCATCTTCATCCACAACCACGTCGCCAATCGGATCGATTGTTGGTGGGTCGTTGATCTGGTCCACCGTGACTTCAAATGAGGTTGTCGTAACGCCATCGTCTGCCGTGTTGAGCACGCCGTCCAGGCCTGCGTCCGTCACAAACACGGTAATGGTCACGGGACCACCAAAGGCATCGCCGATCAGACCGTAGGTCAGTGTCCCCGTGGTATCAGGTGATGAGTAGGTCACAACCGGGTTGGTCACGATGGAAGGATCACTGCTGACCGCCGTCACCATCAGGTCCTGCATTTCGTTGGCCGCTCCGCTGGTGATGCCTGTCAGATTCACAGCAGGCGGCGTGCTGTCTTCCAGCACATTCACGTTTGGCAGAGGGTCAATGGTTGGCGGGTCGTTAACCGGATTGACGGTGATATCGAATGTCTGAGAAGTGATGCCATCATCCGTGTTGCCCAGAATTCCGTCCAGGCCGGCATCGGTCGCCGTCACAGTAATCGTGACTGTTCCGTGCTGATCGGCCACGGGAGCGTAGCTGAGCACGCCGGTAGTGTCATCAAACGTATAAGCCACAGACGGATCAGGCACGATCGACGGATCGCTGCTGGTTGTCGTCACAATCAACTGTTCGGTTTCGTTGGCCGGACCGTTGGAGATTCCCGTCAGCGCGACGTTCTGCAGGCCGCCGTCTTCATCCACCATCTGGTCCGCAATCGGGTCCAGCGTCGGAGCATCGTTGACCGGATTAACGACCACCTCGAACGTCTGCTGCACGGTGAGGTTGTCCAGCGACTCATCGATCAGGCTGGTGCCCGGATCATCATCAAAGATGCCGTCCACACCCGCGTCTTCCACTGTCACCGTGATCGTGACCGGACCGCCAAAGGCATCCTGCACCAGATCGTAGCTGAGTTCTCCAGTCGGATTCAGGGATGTGTAAGTAATCACCGGATTGGCGATGATCCCCGTGTTGCTGCTGACCGCCGAAATGCGCACATCTTCCATCTCGTTGGCCGGACCGTTGTCGATACCCGTCAAAGGCACCATGCCAGGGCCAGTGTCTTCATCGATCGTCTGATTGGCGATCGGATCCAGCAGCGGAGCATCATTCACAGGAGCCACTTCGATATCGAAGGTGGTTGTGATGATGCCGTCGTCCGCTGTACCCAGCACATTATCAACACCTGCGTCGGTGACCGTCACGGTGATGGTTGCCGTTCCGTAGGCATCCTGAACCAGATTGTAATTCAGTGTGCCGGTGGTATCGCCCGACGTGTACACGATGGTCGGATCTTCAACGATCGATGTGTCGCTGCTGACCGCTGTGATGAGGATGTCATCATCTTCGTTGGCCGCACCGTTATTGATACCCGTCAGAGCGACAGAGCCGGGACCGGCGTCTTCGTCAATGAACTGGGTGGGAATCGCATCGATCACCGGATCGTCGTTCACTTCCGTGATGGTGACTTCAAAGGTCTCCACGGTGATGCCGTTGTCGGCCGACTCATCCACATTCGGAGTGGCCGGATTATCAATCAGCAGTCCGTCCAGACCACCGTCGATCACGTTGACCGTAATTGTCACCGGACCACCAAAGGCATCGGCCACAGGTTCGTAGATCAGAGTGCCGGTTGGCGACGGATGGCCATACAGCACAACCGGATCAGGAATGATGGACGTATCAGAGCTGGTGGCCGTGATGATAACAGGCTCGTTTTCATTGGCCGCCCCATTGGTGACTCCCGAGAGAATCACAACCTTCTGACCGCCGTCTTCCGGATGAGTTTCATCAGGAATCGGGTCGATCGTGGGCAGGTCGTTCACCGGATTCACGATCACATCAAACGTATCAACCGTGGTCAGGTTGTCCGCCGACTCATCGATGCCCGCCGTGTTGGGATCATCATCAAAGATATTGTCCAGACCGGCGTCTTCCAGCGTCACGGTGATCGTGACAGGTCCGCCAAAAGCGTCAGGCACCAGCGTGTAGTTCAGCGTGCCAGTGGTATCGGGGTTGGTGTAATTGAACGTCACCGTGTCGATGATGCTCGTGTTGCTGCTGATCGCCGAGAACCGCACGTTTTCCGACTCACCCGATGGACCGGGGTTAATTCCTGTCAGAGCGACAGTGCCAGGTCCGGTGTCTTCGTCGATCGACGTGTCCGCGATCGGATCGAAGGCCGGAGGATCGTTGACCGGATTCACCGTGATGGTGAAGGTCTGCTGGAACGACAGGTTGTCGGCCGATTCATCAACGCCCGCCGTGTTCGGATCATCCTCAAAAACGTTGTCCAGGCCGGCGTCTTCGACCGTTACGGTGATCGTGACCACACCGAAGGCATCGGGAACCGGAGCAAACTCGAGGCTGCCCAAAGACTCAAAGAACGTGTAGTTCACCACGGGATCAGGAATGATAGACGGGTCACTGCTGACGGCCGTCACGCGAATGGTTTCCGCTTCGTTTGGCGGATCATTGCCCAGAGGACCGGCCGAGATGCCCGACATATTCACCTGGAGTGTGGCTGTATCCTCATCGATGGCCTGATCGGCGATCGGATCCAGTGTCGGCAGATCGTTGACCGGCAGGACGGTGATGCTGATGACATCCACGTCGCGAGCATTGATCTTGTCGTTGAATGTGAACTCGCCGTTGTCCTCGGTGACCACCGTCAGTGAGGCGGGACCGTAGTAATTCGGATCCGGCGTGAAGGTGGCGTTCACCAGAGCCTGATTGACCAGTTGGGTGATACCGGAAATGGTAACCAGCCCGTCTTCCACGTTCAGACCACCCAGAACGATGCGGTTGCCCACAACGGGGGCCGAACCGGCACCGAACAGAGCGTTGATCTTTGCGGCCAGTGCGGCCGCCACATCGGCGTCGGTGTCGGTTGCGTTGATGACCACTTCATGATCAGCCACCACATCCACAGCCGCCGCGTCAACAAACGTCAGTACATCGCCACCGACACTCACGTGCTGACCGATGGAGGTGACACCGTCGCTGGTTTCGATGGACGCCCCGCCGAGAGTCATCACGGCGGAAGAAGGATCTGCGGCTGTGCGTGTCAGCAGCGTCACCGTCTCATTCAGATGCAGCGCGGCGTTGGTGCCGAAGTTCTTGGGATCGTTCAGGATCAGAGCCAGTCGACCGGCCACGATCGACGCGGTGTCCGTGGGATCCAGAGGAACGTCGGTCGACAGCGGTGTGGCCACTGCGGTCGCATCCACAAAGGTGAAGATGGTGTCACCAATGGTGATCGTTTCACCAAACATGGCGGCCGCCGGTGAGACGGTAATCTGATTGGCCGCCGTGACGGCCGGACCAGCGGTCGATACATTGACACCGGCAATCGGCGTTGTGGTGACGGTTCCGTGGGCAGGAACCAGTGTCACCGTCAGTTCGTTGGTGCCCAGTGCCACATCGTCGTCATACACCGAGATCGAGTTGCCGCCGGCAAAGACCAGCGTCTCGTCTTCGAAGATCGTTTGAGTGGCTGGCGCCGTATTGATCGGTGCATCGTTCACACCATCAGACAGGGTGATGTAAAACTGTGTGGAGCCGTCGTTGCGGTTGGCGGCAATGTAGTTGCCCGCCAGGTCCCGCACTCCGTCAAAGTCGGCCGCATCTGCGGGATTGGCCGGCGTATTCTTCACCCAGATCTCATAAGTGCGGTCTACCTTGTAGCTCGTGACTGACAGGAACGTCACTTCCTTGGAGAACGCGTTGTACTGGAAGATGTAATCCACATTTTCCACGAGCAGTCGGCGACCTGAAGGCTCCGTCACGTCCCGCACGTACAGTTCGAACTGGTCGGAATGCACATTGCGACGACCGGCGGCCGGATTGATGGCGTCATCAATTCCCACGCCGATGTCGATCAGACGAATCGTCAGACGACGTGCCAGATCAATATCTGAGACAAACACTTCATCTTCGTCGGTGTCCAGATCGACGGGCGAGCCATCGAGAGGATCCACAATGCGGCCGATCGGCGGGAAGAAGTCCACGCGGTCGATGGCACCACGGTCGATAAAGACGTTGGCCCCCTGGCCGGACGTGTTGGGTGCCGAAGCATCGTCACTGCGGACCTGACCAAACAGGTCATCTTCAGGCGCGAGGGTTGGCGACAGGCCGATTTGCAGCGGTGTCTTGACACGAACCAGATCGGGATTGTCCAGCAGAGACGCCAGAGCACTGTCGATGGCTCGCGAGCCCGCAGCCAGGTAGTAGTTGTCGTTGGCCGCATCGACAAACAGCGGATCGCTGTTTGCAATCTGAATGTCAAATGTGCCCGTCAGTCCGCTGCCGCCACCGGCAGAGTTTTCCTGATAGAGGTTGGACCCAATGACCGTCGGTGAGGTAGAGGCGATCCACGTTCCGTACCCGGCAATGATGTTGTTCATCACGGTGGCGGAGACGCCGCCCGTAATGTTGACACCCACACCCGTCTGATTTTCCGGGGCGGCGATCGTGTTGTTGACAATTCGAACGGCCGGAACGACGCCCTGGGGAGCAGCGCCGAATTCGCCGGACACATCGATACCGCCCGACGCATTGTCGTGCAGCAGGTTATTCACCACCACGATGCCGGGAACAAGCCCATCTGGATTGCGTTCAATCAGGTTACGCGGCCCACCTGGCGTTGCCAGATCGCCCGTGCCCCGAGGCGTTTCGTTCAGTTGGGCCAAAATACCAAATTCGCTGGCATCCCGAAAAATCGACGACTCGATAATGATCTGGCCCTGATCACGGAAGTGATTGTCGTCACCGTAGCTGTCCGACGTCAGCACGTTCACTGCACCAGTGGCTCCCACCGTCACAATGGCGTTGCCCGTCAAATTTACCGTGCTCGTGCCATTGGAACTGATGGAGGCCACGCCGTCACTCAGCGTGGCGGCAATTTCGATCACTCCCTGGACCGCACTACTGTTGACCGCTTCGCGGAAAGCGGCCGCCAGGCTGGAGAACGAATTCCCGCTGACGATCGCCTGTCGGCTGACGGCCGAATACTGAATAAAGAAGTTACCCGGCGTGCCGGTGGTGGTACCGTCCGTGTTGTCGATGAACTCGAAGGTGACTTCGCGATTACCATCGCTGATCGTCACTGTGGAGTTGTCGGCGATGTCGTTGAAGTCGGGCAGTTCCAGGGCCACGCTTTGGTCAAAACGACCGTTGGTATCGGTCGCCGGGAACAGCAGGTTGTTGGTGCCATCGTACAGGGCATTTTCCCCGGCGCGGCGAATCTCCAGGTCATAGTGTCCCGTGTGCGTATCGAGGTTATCGAGTGGCGAGTTGCCATTGTCGATATCCGGGTTGGCACTGAACCCAGCTGTGGGAGCGGCACCAGTCACCTGCTCGCCACGTTCTGCGAAACCGATAATGATGTCGTCGATGAACACGCCGCCATTTGCGTTGTTCACACCACGATTGTTGATGTTGCTGAACTCATCACCCGGCAGATCTTCGCGGGCCGTTAGTACTCCGGCGTTGGTCACCGTGTGCGAGATAAGTCGAATGGACGGTCCGTGAACGTCTACGGTTGCCAGCAACTGATCCTGGAAGGCCAGCTGGTTGGCTGTCAGGGCCGCTCGCCCAGCCACGTCATCGTCAGGCACCCAGTCGGCAAACTGCTCAGCGATCGCTCGTTGCACCTGGACGGCCACTTCATCAGCCGTCATTTCAACGTTGATCGTCACATCCTGCACAGAAGCGACACCAATGCTTCCAGCGGCCGAGATCGGAGCATCAACAGCGCCAAGAATGCCCGTTGGCACGTTCACCCGGTTTCCGGAGGCAAATGCGGTTCCTGCACCAAACTGAGCTTCGATGGCAGCCTTCACGCGGGCCGCAATTGTCGCTGCGGAATCGCCCGACTCAGCCAGAATGGATGTGCCTCCGGCGCCCGCCGTGACAAAGGTAAAGGTGACCGGTGCACCGCCTGTGCCGACTTCAAACGTGGCGCCGTTCAGTGAATCCCCGGAGGGGAAATTCAAAGATGGCCCCATTTCGAATTCGAAAGCAACTCCGTCAATGGAGAATGTATCACCGTCCTGAATCTGATCACCGGCCACGGCCACCAGTTCGGTTTCCGTGCGGTTGAAGCCAACGATATCCATACGACCGGCGGTCGAGAAATCGAATCGCAGTCGCAGACTGCCCAGACCGGCGTAGTTGCTCAGGTCAACGCGGGCCTGTCTCCAGCCCGCATTGTCAAACGCTTCGTTCACGTCCTGGAAGGACTGCAGTTGAGGAGCGGTCGACGTACTTCCGAATGGCCCCAGGTCATATTCGTCTGCCTGCGTGGGGCTTTCAAATCCGTTGTTAGTGACTACGAGATTCCAGTTGCCAGACTCATCTCCCACGAACACGCGGAAAGCGTCCTGCATGGCTGTCGCATCGGTACCGTCCGTGCCAAGCTGATAATTGAAGTACAGCGTGGGCTTGTCTTCGGCCGAGTAACCCGAAAGATCAAACTCGTTGCTGATCACGCTGCCGTGAGCACCACCAGGGAAGTTGTAGTCATTGACCAGTCCGGTCGCACGATCGTTCTGATTGCCCTGGGCGGCCCCGTCGATCGTATTGCCGAAGTGCAGACTCGTGCCTCCGTTTTCGTTCACGCGACTGGAGTCGTTGTCCTCCACCACACCGTGCCCCGGCACTGTGCCATTGATTCCGGTAAGGTTCCAGAGGTTGCGTTCCAGAGTACTAAATGCCAGACCATGAGCGTTGTTGACGCCGGTACTGACGGAGTCGGCTCCGTCCACAAAAACGGGCTGAGCTTCCCCCTGCAGATTGATTGCAAACAGGTCGCCGCCGGACGTCAGTGCGAACAGCATGTTGGCATACTCGCCGTCCTCGACAGACTGCGGTGCGGTCGTCAGTCCGGTGAACACACCGTTGACCGGCACGTAGCTGTCAGAACCGACGGCATAGGTGGAGACCGCCCCCAGCACGGCGGAGCCCGCGTTGCCCTGGTTGATTTGATACAGCACACCGTTGTTATCCAGACCAAACAGTGTGTTGCCTGCGGTCGCCAGTCCAACGATGGTACCACCGCCAACAGTGTTGACCTGACCAACTTCCCGCTGCGTGGAACCTGCTCCCTGGTTGGCCCGCGCGTCACCCGTTCTCGTGCCGCCAACCGTCAGTCCGGTATCAATGTTGAACTGATAAAGAATGTTGGTGGTGTAGTCGAAACCGGGAACCGTGTTTGCCGGAACGCCGCCTGGTCCACGCTGACGCGTGCCCACTGCGAAGCCCGCGTTGTCACCCAGTCCGGCATGCACCAGCGCTGTGTACGAGATCACGGCGCTGGGATCGACCACAACGTTGCCGTCGCCCGGCTGCGGCACACCGTTGGCGTCCGTGTTGTCCAGGTTCAGTGTGATGCCGTCATCGCCATCATTCGTGAATGTGCCTGTGCCTGTATCAATTTCAATGTAGTTGCCCGTCGTGGCCGGGCTAACCAGTCCGGCTGCGTCATCCAGCGTATAGGCATACAGCTGGCCGTCGGCCCTCATGGCGATGTCGTCAATGTTGCGGTCAAATTCACCGACCGCATTTTCCACGCTGCCAGTGAATGGATCCACCTGGAAGACGGACGTTTCACCACCGCCCGTCAGTCCGTTGTCGCTGCTGATAAACAGACTGACATCCGCCAGCGAGAACGGCACCACGTGCTGATCGCCCAGATTGCCACCACCATCAACGCTGAACAGGTCCACAATCGGCGCTGAACCAGTGGTCGAAGTATCGCCCACACCAAATCGTTCTTCCGCGACGCGAGTAACGGAATCCACTGGCTCCAGCCGCACCAGATTGGTGCCGCCCGCATCCAGATACTGGGCGATTTCGGTGGGCACCTGATTGTTGGAGAAGACCCGCACCGTGTAATCGCCCGGTGCAATCTCGACCGGGCCAATAAAGCCATCACGCTGTCCATACGAACCGCGACTCAAAAGATCAGTTGCATCACCCATGACGTCAGCCTGCTGGTCTTCACCGACATTCGAGTCGCGTCCGATCAGGACCAGCGCGTTGTTGGCGTCGTAGACCGCGATCGTTGAGTCAGCTCGCGTCAGGCCGTCTGCAAAATCAATGTCAAAGACCACAGAGACGGGCGTCTCGTTGGGATTGTCCTGAGTGGGGAAATGCCGCACAGTGAAGGCATAGGCGTCGACATCGTTTTCGCTGTTCAGATTGCCGGCAATCGAGATCACTGCCCGATCAGAATTCATCAGCGCACCGACATCGGAGTCGGTGCCTTCGATTTCCACAAACTCAGCAGTCAGCGGACTGTGAGCGGGAGCGGAGGGCAGCACAATGCCGTTGGTCGCGTAGCGGATATCAGCGTACTGAATGGCGGTGCCGGCAAACTCGTCGAGTTCCTGCATACGAATCTGCAGTTCGTAAACGCCCTTGGTGTTGTCTTTGCTGCTGACACGCACGAAGTAATTCTGGCGAGCCCCCGTTGAGCCTGGCAGAACGACCCGCATGCCAGCGTCCAGAGCATTGAGTGTGTACAGGTCGCGACTGACAAACTGAGAGTAGTCCAGGGTATTGGCAATCGTGGTGCCACCAGCCGGTACACTGGCATCGTCATTGTCAGATGTGGCCAGCACGTCCCCGTTGGAATCGAGCAGCTCGACCACGGTGTCCAGCCCCCATGTGGAATCGTCTATGTCCAGCCACACCTGTTCGCCGGCAAATCCCTGAAACGAATACGTGTCCTGATCGTCAAAGGAATCGATCGTGCCATGAATTTCAAAACCCAGCCTCAGATTCTCATCGCTTGAGAATTCGCCCTGTGCCAAACGACCAACGACTTCGGCCTGAGAAATCGTGGCATTGCCATCCGGAGTGGCGCCGTCGGCCAGCTCATTTTCCACGTGCACGCCGACATTGCGGTCATGGGCCAGCGCCTCAATTTCGAGACCACGCCAGCTGCCAGACGTCCCGACAGACGAACCATCATTGTTGGTGTCAAACTGCGGGAAGCCCGTCAGATCGAAACCAGCCCCGGCGGAATCGTCGTCCAGTGATGTCATGATCACAGGGCTGCCGGGCTGGCCGATGATGTGCAGCATGCCGCCGATGCGGTCACGAATGTCCTGAGCATTACCGCCGCTGGTGATGCCGGCACTCGCGCCGGCCAGTTTGACAACAAGGCTTTCCGTTGCGCTGCTCTCCAGGCGAATTCCGCCGGAGACATGGAAATCAGGGATAAATATCTCATCCTGGAGCACGTGCACGATATCCGTGTCGTCCCAGACACCCTGCGTGGTCACCACTTCGCCACGCACCACCATGCCATTGATGTCATTGTTTTCATACGCATTATCGCGGATGAGCGGACCCTGGTTGTCGAGATAGTTGGTCTGCTGATCGGCAGCTCCCGTCGAACGTCCGCGGTCCACCAGCAGACGGCTGTTAACCGCGTTGGTGTTGATCGTCACGACGGGGCCGGCATTACCCTCAAACTGGCTGTCCAGAATGATGGGCTGAGAGCCCCGAACGAAAATGGTGCCTGATTCGTTTTCGTAGAGTCCAAAGCGGTCCGCCGGTGCTGTCGTGCCGGTCGTGCCGTTCGCATTCGTCTGAAACACACTGTTGCGAATTCGAGCTTCGGCCTGGTGAATTTCCAGCGCGTTGAATGCGGCAAAATCACTTTCCAGCGGCGTCACACCGCCGCCATACGTGACCAGCACGTGATCCAGGCTGACCGAGCCCAGATGTCCAATGTAGAGTCCGCCCCAGTTCCCCGCGGCGGGAGCCTGCTCCGATGAACTGGAGTCGTCGTCATTGGTGTCGAATGTTCCACCGGCACCGTAACTGTCATCTCGACGTGATGTGAAGATGATCTCTTCGCCCGGCAGTCCCTCGGCCAGGAGTTGAGTGCCGTATTCCGCTTCAATCCGTGACCCCTCCAGCTTCACGATCGTACCCGGATCAATGGTGAGGCTGGCATCAATGCGTGCTCGCAGGCGTGCATTAACGGCGTTCAGCTCCCGACCCAGATCAGCGCCCGTATCATCAAACGAAGGTGCGGAACGATCCAGTTCAGCCACCAGAACAAACGGTCCACCGCCGCCTGGCTGGCTGCGATACACGCGGCGGCCCACATACTCTTCCGGGGCGGGAGGGAGACCGGTGACCTGGACAATGTCGCCGTTCGCATCCGTCACGGTGGCAGGAGGCAGTTCGGCCGAATTGGGGCTTTCAAAGCCGTTTTCGTCGTAGAAGACAACAGAATAAGTGTAATCACCAGCAGCCGCCCAGGTGGCCGAGCCGCCACCAACAGTGGTCGCAACAGCCAGCGAGATATCCGGAGCCGTCTGGTCCAGAACAGGACCGCCGGGAGTTCCCTGCAGTGCCAGGTTTTGCGCAATCACGTGGACGATGTCCGTGTCGTCAAATCGGGCGGACGTCGTCAGCTTCTCGATGTCGGACCCAGCCAGCGTGGTCACCTTGACAAAGATGCCGTTCGTTGAGTTTTCCGTCAGCGTGTTGAATGAGATATCCGGTCCCACGCGCTGGTAGTCGCTGGTGAACAGCGGCGCACCGTCCTGAAACTCCGGAGAGTGGAAAGTGAACTGTTCAAAGCTGTCCGGATTGGCGGCCAGAGCGGAATCCGCAGACAGCGTGATCTCGTTGTAAGTGATGGTTGGCTGAGCGTCGATCAGATTGATCGGACTAACGGGCTGCACAACAGAGTCCACAACCGCATTGCCGCCACCATAGCGGATGGACGCCTGGCCAACGTGGTTGATAAAGATGCCTTCGCCGCGATAGCTGAAGCGGCCCTGACTTTCGTCCACATCATTGCGGAACGTGATACCGCCCCAGTTGCCGGGCGCTGCCGTGGTCGGCGTTGGCGTGGTGTCTGTTCCCACCAGTTCATCGAGCAGCGATGTGAAGATAACCTGCTGTTCGGGCTTGCCAAGAATCTGCAGCGCGCCAACGGAACGGTCAATCAGCGTAGACGAACTTCCGACGCCAATACGTGAGGCACGCAGTTTGAAGATGGCGCCGGCGTCGATCATCACCGTGACGCCCTGCGGAACATCCAGAGACGCCCCGTCTTCCAGCACATTGTTGTTCAGGTCGCGACCAATCAGGTACGGCAAATCATTGGATACGTCACCGTCGTCACCCTGGTCATTGCCGACAATCCGCACGATCTGGCCGGGAACCGCTGTGGCCAGTGCCACATCAATTTCGTTAAACGGCGTGGCGATGGAACCATCGCCACCGGCCGCCGCAGATTTGTCAACAAACAGTGTGTCAGCCACAGAAGCAGCGTTGAACCAGAAGTTGTACACGCCTCCTGCATGCCCGTCGCTGTCACCGTCAAACAGTGTGTTGTTCTGCAGACCTTCGGCATCGAGGTCCGCATCGAAAAGTGCCGTCGCAGCCGTCACACTTTCTTTAAAGTCCACGCGCAGTGTGTACTGCCCCTGGGACGAACCGCCTTCATCCAGATCAGTGGACGAGACAGCCAGAGCATAGTCACCGGGCTCCAGCATCAGTTCGATGAAGGAATCTTCACTGAAGTAGTCATCGTTTTGTGCGACCAGCACATCGACACCACCGTCAACGCGATACAGTTCCAGTTTGGCATCCAGCAGACTGGAGTTCGCCAGACGCTCTGCCATCAACTCAACAGTAAAGACGCCCGTTGCGGGGACATTGAAGTTGTAGCGGTCAACGTCAATGCTGTCCGTGCGGTGCAGGTGCAGTCCGTGGGCAATGTCGTGATCGCCCGGGAAGTCAGGTTCGGCACCGACGCCTGGCCGGGAATACGGCGCGAAACCGTTGGCCGAGTTGGCACTGTTCACCGTCACCTGCACCAGTTCTGCAGCATGCCCCAGACCCAGCAGGTGGCCAATTTCGTGCATGGCCGTCTGAAACCAGTCGCCGCCTGGTTCGTCGTTCCATGTGTCGCCGCCATCCATAATGGCCAGACCGCCGCCCGCGATTCCCAGTGTCCCACCAGGCCCCGGCGTGGCGGTCGGATCAAGCACACGAATGTCACCGGTCACGATTGTGAAACCGAGCGTGTCAGTTTCGACAAAGTCAATGCCCAGATAGGTGCCGTAGAACTCAAAGATCTCACGTGTCCGCTGCTTCTGCGCTTCGGTAATCGCGTTGATGGGATCCAGTCCCAGCGTATTGTTGGGGTGATCGCCATAAACCGGGTCAAAGTTATAAGCGATGGTTGTGATGGAGGGGTTGGCGTCCGGGCCTGCGTTGATATGTGTCTGTGCTTCGACGAGTCGATGGCCTGGCTCATCCTCCGCACCGGGAAAATCAAACGGGAAGGGATTCTGATCACTGCTGGTCAGAATGTTGATTTCACCATCGATTGTCAGGCTGGCACTGGCACCTGCCAGTGAGCCCAGATCAGCACCAGTCGCATTGGTAGCTCCCGCTTCTGTACCGGGAACAAACGGGGTCGGCGCCTGCGGGGGCCAGACATCGTTCGTCAGACGATTGCCCACGCGCAGGCGGTAGCTGCCTGCTCCGGCGAGCGTGTCAATGTCTCCGGCAAACTCCAGAGTCACCGTATCGGCGGCCGAATCGTAGGTGGCCGTTGTGGGAAACGTGAGCGTGTCGTCGAGGTTGGAAACGGTGTCATTCGTGGCAATCAGCTGATACAGCCGCACGTCTTCAGCCGCCGTGGGATCCAGATCGTCCTCATTAAAGTACAGCACAATCTGGTTACGTGCCTGTTCCAGATCACCATTGCCGTTGCGCGTCACCGGCTGAGGGTCCACGGCAATAATGCGGGCACCCAGATCGAGCGAGAAGTCGAAGCTGTCCGGATTGCCGTTGTTGAACGCTTCGCCGCCGACGTTCTGCAGCCCTGGCGTGATGGTGATGCGGTAGTGATCGTCCGGCAGATTTTCCGCGAAGCGAACGACCACCTCTTCCGGCTGATCACCGACGCCGACAAAGCCGATCGTCACGGGTACTTCATTGCCATCACCGAAGGTGCCATCGTGACCAGCGCGAGTGACCGTCACGTTGCCGTTCACGGTGGCGTCGTCAATGATCTGGCCGGGATTGAACTGCAGCGTCAGTTCGTTGGGTGCTGTCTCCCGGACTTCGTTCTCCACCAGGAACTCGCCGACATTGGGGCGAACGGCCACAAGTGTCGGGGCCGCCAGCAGAGATCGAACTTCCAGATCTTCCACTTGCCGTGGGGCGGGCTTTGTAGTTTTTCGTCGGACAATTCGTCGAGGCCGAGACTGGAGGTGGTTGCGGAAAGACTTGAGCCAGGAGGAAATCAGCATTTTGCGTCCTTGGGAGTCCAAAACGTCTTTGTGCCCCATCGCGGAGGGGGGGCTTTATCATCAACGAATATTCAGCCGAAACGCCGCAAATGTGTACAGAAAGCCACTACTGACATCCCTAATACACAAAAGCGCATATCGGACCTGTTTACCGAACCAGCATTATCCGCATATCAAGCCCGGCAAAGTCCAGCAAAAAAACGCAAAACATGCGAATCAGGGTCGAGCAATGCGGCCGATCGAAACAATCGACGCAATCGCCAAAACCCTGAAAATCGCTGGAATCGCGCACACTGGACTCCAGAAAGGTCGCGACGAATTGGAGGCCCTGAGTTAACACCAAAAAACGGTCACGCGGGCCTGATCGGCCGATTTGCGCGACAGCCTTCCTTTGTGTAAGACGCCCCGGGGGAGGCGGACTGCTCCTCCCGCAGGCGCTGTGGAAAGGCTTCGAGCAGATGGACATGGGCCTGCGACGTGGCTAAGAATGGGGTCTCCCACCCCAATTCTCACCCATGGAACGGCTCATGAAACAGATCACCCTCCTGACTTTGCTCCTTGCCTGCTCCGTGACGTCAGCCGCGGAGAAAACCCGCATTCTGATGCTCACCCAGAGCGTGGGCTTCCGCCACGGATCCGTCAATCGCCAGCAAAAAGACCTGGCCCCAGCGGAAATCTCGATGGTCCAGCTGGGCCAGACATCCGAGTTATTCACCGTCGACTGCACTCAGGATGCGGCTTCGGATTTCACAAAAGAGAATCTGCAAAACTATGACATCGTCATGTTCTACACGACGGGCAAACTGCCGATCGCCGAGAAGGACCTGGACTACTTCTTCAACGACTGGCTGAAGCAGAAAGGCCACGGCTTCATCGGCTTCCACTCGGCGACAGACACGTTCAAAAGCTATGAGCCTTACTGGGACATGGTGGGAGGCTCATTCAATGGGCACCCCTGGGGAGCCGGCACGACGGTGACCATTGCCGTGCACGAGCCTGATCACCCGACCATGCAGGCGTTTGGGTCCGAATTTCAGATCCGCGATGAGATCTACCAGTACAAGAACTGGCAGCCGGAAAAAGTGCGAGTCCTAATGAGCCTGGACATGAACAAGTGCCAGCCATCGAAGCCCTATCATGTCCCTGTGGCCTGGGTGAAGAATTACGGAGAGGGCCGCGTGTTCGTCAACAATCTGGGCCACAACGAAAGTACGTGGCGTGACGAGCGCTTTTTGAAGTCGGTCACGGCGGCCGTCAAATGGGTGCGAGGCGAGTTGGATGGTCCAGCCGATCCCAACCCAGAATTGTCCGCCCGTCAGGAAGAACGGGCAAAGCAGGCCGCCACACAGAAGTAAGCCCCGTTGTTTTACGGTTCGCGGTTCGCCCTCAAACGACAAAACGGCTCGTTCATCTACCGATGAGCGAGCCGTTTTCTTTTGGACGTCCACTGTCTGCTGTCGACTGGCCATCTGCTGGCCGGTAAACGCGCCGCCATTTGTGCAACGGGCGTCAGCACACGAACTAGTTGAGCAAATCCTTTACAGTGTCTCGCTCTTCTTTCAGTTCCGCCACAGTTGCCGCCAGCTTCTCGGCCGCGAATTCGTTGTGTTCCAGCCCCTGAGCGATCGACCAGTTGGTACCGTCGCTGGTCAGCGGAAAGCTGCTGATCAAACCTTCATCCACACCGTAGCTGCCGTCACTGCAGACCGCCGCGCTAAAGGTGGCACCGGCCGCCGTCGGATTGGCAATCGCTTTGACGTTGTCGATGATGGCATTGGCAGCGGAAGCCGCACTCGATGCGCCGCGTGCCTGAATGATGGCGGCACCACGCTTCTGCACGGTGGTGATGAAGTCGCCTTTGAGCCATTGCTCGTCACCGATCACGTCCAGAGCCGGCTTGCCATCAATTTTGGCGTTGTAGAAGTCCGGATACTGGGTGGCCGAGTGATTGCCCCAGATGGTCATATTGCTGATGCCGGAGACGGCCGCGCCGCTTTTCTGCGCCAGCTGTGAAACAGCACGATTCTGATCGAGCATCGTCATGGCATACCAGCGGTCGTTGGGCACGTTGGGCGCATTGTTCATGGCGATCAGGCAGTTCGTATTGCACGGATTGCCAACCACCAGAACGCGAACATCACTCGCGGCCGCATCCGAGATGGCCTGACCGGTGCTGGTGAAGATCGGACCGTTGATGCGAATCAGATCGCCACGCTCCATGCCTTTGCCACGGGGCACACTGCCTACGCAAAGCACATAGTTGCAGTCTGCAAAGCCATCGGTCAGATGATCGCTGTCGGCTTTCACAACTCCGGCCAGGGTGGGGAACGCACAGTCGTCCAGTTCCATATGAACGCCGTCCAGAGCGCCCATCGCTGGTGGGATTTCGACCATGTGCAGAATCACTGGCTGGTCAGGTCCGAATACCTGTCCTGACGCGATCCGAAACAGCAGGGAATAACCGATTTGTCCGGCAGCGCCAGTCACAGCGACTCGAATTGGGGCCGTCATTGAAGAAGTCCTTAGACATAGTGAGCAAGAAATCCACGGAAAGACATGCGGGCGACGCGCGCGGGGCGTCACTGCAGACCCCGTATTCTAGCGTCGGCCGCCTGACAATCTCAAAGCAGGCCGGCAGGTCTCACCATTGATAAACGATCCCGGGCAACGGCTTTCATTGCTCGGAATGCTGCGGAATCCAACGGGGCAAACCACAAAAGCGAGGGGCCGCCCGGGCCCGCTGTCCCAACTCTTCGTGCTGCATCACCGCTCAGCGTCTCACAGATTGGCTCTCTGACTGGCTGTCACGCCTGGCTCTCAACGCGGGCGACGCGGTGAAAATGCAGTTCCACTTCACGATCGACGACCCGACGCACGCCTTCCACCAGGCAGTTGGGCTCGTGGTCCGTTTCTCCCATGCGTTTGATGTCCGCCAAAGGTGTGCCTGGCTGCACGTTGAACGTACTCTGGTTGATAATCTGGTTGCCGGCATCCAGTTCGGGCACGATGAAGTGAATCGTGGCGCCAAAACACAGCATGTGAAACTGATGGGCATCCTCATAGGGGCGGAACCCGGGAAACGGCGGCAGCAGCCCGTGATGCAGGTTGATGATCCGCCCGCCGGCGAACTTCCAGCAGATTTCCGCGGGCAGGATTCGCATGTAGCGGGCCAGAATCACATAGTCGATGTCGTACTGATCGATCAGCGCCTCCATCTGCCCGTAGTCGGCCGCGCCTTTGGCATCACCAATGTTGTGCCACGGCACATCAAACTGCTCGGCCACGCTGCGGCAGGCATTGCGGTTGCCAATCATCACGGGAACAGTCGCCTTCAGGCGCCCGTCCCGAATGGCCCTCAGAATCGCCAGTGGCGGTTCCGAGCGGTAGGTCGTACAGATGGCCAGACGTGGCGGGCGATCGTGTTCGTCACGGGCCCACACGCGCACCGTCAATCCCCGGGAGCGACCAATTTCTGTCAGATGCTCCCTCAGGGTCTGCACGGGCGTCTTCTCCGCCGGCCAGTCGATCCGCATCAGCATGGCAAACAGATGCTCGCTGTCGCGGTCGTACATCTGGATTTCAAAAATGTTGGCGCCTGCCCCGGAGACGAAATGAACAATGGGGTCGGCCAAACCCGTGTTGTCCGGGCCAACGGCCGTGATGGTTACCTGCATAGTTTTCCTCCTGCGCCTGTCAAAACGGCCAGCCTGCTGACCAGCCGTCGCTGGCGTCCCTCAGTTTAGCAGTTTGCCCGGGTCGCACACATCTGCAACACCAGCCTGGCTTTATCACACGGGTCGCGGGCAGACGCCGTGGAACGTCTGCCCCAAAACTGCAAGAATGTGGGCTCCGCACCTACGCACACTGTCGGAATCTCACATGCTCCATCTTCACTCGACATCTCCCGATCGCTGGCTCCGGCAGGTGGAAGAAAACCTGAACACCATTTTGATCGACCATGCGCATTGCGAACAGAAGGCGGCCTCCACCGCCATGAACCTGATGTTCGAATACGTGGAGAACGAGGCCCTCACCGCCACGATGACAGAAATCGTCACCGAAGAGCTGGAGCACTTTCACATGGTGCTCAAACTGCTCAAAGAACGCGGCATTCGTTTCATCAAGCTCAAGCCGGGCACCTATGGCCGCCAGCTCAAGGCCCTGTGCCGCCGCCAGGAACCCCACAAAGCCATGGACCATCTGCTGGTGGCCGCGCTGATTGAAGCCCGCAGCTGCGAGCGATTTGTGCTGCTCCGCGATCACCTGGATGACCGTGAGCTGTCGGAGTTTTACGGCAGCCTGTACGAATCAGAAGCCCGCCACCACGCTACGTATGTCCGCCTGGCGATGGACTACGGCAGCCAGGAAGAAGTGGGCGCCCGTCTGGACGAATTGGCGACAGCCGAAGCCGAGATCATCGCCGCCGGCTACGAACAGCCGCGTGTCCACAGCTAGACAGATTCGGTACCGGGGTGCTCGTCTGCGGCAGTCCGTGCCGAGGTGGATTGAAACAGGGACATATTGAGGCGGATAAATTGATCCAGATCGATCGGATCGAGCTCGTAGAACTCACTCGACAAATCGTCCAGTGAGATCTCCTTTTCCCCATTCAGATAGGCGTCTGCCCAGCCTCCGGTTGTCAGCTGCGTGACATCCTGCAGAGCGGCCGCAGCGGTATCCACCGAGTCTTCGTGCTCCAGTGCTCGATCGATGGCCCGAGCCAGAAGCAATCTCATATCCTCGCGGCCCACCTGCTGGCAGCTTTCCAGCGTCAGCAGAGCGAAGGGCAGCCCCCTGTTCACGAAGAACTGAAAAAAACCACCATTATCGACCTGAGCCTGGAGTTCCCAGAGGGTGTAGACCGTGGCGAATCCAGGTGGCAACTCACGAAAAACGTCCCGTGGATCTCGTTCACCGGCTGCGTTCTCCGCGGCGACCGCATAGTCCACGATCGCCTCCTCCAGTTCTCCCTCTTCGAGCGCATCGATCAGCGCGGGCGTAAACTGGGTATATGGCCCCTGGGCCCCCAGTTGCCGGTACTCGGAGAAGATGCGCTCATTAATAGATGGCTCGCCGAGTAGCGATCGCAGTCGGTCTGGCACCCAGCGGTAAAGCCCGTTCGTTCGGAATCGCAGCAGCACGAAGGCCTTCAAGCTGCTGGACGCAAAACACATCAGTGATAACAGACCAAAGACCACCAGACCGGCAGCTGACAACTGCATCACTGACCGCAGCAGCCCCGCGATCAGCGGGATTTCGTCCATGACCAGCGGCAGACGCAACATCGCGACGAGGCTCGTCAGATACTGGCCGGCCCGCAGCAGCAACAGCCACGCCAGGGTGCGCAGGCCACCAAATTCTCCCAGCCACAAAGCGATCACCTGCCGCACGATCAGCAGAGGAAAGGCAATGCCAAGGACCCAGCGAAACCACGACCTGTCTGCCGTGATTGCCAGCGACAGCCTGAGCAACTCCACCGGGATAACGATTACGCTCAGCAGCAACAGCAGCCACCAGCCGTGGCGTTCCTGCGTCACCTGATGAATGCGGGCAGATTCCGGCGTTGGTTGTTCTCTGGCCATGACGTTTTTTGCAGATGCGGTTGGGCCTGATCGCCCATCAGTCAATTTGCAGCATTGAGCGATGACCACCGGAGGCAGCACCAATCAGGGCAGCATCTTCAAACATCCACGCACGCGACAGTAGTAACGCCAGCCACAGTGCGGCCAGTCCACCGTAGGCGGGCAGCAGGTGCACAAGGGACGTGTAGCCTACGCTCCAGTGAATTGCCAGCGCACAGCCGTAAGCCGTGGTTCCGGTGAGTGCCAGCGACCACCACAGCCAGCGGCGGCCGCGCTGCCAGCCCCACAGGGCCGTCAGCAGGACCGTGAGTCCGGTGGCCAGCAGCATGCCGCCAAAGCTTGCCCGGTCATGGGCGACCAGCGGCACGAGTCGCGGATTGGCAGACAGCAGCGCATCACGCGTGGTGTTCATGAATTCCAGATCCTGCGACACAAACACGGTCGTCATGCCAAATCCGCTGATCACAACGCCGGCGATCAGAATCGCGGCTCCATGAATCACCATCAGCAGCTGTCCCCACAGCGCGCGACGCCACGTGGCGGAATTGTGCAGATCAAACTCGACGAGGCGATAAGGCTGCTGATCAGAACGCAGGCCAAACAGCGTCAGCTGAAACAACACCACGCTGATGAACGCATGGAAGGGGTCAAAGTAGCCGAAACCCAGAAACGAAAAGAAGCTGAAGAATCCAATGAACGCGCTCGCGACCCATGCCACCTTCGCCCAGTGCTGTCCCGTGCGATCTGCGAACCAGGCCAGCAGACAGTACAAAGGTCCCAGCGCCAGCATCGTGCCGGCCAGCGTCACCCGATCATGGGACATGAATGGCAGCAACTGAGGGTTGATGGCGCAAATCTCCTCACGCAGCATCCCCAGGAACTCTTCGTCATATGGCAGTACGACACGAGTGGAGCCAATGGCCAGCGCCATGATTCCGCCAACTGTCAGCGCAATACCCAGCAGCAGGCCCCACAGCCACGACTGCCGCGGCGCGGCAATCTGCGAGCCCCCCGTTGCATCGGCTGCCGTGAGGGCGGCTCGCTGCGCGGCCAGCTCGACGGCATTGATCCGCTTGGGCAGCCCAGGGCCGGCGATCGGCAGACCTTCATCCAGCAGGACCACATCGGCCCCCGCCTGTCGCAGCCGCAGGCCATCGTGCGGCTCGCAAATGTCTGCACGCACGATGATCAGCTCCTGGTCGGCGTTCACCGACATCCGCCGCACCACCGAAGACAGACTCTCCACCGCCTGACCCACGTCGTCAAAATTCAGCAGCCACCCCGCAAAGAGCGAATCAGCAAAGACGTATTCGGGCGGCAGTCGCGCAGCGTCTACAGCCAGCAGCACTCGAAATCCGTATTCAACCAGCGAGTGCCCCACAGCAACGACGTTGCGGAAATCGACATCCTGCTGAGCACCGCTCGGCTCAGCACCGTTCGACTCAGCACTGCTCTGCTGAGCACCGCCAGCGGTGCTGTCAGTCGAGGTGACCGTGAGCACAACTCCCGTCACCAGCCCCTGCAGTTGTTTGGCCAGCGTCCGGACGGCGGCCGCCGTTGTGGACTCATCCAGCAATAGATGGGCCAGCACGGGGACGTCGTTACGAAAATGCTGTCGCTGCAGCTGGCGAATCAGATCGTCAGACGAAACGACCGCCTGACAGCGAGAGATGCACACGCCATCGGGCGTCCACTGCGTGCCGCGCCTTTCACGGGCACGCTCCTCAGCCGTCACCTGCGGCGGATCATTCCAACCTGATGACTCCCGCAGATCAAAAGGCCCCACTTCCTGCAGGCCGATGCCGAACAATGACAGGGCAGATATCGCCTGAGCCGACTGATCCACGCCGCTGCCCAGAGCACACGGTGATTTCAAGTCCCAGTCGCCCTTGACCAGCCGCACATCCGCTGGCGCCTGGGCGTGGCCCATCATGCGAATCACAAAGCGCCCGGCGACAAAGCGTCCCAACCTCCCCAGCATCCCGAACACCAGCGCCGAACTGGTGGCGTACGGCAATTGCCGCAGCGGCGCACGAAAAATGGTTTGATAAGTCCAGTCAGGCATGCCCGCAGTCTACCCCCGAGGCGAACCGTGACCAGCGCGGCGGCTTAACGATTTGGCAGGAGGCTGTCGTGGGCGCGGGCGCATTCGCTCGTCCGTGCCAGTCGGTCGGCAGGATTCCGGCGATCTGTTGTCATCTGCTGCAAAAATTCTGATCATGGGCCCCGACGGCGACGTTGTTTGTCTGGCCCGTCTTTACGCAACAGGAAACGACCTGATGGATCTGCAGTCACTGCTCAATTCCGCCAAAACCAAAGCGTCCCAGGCGTGGCAGGGAGCTGCCGACCTGGTCGATACGGCAGCCGGATCGTTTGGACAGGGGCTGGGTTACGCGCGGCAGACGCTGGGGCTGACCTGGCTGCTGGGATCCAACGAGGTCTCCTCATCGCAGGCTGACGAAAAGCACTATTTCCTGATTCCCTTCCGACAGGCCGAGTCCGGCTACCTGCTGTACTCGATGCGCTGCCTGCCGGATGGCGTCCCGCCGATCAACGATCTGCCCAAAAAACGCATCTTTCACCTGCCCAGCGGCCATTCTTCACAGATGATTGAGCGGCTGCTGTGTGACGAGGCGGCCAGCACGGCCCGCGCCGCAGCGTCCGATTCGCCCACAGCCAGCCGTCTGGCGGACCTGGCGGATCGCATCGATGAACTGGACAGCAAGGCATTCAACGGCGCGCTGCTGATTGGGGGACTGGTCGCGCTGGCCAATCCTGTCGCCGGAGGCATCCTGGCAGCCAAGGCCATGATTCCGTCCGTCGGACTGCTGCTGGCCAAATACGGTTTGAAGACCGCCGGCGAAACGCTGGATGAACGCAGCCTGAACGGCCAGATCAAAGCGGCCGAAAAACGGGTGCTCAAAGAGTTTCACGGACGGACGGCTTCGCAGGTCACCGACCCTTTGCTGGTTCAGCTCGATCGGGCCCTGCGGACCGACGCCCTGAGCTATGACCCGATGGTGGAAACGGCGATTGACAGCGGCAGCACAGAAGAATTTCGGCTCACGGCCACCGCCATTACCAATGCCTATGAAAACACGCTGGCTGATCGCTCCACGTGGCCGGCCGCGTCACTGGGCGCTGAAGACATTCGGTGGCTGCAGCTGCTGAAGACCATCACGGAAAGCCATCGGCCGGCGAACTGAATGGAGCAGCGGTCGCGGCACCTGTCGGCTCAGAATGCACCTCGTCGCACGGGCAGGGGATCCATCGCCAGCACGCTGCGATCAAAACACTGCTGCATCAGTCGCAGCTTCATCGGCTGGGCGTCGGCCGCATCCCAGAGATTGTGAAACTCATCCGGATCAGCGGCCAGATCGTACAGTTCCCCCTGGTCGGTGCCGTGATATACCACGATCTTCTCAGTGGCCGTGCGAAGCATCGTGCCATAGGCATCGGCATGCGTCCAGCTGTTGTAGTACTCACAGTACACGCTGTCGCGATGCACGCCCGGATTCTTCTCTCCCGTCAACAGTGGTCGCAACGTCTGCCCCTGCATGCCGGGCGATTGTGGCAGGCCGCACAAATCCAGCAGTGTGGGCGCCAGATCAACAAGTTCGGTCAGCCCGTCTACTTTCAGGCCGCCCTGCAGCTGCTGCGGCCAGCTGATCACCAGCGGCACGCGAATCGCTTCGTCATAGAAATGCGGTCCCTTGAAGTACAGACCATGGTCCCCCAGCATTTCCCCGTGGTCCGACATGAAGATCACAATCGTATTTTCCCGCTGACCGGTTTCGTCCAGGCAGGCCAGGATTCGCGCGATCTGATCGTCGATCAGCTCGCACATCGCATAGTAGGCGGCCGTCACCTGACGCCGGTCATCATCCGTGAGGCCTCCGGTGTGAAACTCGCCGGGGCTGTTGTGCGCCCACTCGCCGTCCAGACGCTGGAAGGTCGTCTTGCCGTCGGCTTCGCCCGCTCGAACTTTTGGCAGCGGCATGTCGGCCGGGTTGTACC
This sequence comes from Planctomycetaceae bacterium, assembly GCA_024742875.1. Classification (GTDB taxonomy): domain Bacteria; phylum Planctomycetota; class Planctomycetia; order Planctomycetales; family Planctomycetaceae; genus Fuerstiella. The sequence continues at coordinate 44,665 of JANSXP010000024.1, read as the reverse complement.
GCTGCAGATATTCTCGCGGCGGATCAAACGGATGATGGGGGTCAAAGCAGTTGAAACTGAAGAACCATGGCCGGCCGACATTGCCACGCAGAAAGTCGATGGCCATGTCGGCGCACCATGTCGTTTGATGAAATTCCGCCGGTACGCCCTCTTTGACGAACCCCGTCGACGGGCCGTCGTACAGTTGTTCCCAACTGGTGCCCCGCGCGTGCAGCCACTGTGTGTACGCATTTTCCGGCCAGTCCGGCTGCGGATGGTGAGACCACCGAAAGTCGTGATAGCCGTCATCGATCCGCTGCTCCACTTTTCCGTCAGAGCACGACGCCAGATGCAGCTTGCCCGCCAGACCGCAGCGATAGCCGGCATCAGCAAACAGTCGGCTGACCAGTTGTTCGCGTGCCGGAATTGTCTGGCCATTCTGCCGACAGCCCGTCGTCCGCGGATACCGTCCTGTCAAAAAGGAAGCCCGACTGGGGCTGCAGACCGGGCTTTGACAGTACGCCTGCGTAAACGCCACACCGTCGGCAACCAGACTGTCGACCGCCGGCGAGCGGACCAGCGAATTTCCCAGACTGCGAATGGTGTCGTATCGCTGCTGATCAGTGCACAGCCACAACACGTTGGGACGATCGGAACTCATAAAGGGCCCTTGCGGTTTGGCATCATCACAAACAACTCACAGGTGGTTGTCAGCCGAACAGCATCGTTCTGAAGCATTTGTAATGTCGCACACTCAACCTGCGGTGTTCGGTCGATTGGTATTAGGCGGCAGGTGACTATCCTGTCACTGTGAGAGTCTGACACACGGCCCCCTGTTCACAAGCCTCCGGAAAACCCACCTGATGTACAAATTCAGTTTTCGCAGTATGACGCTGCTGGCTGCCGGCTGTTCCCTCCTGTTTTCTGCCCGCAGCCACGCCGATGAAGCGAATGTCAGAAACAATCTGGTCGATTCCATCAACGCCCGACGGGAAGCATCATGGCAGGTGGCCCGCTCCATCTGGCAAGCCGCGGAGCCCGGCTATCAGGAAAGTCAGTCCTCAAAATTGCTGGCCGACATGCTGGAAGACGGCGGGCTGACGATCACCCGCGGCGTGGCTGATATCCCCACGGCCTTCACGGCCGAATTTGGCAGCGGCAAACCAGTGATCGGCATCCTGGGAGAATTTGACGCACTGCCCGGCCTGAGCCAGACCGATTCCCCGGAACGCGAACGCCGGGGTGACGGAAATTCATACGGCCACGGCTGCGGCCACCATCTGTTTGGCACCGCATCGGCCTCAGCTGCGATCGCCATCGCCGAACAGATCAAAGCAGGCAAGCTGCCAGGCACCGTGCGATTCTATGGCTGCCCGGCGGAAGAAGGGGGCAGTGCCAAGGTCTTTCTGGTCCAGGCGGGACTGTTCAAAGACTGTGACGCTGTCGTTCACTGGCACCCGTCCAGCAAGAATGCGGCCGGCGACAAGAGCAGCCTGGCCCGTATGGCGGTCAAGTTTCGATTTCGCGGGATTGCGGCTCACGCGGCCGGCAGCCCGGAACTGGGGCGATCTGCACTGGACGCTGTGGAATTGACCAACCATGCCGCCCAGTTGCTGCGCGAACACACGCCCGACTTCACTCGCATTCACCATGTCGTCACCAATGGCGGAGCCGCGCCCAACGTGGTGCCGGATTTCGCCGAAGTGTATTACTACATTCGCCATCCCCAGGCGGCCGTCGTCAAACCTTTGTATCGACGCCTGGAGCTGTGTGCCAAAGCCGGCGCGCTGGCGACGGAGACGGAGCTGGAAATTGGTTTCGAAGGCGGCATCCGCGAAATTCTGCCCAACGAAACACTGTCTGCCGTGGCCGACCGCAATCTGCGAGCGCTCAACGATCTGCAGTACAGCGAAGAAGATCTTAAGTTTGCCGCCCGCATGCAGACTCATTTGCCTCGCGAAGTGCCGCTGGACAGCATCAACTACGTGGAGAACGTCAGCGGCACCGTTGGCAAGGGGTCAACCGACGTGGGCGACGTATCCTGGGTGGTCCCCACAACCGGTTTTTCCACGGCCTGCTGGGTTCCGGGAACGCCGGGGCACTCATGGCAGGCTGTGGCCTGCGGCGGCACGCCCATTGCCGAAAAGGGAATGCACCTGGCGGCCCGTACGCTCGCCTGGACCGTGTGTGATCTGCTGCAGAACGAGCCATTGCTGGAACAGGCCCGGGCGGAACTGGTCCGCCGCCAGGGGAGCAACCGATATGAATCGTTGATGCAGCCAGGACAGCAGCCCCCGCTGAACTATCGGAAACCCAGTCAGCAGTAGTCACTGCCGCACAGGATGAAGCCGAACGCGCGGTGAGGGTCTTCGGACGACGGCCGTTACAGACGGCCATGAACGACGCCTGTTGCAGACGGCCGGCGACGCCCCTTTGAGACAGAATCTGGAACGGGCCGAAGCCCGCTACCGGAACGCTGGCAATTCCAGACGCACAAACTGACCGATCAACAAATGCAGACGCGGCCCGCCGGTAACGCCAGCCTGTCAGTTGCCGGTGTCCTGCGAACCATCCACGTCGTCGCCGCCGTCAGGCGAGTCGTCCGCGTCGCCCGGCGATTCGTCTTCCTGATGATCCGACTGTGTTTCCGCACCGGCGATCGTGTCTGACTCCACAGCAGCCGGTTTGTCGCTGTCACCGCTGGCCTCTTCCACCTTTGCGCCCGGACGCGGGCCGAGGATCTTGATCAATTCTTCGTGCTCAATGTCCTCGTGTTCCAGCAGGGCTTCCGCCAGAGCGTCCATCTGTTCACGATATTCGTGCAGCATCTCGATGGCCGTTTCGTTGGCCTCTTTCAGAATGCTGGTCACTTCGACATCGATAATGCGGGCCGTCTCTTCGCTGAACTCCCGGGAACTCTGCATCTCCTTGCCAAGAAACGGGTGCTCTTCCGACTGCTTAAAGGCCACCGGGCCAACCTTCTCCGACATGCCCCAGTGGGCCACCATATGCCGGGCGATGCGGGTGGCCTGCTCGATATCGCCCACGGCGCCCGCGCTGTACTCGTCAAAGATAATCTTCTCTGCCGCACGGCCCCCCATGGTCATGATCAACCGCTTGAAGAAGGCACTGCGGCCCACATTGGGAACCTCTTTTTCCGCCTGAAAGCGGGTCACTCCGCCACTGCGGCCGCGAGGCACAATGGACACCTTGTGAACCGGATCCATCCCTTCCTGATACCAGGCCAGAATGGCGTGACCTGCTTCGTGGAACGCGGTCAGACGTCGCTCGTTGTCATCGACATGCTCGTCACGTCGGGCGCCCATCACAATGAGGTCTTCGGCGTGATAGAAGTCTTCCATCTCGACCGAACGCTTCTTGCCCCGCGCGGCCTTGAGTGCTGCTTCATTGACAAGTTTTTCCAGCTCAGCGCCGGAATACCCCATGGTGGATTTGGACAGCGCCTCCAGGTCCACATCATCGGCCAGTGGCACTTTGCGGGTGTGGACCTTCAGAATTCCCAGCCGACCTTCCCGCGCCGGTTTATCGACGGTGACGTGTCGGTCAAAACGACCGGGCCTCAGCAGAGCCGGGTCCAGCACGTCACTGCGGTTGGTGGCCGCCAGCACAATCACAGCTTCCGTCTTCTCGAAGCCGTCCATCTCACTGAGGATCTGGTTGAGCGTTTGTTCGCGTTCGTCGTGACCGCCGCCGACACCCGCTCCGCGAATTCGCCCCACCGCGTCAATCTCATCAATGAAGATGATACAGGGGGACGCCTCTCGGGCGGTCTTGAACAGATCACGGACTCGGGTTGCCCCCACGCCGACGAACATCTGAATGAATTCGGAACCATTGATGGAGAAGAACGGCACACCGGCCTCGCCAGCGGTAGCACGTGCCAGCAGAGTCTTACCTGTTCCCGGAGGTCCCTCCAGGAGCACCCCCTTCGGAATGCGGGCACCCAGCTTGGTGAATCGCTTCGGGTTCTTCAGAAACTCGACTATTTCCTGCAGGTCCTGCTTGGCGGTTTTCAGCCCGGCCACATCGTCGTAGGTCGTGTGCTGCTCATTTTTTTCAAACTTGCGAGCCGGGCTGCGAATGAAGCCGCCCATCATGCCGCCGCTGAACGGGTCACCGCTGCGGCGCATCATCATGTAGAACAGAAACACAAAGATGATGGGAATAATCAGCCACGACAGCAGTTCCATGCCCCGACTCATCGTCTGACGATCTGCGTCCAGCATGTTGAGCTTGCCAGATTCCACCTGCTTTTCCAGCTCTGAAGCGAGCACGCTTTCGCCGGCGTAAGGCGAAAGCAACACCGTGTTGAAGTCTTCCTTCAACTTGCCCACCAGCGTTTCCGGAGTCTCACCGTCTGGCGGAATCTCCACCCACTTGCCGGTGAGAATCTCTCCCTTGATGGTGACCTCTTTGACGTTTCCCTTTTTCAACTGCTTGAAAAACATCCCGTAAGGGACGGTTGTGCCCACGGAAGCGCCGCTGTTGATGATCCAGAACACGGAAATGACCAGCATGGCCGCCAGCAGCAATGGCATGGGGCTGCGCCGGGGTTCTTCCGGGCGTTTGGGACCTGAGGAATTTCCACCGGAAGGTCGGCCTCCTGAGGGATCTGACATCGTTGTTCGGTTCCGTTTGTTTTCGCTCACAGCGTACTGCGAGTCGCTTCGGTTATTTGCTGCGAAAAACCGCCTGATCAGTGAATGTTTGTCTCTCGCCAATGCCGGAGCACGGGCAGACCGGGCTGCCGGATGTGCGGCAAACCGCGAAGCCTAACGCACGACCTGGCAGTCTGCAATTCGTGCAACCAATCCCCTGACGCACTTCGTCAGACAGCCACCCAGTCTGATTGTACGCGATTCGCTTATTTGGACTTACCAGAATGCTGGGGGTTGGTTTCACCTGAGACGACCTGTATCCTTCCGCTGTCCGAAGATCGCGTGGACTTGTCACCACGAAAACCGATTTTTGAGCCCCGGCACGCGGAAACATTTCCGCCCTAGCCACCCCGCACGAGTACTCTCCGGCATGGACGAATTATTCCACGAATGTGGCATCGCGGCCGTCGCGCATCTCGACAAAAACTCCCCCAGCCCGCTGGTCCCTGACCAGGACCCGTCACAGACATCCCGGCTGATCCCCGGCATGCTGCTCGACATGCAGAATCGCGGACAACTGGCCGCGGGATTCACCACGTACAACCCGGACCGCAAGCAGCTGATCGATACGCACAAGGATGTGGGTGGCGTTGCCGAGGTTTTCCGCATGAATCATCAGGCGGAATACATGAATCTGATGCAGGAGTACGCCGGCTACGCTGCCATCGGCCATGTGCGATACGCCACATGCGGCAAAGACGATCGCAGCTACGCCCAGCCGTTTGAGCGGCACCACATCGCCCGGTCCAAATGGTTTAGTTTTGTCTTCAACGGACAACTGGCCAACTACCGTGAACTGCGAGAAGAAATTCTGCAGTCCACGGACTTTCATCTGACCCGGGAAACGGACACCGAAGTCCTCAACCACCTGATCTCCCAGGAATTGTCCGACAACCCGGGCATCTCGCACCTGGAACTGCTTAACTCGCTGGCGAATCGCCTTGACGGCTCCTGGAATCTGGCCTATCTGGACGCCAACGGCAAAGCATTTGTCTCGCGGGACCCACGGGGAATCCGCCCACTTTGCTATGCCGTTGAAGGCTCACTGTTTGCCGCCGCCAGCGAAAGCGTGGCCCTGACCCACCTGGGTTTCTCCGAAGACAGTGTCTGCAATGTCGAGCCGGGACACGCGGTGTTCATTGAGGACGGCAGGATTGAGGTAAAAAAATACGCAGAATCGCCCCGCAAGGCCCACTGCTTCTTCGAGTGGATTTACTTTGCCAATGCTGCCAGCCATTTTGACGACGCAGGTGTGTATCTTTCACGCAAGCGGCTGGGTGAAGAACTGGCCCGACGAGAAACGGTGCCCATCGACGACGACACCATCGTGGTCCCCGTGCCGGACACCGCCAAGGCGGCGGCAGACAGCATGGCGTTCGAACTGAAGGTGCCCTCGCTGGAGGGATTAATTCGCAACCGTTACATCGGCCGGACGTTCATTGAGGGCAGTAATCGCGCTGATAAAGTCCGCATGAAGTACACGCCCCTGCCGGAAATCCTCGACGGCAAACGCGTGCTGCTGGTCGACGACTCGATCGTCCGCGCCACCACCCTGAAGGCGCTGCTGAAGCTGCTGAGAAAACGCGGCAAGGCCAAAGAAATTCATGTCCGCATCGCCTGCCCCCCCATCATCGCTCCATGCTATTACGGCATTGACATGTCGACCATTGATGAACTGTTTGCCCCGCGAAACATGGCTGGCACAGTCATCACGCCGGAAGAAGAGCAGCAGATGGCCGATCTGATCGGCGCGGACAGCCTGAGGTATCTGCCTGTCGAAGCGCTGGCAGAATGTGTGGGCCTGCCACGCAAGAACCTTTGCCAGGCGTGTGTCGACACCGTCTACCCCACACCTGCCGGAGAGGCGATGTTCACCCGGGCCAGGGCCGAGTTTGAAAAAGGAAATGCGGCCTGCGAACGTGTGTTCGACGCGACTGCAGAACCCAGCCAGCAGACCGTCACCCCCTGAAAACGCTTCACGCCAGCATGGGGTCCCCCCATGATCTTCCGATTAACGAATTTCAGCGATTGGGCGGCCCGCGTGCGGTCTGGCGGTCGCGCGACATCACGATTGTCACGACCACGCCGCCACTCACCACGTTCGCAGTAGCCGTTTAGCAGTAGCCGTTTAGCAGTAGCCGTTTAGCAGTAGCCGTTTCGCTGTCCGAAGGCATTGCCTTTGCGCGAAGCCTGATATTTGTGGAGATCGGCCTGGAAACAACCTGCGGTGGTCAGCCGCGTCTGCATTCCTCCGCGTTCCCCACATGGCCGCGTGGTCTTTGGCCGCGAGGACCTAAGCACTGAGCCAGGCCAGCAGCGCGTAAAGTGCCACCAAACCAACCACCGTCTTGGCAAACATAATGGCCGATCGCTCAATGATACGACTGGTGAGTTCAAAGCGTGTCGACGTGTAAACTACGCTGATCACGGCAGCCAGCGGGATCGCATAAACCAAAGAAGGCACGTTCATGGCAGCATTTTCAAAGTAACAGACAGTGCGTCCGTAAGGCTGGACGCCGCAGCAAAAGAACGACGAACGGACAGAACCAAAGCTGAATAACGAAGACGAAACCTCTCTCCGATGGTCAGTCCGCTTCCCTGTCGCCGGATTCCGGCTCTTCGTCGTCATCCGGACTTTCGTCGCCGTACCCATAGGCCGGTCCGTCATAGGCATCCCAGATCGCCATCAGGTTCAGCAATCCGGCAATCCACGTAAACACGCAGGCAATGTCGAATTGATGACTCAGCGTCACGTGCAACCGGTCAAGCTCTGCGTTATCACGCGGCACCTGGTACCAGTTCAGAAACGACCTTTCCACAGAACCGTTGAGATTGGTCGGCCGAAACCCTTCAATGTCGATCCCGGAAAGCTGACTCAAAGCGATCGCTTTTCTCGGCGAGCCGTATACTTCACGCCCCAAACGAATCGAGACATACCGAAACTCGCCCGAAAACTCGAAGCCATCCGGCGTCACTCCCGTCAGCGTACCGCCATCACCTCGAACGGTAATGCGGCCGGAAACCGGCACCGCCTGTGAATTGTCTCGCAGGACCCCGATAAAATCACTGTCAATCTCTTCCTGCAGCACCTTCGAATTGCCGCCCCCTGCTGAAAAGCGTGCCTGCTGAATCAGGGCCGGCAGGGCAACAAGGCCGTTAAAGACCTGTGCTCCGTATCCGATGGAAAATCGGGTCGTCGGAGGCTTCTCCGCCGGCAGCATCTCCACAAGCGAGCGGTCAGCAGAAAATGCAGTCTGACTGTAGACAGGCTGCCAGTGCCCCAGCACCATGCCGGCAAAAAACAGCGTCACAATGCCACTGAAGAAAATCCCGGCTTTAACCCGGCGGCCCTGGTAATAATGACCGGCTCCGGGAATCAAAAAGGCCAGAACGGCGGCCAGCTCACGACTCCGAAAGTTAATACGTGGGTCTCTCATGAATTCTCTGTCTGGATATCACCACGCTGACAACCGGAATGCTGCCAGAGGTGGATCGAAAAGAGTCGGGTGGCTCGGTGGGCGGCGAGCCGCTGCCCTGGGCGCGACAGTCGACGGAATGCTGGCTCCGTCGCCAGCCCACAAGGCGGCGATGATATTCCCACGACTACCGCGAACGCCAGCCTGAACCACGTGTCATTACCCTGCCTGGCGGGGATTCGCCGTCCGCATCTCCCAATTTAACCGTGTTTTGAGTTTTCCACTCAACTCGCCGCAGACGACGGACGATACCTGTGGGGCTTCAATTACGAAGCTCCGGCCGCCAGGTTCAGACGACCTTGACGGCCGACAAACGGGGAGACTCGACTGAATTTATTCAGATTCTGTTCTCGGACTGGACATCGGCAAATTCCATTGCCAAAATTCGCCGGCCTGAGAAACGGGTGTGTAGCTCAGCTGGTTAGAGTGCGGCTCTGATAAAGCCGAGGTCGGAGGTTCGAGTCCTCCCACACCCATTTCAGAAGCCTCGAATTGGCCATTCGCCAACTCGACACCTGGTTTCTGAGCCCATCGCACTCTCGATGGGGACACTTTTGGGGACGTAGCTCAACTGGGAGAGCGCCGCCCTTGCAAGGCGGAGGTTGTCGGTTCGAGCCCGATCGTCTCCATCCGCAGCGAAATCATCGAATCCGAAGATTTCACTGCCGGACGAATCTTCAAAAAAGAAGATTCAGACTGTTGACGAACCAATTACTGGTCGATACAGTACCGCTCCCGCAGAAAACGGCAGTTCGAGGCGACTCGATTTCGACTTCTGCGGACTGATCTTTGACAATCTGAAAAAGTCTAAGTGGCATCTAAATTGCGTTTTCTCGCAAGGTGATTGCCTGTCGTGTCACAGCGGCAAGTGAGCACTTTGCAGCGTTAATCGTTACCATGTTTGAAATAGACGAGCGGCTGAATGGCCGTGAATCTTTGTGGTCAAGCATGTAAGGGCGTATGGGGGATGTCTAGGCGTCAAAAGGCGATGAAGGGCGTGGAAGGCTGCGATAAGCCTGGGGGAGTTGTCAAACGAGCGTTGATCCCAGGGTTCCTGAATTACTGTATACTGAATACATAGGTATGCAGGGCGAACGTGGAGAACTGAAACATCTAAGTACCCACAGGAAAAGAAAGCAACAGCGATTCCCTCAGTAGCGGCGAGCGAAATGGGAACAGCCCGTTGATCACGAAAGCCAGAAGAATCCGATGGAATGCGGAACCACAGAGGGTGACAGTCCCGTACTTGAAAGCGAGGATGATCAACTATACGAGTAGGGCCGGCCACGTGGAATCCGGTCTGAACATGGGAGGACCATCTCCCAAGGCTAAATACTCTTTGACGACCGATAGTGAAAAGTAGCGCGAGCGAAAGATGAAAAGCACCCCTTCTAGGGGAGTTAAAAGTACCTGAAACCATACGCTTACAAGCTGTCGGAGCACATTAATGTGTGACGGCGTGCCTTTTGCATAATGATCCGGCGAGTTACCGTCGACGGCCTGGTTAAGACCTTCAGGGTCGGAGCCTCAG
>JANSXP010000024.1:0-32500 GCA_024742875.1 Planctomycetaceae bacterium | reverse complement strand
CCCTGAACGCAACGTTCAGACGGAGCAATGACGCGGGTGGCTCGATCCGCGTAGCAGCAGCTGCAGGCCTTTGACCATCATCGACCGAGGTACGTCAGACTACCGGCCAACCTGCAAGCTGGCCGGCCAAACGAACGCAACTTGATCCGAATGCCAGCTTCCGGAAGACGCCTATGAAATCAGTTGGTTCGCCTTCACGGTCTGCCTGAACTGGCGATGGCAGACGCTAAGAATCAATTTTTGGTAGACGTCTGGCAACTGACACTCAGTGACGCCCATTCTGGCATCAAAGGACGTTGCGATTTTGCGATGATGGAAGTTCCTCAGAATGCTCTCGGCCATCGCAAAGGCGTGGGCAATCCCGACATTCGCTGAATGGAAGCAGGACATTTAGCCTGCTTCTTGCCGTTCCGGACACGGGTTGCACCAAACTGGATAGCTGCATTGTGATTTCGATGTGACTCCTGGTGGGCGCGAAGGACCACAGCGGCAGTCCGGAACAAATTGAAGCAGGTGAGCAACGTCCTGTTTTCCAAGGACAGCCATGCGGATGTCGGGAGGCTGGGCGATATCCAGTCCTGCGTCACCACTTTGGCGTCCGAAGTGCTCAGCAACTGACGGCGGGAGAGCCACCTGCATCCACTTCGGGAACAGTGAGAACGTCTCTGGCTGCTATTTCCTACGACAAACCGTGTGAGTCCTGGACGTTAGGCATGACGCCTGCCGTGGCACGGACGCGTCAGTCCGTGTCGCGTTCTGCAGGCGGCAGACCGGATTGAGAATCTGTTTGGGTCTGTCGATCAGCCGCCCGTTGCGCAGCCTCCAATTGCTGCAGCTGCGTTTGCGCGGCTCGCCTCGCCTGAATCATGGCCGCCTCTGCGCGCAATGCCTGGCGATAGCGATAGTTTCCCATGGCGATGACGGCAGCAATGCCAATGACGCCCAGCAGAATAAGGATCACTGGCCTCGAAGTGCGGTGCTTCTCGTTGCGATATTGCGGTGCCTGGTAGGGACTCGCTGCAGATTCATCCATGGCTTTCATTCCGATCAGGAAACAAGCTCAATCAAACGTGCAAAGATCAGGAGATTTGGATCTGCGGTCATGGCAAACACCATCAATCACACGGTCATAACACCTGCGCAACGGTGCCGACTGAGCAAGTGGGCCAGCGACACACAGCCACACAAGACTCGTGCCTGACCTGCAGGAAAGGACGAAATTGCCCAGTACTTGAGGAGAAATGAACCCAATGATCCAAAAACCACGGAAAATCCACTGGCAGCAATCAACCAGAATCCGATGATATAGCCAGACCAATGTTGGTCTAATCTTATGGACTTTCCTACAGGAACCAAATGATGCGCAAGTTTATGCTGTGCCTGGTTGCTGGTGTGGCCGTCGGATGTGCGGAACCACCTGCAGGCGGAAACGCAGCAACAGGCCCAGGGTCTTCTGAGACCATGGGTAACGTTGCTGCACTTGTCAAATTTTCATGCCCTTCCATGCATTGAGCTGGATGCCGTGCAACGGTCACATCGACCCTGCAATCGCTACCGGGTGTAGCGAATCTCGACATTGATGCTGATGCAATGACAGTGGTAGTGAATGGTGATGCTTCCAAATTTGACGTCGATGAAGCGGTCGACGCTCTGGAGAAATGCGGTTTTCCCGCTGAACAGACTGAGAAGCTCTCCGGCAGTTAAGCAAACTTGCTGCAGATATCGTCAGGGCCAGTCACCAGGGGTGACTGGCCCTTTTTTTGTTCCCGTCCGCTCGCAAACTCAGCGGATGATCTGTAGTTCCCTTTGCGGCAGCCACGCCTCGCCCGCGCCGGGGATCGACACGTTGCACCATTCCCCCTGCGTGCCCAGGACGACGCATTCCAAGCCGGCCTGAAGTTCCTGCTCGAAGGCGCTGTCGTATGTTTCCGAAGGTCCCTGAAAGGCCATGGCCGGCGAAACGACAACGGCCGATGGTGTTCTTTGCTGATACCAGTGATAGCTCACGGATGCGGCCAACAGAACAAACGTCGCCCACAGAAAGAAACACAGTCGTAAAGACTGTCGGCGTCCGCTGACCGTCTGCCACACAGAGCAGAGCAGAGCAGCCGCAAGGGCAGCGCTGGTCAGAATGCTCAGCTCCGCGGCACTCAAAAACGTGTTCAGAACGAGCAGTGTCTCTGTCAGTGAAGATCCACCAGCACCAGCAGCCGACTGCCCAATTCGATTGCGCACCAGTTGCAGATTGGCGGCCAGTTTTTCATCGCGAGGATTCAGCTGCTGCGCCCGCAGATAGGCGGCGATGGCCCGCCCGTTCTCGTTGCCGCGGGCCCACGCGTTCGCCTGATTGTAAAGGATCTGTGCGGTCACAAATTCCGTGTCCAGCACTTCCTGGTAGCGGGCAGCCACCTGGATGAATTCTTCATCGGATTGGGCCTGATGAAACGCCGCATCAGCGGCCGCCAGCCGACTAATCGTCTCAGAATCCGGCTTCTGTCCACAGCCTGCCAGTACACACAACCACAGCAGTGCTGGACCGATTCGCCTCACGCTCATTGGTCCAGCTCCCGTGACAGTTGCTCCAACAGGGCCCGACAGTGCGTTGTTTGAGCATCGCCGGCCGATTCCGCGCCAAATCTGGCAGCATCGCATTCCTGCAGAAAACGAACGGTGTCCTGCTGCAATTGGCTGGACACGCCTCTCTGTGCCAGGCACAGCCCGATGTCGCCCGGCGTCAGTCCATCGGGAGACTGACCTGTAAAGTCGGCCACCAGTCCGGTCACAGCCCGCGCCATATCTTCAAATCGCTGTTTGCTGGAACGGTCGCCGGCGGCGGTCAAAGTCCCAAGCGCCCGGCTGTGGGCCTGACGGCGCCGTTGCCGTTGTGGATTTGACTGCAGTTTTTTTCGGCGCCGCAGTGTCACGGCGAGCAAAGCACTAACACTCGACATGCCGCCCCACAACAGGAGCCAGTCGCGAGGCAGCCAGCGCAGTGGGGCAGTCGAAGAGACGGAGGGATAATTGGCAAACAGTCCGGATTCATTCCTGGTCAGGGCAGACGCCGAATCCTGAGGCGAAGTCGCCACGATCTGGTTGCTTTCCAGCTGTTCGGCGTCGCGAATTGTCACGGGAATCGGTTCCGACCGGGTCACCTGGTAACTCTCCCTGTCCACATCAAAAAATGCGAAAGGCACGGCTGGAAACTGTTCCACATCAGCCGTTTTTGCCCGCAGGGAGTACGTGAAGACTTTGCCGCCGGGCAGCGTTTTCTCGGACGGCCTGTAGATACGAAACTGCTCGGCCAGACCAGCCACCCGTTCGATTTCGGGCGGACGGATATCATCAACGGTACCACGACCGCTCACCGTCAACGTCAGCGTGAGCGGATCACCAACACTGGCGTTATCCGGACTTAAGGCAGCCGTCAATTCAAACTGACCAATGCCACCGGTAAACGAATCGGGGCGGTCGGCGGCCGGGGGAGACTTGACGTCGACGGTCAGCGTGTTGCTGACGGCAAACACCTCCATGGCATTCAGGCTGCCGCCATCCGTCACGCTCTCTGCGAAAACCCCTTTGACCGCCGTCGGCGAAAACTCAATTCGCGATTCGCGCGTGGCCTGAAATCTCCGGCGAATCGTGTACTCGACGAATGAGGCCGACGTGCCGTCCTTCAGTCGCTTTTTCACAACCCGACTGCGTGGCTGAAACACGGCTTTGCGACGAGACAACAGAAAGCCCGTGTCCGCAGCCAGATCATTCAGATAGATGCCGTCCGAGGATGACGTGATGATGGGATTGACGATGTCGCCCAGTGGCTGATCGGATGTCACGTCGTCGTTCAACTGTTCCGCCAGCCACGGAACCGTGATGGCGGCATTGGGACGTCGCGCCTGGCGCTGGACAGATAAGGGACTGATGTCAGCGTATTCACCGGGCAACTGTCGCACCAACAGCTTCAACGTGACAGTGAACGGCTGCAGTCGGTACACCGAGTCCCGATCGGCAGACACCTCCAGCAGGACGATTTCCTGATCGGTGGGAGGTATGACGGACACATCCACGCTGTTGCCGCGATACGTGGTGCCGTCGACCTCCACGGATGGAGCGGGCAGCACAAATTCGCCGGCCTCTGCAGGTTGCAGGCGGTAACGAAAGACGGTCCCGAAACGATTGTCCTCGGAACGTCGTCCATTGATGATCGTGACACTGCGGGAATTCTGTGGAATCGCGCCCAGCAAACGCACTCGGAACCCCTCAAAGCCTGACAGTTCCGGCTCCGGTGGACTTTCCACATTCCGGACGAATACCTCATAGATGATCGATTCGCCCTCGTAGACGCGGGCGCGATCCACGCCGCACTGTACCTGAGGCTCCTGAGCCGAGCACACAGGCAGAACCGTGGTCAGCAGCATGACGATATGTGCAGTCACAGAGGTTACCAACCGTCGTCTCATTACCAGTCCCGATCTACCTTCATCGCTCGCTGCAGCAGGGCGCGTATCCGCTTTTGCTGTTCCCGATGCTCTCGCTCGCGTTCGGCCGCCTGCCGCAGAATGGATTCGGCCCTTTGTCGACGGGCCTGCTGGTCCTGTTGCTCGCGTGAGGACGACTCGTCCTGTTTCGGATCTTCCTTTTTGTCCTGCGGCTGATTCTCTGAAGGCGATTGTTCGTCCTGCTGGTCCTTCTGACCATTGTCATCTTTGTTGTCGTCTTCGTTCGAATTGCCGTCGTCCTGATTTTCGTCCTGATCGTCTTGATCTTCGTTTTGATCGTTCTGATCCTGCTGGTCATTGTCCTGACCTGGATCATCCTTCAGCGGTTCCGCAATTTCTTCCAGGATCTTCAAAGTCAGCGACTGGTGGGGTTCGGCATCAGATTTCTGTTGCAGACATCCCAAAGCCAGTTCGGCTTCCGACGCGGCCTGGGGTGCCAGCTCGATCGCCAGATTCATCGATTTCATCAGCCCTTCCAGCTGCTCCCGCTGCTGCTGCGAATCCGGCTGACCAGGAGGACCGCTGACACTGGCCGGCGCGCCGGGTGGAGCCGTGCCGGCAGGCGGCTCAGGTGTCTCCGGCAACTGCTCCAGCTGGGCGGTGATCTGCGGCAGTTCTGCTTCCGCTTTGTACGGTAAAGCGGTCGACCACAGCGCCACGCGCTGCTGAGATTCCATTTGTTCGGCAGCCACACTGTTTGCGGGCTCGGTTGTGTCAGTCTGAGCATCCTGGCCGTTTGCATCCTGCCCAACGGCGTCATCTTCTGCCATCCTCCGGGGCGTTGCTGCGGGCGGGTCCGTGTCGGCCGAAACGCTTTCGCCCGACTCTTCCTGCTCTGGCGGGAGCAATTCGCTTTGTGTCTGGATGGCTCGCTGCAGCACGGCCGTGTAGGGAGCAATCGCCGTGTAGAGCTCATTGGTTCGTGCCAGCCCAGTAGTTTGCGCGGCCACAGATTCGGTGGTCTGACGGGATTCGAGTCGATCGGCTGCCGCCAACAGCTGCTCGCCCATCCGGTCGGCTGTGGCAAACAGCAGGTCAATTGTTTCTGATGCTCCGTTCCCGGTCGGTGCCTGCCCAGACGGCGCAGTAGACGGCTGCCCCTGCAGTTCGCTGGCGATTTTCTCCTTCAGCGGGCCGATTTCCTCCTGCAGAGTCCGCAGCGCATCGGCTGTCTCGTAGGCCGCCTGGCTGGCAAATGCTGAAGACGGAGCGTCGACCAGGGCCTGAGATTCCGTTCGCAGGGCGAACTGCCGCTCCTCAATCATCTCGAGAAACTGCAGCAGGTTTTTCTCATCGCGGTTTTTCTCTTTGTCCCGTTCCGCCCACTGCGACTGCAGATGCTTGATGTAAAGTCGGATCAGTTCCAGATTGTGTCGCGCGGCAGCATGGTTTGGCTGTCGCTGCAGTGTGCTGCGAAACTGCTGAATGGACGCCTGCAGCAGCGCGATCGACTCTGTCCGCGTCTCGCCTTCTGCCGCCTCCGGCTCGTCCCCCAGCAGTTCGCGAGCGGCCGTGGACTCGAGGCTGCCTAGGTTGTAATGGGCTTTGGCGGCCAGCGATGGCTGTTTGGACAGCGTGGCGGAGCGCAGCAGCGATCGAGCCTCGTCTCGCTTTCCAGCCGACAGCGCCGCACAACCCTGATCGAACAGCACGATATCGTTTTCGGGCACAATTTCGAGAGCTTGGGCAAACGCTGATTCGGCGTCCGCAAACTGATCATCACGAAAGTGGTCCAGCCCCTGCTGCACCAGCTGGGCCGCGTCTCGCTGTGGATCACCGGCAGCCAGCAACAGGCCGATCACAATCGCGGCCGGGAGATTTGGCATCTGACAATTCGTCACCTGGTCACTCCCTCAGACTGTTCCCGACGGGCGGAGACGTCACGATTGGCGACGACTTCACGCTGAACGGAGTCGCCCGGTACGCTGGCGTAAGGCGAAATCAACAGGTCCAGCAGCAGCAGCAGCAAGCCTGCGGCAGCAAACCACTGATAGCGCTCATGATAGCGTCTGCGTTTTTCGCTTCGGAATTCACTTTGCGTCAGTTTTGACAGCTGATCGTCATAAATCTGCCCCAGATCGTACGTCCGCGTCTGAGCCGGGATATAGGCGCCCGACGTGATCGTCGCCATTTGCTCCAGCAGCCCTTCGTCCATTTTTGACCACACTTCCTGGCCGTCATACTGCACAAAGCCCAGCCCTCCCTCCGCCGACCGGCTGGGAATTCGGGCTCCTTCGGACACATCGCCCAGACCCACGCTGATAATCTGCAGATTCCTCGCCGCGGCCGCCTCCGCCGCATCAATAGGAAAGGAATCCAGGTCACCGCCGTCCGTGATCAGAACGACCGCCTGGTCACGCTCGGCCTGCGGCGGCATGGCCTGCATGGCACACCGAACAGCATCGCCAATCATGGTCCCGCCACGCGGCGCGCTGGTGGTGTCCACATCCTGCAGGACAATGCGATAAAAGCTGTGATCGGTCGTCAGCGGAATCTGAACGACGGGTGCCCCGGCAAACACAACCAGCCCGACGCGATCGCCCTCCAGTCGCTGCAGCAGATCGATGATATCCGATTTGGCCCGTTGCAGCCGATTGGGCTTCACGTCTTCGGCCAGCATTGAGCGGGACACATCAAGCAGCACCATCACATCCACGCCACGGCTGGAAACTTCCTCCAGTGAGAATCCGTAGCGGGGACGTGCCAGCGCCAGGATCAGGCACGTCATGGCCGTCATCAGGAGCGTCGCCTTGACGATGGTTCGCTGCAGCCCAAAGGCGGGCATCAGCCGGCTGGCCATCGCGCGATCCACAAACTGACCGGCCGCCCGTCGTCGCTTTTGCTGCGCACGAAGAATCAAATAGCCGATCAGCGGAATCAGCCACAGTCCCATTAAAACCGAAGGAGCGCCCCACGTCATGGCAGGCCCCGCAATCGTGTGCTGTGAAGTACGGAAACCACCATCAGACAGCCCACAGCTGCCCACAGCGGATAAGGAAACGTCTCGCGATAGTCAGTGTAAAGGCGCCCCTGCAGTTCCGTTTTTTCCAGCTGGTCGATCTCCGCGTACACCGACCGCAGTGCTTCTGTGTTGCGGGCGTTGAAATAGCGGCCATCAGTCGTTTCAGCAATGCGTTTCAAATTGGATTCATCAAATTCCACCGGTTGCGACTGCAGCACGACGCGGCCAGTAAAATCCTGGACGGGATAGGGCGCAAAACCGGAGGAGCCAATTCCGATGCAGTACACCCGAATGCCGAATTCTCTGGCCGTCTCAGCCGCTTCCTCAGGAGAAACCACGCCAGCCGTGTTGGAGCCATCCGACAGCAGCACCACGATGCGACTTTTGGCCGTCGATTCCTGCAGTCGAGCCACAGCCAGCGCCAGCGCATCACCGATGGCTGTCGCCCCCTCTTCCCGCAGGGTGGCGCGATTGAGAATATTGCCCCGGTCATCCACGATGGGTTCTGGGATTTTCACCGACTGCAGCACCTCCAGCAGCGCCCCGTGATCAAGTGTCAGCGGACAAACGGCGGTTGCAAATCCGCCGAAGGAGATCAAACCAATGCGATCGTCCGTGCGTCCCGCAAACTCGTCATCGCCCGCCACGAAACTTCGAAAAACGTCTTTCACCACCGCCAGCCGGTTTACCTGTCGCCCCGCCAGTTCAAAGTCCATCGCCTGCATGGAATTTGATTTGTCGACACACATGGCGATGGCAATTCCCTCGGCGCGAATTCGCGTTTCCTCCCGGCCCAGCTGAGGGCGGGCCAGAGCGATCACAAGCAGACACAGCCCCGTCAGCTGCAGCCACGGCAGGAGTCGACGAAACCGCTGCGCGAGCGTGCGTGGCAACTGGGCCACCAGCACGGTGCTGGAATACAGGACGGCCGGGCGGCGACGCAGCCGCTGCCACGCAAAGGTGACAATGACGGGTAGAAGCAGCAACAGCAGCCAGGGACTGTGGAAGCGAAAGGTGCTCACGCTGTCACCTCCGAATCCGCATATCCCAACGGCAGATTGATAAATTCCTCTGCTCGCTTTGTACTGTCAGCGATGGCCTCGGCCTCCGGCTGGAAGCCGGCAAATTTCACAAGATCGGCAGACACCAGAAATCCACTCAGGCGGGTGCGATCCGTTTCGGAAAATACGGTTGTGGTACTCACTTCCCGCAGGAACTCTTCCGTCGTCTGCTCGGGGGCCTTCACGCCGGTGGAACGTTCGATGAACCGCCGCACGACTTTAGTGAGCTGGACAAAAAACTCTTTGACGTCTGTGCTGGACAGCCCGGAGGCCAGCAGTTCGTTCAGTTCTTCTGTCGCCAGTTCGTGCGGTGACCGGACAACGACCGGACGTTCCTGTTTCCACCTGCGAAGACCAAACCACAACAGGCCCAGCAGCACAACGGCGCCGCCTGCCCCCCATCCCCACGCCTTGTAGTCCACTGGTTCCGGCAGCGCCACCGGCTGCTCGGCCGGCTGCAGATCGAGCAAGGAAGGGACGTTCTCACCGAACATGGTCGACACTTCCACCTTGAGTGGTTCTGTGGTGACCTCGTGAGACTTCCCATCCCCCTGCTGGCGATTGTCAGTGAACGTGACCGTCATCGGCTGCAGCAGCAATGTCCCGGCGACCTGCGGCTCCAGCGTGTAAACCTGCCGCAGCACCTGATCGCCGTTCCTGGTCTGCGGCGGAGGCTCGTAAAAATCTCGGATCACGAACTCGCCCATGGCCCTGCCAAACGGCGGCATGGTGACGACGACTCCGTCAGCCGCCGTCACGGTCACCGTCAACCGGGGCTCATCGGACAGTTGAGGTTTTTCAGGCGAGAGCTCCAGCTCCACCGTGAGCGGTCCCCGTTCCGTTTTTGACGTCAGCACCTGACCGGCACCCGGTGAGGAATCTGTGGCCGGAGCATCTTCCCCCTCGTCACTGGACGACCGACATCCCAGCAGCGCGAGCAGCATGAGAGCACATGGCAGCAACCAATCTTCCTGACGAGCCCGCCTGGTCATCGCAGCCGCCTTTCCCGCGTTTCGAAAAAACGCCGCAGACTACTCGTGTAGGATTCGCTGGTATCCACACTCAGCTGATCCACGCCCGCCTTTTTCAAGCCCTCCGAGAGATTTCCCAGTCGAGCGGACGCCGCCTCGGAAAACATTCGGCGAACCTCAGGATGACGCGTATCCACTTCCACCAACTGGCCCGTTTCGGCATCTTCAAGAGTGAGAAAGCCCACATCCGGCAATGCCTGCTCGCGCGGATCCACGACCGTAATCGCAACCAGATCATGGCGACCACTGGAGACGGCCAGCGCCTGTCGTGCGGCTGTTGTCTGAAAGTCGCTAATCAAAAACACGACCGCGCGGCGTTTCTGCACACGATTCAGATACTCCAGCGCGGCTTCCAGACGGGTCTCCTGAGCCACAGGTTCAGTGGCCAGCATCTCGCGAATCAGACGCAGCACGTTGGCTTTGCCTTTGCGGGGAGGAAAAAACGAAACCACGTCGCCGGCAAACAGCAGCAGCCCCGCTTTGTCATTGTTTTTCAGGGCCGAAAACATCAGCAGAGCGGACATCTCAATCATCACATCCAGTTTGGAGCGTTCCGCCGAACCAAACATTCCGGAGGCCGAGACGTCCACCACAAACAGAACAGTGAGTTCGCGTTCTTCGCTGAAGCGTTTGATGAACGGCGTGCCTGCGCGGGCCGTCACATTCCAGTCGATGGTGCGGACGTCGTCGCCCGGCTGATACTCGCGAACTTCATCAAACTCCATGCCGCGGCCACGAAACACACTGCGATACTGCCCCGCCATCAGATCATTGACCGATCGACGGGCCACGATCTGGATACGCTGCACTTTGCGAATGATGTCGGCAAGGGACTGTGTCATGTGTCACAGCAAAGAAACAACAGGGAGAAAAATGGGGGCCTGTGGCCGCTGAAGAGGCATTCCTGCGAATCGTCAGGGGACGGGCATGGCGTTGAGAATTTCACGGATGATGTCGTCCGACGTCTTCTCTTCCGCTTCGGCTTCGTAGGTCAGGACCACACGATGCCGCAGCACGTCCGGCGCGATGTCTTTGACATCCTGGGGCGTGACGTAGCCGCGTCCGTTTAAAAACGCGATGGCGCGGGCCCCTTTGCCCAGAAAGATGCTGGCTCGCGGTGACGCGCCAAAGTCAATCAGATCCGCCATCCCGCTGATCTGAAATGCCTCAGGCTCACGTGTGGCTCGCACCAGACTGACGATATAGTCCTTAATCTGATCATCGATATAAATCATGCGACACACATCCTGCATGTCGAAGATGTCCTGTGGCTGCATGATGGCATTCACCGGGCGGTGGATTCCGTCCAGTGCCATGTCCAGCACCTGACGCTCCTGATCGGATGTCGGATAGGTGATGGTGACTTTCAGCATGAAGCGGTCAACCTGGGCTTCGGGCAGCGGATAGGTGCCTTCCTGTTCGACAGGGTTCTGCGTGGCGAGAACCAGAAACGGCCTGTCGAGCGCATATGTCTTATCGCCAATGGTCACCTGACGCTCCTGCATGGCCTCCAGCAGGGCCGACTGCACTTTGGACGGAGCGCGGTTGATTTCATCGGCCAGGACCAGGTTGCTGAAGATCGGTCCTTTGCGGGTTGTAAACGTTCCATCGGCCGGCTGGTAAATCAGTGTGCCGATCAGGTCTGCGGGCAGCAAATCCGGAGTGAACTGAATCCGACTGAAGTCCACCGACAGCGCCTGAGCCAGAGCCGTAATCACGGTCGTCTTGGCCAGCCCGGGAACACCTTCGAGCAGTACGTGTCCTTCTGTCAGCAATCCCACCAGCAATCGCGAAACCATTCGCTCCTGGCCCACAATGGCTTTGCCGAGTTCACTCTTCAGCTGGCGGATCAGATCCGACTTTTCGCCAACTTTTTCCTTCACCTGTTGAATGTCTGCGTGCATCGTTCGCCGTCAATTGCCGTGCCCAAGTGTTTCCAGAGGTCCGCGGAAACCCGTTGCCGGGCGCTGCGAATACCTGGCGGGAATTTTGCAGAATTTTTGCAGCAACAGAAGAGGACGGGCGGCAGATTCTCAGGGCCGGGCGACAGATTGTCTCCGACGGGTTTCTTCTGAGCTGCCGGGTACGCATGAGGCCACGTGCAGGCCGGCAAACTGCGGGCCTGCAAGCCCCCCGGAGGGACGACCGGCAGGCGGAAACGTCGTCTGAAGACTTCGGCAGAGTCTTCAGACGAGAATGTTGACAGGCGTCACCGGGAAGCGGGCGGCACGCTCACCAGCAGAGCATCAAATGCAGCACCGATCAGAGCCAGCTGACGATACAGTTCCAGCGTCTCAAGGCTTAACGACACATATGCCCGCTGAGCATTCAGCAAATCCAGATAGGTGGCTTCCCCAAGGCGAAACGCGCGCTGTGTCGTGGACACGTTTTGCAGTGCCAGCGATTCGAGATCTCCCTTGATCGTTTTCAGCTGCAGTTCCGCCTGCCGTGCTTCACCAGCCAGACGCACATACCGCGTTTTCAGATCGCGTGTGATCGCTTCGGCCTCATTCTGAAATCGCCAGGTTTCGGCATGCGCCGCACTGATGGCTCCGCGATTGCGATCGCGGACCGGCAGTTCCACGCCCAGCTGAATGCCCAGCACTGTATAGTCCGTGGCGGCATCCTGCTGCAGACTCCACTGCGTCTGCAGATTGGGAATAGGCTCCGCCTGTTCACGACAGACACGTGCTCGCGCCACCTGCTGCTGTGCCCGGACGACGGCCAGTTCCGGACTGCTCGATTGTATGCGGTCCCAGCGAAGCGTATCGTCCGTCTCCAGGTCAGGTCGCAGTACGGAAACATCCACCGGTGCCGCAAATGATTTCCAGCCCACCACGGCAGCCAGCGCCTGCTGAGCGGTCGCCAGCGCGGCTTTGGTGCGCGCTGTTTTCATCAGATTCCGCTGCGCCTCCAGACGCGACTGCAGAGCGGCCGTGCTGCTCAGCTCGCCGGAACGCACAAGCGTGTTGACGGCAGACACAGCATTATCCAGCGACTGTTGCAGCCGCTGCAACAGCTTCTGCTGCTCCTGCGCATAGGCCACTTCAATCACCGCAAAACGAACATCGGCCTCAATTCTCAGTTGCCGCAGTCGCAGACGTTCCTGCTCCAGCAGCATCTCCTGAAATCGAATCTGGCCATCCAGTGTGAGTTTGTCTCCTCGCACAAACTCCTGGCTCAGGAACAGGCCCTGCTGGCCGGCATCCGCTTCATTGCCAACTTCCGCGGCAAGGTAGCCGGCTGTCGGGTTGGGACGACGGGTCGCCTGATACCGCAGGTGCTGCTGCCGACGGATGGCCGATCGAGCGGCCCGCAATTGAGGATGGTTGCCCACAGCCGCTGCAATCGCCGTGGCTGCGGTGAGCACCGGCTGCTCCTGCCCTTCACCCGGGGCTGAAGGCGACCGTTGTCTGCCGGGAGCCTCCGACTCGGGGCCACGTTCGACAGACTTTAATGCCGTTTCGGCTGGCGCAGAGGGAACAGGCGGCGACTGAGCCCAAAGCGGCTGAGTACCAATCGCAACAACAACGATGAGCCAGAACGTCCTCAACAGATCCATCCTTCGGATAGGCACGCCCTCCTGGCGTCCACAGGAGATATCGGACGCCAGGCAAGAGGGCAAAAAACAGAAGTTCTCGCTTCACAGAGGCTCGCGGCGCGGCCGCCGCCTTATCCGACGTGATCGGATTAGGGGATTTCTGATGGGCGGGCCGATCCGCAGCGGGCGGCACTGGATGGCGTGATTCGGCAGCAATTGCGGCAGATCAGATTCCGGTCGCGACAGGCCCGCAGGTGAGAAGCAGTCTCATTCCGCCCGCTGGCCTCCCGCCGCCGACGGTTAATCTTCGAGATCATTCAGCGGACGGCTATAGTTCGGTCCCTGCTTTCCCTCCCAGGCGTAATTCTGTCATGCCCCCATCCTCGCCACCTCCGGCCGAGCCTTCTGAGAAGCCTGCCCCCAGTCGCACCGCCGGTTTGCGGGGCGACCGCACTTTTCTTGTGCTGATTACCACCATCGCGGCCGCATTCGGTCTGGCAGGCGGGCTGTTCATCCCGCAATCGGGTGTGCGGGGTGTGGTGAGTGGCTGGCTGGCGGACGAGTCGACCGGCGATACCTCTGCGGCCGAGTCGCCCGAACAGAACGATTTGTTTGAGGTCTCGCTGGCGGCGATTGAGACCTATGGCGTGAACTTCGCGCGTGTCGAGGATCAGCCCACCACCTACACGCAGTACTTTTCTGTGCCTGCGTTCGTCCGGGAGCGTCCCACCACCAGCAACCTGCAGGCATCCAGTCGAATGAGCGGTGTGGTGCGACGCATTTTTGTGCAGGTGGGGCAGTCGGTGAGGGAAGGGGACCCTCTGGTCGAACTGGAACTGACCGGGGACGAACTGGCATCCGCCCAGTCGTTGCTGCTGGACTCCGTACAGCAGCTCAAAATCATCGACGACGAAATCGCACGTCTGCAGCCCGCGAGTGCAGACGGCGGCATCGCCCGCAAGAATCTGATCGAAAAGCAGTACGAACAGCGACGCATGAAGTCCGTGATCGAGGCCAAGCGACAGGAGCTGCTGATCCGGGGTCTGGCAGAGGAGGACGTGGACGCCATCATTCGCGAACAACAACTGGTGCGGTCTGTCGTCATTCGGGTGCCCCGCGATATTCGTCCCGAAACACCACCTGGCATGACGCAGCGAACAAACGGTCGGAACTCTCTGTTTCAACTGACACCGCATGACGAACGGCAACCCGTCGGTCCCTGGGTTTACTCGGTCGAGTCCATGCGCGTCAGCCCGGGTTCTGTGCTGCAGGCGGGGCAGGCGGTGAGCGACCTGGCGTATCATGAAACGCTGCTGATCGAAGGACAGGCGTACGAACGCGATCTGGAAACCCTGACGGGAATCATCAACGATCAACTGCCGGTCTCCATCGAAATCGGCGACGATGCATCGCCTGTCGTCATTGACGACCTGCGTGTGCTGTTCATGGACAACCACGTTGACGACGAAACACAGACGTACCGCTTCTACATTGAAGTGCCCAATGAGGTCCTGGCGGAAAACATCAACAGCCAGCAGCGGCGGTTTCGCACGTGGAGATTTAAGCCCGGACAGCGAGGCCACGTCCGCATCCCGATGCACACACTGGAAAACCTGGTTGTTCTGCCGGCTGAGGCGGTGACAGAGGAGGGCGTGGACTCGGTGGTGTTTCGAAGAATCGCGATTCACGACCACTTTCATGGAGACACACCCCCGCACGCAGAACTGAAAAAACTGGTGGTCAGCGTGCGTTACCGTGACCAGCGGACCGTGGTCATCGATCATCGCAACCAGTTGAGCCCCAAACAGACCATTGCGGTCAGTCAGGCAGACATGCTGTTGCGCGCCTCCAGCGAGGGTGGGGGGCATGGCCACGATCATGGACATGAGCATTGATCGCAGGGCGGTCGTCGCAGTCGTGCAGACAGAGCGGCGGGCGGGCGCGACGCCGCTTCCGTATGCGTCATCTTCCGCTACGATCCTCTGACGTTTTCCGGGCAAACGCTGTTTTGAGCCACGCATGCTGAATCTCATTATCCGCACCGCGCTAAACAACCGCCTGGCCGTCCTGGCAGTGGCAGTCGGCCTGATGGCCTATGGATCCATGCAGGCCACCCAGCTGCCGATTGACGTACTGCCGGATCTAACCCGTCCACGCGTGGTGCTGATCACCGAATGCCCAGGGCTGGCCCCCGAAGAAGTCGAGACGCTCGTCACGTTTCCCATTGAGGCGGCCGTCAACGGTGCCAGCGGTGTCACGTCTGTGCGCAGCACTTCGGACATCGGACTGAGCGTCATTTATGTCGACTTTGACTGGGGTCAGGATGTCTACGTCGCCCGGCAGATCGTCAGCGAACGAATCGCCGCCACACTGAACAGTCTGCCACCGGGAGTCCGACCACGGATGGGACCGATCTCCTCGCTGCTTGGCCAGATCATGCTGGTTGGCATGTGGAGTGAAACCAACGAAACAGACGCACTGCAGCTGAGGACACTGGGAGACTGGGTCGTGCGACCGCGGCTGCTGCGCATTCAGGGCGTTGCGGAAGTCATCACCATGGGCGGCGGCCGCATGCAGTATCAGGTGCAGGTGGATCCGCACGCGCTGCACCGCTACGAAGTGACACTGCACGATGTGGAGACCGCGCTGCGTGATGGCAATCTCAACGTCTCCGGAGGATACGTCAATCAGGGTTCCCGGGAACTGCTGGTACGGGGCATCGGTCGGGTGCAGACGGTGCAGGACATCGAGTCGGTAGTCATTGATCATCGTTCCGAACGCCCCGTGCTGGTGCGTGACGTGGCCACCGTTTCTCAGCAGGCCGCCGTGAAACGAGGTGACAGCGCTATCAACGGAAACCCAGGCGTTGTCATCACCGTTCAGAAACAGCCGGGGACCGACACCCGTGCGATGACCGATCAAATCAATGCCGCGCTCAGGGAACTGCAGGCCTCGCTGCCGGACGACGTTCGCATTGAAGCGACCTATCAGCAGCGGGAGTTCATCGACTACAGCGTGAACAACGTGGTTGACGCAGTCCGCGACGGAGCCGTGCTGGTGGTGATTGTCCTGTTTCTGTTTCTGCTGAATTTTCGGACAACCATCATTACGCTCACCGCAATTCCGCTGTCTGTGCTGACCACCGCACTGATCTTCCAGTGGCTGGACCTGTCCATCAACGTGATGACGCTCGGCGGCATTGCAATCGCACTGGGAGAGCTGGTCGACGATGCGATTGTGGACGTCGAAAACATCTTCCGACGCCTGCGTGAAAATCGTCAGTTAAACAGCCCGCTGTCGGCTGTGCGTGTGATCTTCGATGCCAGCAGCGAAGTCCGCGGCGCAATCCTGATGAGCACGGTGATGGTCGTGCTCGTCTTTGCCCCACTGTTCACGCTTTCGGGTATGGGGGGGCGCCTGTTTGCCCCGCTCGGTATCGCCTATGTCGTTTCCATTATCGCCTCCACCGTAGTCTCACTGACCGTGACTCCTGTCCTGAGCTATTACCTGCTGGGACAGCGTGCGACGGCCAGCCGACAGGACGGAATTTTTCTAAAAGGTGTGAAGGCCGCCATCCGACCGCTGCTGCGGTTCAGCCTCAGCCGTTCGGGACTGACGCTGGTTTCGACGATCGCATTCCTGTCCGTGGTGATCGCGGGGGTGACGCTGCTGCGCATGGGCCGTCGGTTCATTCCCTCGTTTGACGAGGGGGCCGCTCAGGTGAACCTGTTTTTGCCCCCGGGCGCTTCGCTGGAGGCATCCAGCCAGGAACGGGCCCGCGCTGACGCTGAGTTTCGCAGGCTGCTGCGAACAGACGACAATCCTGATGGGCCGCTGCTGTGGTTCACGAGCAAAACAGGACGTGCCGAAAACGATGAACACGTGATGGGCGTGAACACAACAGAGTATGTCATGTCCCTCAACCCGGACAGCGGCCTGTCGCGAACACAGGTGATCGAACGCCTGGAAGAGGCCGTCAGTGAACTCAAAGGAGTGGAATCGGAAGTCGAACAGCCCATCTTTCATTTGATCAGCCATATGCTGTCCGGAGTCACGGCCGAGATCGCTATCAAGGTGTTTGGCGATGACCTGAAGGAACTGGAAAAGACGGCGAGAGACATTCAGCGCGTGGTCGAACAAATTGACGGTCTGGCGCCGCCGATTGTGGAGCAGATCACCTACATTCCGCAGATTCAGATCGAACTGAAGCGCGAGCAGCTGGCGACCTACGGCATCTCGGCGGCTTACATTCACGAAATGGTGGAAACCGCCCTGAATGGCCGCGTGGTCTCGTCCGTGCTTGATCGGCAGAGAAGCTTTGACCTGCTGGTCCGATTCGACGAGGAGTTCCGCAGCGACCTGGACTCCCTGGACCGCACGCCCATTGAACTGCCGGATGGCGCCCGTGTGCCGCTGTCGACGCTGGCCCGGATCAAACGTGCTGAAGGCCCCAACAAGGTCAAGCGTGAAGACGCACGACGGCGCATCGTCGTGCGTGTGAACACGCGTGGCCGCGACCTGAAGTCAGCCGTCGCTGCGATTCGCAGTCGCATTGATGCCGACATTCGACTGCCGGAAGGGTATTCGGTGGTTTACAGCGGGCAGTTTGAAGAAGAGGCGGCCGCCACCGCGCGACTGCTGCTGTTCAGTACCGTGGCTATTGGGGGCGTCTTTGTCGTGCTGTTCTCCACGTTTCATTCGTGGAATCTGGTGCTGCAGATCCTGATCGCCCTGCCGATCGCCTTTGTGGGTGGAGTGGCCGGACTGTTCCTGACCGGGCAGACGCCATCTGTGGCCAGCATGGTGGGTTTCATTTCTTTGGGCGGCATCGCAGCGCGGAACGGAATTCTGCTGATGGAAACGTATCTGCACGGAGTCCGTGTCAACGGCCGACATCCGGACGTCATCATTGATGGCAGTCTGGATCGCGTGGCGCCCGTTCTCATGACCGCGCTCACCACCGGCCTGGGACTGGTCCCGCTGGTCTGGGGCGGTCACCTGCCTGGGCGGGAAATCCTGTTTCCGGTCGCCACCGTCATTCTGGGCGGGCTGGCCACGTCCACGCTCGCCGAGTTTCTTATTCGCCCGGGCATGTTCTGGTATTTTGGCACCCAATCAACGCCCCGGGACGATTCGACTGTCACAGACTGGTCGGAAAACAGCCAATAATCAGCGGACCACAGCGAATCACAGCAGGTGCCGCTGCGAGCCCGCGCAGTGCCCCATTGGCGGAAGGAGAATCAGCATGAAGGATGTCACCGCACCTGGCGGTCGTAACAACGGCAACCTGTCGACACAGCGTTTCGCGCTGCCACTCACACTCTCATTCGCGATGCTTTTTGCTCCGATCATCGGCTGCTCGCGTTCACAGGAGACGGAAACGGGCTATGCGGCCACCGAAGTCGGCCAGGCACAGCAGACAGACAGTGACACGGGCGTCTGGGAGTACATCACGGAAACCACTTCCGACGGACTGACCATCGTGAGCGAAAAATGTGTGGCCGGCACAGACATGGTGCTGGACGCCACACGCACCGCATGGATCTGGTCGTCTGATCAGGCGGCCGACGGCTGGGCGTGGATCGCAGCCAACGCAGGCGACGCCACCGCATGGGCCAGTGATACGGCGAGCCGAACATGGACGGTGACAAAACAGACGACCGGTGAGTTTCACCTGTGGGTGCAGACCAAAACCCAAAACGGCATTGCCTGGACGCGTACGGCCATTCCAGCGGCCTGGAAGTTAGCCCGCGACGGCGCCGGCCAGGCGTGGGTCTGGATCGACGAGCATAAAGTTGAGCTGACCGCGGCGGCAGCCGTCATCTCGGTGGTGGCCGCCGGACTCATCGTGGCCCCTGAAGCGGTCGGCCCGGCGGTCGTCCGTGGTGCCGTGAGTGGAGTGTCCAGTCATGCGGCCGCCTTTCTGGCGGCACTGTGGCTGCAGACACGAGACCGGGATGATCTGGCTAACCTCAACGGCGTTTCCCAGGAACTGTTCATGAGCATCGGACACTCTGTCCTCAGCTCGTGCGGCCTGCAGATGCTCGAAGGCACGCCCATCGGATAAAGCCAGCATCAGCAGACGGACATCGGCTCAGAGGACGACCACAAGCAACGATCATGGGCGAGTCGCCAGGCAACAGGGAGTTACGGCGCCTGCTCCGATTTTTGATCCGTCTGCTTCGCCCGTTCGGTGGCTCTGCCGCTTTCCTGACGCAGTTCGCGTTCACGCTCTCGCTCGCGGCGGGCCACGATCGCGTCCGTCACTTTGTCAATGTCGCTTTTGGTCAGCTTGTTCCAGGGCGCCCATTTCAGCGCGAAGAACCCGGTGTCCGGTTGAATCTCTGCAAAATACGCGTCGTACTTGCGGCCCTGTACGCGAACTCTGTCAAGGTAGACCGCCTGCCCCATCGACCAGTGTTCGCCTTCTTTCGCTTTGGGAAACGCGGTAGGCGTGTAAGCCGTGGACTGTGGTCGCGGGGGCTCTGCCTTCCGCTGGGGCAGACCGTCCAGATTCACATCCGGCGGTGGTGCCTGGCACAGCAGGCACGCCACTCGGCCTGAACCTGCGGCCGACTTCTGGTCAGACAGCCATTGCTCTGCTCCGCCAATGCAGAACGGACAGTCATGCCGGCGGTGATACGCTTTG
This sequence comes from Planctomycetaceae bacterium, assembly GCA_024742875.1. GTDB lineage: Bacteria > Planctomycetota > Planctomycetia > Planctomycetales > Planctomycetaceae > Fuerstiella. Next base: position 12,760 of record JANSXP010000024.1, on the reverse strand, counting down.
TCGTCGACCCACACTTTAATATCACGGCGACGCAACTCGTCGAAGTACTGACTCTCACGCTGCAGAAACGCTTCGTGGGCTGTCTGAAAAGCGGCGAACTTTTGAATCTCCAGCTTTTGGTGATTCGCCATTCGCTCACTTTCTGCCGCTTCAAAGCGGGCCAGCTTGTCGTCATTCATCTGCTCCACCTTCCGCTGGCACTCGAGCGCGACTTCCCGATCAACGCGGGTGTAGTCGTTCAGCGGGAGGTCGGCTTTGTATTTGACCCGGTGCTTCTGACGAGCCGCCCGCCAGTTGGTGATCAGCTCTTTGGCGGTCGCGCTGGCTTTGGCTGACTGCTCCGCCTTAATGGCATTGGCCTCCGCCCAGGCCCGCATCTCGAACTCGCGAGCCGTATCCAGAACAGGATTGGTGTTTTGGGCGCAACAGGCGGAACTAAGCAGCAGGATCAGTGCGACGTATTTCATTGGATGGGAGCCTCCAGAATCAGACGAAAGGCGGCCAGATCGGCGCGAAATTCGTCGTGCATTGTTCCCGTCTCCTGAACCCAGGAGTCACGCGTCTGACCGTACAGATCTTCGGCTCCTTCCAGCAGCCGGACAAACTGTCCGAACAACTCAGAGGAATCACGCGCCCAGTCACGAGCGGTTGTCGACTGCCTCTGGCCACCCAGCGCCGTGAGTGTCTCTCGGATACGCTCGCGTTTCTGCTGAAGCGTGTGCAGCCGCGCCGCCTGATCGTTCTCATGAAAGAATTTCAACGCCGCCTGCATTTGCTCGGTACGTTCAACCTCGATGGAGAAGTCCCAAATATCGGTAATCGCAGCACGCAGTTCGACAGCCGCATCCACGGCGGACTCCAGTTCCCGCATCGACTTGATATAGCCCGACTGAATCTCGCCAATATTGTCTTCGATAAACGGAGTCGGATCCGTCTGCACCGGTATGGGATCCACCTTACCGCAGCCAGACACCAGCAGGCAGAAAACCGCCAGACCGAATCGACAATTGTTGTTGTTGACAGACACAGGGATGGAAACCGGGAAGGTCACACTGAACACGTGAATACAGATCCGCACGCGGGACGGGTCAGTGACACAATGGAGAGAACTTATCTGACGAAGCAGGCGGGGCCCGAGTCAGTCGGGAGGCTTCGATCGCATGTTTACCGGGTGCAGCAAGGCGACACCCGGGCGGGCCAATGATAGGCCCCAGGGCCCCGCCGTCAATCTGTGAATGACGCGATTCGACGGTTCGACACCATTCCCAGCGCTCGGCAGGTGAGGTGCCAATTCCGGGACGACAACCGGGCGACTTTCAAACGAACACTGGCAAAAATTACGGACGACGACGCAGCAAAAGCGCAGCCATCAGGCGACGGGCTGTTCCAGCATCGTCTCAAAAGCCGACTTCATCTGTTCAACGGCCGCAGACAAAGGACCAGCAATCGTAGCGCCGGATGCCAGGCGATGTCCACCTCCGTGAAACGTCTCCGCCACGGCCGCCACGTTGTGCGGCGGACGGCACCGCAGACTGATTTTGACTTTTCCTGCTGGCGTGGCCACCGCAATGAAGGCGGCCTCTGCCCCGGCTATCGTCAGGCATTCGTTGACCAGTCCCTCGGTGTCAGACGGCACCGCGCTGGTGGCCTTCAGGTCCTCGGCGTCGGCATAAATCCACGCCAGCCGGCCGTCGGCCGCGGTGTCAATGCGTTCCAGCACGCGTCCCGCCAGACGCACCCGCGCCAGTGACCGCTGCTCGTGCAGATGGTTGTACAGCACGTGAGGTTCCGCGCCCAGGTCCATCAAAGCGGCCGTGGTCGTCATCGTCGTGGAAGACGTGGAAGGGAAGCGAAACCAGCCGGTGTCCGTGGCAATGGCGGCGTACAGCGCCGAGGCCGTGTCAGCGTCAAACGTCACATCCAGATGCTGCGCGAGCTCGTAAATCAGCTCTCCGGTGGCGGCCGACTGCACGTCCTTGAATTCAACGGCCCCCATATTGTCGGAACTGACATGGTGATCGATCACCACGCGGGCCGCCGAACGGCCCTTGACCACATCCGCCATGGCGCCCAGCTGCTGCCATGCACTTGTGTCGACCACCACCTGCACGTCAAATGCGGGCAGTGCGTCGCGTTTGATGTCTTCCCCCAGTTTCAAAATGACGCCGCTGCGATTCAGAAAGTGCAGATTGGAGGGAGGCGCCGTGGCGTTGACAATCGTGACGTCTTTGCCGAACGAATTCAGAATAAACGCCATGCCCAGTTCGGACCCCAGAGCGTCCGCATCGGGCCGCACGTGACTGGTGATCAGAAAAGACTGATGATCTTCGATAATGCTCCGGATTGGAGACCAGTCAATGGAAGACAACGAAACAACCTGCGGTGGCAAAAAGAAGGGGCCCGAAACGGTGGGCACCTTAACACAACCGGATAGCGGCCACAAACACAGTCCCCTCAATTCGAGGTGAATCTGCAGGCCGTCAACCGGCCAGGCACTTACTCGTCCTCGATGCGACCAATCAGCCGGCGATACAAATCGAGGCACTCTTCCAGCTGGGCCTGCAGCCGCTTCATATCGCGCCGCTGAGAAGTGGCCGCTTCGTGAATGGGCTGCATCCAGGCATTCATCAGCTTGAACTGCTGCTTGAGTACACCCACCACGGTCGGCGGAATCTTGTTGACGATGGTAATCTTCTGCGACTCGCCCCGTCCCGCCACAGCGTTGTGCACGCCGGGACCTTCGGCAGCCGGCGTAGCCGCCTCGCCTTCGGCCGTGATCGGAGCAGTCTGCTCCTGCGCCATGTTGCCTGCGGACCCGTCAGTAGATTCTGCCCCACCCGACTGGCCGGGATTCTGTGGCTGGACGACACGTGAAAACTCGCGCTGTTTCAGTTCATCCACTCCCGCCACCAGTGCGACACTGATCTGCTGTAATTCCCCGCGAAGGTCCTCGAAGCGATCCGTCACCGCCTGCACCATGGCCTGAACCAGGGCGGGCTCTTCCGCCGAGTTGTCGGCAGGTGCGGGCACCGACGATGTGGCGGGTACCTGCGGCGCCGCCTGCTTCGTCAGTCGCTCGGCTCCCAGCGCGACCGCTTTTTGAATGTCGGCCAGGCCATCGTTCAGCGTGGCCAGCGTGGCGATCACCTGGCCGGTTTTGTCATCACTGTCGATGCCTCGCATCTTCAGATTCTGCCGGAACGTGCGGCGGATATCGTCCCACCGCATTTGCTGCTCGGGAGTCAGCAGGCCCGTCAGTTCACGGAACTTCAGAAGGTTGGCTTCGGCCCCTGACGTCAGAGTCTGCGCGTCGTTTTCGTAGTTGGAAACAATCAGTGACGTCAGCTCATCGTCGTTCATGATGGGCACCACCTTTTCGGCAATGCGGTTCATATTGCGGTAAGAACCCTGCAGCTTGAACGCCGGCTCGGTGCGATAGTCGTCGCTCTGCGCGGCCGATCGAATGTACTCCCGATTGACCGTCAGAATCACATCACGCACCCGCATCAGCTTCTGCATGGTGCTCACCAGTTCGCTGATTTCCTCCAGGGAATAATTGCCTTCCAGATCCACGTCCTCGCGGGGTTCGTTGTTGGCCATACGAATGATGGCGTACACATCCTGCTGGCTGCGACTGGCCAGTCGAGACAGCACCGGGTTGGACGTCAGCGCGTTCTCCAGATAGCTCATTTCAAACGCGTCGGCCGACTCACCAATAATCTCACCAAGGTTGTAGATGTCGGCACGGTTGGACAGCATGTCGGGGATCTGAAACTTCTCTCCGCTTTCTGTGTACGGATTTCCGGCCATCACCACGGCCACTTTCCGGCCCCGCAGGTCGTAGGTCCGCGTACGCCCCTTGTAGACACCCTCAATTTTCCGCTGAGCGTCGCACAAAGAGATGAACTTCTGCAGAAACTCCGGATGGGTGTGCTGGATGTCGTCCAGATAAATCATGACGTTGTCACCCATCTCAAACGCCAGATTCAGCTTCTCCACTTCTTCACGGGCGCCAGCGTTGGTGGCTTCGGAGGGATCCAGCGATGTGATGGAATGCCCCAGCGCCGGACCATTGATCTTCATGAAGATCAGCCCCAGTCGATTGGCGATATATTCCATTAATGTCGTCTTGCCGTAACCGGGTGGTGACACCAGCAGCAGCAGTCCCATCAGGTCGGTCCGTTTGCCCTCTCCTGTGCTGCCAATCTGCTTGGCCAGGTTGTCACCAATCAGCGGCAGATAGACATCATTGAGCAGCTTGTTGCGGACAAAAGACGTCAGCACACGGGGGCGAAACTCCTCCAGCCGCATCTCGTCCCGTGCCCGGTCAATCACGCGATGCTTCAGTTCGGCAAACCGGGTGAACTGAGGCACCTGTTGATCGCAGTAGGACTGCAGTCGATCGGTAAAACGGTTGTAATTCAGATGATAATCGCCCTGCTGTGTGAGCGGATGTGAGCCCACCAGCCCGCTCACGACGGCATTGACGTCTGCCTTGAGCACAGACGACGACTTCTTCCACGTGGGCATCAGGCCGACAGCCGCCTCGCTGATGTAATCGGCGGCGATCTCATCAACACTCTCACTGCCCGTCACATAGGCCTGCAGCCAGTGCCGCAGCAGCACAAAGCAGCTGCGGGGATCTTCCGCCACAGCTTTCACCGACTGCTGGAAGGCCCGCGTGAACGAACCGCGTTTCAGGTGCTCACGAAATCCGGTCAGCAGCCCACTGGCCGATTCGCTCAGCAGAAACTTTGCCTCGGCAGACAGTTCCTGGTACAGATATTCCGCGGCTGCGGCGGTGACAACCGAGTCTTCCCAGCCAAATGCCGGCCCAAAGTCAGCCAGCAGTGTGTGCAGCTCGGACACATAAGCGTGTCGAGCCGACAGCACGCCAAACGCTTTTTCGATCTGACCGGCGCCCTTCAATCGCGGTTGCAAAACGGCCCGCTGATCTTCGGGCAGCAGATGCCAGCACAGCATCGCCTGAGCCCGCGCCTCACTGCTGAATCGCAGCAGCCCCACACTCTGCTGCATGCTCAACAGCGGGCGCAGCAGCTGGACGGCGTCCACATCGTGCACGCCTTTGGTGTAGCCTTCGGCATAGCGAGGTCCCATGAAACGCTGCACAAAGGCCAGAAGCTGTCCGTCTTCCAGCGCGAGCAGTTCGTCACAGGAGACGGCCTCTGACGATGACTGTTCGTCTGCGGCCAGCAGGATCTGCCAGGCCAGAAATTCCGCGCGGTACACCTTTGCGTTTTCGGAAACCACCTCCTGATTAAGCAACTGACGGAACAGGACAGGATCATCCAGCCCCGTCAGTCCCACCGCACCGCTGTGATCGCCCCACACAATGGGCTCAAAGAAACTGGTGCCCGTCAGATGAAGATTCAATTCGTCATCTCGCAGCACGGTCGTCAGATCCAGCGGCTGCGTGTTGACGGAAAACACGTGCTGGCCAAAGCGGACCGCGTTTTCTCCGTCGACAAACAGTTCCTGCCGATCCTTCAGCTGCCGCACGGCATCTTCGCGTACCGTTTTCAGGCGGCTTTGAATCTCATCCACGCGCACAGAATCGTCGAGCGCTTTCAGCTGCTCCACGATGTCCCGCACCTTTTCGATCATCAGATCGGAGGCAAAGTATCCGTTAATGTCATTAACGGACTCAAAACTCTGCAGACGCGAGGCAATCCCCTTGAGCACACGATCGGCGGCCGCAACCAGCGACGTCGCCCGTTTGTTGCGCGCCTCCACCAGCTGCAGCTTGCGAGACTCAAAAGCGTTGTAGACTTCCTCTCGTTTTTCGGTCAGCTGCAGCAGGAAGTCATCAAACTCCGCGAATCGGCCCTCCAGTTCCTCCAGCTGCACCATCAGCTTTGTCAGAAACTCATCGCACTTCTCCGGCGCGTCGCACAGATCCAGATAGTTAACCACCCCCTGATTGAGCAGCTTCATCTGCGAGTTGAATTCCGCCACGCCCTCCACCGACGCCAGCTCCCGGCGTTTCTTCTTCAGCACCGCGCGAGCCGTATTGATGGTGGAGAAGATGGTGGAGACGTTATCAATGATCGTCGTGCGATGGGTGGCATCATCGATCTTCAGATTGCTGACAATTTCAATCAGCATTTCCAGATCGGCCGCGCTGCTGCCGATGTCTTCTTCCAGCTGTCTGGCGTCCGCTTCGCGCGTCAGTCCCTCAATGCGCCCCTGCTGAGCGGCCACCCGCGCCTCATAAGGCTGCAGGGATTCCGGCTGCAGCAGAAACTTCACGCATTTTTGTGAGAGCTTGTCCGTCTGCTCCCCCACATCGGCTTCCAGCGAGGCGACCAGTTCCGCGTCAACATACCGCAGTTCCTGCAAAGAGATGATGTTGCCACGGATACTCCGCAACTCGGCCAAAGTGGCGACAAACTCTTCAATCCCTTCAAAGCGACGATTGCGAATCTGTCCCAGAATACTGCGGACCTGCTGTTCGGCGGCCTGCGTCTGCTCGAGTGTACTGCGACGGACACGCACCACTTTGTCGAACTCATCGACGGCCGCAGATGCGGCGGCTTTGACTTCCAGCAGCGATTCCGCCAGCTGAAATGTCTCATCGGACGTCAGCCAGAAATACGAATCAACAATGTCACCACTTTGTTTGACCAGATCCGTGTACAGGTTGGCGTAGGAATCCTCCTTATTGATCAGCTTGAGGACTTCGTGGCACTCGGCCATGCCACGGACAATGTCCTTGTTGCCAATGCGGTGCAGGTAAGAGTCATTCTGCACGGGGGCGACATAGTCGGCCCCGACATACGGCGTTTGCCACAGCTGAATCGCGTGATGTTTCTGCGCGTCCCCCTGCGTTTTGAAACACAGCAGCTCGCCCGCCTCAAAGAACGTCCAGCCGTTACAAATCAGTGGCGTGCTGACCTTCTGCTCAATCAGGTTGTAATGCAGCAAAACGTACGTGCTGCTGTCCTGATTGTAGAACACATACAGAAAGTCCTCGCCGTTGGGCGCAGCTATCGTTCGTTCAAACAGCATCCCGGACAGATTGTGATCGAACGTTTTGTACTCGCCGTCCTGCAGGTAATAGCCGTTTGAGAAAATCAGTCCGTGATCATCGGGCAGCAGAATGCAGGCATCCGCCACAGAATCCAGCCGCATCGCCCGCTGCAGCTTTTCGTTGTAGACAAAATGCCGGTACTCCTTCTCCTGATAGGGACGCATGCGCAACAGAATGGTGTTGCCCACAATCGCATACAGAATCTCGGCGTCGTCCAGTGTCTGATCGGGATTGTCGACCGGCTCGGCGTAAATGCCTTCGCCAGTGGCCGTGTTGTTTTCAATTTTGATGGTCAGGTCGCCACCCACGGTCTCCACAAAGACGCGATCTTTGATGGAGACATGCGGATGTTCGCCGTAGTGATGATCGTCGCGCGTGGAGCGAACCCACTCAAAATCGTGCTGCGGCGGATAGCGGAATTCGTGCTCGCTGCGATTGTCCACATACTGCAGCGGCTGGTCAGCACCGGGTTGCAGAATCCATTTGAAGACCTTCACCTCCGAGGACGTGCGGCCCACCCGAAACACCATGAACAGGTGCACGCCCCGCTGCGCGAAGCGGGAAAACTCAGCGTTCTTGTAGTAGCGAAACAGCTCCTTGAAGTCTCGCTCAAAGCCCTCACTGCGGAGCAGATCCACGTCCTGAGCATGCAGCGCGCGATCTTCAAAACTGTAGACGGAGAACACGTCTTCCAGATCGGTTTCTGACTTCAACCCGAAGTGAATGTTGTAGCCAAAGACAAAGCGGTTCCCGACCGCCACCATGTCCTGCGGGATGCAGTTGTGATCGGTGGTGATGCGTTCGGTGCTGAGCAGAGCCGTCTCAATCGAGCCGAACGCCGCCTTGCGGGCCTCGTTCAGGCTGTCGAGACGGGACTTCAGCTCCCGTCCGCTGGAGAGCAGCCGATTACGAATGATCTCGTAAGTGCTGCTTTCCAGACCGACGTCCGGAACCGACGTTTCCTGATCGTTTTCTGTGGTTTCAGACATGAGGGCAAAGCACCGTGGCTCTGGTGAGACAAAGGAACCTGTCGTGCGTTACCGGTCGGCATCAAGCCGCACGGAACGCACCGCAGCACACCGCATGGGGTCGCCCGCCTGCCACGCTCAAGGTCCAACCATGGCAGGAATGACGACGCTGCTGTGCATCACGAGGCGTCGGCGGACTTGCCCAGCTGCCCGGCGACGGCCGAGATTTTCCGGTTGGCCATGGGCGAGCCGGCCACAGACTCCAGCATGCGGGTCAGCTCTGAGCGGGCTTCGTCGTTGTCGGCCTTCATCAGCATTCGGCCCAGCACGGCCGCCACGGACAAATCCTTCACGTCGTCAAAACTCATGTTGAACTGCTGCCCAAACTTCATCAGTTTGCCGGCAAAATACTCCGGATCACCGTTGAAGAATGTCTGCTTGACGTCGGTCACCGTCTGGCTGTTGTGCACGAATCGATCGACCGCCTTACCGGCCTTCACAGAGCCGACAATCTGATCGAAGAACGTGCTTTCGCCACCGACGATGTCGATACGAGCCGTCTTCAACGCTTCGGACACGATGCCAGCCTGAGCTTCCGCAATTTCCTTCTGCGTCTGGATGGCCGCGATTTCGATTTCCTTTTCTTTGTTCAGCTGCAGTTTGAATTCTTCGTGCTCGCGGCCGACGCTGTCGAACAGCTTCATAGCTTCGGCCTTCTCCTGAATGCCGTTCGCTTCGGCGGCGAACTTCATCTTCAGCACTTCGGCTTCTGCCGTGCCTGTTTTCTTTGTGGCGTCGGCTTTGGCCACCAGCACCTCGGCCTCACCCAACCCCACAGCCGCGTGATCGGCCGACTTCGCTTCCGCCAGCATCTTGGTGGCTTCCGTCTGCTTCTCGGCCGCTCCGCGGCGGGCTTCGGCTTCGATCAGCAACTGCTCAGCTTTGAGTTCCGCGGCCGTCTTGGCGGCTTCCGCCGCTTTGACTTCCTTCACCATGGATTCTTCGGCCGACTTCTCAGCCAAAGTTACGGCCACCTGCTTTTCGCGGTCGGCATTCATGAACGCTTCGGTATTGCGAATTTTCTCCTGCTCTTCCACGACGTCGCGTTCGACAGTCACACGCTCGCGAATCACTTCCTGAATGTTCTTGCGTTCAACTTCAATGACTTTTTCTTTTTCAATCTCCGCCAGCCCCACGATGCGCTCCCGCTCAGTGACTTCCAGTTCACGGTCACGCGACACGCGTTCCACTTCCACCGCATCGGTACGCTCTTTGTTGCGCTGGGCCACCAGCACCTGTCGCTGCTTGTTCTCCTCCTGAACCTGCAGTTCTTCTTCAGTGCGGATGCGGGCGGCCTCCGCCTTCAACCGCTCCTCTTCTGAGATCTTCGAGGCTTCCGCCTGCTCGCGGGCGGCAATGGCGGCAATTTCACGCTGCTGCTTTTCGACCGCTTCGACCCGCTGCTTTTCCAGTTCCAGAATGGCCTCCTGGGCTTCCACGTCCTGCTTTTTGAGCGTCTTTTCTTTCTCACGGGTGAAGTAGTTTTCCTTCACGCGTTCAGCCGATGTCAGCTCGGTGATTTTCTTGATGCCTTCTGCATCCAGAATGTTGGTGGGGCTCAGTCGTTCCAGGGGCGTTTGTTCCAGATAGTCAATCGCGCAGTCGTCCAGCACATAGCCGTTCAGGTCGGTGCCGATCACCTTCAGGATCTGCTCCTTGAACTGATCGCGTTCGGTATACAGCTGCACAAACTCAAAATTCTTGCCCACCGTTTTGAGGGCCTCTGAGAACTTGGCCTCAAACAGTTCTTCCAGTTTGTCCTGAGTGGACGCACGCCGTGGCCCGATGGTCTCAGCCACCGTCTTAATGTCGTTCACCTGATTGTTGACGCGGACGAAGAACGTGACTTTGATGTCGGCCCGCATGTTGTCCTGGCAGATCAGGCCATCTTCGCCGTCTCGCGAAATCAGAATCCGCTTCACGGACAAATCCATCACGTGGGCTTCCTGAATCAAAGGCACAACCATCATGCCGCGTCCGGTGACCACCGACAGGCCCTTCACACAGGTCCGCACAATGGCCTCTTCCGGCCCGGGCTTGCGGTAGAACTTGGAAAACACAAATCCGGCCGCCAGCGCGATGACGGCCACCAGCCCGATAAACACGGCCGTCGCGATGGCCTCTTCCGTCGTCCACGCAAAGGTGATGGGAATATTCATAGGTTGCTCCAGTAGCATTCGCCCTGACGATGATCAGGGCGAAGGAAAAACAGAAGGGCACGTTCAACAGAAGGACGCGTTCAGGCACGTTCCATGGTCGCCGTCCGGCACCGGACGGGCATTGCTCAATTGGCTAAGACAGATCGGGCGCATCAAAGGGAGTCACAAAATACAGATTCCCTTCTGCCTGAAAATCCACGATCAGCACGGAGTCTCCCCTGCCGATGGCCGCATCACGGCTGCGAACTTTCAGCTTCAGTGGCGCTCCGTCCGTTGGCAGTTCAGCTTCACCAAACGTCGATGTCACTTCGCTGGTGGTGACCTGGCAGATGCGTCCCAGCAGATCTTCAGCGCGATTGGGCTCTTCCGGCTCAAATCTTCCCCGCAGCGGCTGAGTGGCCGCTTTGGTCACAAACGCGGCGACGCCGAAATCACGAATGATGGCCACAGTGTCGCTCGTCCATTCGAAGTGAGGATGCGGTTCCGGTGAACCCCAGATCCGACCAATGAACCAGCCTGACAGCGAAAAAATCGAAACCCACAGCATCGTGGGTACGCTGCCAATGTTGAGCCATTTGACCGGCACAAAGCCGACCTGCAGCACCGACACATCACCGCCGACCTCCACGTCCATATCGAAGTCCAGATCGATGCTCAGAAAATCCAGGTCAACGGCCCCCAGCAGCGCCAGCACCCAGTACAAAACAACGCAGGCCAGCAGCGTTGTGGCCGGCAAAGCGGGCCAGGAAAGGCAGCCTTCAATGAATTGTTCCACGGATCTGTCCGTCGCTGAAGAAGGGTCGATTATTGAGTCATCCCTGACCGGATTCCTCTATGGGAACGCACGGCCGGCGTAAGGGATCACAAAAACACGCCCAGTCGTGGCGATACTTCGACTTTAACGGTTGTAGCAGTTCCGACCGCGCCCAAAAAAAGCAGCCCAGGCGGTGAGCCTGGGCTGCTTGCGTTCAGTGAAAAATCTGTTCCGTCACCCGAACAGATGTGCACGATCTAGCGAGTGCCTTCGGGCGGACGAATCGTGGTCACGCCGTGACGCACGTAGGTGTCTTCCGAATCACCAGGCTGACACACGTTTAGCTGTCCTTCAATGAAGTCCATTTTGCCGATGATGCGTCCCACGCTGGGCAGCAGACCCAGAATGTCCTGCATCGGCTTCATGTCGGGACCGTTGCCGTTCTGCGGCATGCTCATCATGAGCATAGGAGCCATAGCGCCCATCTGCTGCATGGCGGCGGCCGCCTGGCGGATGTTCTCACCCGTGTTGGCGTAGCTGATGTTGTAGACCGGGCCGTCTACGGCCAGACCGAATTTGGCAAACGCGTCGGAGTCCGCAAACGTGGGCGCTTCGCCGCCTTTGGTCATCATCACGGTCTGCACGGCATCTGCATGAGAGCCAATGGCCATCCAGCCGTCGTTCATGCCGAACACAGGCGTCAGTCCACCCATCATCATGAAGAAGTTAGCTTTGACCTGCTTGAAGCCTTCCAGGTCGGCATCAACCACCTGAATGCCCTGCTGCTGGACCTGAGGAATCTGCATCACAATGTCCAGACCGCGTTCGATCAGTTCGTTGATGCGTTCCGGCTTGTCACACTTCATGAAGGCCACAGACTTGGCAGATTTGCCAAACGGCGTCTGAGGCCCCGGCAGTGTGATGGACACGTTTTCGCCACTGAAGCCCTGCAGGAAGTCCGCGTCGAGGTAGATGTCGTACTGTTCCTGAATGGCGGCAAACTGATCGAAGCCCTGCTTGCTTTCCGGGAACATCTCGGGCACTTTGGTGGTGATCCATTCGTACAGAGGATGCAGACTGGCACCGCTGTTGAGCGAGAATCCACTGGCGTCCGCTGGCACCCATTTTTTCCAGTCAGCGAATGTTTCCTGACCGCCCATCATTTTGCCCACGACCGTGTTGGCCGCATTGGCGTCACGCTTGCCGTAAGCGGCCGTCAGATTGCGATAGCCTTCTGTGTACTCCACAGTGACTTCGTATTCGCAGTACTGAATTTCGGAGAAGATGGCTTCAATCAGTGAAGCGGCCCGCAGTGCGTCATCATCGTTGGCACCAACGCCACGGATGAAGGCCACAATGCCATTGAGCTGCTGCTGCAGCGCCACGCCGTCAAAGAAGATCAGCGCATCTTCGGCCTTCGGCAGGTTGGACAGAGCTTTGGCAACACGAGGGTCGTCAAATTTGGATTCTGCTGAAGGGTTCTTCAGCAGTGATACACAGCGCTTCGCCATTTCGGGAGACGTACTGAAGACAAACAGATCGCCTTCGACGCCCACACACGGTGACATGGGAACCTGCGGTGGCAGTCGCATGGCGGTCAGTGCCACGCCTTCGTGGGTTTCATTTTCCACCGTGATCGCGCCCTGTGTGGCGCCTTCGGCCAGCTTGAACAAATTGGTGACACCGGCCACCAGTGAAGCGGCTCCATCGTCCGGAACACGCATGAAAACGATCTGGTGATTGACGGGGCCTTCGAGCTTCTGACCGT
>JANSXP010000047.1 GCA_024742875.1 Planctomycetaceae bacterium | reverse complement strand
GCCAACTGGGTGACGCAGGAGGTGCTGCGGGAACTGAATGCCCGGGAAATCGGTGTGTCCGGTTTTCTCGTGACGGCGGAAATTCTGGGGCAGTTGCTGACGGCAATTTCCGAAGAGCGGATCACGAACAAAAGTGCGCGGGAGATTTATTCCCTGCTGCTGCAGGCCGCTGATGACGGTCAGGAACTGACAACTGATCTGGTCGGTCGACTGGCCGGCGAACGCGAAATCGTAAGAGACACCGGCGCCATGCAGACGGCCATCGAAGCGGCCATCGCGGCCCAGCCCAAAGCCGTCGCGGATGTACGGGAGGGCCGGCTGCAGGCGATCGGACCGATGATGGGCATGGTGATGAAGCAGGTGGGCGGGGCAGATCCCAAAGAAGTCCGCGAGATGCTGATCAAAACGATTCAGGACAGTTGAGGTCGCCATGAGCGCGAGCCCGATGCCTCGCGAAGAGTACATTGAACAGGAGTACTTCTTTCGCGTCTATCGTGAACGGCTGCAGGAAAGTGTGCCGTCTCAGGAAATCCTGAAGACGATTCACGAGGAAATCCTCAGCACCACACAGCTGCCAATGGCCATTGATTTTATGCGGGCCGAGATCCTGCATACGGGCCGAATCAGCGATGCTATGTCACGCCTGTCGCACTACTTCACTCCGTTCCAGGCGTTTGTGATTGGGCAGGCCGAAGAGGATGTGTCCCGGTTTGATCAGATCACCGGCCTGGAAATTCTGGAGCGGGAAGCGAAGTACCGGGCTGGCGAGCCGACCATGGCGGGCGTGTTTGTCTATCAGTTTGAGTGCATCGCCCGCAATCGTCTGGGATACGACAGGGGCCTGGCGGCGATGTCCCAGGACCCCCTGTTCACTGACCGCTGGCAGAAGTGGATCCGCAGCCTGCGAACTGAGCTGGGAGCGTTCGAACTGTCGGAGCTTGTGTTTCGGCAATCCGGCCACTTTCGCCAGCTGCGCGAAAAGAAGACGGGCCAGTCAGCCGCAGACGAACCAGAGCCGCTGTTTGGCGCTCAGGAGGGGCGCATTGCGAAGGCCAATATTGGCCGTGATCCGCTGTACTTTTTCGCCGCTCTGCAGCGACAGCTCGCCTACCCGAGCGTGCCCCTGTCCACAAAAGCTTTTGACGAAACGCTGCCCGGATTTCTGGAGCAGCGACTCGCCAAAATCGAGCAGCGACTCAAGATTATCGAACTGGAGCAGAAAGGCGGCATCGACCTGACGCGGTTTTACAAAACTGAAAACGGCGAAACGCCCCACTTTCGCGACGATCCGGGCCTGCCCTGACGATCAGCCCCATTAGCAGGTCGCGGAGTTTTCGTTTTCGCCAGGTTCCCTTTACCAGTCGTTGAGTTCGAGAAACTCGTTCTTCCAGTGGTAGTCATCCAGTACGCCATCCACATTCCGCCCCATAATCCTCAGTGCTGCATAGACCGCTTCGACAGTTGCCAGGCCACCGGTCGGATCATCAAAGACCTTGGACACACGCGGATAGGCCGTCTGAACGGGAGGAAGTGTCCTGATGGGGATGTCGGCGAAGGTCGGTTCCATGCGAGCGGCCAGCTTCCAGGTACCGTCCAGTATAAACAGCCCTCGGTCTGCGTCAGCTGCCGTCAGGACCTCACCACCCAGTCCCAGACGGACGTACCCATCAAGCGGGTGCGTCACCGGATCCGGAAAGGTGTAAAACAGAAAGTCGTCACGTGGCCGCAGCGGCTCGACGGAGCATTTGCTGCGTCGTTCTTTGGGATGGACCACAATGACAGTCGGGGGCGATGACTGGCCCTCAGATTCGGAAATTGGCGGCACGACGCTGTCTACTCGCTTTTGATCTTCTCGATGTTTGCCTGATAACCGGCAATTTCTGCTTCCAGACGGGGAACCTCCTGAGGGTCATCCGGCTGATTCTTTGCCGCGTTCAGCAGCTGCTGAGCTTTCTGGATTTTGTTTTTCAAAGCGTCGATCTGTTTCTTTTGCTTCTTATTCAGCGCCATTCGATTCATTCTCGTAGGAAATTCGACAGGATGACGGCCCGTTCAGTGGGCGATCAGCCGTTTGCTGGGTGAGTGTTGCCGGGATGGGGTGATCGGTGTCCGGTCTGTCTGACGAGACCCGCTGGGCCTCAACGACCCTGCAGTCATGACAGAGCGTTGTTGTCAGAGGTGTTGTCAGGAAAAGTCACCGTTCAAGCCACGTGTTCGATCGGCACAAAACGTGACACACCTTTGGCCACGCTACGACATTCTGGTTTCTGACACGGCCGATAAGCGGGCCGACTGGCGACCGAAAAGCGACCGTCCGGCACGGCACCGCGATTATTCCCGTGGCTTCTGAGTATATCTACTGACCCGCGATTAAGAAACATGGCGTCCGACTCAACCGAACTGCATACGCTGCTGCAGGATGCGCTGCGTCGCCAGATCCTGCGGAAGGCGGTTTTCAGTAAGCCGGCCCGACGATCGGATGATACGCCTTCGCGCGTTGATGTTCGCCCGGTGGAGATTTCCGGTCAGTGGCACGTGCAGCTGACAACGCGGCGGGCCAATCAGGACCATCATCGAAACCTGAGTCTGCAGCAGGCGGAGCAGGAGCTGCCCGCTCTGCTTCTCAACCCCTACCTTGACCTGAGACTGGAAACGGAAACGGAAGAAATCGTCGCACGACACACTCGCAAAGGTGTCTGCCGCCTGCAGAGGAAAGCCCTGTCGACAGCAGCTACGGTCGAGACGACCCACAATCGTCGCCGGGAGTATCTCATTCCCGATGACCGAGCCGTGCCGTTTCTCGTGGAAACCGGCATCATGTCATCAGGCGGTCGCGTGCGGGATCAGCATCGGAAGAAGTTTCGGCAGATCAATCGTTTTGCCGAGTTCATTCGCGACGTTATCCGACAGCTCGCGATTCCAGCCGGTCAGCGAATTCGCGTCGTTGATTTTGGCTGTGGCAAGAGTTACCTGACATTCGCCACTCACTATCTGCTGTCTGAGATTCTGCGTCATCCAGCCACCATTGTGGGACTGGATCGACGAGATGACGTTATTGCCACCTGCCGGGGCATCAGTGATCGGCTGGGACTGACCGGACTGAAGTTTGAAGTCGGTGATATTGCCGGATACCAGCCGGAAGGTCCTGTCGACGTGTCCATTTCGCTGCATGCGTGCGATACGGCCACTGATGACGCGATTGCTGTCGCCGCCGGATGGCAGGCGAAGGCTATTCTGGCCGTGCCCTGCTGCCAGCATGAACTGGCCGGTCAGCTGACCACGGATCGTCTGCCCGTGCTCTCTCGAGATGGCATTATTCACGAACGTTTCGCCTCGCTGGCGACCGATTCCATCCGCGCTCGTTTGCTGGAGTGCATTGGCTATCGGACCACTGTGATGGAGTTTATCGAAACCGAGCACACACCCAAAAATCTGCTCATCCGTGCGATTCGACGCCAGGAACGCATGTCTGACTCTCCTGATCCTCAATACTGGGGTGAACTGCTCTCGTTTCAGCAGCAGCTGGGGGTCTCATCTTTGAGGCTGCAGCAAAAGCTGGAAGAATGCGGGCTGCTGCGTCCCCCCGCACGGTCCACCTAACCCCGCCGTTTCTCCCCGACTGATTCCCGCCCTGCTCATTCATGAGTCGCACACTGATCACAATCTGCACCTACAACGAGGTGGACAACATTCGTCTGCTGATTCCGCAGCTGCGCCGTGTGGTGCCTCAGGCAGATATTGTGATTGTGGATGACAGCTCCCCGGATGGGACCGGTCAGCTGGTGGAAGAATTTGCCGCCGACGACGATCACGTGAAGCTGCTGTCCCGACCCCAAAAAGAAGGGCTGGGACGGGCGAATCTGGCCGCGTTCCGGTATGCGATTGAACACCGCTACGATCGACTCATCAATATGGATGCGGACTTCAGCCATGATCCCAACAGCGTGCCCGATCTGCTGCAAATGTCCGATGAGTGTGACGTGGTGATCGGCTCTCGTTACGTTGAAGGGGGAGGCGTCACAGACTGGACGTGGAAGCGGCGGCTAATGAGCTTCTGTATCAACACTTACGCTCGGCTGCTGCTGGGGCTGAAGACACGGGACAACAGCGGAAGCTTTCGCTGCTACCGTGTGGCCAGACTGGCGGAGGTGGACTGGGATCAGATGCTGGCCACCGGCTACGCGTTCTATGAAGAAGTACTTTATCGCTGTCGGCGCGTGGGCTGCCGATTTGGGGAGACACCGATCCTGTTCGCCGACCGCCGTTATGGGGTGACCAAGATCAACTGGAAAGAGGCCGTGCTGGCTTTGTGGGTGATCTTTCGTCTGGGCCTGCAGCGACTTGCCGGTCGTGGTGTTCGTCTGCCGAATGCCGGTGATTCGCGGGCATAAAAAAAGTGCCGTCAGCCCGGCTGACGGCACTCAGTCGCAGAACGCTCTTCGGCCGTCAAAAGGAAAGACGGCCAGTGTTCGTTCAGTCAGCAATACAGTAAACGGCCTTTGACGAACGCAGGAAAATGGCACCATCAGCAATCGCCGGAGTCGCACTAAAGTCCGTGCGATCTGAGGCAAACGCGTTGGAGCCCACCTGCGTGATTTCCTCAGCCAGTTCAAAGACAAACACTTCGCCATTGCGGGAGGCGTAGTACAGGTGGTTGCCGGCGATGACAGGTGAGGAGTAATCCTGACCACCGCGTCCGCCGCCATAACCGCCGCGTCCACCCCGCCCGGAATTCTCAGATTCTGCCGCGGGGCTCGAGGCCGTCGACTTCATCCGCGTCTGTGAGATGCGTCGTCCGGTTTTCAGGTCGACACTGGTGACAACCTTGTTGTTGATCACGTACATGCGACCGTTGTGCACGATGGGCGAAGCGATGCTGCTGACGTCTCGACCAGTCCACTCTGGCTCCACGGCCCCTTTGCCTCCAGGGGCGATGGCCACAGAAGTGCTGGCTCCGCGACCACCGGCCATCGCCAGAATCATGCCGTCTGCGGCCACAACGCTCGCCCGTGCAGAATCACTGCCGGGGACCTCGCAGTACCAGTACAGCTTGCCGGATTTGGGGTTAATGCCCCAGACCTCTCCGGGAACAGCTATGACCAGTTCGGTGCGATCCGGACCGTCGACGAGAATGGGGGTGCTCCAGTTGCTGGTGTAGCCTGGTGCCTTCTGTTCCCACACGACTTCTCCGCTGTTGGCATTGAGTGCCACCAGAGAGTCGCTTTCGATGAAGGCCGGCACAATCACCAGGCCGTCGTGATAGATGGGACTCGATGCGGTCCCCCAGCCACGGCGTTCATCATTGGTGCCGACACTGGTCTGCCACAGTTGTTTGCCGTCGGACAGGTCAAAGGCCAGCACTCCGGTTTTGCCAAAGAATACAAACACCCGTTCGCCATCGGTGGCGGGAGTGTGCGACGCATATCCGTTCTCGGCAAACATTCCACGGTATTCCGTCTCGGGAAGGACCGAGTCAATGGTGGCCGACCAGAGCGTTTGTCCCGTACTTCGTTCCAGGCAGACGACGTTGCGTTTCAGGTCGTCGATGCTGCCATCGGGGGATGACGATGTGGCGTACCCGGACCAGCAGGTCACCACGACTTTGTCACCGATAACAATCGGGCTGGACAGACCGGGACCGGGTATGGCGGCCTTCCATTTCACGTTGTCGCTGTCCTCTGCCCACTGCGTGGGGGTGGGGCTGGCATCGGGGCTGACACCGCTGCCATTGGGACCTCGAAATCGCGACCAGTCTGACGCGGACGTGGTCGCCGCGAGGCTCGTGCAGAGAAAAGGGATGATGAGATTTCGAATGCTCATGGGGCCTCCGTTAAACGCAAAGCGAAATGACGACAGCAGATGAACTGTGCGAAGTGTGTGTGGGTATTACGAAGAAGACCGAGGTCCGCTGTGAAGCGAACTTCGGTCTTCTGGATTACAGAAATGCGAGGCTGGTTTAGTCGTCGATGGGGGGACGTCGACGCTCACCGCCGCCCTGACCACCCGGTCCACGACCGCCGAAGCCGCGACCGCCTCCGGGGCCACCCTGACCTCGACCACCACGATTGCCAAACTGCTCCATCATGGCTTCGAGTTCTGAACGGTCGATGGCCTTGTCTTCATTCTTGTCCAGATCTGTCAGACGATCCTGCATGCGTTCGGGAATTTCGTCACCGGAAAGCTTGCCGTCTTTGTTCTTGTCAAATCGTTCCAGCAGAAACTCAACCGGGCTGCCGCCCTGACCACGGCCACCCGCGCCGCCTGGTCCGCCGGGGCCCTGTCCACCAGGACCGCCTGGTCCACCGCCGGCGCCTCCAGGACCTCCGATTCCACCGCGACCGCCCTCGCGAGCACCTCGACCACCTTCTGGTGGTGCGGGTCGCAGTTCTTCTTCGTCCAGTTTGCCGTTGCCGTCCTTGTCGAGTTTCTTCAGTGCCACGATGGCATTGCTGATTTCTTCGGCGGACAGAATGCCGTCTTCGTCTTTGTCCAGGGCCATCATCAGTGGGTTGGGAGGCAATCCGCCACGCTGGCCGAAGCCACCGCGTCCGCCGCCCTGTCCACCCTGTCCGCCAAATCCCCCTCGGCCGCCGCCCTGTCCCCCAGGGCCGCCGAAGCCGCCTCGACCTCCCCCCTGTCCGCCAAAGCCCCCACGACCGCCGCCTGGTCCACCTTCTCCACGGCCTGCGCCGGAACCTCGCCCTGCTCCGCCTTCGCCACGTCCTCCACCGGGACCGCGGCCTGCGCCTCCCTCACCACGTCCGGCACCACCGCCGCGACCGCTGCGGCTGCCCAGGTCAGCGGAGATCTCGTCTTTGGTCAGGAAGCCATCGTCGTCTTTGTCGGCGCGAGAAAACATGCCCTGCAGACGCTCAGGGACTTCGGATTTGCTGAGTTTTCCGTCATCGTCCTCGTCAAAGCTCAGCATGCGGTCGACCATGTCCTGGGCACCGGCAGACTGACGTCCGCCACCGCCGGGAGGCTGAGCGTGAGAGGTTCCAGCCACCAGGGCCAGAGCGAGAGTGGAAAAGGCAATTCTTTTCACGTGTCAACTCCTGTGAAATTCCGCCGCAAACGTTTGCGAATCCAGTTGGAACGGCGAATTGGTTTCAGAACCAGCGGAATCTGATTCGTTGTGAGATGGGATTGTCTGCTGATTTGACCTGTCTCAGGCGGTACGCCCGGTGGCCGATGCCGGAATAAACCGACGCTTCGCGGAAAGTAGTCGCCAAAATCGGACTTTTTCCTGGGCAGTCGCAGATCTGACCGGTGTTGATGTGCCGGGCAACTTTCTATGATCCCACCTCGCAGGCCGCGGCCGTCTTCAATTGCCAGCTGGGAATGAATCCATGGCTCTTTACGAAATTGAAACAGAGTCCCACATTATGGTGGGCTGGGCGAACAGCCAGGAGCAGGCAGAGCACATCGCTCAGGTGCACTATCCGGAAGAAAAGATTCTGAGGATCACACGCCGGCCTCGCGACCTGTGGGTCATCAGCAAACGCCTGCTGGGACTCACGGGGAAAGCGGAGCCCTGCGATGTCGCTCGTGACTGTCTGACCCGTGCTTCAGGCGACAAGCTCCACGCCATCCGTCTGTACATGCTGGATACGGGCGCCGATCTGCATGAGGCTCAGCGCGTCATTGAAACCAATATGGCGATGGGCTGGTGATCCTGGCCCCTGTGGTTCGGCACGATTCCTGTGGTTTTGTTTTGAAGCTGTGACACGATGAAACTTCGAAAATGCGCGTGGCTGATGTTCCTGATTCTGTCGGCAACCGGCGTGGTCCCTGTGACAGGACACGCTCAGGACAGCGATGACACTGAGCTGACTCTGCCTGATTCGGATGAGGGTCTCCCGGGCGCTGGTCCAGTTCGTCGCTACGATTGGTTTCGTAACCTGTGGAAACGCCGACGCTCTGAATTTGCCAGGCAGGCGCCGCAGCAAACGGGCAGTGTGGTCTTCTTCGGTGACAGCATCACTCAGGGTTGGGGGAACGACTTTAAGAATCACTTTCCCGAATTGACTCTCGCCAATCGTGGTATCAGCGGCGACACCACGCGGGGAATGTTGATTCGCATCGAGCAGGACGTGCTCGCGTTGCAGCCCAAAGCGGTTGTGATGCTGATGGGGACGAACGATCTGGAGGAGGGGGCCGCACCAACCGTGATCGCAGAGAACATTCGGCTGATTGTCGACCGCCTGCACAAGGCCGATCCGGACATGCCGATCATCTATTGCAACGTGTTTCCCAGTTCGGCCTCCAGGAAGCGGCCCGCGACAGAAATCAAAGCGATCAACGCGCTGTGCGCCACCCTGCCTCGCACCTACCCGCAGGTACGGATTCTGGACACGTGGACGCTGTTTGCCGATAAGCAGGGCGATGCAAAAAAGGAAGAGTTTCCCGATCTGCTGCACCCCAACAATGCGGGCTATGCCAAATGGGCTCAGGCCCTGCGACCCCAGCTGGTGACAGCCGGAGTTCTGGAAGAAGAGTCCACCGCGACGAAAGTATCGGACGGTTTTCAGTCATTGTTCAATGGCCGGGATCTGACTGGTTGGGGATTTCGAACTACGCCGGAAGCGATGCGCAAGTCCCGAGCCCGCTGGCAGAAGAACAATCCGCAGGCACCGCCCTGGCCGCTCATTGAAGAGGATGTGGCGTTCGACGGTCTGACGGTTACGCCCAACGGGCGATTCGCAGCCCTTGGCGGTTCGCTGGTGGTGCTGTCGCCTCCCGAAGGTCGTCGCATTGAGCAGTTGTGGACCACGCAGGAATTTGATCAGGACTTCACTTTGAAACTCCAGTTTCGCGCTTTGCCCAATGCCGACAGTGGCGTGTTCATTCGCGGCAAACAGCTGCAGTGTCGAGACTATGCGCTCGCCGGGCCCTACAAAGACCTGGCGGAGTTTCGCGCTTCGCAGTGGAATGAGCTGGTCATCATCGTTCGGGGGCAGACGGCTCACTGCACGTGCAACGGCGAGGTTCTGGAGGCGGAATTCTCCGTGCCGGCCGCCGGTCCGATCGGTCTGGAAGGCGATCGCGGTCAGATTGAGTACCGTGCAATTCACCTGAAAATCGATGCCTCTGGCGATTAGCGGCCCCTTCCACCTGAGAAACCCGTCGAATCGTCGCGGCCCACCGGCCGAATCCGCCGGTGAGTGTCGCTTTGCCCTTGCTTATCTGCAGGACCGGTGGGCACACTATGGGGAATACGAATTTCCCGTGGTGTTCGGCAAGGATCGATGCCGCGCCGGTTCGATATTCACGGTGTGCTCCTGTTTTGTGGGCTCACGCCGTTTCGCCACTACTCTGACGACCAGACCACATGATGCGTTCGATTTTCTCCGCCATCTGCCTGATCACACTCTTCAGCCCTGGCCTGCACGCTCAGGGCCTGATGTTTTTTGTGCCGGACGATAAAACGGGCGTCGAGTACGAAGGCACTGTCGAGCTGACGACCATCCGTCCGGACATCGCGGAAGGCAAAGAGACGATCGTGAAGGCTCGCGAAATGAGCATCAAATCGGTCGGCAAAGAAGATGCGGAGTTCAATGGTGTCGTCCAGCCCTGCCGCTGGATCGAAATCAAAATCGTGACCGGGACAGCCGGTGAAGCGGGGATCGATCCGGGACCGATTGGGTCTCGCATCTACAAGGTTCTGGTTCCTGAATCAAAGATCATCGCTGAGCCGGTCGACGCCGCGGGTGTGCCAAACATCACTCTGCCGATCGTCCGCGGTTTTCGTCGAACGGGAGAATCTTCCGTTCAGAAGCTGAAGTCCAACGCACTTGGCATCTACCCCACGGTGAGCCAGCTGATCAACTATCCCAATCAGGAAGTGATTGCCAATTCAGAAAGTCCTCAAACGAAAGCGGCCAATCTTTCTTTCAACGCCAAACACCTGCGTGGTCGCATTGTGATGGAAAGCAATGACACGCGTTCCACCAACGAAGGACACTTCTGGGTTTCACAGGAAGTCCCCTTTGGTCTGGTTCGCTGGGAAGTGGTCGTCACTCGGGAAAAGAAGGAATCGACAGCCAAACGAGATCAATTCCGTGAATTGGAAACAACCCGCACGACTATGAGTGTGAAGCGAATTCTCTCGGCGGCAGAAAGCGAACTGGTCACCGAATAGCCATCAGGCCCGCCTCGTTGCCGGCCACAGCCCGCTGCGAAAGCCTCGTCAACTTGCGAGGCTTTTTTGCTGCGCTCGCCAGTGTGAGAGGTGATGCCTGGTGAGACGGGGGCTGAGTCGTTATGTGGCCAGGCGGGTCTCTGCAGCGCTCTGAACAGCCTCATGCTGCCGGTGAATCTGCACGGACAATTCCCGTGGCAGGCGCCTACAAACGCTGGCGAATCTCTTCGATTTCTGCGGCGGTCTCAGCATCGCGGGAGAGATCGACCTTGGGCAGAGAGTACTTCAGATTGCCGTTGCTGACACGCGACTGGCTGGTGAGCACAAAATTCGGTTCACCGTCTGATTGGGAGGCCGTACGCAGCCACGACTGAGGGCTTCCTGCCGTGGGAGTCACGTCCGCGATTTCCGGCGATGACGGATCGTCAGCGTCAACGGACAGCTGCAGTCCCAGAAACGGGGAGCCGCTGTTACTGTCCATTTGCATGAAACTGCGGGCGTGTTCGCACCCTGTTTGGGTGAGGGCCAGCAGCGCTATGAGTGAGAACTTCTTCATGGTTCCGGTTGATGACATCCGTGTCGTGAGGCAGCCTAACAGGACACGTTGATTCAGCCAAGATGGCTTTTCGGGCTGCCTACGGCCTTCCCATCGCCATCCTGCCGTGCGGACTGTCGGTCAGACTCAAAAATCGGTGATGCCGTCCGCAATCGGAAGAATTCAACGCGCGATCTTGACCCAGACGGAACGTCCCGACACGATTCGCTCTGAGCAGCAGGTCGTTACAGGGGGATAGAGATGAGGCGCTGTACGTTTAGGACATCTGCCTGCGGCTTGTGGGTGGCCCTTGCTTTTCTGGCTGGATGCAGCAACAGCACGTCCGAGCCTGGCAGTGACGCGGGTACGGCTGCGGCAGATTCTGCCGAACGGCAAAGCCCGGAGTCAAATTCCGGCGGGGAGCCTCTGCTGCCGACGTTTCAGGAAAGTGAAGAGGACACCATGGAGTATCAGCACGCAACGTTTGGGAAAACGGAAGACGGGCAGACTATCGAGCAGTACACGCTGACGAACTCGGCAGGGACGACTGTCTCCCTGATTAATTATGGTGCCACAGTGGTGTCCGTGAAGACGCCTGATCGTGAAGGGCATCTGGCGGACATTGTATTGGGGCATTCGTCGGTTGATCACTGGCTGGCCAACAGCTGTTATTTTGGCTGCACCGTGGGACGCTACGGAAATCGCATTGGCAACAGCGTGTTTGGACTGGGTGACAACATCTATCGCCTCCCGTCCAACGATGGTGGGAACCACCTGCACGGTGGTCCCAGCGGCTTCTCCCGAGTGCTCTGGGACGCAGAAGCGATCAGTGATGAATCTTCGGCCAGCGTGGTCTTCACACGCATCAGTCCGGATGGGGAAGAAGGTTATCCTGGCAGCCTGAACGTGACAGTCACTTACACGCTGAACGAAGACAACGAACTGAGGGTCGATTACGAAGCCACCACGGATGCCACGACTGTCGTGAATCTGACCAATCACTGTTACTGGAACCTGACCGGCGACGCGGCCAGCACCAGCGTTCTGCAGCATGAACTGCAGCTGTTCTGTAACCTGTATCTGCCGGTGAATGACAGTCTGTTGCCCACCGGCGATCTGCTGGCGGTCGCCGACACGCCTATGAATTTTTTTCAGCCTGAGACGATCGGCAGTCGGATCGCGCAGGTGGATGGCGGTTACGACCACTGTTACGTGGTCAATCGGGAGGTAGACGGCCTTGCTCCCGTCGCGCGCGTCAGCGATCCCTCATCCGGACGAGTGCTGGAGATCTTCTCCACGGAACCGGGCGTGCAGTTTTACAGCGGCAACTTTCTGGATGGCTCCAGCGAGACCGGTGGCTTTGCGAAACACCACGGATTCTGTCTGGAAACACAGCACTATCCGGATTCGCCCAATCATCCCACGTTCCCCTCGACCGTGCTGGAGCCAGGCGACGTGTATCAATCGACCACCATTCACCGGTTCAGTACGGCTGAGTGATCAGCGATCGCCTGCCGGCAGCAGGAGGCTCCTGAGTTCCTGCAGTGCGCCGGGACTGGAGTCAGAATCCGTTCCGGCTGTGGTGCCCTGATCTTCCGCAAGCAACAGATCCAGAGCTTCGTTCCAGGCGTCTTTTGAGGCGTTTTGATCGCCGGCTGCTGCCGAGCGTTTTGCTGCCTGAGTGAGCATGGCGGCGTGAATCCAGGGGCGACCGTCGGCCGGCGTCTGCAGCACTGTGTCCTGAATAACGCTGGCGAGATTTGCGTATTCGGGCTGATCCTGCAGTGCCTGGACGGCCAGCCAGGCGACGGGTGGCAGGGACTGTCGTGTTTCCGTCAGCCGCTCAAATGCGGCCGCCCCGGCCTGCAGCAGCGTGCTGTTGCGGCGACCGTGTCCGATAACCACGGCGGCGGTCGCCATGTGAACGGGGACGTCGTCCTTTGCCACCCACTGTGTGAGATCGGTCGTGGGGATGCGACGACTGCGATCACCGAGCAGTGTGTCAAGGACAAGACTGCGCAACCGGCCTGAATGTCGGCCGGACTGTGGTGCTTCCAGGAACAGGTCTTCCTTCTGTCGACTGGCAGACATCTGCAGATAGAGGGCGGCTGCCCGGCTGGACAGATCATCGGCCGTTCGTCTCATCGCAGCGGCGCGATCAAGCAGCTTTCGCGCCGGTTTGTCGGTGGGATCGGCAAACAGGGCGGCCGTGATTTGCTGTGCAGTTCTCAGAGCGTGAAACTGGTAACCCAGCCGACGCAGTTCTTCAGCAGCGTCCAGCACGATGGTGGCTCGCTGCAGAGGGGCCGTGATACGGAGTCGACGAAGGCTCTCCGTTATGACGGCAACAGCGCGGCTGTGTTCGGCACGCTGATGGAAACGGCGGGCCAGCCAGAGGGATGCGGAGTTCGCAACACCAGTCGGGAATGGCGGTTCTGCTTTCAGCACGCGCTGCAGAAGGTCAATGGATGGGGCATCCAGATGGCGCGCGTCCGATCGGAGGATCTCCTGGCTCAGCAGCCACGCCACATGCACAGGCATGAACAGGGCTTCTTTGTCTGCGGCAATTTGCTCCAGAAGAGCGCCGGACTGCTCGGCTCGTTCCTGATCCAGCAGCAGCACGGCCAGCAGCACTCGACCACCGTGCCAGTTCGGATACTCCTGGAGCGCTCGCTCCACTCGCTGCGTGTAGCGGGCGGCCAGCTTACGGTCCTGCTGCAGTGATGTGCGGATGCGGGAAAGCGTGCCGCGGACACTGCCGTCCTCGGCGTGGTCCAGTTTTTCGGCCAGCCCCTGCCACGGTCTGGCAATCGCCTGCTGCATCGACTGAGGGATGAGGCCGTCTCGAGCGTATTCAACCAGTTCCGGCAGTTCCCACATGGCGTCAGTGTGAATATTGCTGACGATCGATCTTCGGTAATTGGGGAACTGCTGCCAGGCAGCACGAAACAGCAGCAGGCCTTTTTCCCGCGTGCGGTTTTCATCCGACCTCGTGGATGCAGCAAACAGGAATTGAACGGTCTCCATCACTACATGATGGTGATTCTGCAGGCGTTTCAGGGTTGTCGGCTGCAGCATGAGATCGGCAATCTGAGGCAGGCGGTCGGCATCGGCGAACAGTCTCAGGTAGCGGAAGTAGTCCTGAGCAAAGCGGAGAGGGTCGCGTTCAAAGACGGCAAGGTACCGATCCGCAGCACTTTGGTTCTCTTTGCGGCGTTCAAAGTCGGCGGCGGCCTGCATCATCGAGTCGACTGTTTCCGGCGACAGTACGTGCAGTCTTTCACGAACGGCGTCTGCCTTTTGTGTCAGACCTGATGCCTCATAGAAGCTCAGTAGTTCCTCGTTAAGTCGCACAGAATCCGGCGACTCCTGCAGACGCAGTTCGGCTGTACGAATCATATCCCCCAGACGCCCCGCTGCGCCCAGCACATCAACAGCCGCCTGACGTGCTTTGTCAGAAGAGATGTCGCTTGTCCATGACACGACATCTGAGTCCGTCTGCCGCAAAAGTTCGATGGCAATTTCGACGGCGACTTCCTGTGACTCTGAGCCCATGAGTCGGACTTTGTCTCGCAGCGTGTCCCGCTGACCGGAACGCTGGCGGTCGCGCAGGGCATCAGCCTCGGCGGTCAGTCCCAGCGCCCGCATTCGCCGACTCAGGTCGTCCGCCTGTCGACCAGACAGTCGCAGACCAAACAATCGTTCGGCCGCCGTTTTTACGCGATCCGTTCGACCAGTCGCCGCCGCAAAATCGAGAGCCATCGTTTCGCGTTCCTGCAGCAGAACCGGCTGATCTTTGTCGATGGTATCCAGCAGCGCCAGCGCGTCGGCCTGATTTCCCTGGTCGCCATACCAGGCCGCCAGGCAGACGCGCAAACGCACATTGTTCTCGCCGACAGCCGCCGCGCGAATGACGTGAACAATCGCTGTCTCCACGTCGCCCTGCAGGCTGCCCAGTTCAGCGGCCATCAGTTCCAGTACGACGCGACCGGGGTTGTCGCTCTGTGAGATCTGCTCGGCGACCAGTTGTGGCAGCCCTGAGCCCTGCGCCTCAGGGAAGATTTCGAGCAGATTCACCAGGAAGGCATGATCGTCGCTCGTCAGAATGCCTCCTGCCCGGACAAGTCTACGCTGCTGGAAAAGTCCCGGCTGACTTTTGATCACGATGTTGCGACGTTCAAAGACTTCCACGGAATCCGAAGCCGTTGCAGAAGTGTTGTCGACCAGATCAGGCAGACGAGATCTCAGCTGCAAATAGGCGACCACATATCCGGCGGCGGAATCAGGATTGTCGTTACGAACATCGCGCAGCACTCTGGGATACAAAACACTTCCCAGCCGTCGCAGGATACTTCCTTCCGTCGGGGCGATTCCCTGCTGTTGCCACGCGGAGGAAAGTGCGTGCAGTTGAGCAATGAACGTCCTGTCATCAGACGCTGCCAGCTGAAGCGCCAGTTCCCGCGTCTGCACAGAGGCGTCGTCTGCAGACAGGACTCGGATGAATTCTGACTGGACCGTATTGTCGTAACGTCGAATCTCCTGCTGGATCCGGGCTGCCTGCAGCGTGTTGACGGGCATCACGTCTGCCACGACACGGATCGACCGCTGTAAAGACTGGAATACGTCGTTCGGCAGTGCTGGCGGCTCCTGCGGCAGTCGGTTTCGCAGCCAGACAGTGGCCAGGAAAGCGGCGTGGGTCTCCGGGTAGTCGACTTGAAGCAACTTCTCGGTGGCCGTTACGAAACTCTCCACATGCGTAGCGGACGGCTGAGCCCGATTGCTCCGGTATGTCAACAGCCACCATGACCAGTTAAGCATCCCGGTGTCTGATTGAGGACGCAGGAGCTGGAGCAATTCCGTTCGTTCGCTCTGTGTCTGGCAGGTTTGCCACCACAGCAGGCTGGTATGCAGGCGACATGCAGCAAAGTTTCGAAACTCAGGGATGCGACCGTCGGCAGCTTCCGGCCATCCGTCGCTGCGGGCAAGTTGCAGCAGCCAGTTGATCCGTCGTTGTACGGCCGATGCGGAGCGATCGGCCATGGCCGACAGCAGATCCAGACTCGATGGCGGCGCGGTGCCTGACGATGAGCCAGCCGGCGTGGAATCCGGGATCGTCAGGCTCATGAGCTGTTGGCACACCTGCCGGCATTCGTCGGTACGCTGCTGCCGTGCCGCGATCACGGCGATGCGATACAGGGCTTCCCAGTTGTCCGGGGATGACTCCAGAAGTCGTTCACAGAAGGCACGACTTTCCGCCAGGCGATTCTCCTGCAGCAGCCGATCGACCTGCTGGACGACCACCGTTGCCGGCAGATCCACGCGGGATTCACGTACCCATGTTTCCAGATCGCGGGAGGATTCTGCAGCCCGCACAATCAGGCTGCCAAGGCGATTCTCTGCTTCCTGCGACCGGCTGACGGAAAACAGCTGCTGTTGAAATGTCACGGCCGCCGTAAAGTCCTCTTCCTGTTCCGCCAGCTGGACCAGAGCTTTCAGCGTTTCCACGTCACGGGGCGATCTGCGATGCTCCGCCAGCAGCAGTTTCTTCGCCGCTCCCAGACTGCCGCCCGCCCGCAGCGCGATGGCCATGTTGCGGGCCGCTTCACTGGCGCTCAGACGGGATGACCACCGACGCAGCCGCGACACCAGCTCGGGGAAACGACCGCTGCGGGTGGCCAGGTCTGCCAGCGATGTCAGAATGGTCTGCCGACGCTGTGGGTCTGTGGTTTGTTCCAGCGCCGACCAGTAGGCGTCAATCGCCTCGGCTGTGCGGAAGCGCTGCCCCAGATGTTCGCCCAGCGCCTGCAGTGCGGCAACGCTGGACGGATTGGCCTGCACACAGCGATTCAGGATTTCGCCCGCTCGCTCGACCTGGCCCAGGTCCAGGCACATATCGGCGACAAACTGATAATTTGCCACATTGGCCGGTGCCGCTTCCAGCAGAGTTTCACCGGCGGAGACGGCACGCTCAAACTGTCCCAGCCTCCGATGCAGTTCGACAACTTTCCGCAGATGCTCAGAGGCCTCCCGGCGGTCCAGCCTGGCCAGCGCCATCCGCGAGGAAATGGCCTGTGTCCAGCGCCCCGATGTTTCCTGAAGTTCGGCCGCCACGCTCTGGCAGAGCAAAGAATCAGTCTGCCGCGCGACGGCCGTCTGGATGGCCGTCAGTGCTTCCCCCTCACGGCCCGCCTCGGCAAGCAACAGTGCCAGCAGTATCTGACTGTGAGCGGAGGTCTTTGCCGGAGGCTGCCGCTGCAAAGCTGAAATGCGGACCGACAGCTGGCCCGACTCTCTGGCATTGACGACCTGACGATCCAGTACAGACCGGCGTTCTGCATCTGATGTGGCCAGCTCGTCTGCCTGCTGCAGCATGACCATGGCACCAGAGAAGTCACCGCTTTCGGTCAGCAGTTCTGCCAGAATCAGAACGTCCTGGAAGCGCGGAGAGAGCTGCTGCAGTCGCTCCAGCGTTTCACGGTGCTGATCTTTCAGCCCGTAATTTGCATAGATTTCCCCGAGCTGCCGCAGGCGTTGCGCTGTTGCCAGATCCGGTGCGGCTATTTGTTCCCAGACTTCGACCGCTTCTGCGATACGGCCCGCGGAATGCAGCCATCCCCCCAGAGACTCGCGTGCCAGCAGGCTGTCGGCACTCGCACGAACGGCCCGCCGATAGTACGTTTCCGCCTCGGTCATGCCGGCATCACTCAGCAGATTGGCGACCCGCAGGATGGCTGTGGTGTCGTCGCTGCCGTCGGCCATTGTTTGCCAAACCAGCAATGCGTCAGCCTGTCGCTGCGGGAGGGGCTTGTCGGTCCGCAGGCACAGTCGCCCCCAGCGTTCCGTCAGGTCCGACGTGGCACCGCCGACTGAAATCAGTTGGCCGTGCAGTCGTTCGCACTGTGCGATAGCGGCATCAATCTGATTGTTCTGTTCCAGCAGTGTGATCAGCTGGTTTCCCAGTCTGTCGTCTGCGGGGGCTTTCGGGATGGCGGCCGTCAGCCTGGCAATTGCTTCACTGGGACGCCCTTCGCTGTCGAGCAGGCGCGCCAGACGAACTATCGTGGCGATGTCGTCAGGGTTTTGCTGCAATCGGGAATCGTACCAGGCAATGAGCCCCGCAGTGTCACCAGTGTCCAGGTAGATCGTCTCAATCCGCTGCTGGATCTCACCATACAGCCAGCTGCTGGGTTTGATGGACTCCAGCGCTGTGGCCAGCTCCGCTTTTGCTTCCTGCGAACGTTGCAAACTTCGCTTCAGGTCGGCAGCGGCCAGCAGGAACTGCATTCTCTGTTCCGGGTCGCGGCTGGCGGCCATCAGTTTCTCATAGCGCTGCAGAGCTTCCTCGGAAAAGCCACCTTCTTTGAGCTCTTCGGCGATTTGCTGCAGCACCTGAAGATCGTTGGGAAACGCTGCTTCAAATCGCCGCC
The DNA here is from genome assembly GCA_024742875.1 of Planctomycetaceae bacterium. Lineage (GTDB taxonomy): Bacteria > Planctomycetota > Planctomycetia > Planctomycetales > Planctomycetaceae > Fuerstiella. The sequence continues at coordinate 41,132 of JANSXP010000047.1, read as the reverse complement.
ATACTTCGGCCGCTTTGGCTGGCTGTCCGGTCTGCTGATACAACCGACCGAGTGCAGGGAAGACGCTTTCTTCGAGTGCTGCCGGAAGACCAGCCTGCAGTGCGTCTTCGTAATGGTCAATGGCGGTCGTGCGATTCTGCTGCGCGGAGGCAATGCGAGCGCGATACATCAGCAGAACGCCATCGTCTTTCCGCTGCGTGGCGGCCGACTGCAGAGCGTTTTCTGCCTGATCGATTTTGCCCCGTCGCAGTTCGATCAGACCTCGGACAAAGTGGGCCCCGCCATCCATGCCAGTCTCACCCTCCCTGCGGAGTGCATCCACAAGAGCATCCAGTGAGCCGGCAGATCGGTGATACTCAAACACTTTGTCGAGAGCCGTACCTTCCCTCGGGCTTCGTTTGAGCAGCAGCAGGTATCTGTCGGCCAGCTTCTGTTCTCGACTGATCTCATCAGCGGGCGAGGAAACGGTCAACAGACAGGTCACACAGATCAGCCACAGACTGAGTGGCCTGCAAAAAGGATGGGTGACCGGGGTGAGCATGATTTGGGCACTGGCAGGGAAAGATGGAGGCCCGACGTGAAGACCATACGCCGGGCCCCGTATTTTAGCCAATGGCTGATGCCAGAGTGAACTGGCACGGGAATTGGCCGCAATTCGTGTCGGATTTGCGGATCTCTTGCAATCAGCGAGACGGACACTTAGGGTTGGCAAACGATCCGCGAGGAACCCTGACAGCAGTCGCTGTTTCCCACCAGAGCGGCTTCGAATGTCAGTTGGACGGACTCCCGTCTGTCCCGAATCTTTGTTGACGTGTCAGGATCTCCGGATGACGGAAACTGCGGAGCTCGCCGCTGAGCTGAATGCCTTTCGTGATGACTTTGCCCGACTTCGTGATGAAGTTGGACGTGTGATTGTGGGGCAGCAGAATATTGTGGACGGCACTTTGGCGGCAATGATCGCCGGCGGGCACGTGCTGCTGGAAGGTGTGCCCGGTCTGGGAAAAACGATGCTCGTGCGCACGCTTGCGGACGCGCTGCATCTGACATTTTCCCGCGTGCAGTTCACCCCCGACCTGATGCCTGCAGACCTGGTGGGGACCAACGTCGTGGTGGAAAAACCGGAAGGCCGACAGTTTGAATTTCAGTCCGGACCGGTTTTCGCCAACATCGTGCTCACCGATGAAATCAACCGAGCGACCCCCAAGACACAATCTGCCCTGCTCGAAGCGATGGCGGAAAGATCGGTGACGGCCGGCGGTCGGACACACCAGCTGCCGCGTCCGTTTCTGGTGATGGCCACACAGAACCCGCTGGAAATGGAAGGCACCTACCCGCTGCCGGAAGCGCAGCTGGATCGCTTTTTTGTCAAGCTGATGGTGCCCTACCCGACAGCGGCGGAGCTGTCGACCATATTGAACCGGACCACCGGCAGCGAGGACCAGCAGGCGGAGCCGATTCTCAACGGAGAACGAATTCTGCAGCTGCGGCAGATGGCCCGTCAGATCCCTGTTGCGGAGGATGTCCAGCGTTACGCCGTGGGAATGGTGCTGGGAACCCATCCGGATCAGGAGGCTTCGTCAGAGATGGTCCGCCGGTTTGTGCGATTTGGTGCCAGCCCTCGCGGTGCCCAGTCGCTGATTCTTTACGCTAAGATTCTGGCCGTGCTGGATGGCCGGTTTCATGTGGCCCGCGAAGACATCAATGCGGCGGCCGTGCCCGTGTTGAGGCACCGCGTGATCCTCAGTTTTGAGGGACAGGCGCAGAACGTCAGCACGGATGATGTCATCCGTGACCTGATGGCGTGAGACTGACAAATTCTCTGTCGGCGATGAGAGCACTGCATGCCGCTGTTTGACGATGACTTTCTGCAACGACTGGATTACCTGTCGCTGGTGTCCCGCAGGGCGTTTGCGGGGCAGATGATGGCGCAGCGCCGCAGTCGGCAACTGGGCAGTGGCATCGAGTTCGCCGATCATCGGCAGTACACCGCCGGGGATGACTTTCGATATCTGGACTGGAACCTGTATGCCCGTCATGGCGAACTGCTGCTGAAGCGGTTTCAGGAGGAGCAGGACCTGCATGTTTATCTGCTGCTTGACTGCTCCTGCAGCATGGCTGTGGATGGCGGTGTGAAGTTTGATCTGGCGCGGCAGCTAACGGCCGCGCTGGCCTACATAGCGCTGTCCGATCTGGACCGCATCGCCGTTTTTGCGTTTGCTGATGGCGTGCTCCACGAGTTTGCACTCACTCGCGGTAAGGCGAGGATCGTGGCATTGATGGATTTTCTTAACCAGCTTCAGGCAACCGGGGCTGGCACCAGTCTGCCGCGGCTGGTGAGCGAATTTGTCCAGCGAGCTCCACGTCCCGGGCTGGCCGTGCTGCTGAGCGATCTGTTTGCGCCGGAAGGTTACCAGACGTCCATCGATCGTTTGAGGTATCAGCGGTTCGAACCACATGTGGTGCAGATTCACAGTCCCCAGGAGGCCGCGCCCGGCCTGCTGGGGGATGTGGAGCTGGTCGACAGTGAAAGCGGTGAGCAGCGCCGTATGACGGTGACCGAGCAGCAGGTGCGTGCCTATCAAAAAGCGTTTGAGTCATTCCTGACAGAGCTGCGACAGTTTTGTCTCGACAAAGCGGTGGGCTGTTCCATCACTGACACTTCGGTGGCTTACGACGACCTCGTTCTGCAGATGCTGCGGTCCGGCGGTGCGAGCCTTTCCTGACCTAGACTGGGCCTGATTCTTTTCGCTGACGATGTCATTTCTGAATCCCACAGCATTCCTCTGGTCAGCGCTGGCCGTACCGATCGTGATCTTCTTTCTGCTGAAGATGCGCACACGGCGGGTTACTGTAGGGTCGGTGATGTTCTGGCAGCAGGTTGCCGAAGAAACGCCTCCACGAGCGCTGTGGCTGCGGCTGCGGCATGTGATGTCATTACTGGTGCAGTTGTTGCTGTTGCTGTTGCTGGTCTTCAGCCTGGCAGGTCCGGAATTTCACGATACCGCCAAACGCGGCCGCACGCTGGTCGTCGTGCTCGATACGTCCGCCAGTATGCAGGCTCAGACGGCCGGTACGTCAGGACGTCGGTTTAACGAGGCACTGGCCCGTGTGAACCGCCTGATCGACGGACTCAACGGACAGGACGAAATGGCGATCGTCACGGGCGCTCGCCCGGCGGAAGTCCTGTGTGGACTCACGCCCCACGCCGGGACGCTGCGTGAGACACTCGAAAAGATCTCCTGCTCCGATGCTCCCAACGACCTCGAATCAGCCGTTACCATGGCCAGTCTGCTGGTGAGAGATCAGGACGCTGACATTCATTTGATTACTGATGGCTGTGGTTCCCAGGCTGACTGGGCTGAGGGCGTTCTGGTGGACCTTGTCGGAGAACCGCTCGATAACGCCGGGATTACGACGCTGCAGGTCCGTCGCAGCTTTCGCGACCCGTTGACCTGGCAGGTCCTTGTGGAGATTCAGTCGCACAGCCGTGTGGAGTTGTCAGGTCAGTTTGAAATTCAGCTGGACGGTGAGATTCTCGATGTCCTGGAGGTGATCGTGCAGCCTGGTTCCCGCTGGTCAGACGTATTGGAATTTCGATCGTCGAAGGGAGGAGTGGTGACTGCCTCCGTGGATCTTGCCGATGGCTTGCGCGCTGACAACTTTGCGTCTGCCATTTTGCCCGCACGACCACCTGTGTCTGTCACGCTTGTGACCGCCGGGCAGTGGTTCCTGCAGCAGGTTCTCGCGGCCAATGCCCTGGTGGAACTGACGGTCACGGACCTTGTGCCGGGGCAGAACGAATCTGAAATTCTGGTCCTGGATGGCGACGTTCCTCAGGATCTGCCGACAGGTCCTGTGATCGTGGTCCAGCCGCAGGGCCCCACTTCGCTTTGGAACATCAGCGGAACAGAACAGACGCCACTGGTGGGACGCCAGCAGGAGGATGAACTGACCAGAAACGTGCGTTTGGACAACGTGTTGATGCCGCAGGCCGCGCGTCTGGAGCCGCTGGCACCGGCGGATGTGCTGATCGAGTCGGCAGGCGGCACACCACTGCTGCTGAGGTTTCCCCGGCCGGAGGGACCCGTGGTGGTCCTGAATATCGGGCTGAACGACAGTGATCTGCCACTGCGGACTGCGTTTCCCATTTTGCTGGGGAATACCATTGCAGCAGCTGCCGATGATGCGAGCGAATTGTGGTCCTCTGTGCCGGTGGGCCAGGCGGTGCAGATTCGCAGGCGATTTTCCGAGCGCCTGCCGGAGGTGCTCCTGCTGAAAAATGAAACAGACCAGGCAGCCCCAATGGTGCGCGCCGTGTGGGATGACGAGTCACTGACCCTGCCGCCGGTGTCCCATTCAGGCGTCTATGTGTGGGACGCGCCAGACAGCCAATCACGCACTCCCATTGCCGCCATCCAGATGGCCAGTGACAGTGAAGGCAGTCTGCTTCCCGTAACGTCAGCTGTTGATCGACAGTCGACAGACGCAGGGCCGGGCGGCCGCCCTGTGTGGTGGTATCTGGTGCTGACCGTGCTGATTCTGTTTGGTCTGGAATGGTGTGGATTTCACCGCCGCTGGCTGGCCTGAAAAAAAAAAACGGGCTTCAGTCAGCACTGAAGCCCGCCAGCGGACGTTGCCATTGCTCGGAGCAGCCGTTCCGAGCACCAGACCGAACAGCGAATCAGAAACGCGCCCGTTGTTAAATTCTGGTTCAGACCTGATCGGCCAGTGGGCAGATATAGGGGGCCCGATACTCCCGAGTCAGATATGCGTTGGCCGCATCGTTGTTGGTGAACACTTCTTTGGCGGGATCGAATTCCAGCAGAGCACCCAGTGACATGGGGTACTTGTCGAGATCCACGCCGTTTTTCTTCAGGTGAGCCACTGTGCGTTCCAGCGTCTTGCTGTCATCATCCAGACTCTTGATTTTCCCGACCGCTTCCGTGACGGCAGCGATGTCCACACGGTTGGTCTCTCCCATGTAATACGAGATGTTGCCCAGATGGCTGACAGCCGCTGACAGGTGACCTTCACGAACATCGGCGTTCAGGTCTTCCCGTTTGCGACTGACGCATGCGTCCAGGAAATTACCAAAGTGGTCGCCGCCGCCTTTGAATTCCTGAATCACGTTCATGTCCATGTCGTAGGCGATGCAGTGGGTGTACGACTTCTGCACCACGTAGCCCTTGGTACCGTAGAATACGACGCCAATCTTGTTGCCTTTAGTGCTTTGAAACAGCTTGTTCAGCTCTGTGTCGTCAGAGTCATTGACACTCAGTCCGCGAGTCTCAAACACGATGCATTTGTCGCCGTAGTCGTAGATTGACACCTCTGTGTTGCCCGTGTCACCCGCATCGACATACGCGGGATCTTTGCGCTCGGCCTGATAGCCCAGTCGACCACCGTAGGTCAGGATGGTGTTGGGGTGCGTGTCGATGCCCAGTCCCCAGCGCGCGATGTCCGTCTGATGCGGCCCCTGATTGCCCAGATCGCCGTTGCCATACAGACGCTGCCAGTGCCAGTCGTAGTGGAATCGCTTGCGGGTCAGTTTGGGGTCCGTGTACTGAGCGGGGCCGCTCCACATGTCAAAGTTGACGTTGTCGGGGATGGTGTAATCTCCCAGAGCGCCAATCGACGCGCGTCGCTTGTAGCACAACCCACGGGCAAATTTGACTTCACCGATTCCCCCGCTTTGCAAAAAGGCAACAGCGTCACGGCACGCTTTGCTGCTGCGACACTGGGTGCCGACCTGACACATCTTTTCGTACTTGCGTGCGGCTGCGATCAGCGCTGTGCCTTCGTAAACGTTATGGCAGACGGGCTTTTCCACGTAGGCGTCTTTGCCCCGCTGCATCGCCCAGATGCCTGTGAGCGCGTGCCAGTGGTTCGGTGTGGCTGTACTGATGAAATCCACGTCCGAATCCTCGAACGCTTTGCGCATATCCGTGTAGAACTTCGGCCGCGAACCCTGCTTGCCGGCAATCTGATCACAGCGTTTGTTGCCCACGTCTTCATCAACATCCACAATCGCACGTATCTCACAGCGATCGTCCCCGAGCCAGCCGCTGATATGACTGCCGCCGCGTCCGTTGACGCCGACCACGCAGGCTCCCATTTTCTCATTGGCGGAGACGCCCGCACGACCAATGGCCGGTGCGGCCAGAGCGGCTCCGGCGATGGCTGACGATTTCACAAACGAACGACGGGAAACTTGCGACATAGAGTGACTCCGCATGTGTCTGGGCAGGTGATTGCAGGAAGGAGAACGCCTAATGGGAATGCATCTGCCTTCAGGAATCAAGCCACCGACCAGTCGTTGACAGCGACCGCCCCGGTGTGACGCGGATTCTCAGCCCACCCGGTCGTCTTTGGCAGCGTCGAACAATTGGGCACCGGATCGGTCGCCCTGCGGAGTGCTACTCTGACAGAACTTCAATGCGTCCACTCAGACACTCCTCACTCATGTCGGCCGACAACAGCACTTCTTTCAGTCTTGAGAACGCTTTTTCAAACGAAGAACTGCCCGCGTCTTCGACTTTTTGCAGCGCGAATTCCCGGTTGCCATAGGCTGTGGAGTACACACGATCACGGGCCACGTCGTATTCGTACTCTCCGTCCGGACAGAAATACGTCACGCCATACTTGGCGTCGGAGATTCTGGCCACCTCCGCGACACTCGCCCCGTACAGATGGATGAGCGTGTAGATGGGCATGATGTTGCGATGGGACGCTTTGCGTGATCGCTCTTCCCAGTACGTTCTCAGATCACTCTTGAGCTTCTTCATGGCGCTGGTGTTGACCCGCAGGGCCAGCTGTCCGCTGACTTCGCGAGGTGGATTGTCCCCGGTGGCAGCGTCGATGGCTTCGTTCAAAACATAGGGTTCTGTGGCGGCGAGCAACTGGTTGCCGACAACAGCGGCGTAAAAACGGATCCGTGCAGCGTAAATACGATAGCTGACCACGTAGATGGCATGATCTCGGTAAGGTGGCAGCTGATAGGCGTCGATTTCTGCGCCGAATTCGCCAAAGTCCTGCTGGTGCAAAAAGACGCGGGAGGAGAGCATCTCCATGAAGCGATTAGCTTTTTCGGCATCTTCGACGTCGATGCCAATGTACATTGGCGCGGCTGCGGAAAACAGTGCCGTGGCAATGGCAGCCTGCTGCGTGAATCCCAGCGGCATCGGGAAGCTGAGCTGCCGAATGCGCGTCGGGTCGACTTCCAGAACGGTGTGGGCATCACAGAAATTCACCGACGCACGATCTCCCAGCCATGCCAGGTCGGTCAGCGTGGGATCATCGCGCAGCACGCCGTCAACACCCGGCAGAGATTTCAGCAGGTCGCCCAGTCGCTGGCGGCCGGCCATCAGATTGGTTGTGGCGAACACGGATTCCGCAACGCCTGACAACTGCAGTGTTGACGCTTTTTCTGCCAGCAGCATCTTCATGGATCGCCAGTCTCGATTGTTGGCGAATGGCATCAGACAGTAGTCCGCAGCGAATCCCTTTGAAGTCGACAGCCGGATGGCGACCGGTGTGAAGTAGTTCTTCCAGAAGGACGCCAGACGGGATTGATAGCGATCGTATTCGCTTTTCTCCTGAGCCGAGATCTTGAGCACTTTCAACTCCCTGATGGGAGTCAGGTATTTGATGCGATTGAAGACCGAGCTGGTGCTGGTGTCATCTTCGGCATCGAAGGCATAGGCCCCGCCCTGTGGGCAGACGATTGCGTTGCGGCTGATGAAGCGTCCTTCAATCAGATCTGTCAGGCTGTCGGGCGAGCGACCGTATTCCAGGCGATGAAACAGAGAAGCGTTGTTGAGCATCACAAGGTTGTTCAGGCTCTGCTTGCGACGACGTTCACCGACTTTAAATTCCGGGCTGAACAGGTACCGCAGAAAAGCGTCGGACAAAAAGACGTAACCGTCTTCGGCGGCATCAGTCGCAGGAAGCAGCGTGGATGCGTACTGGTAGTCGACCGCTTCCGACAGTGATTCGATTCTGTCCTGCAGGGTGTCCACAATACGACGAATGCCCACATGGCTGTTGCTGATGATCAGCCAGTTGTCGTGCTGGACAGAAAACGAGCTGACCTGCCGATCGGGCGTATAGACGGCCTGAATCTGCATCCCGCGGTAATTGAAGGTACGGTCTTCCAGACTGGCCAGTTGTGCGGCCGTCTCGCTCACGTGGTCTCGCAGGGCTTTGGCCGCCGCGCCCTGACCGTCAGTCTTCAGCAGTACGGTCACGTCCGTGCCTTCGGCGACGAAGAAATCGGAGCCCGTTACCGTCAGCGTTGTTACTGCGCCGGACGCAATCAGCGGGTCCAGACTGTCCAGACTGATCTGCAGCTGCGACTCATACTTTGACAGCAGCTGATGATTGCGGGCATCTTCGCGGAACAGTCGCAACAGCGGTTCACCCCATTCACTCATGGATTTTCTGATGTTGCGGACAGCCGTCAGCGAGTTGAAATGAATCAGATACTGGTCCGCGGGGATCAGGTGACTCACTTCGTGGACGGCCGTCTCGAATCCGTCTTCTGTCCGTTTCTCCAGGAGACGTTTGTAGTCCTGAGAGTCAATTTTTGGTTGCTTCACCTGGGAGATGTGAATCGAAAGGTCTCCCTGTTTGCTGCCGCTGCGAAGACTGGAACGCTGCAGCGACTGCTGCAGTTCCAGCCCGCTGGAAAACAGTTTGTACAGTCCTTCTTCGCTGGCCTGCTTGTTGGGCATCAGCCGTGAGAGCTCCGGCGGGGTGACTCCGTATCGCTCTTTCGACTGCAGCAACAGGTATTCGAAGAACGACTCGTTGGGGTAGTACTGCAGCAGATCGGCGAAGTGACGATTCTGATACTGCGCCCATGTCCGATATGTCGACACGGCTCCGGCCGGTTCCGTGGGGATGGCGATCTTCAGATTTGCCTCACGGCTGACCACTTTTCGCGAGCCATCGGGGTTTTCAGAGATTGTCTCATAGGACAGCGTGAGCTGGGCGTCTCCCTCTCCACGGAGTCGCCCGTAAAATTCGGCATGCTTCTGTTCAAAGCGTGTGGCCCGCGGATACACGAGGAAGGCTCGATCGTCATTGGCTTTCAGTCGCAGGTAGTTGCTCTTTTCAAATTCCTCTGCCAGAAACGGCTGCTCCAGTTTCACGACAAAGGCGCGCACTTCTGGTTCGTCTTCATGGCAAAATGTTTCCACGGTGTAGCTGAACGGCAGAGACTCGTCGGCGAGGGCCAGTCCAGGCAGGCAGGTCAGAAACACGAAGGCTGAATTGAGCATGTGTGGGTCCGCAACGAGAGTATGACGGCAGCAATCCGACGAGCCGCTGGCCCGTCTCCGGTGACTTCGTCTGCCCTGCAAACCAAACGCCAGTGGGACACATTTTTTGCTGCAAAGTATCGGCGGGCCGCATTCCGTCCTGTCACTCACTGTTCACGTCCCCGTTGGCGTTGGGCGAAAGGCCCCTGGGGAACGAACGGTGAATGCGCTGCAGCAGCCCCCCTGCATGCTTGTGCAGCCGTTCGACTGCAGCTAGCTTGCGCCCCAGGAACACAGCCGAACGACGCTCGAATGTTCGATGATCCCCGGAACACGGTGAACCATCCATGGACAGGACTCTGGAATCGCTTGCCAGCATCTGCAGGAACAGCCCCTGGGAGCGAAAGTGGCTGCTGGGGCCGTCACTGTCTGCGGGAACACAGTGGATCGATTCTCTGGCTCGTCAGCAGGTGCCCTGCATCAACCTGATCCCGGCAACATGTGACACACTGGCGCGCGAATGGGCACGGCCGGTGATGATCCGCGAAGGGCTCAATGTCCTGCCGGACGATGTCGGCCCGCTGATCCTTCAAGCGGCGTGGGAACAACTGCCCAGGTCCGGCTATTTTCGTCGGTTGCCGGCTTCTGTCGGAGTCCTGAATTCGCTCGTGCAGACTGTGGCTGATCTGCGAATGCATGAAACGCGTGCTGAGCAGCTGCGTTCAATGGCCGATGCGGCGCACAGCAGGACGCGGCTGACGGACCTGGCGATGCTGCTGGAGTTCTGGGAAGCGTGGCTGGAAACGCACGCGTTTGTTGACCAGGCCGGGATACTAACCCTCGCGCGGCGTGCGATCTGCGACGCGTCGCTGACAGATTGCCTGGTACTGGTCAGTGAGGATGTTGAGTTGGAAGGCGTCGCACAGCGATTCCTCGAAGAAATTCCTGACAGCCAGCGGCACTGGGTTTCAATCGGGCAACCGCCGCTGCCCCGTGACCAATCATCGGCCAGCACGCAGACACATTTTTTTCGTGCCATCGGTGCGGCCAATGAAATACGGGGCGTCTTGAGACGTATCGTTGAGTCGAAGTTACCGCTGGATCATGTGGAAATCCTGACAACAGATGTCTCTCAAACGGCCGAGCTGCTGCTGGACCTTCTGCCCGAGGAAAAAGAGGGGGGTGATGGGCTTTCCCGGATCACGCTCGCCCAGGGGCTGCCGATTTCCCGCAGTCGTCCCGCTCGCGCCCTGCTGGGGTTTGTGCTGTGGGCCCAGGCAGAGTTCGGTGTCCAGCAGTTTTGTCAGTTGCTGGAAAGCGAGTTGATCCCAACGGGCGAACAGTGGGGGCCGGTGCTGGCTGCCGCGCTGCGTCGCCTCGGAATCAAGGCCGGGGCCGACCATTACGTGCCGGCGATTGATCGGGAACTGCAGCGACTGCAGGACAGTCACCTGCAGACCGATGATTCCGACAGGCAACTCGTCAATACACAGGTTTCACGGTTACAAATGCTGCGTGGCCTCTGCGAGCAGTGGATTCCGGCGGTGCAAACACTGCTGCAACCAGGACAGTCCTCGTTTGCAGCCGCGCTGCAGTTGCTCGATGGCTGCGTGGTTCGTGATGCCGTTGACGCGACAGCCAGAGCGACAATCGCCGCGGCGCTGCAGCGACAAAGCCAATGGCAGAACACGCTCGGCGTGACGCTTTTGGCTTCGTCATGGCTGCCCACCTATCTATCCAAAACTCGCATTTTGCAGAGCACACCTCGACCGGGGTGTCTGCACGTTTCATCGGTCTTCACGGGCGGGCAGACCGGGCGCCCTGTTTGTTTTGTGACCGGCATGGAAGATCGCGTGTTCCCCGGCAACATCCGTCAGGATCCCGCATTATCCGACGCCGAACGGCAAACCCTGCGAGAAGATATGGTGACCGGCGCGCAGCGTCACGCGTCCGGCCTGCGGCACGTGCGCAGAATCCTCAGTCAGGACAGAGAACGCCTGTTTCTGTCCTGGTCGTGTGCCAGTCCGGATGACGGAAGTGAACTGTTTGCCGCGCGACTGGTTCACGAACTCGCGATGGAAAACACGCAAACCTCGGCGGAAGACTGGAGTCAGCTGCTGCTGGACGATGTCTCCGAATGGCCGCAGTCTTATGCCATCAGCGACCACAGCAGCGCCGTGAACGTTACCGAATCCCGGATCCTGACGCTGCTCGAGCACGACGCCCCGCGGACGCTGCTTGAGGCGATGCACCCGCATTTTGCTGCTGGTCGTCGAGCAATCCAGCACCGCCTGGAGAATCTGAATGAGTATTCCGGTGATGTGTCGCTTTCCACATCCGGGGTGACCGTGTTTGACAATTCGCAGCACGTGTATTCCGCCAGTGCCCTGGAGACGCTGGGGCGCTGCCCACTGGCATTCTTTTTCTCGCGTCGCCTGAAAGGTTTTCGAGCCGAGGAGTATGACGCCGATCTGGATCGCTGGCTCGACCCGGCCGTCTTCGGTCGGCTTGTTCATGAGTTGTTTCAAAAGTTTCTCACGTCGCTGCAGGGCGCTGCTCCTGACTTCAATCAACACTGGCCGCAGTTGAAGGCGATGGTGGTGGAACTGGGGCAGCAATACGAACGCAACTATCCGCCTGTTTCCCGCAGCAGTTGCCGACAGGATCTCGCGAAGTTGCTGCGGATTGCCCGCACGTTTCTGAATGAAGAAACACGGTGGTACCGTCGCACCGGGGCGATCCCCGCGTACTTTGAAGCGACACTCGGGATGCCGCGTCGCGACGACGACACAGCGACTGCTCTGGATTGTGCGGAACCAGTTCCCTTGATTTTGAACTCCGGTCGCAGGATTTTCGGACACGCGCAGGTGGACCGCATCGATCGGCTGTCAGAGCACCGATACGCGATCTGTGACTACAAAACGGGCAGCGCTTGGGGTTACGCCCAGCAGTCGCCTTTTCAGGGGGGGCGTCATCTGCAGTCGACCTTCTACACGAAGCTCGTGCAGAAAGTGCTGCGCACGTCGCTCAGCGAGCAGCACACCGTGACGCAGTTTGATTATTTCTTTCCCGGGATTCGCGGTGATGGATTGCGGGTCGGCTGGGAGGCGGCACAACTGGAACCCGGCGTGCAGGTGCTGGAAAATCTGGTGGAACTTGACCAGACGGGCGTCTATGCGCCGACCAACTGTGCGGACGACTGCCGGTTCTGCGACTACCGCTCAGTCTGCGGCAACGTGACCGAACTTGCGCGGGCGGCAGCCGCATGGTACCAAAATGATGAGCGGCTGAACGGCCTGCGGGAGGCACGCGATGACGCCGCCAAATGATCAGGATCAACGCACACTGATCACCAGTGTGCTCGACGAGAATGTGTTTGTCGAAGCAGCCGCAGGCACCGGGAAGACAACATGCCTGGTGCAGCGGATGGTGAATCTGATTGCTTCAGATCGTGCCACTGTGGGCGGGCTGGCCGCCGTGACATTCACCAGAAAAGCGGCCGCGGAGCTTCGCCTGCGGTTTTCCATCGCCCTGCAGCTGGCGGCCGATATCGCGCGGATGGGAGACGACCGGGCGGTGACCGATCGACTGGACCAGGCGGTCGCTGATATTGACCAGGCGTTTGTAGGCACGATTCACGCGTTCTGTGGACGCCTGCTGCGGGAACGCCCGTTTGACGCTGGCGTCGATCCCGAGTTTACAGAGTTGACCGAAGCAGAAGATCAGGCACTGCTGCATAAAGTCTGGCGGGAATATGTGGATGATCTTGTGCAGTCTGATGACCCTGTGCTTGAAGAACTGGAAAGTATGGGCCTGCGACTGGCCGCTTCACTAAAGCGTCCGGAAGGGCTGCTGACAGAACTGGAGGAACTGGGACTGGAGCCTGCGGAACTGGGCCCCGCTTTTCTGGATGCCGCGGCGTTCCGCGATGTGACGCAGTGGCCGGCCGATCCATACCCGATGCCGGACTGGTCCGCTGACCGACGTCTGGTGGAGGAATACGTCAGCCATATGGCCACCTTTGAGTTTCCGACAGAACGCGGTCGTGACGAGCTGATGTCACTGTATGAAACCGTTTGTCGCAAAGCTCAGCACGTCGACTGTGAGCAACTGTGTGAGCTGATGGAACTGGTGGACCTGTTCCGGAAAGTCGAAGTTGTGCAGAAACAATGGCCGTCTCGCGCCATTGGAAAACAGGAAAAGGAGAGGTTTGAAGAGTTTCTCCAGACCGTCACTCGTCCTTTGCAGCAGCACTGGCGTCGACATCGTTACAGCGTTTGTCTGAGGGTCATCCTGCCGGCATTGGAGTTTTATGATCAGCGCCGGGCAGAGCAGAACAGCCTGAGTTTTTCGGACCTGCTGCTTCGTGCCGCCGCTCTGCTGCGGGATAACGAAGATGTTCGCCACTGGTGCCGGCGTCGATTTCCCCGTCTGCTGGTTGACGAATTTCAGGACACAGATCCGGTCCAGGCAGAAGTGATGCTGTTGCTCTCTGCTGACGATCCCGCAGAAACCGACTGGCGAACATGTCGCCCGGTGCCGGGATCATTGTTCGTGGTGGGTGACCCCAAGCAAAGTATCTATCGTTTTCGACGGGCCGACATTCAGATTTTTCATCAGGTCCGCCGGATCGTGTGCGATCACGGCGGGCATCTGGCCAGACTGACGACCAGTTTTCGCAGTGTCCCTGAAATCCTCCGCTTTGTGAATTCCGCCTTTGGCCCCCTGTTTCCGAGTGAGGAAACTGACTTCAGTCCATCGGGCGTTTATCACCATCCCTATCGGACTGATGAAGTGACGCCCGCGGTGGAAACACTCAGCGTTCCCGGACGTTTCAGCCAGTTGGTGGAAGAAAACGCACGGCAGGTGGCCGCGTTGATTGCAGGGGAACTGCATCAGCAGAAGAAGGTCCCCAGGACAAAGACAGAAACAGACGCCGGACTGCCCCACTATGTGGTGCCTGCGGACTACCTGCTTGTCGCCCGGTACTCAACCCACTTTCGTGCCTTCGAACGGGCGCTGCGGCAGGCTGGTGTGCCGTGTGAAGTCTTTGGTTCCGGCACGATGACCGACGTGCCGGAACTGCATCTGCTGGAGCAGATTGTCTCAGCCGTGAGCGGACCTCGCAGCCGGATTGCCCTGCTGTCCGTACTGCGGGGGGCGTGTTTTGGGATTTCAGATCGACAGCTTTATGACTACCAGTCGCAGGGCGACATCATTCGCTACCAGAGTCCGCCGCCGGAGTGGCTGCCTGCAGCAGATCGTGAACAGTTTGAAGCCGCCTTTGGGGTACTGCGACAGTGTGAGAATCTGCTCCTGCGCCATTCTCCGAGTCGGGCGTTGCGTCTGGTGGCCGAAGAGTGCGGGCTGACGGCTCATGCTGCCGCAGAAGACCCCACGGGTGTTCGGCTGGGCAGTTTCCTGAAAGCCATTGACCTGTGTGCTCAGTCGACCCCGGCCGCAGATTCGGATGACGCTTTGGCCAGATTGCAGACACTGCTGGCGCAAGCCGGTCAGCATGATGCGGTGGCCGCTCGCCCTGCGTCGCAACGCCCCGTTCGTCTTATGACGCTGCATCAGTGTAAGGGGCTGGAATCACCGATCGTGTTGCTGATTGATCCCACCGGAGAAAAAAAGCGGCCCGTTTATCGACACGTGACCCGCACCGCCGAGGCCAAAGGCTATCTGCCTGTCTACGGTCGCCGTCGATCCCGATTTGGTCAGCGTCGCCTGCTGGCGGAACCAGCACGATGGGATGAACTGGAAGACACGGAACGCAGGTTTCTGGCGGCAGAGCATCATCGTCTGCTGTACGTCGCTGTTACTCGCGCTGCCTGTCGGTTGGTTGTCAGCCTGACGGAGAAACCTTCAGCGCAGAATCCGTGGGAGCCACTGAGAGACTATCTCGCCGAGGCGAGGTCTCCGCAGATTGCATTACCCGACGAAACTATGACAGAGACGATGTCGGAAGCGGTGCCGAAATCGCGACCGGGCACAGGTGCGGATCACAGCAGTGCGGGTGATCGAGTCGCCGCGCTGCAGGAGCGATGGGCTCAACTGACGATGCCCGCGTTTGATCTGGTTGCCATGAAAGACCATGTCCTGTCAGAAAATGCGTCAAAGCCGCGAGGGCAGCACAGGATGGGCACGGAATGGGGGCATGCCGTCCATATGGTGCTCGATGCCGTTGTGAGAGACAGCGTCACGCTAAACGGGACTGAACAGGATGGAAGAACGCCGCCACAAACGCCGGCCCCGGGCATCGGCGATGCCAGTGCGACGACCCAGCTTTGTCGACAGGCGCTCCTGCACTATGGTCTGCCCACCGAATGGCTTCAGGACCTGGTGGACACAGTGGCGCGGGTTGTCAATTCCAGGTTCTGGCAACGCGCGCTGACAGGCGACATGATGAGTGAAGTGCCAATTGTGGTCTTCAATCACGAAGTCTCCCCTCCTGCCCTTATGCGCGGCGTACTCGATCTGGTGGTGCGAACCAGTGAGGGAACGATCATTGTGGATTACAAGTCGGAGCGGGTGACGGACCCCAACGACCTTGCGGAACTGGCCACTTACTATTCGCCGCAGCTGCAGATGTATGCACGCTGGTGGCAGAAAATGACAGAAGACCCCGTCGTTGAGATTGGGGTCTTCTTTACGCACGCAGGCGAGTATCAGACTGTTCCGCTGCCCGATCCTGAAACGGGAGCGTCACCAGGGCACTAGTTTGTACCCGCATTCCATTCGTCCAGCATGGCCTGGATACGAGCCTTGTTGAAATTACCCGGCACCTTTTCATCCTGATTGGCGAGCAGGTGTTCAACGGTGACTTCTTCGGAGTCAATGCCGCCAGTCGGGATATCCAGTTTGGCTGACCAGGCGATGGCGTTGAGCATCAGACGGCGAAAATCGTTATTGCCCCAGTTCCAGTGAAAATGGCCGCCGGTAAATCCAAAGCCACGACCACCATCTTCCCGCGTGTAGGCCCACGCCACGTGCTGCGGCTCCTGTCGTTCCAGGACGGCGGCGCGCACATGAGGATTGTTACTGTGCGCACCATCTTTTCGTGACAGGCTGCCGTCCTCCTTCACGAGTGTGGTGGAGGGCGGCAGGTCGCTGAGGATTGGCGTGACTCCCTGCATCTCACTGGCGAAACGCATGTGGTAGTACCATTCGTCATTGACAGAGAATTTTCCGACGCCTCGGCCGATGGGGTGGTCAGGCAGTGCATCAAAGCTGGCGGTCCAGTGAGGATTGACCGACCAGTCTGTTTCAAAGTATCCGCCAATCCAGTTAACGAAGGCGTCGCCGGAAGGCCCCTTGGGGACTTCGACACCATAGTGGATGCATACCATGCCGATGCCGCGCTGCTGAATTTTCGCCAGTCGCTCCAGATAGTTGTTGAACGGATGTCGCTTGCCCCCATCGCAGTAGACAACGATGGAGTCCGCGTAGTCGAGCACGGAATCATCTTTGGGCCAGCCGTTGGTATAAACTCGAGCTTCCACCGGCAGCCCGCTTTTGTTCAGGGCGTCTGCCAGCAGCATGCAGCCCGCTTTGTGCTCGTGGGATCCAAAACCGTGGCTGGGGGTGCCGGCGACAAAAGCGACTTTCTTGGGTGCGGGCAGTTTCCGAACCCGAATGTTGCGAAACTGCACGGTCATCGGTGGGCCAACGTGAATCTGCAGGGCCAGTAGTCCCGACGGGCGTCGGTTGGCCAGATCGTTGTCGACCACTTCGATGGTCTGCGTGCCGTTAATGTAGTGTTTGAAACGATAGCCGCTGGCAATGATACGGTATTTGTTCCAGTCTTCCTTTTTGATCTTCTTCTGGATGTCTTCGCTTTTGCCGAGGTTGTCGACAACCAGTTTTTTCATCTTGCCGTTTTTGCCCGCCACCAGTTCGGTGACTTCGCCCCGCAGGGCAAGGATGCCGCGAAACCGCTCGCCGTACAAAATTCCGGAGTACTTGTCACCGGCTTCGAAGTCCGCCTGGTACCCGCCAATTCCGTAGTCCGTGTTGGGCAGGCGGAAACTGCGATACTGGATGCCCGAGTTCCCATTGATAATTTTGTATTCCAGTTCCAGTTCAAAGTTGTCCAGTTCACCACCTTCGTAAACGATGAAGCTGTTCGACTTCAGTTTGGTTTCCGGAGTGGTGCGCCCCGTGATCGCCCCGTCCTCAACACTCCAAAGATCGGGATCTCCCTTCCAGTTGTCGAGTGTTTTGCCGTCAAACAGGACTTCCCAGTCCTGATCCTGAGCTGGTGCCCCTGCACACAGCAAGGTCAGTGCAAGCGTGAGAAATACGGATTTGCGATTCATAGGTGGGCTTTCTGCTTCTGAGATCCGGGCACGACCGAACTGTCGGGTGCCCTGGATCTGTGGGAGTGTTGTTTGATGTGTGAGTTGTGGGCTCGTTGCAATACCGGCATTGCACAGGCTCGACTGCACCCCGAAGAACCCGTTCAGTTGGTGGGTTCTGTGGCTGAGACATCCAGGCACAGCAGCCAGTCTTCACTGCGAAGATACATCTTTCCGTCGGACACGACAGGCGCCGTCCAGGCCGGATATTTGATTTCAGGGAATCCACTGCGCCGTTCTTCGACATACTTTTGCGAGTCGATTTTGACGACGGCCAGTGTGCCTTCTTCGCCCAGAGCGACAAAGTGCTTTCCCACCTGTATGAGGGAACCTCGCCCAAAGTAGGGCGGTGGGACTTCTTTGCCCGTCTCGGAATCGACGATGGCGCCGGTCGATCTGTTGCGAGCAAATTGACGCAGGTCGCCGCTGAAGCCGGATTCTTTCCAGATTAACTGGCCATCACTGACCCGAATGCAGCGCAGTTCCCCTTCGTTTCGATGCCGACCACTGAATCCGTAAATGAATCCGTCAACGTGTATTGGTGTCGACCAGTGTGCCAGCATCGATCGGGCGTCTGTCCAGAGCTCTTTGACTGCCTGGCCATCTGCCGAGACCTGCAGCATGGCTGATCCAAGGCGATAGGCGGCCGACAGAAAGATTTTGTCGTCAATCACCAGCGGGCGGGCCGCGTTGACAGACTCGTGAACCTTTGGCCGGAACCAGTAATGAAAGTTTTTCTGTCCGGTCTGTGGGTCCAGTGAAACCAGCCCCTGGCGAACCAGACACAGCAGGTGCCGTCGTCCGTGGAACGAAGCGAGAATGGGGGAGGCGTAGCTAACCACCATTTCATCGCCCGTCCATTCGTAGGGTTTGGGCTGCGTACTGCCCGTCTGCCCATTCCATGTCTCTCGACCGACCGACTGCCAGAGCGTTTTCCCAGTGTCAGCGTCAAAGCAAACAACTCCGGCATTGGGCTGGCCCCCGACCAGCACGAACAGTCGCCCGTCTTCCAGGACCGGCGAACATCCCATTCCGAAGAACCAGTCGGGGATGTTGAAGTCCTCCTGCAGCGTGCGTTTCCAGAGGAGACGGCCGTCTTTCAGGTTCAGGCATCGCAGGCTGCCTTCAGCCCCGAGCGTGTAGCAGCGGCCGTCAGCGAGAATTGGTGAGCAGCGGGGACCGTTGTTGTAGTTGTAGCGATCCACGTAACTGCTGGGATACTGGTGATTCCAGACTTCCTCCCCATTATCCGCGCGGCGGCACGTGATTTTTTCCAGGTCGCGTTCGCGGTGATGAATCACCAGTTGCCCGTCGATAATCGACGGGGCGCTGTAGCCGGTGCCGACACGCTGTTTCCAAACAACCTTCGGGCCATCTTCCTGCCATGTCAGATTCAGCGTTTCTGCACTGGTTCCGTCATGGCGGGGACCCAAAAACCAGGGCCAGTCTTCGGCGGTGGCCACGCATGGTGTCAAAAGCGTCAGGCAGGCAAAAATCTTAAACGTATTCATACTGCCAGTATCTCAGCGGCAGCACGTGTTGTACAGCGTGGCCCCCGGGGCTGGCTCGTGAGTGAGTTTGCCCGGGGCGTTGAAGAAGACATGGCGACACCGGCAAATCTGCTACCACCGGACACGCTGAGACTGTCAGGCAGGAATCCGTCAGAATTTGTTGCAGTCGGAGCGGTGTCGTGACGAATTCGACAGTGTACCCGTCTTCGGCAGAATTTGCCGCTGGACTCCGTTGTGAGGTGCTATGCATCCGGATCGAAAAATTGGTATCGCGATGGGCATCCTGCTGGTTGGGGTCGTCGCTGCGCTGTTTTTTCGAAACGAACCTCTGGCGACGGATGAGGGACTCTCAGCCGATCGGGAACAGCAATTGAACGAGCGGTTGCGTGACCGGGACGTGACCGTTTTTCTCGATGAACCCGATGCGACCGACGAAGCCGAAGAAGACGGTCCGCAGTGGTCCTCGGAGGTGCTGGGCAGTCTCACGGCTCGGGAAGATGAAGTTCCCGTTCCGATCGGCGGACCCCGGCTTCCTGATCCCACGCTCAGCCAGGATTCCACTCAAAGACCGGGGGCACCCGGCGGTGATGCTCCGGCCAACGCTGAATCGACTCAAGACGTGGTCGTACCGCAGCCCGCCGTGGATCCTGCGGCTCTCGTTGAGGGGCCGTCAGAACCTGAGTACATCGAATACACGGTGCAATTTGGTGATACGCTGTCGGAGATTTCCGAGAAGTTTCTCGGCTCGCAGACACGGTTTCGAGAGATCTACGAAATCAACAGGGACCGCATGCAGAGCCCCGATCGGCTCCGGGTGGGCAAAGCCATCCGTATTCCTCGCAGTGTCCACTGATCCCATGTGTCGAAGGAGCCTGCGCCCGGCGAACGTGTAAAAACGCTGGGCGTTGACTCACATGTCGAGCATTCGCAACGCGCTGGCTGTGCGGTCTGGGCAAGAGGAAATTCGGGACCAACTGGGGGCTTTCCTCGATTCCGCTCTGCAGGCCCGGACCGCTGTTGACGGAATTGCGACAGCGCGTATCTTCAGTGATACGCAGACCGCGGATTCTGTTTTAGGAAAGACGGGAACTATGTCACGAATCGCATCAGCGAAGGGCTGATGCTCAACATCCAACCATGCGAGGTTCGTCATGAACAAAGAAAGAATCAGCCAGATCTCTTCGCTCACCGAATGCAACGAATTCCAGTACCTGTTGCTCGGGGACCTGCGGGATCTGTTAAGTGAAACTCAGGACGAAACCAATCGCAAATGGTTGCTTGCGATTCTCGACTTTCTCGTTGATCTGATGCCGCGTGAACGGCGATTGCATGACGACGCCGGCGGCTATCTGGCGGATGTTCTCGAACAGTCGCCACAGCACAATCGACTTGTTATGTCGCTGCACCTGCGAAAGCTGCAGCTTAACTATATGCTGCGAGATCTGCGGGATCGTATCGTGGGACAGAAGTCGTGGGTGGCTGTCGCAGATCAGATCAGCTGCGAACTGCGTGACTGGATGCACATGCTCCAGCAGCTCAGCACGATGGAAGCCAGCCTCGCGCGTGCCAATCAGCGGTCTCGCTGAGCAACTTGGAGGTCCGCCGGAGTCAGGTAGACAAAGGCGACAGCCAGTCGAACAGGACGGAGTGACTGACCGTGGAGGTCGGTCGAGCCAGTCGGTGGATACGAGGCGCTTCATGAACACAAGCCACTTTGTGAACACGTGTCTTACGTGCAGCATCGTTGTATCGGCTGGGACAACGGCGCCCCATCGGTTCGGGTATCGCCGCTCGGGCTGTCATACGGCCATTGTGAAACGCACATATCGACGGGGCAACGCTGCCCGGTGACGGACCACTCGTCAAGGAAAAAAAACGACGGTATCAGACAAGCTGATAAGCAGCAGGCATTCAGCCTGCGACAGCCCGGTGTCCATTGTGGAGTAGCCATTTTACTGCTCGCGGCTGACAGAGAAACGCGCGATGGCTTCCAGTAGTGAGCGTTCGCGAACTGTATTGAAGCAGCGCAGATCGTGTACCGCGCGACTCACCAGGTCGGCCGCAGTGGCGGCGGCCGATTGAATACCTAAGCGAACGCAGGCCAGCTCTCGCAGATGCTCGCTGTCGGCTCCAGTGGCAATTGCCCGTGAGAGTGCGGCGCGCTCCTGCTGATCGGCCGCCTTGAATGCTCTCAGCAGCGGCAGCGTGAAACGGTTGTTTTCCAGATCGTTACCCGTGTCTTTCCCCGTTGTACTTGCGTCTCCGGTCAGATCCAGCAGATCATCGGCAATCTGAAACGCGGAGCCGAGCCTGATCCCGAATCGACGTGCGGCCTGCTGCTGCGGCAGTGTTCCACCGGCCGCTCTCACACCCAACAGACAACTGAGCCCAAACAGCTGTCCCGTCTTGTCGCGAATGATGCGGAAGTACTCCAGTTCAGACGGGGAATCCGCCGTTCTTGCGGCCGACTGATTAAGTTCTCCTTCACAGGTACGGTCTGTGGCCAGACCGATCAGCCGGCAGGCTTCGGCGTCACCGGTGGATGCGGCCAGGTGAAACGATTTGGAAAACAGGTAGTCTCCAAATAACACACTGGTCTCAGCGTTCCATCGCTGGTGTACGGTCGCCACATGCCGACGGGTTTCGGCGCCGTCGATGAGGTCATCATGGACGAGAGTGGCCATGTGAATCATCTCAATGGACGCTGCGAGTGTGTGGCCACTGGGGCTGGCGTTTCCGGCCACCATGCGTTCGAACAGCAGCACCAGCACCGGGCGAATCTGCTTCCCCTGGAATCGGGAAACGTGCTGTGTCACATCCGTGACCAGTTCGCTTGAACTGCGAAGTTTGTGCAGCAGGATCTGATTGACGTGTTTCAGATCATGACCAAGGTGATGGGCCAGTTCTGCTTTGAGGTTGCCTGCCGTCATCGTTGACGGTGGCACAGTCGAGGTCGTGGGAGGCATGATTTGCGACATACTATCCGGTTTCGGTGGGCGGACCGGCGGATCCACCTGACGAATGGCCATGCTGGCCTTCGTTTTCATTTCGTTTGAAGTGACCACTCCGCCCTCCTGACTTTTCGAGCAGTTGAGTGCTCGCAATTGTCATCTCGCGATCGATGGCTTTGCACATGTCGTAAATCGTCAATGCGGCAATACTTACGGCAGTCAAAGCCTCCATTTCCACGCCCGTGCGGCCCCGGACTTTGACAGTGCTGACTATCCTGACAGACGTATCAGACGGAAAATGAAAGTCGATTGCAGCAGAATCCAGTCCCAGTGAGTGGCACAGCGGGATCAGTTCGTCCGTCCGTTTGGTCGCCATAATGCCTGCCAGCCGTGCGACTTCCAGAACGTCTCCCTTCTCCATACCTCCCTGCTGGATAATCCGCAGAGTTTCCGCCTGCATTAACACCGTGGATTCCGCCCGCGCCAGGCGTTCTGTGACCGGCTTGCTGCTGACATCCACCATATGGGTGGCGCCGTCGGAGGTGAAGTGCGTAAGTTCTTTCATGCAAACAGCTTTGCGAGATGACACGGGCGACGGCAAGTCCGCATTGCGTTTGTCTTTTGATTCGGCGGGAACCGCTCAGCAGGCCTGTCGGTTGTTCGCCGGAACCACTCGGCTGGCTGCTGCCGGCTCATGATCCCGCCGGGACGGCCCAGCAGGCCACCTGCTGGCTGTCATTGAGCTGAACCAGCGGTGGGCGTTCGCTAAGACAGCGTTCCTCAACCTGATCGCAGCGAGAGGCGAACGGACAGCCAGCCGGCGGGTTGCGGGGACTGGGGACTTCGCCCTCCAGAATGAACAGTTCGCCGCGCTCGTCCGGATCATTGATGGGATTGGATTTCAGCAGGGCTCGGGTGTAAGGATGTTTGGCCTGTGCGTAAATGTCGTCACATGACAGTCGTTCCACAACTGTCCCCAGATACATCACAACCATGCGATCACAGAAGTGTTCGACCACTTTCAGATCGTGGGAGACGAACATCAGCGTAAGGTCAAACTTTTCCCGCAGGTCCATCAGCAGGTTGAGGATTTGTGCCTGGACAGACACGTCGAGCGCGGACACCGGCTCGTCGGCGATAATGAAGTCCGGTTTGACGGCCAAAGCACGGGCGATGTTCAACCTCTGCCGTTGACCGCCGGAAAACTCGTGGGGGTAGCGATGCCGCGCGTCTTTGCGCAGCTGCACTGTTTCCAGTAGCTCGCCGATGTAGTCGGCCGTTGCTTCCGCCGAAACCACGTCATGAAAGCGAATGACTTCCCGCAGCATCTGCTCGGCCGTCATCCGGGGATTGAGCGACGAATAGGGATCCTGAAAAATGAACTGCATGCGACGGCGCATGGGCATCAGCTCGGCGTGACTGAGCTGTGTCGTCTCCACCCCGTCAAATCGCACGGTGCCGGCGGTCGCGTCCAGCAGGCGAATGATCGTCTTGCCCAGTGTCGACTTGCCGCAGCCGGACTCGCCAATGACGCCCAGCGTTTCGCCCTTCTCAATCTGCAGGCTGACGCCGTTTACGGCCTGCACGTTGGCGACCACGCGGTTGAGAATACCCCCGCGGATCGGAAAGTGCTTTGTCAGATTGTTCACTTCAAGCAGCGGCACAGCTTCACACTCTAATCAGAATGAACGGGAAAGTGGCAGCGGACGGAACGGTCTTCGTTTAACTGCACCAAATGTGGTGGCTCGGCCGTGCAGCGGTCTTCTCGGCAGTCGCAGCGATCTGCGAAACGACAGGCAGGCGGCATGTTGGTCAGGCTGGGCACAATGCCGTCGATGGTGGCCAGTCGCTTACCGCGTTCTTTTTTGCCGGACCGCGGAATCGATCGCAGCAAAGCCCGTGTGTACGGGTGAGACGGATTGTGGAACAGCTCTCGCACGGGCGCCTGCTCGACGACCTGCCCGGCATACATCACCACCACGCGATCGCACGTCTGAGCGACGACTCCCAGGTCATGAGTGATGAGCAAAATGGCGGTTCCCGTGCGTTCCCGCAGGTCGTTCATCAGCTTCAGAATCTGCGCCTGAATGGTGACGTCCAGAGCTGTCGTCGGTTCATCGGCAATCAGGATTTCCGGTTCGCAGGCCAGCGCCATAGCGATGACTACACGTTGTCTCATCCCGCCCGACAACTGATGTGGAAACTCGCTGTATCGTTTTTCCGGGCTGGGGATCTCAACCATGTCGAGCAGCTCGATGACCCGCCGTTTGCGTTCGGATCGCCCCAGTTTGGTGTGGTACTTCAGAGCTTCATCGAGTTGCCAGCCCACGGTAAAGACCGGATTGAGGGCCGTCATGGGTTCCTGAAAGATCATGGCGATGCGATTGCCGCGGATGTCACGCATCTGGCGGCCGCTGTAGCCCATGAGGTTGTCAGGACCGAGCATCACTTCGCTGTCCTTGCCATACCGCGTGATGTGCTCCGGCAGCAATCGCATGATGGACTTGCTGGTGACTGACTTGCCGCAGCCACTTTCCCCGACCAGCCCAAGAGCTTCGCCTCGGTGCAGATCGAAGGACGCTTTTTCAACGGCCGTGACGATGCCGCGATCCGTCCGAAAACTGGTGGTCAGATTTCGAACCGACAGAGCCACTTCGGCTGCCGTACTTGTTGCGGGGGATGTGGACATAGAGTGCGCCGCTGTCCAGGCTAGACGTGTTTGGGGTCGAGAACATCCTGCAGAGCATCTGACAGGACGTTAAAGGCAAGCACAAGAAAGAACATGAACGTGGTGGCCGTGCCGATCTGCCAGAAGAAGCTGTTGATGACTTCTGACTTGGACTGGCTGATCATGATGCCCCAGCTGGGGCCTTTTTTCACACCCAGCCCCAAAAAGCTGAGGATCACCTCGGACTTGATCGCACCGATAAACAGCAGCGAAAAGTTGATCAGCATCAGGTATGTCACGTTGGGCAGAACGTGTCGCAGCAGGATGCGGGCCCGGCCAAATCCCATGACAGTGGCGGCCTGAATGTATTCCAGTTCTTTGATCTTCATGGTCTCGCCGCGAACAACGCGACATGGTCCGATCCAGAACGTGGCGGTGAACGCGATATAAACGGGGATCAGTGTTTCATCGAGACGCCCACCGATCAGTCTGTCGAGCAGGCCCCCGGTAACTTTGTTGATCGGCCCGTCGATATGACCGCCGTCAAACATAAATGCCAGCAGAATCAGCAGCACGATGTTGGGAATGGAGGCAAACGTGGAATAGAACCACGTCACCACATTGTCCACCCAGCCGCCAAAGTAGCCGGCCGCCAGTCCGGCCAGGGTGCCGATGGTGACAGACAGCAGCGCGGTAACCAGCCCAATCAAAATGGCCACGCGAACAGAGTAAACAGCGCGATAAAAAATGGAGCGTCCCTGGCGATCCGTTCCCAGCAGTAACTCAAACCAGCGTGTGCTTTTTTCGGCTTTGGTCATCGGTTCCAGCAGGGCGTCCGTCCGTTTTTCCAGTTCCGTGAGCATGCTCCTGACCTCGGCCGGCGGAGGAACGTCCGGATCGTCCAGTGTGCCTGCCGCAGCTGCTGTGACGTCTTCGATGTCTGCCAGCTCGTCGTAGGATTCCCAGGCCAGATCGATCCGATTCAGCAGTTCATCCAGTTCCACATCGGCAATGCGTCGCACGCCCATGTCACTGAATGCTGCCAGCGCCTTTTCGGGGTTGCGACGTTCCGAGAGTGAGGCGATACGATCGATCAGCCACTCGCAGTCCAGCAGGCGTTTTTCCGGCAGGCGTTCACTGCTCAGTCCGGGTTGCAGTTCGGCTCCCACACGTTTGAGCGTGTCCGGCAGCGTGATCACTCCGACTACCAGCAGCACAAAGGCTACCACGCCGTAAACCGCAATGACGACAGAGGCCACCACGGCTGGCTTATGACGCAGGAATTTCCGCAGGACGCGGGAATCGTTGGCGGAAGAATCGCTCATGACAGACGGACCCGAGGATCGACGAGAGCATACAGCACGTCGGTGAGCAGATTGGAGAGAATGTAGATGGCCGCAAACACGGCGGTGAACGACTGGACAATCGGGAAGTCGCCACTCTCGACTGCCATCAGCAGCTGATTGCCCATGCCCGGAATGCCAAAGTAACGTTCCAGCAGAAACGAACCGGTGATCAAAAACGGAATCGTAATCACCACACGCGTGATGATGGGGATCAGGGCGTTCTTGAGCATGTGCACGAACATGATCTTGCCGTGCGAAGCGCCCTTGGCTGTGGCCGTTGTGATGTAGTCTCGGGAAGACTCTTCCACCATCACCGCCCGGTAAAAACGTGTGTCATAGCCCATCGCCACGATAACGCTGATCATCACCGGCAGGAGGTAATATTTGGGCCAGACCTGCGTCACAAACTCGCCCAGGGTGGCATTGCTGGCAGACGGCTCGTAGTAGATGGCAAACAGATCTTTGCCCAGGTATTCGTTGAGCCGATACGCGCCGAAGTACTGGCCGAAGATAATGTACACCAGAAAGCTGATGCTCATTCCCAGCACGGACACAAACACGAGTGACTTATCCAGTGTGCGACCACGAAACCACGCCGACACCAGAGAGACAGAAATCGACAGCAGGCTGGTGAGGATCAGGGCAGGAATCGTGATGGCCAGGCTTGGCCCGATGCAGCGTCTGAGGACTTCACCCACCGTCTGGCCGTCGTAGTCCCAGCTCTTCTCGTCGAACGTGAAGGTGACGACCTGCCGGACCTGGTCGCCATACTGATAGACAAACGGGCGGTCCAGTCCCAGCTCCGCTCGCAGTGCCGTGATGTCTTCCTGTGTGGCGTTCTTGCCGAGGCGACCAAACACGGGATCGCGAACCCGCAGTGCCAGCATGACCAACAGCAGAATCGAAAAGTAGACTGGGATGTTGTACGCCAGTCTACGTATGAGATACGACCACATGTGGTGCTGTCTTGGAACCGGTGTCTGTCAACGCTGTGAGTTCCCGGTCTCGCGGGCCGGGAGACGGATATTACACGCGAAACTACTTCACGACGTCAACATATTTG
The DNA here is from genome assembly GCA_024742875.1 of Planctomycetaceae bacterium. GTDB lineage: Bacteria > Planctomycetota > Planctomycetia > Planctomycetales > Planctomycetaceae > Fuerstiella. The sequence continues at coordinate 13,973 of JANSXP010000047.1, read as the reverse complement.
TACCAGTTCTCAAACGTCTCCACTGGCTTGAAGTTCTTCATACGTTCCGTCACCACGAAGAACCGGGTGCGTGCCATTGAGCCGGCAAATGGGCAGTCTTCCATCAGCATGGACTGCATCTTCTCGTAGATTTCGTCCCGTTCCGGAGACGGGGCCATCGACACAATCTGCTCGTACAGTTTGTCGTACTCAGCATTCTTATAGTTGAAGTGGTTTGAGCCGGGCGCTTCGTTGGGGCCGTAGAACAACGCCAGATTGTTTTCTCCGTCGGGGTAGTCGGAGCTCCAGGCAAAGCTGAAGAACTGAGCACTCTTCTCATCCACTTTTTTGATCAGCTGTGAAAAGTCCAGCAGGTGAACCTGAACGTTGATGCCAATTTTGCTCAGCTGCGTTGAAATCATCTCCGACTGCTCCTGACCGTTTTGGGCACGGCTGGTGTAGTAGTCGATTGTTGGCATGCCCTTGCCGTCCGGATAACCGGCCCGCGCCATGAGCTCTTTCGCACGCTCCAGGTCAAGGCCGCGGTAGGCTTTGTCGGAGTTGCCACCCTGCGGGTAGCCCGGCAGGCCTGGCGGAATGACTCCGTCATAGATGACATTGATGCCGTTGTAGAACGCTTCGTTCTGTTCGTCCCAGTCGAGGGCGCTGCAGATCGCCTGACGCAGGTATTTGGCTTTTTCCGAATTACCGCCCAGCACTTTGTCTTCCATGTTGAAGCCACGGAAAATGAAGTCGAGCAGGTCCACCGGGTAGCCCTTCATGCCCTTGTTCTTCATTTCGCGCTTCAGCTTGCGGGTGCGTTTGCTGAAGGCTTCCGGAAAGTTCTCAGCGGGGACCTGAGCGTAGTCCAGCTTGTCCGCTTTGAACTCCAGCCACATCGGCTGATCCGTTTTGTAGAAGACTACCTGCACTTCATCCAGAATCGGCAAACGCTGACCGGCCGCCAGGTGCAGGTCGTCGGCCTCGTCCGATTTCATGTGTTCGGCAGGGTAGTACGCTTCGTGGTAGTTGGGATTGCGGCTGAATTTGATACCCAGCCCCTGCTGCCAGTCCCCTTCTTTGACAATGAACGGTCCCGTGCCCACTGGTGTCAGGCCGAACCGCTCGCCGTATTTTTCGACGGCTTCGCGGGCTACTACAGCTGTCTGAAACATGCACAGCTTCCACATGAAACTCTGCGACTTCTGACGCAGTGTGACTTTAAATTCGCGGTCGTTGACAATCTCAAAGCCTTCCACCGGAGCGTCGTAGTCGAATGCCGCTGCGGCATTCTGACTGTCTTTGTACTCGTCGAAGCCTTTGACTGTGTCCTTCATCAACCACCAGACTTTACTGTTGGCACCTTTGATGTCGGCCATGCGTTTCCAGCTGTAGATCACGTCAGCGGACGTGATTTTTCGCCCTTTGCCTCCGGGGAAGCAGGCGTTGTCGTGGAAAAAGACGTCGTCTTTGAGTGTGAAGTGCCAGGTCAGGCCGTCTTCCGACTGCGGCAGTTCGGTCAGCAGCAGTGGTTCATACTCGAAGGGGCGTTTGAGGTATTTGTACTGCAGCAGTGTTTCGACTGTCTGACTGGCACACTGGTTTTCGTAGGTGGTGGAGCCGCGAATCGGATCAAGCGACTTGGGGCCATCTGACCGCATGGGAATGCGGGCCGACTTCAGCTGGCCGCTGGCCAGGCGTGACTTGTACCCCTGCTCGAACTCCTCGGCCGACTGTTTGGTCATCTCGGAAACGACGACAGGATCGGACGCGTGGTCGGGTGTATCGCGTTCGCTGGTAGAAGGCCGCGATGGCCGCGAGGATCCGCCTCCGTCGCCGTCTTCCGGTGATTGCGAGTCTGAGCCGGACCCCTCAGCCGAGCTCACCTCACTGCTGGTCTCGGAGTCTCCGCCGCAGCCGGCGATGCCGACAGCAAGGACTGACAGGGTCAAAAACAGGCCGGGCCGGGCAAAAACGTTCGCAAAATTCATAACGGCACTTCAAAAAAACAAAACGATGGAGCTTCGAAGAAGGCTCGCCGAACGCAGGTTAAATCAAACAAATCGACATTCAAGCCAGTGAGTGTACGCCAGGTGGCTCTTCGGGAACAGACGTCAGGAAGACCAGCGACCGGGATTGTCAGATCGGAGCGATCTGTCGTCTGCTTCGCTGCGGGTCAGTGAGTGGCAGGGACGGGAATTTCCTGTTCTGACCTGTGCAAAAAATAAGACGTTCACCTCAGAATCGCCCCGAAACAGGCGCGTGACCGGCTATACTGTGAGCTTCTGAGGGCCGGGGCGTGTCCAGACCGTTGTGTCCAGACCGTGTCCAGACAATCGGGGCCGGACCAAAGGATCCGGGCGTGTTGAGTCACGTGGGCTTGTTGAATCACGTCTGTCGAGACACGTCTGTCAAAACAATCGGGTCTGCAATCGTTTTGCCCCCGCCGCGTCTGCCAGGCGGCGTCCTGTCCCTTATGTGCTACGTTTCTCTACTTTCCTAAGCGGTATCCATGTCCGATCGGCGTAATCTTTTCAACAGGGTCTGGGACCTCCACGCAGTCCGCACACTCGACAACCAGCAGACTCAACTTTTTATTGGGCTGCATCTCATTCACGAGGTGACCAGCCCCCAGGCGTTTGAAATGCTGCGAGAGCGGGGGCTGAAAGTCGCATTTCCCAGCCAGACCGTTGCCACCGTCGACCACATCGTGCCGACAGCCGACCAGTCCCGTCCGTTTCAGGACCTGCTGGCCGAACAAATGATGACGGCCATCGAAAAAAACTGTGACGAATTCGGCGTGACGCTGATGGACCTGCAGGACGGCCGTCAGGGGATCGTGCACGTGGTCGGCCCGGAACAGGGACTCACCCAGCCGGGTATGACAATTGTCTGTGGAGACAGTCACACCAGTACCCATGGTGCGTTCGGCAGCATCGCGATTGGTATCGGCACCAGCAATGTGGCACAAGTGCTGGCCACGCAGACGATGTTCCTCAACCGCCCGAAAGTCCGCCGCGTCGTCGTTAACGGCGATCTGGCTCCGGGCGTATACGCCAAAGACGTCATTCTGCACATCATCCAGAAACTGGGCGTGCAGGGGGGCGTTGGCTACGCGTACGAGTACGCCGGCTCCACCTTTGATGCGATGAGCATGGAAGAGCGGATGACAGTCTGCAACATGAGCATCGAAGGCGGCGCTCGCTGCGGGTATATCAATCCGGATGAAAAAACGGTCGAGTATCTTCGCGGTCGACCTTACGCTCCACAGGGAGAGGATTTTGACAAGGCGGCCGCATGGTGGCTGAGTCTGGCTTCAGGTGACGACGCCGAGTTTGACGACGAAGTCGTATTTGATGCGGCCGACATTGAGCCAACAGTCACCTGGGGCATTACGCCAGCGCAGTCTGTGGGTGTCAGTCAGCCGCTGCCAAAGCTGCAGGACAGTCCGGCCGGCGAACAGGTGCTGCTGAAAGAGGCGCTGGACTTCATGGGACTTGACGAAGGTCAGCCTGTGGCCGGCACGCCGATTGACGTGGCCTTTATCGGCTCGTGCACGAATGGCCGCATCAGCGACCTGCGGGAAGCGGCGCGCGTGGCAGAAGGTCAGCAGGTGGCGGCCAGTGTGAAGGCCATCGTCGTGCCTGGTTCTCAGTTGGTGCGGGAACAGGCCATGCAGGAAGGCCTTCACGAGATCTTCGAAGCGGCCGGATTTGAATGGCGTGGCGCCGGTTGCAGCATGTGTCTGGCGATGAATCCTGACAAACTGCAGGGCCGCGAAGTGTGTGCCTCATCCAGCAATCGCAACTTTAAAGGGCGACAGGGCAGCCCCACCGGGCGCACACTGCTGATGAGTCCGGCCATGGTGGCCGCCGCCGCGATCGAGGGCAAAGTGACGGATATTCGCGAATTTGCCGGAACGCCTGCCTGATGGCGCCGCCGTTGTGCGGGCCCAGTTGGCCGTGTACCTCCCTGAAGACATCCTGATGCCGTCGGCCTGGCCTCACAAGTTGGCTGACGCCGCGTGGCAACGCCCCAAAAGAAATACGAACATGTCGACTGAAATCAAAACTGTCACTGGAACCGGAATTCCCCTGCTGCTGGATGACATCGATACGGACCGTATCATCCCCGCACGCTACCTGAGGTGTGTCACATTCGATGGCCTCGGCAAACATGCGTTTGAAGATGATCGTCAGCAGGACCCCAGCCACCCGTTCGACAATCCGTCCTACGCCGGGGCCAGTGTGTTGATCGCTGGTCGCAATTTTGGCTGTGGATCCTCACGCGAGCATGCCCCCCAGTCGCTGATGCGTTGGGGCCTGAAAGCGATCGTGGCGGAATCCTTTGCCGAGATCTTCTTTGGCAACTGCGGCTCGCTGGGCATCGTGGCGGTTCGCGCTTCACGCGAAGATCTGATTCGACTGGCGGCGGCCGTCGAGGCTGATCCGGCCGCACAAGTCAGCGTGGACCTGGAGGCTCTGGAGGTCAGTGTCGGCGAGGAAACGGTCAGTGTGGAAATGCCGGACAGCGCTCGCGACGCGCTCGTGACAGGGGACTGGGACTATCTGGGGCAGTTGCTGAGTGCGGCCGATCAGGTGACTGCTCACGCCAGGACGCTTCCTTACCTGAACGGCTACCCGGGTTAAGGGAAGCGGCTAATCTGACTGCAGCAATCCGGCCGCGGCAGATCCTGTCGCCGCTCAGTGACCGCCAGGTAGTCGGGCGAAGCCGGGTGTCCGCGGATCGCAGTTATCGCGGGATTCGACAGCCCGACCTGCGCGGTCGCTGATTGACACGCCCCCAGGGCGGGCCCCACAATGGATCGGAGTGATGCCCCTGACCGGAGTTTGATGTGAAGCCTAAATCCAATTCAGATTTGATTCTGATGTTGTTGATGGCGGTGGCCTCCATCTTCTTCGTCGCCAGCGCGGCGGGCGACCTGCCGCGGTTGATTCTCTCGTCCGTGATTCTGGTGGCCTCGCTGGTGTCGATGGTGGCATTCTTTGCCGCCTCTCGCTGGTCACGCCTGCTGTCTGGCTGCGTGTTCCTGCTGACAGCCAGCTTTATGGTGTACACGGGGCTCACACGAGGCTGGAATGTGTCGCGAATCCTCGGGCCGGTGTGCTGTGTTCTGGCTGCGGCTGGGTATCTGCGAAAGGGAGAGTCGACGGAGGATGACAACGACGAAGATCGCGGCATGATCTCGATCGTCGGACTGGTCAGTGAACTGCCCTTTCTGGATGAGTCTGTACTGTCACGGCACATCGAAAACGCGTGGGATGTGAGCCTGGATCCCACGAGTGACGACCCACAGGATTTCGTCGTTGGCGAAGCTCCGCTGTTCGTCGTGCGTGCCAGAGACTGCATGTTCATGGTTCACTATTTTGATCGTCCGTACTTTGATGACCCTCAGGAGGTCTCGGCCTCGATGCGGGATCTGCGCGTGGGGCATGTGGTCGAGCAACACACCGGCTGGTTTTCTGTCGATCTGATGTCTGCGGAAGACGATGCGGACGCCACAGATCCGGCCAACTATGCGATGATCGGAAAGCTGTTTGCGGAGATTGTGGATGACCACTGTCTGGCCCTGCTGTTTCCCGCCTTTCAGAGTTGTATTCCGTGGGAAGCCGGATTCGAGCAGTCCCTGCGAACAGACAATCCGCTCAGCGCTCTGAATGTCGACTACCTGCCCGTAGTTCGTGTAGATGCCAGCGACCCCCGCATGCTGGCGGCCGTGGAGGAGGCACGATCCCGATTCGATGAGTTCGTGTCAGCGTTCGAAAGCCGCACCTCCGACGAGGAATCGTATGCGGTGAAGGCGCCGATCGAAGCGGGCGACAACACGGAGGTCATCTGGATCACTGTGCAGGGAATCGAAAACGGTGTGATCTATGGAGAACTGGCCAATGATCCGGTGGACCTGGGACGGCTGAAGCTCGGAGATCGTGTGAAGTCACGCGTCGACGATCTGAATGACTGGATGTACACACGTGGTGACGAAGAACCGGTCGGCGGATTCACAGTGAAAGTGCTGTCGGAAATCTATGCGGAGCCGGTGCCCGAGGCAGACGAGGAGAACGCCGAAGGCGGACCGAGTGACCACGATACCCGGAACCGCGACCCAGACGACAGTCCCGACGGCGATCGTTAGATCCGTGTTGGCGCGATCAGAACTGTCGCTGCCTGGCAGGTCAACCGCGGCCCACCAGCGGCATCGAAGTGGCCATGACGGTCATGAACTGCACATTGGCATCCAGTGGCAGCCCGGCCATGTAGATCACGGCTTCGGCGATATGCCGGACATCGATGGTGGGCTCTGGCGCCATTGTGCCGTTGGCCTGCGGCACTCCCGCTGACATCTTTGACGTCATGTTGGTGCCCGCATTGCCGATATCAATCTGGCCGCAGGCAATGTTGTACTTGCGTCCATCGAGCGATGTGGATTTGGTCAGACCTGTGATGGCATGTTTGGTGGCCGTGTACGACGCCGAATCTGGCCGCGGGGCCGAGGCGGAGACAGACCCATTGTTAATGATCCGCCCGCCAGCGGGCGTCTGACTTTTCATCTGACGAAACGCCTGCTGTGTGCACAGAAAAGCGCCCGTGAGGTTGACGTCCACCACGCGTTTCCAGTCAGAATAATTGACGTCCTCCAGCAGCACACCGGGCGCACTCACTCCGGCATTGTTGAACAGCACATCAACGCGTCCGAAGGTCTCTGCGGCCTGCTGGAACAGTTTTTCCACAGACTCAGGATCCGTGACGTCTGTTGGCACCGCGATGGCATTGCCTGCTGTGTCACCAGCCAGTGAGGCCGTCTGCTGCAAGGCGTCTTCCCGTCGTCCGGCGAGAGTCACGCGAAATCCGACCCGCAGCATTTCCAGAGCAACGGCCCGCCCGATTCCGGAGCCGGCACCGGTGATGATGACGGATTTGTTTGTTTCGCCCATTGGTCATTCCTGCACACTGGCGACTGACGGTGTTGTGGGTGCAGCAGCCGCCTGGAGTCATTAACATCCGCGGAGCCTGCAAACGAACAGTCGTTGTAAAGACTCGTTCGGCAGGAAGCAATCCCCCGCCGCCCGGCAGGATGACCTCGGCAGGAAGAGACGTCGTTGCTGAACTGGCTGCAAAAGATTCCCTACTCCATTCTGATTCCCAGTCTGCTGATTCCGCTGATTGGGCTGGCGGGCATGCAGCGCGCCGATCAACTCTACGGCGCCACCATTCAGTTTGAGCGGCAGCTCGTGTGGCTGGCCATCGCCCTGCCCGTCATGCTGGGGCTCACGTGTGTGTCCTATCGTCCCCTGCGGCAATTCGGTCCATGGTTGTATGTGCTGAGCCTGGTGCTGCTTGTCGTTGTGCTGTTTATGCCGGCGATTAATGGATCACGCCGCTGGATTCCGCTGGGCCTGCTCGACTTCCAACCCAGTGAACCGGCGCGGCTGGCGTTCATCATGGCACTCGCCGCCTATCTGATGCACCGCGATTCGCAGAAGACACTCGGGGGGCTCTTTGTGCCGTTTGTGATCACGCTGTTTCCTCTGCTGCTGATTCTGAAAGAGCCCGATCTGGGAACCGCCACTCTTTTTCTGCCAATTTTGTATGCCATGCTGTTTGCTGCGGGCGCCCGCTGGCAGCATCTGGGGGTTGCGGCGCTGACGGGAGTCGCCCTGCTGCCGCTGCTGTGGGGACAATTGTCAGCCGAGCAGCGATCTCGCGTCACCACCGTGTTTACTCAGAAAGATGGCGGGGCAGCGCCGCAGCGTGACGGCTATCATCTGCACCAAAGCAAGCAGGTGATTTCGCTGGGAGGGCTGTCCGGCAGCATCCGACACACAGAACCGGTGATCGACGATCCGGCCGCCTACCATCTCCCCGCGGCACGCACAGACTTCATCCTGGCACTGATCTGCGAACGCTACGGATTGGCCGGATTTGTGACGCTGCTGTTGCTGTACGGACTGATCGTCGCGGGCGGATTGCGCGCCGCGGCCGCAACGCGTGAACCGTTCGGTCGCCTGGTGGCCGTCGGAATTGTGACCATGCTGGCCACCCAGGCCCTGATTAACGCTGCGATGACGGTCGGCCTGATGCCCATCACGGGCATCACTCTGCCTCTGGCCAGTTACGGTGGGTCGAGTCTCGTGTCCACGTGTGCGGCCGTGGGACTGCTGATGAATATCGCGATGCGACCCGGCTACGAAGTGGCGGGGGGCCAGACCTGGGAGTGAGTCGCTGCTGGCCGTCCCGCGCGTGCGGACGTCGACCTCCGGCTCGAGGCATAGCCCCTAGGGCGAGTCGGCTGGTCGTATGTGGATGTCATTATTGGAGTTAACGCGTCATTTGGTTGTGAGTTTAGCCGCCTGTTGTCACCTCAAAACCGGCCAACTTCCGGATATCCGACGGTTTCTGGAGACCTGGAGCGGACATTTTGCCCAGTCGCTCCAATAATCGCACGTTTTCCCAGGGGCCAGGAATTACGCAGAGACTCATCGTGTTTCGCGGTTCCGGCATTAAAATCCCGCGGGTACGGTCCGACAGGTCGGGCCAGATTCTGTAGGCGGCGAGTGACGAAGCGAAATGTCAGACGAAAAACAGACTGAAGTTGTCATCACTGGAATTGGTGTGGTTTCTCCCATTGGAATCGGCGTCGATCCGTTCTGGGAAAAGATCAACTCTGGCGAACACGGTTTTCGTCGCAGTGAAATACTGTCCTACGTGGGCACGCCGGACTGCATCGGCGGTGAGGTGGCTGACTTCACTGAGAAGACGGCCAAAAAAAATCATCTGAATACCAGAACGGTCCGCAAGCAGATCAAAGTGATGTGCCGCGAGATCCAACTGGGTGTGGCCTCAGCACTTCAGGCCATGGCTCACGCGGGAATCGAGAAAGGCGACCTGCCTCCGGAACGCATCGGTGTCGACTTTGGTGCCAATTTAATGTCCAGCCCGCCGGAGGTTCTGCTGGATGCCTCCGTCGCGGCCTCTGAGGGCGAAGAATTCCTGTACAATAAGTGGGGGCTGTATGACGGCGAGCGGTTCAAGGGCATGGAGCCGCTCTGGCTGCTGAAGTATCTGCCCAACATGCCCGGCTGTCATATCGGGATCGAAATCGACGCGCGCGGTCCCAACAACTCGCTGACGCAGGCGGAAGCCTCCGGTGGACTCGTGCTCGCAGAAGCAGCCAGCATCATTCGCAAAGGGCGAGCGGACGTGATGGTGGCCGGAACGACGGGCACCAAACTGCACCCGGTCAAGGCCTGCCAGCACCAGAAATGGGATCATCTCGCCGCAGGCCCTGCCGCGGAACGCTGCCGTCCGTTCGACAAATCACGCACTGGCGAAGTGCTGGCGGAAGCTGCCTGCACGCTGATTCTGGAGTCTCGTGAGCACGCGGAAGCCCGCGGTGCCAAAATCTATGGCACACTGCTGGGCCTGGGGGCAAGCTGTGTGCTCGGCAAAGACGGTGCTGCCGATGAAGCCAAAGCCGTCGAGCAGGCGGCTCGTATGGCCTTGAAGAACGCCGGCCTTGAGGCGTCTGATCTGGGGCATGTGAACAGCGGTGCTTCGGGCCACAAGACGCGCGATCGCCACGAGGCGGCCGGTATCCGTGCTGTGTTGGGCGACGCGGCTGACAGTGTTCCCGTGACGGCCCCCAAAAGCTACTTCGGCAGTGCGGGTAGCGGATCCGGCCTGCAGGAAATCGCCGTCTCTTTGCTGGGGCTGCAGCAGGGCGTCATCCCACGTACGCTGAATTTTGAAGCGGCTGACGAAGATCTGCCACTGAATGTGGTGGGCGGAGAACACAAGGCGGCGGACAACAAAGTGTTCCTGAAAACCAGCGTGACACGCATGGGCCAGGGGAGCGCGGTTGTGATTGGCTGCTAGGCCGTCCGCCTGACAGGCACAGACTAGCTGTCCGCTCGCCCCTGTGCGTGCGGATGCGAGGCTTCGTAAGTTTCCCGCAGGCGTCGGGTGCTCACGTGCGTGTAGATCTGTGTTGTGGTCAGACTCTTGTGGCCCAGCAGTTCCTGCACGCAGCGGAGGTCGGCCCCGCCATCGAGCAGGTGTGTGGCAAAACTATGCCGCAGCGTGTGGGGGGAAGTCTGCGACGACAGTCCGGATGTCTGAATGTGTTTTTCCAGCATGCGTCCGATACTCCGCGTGGTCAGTCGGCGACCGAAACGATTGAGAAAGATGGCCTGCTGATTGTCGGCATCGGCCGTTGTATCTGGCTGACGAATCTCCAGATAGCGATCGAGTGCTTTCATCGCAAAACTGCCAACCGGGGCGATGCGCTCTTTGCGACCCTTTCCGAGCACCCTCAGGATTCCGGCTGAGCGATCGTAGTCACCCAGATTCAGGCCCACGACTTCTGCGACTCGCAGACCAGCGGAGTACATCGTCTCGAGGATCGCTCGATCTCGCAGGCCGTCGTTTTTGTTTGCTGGCGGCGCCAGCAGCAGGCGACCGACCTCGTCTGTCGTGAGAAAGTGCGGCAGCTTGCGTCCGGCGCGTGGTGTTCGCAGGGGCTTGGCCGGGTTGGTGTCGCAAAGGCCCTCGCGATTGCAGTAGCGGAAGAAACTTCGCAGGCACGCCAGGCGACGGGCAACAGTCGATCGCGCGTAGCCGCATTCATGCAGGTAGGCCACATAGGCACGCAGCTGGGGGACCTCGATTTCCTGTGGGTCGAAAATTCGACCGTGCTGCTCCTGGAAAAACTCCTGCAGATGTTCCAGGTCGTCCTTGTAGGACTTGATGGTCAGTTCTGACGCGTTGCGTTCGACCTTCAGGTAATTCAGAAATGCACGCGTGGCTGTCTGCATGGAATTCTGCTTCCTGCGGATTCAGAAGAATGATGTGTCAGAATGAGAAAGGAGTCCCTTCCACCTCCACATCGACCGCCTCGTCGACTTCTCCATTCATGATGGCGCGGACGCGCTGGGCCATCATGGCGGCGTCGTGCCAGGTGAACGACAGCTCGGGGTCACTGGCGTAGTCGCTCAGGGTGCTCAGCAGAGTATCGATGCTGCGATCATCGTAAAGAAACACAAACCGGTGCTCTTCTCTGACCAGTGCCAGCACGTTGACGGCTTTTCCCATGACCCTCTTCCTCCCTGCGATTGAGGCCCGCATTTGCGACCCGCGATTGCGACCTGCGACATCCCTTCGCCCGTGTCAGTCCGGGAAAATTATCGGACGTTGTTGCTGGCATTTTCATGATTCGCCCACCGGCTGGTATCCGTTCGCCGATCGTTCCAGTGGGCAGATTCCGAGCAGGTGTGATAATCCGCAGGGTCCCCCACCATTGGCGATCGGCGGTTTCTGCCGACGTGCGGACCACCATTGGCCAATCCCCAGGAACCCCCGTTTTTTCAGCCCGAGAACTCTGGAATCCCGCTTTGCGTCTCGCTAGACTCCCGCTTCGCGATTTCGGAGGAAGCTCGCATTGCGGCGAACCTTTGCCTGACTTTGAGAGTCCTTCCACCACTGTCGCGAATCAGCCCAGTCATCTCGGTGATCGGGCCAATTGCCGTCAAGCGGCACCGGGGCGTAGCTCAGCCTGGCTAGAGCGCCTGCTTTGGGAGCAGGAGGTCGCATGTTCGAATCATGTCGCCCCGACTAGGAAAAACGCTGGTGAAACCGAGTTTGGTTCACCAGCGTTTTTTCGTTTACGACAGGTTTTACGACAGGTTATGCGTCGTTCACACCGATTCCCGACCAGAAATTGGCCACCTGTTCGAACTCGCCAACCATCAAATGAGCGTAGTGTCGGAGGGTCGTGTCGATGGTTTTGTGGCCGATCCATTTGGACACCGCGGCAAGGCTCACCCGGCCAGAATTGAGCATCCAGGTCACCGACGTGTGCCGCAGAGTGTAAGGGACTCGATACTCGAGGCCGGCCGCTTGCAGAGCCGGTCGCCAGACTTTATTGCGGTAGTTACTCTGTCGCTGGTAGACGCCTGTCGTTGTCGCGAAGATTGGCATGGCTGGCTTGTCCAGCTTTCGTTTCTTCGCCTCCTCCTTCCGGGCTGTCAAAAGCTCAATGGCCCGATCGTCCAGCAGTAATGTGCGGTTACCGGCGGTCGTCTTGGTCGTCTCCACCACCTGCCGACCGTTGATCTCCTTCACGTTGCGTGCAACGGTCAGCTGACGCCCCTTCCAGTCCCGCCAATGTAGCCCCCAGACCTCCCCTGGACGCAGCGCGAGACGGAACATCAGCTCAGTGGGTGAGGCCCAACGGTCAGACATCACTTTGAACAATTCTTGGGGCTCGCCGTGATCGAATACTTCGATCAGCTGTCGTTCGTGCTTGACGGGCTCAGACTCAGCCGCCACGTTCTTCTTTGTTAGCTTCCTGCGAACGCAGAATTGAAGAAGCGTGCCCAGAACCTTCCGGACGCGCTTCCTCATTGCAGACGAATCGATCGAATCCAGCAGCTCGTTCACGTGAACAGTGCTCAGCAGATCGATCGGAATGTCGAAAATCGGCTCGAACTTCTCAGAGGTGTCTGTGTAGTCCGAGACCGTTTTCGCCTTCCAATCTCCCAGCTTGAGCCACAGGTCGCGTGCATCTTTGACTGACATCTGACCGTGCTGTGAGACAGCCGTTCTGGTCTGCCATAGCTCGTCGATCGCGTTATGACACTCTTCTTTCGATTTACAGGATCGCGTGCGGTACTTGCCGTTGCCGACAAACACTTTGGCAATCCACCGCTTTGATCGCTTGTCAAAGAACGGTTTCGGCCGCTTCAGCCGCTGCTGCGTTTTCTTCTGGCCTTTTTTCATTCGTCCTTAATCAACTCTCTGACCCTGCTGATCGCCATGCAAGGATGCTTCCTAACTGTGGTGACAATGAGTTTCAGCTGTTTGGCACGCTCGACGTAGTCATCTTGGCCATTGCGAGATTTGAGCCCGAGCCACTTCAAGGCGATGTAGCGAACTGCCACAATCGGGTCTGTGATATCCGGTATGCAGGGGTATCCTGCCAGCTGACATTCCTGAATGACGTGAAAGTGAAAGTCTGCGGTCCCGTCGTTTTGGGTTGACATATCGACTCCGTTCACGGAGCATATCCGTGTTGCGAGTTTCTCTTGATAGAGGGAACTTCAGCACGCTGGTCGGGGAGGGTGAAAGTTTCCCGACCAGCACTGAAACGAAGAAATTCCGAAGACGCGTGGTCTCCACAACCACGCGTTTTTTCGTGCGCTAGACCAACTGCGGTGGTCCGCGATTCTGAGCAACCATTTCTCTGCGTCCTCTGACGGGCGTAACCCGCTGTTCACGATTTACGGAACATAGCGCGCAGACTGGTCCTGACAGCTGGGATGATTGGGCAGCGCAACCAAAGAATGGTGGTTGCGGAAGCATTGGCGGTGCGATAAAAATTGCATCGTCGACATCAATCGTCAGGCTGTTAGAGCAGTCTGCGAGCGATGAGAAGCCGAATGGGGCCGAAGGTGTTGGTAGCACCACGACGATCCGACTTTCATCTAGCCGGCCCCTTTGGTCGGCTTTCTTTTTGTCTGTCCAAATCTTCACCATCTGTGTTTCCGCTGTCAAGTCGTGTCCTTCTGCCCAGAATGGCGCGCACAGGCCCCCACGTGCACGGCGATTGACCGTGCCGTCATGAAACGCAAGCTATTACAGGGCGAGAATCAGACGACTCGCTCCCCAGTCCTCTGGTCAATCACATAGCCACCCCAGCGTGCGACGGCACAGCGGGTGGCTGCCTCCAGGTCGGCATAACGGCCGCGACTGAAGCCACACTCAAAGACCTCGAATCGACCGTCCGGGACTACCTTTGACACTGGGATTTTCGCCCCCCATTTGGTGACGCGGAAGCCTCGTTGATCGGTGTGTCCAAAGTTTCGTGGTGCCATTTTCATTGCGCATACCTTCCCCGCTATTGGCCCAACATCAGGGCGCAACGGTAGTGAGAGTGAGAGAGAGAAACGGAAGCGCACACACTTGTGAAGATGTGTGTG
>JANSXP010000144.1 GCA_024742875.1 Planctomycetaceae bacterium | reverse complement strand
GTATTCGGCCATCAACACCGAAGCGCGGTGCCACCTGGTTTGTCGATAGCGAAGCAACGCGGAGCGAGTCGGCGCAGCGATAGTCCCTTTTCTTCGACTCACTCCCGCCATCGCCCGCCGGGGTGTCCCGGCCGCACAGCCTGCCGCGGTGTCCCGGCTGAAGCGCGGTACCACTTCGTTTGTCGATAGCGAAGCAACGCGGAGCGACTCGGCGCATCGACGTTCCCTTTTCGTGGTCTCACCCCCGCCATCGCCCGCCGGGGCGTCCCGGCCGCACAGCCTGCCGCGGTGTCCCGGCTGAAGCGCGGTGCCACCTGGTTTGTCGATAGCGAAGCAACGCGGAGCGGCTCGGCGCAGCGACGTTCCCTTTTCTTCGACTCACTCTCGCCATCGCCCGCCGGGGCGTCCCGGCCGTCCCGGCCAGTTGAGGAAGCGGATGATGTCGTCGACGACGGCGCGGCGGTTGGATTCGAATTCGAGAGTGTGGCGTGCGGATTCGTATTCCTGGACGATGAGGCTGGGGGGCGAGAGGCGGCCGACGAGATCGCGGGTGGCGGAGTTGTCGATGATCTGATCGCGGCCGGCGAGTGCGAGGAAGGCGGGGGGTGTTAGAGGGCCGCCGGTGGCGATGCGGTGATCAAGGTCCCGTCCGGCGTTGAGAAAACCGCTGGTGACGTGGTGGAGGGCGAGCGGGTCGTCGGCGATGAATTCCTGCCAGCGAAGGGAGTCGGTGAAGAGGGCGGGGTCACGAAGGGGGATTTCCACTTCGCGATGGCGGATATCGTGTCGGCGGGCGAATCGCAGCTGAGTGCGCTGCCAGAATGTGGGGCCGATCAGGGGGCAGAGGCCGGGGGTGAGCAGGAGCAGTTGATCGACCAGGTCGGGGTACTGCAGGGCAAAGGCGGTTGCCGTCTTGCCGCCCCAGCTGATGCCCATCAGGGCCAGTGGAATTCGGGTGGCGGTGTGTTCGGCGTGGGCCAGACGGACCAGTTGTCTCACGTCATTGAGGAGTCGGACGCCGTGATCGGCGTGGCCCCGCTGGCGGCCGTTCAGGCCACTGCCGCGACGATCGGCAAAGTAGACTTCGAAGCCTGCGTCGGCCAGTTGTCGGGAACTGCCTTCGTACCAGCCGGAGTGGCTTTGAATGCCGTGCAGTCCCACGATGAGTCCGCGCAGTTCGGAGGCTGCGGGCCAGTGCCGAAACCGAAGTCGGCGGCCGTCCGAGGTGACCAGGCTGCGAATCGTGGTGCGTGACATGGACGCAGCCTAAACAATCCACGTCGCGGATGCTCCGCTGAACCCCCAACTTGACGTCGGCGGGGACGGGTTTGGTCTGGTTTTTTCGGGGCTGCGCGGGGGACTGAGGCGGCTGGCTGTCGAATGCCTGACGTGGGGGACGATGTGTGGCACAATAGGGCATCCGTGTTGACAGGAAGTGTGTTATGTCGTTGCCGATGGCCCCGCGTTCAGCTGATGCTCATAAGGGAGATTTCGGCCGTGCGCTGATTATTGGCGGCAGTCGGGGGATGGCGGGTGCTCCGGCATTGAGTGGTCAGGCGGCGCTGCACGCAGGGGCTGGGCTGGTCACGGTAGCGGTGCCGGCCGGAAGTCAGAGTGTGGCGGCCGGATTCCATTCCTGCTTCATGACGGTTGCCCTTGCCGAGGACGCCGCTGGTCGCATTGGGCCGGGGAGTCTGACAGCGCTGCGGCCATTGCTGGAGAAAGCCACGAGTGTGGCCGTGGGGCCGGGGCTGGGGCGGTCGATGTTTCTCAATCGTTTCGTGCTCGAGCTTTACACACGCTGTCCGCGGCCGATGGTTTTTGATGCCGATGCGCTGAACGCTCTGGCGGAATACAAAGACAATCCGCCGACGCCCGCCGGGCCGAGAGTGCTGACGCCGCATGTGGGCGAGTTTCGGCGGTTGGTGGGTGACTCATCGTTGTCTGCGGAACAGTGCCGGGCTGCAGCGCCGCTGCTGGCTCGCGGGTGGAACGCGGTGCTGGTTGTGAAGGGGCCAGGGACGCTGATTACTGACGGCAACCGGCAGTCCATTAACACGACGGGGAACCCGGGGATGGCTTCGGGGGGCTCGGGCGATGTGCTGACAGGGATGGTGGTGAGTCTGCTGGGGCAGGTTGCCGATCCGTTTGATGCGGTGGTGACGGCTGTTTTTGAACATGGCCGTGCGGGCGATTGTGCGCGTGATCGGCTGGGGGAACAGCGAATGACGGCCTGGGACATCGGGCGGGCTGTCTTTGACGCGGGGTGTCCGGGCCGGGGAGACTCGGCAGGGGCAGACAGCCAGAAGGGCGGTGGCGCCAGTTAGACGCGGCTGTTTCCGAGGAGGCAGCGCATGCATCCAGGCCGCATCGCGGTGCGAGCGGCCTGATGATGAGAGGACCAGGTGCGTGTGGCCGCAGCGTCTGCATTCAGACAATTCTGCGGCACACTGCAGGCGGGCTTAGATAACGCCGCCGTGCACGCGGTAGGGCGTGGCCAGGTCCGGGAGATCGAGTCCCCAGATGCGTTCCCAGATCTCCGGGATGTGCCGGAGGCTTTCTGAGGCATAGATCAGCTGTCGTGCACGAATATCCGGATTGGGATTCCAGATCGGCATGGCGCATCCAAAGTTGACTGAGGTGCAGACCAACAAAAGACAGGTGAGCATGCGTTTTCGCAGTTTCATCGTGGTGTCCTTCCGTGGACCCGGAGACGCCGGATTGGCGACTGCCGCTTTCTGATTTCAGTTCAGTTGAGGGCTTGAATGACAACTCAACCTGAAAACATGGTCTAAGGCAGCAACTGCACTGAGTCTGGCTGGCGACCTGACGTTACCCCTGAGCCTGACCGTTGGGAGACGGTCCGGCAGGTGGACGATAGGTGGGCTCGGCAGAGATTGGGGTCAGTGGCGGCAATCCCGAAGGATTGACGGGTGGAGGCGGTGTGCTGGCGGCCGGATCAGAAGCAAAACCGCTGGCGGCTGATTTTTCCGCCATCTCGCGAGCGTGTTCTGCCTGTTCGAGCTGCAGGACGCGTTCTTCCATTTCCTTGCCAGGTTTGAACGTAACCACAAACTTGGCAGGGACTTCCACCTGTCCGCCGGTGCGGGGATTGCGAGCTTTGCGAGCGGCCCGCTTCTTGACTTCGAAGACACCAAAATTGCGAAGTTCGATCCGGCGATCCGTGACCAGCGTCTCGACGATGGCGTCGAACGTCTTTTGAACAATTTCTTTCGTCTTCAACTGAGTTAGGCCCAGCTCTTCCGAAATTGCTTTCACAATCTCTTTCTTGGTCACGACCTGGGTCCCCCGAGAAAGGTGATTCAACTTAGTCACGGCAAGCGACAGAACGACTCAACTGTATGGTTACAATGGACTTACTGTCAAGACCCATGCCGGACAGCGGACCGAAGTCCGCGTTCGGACCCCGAATATTGCTGCTGCACTGGAGCATGTTTTCAGGTTAAGTTGTCAAAGAACTCGAGAATGCACGACGATCGCCGTACATCCTTTGTCCCTATCGACGCGGCAGGACCGAATCCTTAGGCAAAATCCGTACAACCGTCAGACTTTGCCTGTCTTGTCTCAAATGGTGCGGCCAACGGCCTCAACCGACTGTCGCACGGGGCGTAACCCGCATTTTGCGGGGGCAGACGATGAGCCGGCCCGCGACGCGAACTCTCTTCAAACCTCTGAGCAATTTCCGAAAAAACACCATGTTGCGAATTCGTCTGTTTGCCCTGACTTCCTGTTTTGCCTGCGTTTTGGCCGCTGCCGGCTGCTCTGAGAAACGATCGGTGGCGCCTTTGGATGCGGGCGCTGCCACTCCCGCTGCCGCGCCCGCTGCCGCGCCCGCAGATGAAGGAGCACCAGAGACCGAAGAGACTTCAGAGTAGCCAGAACGCGACGTCCCATCTTCATCGACCCACTTCCGTCTCGTCCGCCTCGATTCGCGGCTGAAGCGCGGGACCAGGTCGAGAGTCGATAGCGAAGCAACGGGTTCGCGCAGCGACGCGAGCAGGCGCAGGGTCCATTTTATTCGGCCATCCACGCCACCGTCCGCCGCGACGTCGCGGCTAGATGACGTAGCCGCCGTCGACGTTGATGGTTTGGCCGGTGATTTGGGCGGCTTTTTCGGAGGCGAGGAAGACGACCATGTGGGCGATGTCGTCGGCGGACTGCCAGCGGTTGAGGGGGACGAGGGCGGCAATTTTTTGCTGTGCCCAGTCGTCGTATTCGAGCTGCTGATCGGGGGGCTGGCGTTCATTCCACGATCGCCAGACGGCCTGGTTGAGCGGTGTCTTGACCATGCCCGGGCAGACCGTGTTGACGCGGATGTTGTGGGCCGCGAGGTCTTTGGCCATGACTTTGGCGAAGTTGATGTTGGCCGCTTTGGAGGCGCTGTAGGGCGGGTCAGTGGGGGAGCCGATCTGGCCGGCGACGGAGGCGATGAAGGTGAAGGTACCGGTCGATTGGTGGAGAATGTGGGGCGTGAGTGCGTGGGCGACGTTGGTCATGCCCTGGATGTTGACTTCCAGGACGCGGTGCCAGTCCCTTGGGGTGAGGGACGTGAAGGGCGAGCCGAACTTTCCCGAGCCGACCGCGGCGGCGTTGACGACGTGCTGGATGGGGCCCAGTTGAGTGGCGGTGGTTTCCAGCGCGGTTTGGAGGTCGGCCAGGGATGTGATGTCGACCGGCAGGTAGAGGGCGTTGATGTCGGAGGCGGGGGGCTGAATGTCCCAGATGGCAACCTGAGCGTGTTCGGCCAGAAACTGTCGGGCGCAGGCCAGGCCGATGCCGGAACTGCCGCCGATGATGACGGCGATGCTGGAGGAGAGTCCCAGATCCACGCGCGGGCTTTCGGGCTGGAGGGCGGCGGGGGAGATCAGGCGTCGATGGACGACCAGCGAGTGCGAATTTCTTTGAGGCGACGTTCGACGGAACGCAGGCTCAGGCCGAGGGCGCGGGCGACTTCCTGATTGCCGGCGCCGGCGGTTTTCATGACGGCGATGGACTGCAGGGTGCGGTCGCCGAGGGATTCGAGCATGTCGGCGCAGCATTCGGTGATCATAACCTGCACGTCGGGGGCGCTGACATCGGACGGCAGATTGTCAAGAAAAGCGGTCTCGTCCAGAGTGCCGACTTCGGTTTCCCTCAGGACGTTGCCGCCACCGCGTTTGAGTCGCTGTTCTTTGTTGACCTCGTCGACGACATTGCGGGTGGCGACGGTGACCAGCAGGCTCCATGTGGATTCGCGGTTGGCCAGATCCGGATATTTGCCTTCCAGCAGACCTTTGAACAGTTCGCCCAGAGACTGGAGGGCGACGTCTTCTTCGTCGGCCAGAGATTTGTTCTGCAGGCTCAGACGATTACGGACCAGTCTGGTGAGACGGGTGTAGAAGCGGTTCCAGAGGACGTCGGCTTCATCGTCGTCTCCTCGCTGCATTTTACGAATGATGCGGGTGACCGAACCTTCGTCATCATCAAATCCCTGATCAGATTCAAAATCGTTGGACACTGTTGCAGACTTCGGAGGTGGGGCGATTGAGAACCAGCCGCAGCTGATGGGACGGGGCGTGAGGGCGACGGATGGGGCGTCGTATGATGGAGTGTGGTTAGTCGGTTTTTGGTTTACGAAGTTTCCAGGCCGTGATCCATTTTTCTTCGCCGCGGGCGAAGCCGAATTCGGATTCGAGGCGTTTTTCCATGTCGGGGAAGTGCCCGGCTCCATAAAAGATACCAATCTTTTTGCGGCCGGACGCGAGCTGCCTGCGGAGCACTTTGAGGGCTTTGATGTTACGTTCGGTGATGATGGTGGAGGTGCCGTCTGATCCGGCAAACGCGTCACCTGCGTTGGCTTTGGCCAGTTCGACGGCAGCAATACGGCGGACGCGATAGGTGCGATCTGAACTCATCAAAGACAGCATCATGTCGAGCTGCTGGGCTATGGGATTGCGGTTTTGCTGGGCGACGGTGGCGCGGCCCATTTCGCGGACGAGCATTTCTGAGAAGGATTCTCCGCGACGTTTCATGGAGGCTTCGAATTCTTCCTGGGTCATGTCGGCGTGGACAAAGTTGGACGCGTAGTAGTCGATCCCGGCGAGCTGAAACTCCAGACCGAGGGCGTCTTTCATGGCCAGCTGCAGCCCGGAGATGGCCTGCAGTCCGATTTTGGCTTCGTCCCACTGTTCTTCGTCGGACAGCGTGCGTCCTGACCCTTTGGCGGGACCGGGGCGAAATCCACTGCGGACGGCGGATTCCGGCATGACGGCTTCGAACAGCAGCACGTCGTACTGCGAAAAGGAGTCGTTGAGTGTGCGATAGTAGCTGGCTTCACCCAGATGAATGGCGCCGATCAAATCGACGGTGGTGTCGGGAAACTGTTTGGAATCCTGAAAGCGGATGACGGACGTCTGCAGTTCGTTGGCCAGGTTGTCCTTTTTGAGGATGCGAACGTATTCGCGTTCGGTCGTTTCTTCAGCAGGGGAGGTTTCTTCTGCAGAAGAGGTTTCAGGCTCCTGCGTTTGTTCTGCTGCCGGAGGTGCGATGGCCTGTGTGGTGGCAGGCACCGCGCGACTTTGCACGGCGGGGGCCCGTGATGGTGTTTGAGCAAACCCAGCTGGTGCAATTCCCGCCACCAGCAGCCAGCACAGCAGACGTGATCGGTGAACAACCATAACTTTCCTGACTTGCCAGAAGCATGAACAAAAGTGCAGTCGTGATGGGGTGTGCAGTGGCTCACTGCCGTCCGCACACATTCTCGCCCCGGTATCATAGACCGCACACATTTATGATCTACGACTCATCCCGCTACGTCCAGTCAGTTCCCCCCTCCACCAGCGCCCCACCCCCGAATTACTCGGCCGGGACGCCCCGGCGGGCGGTGGCGTGGGGGCCGCGTTGCACGCGGCCGTCCATGAGCATGGGGCTTCGCTGCGCCAAGTCGCGTCGCGTTGCTTCGCTATCGACAAACCAGGTCGGATCCGCGCTTCAGATGTAGGCCGGTCTGAGCTCAGCGAACCGGCAGGCCGCCCCGATAGGCCGCAAGTCGCGATATCGTCCGACACGACACGCAAACGCGGTGCCACCCCGTTTGTCGATAGCGGAGCAACGCGGAGCGAGCTGGCGCAGCGACCTGGCAT
>JANSXP010000056.1 GCA_024742875.1 Planctomycetaceae bacterium | reverse complement strand
TTGATCGACCAACCACGCCATCGCCCGCCGGGGCGTCCCGGCTAGGAGAACTCGGCGTGGATTTGTTGGGTGCGGGCGGGGGTGAGTCGGAGGCCGTGGGCGAGTTCTTTGAGGTAGTCCATTTCGGCGAGGTTGTCGGCGTCGATGGCGAGAAGGGAGACGCCGTAGACTTGTTCTTCCATGCCGAGGGGAACGGACCATGCGAAGTCGCGGACGTTGACGGGGCGGGCGAACTCTGTGCGGAGAAAGTCGATTTCGTCCTGAGAGAGATCGCCGAGTTGTTTGAGGACCTGCTGTTGTTCGTCGTCGCTGATGTGGCCGTCGGCTTTGGCCGCGTTGATCATGGCGACGACGAGGATTTTGGCGCGGTCGTTGAAGGGCTGGGGGTTGGCTTCGTAGTCTGCCTGCAGGCGGGATTGACGCTGCGAGAGCCCGGGAATTTCGGGCGTGGGTTCTTCGCGCTCGGCTAGTTGGCCGCGGCGGGTGCGGTGTTTGTTTTTGGAGTAGTGCAGGAGATCTTCGAGGCTGTCGAATTCCTGGTGGTGGGGGTCTTTGATGATGGTGGGGCTGCCGGCGGGGCGCTGCATGTCCACCTGGGCGCGGGGGGAGGATTTTCTGCGGCCGCCTTTGAGGATGCCTTCGAGCAGAGCTCCGCCCAGGCCACCGCCACCGGAGCGGCCGCGTTTTTTGAGCAGTCCGCCCAGAATATCAATGGGATTCATCAGAGGTCCTTGTTGAAGCGGCCCGCTTGCAGGACAGGTTGTGTGCTTTATTGGCTCAGTGTGAGGGTCGCCACCCGGCCGTCGGCTCCGGCGAGGAATGCGGTTTGGCCATCGGGGGTGACGTCGAACGTGTAGAAGGATTCTTTGGACAGTGTGGTCCAGGTTTGTCCGGCGTTGGGAGAGTGCATGATGCCCGTGCGGCCGATGGCGAGAACAGACTGTTCGTTGAGGAACCGTACGCACGCTTTGTGGGGCATTGTGCAGTCGATGAGTTGCCAGGACGTGCCGCCGTCGCGGGAGAGGGCGCAGTTGTTTGCGGACTGGGCGGGATCCAGATAGTTGCCGCCAACGACGATGGCTGTTTGGCCGGAGGCAGCCAGGGAGAAGATGCCGGCGCCTTCGCTGCCGTGACGCAGGCCGGTGTCTGCGGCCTGCCAGGTGACGCCATGGTCGGTGGTGGTGAGGACGCGACTGGCGGCGGCGCCGGTGGCCACCCATGCGGTGCCGTTTGCTGCGGTGACAATGCCGGTGCCGCTGGCGGCAAAGCCGTATTCGCCGTCACGCATGGCGGGGCCTTCGATGCGTGTCCAGGTGGCGCCGTGATCTTTTGTGGAGAGCAGGAACAGACGGCCGTCGAGCGGATCGCCGATGAGCAGCCCGCGACCGTCGGCCCAGAAATCGACGCCGTTGAAGAAGGCTTTGGGCAGCGTGTTGGCGTAGACATTTTGCCAGGTATCGCCGTTGTCGGTGCTGCGAAACAGCTGGGACGCGGGACCGTTGCCGGCACTCATGAGCAGCCAGGAGCCGTCGGGAGCCTGTTCCACATCGCGAAAGTCCAGCTCTTTATTTGTGACTTTGAGCTTTTGCCAGGTGTCGCCGTTGTCGGTGGAGCGAAAGACGCGACTGCCGGAGCCGCCGACGAGGACCGTGCCATCTTTGCCTACTCCGATGGCTCGGTAGGAGGCTTCCGGTTCGGTGTCGTTGATTTTTAAACTGGCCTCCGGTGAGTTGGGGGGCGTGTCCGGGTTCGCGGTTGTTGGTTTGAGTCGGGCGGCCAGAAATTCGTAGCCTTTGGTGAGCGCTTCTTTATCGGCGGCTGCCTGCATGTGTCCGGCATCTTTGACCAGGTGCATCTGCGTGTCGATGCCGTTCTGTTTGAGGGCATCGTGCAGGGGGCGTGTCCACAGCATGGGCACGAGCTGGTCTTTGGTGCCGTTGAAGAAGAAGATGGGGCAGTCGTCTTTGTCGACGAATGGCACAGCGGATGCCTGCTGAAATTTTTGGGGTACTTTGGAAAGATCACCGCCCATCCAGTATTCGGCCCAGCGTCCGTTGTCAGGAAACCAGCGAAAGTCGGTGGGCGCTCCACCGGCCACGACGGCGGAAAGACGCGTGTCGATGTTGCCGTTGTCTGCTGACGGCGGCTCGCCGGTGGTGGCCAGCAGTGACACGAGGTGCCCGCCGGCCGAGTATCCGATGGCGCCAATGCGGGCGGGATCGAGTTTGTGGGTGTCTGCCGTTTTGCGAATCCATTTCAGGGCCGACCGGCAGTCGTCAATCTGGGCGGGGAACTTATGTTTGGGGGCCAGACGGTAGTCGATGGCGTAGCAGACAAACCCTCGCTCCGCCAGGGCCGTGCAGTAGCCCCGCAGCTGCCGGCGATTGCCTGATCGCCAGGCGCCGCCGTGGACAACGAGCATCCCCGGATGGGGGCCTTTGGCGGTGGGAGTGTAGATGTCGCACAGCAGTTTTCGATCTCCCACCTGGTCGTAGGTGACACCTTCTGTGAGCTCCCATGCGGGTTGTGCGGCAGCTGTTTCGTCCGCATAGGCGGTAAGGGACAGCAACATGATGGTCGCGAGCACGATTTCAGACTCCCTCGAGCAGTTTTGCGGACGGCAAACGTTATCCCGCCAGCCGGTAGGCTACGCGAGTCAACGGTTTGAACAAAGTCACCGGCCGGTGGGAAGGGCGGCTCGAGGGGATTTGTTACCGATCGATGCGGTTCTGTGATGGGCGAATCTGCGCGCACACTTTTGCCCGGACGGGCGCTGCCGTATCCTGATGGTTCCCGCCTTCACAGAAAGCTGTTCATGAACGTTCTCTCTCGCCTGCTGGTGTGTGTGTTGCTGACTTCCAGAGCCATCGCTGCCGACCGTCCGAATATCCTGTGGCTCAGTTGTGAAGACATCAGTCCGCATTTGGGCTGTTACGGCTACGCGAATGCCACGACACCCGTGCTGGACGAATTTGCCCAGCGGTCGGTTCTGTTTGAGCGGGCCTACACGACGGCCGGCGTGTGTGCGCCGTGTCGGTCGGCCATTATTACGGGGATGTATCAGACGTCCATTGGTACGCAGCATATGCGATGCAGCGCTCTGCTGCCTGAACATGTCAAGCCGTTCACTCACTGGCTGCGGGACGCGGGTTACTATTGCACGAACAACAGCAAGGAAGACTACCAGTTCAAAACGCCCAAAGGTTCGTGGGATGTTTCCGGTCGCAAAGCTCACTGGAAGAACGCGCCGGACGACACGCCCTTTTTTGCCGTGTTCAACTACGGCGGCTGTCATGAGTCGGGCATCGCCAGCAAGTCCAAATACGAGGACGTCACGAAGAACACTAAAAAGCATGATCGAAACGTGGTGGCGGCCAGCCTGCCGCCCTACTACCCCAATACGGCTGTGACCCGCGAAGACTGGGGACGCTATTACGACGTGATCACGGCAATGGATGCGTGGGTGGGTGAGCATCTGCAGGAGCTGGATCAGGCGGGTGAGGCGGACAACACGATCGTTTGCTACTGGTCGGATCATGGTGTTGGTTTGCCCCGGGCGAAACGCTGGCTGTACGAAAGCGGAACGCACGTGCCGCTGATCATTCATTTCCC
Source organism: Planctomycetaceae bacterium (assembly GCA_024742875.1). Taxonomy (GTDB): domain Bacteria; phylum Planctomycetota; class Planctomycetia; order Planctomycetales; family Planctomycetaceae; genus Fuerstiella. Next base: position 42,165 of record JANSXP010000056.1, on the reverse strand, counting down.
GGCCAAATGGCAGCATCTGGCGGGGGACGCGTTTCGTCCCGGAACCCGCAGCGAGCGACTGGTCAGTATGATTGACATGGGACCGTCGATGCTGAGTCTGGCGGGCGTAGCCACTCCCGAGCATATGTCGGGGCGGGCCATCTTTGGGCCGCATGCTGCCGAGCCGCGGGATTACATTTTTGGTGCCCGGGACCGCATGGACGAGCGGTACGACATTATTCGCATGGTCCGTGACGGTCAGTTTCGGTATGTACGCAACTACGAGCCCTACAAGACGTGGTATCAGTACATGAACACGCCGGAAAAGGGGGCCACGATGAAGGAAATTCGCGCCGCGGAAGGGAACGCTCCTGCGGAAGGTGTCGCTCAGTTTTTGGGGGCCCGCAAACCGCTGGAAGAACTCTACGATGTGGCGGCCGATCCGCACGAAATGCACAACCTGGCCGACGACCCGAAGTATGCTGACAAAGTGGCCGAACTGCGTCAGCAGCATCTGGACTGGGTGCTGCGAACGCGTGATCTGGGTCTGATTCCTGAGGCGGAACTGCATCGGCTTCGCAGCGATGCCGGCAGCGAGTGGGCGATTCTGAGCGAGGCGGGCAACGCTGACACGCTCGTCGCCACCATTCGTGATGCGGCCGTGGCGGCTGGACAGACGGATGCTGACAGCATCCCACAGCTGGCGGCCTGGCTGACTCACGAGAATGCCACGGTTCGTTACTGGGCGGCCACTGGCCTTGGCAATCGTGACACTGCCCTGCCGGGGCTGACTTCCACCAGCGACCGGCTGGAAACGCTGCTCGATGATGAGTCAGAGAGTGTCCGCGTAGCGGCCGCCAGGGCGTATGCGGGCATCGGCGATGTGCCCACGGCCCTTGCGACGCTGTCTGAAGTGCTGGACAACGGTTCTCAGTGGGCACGCGTGCATGCAGCCATTGTGCTGGACGAAATGGAAGAACAGGCCCGCCCGGCGCTGGACGCGATGAAGCGCAACAAAGCCTACCGCGATGGTTTTGTGGCCAACGGCAAGTACACCGTTCGGGTGCTCAACAAAGCGCTCAACGATCTGCTCAATACGTCGACGACTGTCCCGTAGGTTGGCCGCAGCCTGCTACCGCGATGACGGGGAAGCGCGGGAGAATCGCCAGACATCAATCGCGGTGTCCGCGGTGCCCACGCTGCGCGTCGATCCTTTGTTGTCAAACAGCTGTGAAAGCAGAGCATGAAGTGGCAACGGATCAACTGGAAGAAGACGCGGCGCATTGCGGCAGTGATCTGTGGCGTGCTGCTGTTGTTGGTCGTGTTTGTGAGCCATCGCTTCGTCCATCTGACACATGAGCACTTTGGCATGCTGGCCGGCCTGCAGAGAAATCCGGGCTTCACTGCGCGGACTGAATTCGACCCGCCTGTGGTCATCGGGCATCGCGGGTCGGGAATCAGATCGCTGGATTATGCACACACAGGGCTGTTGATTGGTAATACCCGCGGCGCGATTTCTGCAGCGATTGAGTTTGCCGACTGAATCGAAATTGATGTGCGCAGGGCCCGTGGTGGAGAGTTGTTCGTATTCCACGACGAGAGGGTTAGCGACCCGGCGATTGACGTGGGTGATTCGAAACTGGAGGAGATGACCGCGGACCGTGTGCAGGCTCTGACCGTCAACGTGCCCTTGTTTGAAGGGCGGCCGGAGAAAATCCTCACACTCGACCAGGTGCTGGGCGAATTTGACGATGAGAAGCAACGCTGGATTCTGGATATCAAGTCGTCGGGGATTGTGGATCGCGTGGTCAGTGCGCTGAAGCGGCACGAGATTGCAGCCGACCGGGTCATCCTGTTCGGCGACCATGACATTCTTCGCAGGTATGGCGACACGGGGTTGCGGCGTGGCTACACAACGCTGTGGCACAACCATCGGCACATGCTCTATTCTCACGCCACGGTGCTGCAGCGGTGTGAGGACGAAGCCTACGATTATCTGGTGGTGCCCGCTGTGCTGGTGACACCCCGGCTTGCTGCAGAATGCGCGGCCCGCGACCTTCCGCTGTGGGTTTATGGCACCAATGATCTGCGTGATCTTGAGCACTGCGTGAAGTGCGGCGTCCACGGGCTGATCGTTGACTTTCCGGAACAGGTGGCCCGGCATTTTGGTACGCCACGAGTGGAGGTGACGTCCAGCGATCATGGGGATCGGCGAGTGGAGGGACCGACCGCAGCACAGTCAGATGATCAGGCGGACAGGGATTCTCAGCCGTAGCCGTCCTGGAGAGGGTGATGCCGCGTTGCGCGTGCGAACGCTGGTTGCCAGGCAGGTCATCGTGTCGACCGCGTCGGGCACACCTGGCGGCACGCACGATGGGCGAGTGCATAGCAACGAATGCTTCGACGGCGAACGTTGAGCAACGACTGCCTCGACCAGGGATCCTGGTCTGAGCCGATTAGATGGCGCGAAGGATGGCCGCCGCGCTTTGGCCAATGGCCGTGCGATTGACGGTAAGAGCCGTGCGACTGCGGACAGATCGCGGACCACCTTCAACCACATTGAGTCGACAGCGGGGGTCCGGGATTTCGTAGTTGAGAGTGGCCGGCACCTCGCCGTTGCGAAGTGACAGCAGGGTTCCCGCCAGTTCCACGGCTCCAGCGCCGGCGTCGAAGTGGCCCACGAAACTCTTCATGGCGGTGACCGGCACTTTGAGGACACAGTCGCCCAGAGCGCGATGGTAGGCACGGCTTTCGACGATGTCGTCGGTTTGCGTGCTCTTGCCCTGAGCGTTGATGTGGCCCAGTTCTTCCGGACGAATGCCGGCTCGTTTGACGCTGGATTCGATGGCTCGGACCAGGCCCAGACCGCCGGACTCGTTGGCGTAACCTTTGCCGTCACTACCAGCGCCGATACCAAGGACTTCTGCGTAGATTTCCGCTCCACGACGTTTGGCGTGTTCGTAGCTTTCCACAACGAAGGTCGCCGCGCCTTCGCCCACAACGGCTCCGTCACGTTCAAAGTCGAACGGTCGGCAGGCGCGGGAAGGATCGTCGTCTCGTTTGGACAGCCCTTCAAAGCGGTGGAACTTGGCGATGTCGACCGGGTGGATGTTGGAACTGCAGGCACCGACAATCATGGCATCGGCCCGCCCCGCTTCGATGACGCGAACGGCTTCCGCCAGAGCCAGCAGCGCCGAGGCATCCCGGCAGGTGATGGTGTTGTTGGGACCGCAGGCGTTGTGATCGATGGAGATGTGGCAGGCCGGCATATTGGGCAGCTGCTTGAGCAGCCATAGCGGTGCCACACGCCCCATGCCGCCTTCGCCCCAGCGGGTCATGGAGAACTCGGAATTTTCATCACGGCTCGCTTCTACAGCGGCGGCCAGTTCGGACGGATGGGTGGTCATGCGACCGGCGCCGTAGACGACACCCAGACGGTAGGGATCGATATCGCCGACGGACAGGTTGGTGTCCTGCATGGCGAGGTTGGCGGAGGCAACGCCGAGCTGCATGTCGCGGGACATGACTTTGAGGAATTTGCGGTCACGCACGTAGGCGGCCGGATTGAAGTTGCGGACTTCAGCGCCAAACGGTGACGGCAGATCCTCCGCGTCCATTGACTCCAGATAGCCAATGCCGGAAGTGTTGTTCGTCAAGCTAGCCCAGAAGTCATCTTTGCCAATGCCGATGGGGGACACGACCCCAACACCGGTGACAACGACTCGACTCCCATCGCACCCAGCCATGGTCAAGCCTCGATTATTTTTTGCTCAGAAGCTGCTTCGATGCGGGCTTCTGAACCTACCCATCATGAGAAGGTTGCCAATGTCCATCTCGGCGAGTCGACAATGCTTCCCTTTGCACTTATCGACACTTGAAAAATGGTTCTGAATTCCGTTCCGTGCAGATGCCTCGCTCCCCAGCGTGGCGGGCTGCACAAATTCAGCTCCACTTTAAACCCTGGAAACCGTGGCTTCAGCAGGGTCTAACGCAGAATTACACGCATGCGGACTCGTTCTGTCAAGATGCGCGGCCTAATTCACAGGAAAAGCTGATCTTCGGCCCCTGAATATGGCGCCCGATTCCGGCGGAAACCACGTGATTTGTCGGAAAACTCCGCATTTTGCGGTGTTGGCTGCAGGTTTTGTAGATCCCCCAGTCTGACGGAATTGCGTTCACTGAGCCGTCGATCCGACAATGAGGAGACAATTCGCTGTGTTTGTCAGGTCTGACGGGCGTGCCGCTTTGGTAACAGCAACTGTGACGAAAAGATGGTCGCTGTGACCATGGGGACGGACCGAATCTGACAACAACTTTGAGATGACAGAACGATCACTGCCCGCACGGCGGGTCTCACCGACTGAAGCAACATGTTGAGGAATCCACAACTGGGCGGCAAAACGCTGCACCCGTTCTGCCGGTCGATGGGCCGCATGCTGGAAGCGGGCGTGGAAGTGCGCAAGGCGCTGAAGTCGTCTTCCCGCAATGCGGCCGATGGCCGGTTGACGACGGCGGTGGAAAATGTGTCAAAGCACGTCCGCAAAGGCGACACAATGGCGAGTGCGTTTGCCATGCAGGAAGGTCGCTTTCCCCCGCTGTTTTTGGATCTGGTGAACGTGGGCGAAGAAACGGGCTCGCTGCCGGAGGTGTTTTTCTCTCTGGCCGATTACTACGAAGCCAACGTTAATCGCATGCGGCAGTTTCGTTCTCAGATTGCCTGGCCTTTGTTTCAGCTGTTCGCCGCGATTCTGATCATTGGCCTGCTGATTTACATTCTGGGCATCGTCCAGTCGACGGCGGGCGGTCAACCGCAGGATATTCTGGGACTGGGTCTGGTGGGCACATCGGGCGCCATTAAGTGGTTTTTGATGACGTTTGGCACCATTGGGATATCGGTGATTGGCTTCATTGTGCTCACGCGATCGACATCCGGCAAAGAGGCACTGCATCCGTTTCTGATGACAGTTCCCGGCCTGGGGTATGTGATGAGGTCGTTCGGAATTGCCCGGTTTTCGTGGTGCTTTGCGCTAACGCAGAAGGCCGGCATGGGGATTCGGCCATCACTGGAATCCAGCCTGCGGGCCACGGCCAACGGCGCGTTTATCGCGGCCACACCACACATCTGGAATGACATTCACGAGGGCGAGTCGTTCACGGACGCCCTGACGCGTTCCCGGTTGTTTCCGGCAGAATTTCTGCAGATTGTGGATACGGCGGAGACATCGGGCACGATTCCCGAGTCACTGGATCGGATGAGCCAGCGATTTGACGAAGACGCCCACCGGGCGCTGACGTGGATCACGGCGATTATCGCCCGTGTGGTCTGGTTTCTGGTGGCGTGTTTTATCGGCTACATCGTGATCAGCTTCTTTATGCGGTACATCGGGATGATCAACGAACTCACGGGCCCTTAGACGCTGCAGGAGCGTTGATACATCCGCAGCAGGGGAGGGACTCTGTCCGGGTGGGCCGAGCCGCACGCATCGGAATGTCGGCGGCGGCGTTCAGAACCGAGGACCATGAGGTCGGACAATCGGACCATGTGGCCGCCAAAACCGGTCATGGGCCAAATATTGTTGCTGAACCTGCAGCAGTTGTCTTGAAACCGCCGAACCAGATTGGCATACTTCGCGTCTCGCAAGAGCCGGGCGATTAGCTCAGTTGGCTAGAGCACCTCGTTTACACCGAGGGGGTCGGGGGTTCGAGTCCCTCATCGCCCACTAAAACCCAAAACCCCGAGAAGCATCCGTTTCTCGGGGTTTTTGCATAGGCCGACTGTTGTCCATCATTTGCCCAGCCCGACGGCGATCCAGGCTCAGCGGTAATGTCGTTCCAGGCTGTTGACAATGTGACGCGTGGAATATTCAACCAGCCCAATGGCGCTGCCTTCGTGGATCGCTGAGATCACCGACTCCAGTTCGTTGATGGAGTCCATAATCTGGGCCAGCGTTGCGTTGTGTCCCAAATACCAGATCGAGCCGGGGTTGAACTGTGAACGGGTATACGGAATCCGCAGCAGTGAAGCGTGCATTCGGTACATGCACTCATGAAAGGCAATGTCCGCCGTCAACCACAGATTCTTCAGGGCCGCGGTAAATTCCGGAGCTTCGTCGCCGACGCTCATCAGCCAGAGATAGGTATTTCGCAGAACCCACAGACGTGACGTCAGTTGTCGCAGCAGTTTGAGCCGTGCCAGCGGTGACTTTTCCAGGCCTGCGATTAACTGGATGGAGTTCTTCTCCACATCCTGAAGTCGCTGCTCAATCGCGGCATCCAATCGGCCCGGACTCCACAACTCGTGGGTGGGATTCTTTCGCATCTGTGGCTGGCTCTGGGACGATCGCAGCATCGAGGCGAAGTCAAACAGATGATTCTGCACGATGAGGCAGGCGTTCGTTCGGGATCCGAACAGCACCTCATCGCCGATTGCAAACAACTGCTGAACGACCCTTGTTCGCTGGCTTTCTCGGAATCGTCGCATCATGGCGCCCAGTTGCTGAAAACGCGACGGCTTTCTGGATCGCATGATCTTAATATCGGCAACCCCCTGTTTGGCGCGTTCCACATAGTGTCGATATGCGAATGCCAGGCAGAGGTTGGCCTGTTCGTCGGAGAAAATGTCGCCAAAGTCTTTCGACGCGGTGGCGATAAAGTGAAAAGCGTATCGCGTCTGGGCATGTCGATCCCGGACGTCATCCCAGACTTTCAGGTCGACAACCTTCGCGATGAGCTTATCAATCACGAATTCAAAGTCACCAGGATCGGGGAGCGGAAGGTCTGAAAAATTCATAGCTGCGCATTCCGGAAGGTGGGTGGGGAGGGAGTCGACACTCAGTGTCGATTGAGGTGGCAGAATTGTTCGCAGAGACATTCTTACCGTCGACGTTCTTCCGCAGCGGTGGCCCCCACGGATATCGAGTGGAACTGCGGTTTTTGTCATCTGCCAGGCAGATGTGCCTGGGAATGCCCACCGGGCCTGGGAGTCGATCGGCAGGTAATCCTGGGGTGAAGGTGAAACTGGCCACCACATTGCTATTCTGGATGGAGAACTCCCCGGAAAAGTACTGGGGGAATTCCGGGTTTCTTTCGATTTCAGGTCACACCACACATGGGCAAAAAGAAGGCGGGAGCCAAAACCCGGGCCGCAGCATCCACGCGCAAACGCGAACAGACGGCAGAAAATGCGGCGACATCACCGTCCTCGGGCGAGAATTTGCAGCGTGTCTGGCACCTGCGCGAGATCGAAGATCTGATTCTTCAGTTGCGCGCTGACAAACACACGCCTGATGCCATCGTGGAGTACCTGCGTCAACGGGGAATCTGCGAATACGAAAACAGCAGCGGCAACCAGACGCCCATCGAAGCCCGGACCGTCTCGAGTATCACGAATCAAGCGCTCAGGTCAGGTCGGCTGCGGTACTTTCCAGCGGAGGAAGAAGAACTGGAACGTAGAATCTCCAGCTTCAACCCCTCGATTCGACTGGAGAACGTTCACGTTGTGCAAACGGCTTTGGGGAAGTCCATCGCGCGTAAAGGGGCCATCGAGTTACTGCGCATCATGCGGCAGCACAAAGGGCGGTCGGGCGAACAGGCCGATCGGATTCGCGTGGGATTTTTCGGTGGCCGCACGCCATCCGACATGATGCAGTTTCTGGCAGAGGAATTCGCGAGTCTGCGAAGCTCCAGAGAGATGAAGTGCTATCCCCGGCACATCACGTTTGTGTCGCTGGTCGGCAGCTTTCCGACGTCAAGGATTGACGTCGATCCGAACGCTTATTTCACGTTGTTTTTGAAATGCCTGCCGGAAGAACACGGTTACTTCGAATTCCGATTTGTTTCTCTTCCCGCGACTGGGCTGCTCACGCCGGCGGAGTACCAGGCCATCTCGGAATTCCACGTTGTAAGCGAAGCGATGGAGCAACGACGTGAACTGGACGTGATCGTGGGCTCTTGCGGCCATTGGGGACCAGGTCACCACTCCACGTATGATTATGTGCAAAGTGCGTGCGGCCAGCGACTGGAGACGTTGTGGGAGGAAACGGTAGAGCAGTTGCAGGAGCAGAAGATTATTGGCGACTTCTGCTGGGCGCCTGTCAACGCGGATGGCCCGATTCCCCGGGAGTCACTGCCGCTGCGTATGTTCACGGCGCTGGACTTCGAGCAGATCGCAGCGTTTGTCCATCCTGTAAAACGGAGTGAGCACGCGCCGGGGAAGTTGTTACTGCTCGTTGCTCCGTGCTATGGCTCAGAATGCAAAAAGACAACCAAGGGCGAAGTTCTGGAGTCGATCCTCCACGCGCAATCGGCTCCGCCTGTCACTCATCTGGTCACAGATTCCGCCTCGGCTCGGGAATACTGTCAGCGATTTCACGAGTCCAATCGTCCAGGCCCCGGTTGAGCGGAAGTCCGTATTGCGAGCAAAACGCGTGAGCCGTGTTACCTGCCCGCGGGGTGGCAGGGGGAAAATCCGTCCTGGATCGGCGACGATCGTCGTCCTGGTGAGTCGTGGCTGTTGGACTGCCTGTTCTGCCTTCACTCACGCGAGCAGCAGGCGAATGCAGCGTTCTTGCAAATTGCGGCAGAATTTTCAGAATCGGCTGTCTGCCTGAGAAATTGCCCGCAGTACATGTTCCAGAGAAACCAACCGGAACTTTGCTGTGAGATGATCGAATGCGACGACTTGTGTGCGTGCCAGCTGTGCTGCTGTTGTTTTGCTCTGCCGCCAGGGCTGACATTATGGCGTCTGTGACAACGCTTGATGGCACCACCGGGCTGCCTTTGCCGGGCAGCGAATTTTCTAACACAGGGGCCACGTTTGCTTCTGTGAACGTCATTCGCAATTACGGCGGTTCGCGTTTTGATGCCCTGTCCAGCGGCGAGGTCACGACGTTTTTTGCCAACAACCGTGAGTTCAGTTCGCTGCAGTTCAAGACGGGCGTAGGCGTTGAAAATCCCCCGGGCATGAACGGTGAACCGGAAGCGTTTGAAGGATATGCCGATTTGCTCTGGCGAGACACGATCTCTGCCGGAGCCAACAGCGGAGCGCTGCTGCAGCAGGAGTTGCTGCTGAAGTTTGACATCACGGGAATCCTGACGGCCACTCAGAGTGTGCTGACACCGGCGCCCACCGTGTTCTCCGCGTTTGAGTTGCAGAGTGAGAGCATCCCCGGGCTGGTGGAAAACAGCTTCGTGCAGGTCACCAATGCGGATGGCGGCAATCTGGAGCTTGACGCTACAAACTGGACGGGGACGACGATGTTTGATGCCACGACCGGACAATTCAAAACCACAGCAAGCGTGAGAGTGCGACGTGACGAGCTGTTTACGATTCGCTTTCGCTCCGTTGCCGGGCTGGGCAACGATGGAAAAGCTTCGTCGGATTTTGGGAACACGATTTCTCTGGTGGACGTGTCCAGCGGCGACGGTTCCGAAAGCTACAACGACATCTTTTTTGACAGTGGCGTGCAGTTTTCGTCTACGTCGGTGCCGGAACCTTCGGCCGTGGCCCTGATGGGGCTGGGAGCGTTGGGGCTGGGAGTTGTGCGACTGCGTCGACGACATGATCGCCGGTCTAAGCAGACCGTGCCCACAGATCGAAACACTGCTGCTTAGGCGACGCGTCCTCAGGCCTGCGTCACCGAACGGCCCCTTGATTGACACGTGTTCGGTGTCTGGTACGGTTGCCCCAGGGTAGTCGAGCTTCTTGTGCCAGGTGGCTGAGGACGCATGAAAACGGTCTGTCCTGTGTGTCAGCAGGCGTATTCGGGAAGAAGACTGCAGTTGGGTGCCGCGATGCGCTGTGCCATCTGTCGCACGCCTTTTGACGTGGCCGCCCCGCCCAGCGAAGAATCAGACGGGCAACAGTCGAGTGATGTCGCGCAGGTGGTCTTCACTGTTGTGCCACTGCTCGTACTGATCGGCATTTTCGCCACGGGCCTCAAAGCCACCGTGCTCCACGGACGGCGCGTCGCTCGCGAAGCAGAGCTGGCCGAGGCATCTGTCCCGGCTCCCGAGGGTCGAGGCTTCCCAACTGCTGGTTTCGGCCAGACACCCGTCCGATCAGGACCACCGCAGTCGCAGCCCGATGAGCGGCCGCGGCCGACCCAAAGTGATCCTTCCTCGATACCAGCGATGCCACCGACCATGGCGTCGGTTCTCGGCGACACCCCGACCGATGCGGCGTCTCAAAAGCTGCAGGAGCAACAGCGGCAGGGGGCGGTCGATGTGAGCATCCGCTGGCTGGACACGTTGCCTCCCGGTGCGCCGAAGCGTACCAATCCGGCCGTTTTGCGTGCGATGCTGTTTGGCGAAGGCGATCTGCCAGCACAGTTCGTGATGGTCGGTGGACGTGTGGCTGGGCTGCAGGCGACCTCACACAAAATTACACTCACCCGGTTCCCCCAGGCGAGCCGTCAAACGATTGTTGACGCGACGGATCTGACCCTGTCGGCCTTCGCGCATCGGTCGATCGAAGACGCACGGGTGGCCCCTGGCAAGTTTCGCTGCACCACTTTGGCTGGCACTGCGGACGGTCGCGTTTATCAGTGGGATCGCGGTCGTCGCACATCCGTTACGGGCCAGCACGATTCGGCCGTCATGGGTGTCTGGTATCGGTCGGCGGACGTGCTGTCGGTGTCTTTCCGCGGACAGGTGTTGGTGCACAGTGACCCCGAGCAGGTTCCGCAGCAGGTGCAGTTCCCTCGGCGGGAACGCATTGTCTGCACGGCGGCCGGCGCGCCACTGATTGGACGGGCGGATGGCTCCGTATTGCTGCTGGATGGCGTGCCCGGTCGCGAGGCTCGGGGGATTCGATTTTCCACGCCCGTTTATTCGCTGGCGACTTCCTGGGGGATGATTGCCATCGGCGGCGAAGACCTTGTGGAAATTCGCGGACGGCTGGGACTGGAAAAGCAAAAACACTGGCAGATTCCCGGGATGAAAATTGTCGCGGTGGCGATTTCCGACGATCAGCGGCTGCTGGCAGTCGCCGGTTCCCGGCAGGACGTTCTGCTGTATTCGCTGGAGACGGATCAGTTGCTGCAGCAGTGGCGGCTGGCGGCAGTTGCTGGCAGCCTCGCCTTTTCAGCAAACAACGGTCTGATCGTAGAGACGTCCGAAGATCGCTTTGAGACGCTGACTTTGGACAGCGCGGCAGCGGCTGGTGCAAATCTCCGGCAGGAGCCGCGAACACCATGAATCAGCACCGCAACTCGCGTCCGGCCGGCGCCTCGACTCCCGGGCCGCGTCGCAAAAAAACGTTGCGCAGTGGCAGGCCGAAAGTCAGCAGAAAAGCGTTCTGCTACCGCCACCGGGAAGAACTGCTGGCGTGTGTCGATCAGCCACTGCCAAAAATCGAAACGTCGACTGGCTACCGATTGGCGCTGGTGGCGGTGGCCTTTGCGATGGTGCTGCTTCCGGTGGGCTATCTGGTGACAGCGGTTGCCGCCGCCATCTGGCTGGCACGACACTACTTCGTGCACGCGTGGCTGATTAACGAAGGAGTGGTGGAATGCCTGTGCTATCTGGTGCCGGCGATCACCGGTCCGTTTCTGCTCTTCTTTTTGTTCAAGCCGTTTTTTGTCGGTGGGGGAAGCGCCGCGCGTCCGGCGACGCTCGATCCCCAGGAGCAGGGGGTTCTGTTTGAATACGTCAAGACGCTGTGTGAGCAGGTCGGCGCGCCGGTGCCCGCACAAATCAACATCAACAACGAAGTCAACGCAACGGCCGGCCTGTCGCACAACAACCCGTTCTCCAGTCGGGTGACCCTGACCATTGGAATCCCGCTGATCTATGGCCTGAATCTGGATCAGTTGTCAGGCGTGCTGGCCCATGAACTGGGGCATTTTGCACAGCGTTCCGGGATGCGGGTCAGCTTTGTCATTCGGGCAGTCAACATCTGGTTTCTGCGCGCACTGGCATCGCGTGATGCGACGCACGACTGGTTCGAGCGTTATCTGGATCGCCCGGGAGTGCTGTTCTGGCTGCTGAAGGTGCTGTTTCTGATCATCGTGTATTCGGCCCGATGCGTGTTGTGGGTGCCGTGGCAGCTGTCCAATGTGATCAGTTGCCTGCTGATTCGGGAAATGGAATTTGACGCAGATCGTGTGGAAGCGGCACTTGTGGGAGCAAAGACGTTTCGCACCACGCACCGCCGCATTGTGGCGCTGAGCGTGGCCGAGAAAATCGCCTTTGACGACATCAACGAGTTCTATACGGAAGGCCGTCTGGCCAACGACTTCCCCCGCCTGGTGGCGATGAGTGTGGACGAAATGCCGCCCAAACTGAAGCGGGCCATTGATGATTATCATCGCAAAGAACAAACCAGCTGGTTTGATACGCACCCCAGTCAGACGGACCGTTTTGCCAATGTTGGCCAGTTCAAAGGCGATGGAGTGTTTGCCGGGCCCGCGACGCTGCGATCCGAATCGGCGGCCGTGCTGTTTGACAACGTGCAGCGTATCTCGCGGGGCCTGACGCGGAGGCTGTACCGAGATTGTCTGGGCTCTCGATTTCGTAAAGAGATTCTGTATCCGGCCAACGACCTGATGGAACGCAAAAAGGCCGAACTGGAAGCCGACGAAACGCTGCGGCGCTATTTTCAGGTCCGGATGCCCGTGTTTTATCCCATTCCGCTGGCTGATGACGCGACCGAACCGTGCGACAGCGCCAAAGCAACGGTCGAGGAATTGATGACCGCGCGGGAACAGATGATCGCGGCCGCCGGGAAATATCGGCGGATGCTGGCCCGCTTTGAGGCCGCCGACAATCTGCTGATGGATACGGCGGCCGCCGCCTCACTGGAAGGGATCGGCGTGGAATCGCCGCCCGTGCTGGTCCTCAAACGCGAGCAGAAGATGTCGGCTGGCAAGCTGAATTCGGTCGTGCAGGACGCCGTCAGTGAGATGGCCATTGAGATGCTGGAATATGAACACGCGGCCGGCAAACGCATTTCCAGCGCGATGCGGCTGCTGGCCAATCCCAAAGCGGCCGCCAAATTTGAGCAGGGCGACGAACTGAAAGACCGTGCGGCTGAGCTGGTGGAGCACACGTTTGTGGCCCGGGATATGATGAGCGAGGTTCGCAACCTGCGTTTGGTGTGTCACCGAATTGTGGTGATGTTTGCCAATCTGCCCGGCGAAATGACGTATGACGTGTTCGACTCGCTGGTGACGCTGCTGCACACGCTGGAACAGAGTGTGAAGGATCTGCACTGGAAAATGGGCAGCCATGAGTATCCGTTCGACCATGGCGAGGGAGACAAGAGCCTCCAGGAATACGCCATGCCCGAACTGCCCGATGAACGGGACCTGGGGGGCATGATTGTCGCCTGCCGCGTTGCTTTTGAGCGACTGGCGGTCGTGCAGATGCGGTTGTTTGCCCGGCTGGCTGTGATCGCTGAAACCATCGAGAAACGGATCGGCCTGAAACCACTGGAGTTGCCTCCGGAAAATGACACGGCGGATGTCATCGACCTTGATCAGGCGCCCACAAAACAACGGCGAAAACGCCGCAGCTAGCGTCACTGCCCGGCGCAGGCTGACCACAACCGGATGTGCCTCAGTCCGGTAGACACGCAGGTAGGACGCGAGTGACGCGAGGCACAGCACTCTTGACTGGTCGTTTGTTCATGTCGGGATGCTGGTCGACGCTGGTAGTTCAGTCCCTCATTTGAGACCTAGTATTATCCCTAAAAGTAGGATTGCAGGTTTTGCGTTAATGATCGGGGAAATGGGCGTCTTTACGGGATAGTGCGTATCTTTCGGTGGTGGACGTGCCTATTCTTCTGCCGCCTGCCCCACGCTGCCCCTCCTCCCTTGTTCTTGGCAAGTCATTCGTCTTGCCTCGTTCTGCCTCTTGGCAGACTGGAACTTATGATGAAATTTCTTTTGATCTCCGCGACAGTCACGATCGCCATTTTGGATTCCAGTGCTGCTGCAGACGTCCTGTTCGCTCCGGGCAGTGTTATTGGCGACACCGTCGGAGGAGATGTCAATGATCAGGCTGCGATGACTAACCAAAGTGGGTTGTCCGGTAGCTACGTTTCCGGAGTCACGACAACTGCGGAAGCCATGGCGATTGAACACGGCAACGGCAGTTCTGATTCTTACTTTGTGAATAACAACGCGACGGTTAACGGCCTGATCGACTTTGACCTGCAGTCCGTTCGCGAAATTACCAGTTTGGCGCTTTGGAACGCCAATGGTAGTTCACGCCTTGAACAGTTTGTTGTCTTCGCTGCCACAGATGAAACGTTTAGCTCCCTGACCCAGATCGGCAGTGGCACGCAATCAGTGTCCGGGGACGGTCTCGTGCAGTTCCACAGTTTGACGCAGACGGAAACCCAGTTTGTCCGACTTCGGATAGACAGTTATGTTTCAGATCAGCGACAATTGCGTCTTGGCGAAGTCGCGTTCGGTGGCAATGTGGCGGCTGTTCCGGAGCCGAGCCAAATCGCTGCGATTTTGGTCGCAATCGCAGGCGGGGGCGTGATCTGTCGCCGGCGTCGTTTTCAGCAGGATGCCTAGGCCACACTGCACGTCGATCCGCTGGCTCTCGCTGGCCCGACTTCGCAAACGGTGCCGTATCCACTATAAGGCTGTCTCCAGACGCTTTTTAATGGCCTCCAGGGAAGCTGAAGTGGCGAAGAACAAAGACAAAAAACGCAAAGAGCGTGAAAAACGTGTCGCTCAAAAGAAGCTGGCAGAAGCCGCGCGGCGGCGTGAGCAGGCCAAAGAAGCCGACGCCTCACCCGGCGGTGTGCCGCGGGCAAAGAAGGTGCTGACGGCTGGCGTGCAACAGAAGGCTCAGATGCAGCAGGGCGGCGGCAAACCGACCGTCGTGCATCGTCGCACGGGCGGCTAGTCCAGTCGACCGATCCTCAACAGGTCGACCTCAATCGGCGGGCCGATCTCGGCGGGCCAACATCTCCGGCGCTTGGCCGCCCTCAATCGGCCGCCCTCAATCGGCCGCCCTCAATCGGCGGGCCAACAAGTCGTCATCGCAGACACCAGTCAGACTGTGGACACCTGGTTGGCCGACACGCAGCCGGAGAAAAAGCGCGGAAGACAATCAAAGCGCGAAAGACAATCGCGGGCAGGAAACGGAATTCCTACACAGGAGCAACAACATGGATGTGGCCGGCAGGAATATCGTCGTCACGGGCGGCGGCAATGGCATCGGAGCAGCACTGTGTCGCGCCTTCGCCAAAGCGGGAGCCGCCCATGTGGTGGTGTCTGATCGGGACGGGGACGCGGCTTCTCAGATCGCGGAAGAAATCGGCGGCACGGCCATCGCCTGCGATGTGTCTGAGGAATCCAGCGTACAGCAGCTGGTCCAGGACAGTCTGTCTGTCTGTGGGCACATTGACGTGTTCTTTTCCAACGCCGGCATCACCTGCAAGGGTGGCCTGGAGTGTGCCAACGAAGACTGGCAGCGTATGTGGGACGTCAATGTGATGTCCCGGCTGTACGCGGCCCGTGCCGTCGTCCCCCATATGCTGGAGCGCGGCGAAGGTTATCTGGTACACACCGCCTCGGCCGCCGGCGTGCTGACTGAAATCGGCTCGGCCTCCTATTCGGTCACCAAGCACGCTGATGTGGCCATGGCCGAATGGCTGTCGGTGTGTTACGGCCGTCAGGGAATTCGCGTGTCGTGCGTTTGTCCGCTGGGCGTGCAGACCGGATTTCTGGATAACGACGACCCGATTCATCGCTACCTGCATCTGCACGTGATTACGCCGGACGAGGTGGCGGACAGTGTCATCACCGGCATGCAGGAGGAGCAGTTTCTGATTCTGCCGCATCCGGAAGTGGCGGAATACTTCAGCATGAAAACCGACGATCACGATCGCTGGATTCGCGGGATGCAGCGACTGCGGCAAAAGCTGACCCGAGAGCAAAAAAAACGCGAAGCCGCCTGACGGACGGGCCTGTTTTTTTCGGCTGATCATCAGGGCGGTGGCCACCGTTCGCCGCACATTGCCGCACGTTCTGCCGGAAAGCCGCCGGATGCTGGCTGGCGGGGATCAGCCTGACCGCAGCGGATTCGCGGTCGCCACCGCGTTCCGGTATGCGAATTGCGTCGTTCCTCCTGCGTGAGCCCGAATCAGTCTCCATTGACCGGGTTTCTCTCGTTGAAATATACTTTGAGGCTTGGACTTAGGTCGATTTTTTCAACCTGTCAAAGTCGTCTCAAGCGTCAAAACGGCAGGTGTGGAACGGCGGACTGACAGAAATCAAACGGATTGCGGCAGGCATAGCGGAAAACTTCCAATCGCCGATCAACGACGGCGAACAGTTTTCTTCTCCCCCCTGGTTTCCGCGGCAAAAGGCGTAACTGAACCATGGAGTTCATCGAAAAAGTTGGCGACTTCTTCACTTCGGCGACCAGCAAAATTGAGCGTGGCATCACGTCGATTTTCGGGTCGTCCAATGAGAACCGCATCAAGAAGATTGGCTTTGTCCGCAACAAGCAGGGCGACACAGTCATCACGCCCGGTTCACTGCTGGACCACATCAACGGTTTGGAAGAAACGTGGAAGGTCAAGTCGGACGCGGAACTGAAACAAACGGCCGACATTCTGCGGGCGCGATTAAAAGCCGGCGAGACGCTGGACGATCTGCTACCCGATGCGTTTGCAGCCGTGCGGGAATCCGGTCGACGGTTTCTGCAGATGCGGCACTATGACGTGCAGATGGTGGGGGGCTGGATTCTGCACAACGGCATGATCGCCGAGATGGTGACCGGGGAAGGCAAGACGCTGGTGGCCACGCTGCCCACGTTTTTGAATGCCATCGCCGGCAAAGTGCACGTGATCACCGTGAACGACTATCTGGCACTGCGCGATATGGAATGGATGGGCCCCATTCATATCAACCTGGGGCTGACCATTGGCGCGATTCAGTCCAACATGGGACCGTCTGAGCGACAAAAGCACTATGCGTGCGATGTGACTTACGGCACGAGCAACCAGTTCGGGTTTGATTATCTGCGCGACAACATGAAGCCCACACGGGAACTGCAGGTGCAGGGGCCGCTGCACTACGCCGTGGTGGACGAGATTGACAATATCCTGATTGATGAAGCGCGGACACCGCTGATTATCTCCGGCCCTGCGCATGACAATCTGGACAAGTACCCCAAAGCCAACACCATCGCCAGACAGCTGCGTGCAGACACCGACTTTGAGGTGAAGGAAAAAGAGCACACCTGCCATCTGACGGAAGAAGGCACACGCCGCGCCGAAGAACTGGCGGGCGTGGACAGTTTTTACACGGCCGGCAATATGGAGTGGCCGCACCTGATCGATAATGCCCTCAAAGCGCATCACCTGTACAAGAAAGACATCAACTACGTCGTGGACCGCGGCGAGATTGTGATCGTGGATGAGAACACGGGCCGCAAGATGGAAGGCCGTCAGTGGAGCGACGGTCTGCACCAGGCGGTGGAAGCCAAAGAGGGGGTGAAGATCAAGGAAGAGTCGCAGACGCTGGCGACGATTACGCTGCAGAACTACTTCAAGCTGTACGACAAGCTGTCCGGCATGACGGGTACCGCCATGACTGAGGCGGAAGAGTTCTGGAAGATTTACAAGCTGGACGTGATGGCGGTGCCCACCAACCGCTATATGCAGCGGATCAACCACCCCGACAACATCTACGGCACTGACAAAGAAAAATGGAACGCGGTCGTTGACGAGATTCAGGATGTGCACAAGTCGGGGCGGCCGATTCTTGTGGGCACCACATCCATCGAGACATCGGAACTGGTCAGCCGCAAACTGGTCAAACGCGGCATCAAGCACGACGTTCTGAACGCCAAACAGCACGAACGGGAGGCGGAGATTGTGGCCCAGGCCGGTCGCCGTAATGCGGTCACCATCGCCACCAATATGGCGGGCCGTGGTACGGATATTGTGCTGGGTGGCAATCCGGAACACTCGGCGTGGGAAGAGCTCAAGGAGAAGTATGTATCGCGTCTGGAGGTCCCCAAGTCGGAGTGGGACGACCTGACCAAACAGATCGCCGTGCGTGACGGCATGGATAAAGAAGCTCTGGAGATTCAGGACCTGGGCGGACTGCACGTGATTGGCACCGAACGTCACGACTCCCGTCGCATTGACCTGCAGCTGCGTGGTCGCGCGGGTCGACAGGGCGACCCCGGTTCCAGTCGCTTCTTTATCTCACTGGATGACAAGTTGATGCGTCTGTTTGCCGGTGACACGGTTAAACGTGTGATGCAGTGGGCCGGTCTGCAGGATGGTGAACCCATTACCTCGCCGATGGTGACGCGTCGCGTGGAAGGCGCTCAAAAGAAGATCGAGGAGAAACACTTCGATCAGCGCAAGAACCTGCTCGAATATGACGAGGTCATGGACGAGCAGCGCAAGCGAACCTATTCGTACCGTCAGCAGATTCTGGATGGTGCCGACTGTCGTGAGCTGCTGATCGGCATGATGGATGAGCAGATCGATCACTGGGTGACCCATTTTTTGGGCAGTGATTTTCGTGAGGTGACGCTGGCGGAATGGGCCACGCAGAAGCTTCATCTGGATCTGGATGCTCATCAGGTGCGTGGTCGTGACCGTGAGCAGCTGGAAGAATACCTCCGCGAAGAAGCCGCGCGTCAGTTTGAAGCGGTCATTTACGAGCAGGCCGCCGTTGACCTGCCGATTGGTGATGCGGAAACGGCCGAAGAACTGAAACGGGACTGGAACTGGATTGCTCTGTCTCGCTGGGCCAATCGTCACTTTGGTCTGAACACCAACGACCGTGATTTGCGGAAGTTTGATCGTGACCAGATCGAAGGTCACCTGCTGGAACTGGCCAAAGGTTCCATCGAACGCTGGGATCTGTCGATTCTGGGTGAGATTCTGGACGATCAGTTTGAACTCAAATCTTTGTGTGGCTGGGCTCAGCATCACTTTACGCTGCCCGTCCAGGTGTCCGACCTCGACGGCAAAGAGATTGCCGAAGTGGAATCGTACCTGAAGGACAGTGTCCGCAGGCTTTACGATCAGAAGGAAGTGACCTTCCCTGTCAATGTGGGCATGGCCAGCTTTCTTGAGGGCGATGGTTCTCACGGTGAGAAGTACAACCGGGAAAAACTTTGCCGCTGGGCCAACACGCGTTTCAAGCGGGATTTCGCGCCCGAGCAGTTTGCGCAGATGTCGGCGGGCGACATTCGAGCGCTGCTGAATCAGACCAGCGAAGACTTCCTGCGAACCAAACCCGATCTGACCATGATCCGGGAGAAGCTGGCCGAGCTGCTGCCGGATTCGGAGAATGAAGCGGCGACCGTCACTGAGGCTCAGGCAAAATCTGTGGCCGACTGGGCGGGGCAGTCCATCAACTGGAATGTGGATACCGATCGTCTGATGTCCATGAAGCCGGTGGAGGCCCGCGGCAACTTCATCCAGGGCGTGGAGCACGTGTACCGTCCGGAACTGCGGCAGACCGAGCGGTCCGTGCTGCTGGAAATCGTGGACACCGCCTGGAAAGACCACCTGTATTATATGGGCCACCTGCGGCAGGGCATCGGCCTGATGGGCTATGCTCAGAAGGATCCGAAGACAGAATACAAGCGGGAAGGCCGCAAGGCGTTTACCGGCATGTGGCAGAGAATTGCCGAGCAGGTGACGTCGGCCATTTTCCGGATGGAGCAGGAGAGCCCCGCATTTGTGGGGTCGCTGTGGAAGATCACCGCCACAGAGCAGGACGTCGCGCCGGCTGTGGAAGACACGGCGGCCGAGCAGATGCAGACCAACGAGCCCGGCCAGGACAACAAAGCCATTGATCCCATTGTCAACACCGCACCCAAAGTGGGGCGGAACGATCCGTGTCCGTGTGGCAGCGGGAAGAAGTACAAAAAGTGCTGCGGCAAGTAGGCTGACTGCGCCAGTCAGCGCCAGCCAGTCTGTGGTGAATGCCGACCGATAACACGACCTGACACGACCTGACAGGAACGGATTCCTGATGACTGACCAGATCACATCCGAGGAGCTGTCGCCCTGCTGGTCGGGCTGGTCGGGCTGGTCTGCGCCAGTCAGAGGTTTGCCAACCGATCGTTTGCTGACTTTTCGTTTCCTAACTCGTCGTTTGGGGCCCACGGAGAGTATGATGGCAGCTGGGGGGCGGCACTGATGCGTCGACTTCGCGCGGTTGTCTTGTCATGGGCATTGAATGCCGTCTATTGCGGTCTGCTGGCGGTGGTCCTGCCCGTGGCCGTTTATCGCAGCGTGCGACACGGTCGTTATCGACGCGGGCTGGCCACCAAACTGCTCGGGCGAATGCCGGGATTTCTGTCGGATCGCCCGGTTGTCTGGTTTCACGCCGTGAGCGTGGGCGAGGTGCTGCAGTTGCCCCGATTGATCGCTGGTTTTCGTCAGCGCCACCTGGGGAGATATTCCATTGTGGTCACCACGTCCACTGACACCGGCTACGATCTGGCGGTGGAGCGTTTTTCCGCCGACTGTCATGTTCACTGGTTTCCTCTGGATTTTTCCTGGGCGGTCCGCCGCGCGCTGAATACGCTGCAGCCATCGCTGGTGGTGCTCGTGGAACTGGAACTGTGGCCCAACTTTCTGCGAGCGTGTCACAGCCGGAGTGTTGCCACGGCGATTGTGAATGCGCGCATGAGTGAAAAGAGCTTCCGCGGCTATTCGCGAATTCGTCGCCTGCTGGCCTCGCTGCTGCAGCCCGTCACTGCCATCGCCGCACAAAATGAGGTTTATGCTGAGCGGCTGCTGGGACTGGGCGCCACTTCGACGGCTGTGACGGTTTCCGGTTCGGTCAAGTTTGATCAGATCTGCTGCGATCGCACCAATGCATCCACGGCCCGTTTCCGAGAGATGTTTCAGGTCACCGATGGTCAGACCGTATTCATCGCTGGCAGCACGCAGGCCCCCGAGGAGCGATTGGCACTCGCCGCCTGGCAGGCGTTGCGGCATGAGTTTCCCGGGCTGCGGCTGGTTCTGGTGCCGCGGCATCGGGAGCGTTTTGATGAGGTGGCGGATGTCATCACAGCGAGCGGCGAGTCCTGCGTCAGGCGATCGTCACTGTCGCCAGGCGATCGCGTGACCGCAGACGACGTGCTGCTGCTGGATACCATTGGGGAACTGAGTGCCTGCTGGGGACTGGCGGACGTGGCGTTTGTCGGCGGCAGTTTTGGTTCTCGGGGCGGCCAGAACATGCTGGAACCGGCCGCCTATGGAGCGGCCGTCATGGTGGGGCCCAACACATCGAACTTTCGCGAGATCGTCAGTCAGCTGAAAGCCGTCGACGGCATTTTGCAGCTGCAGCAGCCGGACGATCTGGTGTCAGTTCTTCGTGAACTTCTCTGTGACCAGCCGGCTCGATCCGCCATGGGACGCAGGGCCAGCCAGGTCATCATCAAACAGCAGGGTGCTGTGGAACGTACGCTGGACTGCCTCGACGAGGCGCTGGACACCACGGACGAAGCGCGATCGCACACGAGGGCTGCTGCCAGGTTGCGTGGCGATCGGGCAGCCTGAGTGGGATTGACGGACCGCCGGCTCTGACGAGGATGATCGGCAAAATCTGCCGCTGGGTGGAAGCGGTCGTCCGCGTGTTGGAAAACGCTCTCGATGTGATCTGCCGGTATGTGCTATTTTCCCGGCCCCACCAATCAAGGAGTTCTCCCGATGATCGCCCCTGCCCGTGCTTCTGTCCGCCGCTGTGTCTTCCCCTGGCTTTGTGGCTTCGCGCTTCTGTTGACTGTCCGCCCTGTGCTGTTCGCAGACGAAGCGGACAAAGTGGTGAAAGCGACCGACGCTGCGAGCAACAGCGCGACCACTGATGGGGCGGCCGGTCCGGCCGCAGTCAGCCCCGCCGAAGCCAGTCCGGCACAGGAGGACGCAGAGACAGCGGCGGCTCTAGAGCATCTGATTCGTTTCCACTTTGAACCTGGTACCGCCCTGAAATACGACAGTCGCCAGGCCGTCCGGCAGGTGGCCAACACGCCCAAGGGCGTGAAGACAGACGTCTCCAAAGTGGACCAGGTCCGCGTGTTCACCGTGAAGAAGGTGGACAAAGATGGCAGTGCAGATCTGCAGATGCAGTTTGCCAGCGTAAAGATGGAGATTCAGCCCAACGACGCGGCGCCCGTGAAGTTTGACAACAGGATGTCGCCCAGTCGCGTGCCTTCGATTTTTCGCAGCACAGCGGACAAGCTGCGAGGGGCGGCGCCAAAGTACCACGTGAAGACATCTGGCGCTCCGGTGGATCACGAAGGCAAACTGGTGACAAATCCGGCCGGGCAGGCCAGCTTTGTCTTTCCGCTGCCTCAGGAGAAAGTCGCAGTGGGAGACACGTGGCGAGTCCAGATTCCCGTGCGGGTACGTGTGGCGGAAAACGTAATGCGGACCGTCCACCTGTTGCGGACATTCCGGCTGAAGGCCGTGGAGAACGGCGTGGCCACCATTACCTTTGCCACGTCAATTGACCGCAGCGTGAAGAATGCGGCCATCAAAGGGCAGTTGATTCAGTCGACACCACAGGGAACCATCACGTTTGACCTGCAGCGCGGTCTGGTGCTCAAGCGAGTCCTGAAATTTAACAGTACGGTCATCAACGCGTTTGGCGCCCGCACCATGCTCAGTGCCACTGGTCAAACAGTGGAGACTCTGCTGGAAGACGATGCGAAAGTCACGTCCCGCTAGGTGATGGTCAGGCTAAGCGGGCTAAGCGGTCGTGGCCGGCCCGGGTTCTGCTGCGCCAGCTTTCTTTACGGTTACTGGTGGGTGACCAGGTCCGACTGCTCGGAAATCATCAGCGGCTGTGTGCTGGTGGTGGCCGTGTGCCCGGCTGAGGCGTCGGAAAAGTAGACGTAGTTACGAACGACCATCCCCAGCTGCGGGCTACTGAAGTAATAGGGCCACAGGTGCTCGCGGCCGACGATGTCGGTGGCGTCGTACTCGTAGATTTTGCAGCCGTTGTAGCCCATGCGGTAGCGATCTTTGTTGCTGAATCCGTACTGGCCGGCAGCCCGACGAGCAATCAACGGCAGTCGCAGCGGATACACCTTCAGCGCCTTGTCGCGTGAGTTCTTCATATTGAGCAGGCACTCGACGCCGCACAGGGCTCGGTCGTACTTGTGACCGGGATTCAGCCAGTCGTGATCCAGTGCGGACGCCACAAACACGGCTCGGATGCGACGGCCGTTGCTGCGAGCGGACAGATGCTGCATGCCCTGCACGCTGCCACCAGACAGCAGGTGCAAACCGGAGGCAATGACGCGAGTTCCGTGACTGTGGCCCATCAGGCAAATCGGACAGTCGACCGGCAGGCAGTTGATCAGGTCGGCCAGATAAAATCCATTGCGAGCGGCCTGACGCCCCAGTTGATTCACATCGCACTGAACGGTCAGTCGCAGCGGTTTGTAGCTGGGCCAGTAAACGTAGATCATCTGCATCTGCTGGCCGCAGCCGGCGTTCTTCAGCCACCGCCAGGTTTCCACAGATTCTTTGCACGCACTGGCCATGTCCACAAAGCTGCCATGAACGTAAATGCACACGGGAATGCCCGGAACAATCTGTGATCGCAGTTCGTCAAACGAGGAGCCGCAAAACGGACCGCAGTTGTCGTAGCGAGTGACGACCGGGCAGAAGCGGAGCCCGTCGCGAGCGGTCTGCGGCGAGCGGTGGGTGGACAGAAAGAAGAACCCGTCATGCAGCATCGCCGGCGGTGACGACATCCGAACCATGCCGGCGGGCTCATCAGCCAGCGCGATAGGCGCAGGCGATGCGAGACGTACGATGCCAGGTGGTTCGCCCCCGACGGGACGCTGTGCGGGCGTGAGTGAGAGGTCAGCGTCGGCACTGGCGGTATCGCCAGGCGCGGGCAGTTCAGTGAATTCATCGCCCGCTCTGGGGGCGGCCGGTGCTGTGGCGGGTTCCGGCAAACGCAACTGACCCGATGCCGTGGTGATGCTGGCGAGCATCAGAACAGCGAGCCATCGCATAGCAGGGACCAATAAGCAGGAAAACCGGTAGGACGGAAGCATCATGGTGGGCCCGTTCAGCAGGATACGGTTCCCTCCATGGAACGAGCATTCAGGTTGCAGGTGGCGTGTGCGACATCGTGCGCCAGCACGCCATGTGGTGTGGTATCGGCCCGAAAGTGTGGAATGTTGCTCAATTCTAGACGCAAGATACGTCCGCTGAACGACCGATTGGCAATAGCCCGGAAGATTCAGGTTGAATCAAAGCTGCCACCGTCCAAACACCCGTATGCGTGCTGCAGTTTTCCCAATCATCACAGCTGTCACAGGCGGTTTCCCGACCGCTGTCAGCGCGGCCGCCTGTGTGGGCCGCTGCGGCTTGTCTGGGAGGTTATGGTGAGCCGACCGTTTTGTTGTGAGTCGTCTCACCGTCTTTTTGCGTCCGACACCTGGGGCCGGATCAGTTTCCAGGCGATCAACCCGCTGATGACGGTAAGCGATACTCCGGTCAGATGCCAGATGCCCCGTGACTGGCCATTCTCCTGATGGGAAATCGTCATCAGCACCACGCTGGCGATCGTGGCCACTGCATAAAGCAAACTCATGCTCGTTCGCAGCAGGTTGCGGGACGGCAGTTTCTGATACACCGACGGCAGAAACAGCGTCAGCACACAGCAGGCTGATGACAGAGACAGGGTCGTTCCCAGATACTTGAGCAGTCCCAGCAGCGAACTGGAGCTGTATCCGGCGGTGATCAATGCCCGCTGGATGAGAATCAGCCCGATGGAAATGGCACACTGCAGCATGACGCTGTGGGAGAAGCGACCGTCCTGAGGACAAAAACGCCGCGGGAACACGCCGTCATCTGCCATGCGGGCGTAAACACGGGGCCCCGACATCACCATCCCGGAAATCGACGTGGCCAGCCCCAGAGAAACCACCACGCGAATCATCAGTTCCAGACGCTCTCCGGCGATCGCCCGCGCGGCGATGGCGGCCACCGGCTCCTGCCAGCGGATGTCGTCGGCCGGTGTCGCGGCCACAAACACAAAGTTCAGCACCAGATAGAACACGGTGACCAGGCCGGTGCCCCACAGCAGGGCTCGTGGCACATTGCGGGCCGCCTGCCGCGATTCTCCCGCCACGTACACGGCCGCATTGAATCCAGCAAAGCTCAGCGAGATCCACACCAGCGACGTGGCCACGGCATACACCAGATCTGCACCGGCGGCAGGAGGCTGCGCGGGAGCGATGTGCCAATCGTGAGTGGGGGCGACGACCGCCACAATCACCAGAAAAGCCATCAGCGCCAACAGCTTCACCACGACCACCACGTCCTGCAGCCAGGTGCCCCGGCGAACATGCAGTGCGTGAACAGCGCCAAAAAAGATGATGAGAGCAATCGCCACGCTGTCAGCGGGCAACCAGGCGGGCCGCAGGGAATCCGGGACGGCATACTGCTCAAAGGCGACGGCCGACAGGGCCACTGCACCGCTGAAGCCAGCCACCAGCGAAATCCAGCCGCCCAGAAATCCGGCCAGAGGGTGAACGTGACGGCTGAGAAACAAATACTCGCCGCCGGACTGGGGCATGACGGATGCCAACTGGCCGTATCCCACGGCCCCGCAGATGGCAATCACACCGCCGAGCACCCAGCACAGCATCACGTTGCTCACGCTGCCGACGGCTCCCAGCGTGAAACCGGACGTGGTGAACACGCCCGTGCCGATCATGCTGGCCACCACCAGAAACGTCAGTGAAGAAAGATGAAACGACTCTCCCGGGGGCGATTCTGTGTCTGAGGTTTGGCGAGACGATAGGGGGGCGGCAGATTCCATCAACTCAGTGTATCAGGTCTTTTGAAAACCCCGTTGTTCGAAACCGCGTTAATCGAAACTCAGCAATCAGGATGCCCAGCATGCGAACGTTCCCCGTGTGATTGTCGCCTGCACTCGACCGGCCCTCAATGAACAGCAGCCGCCAGCATTCTACAGCCAGGGTTTCTCGCGGCCGTTCAGTCGCACTTCAGGTCATCGATAAAGTGCGAGTCCGGATGGATCTCGTCCAGCGGCACGTCCAGCTGCTCGGAGACGATCGACCGCACTTTCAACGCAATCTCCGGGTTGGCTTCGGGGATAGCAGACAAAAACTGTTCTTCGGTGACATGGGAAAATCGCCCCGAGCCTGTCGGAATCCTGACCACATTCCACAACAGGGCCGCCCAAAATCCAGCGGCCACCAGAATCGCGAGTTCCATTTTCCTCTCCTGTCGGAATCGGCTTACGCCAGGATGTCTTCGATGATCTCACCGTGGACATCGGTGAGTCGGAAGTCGCGTCCCTGGAATCGTGCCGTCAGCCGTTCGTGATCGATGCCCAGCTGCTGCAAAATTGTCGCATTCAGGTCGTGAATGTGAACCGGGTTTTCGGTGATGTTGTAGCTGAAATCATCCGTCGCTCCGTACACCATGCCCGGCTTGATGCCGGCGCCTGCCATCCAGATCGTGAAGCAGCGGGGATGATGATCGCGGCCGTAATTCTCCCGACTCAACTTGCCCTGACAGTAAACCGTGCGGCCAAACTCGCCACCCCAGATCACCAGTGTGTCTTCCAGCAGTCCGCGTTCCTTCAAATCCTGCACCAGCGCCCACGACGGCTGATCAATATCACGGCACTGACCTGGCAAAGCGC
Source organism: Planctomycetaceae bacterium (assembly GCA_024742875.1). GTDB lineage: Bacteria > Planctomycetota > Planctomycetia > Planctomycetales > Planctomycetaceae > Fuerstiella. The sequence continues at coordinate 15,538 of JANSXP010000056.1, read as the reverse complement.
CCGCCACATTGCCGTGCTGATCCCAGCCACGGTGGAAGATCTGCACAAAACGGACATCGCGTTCCAGCATCCGTCGCGCCAACAGGCAACTGGCCGCAAACGTCCCCTGTTTGGTGGCTTCCGGACCGTACATCTCAAGCACGTGTTTGGGCTCGCCCGTGATGTTCATCAAATCCGGCATCGAAGTCTGCATCTTGAACGCCATTTCATACTGCGCGATGCGGGTCTGCGTTTCCGGATCTCCCAGACGGTCGAGCGTTTGCTGATTCATTTCGGCCAGGCGATCCAGCATGCGGCGTCTGGCCGCCGGACTCACGCCGTCCGGATTGGACAGATACAGAACCGGATCGCCCGTGCGCCGCAGCGCCACCCCCGACAGCCGACTGGGCAGAAAACCGGCGCCCCACAGACGGTTGTACAGCGCTTGCGCGCCCTGCTTGCCGCTCCACGTGGGCGTCATCACCATAAACGAGGGCAGATCTTTGTTGAGTGTGCCCAAACCATAACTGAGCCACGCCCCCAGACTGGGACGGCCGGGTAACTGCGAACCGGTGGTGATGTAGGTGATGGCCGGGTCATGGTTAATGGCTTCCGTATGCATCGAACGCACAATGCACAAATCGTCTGCCATCTTTGCCGTGTGCGGCAGCAGTTCACTGATCCATGCGCCCGATTTGCCGTACTGTTCAAACTTGAACTTTGACGGAGCGATGGGAAAACGTTTCTGCCCGGAGGTCATTGTGGTCAGTCGCTGACCATTGCGAATGGACTCTGGCAGGTCTTTGTCGAACATGCCCTCCATCTTCGGCTTGTAGTCGAACATGTCCTGCTGACACGGAGCGCCCGCCATAAACAGCCAGATGGCCCGTTTGGCTTTGGGCGCATACTTGTTCAGATAGGCGGGCACTTCTCCGGTGGCCAGAGATCCGCCGCTGGCGGCCGGGGTGTCTGATGGGCCGGCCAGTGAACGGCCGCCGGTCAGGCTGGCCAGTGCGGCGGTGCCGAGTCCCAGACTGCCCTGGGTAAAAAAATGGCGACGGGTTTCGGCGAGGCGGTGTTGCTGGAGGGGATCCATGAGCGTCTTTCTCTTTTTGCAGGCGGGGCGCTTAGTGTAACCGCCCGGACGTGTCGGAAGAAACCACGAAGCGCGTGCGTTCCCCGTCGTCAGCGGCTTCCATTTTTTGACGCGTCCGCCGAGCGCAGGGCCGGTTCGTTTGACCGGCTTGCACGGGGCATCGATCGTGATGCGGATGACGGCCGGGACTCATCCCGCTGCGGATTCGCAGCCGCATGAGTCATTTTTCGAGTGCGACACTGTGCAATCCCAGTTTCCGCCTTTGTCCGGCTCCCTTTTGCAGAGTCCCTCGACAACACCCGCATGTCTGCACTTTCTGCCGACTGGCGTCCCTGATCGTCGCGGCACGGTGGAGTTTTTGCCCGACCGACACCTTTCCGCTGACCGTTCAGGTTTACTTATTCCGAAACTCTACTTGCCTGTTGTGCGTTGGCAGAACGGGCATTTATTCAACCTGTTGCGAATTTCCACGGATGGGCGTCCGGGACATCGCAGACGATTGGCATCTGCGGGCCACTGGCAGTTGTGCAGGTTGACGGGGGCGATTGGCAGACGACAGAAGGAGTGGAAGTCGTCATGGGGAAAAAACAGGGACGTTCTATGCGTCTATTGTTTCGCAGAATGACTGCGCTCGCACTGAGCCTGGTCTGCACACACGCGGCATCGACCGCCACGGCTCAGGATCTGGCCGTGCTCGCTCAGAAAGTGGGCGTGCGTGTGCTGGCCGAAGCCACGTCAGACAAAGACGTCATGGCGTGGTCACGTCAGCGACTCCCCTACCCCCAGATGTCGCCAGGCGCTCGTGACCGAGCTTCCCGCATCCTGGCGAACACTTCGCAGTACCGGCGGATGCCGTCGTTGCAGTATCCCGTCGATCCCAACATGTACCAGTATCTGATCAACCACCCGGATGTGGCGGTCAGTACGTGGCGCGCCATGGGGATCTCAAAGCTGCAGATGTCACAGAAGAGCCGCTTCGAGTACGAAGCCAGCGCAGCAGACGGCTCCGACGGCATCGCCGATGTACTGTGGAGAGACGCCAATCAGTGCCTGTTCATTGTGGAAGGACGCTACAACAGCCCGGTGCTGCCCAGCAGTATAAACGCCTCCGCACTGGTTTGGCTGCGGTATCGTTTTGTTCGCAACACCAAAGGCGAGATCCTCGTCAATCAGCAGGTCGAAACCTTCGTGCACTTTCACTCGGCCGCCATTGAAACCATCGCCCGGCTGGCCTCTCGCATTACCAATTCCATTCTGGATCGCAACGTCTTTGAAGTGTCTTTGTACGCTCGCATGATGTCTCAGGCGGGGCAAAAGGATCCTCAGTGGATTTCTGAAGTGGCCGCCCGACTGGACGGTGTGCCGGCCAACCGTCGCACCGAACTTGTCCGTGTCTCTCGAGGTTTGCGACCGTACGGCGTCAACACGGCCCTGCGTCAGCCACCGAGCGAAACGGCGGCCGTACTTCACATGTCTCAGCAGTTCCGGAACTTTGCTTCCTCCATGCAGCATGTGAAACAGCATGTGCCCATTGTGCCGGTTGTGGTGACTCCCCAGGCCGTGATGGATCAGATTGCCACAGCCGCCAGCGAACTCAACGCGGAGGACCGTGCGGTGTCGTCGACCACGCCTGCCGCCGATGGCCTGCGAGCCACCGCTGTCTCTCAGTTTCGTGTGACACAGGATTCAACGGCGACCACGGAAGTGGCCACCCCGTTGCTGGCCGCAGCGGACGACCGGACCAGCACACAGTCAGCGACCTCGCAGCAGGAGATCGCCGAGCCACTGGTTCCCCCCGCGGAACCCATGCATCAGCCACGGGCCGAAGTGTCCGGACTGATCGCCCTGCCCCCCGTCGAACCGACAGAACGCATCGGGCCAGCCGATCCCCGGCCTCGACAGGATGCCGACAACTCGCAGCCCGCTCCCGCGGTCGCTGTCGAGACCCTCGCTGACCCGGAACCCGCTCCGATCGATCCGGTTCCCGTACCGCCCGCGTTGCCCTGAGGCCTGCCGACGTGGCCCCGCATTTGTGGCCCCACAAAGTGGCCCCACTTTCGGTTCTCCACAGGGGCGCTGATCGTGCCGGTTTTCCGAACCAAATCCCAAGAAAAATGGGGATTTGGCGTGATCGATTCTCAAATCAACGAATTCGGTCTCACGACGACGAACCGACGGCGGATTTCTGGTCAAGGATTGGTGAAGCCGAAAAAGACTCGTTGCGGCAGGCAAAACGTGCACTATAGTTCCGGCGCGTAAGTGAGCGCCGCGGTCTCTCATCCGCAGGACGCCACTGGTCCCCGACCCTCCCTCCCGTGGTCCGGCCGGTCTTTCGGTCTTGATCTGACCACCCTGCTCCACTGCGGAGCCATACTTCGGAACTGACATGCTCGATTTTTTTCGTCGTCGGACAGCGTCCGTCAAAGATGACGTTCTGTCTGGTCTGACCGTGGCACTCGCCCTGGTGCCCGAAGCGATCGCGTTTGCCTTCGTCGCCGGCGTCTCGCCCCTGATCGGACTGTACTCCGCGTTCTTCATCGGACTGATTTCCGCCGTCGTGGGTGGTCGCCCCGGCATGATTTCCGGTGCCACCGGCGCCATGGCCGTCGTCGTGGTCGCGCTCGTCGCTCAGCACGGCGTCACCTATCTGTTTCCCACCGTCATCCTCTGCGGACTGCTGCAGATTGGCATCGGTCTGCTGCGTCTGGGCAAGCTCATCCGCATGGTGCCCCATCCCGTGATGCTGGGCTTTGTCAACGGCCTGGCCATCGTCATCGGACTGGCACAGATCGACAGCTTCAAAACGCGACTGGCTACCGACGGATCGCTCGCCTTCCTGCAGGGCTGGCCACTGGTCCTCATGCTGTTCATGGTGCTGCTGACCATGAGCATCATCTGGCTGCTGCCCAAATTTACCAAAGCCGTGCCCGCCTCCCTGGCCGCGATCCTCGTTGTCACGTTCCTGTCACTCGCCGTCAATCACAGCGCCAATTCCGACAGCAGTGACCACGCACTGGCAACCGTTGGCGACATGCTCAAAACCAAAGCTCAGGCTGTCGCCTCCGCCGCCGGAACGCCGCTGTCCGCCGAAGCCATCGAGCAGGCCGGACGCATCGACGGCGGACTGCCCGTCCCGTTCTTCCTCGCCTACACGCCGGCCCCCTTCAACTGGGACACGCTCGCCATCATCTTTCCTTACGCCATCGTCCTGTGCGGCGTCGGGCTGATCGAGTCTCTCATGACCCTGACCCTCATTGACGAAATCACAGAAACCCGTGGTCAGGGCAACCGTGAGTGCATTGGCCAGGGAACCGCCAACGTCATCTGCGGCTTGTTTGGCGGGATGGGAGGCTGTGCCATGATTGGACAGTCCCTCATTAACGTCAACTCCGGCGGTCGCGGACGTCTCTCCGGCATCACGGCCGCTGTCTGCCTGCTGATGTTCGTTCTGTTCCTGGGCCCATGGATCGTCCAGATTCCCATGGCGGCCCTGGTCGGTGTGATGTTCATGGTGGTCATCGGAACCTTCGAATGGGCGTCTTTGCGAATGTTCAAACGCATGCCCCGCAGCGACATGTTCGTCATGGTCCTGGTCGCCGGCTACACCGTCTTCATGCACGACCTGGCCTCAGCCGTCATCCTCGGTGTCATCGTCTCCGCCCTCGTCTTCGCATGGCAGCACGCCACGCACATCGGTGCGGACTCCAAATACAACGAATTCGGCAGCCGCATCTACCAGCTCCACGGTCCCCTCTTCTTTGCCTCCGTCTCCTCCTTCAAAGAGATGTTCAACGTCAACGAAGACCCTGACGACGTCGTCATCGACTTCTACTACAGCCGCGTCTACGACCAGTCCGGCCTCGAAGCCATCAACTGGCTGGCCGAAAAATACGAAGGCTGCGGCAAACGTCTGCACCTCACCCACCTCAGCCCCGAATGCCGACGACTCCTGGATAAAGCCGGGGACCTCGTCGAAATCAACGTCTCCGAAGACCCCCACTACCACGTCGCCACCGACCGACTCGCCTAACCCGGCCGCGACGCCGCGGCAGGCGATGACGTGGGCCGCTGCTGCGCAGCTGGTGTCCACTCTTTGTGGCGAATCTCTGCGCCGAGTCGCTCCGCGTTGCTGCGCTATCGACAATCGGGGTAGCACCGCGTCTGGACCGGGGCGGGCAAGGGCGTGGATGTTCGATGGAAATGTGACGTCGCTGCACCGAAACGCGTTGCTGTGTTATCGACATGAGGCGTGGCACCGCGCTTGGTCAGCCCGCGGGGCATGCTTCTGTGTCGGCTGGACTGCAGACTCGCGAGACCGCCTGGCGTGTCATCCCGGACTTGCCGAGGTTCGCTGTGCTCACTTCCGCCTGCGCATTCACGCTCGTCTGCGAATGGCCCACGCTCGGATCCACGCAGCATCCACCACCCCACGCCAGCGCCCGCCGCGGTATCGCGCCCCCTACCCGCTGGGTCCCGGTTCAGGCGCGGTGCTACCCCGATTGTCGATAGCGCAGCAACGCGGAGCGACTCGGCGCCGGGACGATCCACGCAGTATCGACCATCCCACGCCACCGCCCGCCGCGGCATCGCGGCCGGCTGGAATTGGTGGGAGGTGGGTGTCATACTTACGGGATGAGTGATGCTGATACGTTTATTGATCCGGAGGCGGACTTTGGTCAGGAGACCGTGGGGCCGTACAAGCTGCTGCAGCCATTGGGTGAAGGCGGTATGGGATCGGTTTACATGGCGGAGCAGCAGGAGCCGGTCCGTCGTCGGGTGGCGTTGAAGCTGATCAAGGCGGGGATGGATTCGCGTCAGGTGATCGCTCGGTTTGAGGCGGAGCGGCAGGCACTGGCGATGATGGATCATCAGAATATCGCCCGGGTGCTGGACGCTGGCACGACTGAGGATGAGCGTCCGTATTTTGTAATGGAGCTCGTGCAGGGCATTCCGATCACGGATTACTGTGATCGCAATCAGCTGACACTGCAGGATCGTCTGCAGCTTTTGATCCCCGTGTGCCATGCGATACAGCATGCGCATCAGAAGGGGATTATTCATCGGGACATCAAGCCGTCGAATATTCTGGTGACGCTGTATGATGGCGTGCCGGTGCCCAAGGTGATTGACTTCGGGCTGGCTAAGGCGCTGCAGCAGCGATTGACTGAGCGAACGATGTTCACTCAGTTTGGTCAAGTGGTGGGCACGCTGGAGTATATGTCTCCCGAACAGGCGGAGATGAACGCGCTGGATGTGGACACGCGAACGGACGTGTATTCGCTGGGCGTGCTGATGTATGAACTGCTGACGGGCTCCACACCACTGCAACGGCAAACGGTCAGGGAGCGGGCATTTGATCAGGTGCTGCGGATTATTCGCGAAGATGATCCGCCGAGACCCAGTTCTCGATTGAGTGAATCGGGGGATCGGCTGCCGGGGATTTCGAAACATCGCCGGCTGGATCCGCGGCGGCTGAGCCAGACACTCAAGGGGGACCTGGACTGGATTGCCATGAAGGCCCTGGAGAAAGATCGCTCGCGGCGATACGGCACTTGCAGTGATCTGGCGGACGACATGCAGCGGTTTCTGGCAAAGGAGCCGATTGAAGCACGGCCGCCTTCGGCCTCGTATCGCATGCAGAAGTTTTTGCGCAAGCATGTGATGGCCGTGGGAGTGGCGGCCGCGTTTTTGTGCGTGCTGGTTGCCACGACAGCGATCAGTATCAGTCAGGCGATCAACGCGGCCAATTCTGAACGGGACGCGATTGCGGCGCGTTCGGAAATGGAAGAGGCGCTCAGGCAGGCGCAGGAACTGGAGAAGCTGGCGCAGGCGTCTGCCCGGAAGGCCCGGCTGGAAAGTATGGAAGGGTCGGTGGCCATCGAGGTCTTCCGCGAAGTGTTGATTGGTCTGCTGCAGGCGGAAGACCGCAAGCAGGCCAAAGCGGAGGTGGTGCAGGAAGAGTCAACATGGCAGGCACTGCGGCAGACCATCGACAGTTCTCCGCGGCTTTCACGGGGATTGGCGGATACGATCAAGCTGGTGAAACCCATGAGCACCACGCTGGCGGCGTCCAGCGCGGTCGCCGATGTGGCGGGCAATCTGTCGATGCTGGATCAGGTGGAAGACAACCTGCAGCTTTTTCTCAGTCCGGAATCAGAAGCGATGCTCACCGGAGCGGGGGGCGTTCTGGATTTTGACGAATCGCTGAAACAGGGCACTAATGCGGTCACGTTGTCGGTGCTCACGACGGTGGCGCTGGTGCGGCAGAATTTTGAACAGGCTCAGGACTACGCTCGTCGGGAAATCGACATCCGGAAAAACATCGATTCTGACGACTGGCGATTATTTTTCGCGTACGCCCAGCGTGCAGATGCCAGTCTTGGTTTGGAAGATCGGGAGTCTGCCCGCACGGACCTGACGATTGCCTGGAACGGGCTGTCGCAGTTTCGTGATCAGATCCCGGAAGTGGTGCGGCAGCGGCGGCTGGCTCACGTGCTGGAACAACTGTCGAGCACGTGTCAGGAGCTGGGTGACCAGACAGCTGCCAAAACGTGGCAAATCGAGCTGGCAAAGTTAAGGGCCGGTGAATGACACGGTGAGAGTTGGTGAGCTTTTTTACGGATTGCAGAAATCCATCGACGGCAGGCCGTCGTTGGCGAAGAATGGAAGCTGATTCCTGTTTGCCGCGGAGACCATGCGATGGGCCACGAAATCAACAACCGTGCACTTCAGTATCTGAGTGGATCACAACCTGATCAGCCGCCGTTGTCACGCGGAGACGGTTCCGGAGATGCCGACCTGCTGGACGCCTACTCTCAGGCCGTCGTTCATGTGGTTGACACCGTGTCGCCTGCGGTGATGAGTTTGACGGGCCGCGGCCGCGGTTCCGGTTCCGGCTTTCTGCTGACCCCGGACGGCGTTGCTGTCACCAACAGCCACGTTGTTGATGGTCGCTCCACCATGACGGCCGAACTTCCCGAAGGGGACAGGATCGACGCCACAGTCATCGGCGACGATCCTGCCACAGACCTGGCCGTGCTGCAGCTGCGTGCTTCCGACCTGCCGGTCGCTGAGCTCGGCGACTCCGGCGGCCTTCGAGTCGGGCAGCTGGTCATTGCGATGGGCTCTCCGATGGGACTGCATGCCACCGTGTCCACAGGAGTGGTGAGCGCACTGGGACGCAGCATGCGAGCGCAGGATGGCCGGCTGATTTCCAACATTGTCCAGCACGCGGCCCCCATCAATCCGGGCAACAGCGGGGGGCCACTGGTGGATTCCCGCGGTCGCGTTGTTGGCGTCAACACGGCTATCATCGCCATGGCGCAGGGGCTTGGCTTCGCTGTTCCTGGCAACACCGTCCGCTGGATCGTGGAAGAGTTCCTCCAGCACGGGCGCATCCGTCGACGTCAGATGGGCGTTCGTGCCATGTCGGTCCGCATTCCCGCCCCGCTGGTCCGTTCTCTGGACCTGCTCAACAGTCAGGGCGTCCAGTTGAGCGATGTCACCCGTCGCAGCGCGGCCGAACAAGCGGGGCTGCAGATTGGCGACATCATTGTCTCCGTCAACGATCGACTGGTCACCTCCGTCGACGACGTGCACCGACTCCTCGCCGTCGCCCCCGAAGGCATCCAGCTCAACCTCTCCATCATCCGCCAGGAAAAACTCCTCCCCATCACGCTCACCTAAGCCGGGTCGGCCGCGACGCCGCGGCGGGCGGTGGCGTGGATCGTCGATTGAAATGGGATGTCGCTGCGCCGGCTCGCGTCGCTGCGCTTACACGTCGCTGCGCTATTGACAAGCGACCTCCCACGCAGCATCGTCAGCTGTGTGCAGCGCGGCCCTGCGCCATCGCCCGCAGCGGCAGCGCGGCCGTTCGGGGTAGGCAGGTGGAGCTGATGAGGATAGGTTGGAGGGTCGGAGGCGTGCTGATGAAGGCGGATGAATTTGAGAAGGCGATTCGTGACGACCCTGACAATCTGGATTTGCGGTTGATTGCGGCGGACTGGTATGAGGAGCAGGGATCTGCTCGGGCGGACTTCATTCGTGTCCAGCTGGCGTTGAAGAGCCTGCCCGAGCAACACGACTGGCGAGGTGATTTTGAGATGCAGCAGTCAATGCTGCTGGAGGAAAACAGAGACCAGTGGGACGCGCCGGTTTTGGAGCTGCTTCGCGGGCGTCTGCAGCTCTCTGAGTTGGACCCCGAGGAAGGGCCTCTGCGAAGCTGGACGTACCGTGGCGGCTTTATTGAAGAACTGAAGCTCGACGCCGAGTTTCTTCTCGATCACTGGGATGTGCTGAGTGAGCTGGGGCCGATTCGCGTGTTGGAACTAATCCGGGTGACTGGGGAGCAGTTGCAGCGGATCGCGACAGACCCACGATTCGCGAATCTCAATGGATTTCGGATGAGAGGCTGCAGCCTGCGGGATAGCGATGTTGTGCCCTTCCTGAGAGGTCTTGATCTGGAGCGACTGCTGATCCTTGACCTTGCCGACAATGAAGTGAGCATATCCGCGGTCGAGTTTCTGGAAGCGTGCTCATTGCCGCAGATCACCCAACTGATTTTGACGGGGAACTATATCGAAGACTCGCGGTTGGCTGCGCTGCATGAGCAGTTCGGAGACGTTGTCCAGAACAAGGAAGGTCAGCCGATGTGGATGCATCTTTCGGAGGACGGTCCATTGGACAGCGGGCATTTGGGCGAGTCCTACGACGACGCCTCGCTTTACGACAACGGTCGTCGCGAACGGGAAGATGAAGAATCCAGTGTCGATCGTTTCAACGGGCAGACGGAATTCGAGGAATTGCCCTGGGAGCGACCGGAGGCTTACGGAGGATTTGAATCGGAAACTGCCCTGACGGCAGAGGATCGCACACGCTTTGATGAGGAAGAGCGCAGTCCGAATGTGGATCCGGATTTTCATGATGACCACGAAGAGGCCCGACGACTGGACGAAATGTATGAGGGCCACGATCCGTGGGACGATGGGCTGGTGTGATGGGAGGCGGTCAGGACGCCGTAGCGGGACGGCAGAATCTCACGAAGTCGGAGAACTGTCCACTCAGCTTCGTCAGCCGCGAGTAACGCTCGCTTTGCCATCGCGGCCAAACGCGGTGCCACCTCGCTTGTCGATCGCGACGCAACGGGTAAACGCAGCGACGCGAGCGGGCGTAGCGACGTTGCACGCAGCATTATCAGCCGCGTGCAACGCGGCCCCACGCCACCGCACGCCGCGGCACCCCGGCCGTCGCGGCCAAACGCGGTGCCACCTCGCTTGTCGATAGCGAGGCAACGGGTAAACGCAGCGACGCGAGCCGGCGTAGCGACGTTGCACGCAGCATTGTCAGCCGCGTGCAACGCGGCCCCACGCCATCGCACGCCGCGGCGTCTCGGCCGTCGCGGCCAAGCGCGGTGCCACCTGGTCTGTCGATAGCGAAGCAACGCGGAGCGAGCAGGCGCAGCGACGTTCCACGCAGCATCGTCTACCCAACGCCCTCGCCCGCCGCGGCATCGCGGCCGCCATCGCCCGCCGGGGCGTCCCGGCCGCCGAGGGCGAGTTCCATGACGCGGTAGCCGGGGTCGGTGAAGCCGAGTTTTTGGTAGGTGGCGATGGCGGGTGCGTTGTCCTGTTCGACGTAGAGGCGGACGAGGACGACGTCGGGATCCTGTTTGAGTTGTTCGGCGACGTGGTGGAACAGTTGGCGGAAGACACCCTGGCCGCGGTAGTCGGCGTGGACGTAGACGCTTTGAATCCAGGCGGCCCAGCCGTCGCGCCAGTCGGACCATTCGCGGGTGAGCATGATTTGTCCGATGACGGTGTCGCCGTCTTCGGCGACGTAGTATTGAACTTCTGCGCCCTGCTGGAAGCCGCGCTGGACACCGCGGGAGACGACATTGGTGGGCAGGGTTTTGTCTTCGGTTTCTGCGGCGAGTCGGCAGTTGAAGTCGGTGATGATGTCAGATTCGGCGACGGTGGCGGGACGGAAGGTGAAGGCCATGACTGGTTGCGATCAAAAACGGCGAGGGACGGTAAGGGGCGGATGATGATGGAAAGTGGTGTCGATTGCACGTGGGTGGGGAAGAGGGGCGCATGAAAAAACCACCGACCGCAATTGCGATCGGTGGTCTGGAGAATTCAGTGAGTCAGACGACTTAGAACTCGTCAGCACTCACAGGATCTTCGGAGCTGCTGGTTGTTCGCAGTCGTGTGCCATCTGGCGTCATCAGGCGAACGTAAACGTTCTGATCGATGGACTCGCTGATGGTGCGAGCGGCACCATCGCAGAAAGACACGACAACGATACCGGGGTGATTGGAGTTCAGGTAAGGGCGAACGCCTTCTGGACCAGTCTTGGCTTCATTGGGGAAGGCTGGAGCTGGTGTGCTGAGCGTGTCGGCACCGATGAAGCCAGAGGCGTTGGCCATGGTGGTGGCGTCAACGCTGGCGGCGTCCAGTGGGAACATGAAGCCACAGGCACGAGTACGAGGGTCGGCCCAGTTGGTTCCACCGGCGTTGATGTTTTCGCCGAACATGAGTGTGTTTCCGCTGCCGTCGTAGATCTTGCCGACTGACGCACTGGCATTGCGAGTTGTTGCCACACCATCAAACTCGGCCCAGAAAACGCCGGTGGCCTGAGTGATGCGGCGATCGTCGTCGTCCGAAGTGGAACCGAAGACGTTCACTGTACCGTTGCCGTTCCAGTCGAATGGCTCGGCAACAGGTGAGTGCTGAACGGCACCAGCATCGTTGGTGATGTCGACGTCTGCTGTTCCAAAACCAGCGTTGGCGACATAGGAAAGTCCGCCAGGCTGCTGGAACGCCGAGTCATCGTTCGGGCAGGCGAACGCTTCGATGTAGATGTCAGGCAGTGCCGCATTCGTACCGTCGTTGAAAGGAATGTCCTTGTTCCAGCGATCGAACGTACCCTGCTGGTCCAGATAAGGCAGCAATTCGACGGCCCAGCTGCGACCCATGATGCGGCCGGAAGCGGACGCTGTTCCGCCGGCAGCCACGTAGGTGGCTTCGCTTGGGAAGTATCCCAGAGCTGGCAGGCGGCTCTTGTTGGCAGAGGCAAAGTTGAGGGTTGCCAGGGTGACGTTGCGAATGTTGTTCAAACACTGCGTTCGTCGGCCGGCTTCGCGGGCGTTTTGGATGGCCGGCAGGATCAGGGACATCAAAGTGGCAATGATGGAAATCACCACCAACAACTCGATCAGGGTAAACCCGCGTCGCTTTGTTGACGGTTTTGTACGAGATGACTGCATAGAACTCTCCAAGTTAGATAGGACTCAACTGACAGGTCAGTTTATCGAAGATTCGGTGTTCGATTTGTCAGATCAGCATCGGTGATGATGAGGTTGATCTGACTTGGTCAGGCTACTCCGTGCCCACAATCTCCTCCCTGTACAACGGCGATCCACTGGCAATCACTGTGCCTTCGAGCGAAGACTTCGGTGATGTGACTGATGAATGGGACGGGATGAAGTGACTGGACATTGCCTCAATCGCTTCAGGACCAGCAAATTCGCCTGTCGTTGTCTCCCAGTCGGCCGTGTTGACCGCCGCTGGGTACTCCTGTAACGCAAATACTGTAGCACATCCGATAAAAAGTCTGTACTAAACCACAGTAAACAGGCAAGTATTCATAAACTCAAACAGTCAAACACTTTGCGTTCTTGCCAAAGTTGCCTGTCTTAGTTCCACTCCCGTAAGGGGGAGGCCTGTTTCGCTGCAGCTGCAGAATGCACTAGTGCAAAATGATACATCGTGGGGCAGATTCCCAGATTCAATACCTGCCGTCGCCACGATTTCAGCCTTTTCCCTAGTCAAATCGGTGCAAACCGTACCCAAGTCGCCTGAAACCCCGCTGTGCTGACCTTCGTAGGGATTGTGTTGAGACGCGTCAGCGCGGCATCCAATTCGCCAGCCGTGTCCGATCGACCAGACAATTCTGTCGCCCCACACGTTCTGTTGTTCAATTCTGTCCTCTACAAGTTCTGATCGCGCGTTCTGGAGATCTCATGCGGGCCCACTCTCAGGCCAACGCCTTTCTTGTCCGGTCCCTGCGGCAGGAAGCCCGACTGGCCTCTCACCACTTTTTTCGGGGAGCACTGGCCGCCACGATCTTCCTGCTGCTTTGCCTGGGAATCTACACCTACTCCACGCGTGGTGGTGTGGGGGGCAATATCGTGTGGAGGGTGCTCTACAGCTGCTACTGGTTTGTCACCCTGATGGGCGGCATCTATTTCAGTTCGTCGATTGTGGAAGAAAAAGAAGAGCAGACACTTCCTCTTTTGAAAATGACGGGGGCCTCCGCGGCCGCCATTCTGCTCGGCAAGTCCGTCCCCCGGCTCACGAGCGTGCTGCTGATGCTGCTGGTGATCGCGCCGTTTATTTTTCTCGCCGTGACACTGGGAGGAGTTTACACCAAAGGGGTGCTGGTCACGCTGCTGGCAATTGTCGTTTATGCGGTAATGATTTCGCAGATCGGCGTGCTGTGCAGCGTGGTCAGTCGTGATGCCCAGCGTGCCTTCTCCAAGACGCTGGTGATTTGGGGGCTGCTGGAGTTCATCCCCACCTGGGGCTATCTCGGCTATCAGGCGTGCCTGGCCTGGATTGACGTTCCTTCCCTGGAAGCCGCCGAGCTGGCGGTCAACAGTCCCGATTCCGGCTGGTTGACGAGCGGGATGGCGTCGCTGGCGCTGTGGTTCAATGATATGTCCCTGTTTGGGCAGGACCGCATTCTGGGCGGCAACCTCTCAACCATGCTGGGAGGGTTCACCACGTACCAGTTGTGGACACCGCAGATGACGTTTCATCTGACGATTGCGGCCATCTGTTTTGTGCTGAGCTGGATGAGCTTTGAGTTCTTCACTTCCCGAGTCATCGCGGAAGGGCCCTCGGCGACGTCCAAAAAGACGATTTCCCGTTCCCGACCCTGGTCCCGCGCGCTCATCTGGAAATCCTGGCAGCATCAGGGCGGTGGCTGGCTGTGGAATCTGATCCGTCTGCTGCTGGTGCCCGCGCTGATCGCCATCATTGCCGGTGTGGTGGTGTGGGCCACCGACGAACGCGAGTATCTGTACCCCATTGGCATCTCGCTGATGATCTGCGGCGTGATTTTTGTGATTGCGCATGTGGCCATTCTTTTTGGGCGTCTGTTCAACACCGAAGTCAAAGAAAAGACAGTCAGCAGCCTGCTGTTGCTGCCGGTCAGCCCCCACCGCGTGGTGGGTGATTCGCTGTTGGGCATGGTGCCCGCAGTACTCGCTTCTTTGTCACCGCTGCTGATTGGCTTTGTCGTGGTGCTGTTTGAAAGCAATCGTCGTGGCTGGTCATCGCCGACATTCCACGAAGATGTCTGGTTCTATCAGCTGATTATGCTGGGCATCACGTCGGTCATGATTGGCGTGCGACTGTCGATCCGGATGACCTACGGCGGCATGTTGCTGTCTGTGCTCACCTGCTGGATTGTCGGGCCGATTGCCGTGGCCTTTACCGCCGAGGTTCTGGGGCGGGCCATTGGCTGGGGGGCGATGAACGACTTTATGGACGACGTTCTGCCTTGGCTGCTGTTTATGGTTGAAGTTCCTCTGTGCCTGTGGAGCTATTTCAGCACCGTACGCTCCCTGCAACTGATTGCCCAGCGTGACTAGTCGCCGGACGCCTTGCGACTGGCCCCACTGATGTTGAGGCACCAGCGAGCGATCGCCAGATCACTGGTGATATCCGTAAGAACGCAGGAGACGCCCGACTCCAGAATGACGGGGATCAGGTCGTGATGTTTCCGTTCGCAGATCATGAGAATGGGGATACCGGGACGGCGATTCCAGATGGTCCGCAGCAGTCCCAGTACCTCCCGTTCGAATCCGGCGAAAAACAGGATCAGTCCCGCGACGTTGGGCGCATCACACAAATCGCTGACCTGGCGGACCGTGGTGCACGTTTCGAAGACGACCTGCCCGCACTCTGCAGAAGTACCGTCCCGCGAGGCGGTCAGTTCTGCGGAAATGGCGCCCGCCCAGCGATGGGTGGCGTCCAGCAGCACGAACACGTGTTCGCTCCAGTCCGGCAGATAGCGGGCGCGGGGTTGAGGATCGAGCGGGATTTCCATGGGAGCCTGCGGCTTTGGTGACGCTGCGAGGGGCGGATGTGTTAGTCTACGGTCTGGCCTGCGGCGAAAGAAGGATGATCCGGCAACGAGGAAGATCCATGATTCCAATGGACAAAGGACGGTTTCTGGAGCGTGCGACAGACTCACGCCCCACTGGTGCCCGAGCGACAAGGCGTACAGCCGTATGTGTCTGGCTGATGCTGATGATGTGGCTGAGTTCCTGGGCACCTGCCGGATTCGCGCAGGATGTGACGGATGATGCGGCCGATGTCGATCCGTTTGCCGGGTTTGCTGACGAAGCACTGCGAGAGGCCGTGCAAAAGGCGTGCGGCAAAGTGGAGGCGAAAGACA